>NZ_CP016539.2:92500-1292500 GCF_001687605.2 Planococcus plakortidis
AGGACGGCACTAACACCGATATGCCTCGGGGAGCTGTAAGTGAGCTGTGATCCGGGGATTTCCGAATGGGGAAACCCACTGTTCGTAATGGAGCAGTATCCATGTGTGAATTCATAGCACATGAGAAGGCAGACTCAGGGAACTGAAACATCTAAGTACCTGAAGGAAGAGAAAGCAAATGCGATTCCCCAAGTAGCGGCGAGCGAAACGGGAACAGCCCAAACCAGAAGGCTTGCCTTCTGGGGTTGTAGGACACTCTATACGGAGTTACAAAGGAATGGATTAGGCGAAGCGACCTGGAACGGTCCGCGAGACAGGGTAAGAGCCCCGTAGCTGAAAGTGCATTCCCTCCAGAGTGGATCCTGAGTACGGCGGAACACGTGAAATTCCGTCGGAATCCGGGAGGACCATCTCCCAAGGCTAAATACTCCCTAGTGACCGATAGTGAACCAGTACCGTGAGGGAAAGGTGAAAAGCACCCCGGAAGGGGAGTGAAAGAGATCCTGAAACCGTGTGCCTACAAGTAGTTAGAGCCCGTTAATGGGTGATAGCGTGCCTTTTGTAGAATGAACCGGCGAGTTACGATTGCATGCAAGGTTAAGGTGAGAAGCCGGAGCCGCAGCGAAAGCGAGTCTGAACAGGGCGAATGAGTATGCAGTTGTAGACCCGAAACCAGGTGATCTACCCATGTCCAGGGTGAAGGTAAGGTAACACTTACTGGAGGCCCGAACCCACGCACGTTGAAAAGTGCGGGGATGAGGTGTGGGTAGCGGAGAAATTCCAATCGAACCTGGAGATAGCTGGTTCTCTCCGAAATAGCTTTAGGGCTAGCCTCAAGATAGAGAATCCTGGAGGTAGAGCACTGTTTGGACTAGGGGCCCATCCCGGGTTACCGAATTCAGACAAACTCCGAATGCCAGTGATTTATGCTTGGGAGTCAGACTGCGAGTGATAAGATCCGTAGTCAAGAGGGAAACAGCCCAGACCACCAGCTAAGGTCCCCAAATATCCGTTAAGTGGAAAAGGATGTGGCGTTGCTTAGACAACCAGGATGTTGGCTTAGAAGCAGCCATCATTTAAAGAGTGCGTAATAGCTCACTGGTCGAGTGACACTGCGCCGAAAATGTACCGGGGCTAAACGGATTACCGAAGCTGTGGATGGACATCTGAGATGTCCGTGGTAGGAGAGCGTTCTAAGGGCGGTGAAGTCAGACCGGAAGGACTGGTGGAGCGCTTAGAAGTGAGAATGCCGGTATGAGTAACGAAAGACGGGTGAGAATCCCGTCCACCGAATGCCTAAGGTTTCCTGAGGAAGGCTCGTCCGCTCAGGGTTAGTCGGGACCTAAGTCGAGGCCGATAGGCGTAGACGATGGACAACAGGTTGATATTCCTGTACCACCTCCCCGCCGTTTGAGTAATGGGGGGACGCAGAAGGATAGGGTGAGCGTGCCGTTGGTTGTGCACGTCCAAGTTGTGAGATGAGAAACGAGGCAAATCCCGTTTCTGTATACATCAAGCAGTGATGGCAAGAGGTTTGACCTCAGAGTCCCTGATTTCACACTGCCAAGAAAAGCCTCTAGCGAGGCGGGAGGTGCCCGTACCGCAAACCGACACAGGTAGGCGAGAAGAGAATTCTAAGGTGAGCGAGTGAACTCTCGTTAAGGAACTCGGCAAAATGACCCCGTAACTTCGGGAGAAGGGGTGCTCTGGTAGGGTGAATAGCCCGAGAGAGCCGCAGTGAATAGGCCCAGGCGACTGTTTAGCAAAAACACAGGTCTCTGCAAAACCGTAAGGTGACGTATAGGGGCTGACGCCTGCCCGGTGCTGGAAGGTTAAGGGGAGTGCTTAGCGCAAGCGAAGGTGCGAACCGAAGCCCCAGTAAACGGCGGCCGTAACTATAACGGTCCTAAGGTAGCGAAATTCCTTGTCGGGTAAGTTCCGACCCGCACGAAAGGCGTAACGATCTGGGCACTGTCTCAACGAGAGACTCGGTGAAATTATAGTACCTGTGAAGATGCAGGTTACCCGCGACAGGACGGAAAGACCCCGTGGAGCTTTACTGTAGCCTGATATTGAATTTTGGTGCAACTTGTACAGGATAGGTAGGAGCCAGAGAACCCGGAGCGCCAGCTTCGGGGGAGGCGTCGGTGGGATACTACCCTGGTTGTATTGAACTTCTAACCCACAAGCCTAAGCGGCTTGGGAGACAGTGTCAGGCGGGCAGTTTGACTGGGGCGGTCGCCTCCTAAAGAGTAACGGAGGCGCTCAAAGGTTCCCTCAGAATGGTTGGAAATCATTCGCAGAGTGTAAAGGCACAAGGGAGCTTGACTGCGAGACGGACAGGTCGAGCAGGGTCGAAAGACGGACTTAGTGATCCGGTGGTTCCGCATGGAAGGGCCATCGCTCAACGGATAAAAGCTACCCCGGGGATAACAGGCTTATCTCCCCCAAGAGTCCACATCGACGGGGAGGTTTGGCACCTCGATGTCGGCTCATCGCATCCTGGGGCTGTAGTCGGTCCCAAGGGTTGGGCTGTTCGCCCATTAAAGCGGTACGCGAGCTGGGTTCAGAACGTCGTGAGACAGTTCGGTCCCTATCCGTCGCGGGCGCAGGAAATTTGAGAGGAGCTGTCCTTAGTACGAGAGGACCGGGATGGACACACCGCTGGTGTACCAGTTGTTCTGCCAAGAGCATCGCTGGGTAGCTATGTGTGGCCGGGATAAGTGCTGAAAGCATCTAAGCACGAAGCCCCCCTCAAGATGAGATTTCCCATTGCGCAAGCAAGTAAGATCCCTCAAAGACGATGAGGTAGATAGGTTCGGGGTGGAAGCGTGGCGACACGTGCAGCTGACGAATACTAATCGATCGAGGACTTAACCAACCAACTGAAACGCACGTTTCCCCCAATGTCGATTTATCCAGTTTTGAGCGAACAAGCTCAAAAAAGTCCAGTGATGATGGCAAAGAGGCCACACCCGTTCCCATCCCGAACACGGAAGTTAAGCTCTTTTGCGCCGATGGTAGTTGGGGGTCTCCCCCTGTGAGAGTAGGACGTCGCTGGGCAAGCAGCAAAGCCGTTACCGGTTCATTCCGGTAACGGCTTTTTTTGTATGAAAATTTTAAAAAAGGATTGAAATTATATTATAAAGGGAAAAAAGAAATGAGGTGAAGGTTTATGAAAGCTGGTTTATACAAAGTGAAAATTGTCGACAAAAGAACTGCGGTATTAGTTTCATTGAAAGACTCTGCTGAGCAATATACCTTTCCTGTGGAAAATTTCACTCACGATGTAAATAATGGGGATGTAGTAGAAGTGTGGCAAGAAGGTACACGTTGGAGAACTAAGTACGTTGAAGAAAAAACCCGTTCAGTATC
The DNA here is from genome assembly GCF_001687605.2 of Planococcus plakortidis. Taxonomy (NCBI): domain Bacteria; kingdom Bacillati; phylum Bacillota; class Bacilli; order Caryophanales; family Caryophanaceae; genus Planococcus; species Planococcus plakortidis. Next base: position 95,876 of record NZ_CP016539.2, read on the forward strand.
GAGCCATACTAAAGATTTTATGAAACGGATGATGGATCAAGAATAAGGGGTCTCGGGATATTCTACCCGAGACTTTTTCTGTCCCAAACTAAGTATTTGATATCCGCAAAACGCTTATGTATAATTAAGTCAAATATAGTCAAAGTCAATCATTAGCGCATTAAAACGCTAAAGAGGTGAAAGCGATGCGGAATATTTCAGATATAATTGAAGGTTATTTAAAAGAGATTATCGAAATAAGCGGTAAGGACCATGTTGAAATTAAGCGAAGTGAAGTTGCAGAGAAATTTCAATGCGTTCCATCTCAAATTAATTATGTGATAAACACTAGATTTACATTAGATCGTGGATACTCTGTAGAAAGTAAGCGAGGCGGAGGCGGATATATTCGTATCAGGAAAATACGCCTTCATAAAAAATCAGATTTAATCGCTCAAATTATTAATCGATTGGAAACTGGTGCTTCACAAACTATGGCTGAAGATATTGTATGGAGGCTTTTAAGTGAAGAAGTTATATCAAAGCGTGAAGCTAAATTAATTTTGAGTGCCATTGATCGGTCTACTCTCAGGCTGCCTCTTCCTGTACGAGATGAAGTACGGGCGCGAATTTTAGTGGCTATGTTGTTTACTATTCAATATGAGTCGAATGGGCAAGGAGTGATCAAGTGATTTGTGAACAATGCGGGGAACGGCCAGCTACAGTGATCGTGAAGCAAAACCAGCAAGGCCATTTAACGGAACGGCATCTTTGTCACGTTTGTGCAGCAGAAAATCATAATATCAATTTTTCTTTTGACCAAGATCCGATGGCAATCCATAATTTATTAGCTAATTGGTTTCCGAAGCAGCAAGCAGCTGTTAGCCCTAAAAGAAAAGAAGTTCCAACATGCCCGTCATGTGGGTTTACTTTCCAAAAATTCTTGAGTCTTGGTAAGTTTGGCTGTGCTGAGTGCTATAGCACTTTCTCGCCTCAACTAACTGAGATTTTAAAGCGAGTACAGAATGGAAACACTGAACATACAGGGAAGATTCCTGCTTCGTATGGGACGACGTTGAAAATTAAAAAAGAAATAGAAGAACTGCGAAAACAAATGCAGGCTGCAATACAAGCTGAGAACTTTGAAGAAGCTGCACGGCTGCGTGATCAAGTAAAAGTCTTGAATGAGAAGCTTGAAGGAGGTGGGGACATTGGCAATTGACCGTTTCCTTCAACCACGGGCAAGCAGTTGGATGGCTAATAACGGTGAGCACGTGGATATAGCAATGAGTACAAGAATCCGGCTGGCCCGGAATTTAGAAGAATTTAAATTTCCTTACGCTTTTTCTGAAGATGAAGCATTAAAAGTCGATAAAGCTGTTTCTTCAGTTTTATTGGACCAAGGAAAAGAATTGGGATATGGGTTTACTCATATCAACGTTGAAGAATTGAATGATTTGCAACGTGAAGTGTTAGTGGAAAAGCATTTGATCAGCCCTTATTTAGCTAATAGCCAACATTCGAGTGCGGTATTATTGTCTGATGAAGAAGAGCTTAGCATCATGATTAATGAAGAAGATCATTTGCGAATCCAAAGTTTGCAGTCGGGTTTTCATTTGCAGGAAGCGTATGATATAGCAAATAAAATGGATTCGCTTTTAGAAGATCATCTTTCTTATGCTTTTCATGAGAAATTTGGTTACTTGACCAGCTGCCCTACTAATACTGGTACAGGTATGCGTGCTTCGGTCATGCTTCATTTACCTGCCTTGACTATGTCCCACCAAATCAACCGGATCATCCCGGCTATATCCCGTCTGGGGATGGTTGTTAGAGGGATTTACGGTGAAGGAAGTGAAGCGCTTGGTAATGTATACCAGATTTCCAATCAAGTAACATTAGGGAAATCGGAATATGAAATTTTGCAGGATTTGCAAAACATGACCGAGCAAATTATTGAACAGGAACGAAGAGCAAGGGAAGCTTTGAATGCAAATTCCCCATTGCTCTTAGAAGATAGGGTTTACCGGTCGTTGGGCGTTTTGACCCATGCCCGCCTGTTGAATACGGAAGAAGCTGCGACTTGTTTGTCAGATGTCAGACTCGGCATCGACCTCAATCTAATTACCGATGTGGACATGTCGATACTGAATGAATTGATGGTCTTTATGCAGCCTGCGTTTCTGCAGCAGTATGCAGGGCGTCCATTAGAAGCGAAGGAACGTGACCTTGCCCGAGCGAAATTGTTCCGGGAAAGGTTAGTCGATAACGGGATAAATAAAAAAGGAGAGGATTTTGCATGATGTTCAACCGATTTACGCAACGCGCACAGAAAGTTCTTCAATTAGCTCAAGAAGAGGCCATCCGCATGAAGCACGAATCGATCGGCACAGAGCATATTTTGCTTGGTTTGATCCGAGAAGGCGGCGGAATAGCTGCCAAAGCGCTTGAAGCGATTGAAGTGAATACACAATTGATTGAAGACGGTGTCAAAGAACTAGTCGGTGTCGGAGAAAAAGACGTCGGCCCGATCGTTCATTATACGCCGCGGGCTAAAAAAGTAATCGAGCTGTCTGTTGATGAATCCCGCAAGCTCGGCCATTCTTACATCGGCACAGAACATTTGTTGCTTGCGCTTATCCGTGAAGGTGAAGGCGTCGCTGCACGTGTTCTTGGGAATGCCGGTGTCAGCTTGAACAAAGCGCGCCAGCAAGTATTGCAGCTGCTCGGCAGCAATGAACAGGCTTCTACTGGCACGAGCCCGAATGCATCTGCCAATACGCCGACTCTGGATGGTTTGGCACGCGACTTGACACAAGTTGCGCGTGAAGGAAGCTTGGATCCTGTGATTGGGCGCAGTGACGAAATCACGCGTGTGATTGAAGTATTGAGCCGCAGAACAAAAAACAACCCGGTATTGATCGGGGAGCCTGGTGTCGGTAAAACTGCCATTGCAGAAGGACTTGCGCAACAGATTGTTAATAATGAAATTCCGGAGACACTTCGCGACAAACGCGTTATGGTTCTTGATATGGGTACGGTGGTTGCCGGAACGAAATACCGCGGTGAGTTTGAAGACCGCTTGAAAAAAGTGATGGATGAAATACGCCAAGCAGGCAATGTCATTCTCTTCATCGATGAGCTTCATACATTGATCGGTGCTGGCGGAGCTGAGGGTGCAATTGATGCTTCGAATATCTTGAAACCATCCCTTGCACGTGGCGAATTGCAGTGCATCGGTGCGACAACATTGGATGAGTACCGCAAGTACATCGAGAAAGATGCAGCGCTTGAGCGCCGTTTCCAACCGATTCAAGTGGACGAGCCGACGGTTGAAGAATCAATCGAAATCATCAAAGGCTTGCGTGACCGCTACGAAGCGCATCATCGCGTGAAAATTACTGATGAAGCGATTGTTGCGGCAGCGAAAATGTCTGACCGCTATATCTCTGACCGCTTCTTGCCGGATAAAGCGATCGATTTAATCGATGAGGCCGGTTCGAAAGTGCGTTTGCGTTCGTATACGACTCCACCAGATTTGAAAGAGCTTGAGGCGCGTCTTGAAGCTGCGCGTTCTGAAAAGAATGAAGCGGTGCAGAGCCAGGAATTTGAAAAAGCGGCTTCTCTTCGCGATGCCGAGCAGAAGTTGAAGGATGAGCTCGACCAGACGAAGAAAGAATGGAAAGAAAAGCAAGGCAAGGAAGAATCCGAAGTGACAGTTGAAGATATTGCGAAAGTCGTCTCTATGTGGACAGGCGTGCCGGTATCGAGATTGGCGCAGACAGAATCCGATAAATTGCTTAATCTAGAGCAGATCCTCCATAGCCGTGTCATCGGCCAGGATGAAGCGGTGACTTCGATTTCGAAAGCGATCCGCCGTGCGCGTGCCGGATTGAAAGATCCGAAACGCCCGATTGGTTCATTTATTTTCCTAGGGCCAACAGGCGTCGGGAAAACTGAGCTGGCGAAGGCTTTGGCTGAGTCGATGTTCGGCGATGAGGATGCGATGATCCGCATCGATATGTCCGAGTACATGGAACGCCATACAACTTCACGCCTTGTCGGTTCACCTCCAGGTTATGTCGGCTACGAGGAAGGCGGCCAACTGACGGAGAAAGTCCGCAGAAAGCCATATTCAGTAGTCTTGCTTGATGAAATCGAGAAAGCTCACCCTGAAGTCTTCAACATCCTTTTGCAAGTGCTTGAAGATGGGCATTTGACGGATTCTAAGGGACGCCGCGTCGATTTCCGCAATACGGTAATCATCATGACGTCGAACGTCGGTGCACAGGAATTGAAATACAATAAATATGTTGGCTTTAACTTGGAAGATACGAAAACAGATTATAAAGACATGAAGGGCAAGATGCTCGCGGAATTGAAGAAAGCGTTCCGTCCTGAGTTCTTGAACCGTGTCGATGATATGATCGTCTTCCATTCACTTGAAAAGAACGATTTGCGCAAGATTGTCGAGCTGATGACGCAGCAATTGACGGATCGTTTGAAAGAACAGGACATCGATCTGGAGCTGACAGAAGCAGCGCTTGATAAAATTGCCAAAGAGGGGTATGATCCGGAATACGGAGCACGTCCTTTGCGCCGCTCACTTCAAAAACATGTCGAAGACCGTTTGTCTGAAGAGTTGTTGAAAGGCACAGCAATTGCCGGGCAAAAAATCATCTTCGATGTACAAGGCGAAGAATTCATCGTCCGTACAAACGAAGGGGCCGTAGAGAAATCGTAACGATATCCCGCCCGCCGGATATGTCTCCGGCGGGCTTTTTCTATATATAGGAGGTAACTATGGCGAAGAAAAAAATAAAGTTCATCTGCCAGTCCTGCGGTTATGAATCTGCCAAATGGATGGGGAAATGCCCAGGTTGTGCAGCATGGAATACGATGACAGAAGAAACGGAAGTTGCAGCACCGAAAGGCACAAGGGGCGTATTCCAACATAGCGCGCCGCAAATCGCCCAAAAAGCGACACCGATCAATTCGATCGAAACGAAAGAAGAGCCAAGGACAAAAATGGAAATGGATGAATTGAACCGTGTGCTCGGCGGAGGCATTGTTTCGGGTTCTCTCGTGTTAATTGGGGGCGACCCAGGGATCGGGAAATCGACTTTGCTCTTGCAAGTATCGGCGCTTCTTGCGAAAGCTGGCAAGAAAGTGTTGTACATTTCAGGGGAGGAGTCGATTCGCCAGACAAAAATGCGGGCGGAGCGGCTGGATGCGGTGTCAGGAGACTTATTGATTTTTGCAGAAACCAATTTGGAGCTGATCCATCATACGATTGAAGAAGTAGCGCCGGATTTCGTGATTGTCGATTCGATCCAGACGGTCTATCATCCCGAAGTGACCTCTGCACCCGGCAGCGTGACACAAGTGCGCGAAAGTACGGCGGAATTGATGCGAGTAGCGAAAACGAAAAACATCGCGATTTTCCTGGTCGGGCACGTGACGAAAGAAGGCCAGATCGCAGGGCCCCGTATTTTGGAACATATGGTGGATACCGTGCTTTATTTTGAAGGGGAACGCCACCACACGTACCGTATTTTGCGCAGTGTGAAAAACCGCTTCGGTTCGACGAATGAAATTGCGATTTTTGAGATGCTGCAAGGTGGATTGAAAGAAGTATTGAATCCGTCCGAGCTGTTTTTGCAGGAACGTTCAAGCGGCACAGCGGGATCGACGGTTGTCGCTTCCATGGAAGGGACACGGCCGATACTGGTGGAGATTCAGGCATTGGTGACGCCGTCGAGTTTTAATTATCCGAAGCGGATGGCGACTGGAATTGACCAAAACCGGGTATCGTTATTAATGGCGGTGCTGGAGAAGCGCGTCGGTTTGATGCTGCAGTCACAAGATGCATATATTAAAGTGGCAGGCGGCGTGAAGCTGGATGAGCCGGCGATCGATTTGGCGGTGCTCGCGAGCATCGTCTCGAGTTTCCGGGATATTGCGCCGAAAGTGGATGATTGCATTATCGGGGAAGTCGGGTTGACCGGTGAGGTGCGCCGGGTGTCGCGCATCGAACAGCGCGTGCAGGAAGCAGCGAAGCTTGGATTCAAGCGTGCCATAATCCCGAAATCGAATATGGGCGGTTGGGATTTTCCGGAAGGAATCCGCGTCGTTGGTGTTGAAACTATAAACGAGGCGTTGAAGGAATTATTCCCGCAACAATAAGGGGCAGCAATGCCTCTTTTTTTCTATTAGCGGCAGGGCAAGGTTATGCAGAGAGTTTCGCATTTAAAACGTGTATAATATCAAGAGAAGGAGGTGGAATAGATGCTTCGGAAAATTATTCAGCTATTGTTTTTACTAATAGGCGCTACGGTCGGTATTTTGTTTTTGCCATATGCTTTTGAACTTATTTCTATCTCTAATAATCCATGGATCAACAACCCGTATGTCGCTGCCATTATCGGTGCTGCGATTTTTTATGTCTTGTCCTTATTGTTCGTCGATTCGATTGTCCATTTCATGAAATGGATGGAGGGCAAACTGCTCCATGCCCCGGCAGCGGATTTATTGTTCGGCACCATCGGGCTGATTATCGGTTTGGTGGTTGCCTTTTTGATCGGATTTGCGTTGAATACCATTGATGTGCCTTTGATTGCCACAGTGGCGCCGATCATTCTTTCCGTTGTTCTTGGCTATTTGGGATTCCAGGTCGGTTTCCAAAAGCGCGATGAACTGGCGGGAGTGCTCACGCCTGCAAAGCTTGCGAACGGCAAAAAGCCGGAAGATGAACCGGCGGAAAAGTCGATCTATAAATTGCTCGATACGAGCGTCATCATCGATGGGCGGATTGCGGATATTTCAGAGACCGGCTTTATGGAGGGAACCTTTGTTGTGCCGCAATTTGTCATTGCAGAGCTCCAGCATATTGCGGATTCATCCGACACGTTAAAGCGTACGCGGGGCAGGCGGGGGCTGGATATCCTGAAGCGCCTGCAGACAGAGCGCGTCGGGGCGATCATGATTACGGAAGAGGATTTCGGCGATGCGGCTGAAGTGGACATGAAGCTTATGCGCGCTGCCCAGAAGATGGGCGGGAAAGTTGTGACGAATGATTTTAATTTGAATAAAGTGTGTGAACTTCATAATGTGCCTGTTTTGAATATCAATGACCTTGCGAATGCGGTGAAGCCGGTCGTAATTCCGGGCGAGGAGATGCATGTGGTCGTCATCAAAGACGGCAAAGAGCAAAATCAGGGTGTGGCTTATTTGGATGACGGTACGATGATCGTCATCGAAGAAGGCAAAGGCCATATTGGCGAGGCGATCGATGTCGTGGTGACAAGCGTCTTGCAGACTTCTGCAGGGCGAATGATTTTTGCCAAGCCTAAGGGACTGGCTGTGAAGAAAAACGGATCAAAAAAATAAAGGATGTCTGTCATGAACTATACAGTCGTGTTGCCTGCTGCCGGCAGCGGGAAACGAATGAAAGCCGACCGCAATAAATTATTGCTTGAGCTCTCCGGCAAACCGATCTTCATTTATACATTGGAAGTGTTCGACCGGGACCCGGATTGCGAAGGCATGTGGCTTGCGGTCAAGGAAGATGAGCGCGAGCTGATCGAGAAGTATGTCGAGCGGTATGGAATCAAGAAAGTCAAAGGCTATGCTACAGGGGGTGCTGAGCGCCAGGACAGCGTGCGTGCGGGCCTTGAGATGGCAGGGCCGTGTGGAGTGGTGCTTGTGCATGACGCTGCGCGGCCGTTCATCAGCCCAGTCGTTGTCCGTGAATTGGTGGAGCGGGCTAATTTTTCGGGTGCTGCGATTGCCGGCGTGCCGGTAAAAGACACGATCAAAAAAGCCCGCCAAGGCGTCATTACGGAAACAGTGGACCGTGCGGAACTGTGGATGATCCAGACGCCGCAGGCATTTCGCTATGAATTGTTGATGGAAGCGGCGCAACGGGCTAAAGCCGACGGATTCCTCGGGACGGACGAGGCGATGCTCGTTGAACGCATGGGGCGTCCGGTACAGATTGTCGAAAGCACGTATGACAACGTCAAGATGACGACACCGGATGATTTGATTTACGGACAAGCGATTCTTGCGAGTCGATTACAGGAGGAATAATGATGATACGAATTGGACAAGGATACGATGTGCATCAATTGGCAGAAGGACGCCCGTTTATTTTAGGCGGCGTTGAAATCGAACACGACCGCGGGCTTCTCGGTCATTCGGATGCGGATGTGTTATTGCATACGATCACGGACGCAGCACTCGGCGCGATCGGCGGAGGAGATATCGGCAAGCATTTCCCGGATACAGACCCGGAATTCAAAGATGCCGATTCGAAGAAATTGCTGACGCATATTTGGGAATATGTAAAAGAACAGGGCTATGAACTCGGCAATGTCGATTGTACGGTCATTGCGCAAAAACCGAAGCTTGCCCCATACATCGAGCAAATGCGCGAGTCGATTGCGGAGCTATTGGAAGCGGATATTTCACAAGTGAACGTCAAAGCGACGACGTCCGAACACCTCGGCTTTACCGGCCGGGAAGAAGGAATCGCGGCGCTCGCGGTCATTTTGCTCAATCAGCGCCCGCTTTCGCTGGACGTTCCGGAGTGATAGAATAACTAAAGGATTAAGGCAATTTTAGGAGGAAATCAAATGACACAAGAAGTACGCGTACGCTATGCACCGAGCCCGACCGGCCATTTACATATCGGCGGAGCCCGCACAGCGCTATTCAATTATTTGTATGCACGCCATATGAATGGCAAATTCATCGTCCGCATCGAAGACACGGATACTGCCCGCAATATCGAGACGGGTGTCATGTCCCAGATCGATAACTTGAAATGGCTCGGCATCGAGCATGACGAATCGATTGATGTGGGCGGGGAATATGGGCCGTATCGCCAGATGGAGCGCTTGGATATTTACAAGAAATACGCTGATGAGCTATTGGCAAAAGGCGACATTTATAAATGCTTCTGTACGCCTGATACGCTCGAGAAAGAACGTGAAGCCCAGCGTGCCTCTGGTGTTGCGGCGCCTCAGTACAGTGGGACCTGCCGCAATTTGACGGCCGAAGAAGTCGCTGAAAAAGAAGCAGCAGGCGAAACCTATTCCCTTCGCATGAAAGTGCCGGCCGATGTCACGTATAAATTCGATGACATGGTGCGCGGCGACATTTCATTCGAATCAAAAGATGTCGGCGACTGGGTCGTCGTGAAAACGAACGGCATTCCGACGTATAACTTCGCAGTGGTCATCGATGACCATTTGATGAAGATCACCCATGTGTTCCGCGGCGAAGAGCATTTGTCGAATACGCCGAAACAGCAAATGGTCTACGATTCGTTCGGCTGGGAGCACCCGACTTATGGCCATATGACCTTGATCGTCAACGAAGACCGCAAGAAGCTATCGAAGCGTGACGAGTCGATCATCCAGTTCATTTCCCAGTACAAAGACCTTGGCTATATTCCGGAAGCGCTGTTCAACTTCTTTGCGCTGCTCGGCTGGTCACCGGAAGGCGAAGAGGAAATCTTCTCGAAAGAAGAATTGATCCGCATTTTCGACACCGAGCGTTTGTCGAAATCGCCATCGATGTTCGATAAGCAGAAATTGACGTGGATGAACAACCAATACATCAAGCAAATGTCGCTTGAAGAAGTCGTTGCCTTGGCGTTGCCGCATCTTCAAAAAGCGGGCAAACTGCCGGAAGAGCTATCCGAAGAACAAGCCCAGTGGGCAGAGAAATTGATCGCCTTGTACCATGATCAATTGAGCTTCGGCGCAGAAATCGTCGAATTGTCCGAGCTGTTCTTCACTGATGACCTGCATTACGGCGAAGCAGAAAAAGAAGTCTTGAGCGGCGAGCAGGTACCGGAAGTCATGGCCGCTTTCAAGGAGCAATTGGCGTCACTTGAGGCATTCGAGCCAGCTGAAATCAAATCCGCGATCAAAGCGGTGCAAAAAGCGACCGGCCATAAAGGGAAAAACCTCTTTATGCCGATCCGCGTCGTGACGACAGGCCAAACACACGGCCCGGAATTGCCGGATGCGATTGCGCTACTTGGCAAGGACAAAGCGATTGCGCGCGTCGGCCAATACGCAGGGGCATAAAGTTTTGACTTATGCGCATAAGCGTGTACAATGAATTTACCAATTATCAAAACGTTGACGGGAAGAAGTAAGGAAAGTATGCTCCAAAGAGAGGGTCATCATCGGCTGTAAGTGACCTGGGCCGCTGCGTTCCTGAAATGCCTCCCCGAGTGCTGAGTCGAATCAAGTAGACCAGACGTTTGCCTGCGTTAAAGGCTTCGAGAGAAAGGGACACGTCCTTTTAATCAGAGTGGAACCGCGCGGGAAAGCGTCTCTGTCAAGCAATTGACAGGGGCGCTTTTTATATTGGGACAGAAAGGAGCAAGCCGAATGTGGAAATTACTGAAAGAAGATATCGATGTCATTTTTGAACAAGACCCTGCTGCCCGCAGTTATTTTGAAGTGGTACTGACGTATGCTGGGCTGCATGCCATCTGGGCCCATCGTTTGGCGCATTTCTTCTTCAAGAAGAAACTGTTTTTTATCGCGCGGGCGATTTCCCAGATCAGCCGCTTTTTCACGGGGATTGAAATCCATCCGGGCGCGGTCATCGGTCGTCGTTTGTTCATCGACCATGGGATGGGTGTCGTCGTCGGGGAGACGTGTGAAATCGGCAACGATGTGACACTCTACCAAGGCGTGACGCTTGGCGGGACCGGTAAAGAACGCGGCAAACGTCATCCTACCTTAGCAGATAACGTGTTGGTCGCGACTGGCGCAAAAGTGCTCGGCTCGATTACGGTCGGTGAAAACTCCAAAGTCGGAGCGGGGTCGGTCGTCTTGAAAGACGTGCCGCCGAATTCGACAGTCGTCGGCATCCCCGGAAAAGTCGTCATCCAGGACGGCGTCAAAGTGAAAAAGCCGGATCTGAACCATCAGAATATGCCGGACCCTGTCATGGATAAATGCGATGGCATGGAAATGAAAATCGCCGCTTTGCAGCGGGAATTGGAGCAATTAAAACGACAAAACAACCAGCAACAGGAAGAAGGGAAAACCTTATGAGTATCCAGATTTTTAATTCATTGACGCGCCAAAAAGAAGCGTTCGTACCGCTGGAAGAAGGAAAAGTGAAAATGTATGTATGCGGGCCAACCGTTTACAATTATATCCACATCGGAAATGCCCGGCCGGTCATTGTCTATGACACGGTACGCCGTTATTTGGAATATCGCGGCTACGACGTGAAATACGTTTCGAATTTCACGGATGTTGATGATAAATTGATCAAAGCGGCCAATGAACTTGGCGAAGAAGTGCCGGAAATTGCGGAACGCTTTATCAATGCCTATTTCGACAACACGAAAGCGCTCGGCTGCGCAGAGGCGGATGTGCATCCCCGTGTTACAGGGCATATGCCGCAAATCGTCGAGTTTATCGAAGCGCTCATCGAAAAAGGCTATGCTTACGAATCGCAAGGCGATGTTTATTACCATACGCGTAAATTCGATGGGTATGGAAAATTATCCCACCAATCAGTGGATGAACTGAAGATTGGCGCCCGTATCGAAGCGGGGGACAAAAAGCAGGATGCCCTGGATTTCGTGTTATGGAAAGCGGCAAAACCTGGTGAAATTTCCTGGGAAAGCCCATGGGGCAAGGGACGCCCGGGCTGGCATATTGAATGCTCGGTGATGGCGAGAGAACACCTCGGCGATACGATCGATATCCATGCCGGTGGGCAAGATTTGACATTCCCGCACCACGAAAATGAAATTGCCCAATCGGAAGCTTATACTGGCAAGCCGTTTGCGCGTTATTGGATGCATAACGGGTATATCAATATTGAAAACGAAAAAATGTCCAAGTCATTGAATAACTTCGTGCTCGTCAATGACATTTTAAAAGAACTCGACCCGCAAGTGCTGCGCCTCTTCATGCTGTCGGTTCATTACCGCCATCCGATCAATTACTCCAAAGGGTTGGTAGAAGATGCGCAAGCGGGGATGGAGCGGATCCGCACAGCTTATGGCAATGTCAAACACCGCTTGGAGCATTCGGCCGGCCTTGGCGACCATAACGATATTTGGCTGTCAAAAATCGATGCGATCAAGCAGGAATTCATCGAAACGATGGACGATGATTTCAATACGGCGAATGCCATTTCGAAGTTGTTCGACCTGGCGAAACTGGCAAATACGTACCTGCTTGAGAAACAGACGGCTGAACTTATTCTTCAAACCTTCATTGGTGTGTTTGATGAGCTGGCGGGAGTTCTTGGCTTGCCGTTCGCGCAATCAGAGCTTTTGGATGCGGAAATCGAAGCGTTACTGGAAGAACGTATCGAAGCCCGCAAGAACCGCGATTTCGCACGGGCTGACGAAATCCGTGACCAATTAAAAGAGCAGAACATCATTTTGGAAGATACAGCACAAGGCACGCGCTGGAAGAGAGGCTAAGTGGCATGGCATTGAGAAAACAAGATGTTGACCAATTGAATGCCTTGGCACTTGCTTATATGGGCGATGCCGTTTATGAGACAGCGGTGCGTGCACATCTGCTCCACGCAGGCCGCGTCAAGCCGAATATCCTTCACCGGTCGTCCACGGCATTCGTTTCGGCGAAGTCCCAGGCGCTCATTTTGAAGCGTTTTGTCGATGAAGGCGTCCTGACAGAAACGGAACTTGCCGTCATGCGGCGGGGCCGCAACGCAAAATCCGGTTCAGTGCCGAGGAATACCGATGTCCAGACTTATAATTTCAGCACCGCCTTTGAAGCGGTGCTCGGCTGGCTGTATTTAAAAGAAGAGCAGGAGCGGCTGGATGAATTGATCAATTACGCGATCAGCATCGCCGAAGAGCCGAGAGGAGTGGTCAAATGACAGAGCAGACGCCTGAAATCATCGGAGGCAAGAACCCGGTGCTAGAAGCATTGCGCGCCAAGCGCGACATCAATAAAATCTGGATCGCGGAAGGCGTCCAGAAAAAGGGCATTGCAGAACTTCTGCAATTGGCGAAAGAGCAGAAGGTGCTGGTGCAATTCGTCCCGAAAAAGAAAATCGATGGATTGACCGACACGAACCATCAAGGAATCGCCGCTGCAGTCGCGGCTTACCGCTATGCAGAACTGGAAGAGTTGTTCGCAAAAGCCCAGGACAAGCAAGAAGATCCGTTCTTCCTTATCCTCGATGAATTGGAAGACCCGCATAATCTTGGGTCGATCATGCGTACGGCAGATGCAGTCGGCGCCCATGGCTTAATCATCCCGCAGCGCCGTGCAGTGGGCTTGACCGGCGTCGTTGCGAAATCATCGACCGGGGCGATCGAACACGTGCCGGTCGTGCGCGTGAATAATTTATCGCAAACGGTCGATGAATTGAAAAAACGCGGCGTATGGATCGCCGGCACCGACGCCAAAGAATCGGTGGATTACCGGCGCATGGATGCGACCTTGCCGCTTGCCGTCATCATCGGCAGCGAAGGCAAAGGCATGAGCCGCATCTTGCGCGATAAATGCGACTTTCTCTACCAATTGCCGATGGTCGGCCATGTCACTTCCTTGAACGCTTCGGTGGCGGCGAGTCTGTTGATGTACGAAGTCTACCGCAAGCGCCATCCACTCGGGTGACGCCATGAATATCCTGCTGGTGGATGGCTATAACATCATTGGCGATTGGGAAGAACTGAAAGCGTTGAAAAAAGAACGCCTAGCGGATGCGCGCGACAAGCTGATCGAACGGATGGCCGAGTATCAAGGATTCAAAGGCTGGCGGGTAATCGTTGTGTTCGATGCCCATCTGGTGCCCGGCATCGAAGCCAAAAACCTCCACAGCGATGTGGAGGTCATCTTCACCCGGTCAAGCGAGACGGCCGATGAACGAATCGAGAAACTGGCGGCCAGCCTGAACAGCCGGCGTGACCAAATTTACGTGGCCACATCCGATTCAACCGAACAATGGGTTATTTTCGCCAAAGGGGCGTTGCGCATCTCTGCGCGCGAACTGGAAATCGAAATGGAGGAAATCGACAAGCGCATTGCCAAAAAAGTGCGGGAGATTCAAGAGCAACGTTCCATTTCCAAAATCCCGCTCAAGGGGGAAGTGGCAGAAATTTTTGAAAAATGGCGCCGCGGCCTTAAATGAACTGTTGACGCTCAAATTTTTCTTCCTGTATACTGGAAATATCGAGGCTCACCCAATCGGAGGGATCACCCGTGGAAAATTTTGAGCAAGTTCGCAACCGTAACTTTACTGAAATGGCAGATGAAGAACTTGTCGGTCTGGTCCATAGCGGCAATACGGAAGCCTTGGATTTTCTCATCACCAAGTTCCGTCCGTTTGTGCGGATGAAAGCCCGTTCCTATTTTCTCATTGGCGCAGATAAGGAAGACATCATCCAGGAAGGAATGATCGGCTTGTATAAAGCCATTCGCGACTTCAGGAGCGATAAATTGTCTTCATTCCGCGCATTCGCGGAGCTGTGCATCGTCCGCCAGATCATCACCGCGATCAAGACAGCCACCCGCCAAAAGCACATACCGCTAAATTCCTATGTCTCTCTTGATAAGCCAATTTATGATGAAGAGTCGGACAGGACATTGATGGATGTACTCGCCGGAAGCGGCGCGGATGATCCGGAAGAGCTGATGATCCACAATGAAGAATTCCGTTATATGGAAGGCAAAATGGATGAAGTCCTGAGCGAACTGGAACGGGAAGTACTGACGCTGTATCTCGATGGGCAGTCTTATCAGGAAATCTCTGAAAAGCTGGAGCGGCATGTAAAATCAATCGACAATGCCCTGCAGCGGGTCAAGCGGAAACTTGAGCGGCATTTGCAGGCGAGTGAAAGCCGGTCCTCGTAAGTACTATTGACAGCAAGTTTTTATGATGATACTCTTGAAAAAGCTGTAAAATAGAGCAAGGTGAGAAAAATGGCTAAAAAAATCGTGTTGAGCTGCTCGAAATGTGCTTCCCGTAACTATACGGTACCTGCGAAAGCGGATTCAAGCACACGTTTGGAACTCAAAAAATTCTGTGCTCACTGCAACGAGCATACCGTGCATAAACAGACGAAATAATCATGCTTTGAATGCCGGACGATATAGAGTGATTTTGAAATTCGGAGGTTTTTACGATAATGGGTAACATTGGCGATTTCTTTAAAAATGTCGTTTCGGAAATGAGAAAAGTCAGCTGGCCAAGACGCAAGGAATTGACGCGCTACACAATCGTCGTCCTGTCAACGGTCATCTTCATGGCTCTTTTCTTCGCATTGATCGATACCGGCATATCGGAATTATTCCGTTGGTTCCTGGCACTGTAACACAGTCATAAGAATAACGAAAAATAGCCCGTCATTCCATGGAACGGGTTTTTTCATTTGTATAAAAAGGAGGGATGGACGCTTAGTCCGCTCGAATATGGAGAAAAATTGGTATGTAGTCCATACGTATTCCGGTTACGAAAACAAGGTGAAAGCAAACCTGGAAAAGCGCGTAGAAACAATGGGAATGGAAGATTTGATCTTCCGCGTCATCATCCCTGAAGAACAGGAAACAGATTTCAAGGACGGCAAAAAACGCACGGTGATGCGCAAAACCTTCCCGGGTTACGTGCTTGTCGAATTGATCATGACGGATGAGTCCTGGTATGTCGTCCGCAACACGCCGGGTGTGACCGGTTTTATCGGTTCATCAGGCGGGGGGCGAAACCGACACCG
The DNA here is from genome assembly GCF_001687605.2 of Planococcus plakortidis. Classification (NCBI taxonomy): domain Bacteria; kingdom Bacillati; phylum Bacillota; class Bacilli; order Caryophanales; family Caryophanaceae; genus Planococcus; species Planococcus plakortidis. The sequence goes on from NZ_CP016539.2 coordinate 111,594, forward strand.
CTTCTTGAAGAAGAAGTCGACTTCATCCTCAAGCAAATGGGCATGACCGAACGCAAAGTGGACATCGATTTTGCGGTCGCGGATACAGTCGAAGTCATGGAAGGGCCATTCGCCAACTTCCAAGGGAAAGTCGAAGAGATCGACGATACGAAAGGCAAGGTCAAAGTGTCGATCGACATCTTCGGACGCGAAACGAAAATGGAACTCGATTTCGAGCAGGTCCAAAAAGTATAACGAGCCCCCTTGCTATTTCTTTGCAATGGTGGTATCATTTCATAGGTCAGAGCTGCCAAAGGGCAAGATCTGTACAAACCAATTAATTCTATCAACGAAAATCAAGTTGACGGACAGATATGAGTGGGAGGGGCGACCCTATTACCACATCACGGACTTAAGGAGGTGTGTTTCGTGGCTAAAAAAGTAGTTAAAGTCGTAAAATTGCAGATCCCTGCAGCAAAAGCTAACCCGGCGCCGCCAGTAGGGCCAGCACTAGGTCAAGCAGGTGTCAACATCATGGGCTTCTGTAAAGAATTTAACGCGCGTACTGCTGAACAAGCAGGACTTATTATTCCGGTTGAGATTTCGGTATTTGAAGACCGTTCATTTACTTTCATTACGAAAACTCCGCCAGCTGCAGTTCTATTGAAGAAGGCAGCAGGTATTGAATCAGGTTCAGGCGAACCGAACCGCAATAAAGTAGCGACTGTGAAACGCGACCAAGTTCGCGAAATCGCAGAAACTAAAATGCCAGATCTAAATGCCGCTTCAGTTGAAGCTGCAATGTTGATGGTTGAAGGTACTGCTCGCAGCATGGGCATTACAATCGAAGACTAATTTCAAGAAGTTGTTTTTGGATGGGTTGCGCAGTTCAACGCGAACAGCGCAGCCCTTAATCGTGGGAGGTTCAATCCGTTAGACCACAACAAGGAGGACGTTTAAAATGGCTAAAACAGGCAAAAAGCTGCAAGATGCAGCAAAATTGATCGACCGTTCTAAGCTCTACGATGCACAAGAAGCTATCGAACTTGCGAAAAAAACAAGCACAGTTAACTTCGATGCTACTGTAGAAGTCGCTTTCCGCCTAGGAATCGACACGCGTAAAAACGACCAGCAAATCCGCGGGGCAGTCGTGCTTCCAAACGGTACTGGTAAAACTCAAAGCGTTTTGGTTTTCGCTAAAGGTGACAAACTGAAAGAAGCTGAAGAAGCAGGAGCTGACTACGTTGGCGATGCTGAGTACATCCAAAAAATCCAACAAGGCTGGTTCGATTTCGACGTAATCGTCGCAACTCCGGACATGATGGGCGAAGTTGGTAAACTTGGGCGCGTTCTTGGACCAAAAGGTTTGATGCCAAACCCGAAAACAGGAACTGTTACATTTGATGTAGCGAAAGCTGTTCAAGAAATCAAAGCTGGTAAAGTGGAATACCGTGCTGACAAAGCCGGAATCATCCACGCGCCAATCGGCAAAGTGTCTTTCGAAGACAACAAACTTGCTGAAAACTTGCAAGCGATCTATGACGTGGTCTTGAAAGCGAAGCCATCTGCTGCTAAAGGCACGTACATGAAATCACTAAACGTAACGACTACTATGGGACCTGCTGTCAAAGTGGACCCTGCAAAAGTAGCAGTTAAATAAAATATTGACATTCTTTCGCAACTTCGTTATACTGGCGAAGTTGTGAAATAACCATTTGTACCGCAGACAGCAGGGGCGGCTTGCCGCTTAATGAATCCCTGCCGAGGACATGATGAATTCAGATTCCATCTTAATTGATGCTGATTTTATGCCTCTGTGTCTGCACTGGACCAGAGGCTTTTCTTATGGACGGACGGTATGAATGACAAATCTATAGGAGGTGCCCACATGAGCAAAGCAATTGAAACGAAAAAAGTTGTTGTGCAAACAATCGCTGACAAATTCGACGCTGCAGCATCTGTTGTCGTTGTTGATTACCGCGGATTGAACGTTGCCCAACTTACAGAACTTCGTAAACAGCTTCGTGAGGAAGGCATCGAGTTTAAAGTTTACAAAAACTCCATGACTCGCCGCGCGACAGAAGTTCACGGCCTTGAAGCGATCAACGAACACTTCACAGGACCGAACGCTATCGCATTCTCGAACGAAGACGTCGTTGCTCCTGCGCGAATCATTAACAACTTCGCAAAAGACAACGAAGCACTAGAAATCAAAGCCGGTATCATCGAAGGCAATGTTGCATCTGCAGATGAAATGAAAGCTCTTGCTGAACTTCCATCACGCGATGGCCTATTGTCTATGCTACTCAGCGTACTACAGGCTCCAGTCCGCAACTTCGCTGCTACAACCAAAGCAGTTGCAGACCAAAAAGAAGAACAGGGCGCTTAATCTCTTAGCATCCTGAGCATCACCAAAAAATTACCTATCATAGGAGGAAATTATAATGACACAAGAACAAATTCTAGACGCAATCAAAGAAATGACAGTTCTTCAACTTAACGACCTAGTAAAAGCAATCGAAGACGAGTTCGGCGTAACTGCTGCTGCTCCAGTTGCTGCAGCTGCTGCTGGTGGCGCTGCTGAAGCAGAGCAAACTGAATTCGACGTAGTCCTAGCTTCTGCTGGCGACCAAAAAATCAAAGTCATCAAAGTCGTTCGCGAAGTTACAGGTCTTGGCCTGAAAGAAGCGAAAGGTCTTGTTGACGAAGCTCCTAAAGCTCTTAAAGAAGGCGCATCTAAAGAAGAAGCTGAAGAAATCAAAGCTAAACTCGAAGAAGTTGGCGCTTCTGTAGAATTCAAATAAGATAATTTCACAATAAGAAAGAAAGCTCGTCAGTATTTACCGACGGGCTTTTTCTTCTTTTTAAATTCAATCCGGCGAGAACTTTGTGATTGTATGATAGAAGGAGGGCTCCGTATGTCCCAGCATTATTATTCCAAAAATCCTCAAACTAAAAGCAAACCCCAAGAGTGGACCTACACATTGCGGGGCGAGACGTTCCGGTTTCAAACGGATTCAGGCGTTTTCAGCAAAAATGATGTCGACTTCGGTTCGCGGCTATTGATTGAGGCGTTTGATGAACCAGTTATAGAAGGGCCTATCCTCGATGTAGGCTGCGGGTATGGACCGATCGGAATGGCTATCGCCAAAGCATTTCCACAAAGGCATGTGCACATGGTGGACATTAACGCCAGAGCCATTGAACTCGCACAAAAAAACACCGTCGTGAACGGCGTAGAAAATGTTTCGGTCTATGAAAGTGATGGGCTGTCGAATGTTAAGCAGGAAGGGTTCGGCGCTATCCTGACAAACCCGCCGATCCGGGCGGGAAAAGAAACGATTTTCCGTTTCTACGAGGAAGCATACGCGAAACTCGCGGATTCAGGGTCGTTATGGGTTGTCATCCAGAAAAAACAAGGTGCCCCTTCGACGCAGGAGAAATTACAGGGGTTGTTCGGCAACGTCCGGGTAGCCGATAAGAAGAAAGGTTACTTTATTTTCGAGGCCAGAAAAGTTTGACTTGACAAAATGCCTGTGATATTATAATGAAATGCAAAAATATTATTTTGAGGTCGTTTGCCCTTTTTCGGGCAGAGCATGACGGCCGATCTTTACATGTGTAAACCGAAAATGAGCTCATATGCGGTCTCGTTTTCTTTTTGTCTTTTCGATATCATACACTATTTTACAGATATCGCAAAGTCCTATAATCGTTTTATTGAGGGGTGAATAAGTTGACAGGTCAACTAGTTCAGTACGGTCAGCATCGTCAACGCAGAAGTTTTTCGAGAATCAGTGAAGTTCTAGATCTCCCGAATCTGATTGAGATCCAATCGTCTTCTTACGAATGGTTCTTAGAAGAAGGGCTTCGTGAAATGTTCCGCGACATTTCACCAATCGAAGATTTCACAGGGAACCTTTCCTTGGAATTCGTCGACTACAGCCTAGCGGATCCTAAGTACCCGGTTGATGAATCGAAAGAACGGGACGTCACTTACGCAGCGCCACTGCGTGTAAAAGTGCGCCTTCACAACAAAGAAACGGATGAAGTGAAAGAACAGGACGTCTTCATGGGTGACTTCCCATTGATGACAGAAACTGGAACTTTTGTCATCAATGGCGCTGAACGCGTCATCGTTTCGCAATTAGTACGCTCACCAAGCGTCTATTTCCACGACAAGACAGATAAAAACGGCAAACGTGGTTTTGGTGCCACTGTCATTCCAAACCGTGGTGCATGGCTTGAATATGAAACCGATGCAAAAGATGTCGTATACGTACGCATCGACCGCACCCGCAAATTGCCTGTGACGGTTCTTTTGCGTGCGCTAGGCTTTGGTTCCGACCAGGAAATCATTGACTTGCTCGGCGATAACGAGTATTTGCAGAACACATTGGAAAAAGACAATACTGAAAACACGGAGAAAGCGCTTCTTGAGATTTATGAGCGCCTACGCCCTGGAGAGCCACCGACAGTAGAAAGCGCAAAGAGCTTGCTCTACTCGCGTTTCTTCGACCCAAAACGCTACGATTTGGCGAATGTCGGCCGCTACAAGATGAACAAAAAGCTTCATATTAAAAACCGCTTGTTCAATCAGACGATTGCAGAAACGCTTGTCGATCCTGAAACGGGCGAAATTTTAGTAGAAGCTGGAACTGTTATTGACCGCCGTGTCCTTGACCGCCTGATCCCTAATCTGGAAAATGGAGTCGGTTTCCATACCGTTTCCCAAGCTGGAGGCGTGCTTGAAGACGACGTGACACTCCAATCCATTAAAATCTATGCGCCGAATGACGATGAACAAAAAGAAATTACCGTCATCAGCAATGCATATATCGAAGACAAGATCAAAAACGTAACGCCTGCAGATATCATCTCGTCTATCAGCTATTTCTTCAACTTGCTGCATGGCGTCGGCAATACAGATGATATCGACCACCTTGGTAACCGCCGTTTGCGTTCAGTTGGCGAACTTCTGCAGAATCAATTCCGTATCGGCTTGTCCCGTATGGAACGTGTTGTGCGCGAGCGTATGTCAATTAATGACACGCAATCGATCGTACCTCAGCAATTGATCAATATCCGCCCGGTTATTGCATCGATTAAAGAGTTCTTCGGCAGCTCCCAGTTGTCGCAGTTCATGGACCAAACGAACCCGCTTGCTGAATTGACGCATAAACGCCGTCTATCTGCGCTTGGGCCCGGTGGTTTGACGCGTGAGCGCGCCGGTTTTGAAGTGCGTGACGTTCACTACTCCCACTATGGCCGCATGTGCCCGATCGAAACGCCTGAGGGCCCGAACATCGGCTTGATCAACACGCTTTCAACATTTGCGAAAGTGAATAAATTCGGATTCATCGAAACACCTTATCGCCGCGTCGATCCGGAGACGAATAAAGTCACCGACCAGATCGATTATCTAACGGCTGATGAAGAAGACAACTATGTCGTCGCACAGGCGAACTCACGCTTGAATGAAGACGGATCGTTTGTCGAAGAAGAAGTCGTTGCACGCTTCCGCGGTGAGAACACCGTCTACAGCCGCTCGAGCATCGATTATATGGACGTTTCTCCAAAACAAGTCGTGTCGGTTGCGACTGCTTGTATCCCGTTCCTTGAAAACGATGACTCCAACCGTGCGTTGATGGGAGCGAACATGCAGCGTCAAGCTGTGCCTCTATTGAATCCGGAAGCTCCATTTGTCGGAACCGGCATGGAACATTTAGCTGCACGTGATTCCGGTGCTGCCGTGATCGCGAAGTATGGCGGAATTGTCGAATACGTGGAGGCAAAAGAGATCCGCGTTCGCCGCATCGAAAACGTAGAAGGCAATGAAGTCAAAGGCGATGTGGATACGTACCGCCTGCAAAAATTCATCCGTTCGAACCAAGGTACCAGCTACAACCAGCGCCCGATTGTCAAAGTCGGCGACCGCGTAGAAAAACGCGATATCCTGGCTGATGGCCCTTCAATGGAACGCGGTGAAATGGCGCTTGGCCGTAACGTGCTTGTCGGATTCATGACTTGGGACGGCTTTAACTATGAGGATGCGATCATCATGAGTGAGCGCCTCGTCAAAGATGACGTCTACACGTCGATCCATATCGAAGAATACGAATCAGATTCCCGTGATACAAAGCTCGGGCCTGAAGAAATCACGCGTGATATCCCGAACGTCGGCGAAGATGCTCTACGCAACTTGGACGACCGCGGCATTATCCGTGTCGGTGCTGAAGTGAAAGATGGCGACATCCTGGTCGGTAAAGTAACGCCTAAAGGGGTTACAGAACTGACAGCAGAAGAACGCCTGCTTCATGCAATCTTCGGTGAAAAAGCGCGTGAAGTTCGCGATACTTCCTTGCGTGTGCCTCACGGTGCAGGCGGGATCGTGCTTGATGTGAAAATCTTCAACCGCGAAGATGGCGATGAATTGCCGCCGGGCGTGAATCAATTGGTCCGTGCTTATATTGTCCAAAAACGGAAAATCTCCGTCGGGGACAAGATGGCCGGACGCCACGGGAACAAAGGTGTTATCTCCCGCATCTTGCCGGAAGAAGATATGCCGTTCATGCCGGATGGCACGCCGATCGATATCATGTTGAACCCGCTTGGTGTTCCTTCCCGTATGAACATCGGGCAGGTGCTTGAACTTCACTTGGGCATGGCTTCCCGTTCTCTTGGCCTTCACATGGCTTCATCGGTATTCGATGGCGCGAATGAAGAAGATGTCTGGGAAACGATGGAAGAAGCCGGAATGCCGCGCGACGGAAAAACCATCCTTTATGATGGCCGCTCCGGTGAGCCATTCGACAACCGCGTATCTGTCGGGATCATGTACATGATCAAACTGGCACACATGGTTGACGATAAACTCCATGCACGTTCAACCGGGCCATACTCGCTCGTTACACAGCAGCCACTTGGCGGTAAAGCGCAATTTGGCGGTCAGCGTTTCGGGGAGATGGAAGTTTGGGCACTTGAAGCATACGGTGCTGCGCATACCCTCCAGGAAATCTTGACGGTGAAATCAGATGACGTGGTCGGCCGTGTGAAAACGTATGAAGCTATTGTCAAAGGCGAAAGTGTTCCAGAACCAAGCGTTCCGGAATCATTCAAAGTATTGATCAAAGAGCTTCAGAGTTTGGGTATGGACGTCAAAATGCTCACAATCGACGATGAAGAAATCGAATTGCGCGATTTGGATGAAGAAGACGATCTTCAACCTGCAGATTCACTGAACATCTTGCCAATCGCTGACGAAGAATCACCAGTAGGCACGATTGAATAACGTATATATAGAAGAAACCGTCCGGCACAGCGCCGGGCGGAAACTTATCGATTCAGCCATAAACGAGGAAGAGCCGTACAGAAACTCGAGACAAAAGGGAGGTAGGCTCCTTGATAGATGTAAATAATTTTGAGTATATGAAAATCGGATTGGCATCACCCGATAAAATTCGCTCATGGTCCTATGGGGAAGTCAAGAAACCAGAAACAATCAACTACCGTACGTTAAAGCCTGAAAAAGACGGTTTGTTCTGTGAACGTATTTTCGGTCCTACAAAAGATTGGGAATGCCATTGCGGAAAATACAAACGCGTCCGTTATAAAGGCGTAGTCTGTGACCGCTGTGGCGTAGAAGTGACCCGTTCAAAAGTGCGCCGTGAGCGCATGGGCCATATCGAGCTTGCAGCACCGGTTTCCCATATTTGGTATTTTAAAGGAATCCCTAGCCGCATGGGCCTTATCTTGGATATGTCCCCGCGTTCTTTGGAAGAAGTTATCTACTTCGCTTCGTATGTAGTGATCGACCCGGCAGATACGCCGCTCGAGAAAAAACAACTTCTTTCCGAAAAAGAATATCGCGCATACCGCGATAAATTCGGCAAGAAATTCCAAGCTGCAATGGGTGCTGAAGCGATCAAACGTTTGCTTCAGGAAATTGACTTGGAGCGCGAAACCGATGCATTGAAGGAAGAACTTAAATCTGCTCAAGGCCAGCGCCGCACACGTGCGATCAAACGCCTTGAAGTAGTTGAGTCTTTCCGCAACTCCGGCAACAACCCGGACTGGATGATCTTGGACGTCCTTCCGGTTATCCCGCCGGAATTGCGTCCGATGGTTCAGCTTGACGGCGGCCGTTTTGCGACTTCTGATTTGAACGACCTTTACCGCCGTGTCATCAACCGCAACAACCGCCTCAAGCGTTTGCTTGACCTTGGTGCGCCAAGCATCATCGTCCAGAACGAAAAACGCATGCTTCAAGAAGCGGTCGATGCGTTGATCGACAATGGCCGTCGCGGCCGTCCGGTTACAGGACCTGGTAACCGTCCGTTGAAATCTCTTTCTCACATGTTGAAAGGGAAACAAGGACGCTTCCGCCAGAACTTGCTCGGAAAACGTGTCGATTATTCCGGACGTTCTGTAATCGTCGTCGGCCCGAACTTGAAGATGTATCAATGCGGCCTGCCGAAGGGCATGGCGATTGAACTCTTTAAGCCGTTCGTCATGAAAGAATTGGTTGAACGTGGGCTTGCTCATAACATCAAGAGCGCGAAGCGTAAAATCGAGCGTCTCCATTCGGAAGTTTGGGACGTACTGGAAGATGTCATCAAGGAGCATCCGGTTCTCTTGAACCGCGCACCGACGCTTCACCGACTCGGTATCCAAGCGTTTGAGCCGACACTCGTTGAAGGCAAGGCCATCCGCCTTCACCCGCTCGTTTGTACAGCTTATAACGCTGACTTTGATGGTGACCAAATGGCTGTTCACGTACCGCTTTCGTCTGAAGCACAAGCGGAAGCCCGTCTTCTTATGCTAGCAGCGCAGAACATCTTGAACCCGAAAGACGGAAAACCGGTCGTAACGCCTTCTCAGGATATGGTTCTTGGAAACTACTACTTGACGCTTGAGCGCAAAGGCGCAACAGGCGAAGGGGCTACGTTCTCCGGTCCTGAAGAAGTTTTGATTGCCTATCAAACTGGGCATGTGCATTTGCACACGCGCATTGCCGTTCAGGCAAATTCCGTCAATAACCCAACGTTTACGGAAGAACAAAACAAAATGCTTCTTTTGACTACGGTCGGGAAAGTCATTTTCAATGAAATTCTTCCGAAATCGTTCCCTTATATCAATGAACCGACCGATTACAACTTGCAAGTGGAAACGCCAGCGAAATACTTCGTCCCAACAACGACGGATGTCCGCAAGCATATCCAGGAGTCAGAACTTGTAACGCCGTTCAAGAAGAAAATCCTTGGTGAAATCATCGCAGAAGTGTTCAAACGTTTCCATATTACGGAAACTTCCCGTATGCTTGACCGCATGAAGAGCCTTGGATTCAAATATTCGACACAAGCCGGCATCACGGTTGGTGTGGCGGATATCGTCGTCTTGCCTGACAAAGGTGAAATCTTAGTCGAAGCTCAAAACAATGTAGATAAAGTGATGAAGCAGTTCCGCCGTGGATTGATTACGGAAGAAGAGCGCTACACACGCGTTATCTCGTATTGGAGCAACGCAAAAGATATCATCCAGGAAAAACTGATGGCATCCCTTGATACGCTTAACCCGATTTATATGATGAGTGATTCCGGAGCGCGTGGTAACGCGTCCAACTTCACGCAGCTTGCGGGTATGCGCGGACTCATGGCCAACCCGGCCGGCCGCATCATCGAACTTCCGATCAAATCTTCCTTCCGTGAAGGTCTGACGGTACTCGAATACTTCATCTCGACTCACGGTGCACGTAAAGGCCTTGCCGATACAGCGCTGAAAACCGCTGACTCCGGTTACTTGACTCGCCGTCTTGTCGATGTTGCACAAGATGCGATTGTCCGTGAAAATGATTGCGGAACTGACCGTGGCCTGCTTGTTGGCGCCCTCATGGAAGGCACGGAAGTTATCGAAGAACTGGAAGAACGGATCATCGGCCGCCATGCGAAGAAGACGATTCGCCATCCGGAAACAAAAGAAGTCATTGTGGAAAGAGACGCACTCATCACTCAAGACCTGGCCCGCCTCGTAGTGGAAGCCGGAATTGAAGAAGTGACGATCCGCTCTGCCTTCACATGTAATACAAAACACGGCATTTGCAAAAAATGCTACGGTACGAACCTTGCTACAGGCGACGAAGTGGAAGTTGGCGAAGCAGTCGGAATCATCGCTGCCCAGTCCATCGGTGAGCCAGGTACACAGCTCACGATGCGTACATTCCACACAGGCGGCGTAGCAGGAGACGATATCACACAAGGTTTGCCGCGTATCCAGGAAATCTTCGAATCCAGAAATCCGAAAGGGCAAGCCGTCATTTCTGAAATCACCGGTACCATTACCGAGATTGATGAAATCCGTGAAGGCCAGAAGGAAATCACGATTCAAGGCGATGTGGAAACACGCAAATACTTGGCACCTTATAATGCTCGCTTGAAAGTCCAAGTAGATGATACGATCAAGCGCGGTGAAGTGCTGACGGACGGTTCTATCGATCCGAAGCAATTGCTTCAGGTCAAGGAAGTTCAATCTGTCCAGTTGTATCTATTGAAAGAAGTTCAAAAAGTTTACCGCATGCAAGGGGTAGAAATCGGCGATAAGCACGTTGAAGTTATGGTCCGTCAAATGTTCCGTAAAGTTCGCGTCATTGAAGCCGGAGATACCGACTTGCTGCCAGGCTCCCTTCTTGATATTCATCAGTTCACAGAAGCGAACGAAAAAGCAGTCCTTGCCGGCAATATGCCAGCAACTAGCCGACCTGTCATCCTTGGGATCACGAAAGCTTCCCTCGAAACAGAATCGTTCTTGTCTGCTGCGTCCTTCCAAGAAACGACACGTGTCCTTACCGATGCGGCGATCAAAGGAAAACGCGACGAGCTTCTCGGGCTTAAAGAGAATGTCATCATCGGGAAATTGGTTCCTGCAGGTACTGGCATGCAACGCTACCGCCAGATCGAAATCGAGCAAAGCGAAAAAGCCGAGCAAGAAGAGATTGTCGGAAGCGAATCATAAGCTAGAAAAACAAATCCCGGAAGAGCATCCAGCTCTCCGGGATTTTTTTTGGAATTCCAGTTGACAGTTGCAGTTAAGGAATGATAGTATATTAAAGGTTGATGATTATCGATCTCTGCATGTCAGGAGCATGATCGTCAGGTACTAAGCAAAACAGTAAAAGCATTCAGCTTTTCTGGATGCAGCCATGATGGCATTACTGGATACCGGTTTTTGTGTGAAATCACAAAGACTTTGTTTTTTACCCAAAAATGAACCACCTGGATATGTGGTATTAGAACACCTTTTGAGAGGAGGAAAAATCGATGCCTACAATTAACCAATTGGTTAACAAGCCTCGTAAACCGAAAAGCACTAAATCAGACTCACCAGCGTTGAACAAGGGGTATAACAGCTTCAAAAAGTCACAGACTAACTTGAGCTCTCCGCAAAAACGCGGCGTCTGCACACGTGTTGGAACGATGACACCAAAGAAACCAAACTCCGCATTGCGTAAATACGCGCGTGTACGTTTGACAAACCAAATTGAGGTCAACGCATATATCGGCGGTGAAGGCCACAACCTTCAAGAGCACAGTGTTGTTCTTATCCGCGGCGGTCGCGTAAAAGACCTTCCGGGTGTACGTTACCATGTTGTACGCGGCGCACTTGATACTGCTGGAGTAAACGGCCGTATGCAAGGACGCTCTAAATATGGAACAAAACGCCCTAAAGCAAAAAAATAATAACAATGAATTAACGATAGTTTTCGTTGAAAGGAGGAACATACATGCCTCGTAAAGGTCCTGTAGCTAAACGTGACGTGTTGCCAGATCCGATTTATAGTTCGAAATTGGTAACTCGTTTGATTAACAAAATGATGGTCGACGGAAAAAGAGGTACTTCTCAAAAGATCCTCTACGGTGCGTTCGAACTAATTAAAGAACGCAGCGGGAAAGATCCGATCGAAGTATTCGAACAAGCTTTGGAAAACATCATGCCGGTTCTTGAAGTTCGCGCTCGCCGCGTTGGTGGTGCCAACTACCAAGTACCAGTTGAAGTTCGTCCAGAACGCCGTACGACTCTTGGACTTCGCTACCTAGTGAACTACTCACGTCTTCGTGGGGAGAAAACGATGGAAGAGCGTCTAGCTAACGAAATCCTAGATGCAGCCAACAACACTGGTGCTTCCGTTAAAAAACGCGAAGATATCCACAAAATGGCAGAAGCCAACAAAGCATTTGCTCATTACCGCTGGTAATTTCTTGCGAAACTTAAAATCTTATTTCAAGACGGAAGGAGAAAGACCATATGCCTAGAGAGTTCTCCTTAGACCATACACGTAATATCGGAATCATGGCTCACATCGATGCCGGTAAAACGACTACTACGGAGCGTATTTTGTATTACACAGGCCGTATCCACAAAATCGGCGAAACGCACGAAGGTGCTTCTCAAATGGACTGGATGGAGCAGGAGCAAGAGCGTGGAATCACGATCACATCTGCTGCGACAACAGCTGCATGGGAAGGCCACCGCGTAAACATCATCGATACTCCAGGACACGTAGACTTCACGGTTGAAGTTGAACGTTCATTGCGCGTACTTGATGGTGCTGTTACGGTTCTTGATGCCCAATCAGGCGTTGAGCCGCAAACAGAAACTGTATGGCGTCAAGCGACAACATATGGGGTTCCTCGTATCGTATTCATCAACAAGATGGATAAAATCGGTGCAGACTTCCTGTATTCAGTAGGCACTCTTCATGATCGCCTGCAAGCTAACGCACACCCGATTCAATTGCCAATCGGCGCAGAAGATGAGTTCTCAGGGATCATTGACCTTGTAAACATGAACGCACGTTTCTACGCAAACGATTTGGGAACTGAAATCACTGAAGGGGAAATTCCTGAAGAGTATAAAGAGCAAGCGGAAGAATACCACACGAAATTGGTAGAAGCAGTCGCTGAGCTTGATGAAGACTTGATGGAAAAATACCTTGGCGGCGAAGAACTTACTGTTGACGAACTTAAAGCTGCAATCCGTAAAGGAACGCTTGACGTTGAGTTCTACCCAGTAGTTTGCGGAACTGCTTTCAAAAACAAAGGTGTTCAATTGATGCTCGACGCAGTAATTGACTACCTTCCATCTCCACTAGACGTTCCGCCAATGACAGCGGTCCGTCCGGATTCAGACGAAGAAGTATTGCGTAAAGCATCTGAAGACGAGCCTTTCTCTGCTCTGGCATTTAAAGTAATGACAGACCCATATGTAGGGAAATTGACGTTCTTCCGTGTTTATTCCGGTACTTTGAAATCTGGTTCATACGTTCAGAACTCTTCTAAAGGCAAGCGTGAGCGCGTAGGACGTATCCTGCAAATGCACGCAAACTCCCGTGAAGAGATCGCTGAAGTATATTGCGGAGACATCGCTGCTGCGATCGGCCTGAAAGATACTTCAACAGGTGATACGCTATGCGACGAAAAAGACCAAGTAATTCTTGAGCGCATGGTCTTCCCGGAACCGGTTATCTCACTTTCAGTAGAGCCGAAATCCAAAGCGGACCAGGACAAGATGGGCCAAGCCCTTGCGAAATTGCAAGAAGAAGACCCGACTTTCCGTGCGCACACAGATCAGGAAACTGGTCAAACGATTATCGCTGGTATGGGTGAACTTCACCTTGATATCCTCGTTGACCGTATGAAACGTGAATTCAACGTTGAAGCAAATGTCGGAGCTCCTCAGGTATCTTACCGTGAGACATTCCGCCAGTCTGCAAAAGTTGAAGGTAAGTTCGTACGTCAATCCGGTGGCCGTGGTCAGTTCGGACACGTTTGGATCGAATTCGCTCCAAACGAAGAAGGCGCTGGCTTTGAATTCGAAAATGCGATTGTCGGCGGTGTTGTTCCACGTGAATACATCCCAGCAGTTGAAGCGGGTCTTCGCGACTCTCTTGATAACGGTGTTGTTGCCGGTTATCCATTGATCGACATTAAAGCGAAATTGTTCGACGGATCTTACCATGATGTTGACTCCAACGAGATGGCATTTAAAGTAGCCGCTTCTATGGCACTGAAAAACGCTGTATCGAAAGTTAACCCGGTAATCCTTGAGCCGATCATGAAAGTTGAAATTGTAATCCCTGAGGAATACCTTGGCGACATCATGGGTGACGTTACGTCTCGCCGTGGACGCGTAGAAGGTATGGATGCTCGCGGTAACGCGCAAGTGGTCCGTGCAATGGTTCCACTTTCTGAAATGTTCGGTTATGCAACAAACTTGCGTTCGAACACGCAAGGACGCGGTGTGTTCTCTATGCACTTCGACCACTACGAAGAAGTGCCGAAATCCATCGCTGAAGAAATTATCAAGAAAAATAAAGGCCAATAATTGAATTTTGACCTTTAATCAAGTATAAATAGTTTGTATGCCCAATCTGCAGCTTGCTGCATGTTGGGTACTCAAACTACTACTATTAACTTACATTCTGAGGAGGATATTTCTAATGGGTAAAGCTAAATTTGACCGTTCTAAAACACACGCTAACATTGGTACAATCGGACACGTTGACCATGGTAAAACAACTTTGACTGCAGCAATCGCTACAGTTCTTGCTAGAGCATCAGGCGGGGAAGCTCGTTCTTACGACCAAATCGATAACGCACCTGAAGAAAAAGAGCGCGGTATCACAATCAACACTTCTCACGTCGAGTACGAAACTGAAACACGCCACTATGCACACGTTGACTGCCCAGGTCACGCCGACTATGTTAAAAACATGATCACTGGTGCTGCACAAATGGACGGCGGGATCCTAGTAGTATCTGCTGCTGACGGCCCAATGCCACAAACTCGTGAGCACATCTTGCTTTCACGTCAAGTAGGCGTACCTTACCTTGTAGTATTCATGAACAAATGCGACATGGTAGACGACGAAGAGCTTCTTGAACTAGTTGAGATGGAAGTTCGTGACCTATTGTCTGAATATGACTTCCCTGGCGATGACATCCCAGTCATCAAAGGTTCTGCGCTTAAAGCCCTTGAAGGCGAGCCAGAATGGGAAGAAAAAATTCTTGAGTTGATGGCTGCAGTTGACGAGTACATCCCAACTCCAGAACGCGACACTGACAAGCCATTCATGATGCCAGTTGAGGACGTATTCTCAATCACTGGCCGTGGTACAGTAGCAACTGGCCGTGTTGAGCGTGGACAAATCAAAGTCGGCGACAACGTTGACATCATCGGTCTTACTGAAGAGCCAAAATCTACAACTGTTACAGGTGTAGAAATGTTCCGCAAATTGCTTGACTATGCTGAAGCTGGCGACAACATCGGCGCACTTCTTCGCGGTATTTCCCGTGACGACGTTCAGCGTGGACAAGTTCTTGCTAAACCAGGCTCAATCACTCCACACACAAACTTCAAAGCTGAAGTTTATGTTCTTTCAAAAGAAGAGGGTGGACGCCACACTCCATTCTTCACAAACTACCGTCCGCAGTTCTACTTCCGTACAACTGACGTAACTGGTGTTTGTAACCTTCCTGAAGGCGTAGAAATGGTTATGCCTGGCGATAACATCGAAATGGATGTTGAGCTAATCTCTCCAATCGCGCTTGAAGAAGGTACTAAGTTCTCTATCCGTGAGGGTGGACGTACTGTAGGCGCTGGCGTTGTAGCTTCTATCCAGAAGTAATCCGCTTGTGTTCAAAACCCCCAACTCATTATGAGTTGGGGGTTTTTTGCGTTTTTTTTAAAATTAAAAATGAAAATTATGTGACAGGATACAGGGTTTAGAGGCTGGACGATCCGTTTAATCGCTGAAGGCATGGTATTGCAAATCCTCGATAAGGGTGGACTTTTCTATTTTTCATACGCAATATATCGCATTTCCATAAAATATTCAAACTTTTTTAAAAATATTTAAAACCGCGCTGCATCAACAATGTAAACGGATACAAATGATTTCAATGTTCAGAATTAGCAAAAAAATCTCATTTTGTTTGTTGACACCCTTTGGAATAGGCGATATGATAGCAACAATTTAACAAGACAAAGCATTCGCAGCGCCAATCCCCATAAAAAATTTCGGAGAAAGAAGTGGACATCATGACTGAACAAGTAATCTATATGAACGGTGAATTTGTAAAAAAGGAAGATGCCAAGGTTTCAGTTTATGATCATGGCTTCCTCTACGGCGATGGAGTCTTCGAAGGCATCCGTTCCTATAATGGGAATGTCTTTCGTTTAGAAGAGCATCTTGAGCGCCTTTACGATTCGGCTAAATCAGTGATGCTTGAAATTCCGCATACTTTCGAAGAAATGACGCAGCTGGTCGTGGAAACGCTCCGGCAAAACAAATTGAAGGATGCCTATATCCGCTTAGTCGTCTCTCGGGGTGTGGGAAATCTAGGGCTCGATCCATTCAGTTGTGCAAAGCCGAATGTCATCGTCATCGCAGAACCGCTTTCTTTATTCCCGAAAGCCTTGTACGACAGCGGCATTGAAATCGTCTCAGTCGCTTCAAGAAGAAGCCGCTCAGACGTCCTTAGCCCAAAAGTGAAGTCACTCAACTATATGAACAACATCCTAGTGAAGATCGAAGCAAGCTTGGCGGGTGTTTCCGAAGCGCTTATGCTGAACGACCAAGGCTATGTAGCGGAAGGGTCGGCCGATAATATCTTCATCGTCCGGAAAAATAAACTGCTGACGCCTCCCGGTTATGTGGGAGCGCTTGAAGGGATCACACGCAACGCCATCATGGAAGTGGCAGCTGAAAAAGGCTATCAAATCGAAGAGGGCGTCTTTACCAGACACGATGTCTATGTAGCGGATGAAGTGTTCCTGACAGGGACGGCAGCAGAAGTCATCGCCGTCATCAAAGTCGATGGACGCGTAATCGGCGACGGCAAGCCAGGGCCTGTCACGAATGACCTGTTGGAAGCATTCCGGGAGCTCGTGCAGCAGGATGGCGTGAAAGTATATAACGCAGAACATTTAAACGCAGTATAAATTCATAAGATCAATTCAATGACGAGGTTAAAGCAAATGGAATACAGCATTTACAGAGAGCCGGGGTGGTGGAAGCCGGCAATGCTGCCAGATGCGACATCCCCTCTGAGTGGAATGCTGAACGGCTCCAGCCTTCTAGGTGTTCCCGGTGACTGCAAGTGACGGGTTATCGTTATCAGCGGATAAGAAATTATCCATGAGGCTGCAGCTCGCAGCGAAATAGGGTGGTACCATGAAGCTTTTTCATCCCTATGCAAAGAAGAGGTCTTCTTTGTGTAGGGATGGAAAAGCTTTTTCATTTGGCACTTCCGAAGACTTAAGAAGAAGGAGGCGGAAAGATTGGGAGTAAACGTAAAGGTCAGAGAAGAACTCAAACAAGGATTATCCGGCAGCGGGGCGGACGTATTGATTCAATCATTGAAACAGCAGGGTGTTGAGATCATTTTTGGCTACCCAGGAGGTGCGGTTCTGCCAATCTATGATGCCTTGCATCGAAACCCGATCCGCCACATCTTAGCGAGACATGAACAAGGCGCAATCCATGCGGCGGAAGGATACGCCAGGGTTTCCGGAAAACCGGGAGTGGTCATCGCCACGTCCGGGCCGGGGGCGACGAACCTTGTCACCGGGATTGCGGACGCCATGCTCGATTCCTTGCCGCTCGTCGTCTTCACCGGGCAAGTTGCCACATCGGTCATCGGCACCGACGCTTTCCAGGAAGCGGATATCGTGAGCATCACCCAGCCGATCACGAAACATAATTATCAGGTGAAAAAAGCGGAAGATCTTCCGCGAATCATCAAAGAAGCATTCTTCATCGCTTCGACAGGGCGCCCGGGACCGGTAGTTGTTGATATCCCGAAAGATGTATCGACGATGCTGTTCGCCGGAAGCGAAGAACAGGCGGATGCAGATGTCTACTTGCCGGGCTATCAACCAACCACTTCACCGAATTATCTGCAGATCCAAAAGGCAGTGCAATTGCTGTCGAAAGCGAAAAAGCCGGTGATCCTGGCAGGCGCCGGGGTATTGGCCGCGAGAGCTTCAGAAGAGCTTCAAGTCTTTGCGGAGCATCATCAAATCCCGATCGTAAATACTTTGCTTGGGCTCGGTACGGTCGGCGGCGATCATGAATTGTTCCTCGGGATGGGAGGCATGCACGGAACATACGCAGCGAATACGGCGATTTGCGAATGTGATGTGTTGCTCAATATCGGAGCCCGTTTCGACGATAGGCTCACGGGGAATCTAGCCTCGTTCGCGCCGAACGCGGAAGTCATCCATATCGATATCGATCCGGCGGAAATCGGGAAGAATGTCCCGACAGCGATCCCGATCGTATCGGATGCCAAAGCGGCATTGGTCGAGCTATTGAAAAGCAATTTCGAAAGCCCCGACGCAACAGAATGGCGCGTTAAGCTCCATGCATACCAAGAAGCTTACCCGCTTCAGTATCACCAAAAAGAACGGGTTGGCATCATGCCCCAGCAAGCGGTCGAATTGATCCACCGATTGACCGGAGGCGACGCGATCGTCACGACGGACGTCGGCCAGCACCAAATGTGGACAGCCCAGTATTACCGATTCAATAACCCACATAATTGGGTCACATCCGGCGGGCTAGGGACGATGGGCTTCGGCTTCCCGGCAGCAATCGGGGCGAAGTTCGCAAGACCGGAAGAAACGGTGGTGGCTGTTGTCGGTGATGCCGGATTCCAGATGACGATGCAGGAATTATCGCTATTGCAGGAATACCGCTTACCGGTGAAAATCGTCATCCTGAACAACCAAAGCCTCGGCATGGTCCGGCAGTGGCAGGAAACCTTCTACGAGGAACGCTATTCCCAGTCGATGATGCCGGTGCAGCCGGATTTCGTGAAACTAGCGGCCGCTTATGATCTCGATGGCTATAAAGTCGAAACGATGGAAGAAGCGGAAGAAGTATTCAAAAAAGCGTTTGAATCAGATGGCCCAGCGCTCATCGATTGCCGGGTAATCCAACTCGAATGTGTCTACCCGATGGTGGCGCCAGGCAAAGGGCTCAACGAAATGATCGGGGTGAAAGGCGAATGAAGCGAGTAATCACAACGACGGTCATCAACCAGAGCGGCGTCTTGAACCGGGTCACCGGGCTGTTGATGAAACGCCAATTCAATATTGAAAGCATTTCGGTCGGCCATACCGAGCAAGCAGGCATTTCCAAAATGACGTTTGTCGTCAATGTGGAAGATGAAGGGAAGCTCGAGCAATTGCTCAAACAGCTGCAAAAGCAAATCGATGTGCTGAAAGTGAATGACATCACCGATAAGGCGATGGTCATGAGGGAACTCGCACTGATCAAAGTGGTCGCACCGCCAGCTGCGCGCAGCGAGATTTACAGCATTGTGGAACCGTTCCGCGCGACCGTGGTCGATATGAGCAAAAACGTCACCACGTTCCAAGTGACAGGCGACCCGGAGAAGATCGAAGCCTTCATCGATTTGATGAAGCCTTATGGCATCAAGGAATTAACGAGAACCGGCGTATCCGCTTTTGTCAGGGAAACACAAAAAGCCCATACACCGCAATTGAACATCCTTTAAACTAAAACCCCAAACTCGAGGAGGAAATTAAAAATGGCAAAAATGTATTATAACCAAGACGTAAATGACCAGGCTCTAAAAGGACAGACAATCGCGGTGATCGGCTATGGTTCACAAGGGCATGCACACGCGCAGAACTTAAATGATTCAGGATTCAAAGTAGTGGTCGGTGTAAGACCCGGCAAATCATTCGACCAGGCGAAGCAAGACGGCCTGGAAGTGGCGACAGTCGCGGAAGCGGCACAAGCCGGCGACGTCATCATGGTCCTTGTGCCGGATGAGCGCCAGACACAAATCTACGAAGAGTCAATCAAGCCACATCTAACGGCTGGAAAGTCACTCGTCTTTGCACATGGCTTCAATGTTCATTTCAACCAAATCGTGCCGCCGAAAGATGTGGACGTCTTCCTTGTCGCCCCTAAAGGCCCGGGACATCTTGTCCGCAGAACGTTCGAAGCAGGAGCAGGCGTACCGGCGTTATTCGCAGTGCATCAAGATGTATCAGGCAATGCGAAAGACACCGCTTTGGCTTATGCAAAAGGGGTCGGCGCAGCCCGTGCAGGGATCCTCGAGACAACGTTCAAGGAAGAGACGGAAACGGACCTATTCGGTGAACAAGCGGTACTATGCGGCGGGGTGACCTCACTCGTCAAAGCCGGATTTGAAACTTTGGTGGAAGCGGGCTATCAGCCGGAACTGGCATACTTCGAATGCTTGCACGAACTAAAATTGATCGTTGACCTCATGTATGAAGGCGGTATGTCCGGCATGCGCTACTCGATTTCCGATACAGCGCAGTGGGGAGATTTCGTCTCCGGACCGCGCATTGTCGATGCCGATACAAAAGCCCGCATGAAAGACGTTTTGACGGATATCCAAACCGGCAAGTTCGCCAAAGGCTGGTTGCTTGAGAACCAATTGAACCGCCCGGAATTCACGGCGATCGAAAACGCCGAAGCGGAACACCAGATCGAACAAGTCGGCCGCGAATTGCGTGCGATGATGCCATTCGTCAATGAAAACAAAAAACCAAAAGAGGTGGCTGCCAATGTCTCAAATTGATATTTTCGATACGACACTACGGGACGGAGAACAGTCGGCCGGGATCAACTTGAATACAGCTGAGAAAATCGAAATCGCCCGCCAGCTCGAACGTCTAGGCGTGACGATTATCGAATCGGGGTTCCCGGCTTCATCGCCAGGAGACTTCGACGCAGTGCAGCGGATCGCAGGTACCGTAAAGAACTCTATCGTAACGGGACTGTCCCGCTCCATGAAAGCGGATATCGACCGGACATGGGAGGCCTTGAAGGGAGCGGAACAACCGCATATCCATATCTTCTTGGCGACCTCGCCCATCCATATGGAACATAAATTGATGAAAACACCGGAACAGGTCGTCGACATCGCTGTCGAATCTGTCCGCTACGCGAAAAAATTCTTCCCGCTTGTCCAGTGGTCGGCGGAAGATGCTTCCCGTTCCGACCCGGAGTTCCTAGCGCACATCATCAAGAAAGTCATCGAAGCAGGCGCGACGACAGTCAATCTGCCGGATACGGTAGGTTATGCGACGCCGGAAGAATACGGGGCGATGTTCCGTTATATGACGGAAAACGTACCGGGCATCGAAAACGTCAAGCTGTCCGCGCATTGCCATAACGATTTGGGCATGGCGACAGCGAACACGCTTGCTGCGATTGAAAACGGCGCGACGCAAGTCGAAGGCACGATCAATGGCATCGGTGAACGGGCAGGGAACGTCGCGTTGGAAGAAATTGCGGTAGCGCTCCACATCCGCAAGCAGTTCTATGAAATCGAAACCGGCATTAATTTGAATGAAATCAAACGCACGAGCCAATTGGTCAGCCAATTGACCGGCAGCATCATCCAGCCGAACAAAGCAGTCGTCGGGAAGAACGCCTTTGCGCATGAATCCGGCATCCATCAGGACGGCATGTTGAAAAACCCACTGACCTATGAAATCATCACGCCGGAATTGATCGGCGATGCGGCAACGGAACTGGTCCTTGGCAAACATTCCGGCAGGCACGCATTCCGCGACCGCGCAGTGAAGATGGGCTTCGAGTTGCCTGATGCCAAATTGAATGAAGCGTTCATCGAGTTCAAGAAACTCGCGGACCGCAAAAAGCAGATCACTGAAGACGATTTGTTCGTATTGCTGACCGACCAGCAAATCAATGATACGGAAACACCTATTTATGAGCTAGAAAGCGTGCAAGTGCAATACGGCACGGCGAACATCCCGACGGCGACAGCATCCGCTATCGGCCCGGACGGCACCATGATCCACGAAGCAGCAACAGGATCAGGGTCGGTCGAAGCGATCTTCAATACACTCGAACGCATCGTCGAAGGCAAAGTGCACATCCTGGACTATCGTGTGACATCCATCGGCAAAGGCCGCGATGCACTCGGGGAAGCCGTCATCAATATGAGCTACGACGGGGAGACCGTGACAGGCCGCGATGTCGCACAAGACGTGTTGGAAGCGACCGCGAAAGCGTATTTCAATGCAGTGAACCGACAGCTCGTAAAACAGGGGAATAAAACGAAGATCCAAGCAGTATAATCAAGCAAACCCACAGAGGAGGAATTACTATGGAAAAGACAATCGCGGTATTGCCAGGAGACGGCATCGGACCAGAAGTAACAGAGGCGGCAGTGAAGGTGCTAAAATCCATTGCGATGCGCTATGGGCACACATTCCATTGGAACTTCGCGGCCATCGGTGGAGCGGCAGTCGATGAATTCGGCAGCCCGCTGCCAAAAGAAACCGTTGAAGCGTGTGAAGCGAGCGATGCCATCCTCCTCGGTGCGGTAGGCGGCCCGAAATGGGACAACAACCCCGCAGAACAGCGCCCTGAAAAAGGGCTCTTGAATATCCGCAAACACTTCGATTTGTTTGCCAATGTCCGCCCGGTCAAGGCGGTACCGGCACTTCTCGGATCGTCCCCATTAAAAGAAGAAATTGCGCGTGAAGTGGACATGGTCATCGTCCGTGAATTGACTGGCGGATTGTATTTCGGGGAACCGAAACGCCATAACGAGAACTCCGCGGTCGATACACTCGTTTACACACGTGTGGAAATCGAGCGCATCGTCGACCAGGCATTCGAAATGGCCCGTTCGCGCCGCGGCAAACTGGCTTCGGTCGATAAAGCGAACGTCTTGGAATCGAGCAAGCTTTGGAGAAAAGTCGTCGAAGAACGCAAAGCGGGTTATCCGGATGTGGAAGTCGAACATATGCTAGTCGATTCGGCTGCCATGAAACTGATCACCAATCCACGGGCATTCGACGTCGTGGTAACAGAGAACATGTTCGGCGACATCTTGAGCGACGAAGCATCGGTCATCACTGGCTCACTCGGCATGCTGCCGTCCGCGAGCATCCGTTCAGACGGCTTCGGTTTATACGAACCGGTACACGGCTCGGCACCGGATATCGCAGGCCAAAACAAAGCAAACCCGTCGGCAGCGATGTTGTCGGCAGCGATGATGCTGCGCCAATCATTCGGCATGGATTCGGAAGCATCGGCCATTGAAGAAGCGGTCATGAGCGTCTTGGATGACGGCTATTGCACAGGCGATTTGTCGGCTTGCGGCAATAAAGTCATCTCGACGGAACGCTTCGTGGAAAAAGTCATCGAAGAATTGGAACGGGAATTCGTGTCGGAACACATCATGTTTTCCTACGTGTAAATGGAAGGGGCACTCTGCTATGGCAAAAACGATTATTGAAAAAATCTGGGAACAGCATATTGTATTCGAAGAGCCGGGAAAACCCGACCTGTTGTATATCGACCTTCATCTCTTGCATGAAGTCACTTCCCCGCAGGCATTTGAAGGCTTGCGCTTGAACGGGCGGAAAGTGCGGCGCCCGGACCTGTGCTTTGCGACGATGGACCATAACGTACCGACGCGCAACCGCTCCGTGATCAAAGACCCGATTTCCCGCAAGCAAATCAAGACGCTTCAGGAAAACTGCGACGAGTTCGGGGTGCCGCTTGCTGGGATCAATCACCCCGACCAAGGCATCGTCCACGTCATCGGGCCGGAACTCGGCCTCACGCAGCCAGGCAAGACGATCGTCTGCGGCGATAGCCATACGTCCACGCACGGTGCGTTCGGCGCGTTGGCATTCGGCATCGGGACAAGTGAAGTGGAGCATGTCTTATCGACACAGACACTTTGGCAATCCAAACCGAAAACGATGGAGATCCGCATCGACGGCGAACTGGGCTTCGGTGTTTCCGCAAAAGACATCATCCTTGCGATCATCTCGAAGTACGGCGTCGATATGGGAACCGGCCATATCATTGAATACACCGGGGAAGCGATCCGCAATTTGTCGATGGAAGAACGCATGACAATTTGCAATATGTCCATCGAAGCGGGCGCCCGCGCCGGTCTTGTCAGCCCAGATGAAACAACAGTCGAATATTTGCGCGGCAGAAGACATGTTCCGGAAGGCGAAGCATTTGAACGTGAAGCTGAGCGCTGGCTGGCGCTTGCGACAGATGAAGGCGCAAGTTACGACGTGTCGCACACCATACATGCGGACGACATTTCCCCGTTCGTCACATGGGGCACCAACCCATCGATGGGTTCCGGCATCGCTGAACACGTGCCGACAGCGGCAGATTACGACAAGCAGGAAGACCGGGACGCGTTGCGCCAGGCACTTGCTTATATGCAGTTGGAAGAAGGCGCTCCGTTATCGTCCATCGACATCCAACACGTCTTTATCGGTTCCTGCACGAATGCGCGCCTTAGCGACCTGCGGGCAGCGAGTGAAATCGTCAAAGGCAGGACAGTGCATCCGTCGGTCACGGCGATTGTCGTACCGGGTTCTGAGACCGTCAAGCGCGCAGCTGAAGCGGAAGGGCTTGACGAGGTGTTCTTGCAGGCTGGCTTTGAATGGCGCGAAACAGGCTGCAGCATGTGCCTCGCCATGAATGAGGATGCTGTGCCGGCAGGCGAACGCTGCGCATCTACTTCCAACCGTAATTTCGAAGGGCGCCAAGGCGCAGGCTCCATGACGCATTTGGTGTCACCCGTTATGGCGGCAGCGGCAGCGATCGAGGGGCATCTGACAGATGTCCGAAAGTTTATGAAAGAACCTGTGCCACAAGCATAACGGAAGGAGGAACTGGATTTGAAAGCCATCAATGAAATTTCGAGCGTCTTGACGCCGCTCGACCGCAAAAACGTCGACACTGACCAGATCATTTCAAAGGAATTCCTCAAGCGCATCGAACGCACGGGGTTCGGCAAGTATTTGTTCTACCATTGGCGTTTCAACGCTGACGGTACGCCGAATAAGGACTTTGTCTTGAACGACCCGCGCTTCCAAGATTCCGAGATCCTTGTGGCGCAGGAAAACTTCGGCTGCGGCTCCTCCCGTGAACACGCGCCGTGGGCTATCCTCGACTACGGATTCCGCGTGGTCATCGCGCCGAGCTATGCAGATATCTTCTATAATAACTGCGTGAAAAACGGCATCTTGCCGATCCGCCTGCAAGAAGCGGAAGTCACGGCCTTGCTGGAAAAAGGCAAACAAGCGCCATATCGGCTCGACGTTGACTTGAAACAGCAAACGGTGACAGCAGAAGACGGCACCAGCTATTCATTCGACATCGACCCGTACTGGAAAGAAATGCTGTTGAACGGCTGGGATGAGATCGCCTTGACGATTCAATACGATGCCTATATCCAGGCGTACGAAGAAAAGATGCGGCAAGCCCAATAACGCCCGCTCTTTGCCTTTTGGCAAGGAGCGTTTTTTTATGCCAGTTGGGAGCGGGTTTGCTGTGTTGACATCATTGGACAGTTTTGTTACTTTAGTAAAGTGCTTTAACGCTTTAGCAAACTAAAGGAGAAATGAACAATGAATGCAGTTATTATCGCAGTTTTAGTGATGCTTGTATTAAGCTTGCTCCGTGTCAACGTCGTCTTTGCCTTATTGATCGGCGCACTCGCCGGAGGGCTCAGCGGAGGGCTCAACTTCACTGATACTTTGACTTCCTATACAGACGGGCTGGGCGCTGGGGCCACCATCGCGCTCAGCTATGCCATGCTCGGCGGATTCGCCGTTGCGATTTCGCGCACCGGCATACCGGAATTGCTCGTTGCGGGTGTATTGAAGATGGTCAATAAAGAAGGGGAGGCGACACGCGAGAACTTGGCGAAAGCGCTCATCATCTTTGCGCTGTTCGCGATGGCGATTTTCTCGCAAAACCTGATCCCAATCCACATTGCCTTCATCCCGCTCTTGGTGCCGCCGATTCTGCACATCCTGAATGAATTACGCATCGACCGCCGGCTCATTGCTTCTGTCCTGACATTCGGGCTGACAGCACCGTATATTCTATTACCGTATGGCTTCGGCTTGATCTTCCATGAAATTCTCGCCACACAGATGGAACTGGCGGGCATGCCGATCGATATGGCGGATATCCCGAAAGCGATGGCGCTGCCGGTCGCAGGCCTATTCCTTGGTTTAGTGGTGGCGGTCTTCGTGTCTTACCGCAAGCCACGTGAATACCGGGCGGTGGAAGCGGCTACTATTATAGAAGAAACTCCAAAACGGACCGCTTCCATGAAAGACATCATCGTGACCGTCATCGCCTTGATCGCGGCGCTCTTTGCGCAGATCCAGAGCGATTCGATGATCATCGGCGCACTTGCCGGAATCCTGATCCTCTATGTCTTCGGGGCGATGAAGTGGAAAGAGGCGGATGACGTTCTGACAGCGGGCATGCGCATGATGGCATTCATCGGCTTCGTCATGATCTCGGCGAATGGATTCGCTTCGGTCATCCAAGCGACCGGGGCCATCGACTCGCTCGTTGAAAGTGCGGCGGCTATCTTCGGCGACAATAAAGGCCTGGCAGCGCTCGCCATGCTGATCGTCGGATTGTTCGTCACGATGGGCATCGGCTCATCGTTCTCGACGATTCCGATCATCGCCGCGATCTTCGTCCCGCTCAGTGTCGAGTTCGGCTTCTCGACGCTGGCGATCATCGCATTGATCGGGACAGCCGGCGCGCTCGGCGATGCCGGATCGCCTGCATCCGATTCGACACTTGGACCAACAGCGGGCTTGAACGTCGATGGCCAGCACAATCACATCTGGGACACAGTCGTCCCGACCTTCATCCACTACAACATTCCGCTCGTCCTGTTCGGCTGGATTGCGGTCATGTTTTTAGGGTGAGTCCGAAAGATTTCGACTATTACCGTATCGGTTGAAACTGAAAAGAATCCTGCTATACTAGTAAAAGCGAATGAAAAAGAATTTCGTGCAAAGTCTTGCGGAATTCTTTTTTATTTTGTATAATGGTGAATGTTGGTCTTTGACTGCGAAGAAGCGAGAGGTTACCGACACACCCGGCCGCTTTGCCATGGCGAGTGTGAGGAAAATTTTCGTGGAGAAGTCTATCCCAAAAATAGGCGAAAAGGGAGGGAAAATAATGGCAAAACAAAAAATTCGTATCCGTTTGAAAGCATATGATCACAGAATCCTGGATCAGTCTGCTGAAAAGATTGTTGAAACTGCTAAACGTTCAGGTGCTAGCGTATCAGGTCCGATACCGTTGCCGACTGAAAAGTCCGTTTACACAATCTTGCGAGCTGTCCACAAATACAAAGATGCTCGCGAACAATTCGAAATGCGCACACACAAACGTCTGATCGATATCGTTAACCCGACACCACAGACTGTTGACGCGCTAATGAAACTGGATCTACCATCCGGCGTTGATATTGAAATCAAACTATAATTGGTAAACGAAAATACAAAACATAAAATTTTGCAGGAGGTGTGACGACATGACCAAAGGAATCTTAGGTAGAAAAATCGGTATGACGCAAGTTTTTGCTGAGAACGGTGATTTGATCCCTGTAACTGTAATCGAAGCTACTCCAAACGTAGTGCTTCAGAAAAAGACAGTTGAAGTGGATGGCTACGAATCGGTACAACTTGGTTTTGATGACAAGCGCGAAAAGCTTTCGAACAAACCAGAGAAAGGCCACGTAGCAAAAGCAAACACTGCTCCTAAGCGCTTCATTCGCGAACTTCGCAATGTAAACTTAGCTGATTACGAGATTGGTCAGGAAGTCAAAGTAGATGTATTCGCAGAAGGCGATGTAGTAGATGTAACAGGAACTACGAAAGGTAAAGGTTTCCAAGGTGTTATCAAACGCCACGGACAATCACGCGGGCCGATGAGTCACGGTTCACGCTACCACCGTCGTCCTGGTTCAATGGGGCCTGTTGCTCCGAACCGCGTATTCAAACAGAAGAAATTGCCTGGTCAAATGGGCGGCAACACGGTCACTATCCAAAACCTTCACATCGTGAAAGTGGATGCTGAGCGCAACTTGCTTCTTATTAAAGGGAATGTTCCTGGTGCACGCAAATCACTAATCCGTGTTAAGTCGGCTATCAAAGCTAACTAATCACAGTTGAAGAAAGGAGGAAACAAGAATGCCTAAAGTAGCTTTACTAAACCAAACTGGTTCACAAGTTGGCGATATCGAATTGAACGATCTTGTCTTCGGCATTGAACCAAATGAATCTGTACTTTTTGATGCAGTCGTTGCACAACGTGCTTCTTTGCGTCAAGGTAACCATAAAGTCAAAAACCGTTCTGAAGTAGCCGGTGGCGGAAGAAAGCCATGGCGCCAAAAAGGAACTGGACGTGCCCGTCAAGGTTCGATCCGTTCACCACAATGGCGCGGAGGCGGTACCGTATTCGGACCGACACCACGCAGCTACAGCTATAAACTTCCTAAAAAAGTCCGCCGTTTAGCGCTTCGTTCTGCATTGTCTTCGGCAGTAGCGAACGAAAACCTATTGGTACTTGAAGGATTGGCTTTCGACGCACCGAAAACAAAGGAATTCACTAAGCTTGTGAATGACTTGTCTGTCGGCACGAAAGCATTGTTCGTAACAGCTGACCTTGATGAGAACGTGGCACTATCTGCACGCAACATCAAAGGCATGACAGTTGTTCCGGCTAACGGAATCAACGTATTGGACTTGCTTGGCCATGACAAAGTCGTCATGACTAAAGGAGCCGTAGAAAAAATCGAGGAGGTGCTTGGTTAATGGAAGCACGTGACATTCTAAAGCGTCCAGTCATTACCGAGCGTTCTTCTGAGGTAATGGCGGAGAAGAAGTACACTTTTGAAGTGGACGTTCGCGCTAACAAAACTCAAGTCAAACATGCAGTTCAGGAAGTCTTCGGCGTTCAAGTTGAGAAAGTCAACATCATGAACTACAAAGGCAAATTCAAACGCATGGGCAGACACGCAGGCTACACGAACAAACGCCGCAAAGCGATCGTGAAATTGACTGCTGATTCAAAAGACATCGAACTATTCGAAATGTAATTGCATAAGTTCTGAACAAGAACTAATCAAAGAAGGAGGGAAACAACGTGGGGATTAGAAAATATAAACCTACCACTAACGGTCGTCGTAACATGACTAGTTCGGATTTCGCGGAAATCACAACGAACAAGCCTGAAAAGTCGCTTTTGCAACCGACGAAGCGTAAAGGCGGCCGTAACAACCAAGGTAAAATCACTGTACGCCACCACGGGGGCGGACATAAGCGCCAATACCGCGTGATCGATTTCAAACGTAACAAAGACGGCATTCCAGGACGCGTTGCTACGATCGAATACGATCCGAACCGTTCTGCGAATATCGCACTTATCCATTACGCTGACGGAGAAAAACGTTACATCCTTGCACCTAAAGGCGTTGAGGTTGGCACGCAAATCATGTCAGGACCGGAAGCAGACATCAAAGCAGGTAACGCTTTGCCATTGATTAACATCCCAATGGGTTCTACTATCCACAACATCGAGTTGAAACCAGGCGGAGGCGGCCAATTGGTACGTTCTGCAGGAGCTTCAGCACAAGTGCTTGGTAAAGAAGGAAAGTACGTAACTGTCCGCTTGCAATCAGGCGAAGTTCGCATGATCCTTGCTACTTGCCGCGCAACAATCGGCGCTGTCGGAAACGAGCAGCACGAATTGATCAACATCGGTAAAGCAGGACGCAACCGCTGGAAAGGCAACCGCCCAACAGTCCGCGGATCTGTCATGAACCCGAACGATCACCCACACGGTGGTGGTGAAGGACGTTCGCCAATCGGACGTAAATCGCCAATGTCTCCATGGGGCAAACCGACTCTTGGGTACAAAACACGCAAGAAAACGAACAAATCCGATAAATTTATCGTGCGTCGCCGCAAAAAATAATTTGATTACGCTGCGGTTCATCGAAAGAACCGTGGTGCAATCACGAAGGGAGGATCCCAAATGGGTCGCAGCTTGAAAAAAGGACCTTTTGTAGACGATCATCTTATGAAGAAAGTCGAAGCACAAAAGGATTCTGAGAAAAAACAAGTGATCAAAACTTGGTCCCGCCGTTCTACAATTTTCCCGACATTCATCGGGCAGACAATTGCAGTATACGATGGCCACAAACACATCCCTGTATACGTGACTGAAGATATGGTAGGCCATAAACTTGGTGAATTTGCTCCAACACGCAAATACGCAAGCCATGGTGCAGACGATAAGAAAACAAGACGTTAATTGAGAGGAGGATTTCCCCATGCAAGCAAAAGCTGTTGCTAGAACAGTACGTATTGCTCCTCGTAAAGTCCGTTTAGTAGTAGATTTAATCCGAGGCAAGCAAATCGGTGAAGCGGTCGCGATTTTGAACCACACTCCTAAAGCAGCATCCATTGTTGTTGAGAAGTTGTTGAAATCTGCAGCTGCTAACGCTGAACACAATTACGAAATGAACATCGAGAACCTTGTCATCAGCGAAGTATTCGTTGACGAAGGGCCGACTTTGAAGCGTTTCCGTCCACGTGCAATGGGACGTGCGAGCGCGATCAACAAACGCACAAGCCACATCACACTAGTGGTATCTGAGAAGAAGGAGGGATAATTCGTGGGACAAAAAATTCATCCAATTGGAATGCGAATCGGAATCATCCGTGACTGGGAGTCGAAATGGTACGCTGAAAAAGACTACGCGACACTCCTTCACGAAGATTTGAAAATCCGTGAATACATCGAAACACGTTTGAAAGAAGCTTCCGTTTCGAAAATCGAAATCGAGCGCGCTGCAAACCGTGTAAACGTAACAATCCACACTGCGAAGCCAGGTATGGTAATCGGTAAAGGTGGCTCTGAAGTAGAAGTACTTCGTACGCAACTGAACGCGATGACTGGCAAGCGTGTCCACATCAACATCGTAGAAATCAAACGAGCTGACCTTGATGCGAAATTGGTCGCTGAAGGAATCGCACGCCAGCTAGAAAACCGTGCATCTTTCCGCCGTGCTCAAAAACAAACGATCCAACGCACTATGCGTGCAGGCGCTAAAGGGATCAAAACTCAAGTATCTGGACGTCTAGGCGGAGCTGACATTGCCCGTGCTGAGTCCTACAGCGAAGGAACTGTTCCGCTCCATACATTGCGCGCTGACATCGACTATGCGCACGCTGAAGCAGACACTACTTATGGTAAGCTTGGCGTAAAAGTATGGATCTACCGCGGTGAAGTCCTTCCAACCAAGAAGAATTCTGAGGAAGGAGGCAAATAATATGTTATTGCCAAAACGCGTAAAATATCGTCGTGAACACCGTGGCAAGATGCGCGGAGAAGCGAAAGGCGGCAAAGAAGTCGCATTCGGCGAATATGGCCTGCAGGCTCTTGAGTCTTCATGGATCACTAACCGCCAAATCGAATCTGCCCGTATCGCTATGACACGTTACATGAAACGTGGCGGTAAAGTCTGGATCAAGATTTTCCCTCACAAGCCATACACGAAAAAGCCTCTTGAAGTACGGATGGGTTCCGGTAAAGGTTCACCTGAAGGCTGGGTAGCGGTTGTAAAAACCGGTAAAATTATGTTCGAAATCGCTGGAGTATCTGAAGAAGTTGCACGCGAAGCATTGCGTCTTGCCTCTCACAAACTGCCAGTGAAAACGAAATTCGTAAAACGCGAAGAAATTGGTGGTGAATCGAATGAAAGCTAAAGAAATCCGTGACCTAACCACTGCTGAAATCGAACAAAAAGTGAAATCACTGAAAGAAGAGCTTTTCAACCTTCGCTTCCAATTGGCTACTGGTCAATTAGAAAACACGGCTCGCATCCGCGAAGTACGTAAAGCGATTGCCCGTATGAAAACTGTGATTCATGAAAGAGAACTCAGTGGCAACAACTGATAATTCGAGAGGAGGTTGCAAGTATGTCTGAGCGTAACCAACGCAAAGTATACACAGGCCGCGTCGTGTCTGACAAAATGGATAAAACCATCACAGTAATGGTTGAAACTCAAAAGAAGCACGCGCTTTATGGCAAACGTGTAAAATACTCTAAGAAATTCAAGACTCATGATGAGAACAACGAAGCGAAAATGGGCGACATCGTTCGCATCATGGAAACTCGTCCACTATCAGCTACGAAACGTTTCCGTTTAGTGGAAGTCGTCGAAAAAGCTGTCATCATCTAATTTAAATAAGTTCGGAATCCTAAAAGTTCCGGAGGGAGGTTACCTAAGTGATCCAACAGGAAAGTCGTTTAAAAGTTGCAGACAACTCGGGTGCTCGTGAAGTACTTACGATTAAAGTGCTTGGTGGTTCTGGTCGCAAGACAGCAAACATCGGTGACGTAATCGTTTGTACCGTGAAAAAAGCAACACCAGGTGGCGTTGTTAAGAAAGGTGAAGTCGTTAAGGCTGTCATCGTTCGCACGAAAAGCGGAGCTCGCCGTAAAGACGGTACTTACATCAAATTTGATGAAAATGCATGTGTGATCATCCGCGACGATAAAGGTCCACGCGGAACACGTATCTTCGGACCAGTTGCACGTGAACTTCGTGACAACAACTTCATGAAGATCGTTTCACTTGCTCCTGAAGTTCTATAAAACATCCAACGTGCGATACCAAGGAGGTGCGACAGAATGCATGTAAAAAAAGGCGATACAGTTAAGGTCATCTCTGGGAAAGACAAAGGCAAAACAGGAGTTGTTTTGACTGCTCTACCTAAGAAAGACCGTGTGCTCGTTGAAGGTGTTAACATCGTCAAAAAGCATACAAAACCGAACCAGGCAAGCCCGCAAGGCGGAATTGTCAGCCAAGAAGCTGCGATCCACGTATCAAACGTGATGGTAGTTGACCCTAAATCCGGCGAGCCGACTCGCGTAGGATATAAAATGGAAGACGGCAAAAAAGTTCGTGTTGCAAAAAAATCCGGTGAAAAATTAGATAAATAAAATTCCTGAATGAGGGGAGGTACAAACATGAACCGCCTACAAGAAAAATATGTGAACGAAATCACACCTGCTCTAGTGAGCAAGTTTGAATATTCCTCAGTAATGCAGGCACCGAAAGTTGACAAGATTGTCATCAACATGGGTGTCGGCGAAGCTGTCCAAAACACAAAATCACTTGATTCTGCTGTTGAAGAATTGCAGATGATCACTGGTCAAAAGCCGGTCATCACAAAAGCTAAGAAATCTATCGCTGGCTTCCGCCTTCGTGAAGGCATGCCAATCGGATGTAAAGTTACACTACGCGGTGAGCGTATGTATGACTTCCTGGACAAATTGATTGCGATCTCACTACCACGTGTACGTGACTTCCGCGGTGTATCGAAAAAATCTTTCGACGGACGCGGCAACTACACACTTGGTGTGAAAGAACAATTGATCTTCCCTGAAATCGATTATGATAAAGTTTCTAAAGTACGCGGTATGGATATCGTAATTGTGACAACTGCGAACTCTGATGAAGAAGCTCGTGAGTTATTGACACAATTCGGTATGCCGTTCCAAAAGTAAAGATGAGGGAGGCGTAAACGTGGCTAAAAAATCAATGATTGCTAAACAAAAACGCACGCCAAAGTATAAAGTACAAGAGTACACACGCTGTGAACGATGCGGACGTCCGCATTCAGTCCTGCGCAAATTCAAACTTTGCCGTATTTGTTTCCGTGAACTTGCTTACAAGGGACAAATTCCTGGCGTCAAAAAAGCCAGCTGGTAATCCCCTAAATTGGGAAGGAGGTAAATGTAATGACAATGACAGATCCGATTGCAGATATGCTGACACGCATTCGTAACGCAAACATGGTTCGTCACGAGAAATTGGAGCTTCCGGCTTCCAACGTGAAAAAAGACATCGCTGAAATCCTGAAGCGCGAAGGTTTCGTACGTGACGTAGAATATGTTGAAGATGATAAACAAGGCATGATCCGCATTTTCCTTAAATACGGTGCCAACAACGAGCGCGTCATCACTGGCTTGAAACGCATTTCAAAACCAGGACTACGCGTATACGCTAAAACTGATGAGGTGCCTCGCGTACTGAACGGTCTTGGAATCGCTCTAGTATCGACATCACAAGGTTTGGTAACTGACAAAGAAGCCCGCGCGAAAAAAATCGGCGGCGAAATCATAGCTTACGTTTGGTAAGAAGCAACAAACGAATGGAGGTGCAACAGAATGTCACGTGTAGGTAAAAAACCAATCGAGGTTCCTGCTAACGTTACCGTTACTGTCGGAGAAGGCAATAACGTAACTGTAAAAGGACCGAAAGGCGAGCTCACTCGCTCATTTAACCCAGATATCACGATCACGCAGGAAGACAATGTATTGACATTGTCACGCCCATCAGATTCCAAAGACCACCGCACAAACCACGGTACAACCCGTGCATTGCTCGCGAACATGGTTATCGGAGTATCTGAAGGCTTCTCCCGCTCACTTGAACTAGTCGGTGTAGGTTACCGTGCCCAGCTACAAGGCAAGAAATTGGTCTTGAACGTTGGATACTCTCATCCGGTGGAATTCACTCCGGAAGAAGGAATCGAAATCGAAGTACAAGGCAACACGAAAGTCGTCGTTAAAGGAATCAACAAAGAGTTGGTCGGAGCACTTGCTTCAAACATCCGTGCTACTCGCCCGCCAGAGCCGTATAAAGGCAAAGGGATCCGTTACGAAGACGAGAAAGTTCGCCGCAAAGAAGGTAAAACAGGTAAATAATGCTGCTTAGGCAGGCTGAAAGGAGTGACCTCAGTGATTACGAAACTCGATAAAAATGCATCCCGTAAGAAACGTCACGCCCGCGTACGTTCTAAAATCACGGGAACAGCTGAACGTCCGCGTTTGAACATTTTCCGCTCAAACAAATACATCTACGCTCAATTGATCGACGATGTAAACGGCGTAACGCTTGCTAGCGCATCATCTGCAGACAAAGATTTTTCTCTTGAATCAAAAGGCAATGTCGAAGCGGCTGCTAAAGTCGGTGAAACGATTGCAAAACGCGCAGTGGAAAACGGCTTGAAATCAGTTGTTTTTGACCGCGGTGGTTATCTATATCATGGACGTGTACAAGCTTTGGCTGAAGCTGCACGTGAAAACGGCTTAGAATTTTAAAAGAAGGAGGGACACATATAATGCGTCGTATTGATCCAAACAAACTTGAACTTGAAGAACGCGTAGTTACGATTAACCGCGTAGCGAAAGTTGTAAAAGGTGGACGTCGTTTCCGTTTCTCCGCATTGGTTGTTGTAGGCGACAAAAATGGTAAAGTCGGTTTTGGGACTGGGAAAGCACAAGAAGTTCCAGAAGCAATCCGTAAAGCTATTGAAGATGCGAAGAAGAACTTGATCGAAGTACCTATGGTTAAAGGTACTACTCCACATCTAGTGACCGGGCGCTTCGGTGCCGGCTCGATTCTTATCAAACCTGCTTCACCAGGTACTGGTGTTATCGCTGGTGGTCCTGTACGTGCGGTATTGGAGCTTGCAGGAGTACAAGACATCTTGTCTAAATCTCTTGGTTCCAACACACCGATCAACATGGTCCGTGCTACTATCAACGGTTTGACTCAACTGAAGAGCGCTGATGAAGTTGCAAAACTTCGCGGTAAAACTACAGAAGAGTTATTCCAATAAGGGAGGGAAATTACATGGCTACTAAACTAGAAATTACCCTCACTAAGTCTGTGATCGGTTCAAAGCCGGCACAGCGCAAAACAGTCCAGTCACTAGGCCTGCGTAAAATGCATCAAACAGTTGAGCACCAAGACAATGCCGCAGTTCGCGGAATGCTTGATAAAGTCGCTCACTTAGTCACTATCAAAGAAGTTTAATCCCTGATTTCTATAGAAGGAGGTGCCAACCACATGAAACTTCACGAATTAAAACCAGCAGAAGGTTCACGCAGCTCACGCAAGCGTATCGGACGCGGAATCGGTTCAGGTACTGGTAAAACTGCCGGTAAAGGTCATAAAGGTCAAAAAGCCCGTTCAGGCGGCGGTGTCCGTCCAGGATTCGAGGGTGGTCAAAACCCATTGTTCCGTCGTTTGCCGAAGCGTGGATTCACGAACATCAACCGTAAAGACTACACTGTCGTAAATCTTGACGTGTTGAACCGTTTCGAAGAAGGCACAGAAATTACACCTGCATTGTTGATCGAAACAGGTGTTGTGAGCAAAGAGCGTTCTGGTATCAAGATCCTTGGTAACGGAAGCTTGGACAAGAAATTGTCTGTACAAGCCCACAAATTCTCTGCATCAGCTAAAGAAGCGATTGAAGCTGCCGGCGGTCAAACCGAGGTGCTTTAATGTTTCAGACAATCTCTAATCTTATGCGCGTATCTGATATTCGAAATAAAATTTTCTTTACTTTAGCAATGCTCATCATCTTCCGTATCGGGACATTCGTTCCGGTGCCGAACGTTGATGCGTCAGTACTCCAAGCTACTGATCAGATGGGTCTGATCGGTTTCTTGAATACTTTCGGCGGAGGCGCCCTAGCCAACTTCTCGATTTTGGCGATGGGGATCATGCCTTACATTACGGCATCGATCATCGTGCAGCTTCTGCAGATGGATGTTGTGCCGAAATTTGCTGAGTGGGCGAAACAAGGCGAAGTCGGAAGACGGAAACTTGCGCAATTCACTCGTTACTTTACAATCGTTCTTGCCTTCATTCAGGCGATCGGCATGTCTTATGGATTCAACCAAATGTACGGTGGTACATTGATCCAAGACGATTCGATTGCGACGTATGTGGTAATCGCTATCGTACTGACAGCAGGAACAGCATTTCTATTGTGGCTTGGTGAGCAGATCACGGCAAAAGGCGTGGGGAACGGTATTTCGATTATCATCTTCGCAGGGATTGTCGCTGCAGTACCAGGAGCAATCAACCAACTTTATGCGCAGCAGATCCAAGGGGCTGGCGACCAGCTTCCGATCAACATTGTCATCATGGCATTGCTCGCACTCGCAGTTGTTGCAATTACTGTATTGGTCATTTACGTCCAACAAGCGTTGCGTAAAATCCCGATCCAGTATGCCAAGCGTGTCGCTGGCCGTGGCCAGAGCTCGAATGGGCAGCAAACGCATTTACCTTTGAAAGTAAACGCGGCCGGAGTTATCCCGGTAATCTTTGCAGTGGCGTTCATCATCACGCCGCAAACCATCGCTTCTTTCTTTGGTGCCAACGCGTTTACGGAGGCAATCCAGAATACGTTTGATTACACGCGTCCTGTCGGCATGATCATCTATGTCGCCTTGATCATCGCATTCACGTATTTCTATGCATTCATTCAGGTCAATCCTGAAAACGTGGCGGACAACTTGAAAAAGCAAGGTGCATACATTCCGGGAATCCGTCCGGGTAAAAATACGCAAGATTATTTAACAAGTGTGCTTTACCGCCTAACTTTTGTAGGAGCGATCTTCCTCTCAGTTATCTCGGTTCTGCCAATTTTCTTCATCAACGTCGCAAACCTGCCTCAATCTGCACAGATTGGCGGCACCAGTTTGCTGATTGTCGTCGGGGTAGCCCTCGAGACGATGAAGCAATTGGAATCGCAGCTTGTGAAACGTCATTACAAAGGCTTTATGAAATAATCAATGGAGGGGAACGTGCAAACGTTCCTTATCCACTTGTCTGAGGGGGCAAAACGTATGAACATTGTGTTGATGGGTCTACCAGGTGCCGGCAAAGGCACGCAAGCAGACGAAATTGTCAAGAAGTACGACATCCCTCATATTTCGACAGGCGATATGTTCCGTGCGGCCATCAAAGGCGGTACGGCGCTAGGCCTGGAAGCAAAGTCGTTCATGGATCAAGGTGCCTTGGTGCCTGACGAAGTGACGATCGGTATCGTCCGAGAGCGACTCAGCCAAGCGGATTGTGAGAAAGGCTTCCTGTTGGATGGCTTTCCACGCACAGTCCCTCAAGCTGAGGCGCTGGAATCTCTTCTGGCTGATCTTGGCAAACGAATCGAGCATGTCGTAAACATCCAAGTTGAACAAGACGAATTGATTGCACGTTTAACAGGCCGTTGGATTTGCAAAGTTTGTGGAACTGCTTACCATACTGTCTTCAATCCTCCTGCAACAGCAGGTGTGTGCGATAAAGATGGCGGAGAGCTCTACCAACGCGAAGACGACAAGCCTGAAACCGTCACGAAGCGTTTAGAAGTTAACATGCAACAAACTCAGCCGCTTCTCGACTTCTATGAAGAGAAAGACGTGCTGACCAATATAGATGGACAGCAGGACATTGATAAAGTATTTGCTGACATTGATGCTCTTCTAAAGGGCGACCGAGGCTAAGTCCCCGGCGCCGGGCGCAGTTAGTTGCCTCCATGTGGCTTTAAGGAGCACCGGAGATATGAATTTTCGTGAGCTGCAAAAGCAAACAAGGCCTGATTATATGAAACCGGTGAGGCTCGTTGCTCCGTGCAATTCCGCACCGGAGGTAGTATAATGGGTTTCGTGGAAGCATCTGTGTAACGGGTTTGGAACTCATCCAAGGCAGTCCGGGCAGTCGAGGATACGTGGGTCAGACTGGTAACCGGAACCCCCGAACTCCGCTGTCAGAAGTGGGGCGAGGAACCCGGAGAAGGTCTTTCAAATGTCACTCATGCATTCCTTGTGAATGGATAAGAATCATTCAATCAGCAAATACTGTTTGAAGATGAGTACCTGATTTGTATACAGAAGGGAGACTGGGTCGATGGCGAAAGACGATGTAATTGAAATCGAAGGAACAGTCGTTGAGACTTTGCCTAACGCGATGTTTAAAGTGGAGCTTGAAAACGGCCATACGATTCTTGCGCACGTATCAGGCAAGATTCGCATGCATTTCATCCGCATTCTGCCAGGAGATAAAGTGACAGTGGAACTTTCTCCTTATGATTTAACACGCGGTCGCATCACATACCGTTTTAAATAATCTTTTGCACTCCGGACTACTAAGGAGGTTGGGTTAGATGAAAGTGAGACCATCTGTTAAACCGATCTGCGAAAAATGTAAAGTTATTCGCAGAAACGGTAAAGTAATGGTAATCTGTGAAAATCCGAAACACAAACAAAGACAAGGTTAATAAAGAAGGAGGTGCATCGCACACATGGCACGTATTTCTGGTGTTGACATTCCGCGCGATAAACGCGTTGTAATTTCATTGACTTATATCTACGGTGTTGGGAAAACGACTGCTCAGAAAGTCCTTTCTGATGCTGGCGTTTCTGAAGAGACTCGCGTCCGCGACCTTACAGAAGACGAATTGAACAATATCCGTGAACAACTAGACCAATACAAAATCGAAGGTGACCTTCGCCGTGAAGTTTCCATGAACATCAAACGTTTGATGGAAATCGCTAGCGTCCGTGGTATCCGCCACCGTCGCGGTCTTCCGGTCCGTGGTCAAAACACGAAGAACAACGCGCGTACGCGTAAAGGTCCTCGTAAAACTGTAGCTAACAAGAAAAAATAATCAGTAAAGGAGGTTGTTTCTTAACATGGCACGCAAACAACAAACTCGTAAGCGTCGTGTGAAAAAGAATATCGAATCCGGTATTGCTCACATCCGCTCAACATTCAATAACACAATTGTTACGATCACTGATACACAAGGTAACGCAGTATCATGGTCTTCGGCTGGTGCTCTAGGATTCCGTGGTTCACGTAAATCCACTCCATTCGCTGCCCAAATGGCTGCTGAAACTGCTGCAAAAGCTTCCATGGAACATGGTTTGAAAACTTTGGAAGTAACTGTTAAAGGTCCTGGTTCAGGTCGCGAAGCCGCTATCCGTGCGCTTCAAGCTGCTGGATTGGAAGTTACTGCAATCAGAGACGTAACTCCAGTTCCTCACAACGGCTGCCGCCCGCCAAAACGCCGTCGCGTATAATCGTTGGTCTGAATAGGATTTTTGAACATCACGACTTACTCAATGTGTTCTGAATCGTAGCGAAAGTCTGTGACTATCGAATTCTTATGCAACGAAAATACCGACGTTTTGAAGGAGGGTAAACTGAATGCTCGAAATAGAAAAACCAAAAATTGAAACGGTTGAGATCGACAGCAACGCCAAATACGGCAAATTCGTTGTCGAACCCCTTGAGCGTGGATATGGTACCACTTTAGGTAACTCCTTACGTCGAATCTTACTTTCATCTTTACCTGGCGCAGCTGTTACTTCGATCCAAATTGATGGCGTCTTGCATGAATTCTCCACTGTCGAAGGTGTAGAAGAAGATGTAGCCTCTATCATTTTGAACATCAAGAAGCTTGCGTTGAAAATTTACTCTGACGAAGAAAAAGTCATTGAAATTGACGTAAAAGGTGACGGAACGGTTACGGCTGCAGATATCACTCACGATAGTGACGTGGAAATTCTGAATCCGGATCTATATATTGCAACAATCGCGAAAAACGGCCACTTGCGCATGCGCATGTAT
This sequence comes from Planococcus plakortidis, assembly GCF_001687605.2. Lineage (NCBI taxonomy): Bacteria > Bacillati > Bacillota > Bacilli > Caryophanales > Caryophanaceae > Planococcus > Planococcus plakortidis. The sequence goes on from NZ_CP016539.2 coordinate 151,974, forward strand.
GCTAACCGCGGCCGTGGATATGCCCGTGCAGATCAGAACAAACGTGAAGATCTTCCGATCGGCGTCATCCCGATTGACTCTATTTACACGCCAGTTTCACGCGTCAATTTCCAAGTGGAAAATACCCGTGTGGGCCAACTCGCTCATTTCGATAAATTAACCCTCGATGTCTGGACAGATGGAAGCATCGGTCCTAAAGAGGCAATTGCGCTTGGCGCGAAAATTTTCACTGAACATCTGAACATCTTCGTAGGATTGACGGATGAGGCCCAAACAGCTGAAATCATGGTTGAGAAAGAAGAAGACCAAAAAGAGAAAGTGCTTGAGATGACTATCGAAGAGCTTGATCTTTCGGTCCGTTCTTATAACTGCCTGAAACGTGCCGGCATTAACACCGTCCACGAATTGGCCAACAAGTCGGAAGACGACATGATGAAAGTTCGCAACCTCGGACGCAAATCACTTGAAGAAGTGAAAGTGAAGTTGGAAGATCTAGGCCTTGGCCTTCGTAAAGAAGACTGATTGCCCGACTCTTCCTGAACTATTCAACAAAGGAGGGAAACTTCAATGAGAAAACTTCAACGTACAAGTTCTCAACGTAAAGCGCTTTTGCGTGACCTTACGACTGACCTAATCGTCCACGAACGCATTCAGACAACTGAAGCGCGTGCAAAAGAAGTCCGTTCAACTGTAGAAAAAATGATTACGCTTGGTAAGCGCGGAGATATCCACGCACGCCGTAAAGCTGCAGCATACATTCGCCGTGAACTCGTGACTTCGACTGACGAAGAAGGCAACGAAAACACAATCTTTGCTTTGCAAAAATTGTTTGATGATGTTGCACCACGTTACGCTGACCGTCAAGGCGGCTACACACGCATCATGAAAATGGGGCCTCGTCGCGGAGATGGCGCACCAATCGTAATTATTGAATTGGTTTAATCAGTTGAAGAGGGTTCATAGCCCTCTTCTTTTAGCATCATGATTTATACGACAATATGAAAAGCTGAGTGTTATGATGAGCGAGCCTTCGGGCGGCGTCTCGTCTAGCTCTACGCACCTCATTCAACCGGCGGCTTAAGCACCCGCAGGAGCCATAGAGACAGAAAAGCGCATACTCTGAATGAGGTGCGCGCTTTTTTTATTTATTGATCCATTAATTTTCAGTGTTGATGTTCCACAGAGGGGGATATGAACAGTGCAAATTAAGCGTGGCTAGAGCGTTCCCGTTTTACAGCACATAAGAGCAGAGTAGAGAATGTTTAGAGGAGGCTTCAACATATGAAAGGAAGCATTTTGTCATTTGAACAAGTGACATTCACATACGTACCAGAAGACGAATCGATCAAGCCGGCTGTCTCGGATCTGTCGTTTTCGATCGGGGAAGGGGAATGGGTGGCGCTGGTCGGCCATAACGGTTCGGGCAAATCGACAATCGCCAAGCTGATGAACGGCTTATTATTCCCCCAGCAAGGAACAGTCAAAGCGATGGGATTGACAATGTCTGAAGAAAGCTTATGGGACATCCGTTCGCAGATGGGGATGGTATTCCAGAATCCGGACAATCAATTTGTCGGGGCGACGGTGCAGGATGATGTGGCGTTCGCTTTAGAGAACAACGGCGTTCCCCACGAAGAAATGGTCGTTCGTGTCCGGGAATCCTTACAGCAAGTGAAGATGGCGGATTATCTTGACCACGAACCGCATCACCTGTCCGGCGGGCAAAAGCAGCGTGTGGCGATTGCCGGGGCACTTGCTTTGCGGCCGCGCCTGCTCATTTTGGATGAAGCGACTTCGATGCTCGATCCGCAAGGGCGACGGGAAGTCATCGAGACGATCCGTGAGTTGCGTGAAGCAACAGGCCTCACTGTGCTGTCGATCACCCATGACCTCGAGGAAGCGGCGCTCGCTGACCGTGTATTGGTGATGAGTGCCGGGCAGAAACAAATGGAAGGTACGCCCGATGAGGTGTTTTCCGCTGGTGAAGAGCTGACGGAGATGGGGCTGGACTTGCCGTTTGCAATGCGGATGGCCGGTTTACTGAAACAAGCCGGTGTGCCGATGACCGGTGAATCTATGACAGAACATGAGCTGGTGGAGGAATTATGGACATATTACTCAAGCAAGTAGGATACAGCTACGCCAAAGATACCCCTTTTGAAAAACGGGCATTAACGGACGTGACCCTGCACATACCGTCCGGCTCTTACACAGCGATCATCGGGCATACAGGTTCGGGGAAATCGACCGTACTCCAGCATTTGAATGCCTTATTGCAGCCGACTGAAGGCAGTGTGCTGATCGGCGAACGGAAAATCGAGGCAGGGACGAAAGCGAAAAACTTGCGCGATGTGCGGAAAAAAGTCGGCATCGTCTTCCAGTTTCCGGAACAACAGCTATTTGATGAAACGGTCCTGAAAGATATCATGTTCGGCCCGCTGAACTTCGGCGTGCCGGAAGAAGAAGCACGCAGACGGGCCATTGCTTTGGTCGATCAGCTCGGGCTTCCGGATAACGTGCTCGAGAAATCGCCGTTTGACTTATCCGGCGGACAGATGCGCCGCGTCGCCATTGCAGGAGTCTTGGCGATGGAGCCGGATGTACTCGTGCTGGATGAACCTACGGCCGGGCTCGACCCGCGCGGACGCCGGGAAATCATGGACTTGTTTTATCGGCTCCATCAAGAAAAGGGCTTAACGACTGTACTTGTGACACATAGCATGGAAGATGCGGCGCGGTATGCGGATACAGTGGCGATCATGCACAGCGGAAAATGCGTCGCGACCGGAGAGGTGCGTGAAGTCTTTGCCAATGAAGAACAGCTCGGCGATTACCGGCTGGAGCCGCCGCGCACCGTGCGCATGCAGCGGGAGTTTGAAGAAAAAACCGGCTTAACGCTCGATGAACTTGCGCTGACCGAAGAAGCGCTTGCGCAATCCATTGCGCAAGCACTCCAGGAAGGGCGTGAGCCGAAATGATGGAAAAAATGATTTTCGGGCGTTTTATTCCAGGAGATTCACCCGTCCACAGGCTGGACCCAAGAGCCAAGATCCTGTTTGTCTTCTTGTTTATCGCGATCGTTTTTATCGCGAATAACGCCATTACCTACGCAATTTTGCTTGGATTCACCTTATTATCGGTGTTTTTATCGAAAATCCGGCTGTATTTCCTGATCAATGGCTTAAAACCCGTCTTTATCTTGATGGCGTTTACGTTTTTCCTGCATTTATTCTTTACAGAAGGCGGAGCCTTACTGTTTAGCATCGGTTTTGTAGACGTCTATGAAGAGGGGCTGCGGCAAGGGATCTTCATCTCGATCCGCTTCCTTGTGCTAGTCTTCATGACGAGCATCCTGACCTTGACGACTTCCCCGATTTCGATTACGGATGGCATCGAGGTGCTGCTCGGGCCATTCAAACGCTTCAAACTGCCGGTCCACGAGCTGGCATTGATGATGTCCATTTCACTGCGGTTCATCCCGACTTTGATGGACGAAACCGGGAAGATCCTGAAAGCGCAAATGGCACGTGGATCGGATATCGGCTCAGGCCCCATCAAAGAACGCATCAAAGCGGTCGTGCCGCTACTTATTCCATTATTTGTCAGCGCCTTCAAGCGGGCGGAAGATTTAGCGACCGCCATGGAAGTGAGAGGGTACCGCGGGGGAGAAGGGCGCACGCGTTACCGCCAGCTCAACTGGCGCTTTATGGATACGCTGAGCCTGTTGCTGCTCGCAGGATTTGCCGGGCTGCTTTGGTATTTCCGCAGTTAACCGAACGAGACGCCGAGTGGCTGAAATCTAGATTATGAAAGCTTTAAAAGGAGAGACCCCATGAAACGAATGAAAGCGACGATCGCCTATGACGGCAGCGGATTTGCAGGCTATCAAATCCAGCTGAAGACCCGCACTGTCCAACTGGAGCTGTTGCGCGCATTGAAAGAATTGCATAAAGGCGAACCGGTCGAAGTGGTGGCAAGCGGACGGACGGATTCGGGTGTGCATGCCACCGGCCAGGTGATCCATTTCGATACGCCGTTTTCCATGCCGAAAGAGTCCTGGATGCGTGCGCTCAATGTCCGCTTGCCACAAGACATCCAGGTCTACGATATCGAAGAAGCGGATGCCGATTTTCATGCCCGCTATCATGCCAAGGGCAAGATTTACCGGTATAAATGGAGCCGCAGCAAACTCATCAATCCATTCCACCGTAATCATCTCGTCCACGTGCCGCAGAAAATCGATGTGGGGCGCATGGAAAAAGCGGCTGAAGCCTTTATCGGCACACATGATTTTTCGAGCTTTTGTGCAGCTAATACCAATGTGGTCGATAAAGTAAGGAGCATTTGGCGGATTGATTTCGAAGAGCATGGCGAAGAATTGCATATGGTGATCGAAGGATCGGGTTTTCTCTATAACATGGTCCGCATCATTGCAGGCACCTTGCTGGAAGTCGGGTTGAATAGAAGGGAACCGGAAGAACTGGCTGAAATCATCGCTGCTTGTGATCGCGACGCTGCAGGGAAAACAGCGGCAGCGCACGGGTTGTACTTGGAAAAAGTGCATTATTGAAAATGAAGCAACTTTTCCAGGTGTTTTTCCTGAATTCCCTTGACTTAAAGTGCAATCCGTTATATGATGATGTATGGTATTTTCATTACCCCCACGATATGCCCCGGAAGGTTATTTGTGTTAAGGGATAACGAAAACACGGAACAACGGAACCAACACGGAACACTTGGAACTGAATTCTAAAAAAAGAGACGATTCATTAGGAGGACAATATACATGCGTACAACATTCATGGCTAAAGGTCACGAAGTAGAGCGTAAATGGTTGGTTGTCGATGCAGAAGGGCAAACTCTTGGACGTTTGGCTTCTGAAGTCGCTTCAATCCTACGCGGGAAATACAAACCAACATTCACACCGAACGTCGACACTGGCGATCATGTCATCATCATCAATGCTGACAAAATCCACTTGACAGGTAAGAAACTTACCGACAAAATCTACTACCGCCACACGCAATATTCAGGCGGGCTTAAGCAGCGCACAGCTCTTGAAATGCGCACGAAATACCCAACAAAAATGCTTGAACTAGCAATCAAAGGCATGCTTCCAAAGAACTCTTTGGGCCGTCAAATGTTCAAGAAACTTCACGTATACGCTGGACCAGAGCATAACCACCAAGCACAACAGCCGGAAGCTTACACGCTTCGCGGATAATAATCAGTAAATAAGAGGAGGATACACCTTTGGCACAAGTTCAATATATCGGTACAGGTCGCCGTAAAAACTCAACAGCTCGCGTACGTTTGGTACCAGGAGACGGTACAATCACAATCAACAACCGTGACGTATCTGACTACGTTCCATACGAAACGCTTGAGCAAATCATCAAACAACCACTAGTAACTACTGAAACTCTTGGTAGCTACGATGTATTGGTTAACGTAAAAGGCGGCGGATTCACTGGACAAGCCGGCGCAATCCGTCACGGAATCGCACGCGCTCTACTTACAGTAGACCCAGAATTCCGCGGAGCACTTAAATCTGCCGGATTCCTAACACGTGACCCACGTATGAAAGAACGTAAAAAATACGGTCTTAAAGCGGCACGTCGCGCACCACAATTCTCAAAACGTTAATTTTACCTTTCAAAAGCACTTTCCGGTTTTCCGGAAGGTGCTTTTTGTGTTTTGGCGAATTCCATAGCAAACCGAAAAGGAGTGGATGGAATGAACCGCATTAATTTGATCTGCCTAGGCGTCCAGGATATGGAAAGGTCTGTGAAGTTTTACCGGGATGGACTGGGCTTCCAGACGGATGAAATGAGCGATAAACCGGACATCATTTTCTTCAATACTTCAGGCACGAAATTGGAGTTATATCCTTTAGAGGAATTGGCAAAAGACATCGACGCAGAGCATCCACCGGTGAAAAGCGGTTTCTCAGGCATTACCTTGGCCTATAATGCCAAATCCCGCGATGAAGTGGACCAGGTCATGAACCTGGCGAGAAAAGCGGGGGCGGTGATCGTGAAACAACCGGTCGACGTCTTTTGGGGAGGGTATTCGGGTTATTTCCAAGACCCGGACGGCTACCACTGGGAAGTCGCATATGGCCCCGGTTTTACATTTGACGCACAAGATATGCTCGACTTCAATCGTACCGAATAGCAATTGCAAGATGCCGCGCAGCGAAAAGCCGGAATGGATTTAAAAACGCTTTCACTATGTTATACTGAACTGTAGCAAAAGTGATAAGGAGTGTAGTGGAATGTTGAGTGAAGCACAAGTACGAGAAGCAGTCGGAGCTCTAGAAGATCCGTTTTTACATAGAACGCTTGCCGAAACGAACGGTATCGTGGCGGTAAAAATCAAGGAAGAGAAAAAATACGTCAGTGTGAAATTGGCGATTGCCAAGACGAATACACCGGAACAAATGCAACTTCAGATGAAAGTGGTCGATGCCATCAAAGGAGTCGGCGCTGATTCTGTCGGCATCCGTTTCGAAGAGCTCCCACCGGAAGCGTTGGCACAGTTCCGCGGAACCGCAAATGAATCCGAAGCGCAGGATTTATTGTCTCCATTAAACAAAGTCGAATTCATCTCCATCGCCAGCGGAAAAGGCGGCGTCGGGAAGTCGACGGTCTCCGTGAACTTGGCAATCGCGCTTGCGCGTGCAGGGAAAAAAGTCGGCCTTGTGGATGCAGACATCTACGGCTTCAGCGTGCCGGACATGATGGGCATCGATAAAGCGCCGGTCGTGCGCGGCGATACGATCATCCCGGTGGAGCGCTTCGGCGTCAAAGTGATTTCCATGGGCTTCTTCGTCGAAGACAATATGCCTGTCGTCTGGCGCGGCCCGATGCTCGGGAAAGTCCTGGATCAGTTCTTCCGCGACGTGGAGTGGGGCGATCTTGACTATCTCCTATTGGACTTGCCGCCAGGAACAGGTGATGTCGCACTCGATATCCACCAGATGCTTCCGGCCTCTAAAGAAATCGTCGTCACGACACCGCATCCAACAGCGGCATTCGTGGCTGCACGCGCAGGAGCAATGGCATTGCAGACAGACCACGAAGTGCTCGGTGTGATCGAGAATATGTCTTGGTTTGAAAGCCAAGCATCCGGCAAAAAGGAATACGTCTTCGGTAAAGGCGGCGGCCCAAAACTTGCGGAAGAATTGCAAGTACCGTTGCTCGGCCAGATCCCGCTCGGCCAGCCGGACTGGAACGAAGAAGACTTTGCCCCATCTGTCTATGCAGAAGATCATCCTACCGGAAAGATATATGGAGAGATTGCACAACAAGTCCTCCAGCAATTCAAGGAAAAGCAAAACAAACAGTAAATCATATAATCCGGAGACCGGCTTTCGGTTTCCGGATTTTTTAATAGGCGATAAAAGACTTTCAAGGTTTGTTCACAACTCCTCCTGCAAAGGGGATGGTTTGTTGATACAATCGAAAGGAACTTTAATTTAACGGAGGCAATATACGTGACTATACGAAATTGGGTTAAGTTTGCATTAACTGCATTATTGATAGGCGGAGGAATTACCGGGCTTCTCGGCATTTTCATCCGCTGGAACGATGTTTTCGCCGAAGCTGCGCAAAACGGGCAATGGGGAGAATTCATTGCGGGCTTTGTGTGGATGATCGTCGTCGGTCTCACGATGAGCTTGATTGCGCAGATGGGTTTCTTCGCCTATTTGACGATTCATCAGTTCGGCCATAATATGTTCCGTTCGCTGCGGCTATGGAATTGGGTACAGCTATTGATCATCGGCATCGTCATCTTCGACTTGATTGCGTTCCGTTTCCTGCCGAACGTCGAAACGGGCGGGCAAGGGTTCCTATATGGAACACTGCTATTTATTTTATTGGCAGTTTCGTTTGCAACGGCGTATTTCAAAGCCAAATGGACAACGAAATCGGCCTTCATTTCAGCGCTGTTCTTCATGATTGTCGTGACGACCTTGGAATGGCTGCCGGCGTTGATGGTAAGAGCGGGCAATGTGGATAGCTGGGTAACCTTGTTATTGTTCCCGTTGCTGGCAGTGAACGCTTACCAACTTCTCGTCTTGCCGAAATACAATGAGAAGTCTGAGGAAGACCGTTTGAAACTAGAAGCGCGCCGTGCTGCACGTAAAGCACAAACAGCTGAAGGGAAGAAATGATTTTTCAGAAAAGTTCCGCTTTCTGCCTTCAAGGCAGAAGGCGGATTTTTTTGTTCGGCAATGCGTTTTATTGAATCATCAGAAACGCTGTGCCTATAAGGTTTAAGCCTGCTCGCCAAGTGATTTGAAGGAACCCGAAAGTTCTTTTGAAAAAAGTTCGCTAAATGCGTTGACATATATTTAAACATGCTTTAATATAATAAAAGTCGTCAGGAACGACAGCAAACATGAACCTTGAAAACTGAACAGCAAAACGTCAACGAAAGACGTCACAAGCGCCTTGGCGCGCGAACGGCTTTTGCGATGGTCGCCCTTGGGCGATCGGAGCAAGCAGCCATTCCAAGCTTTGGTGTTTGTGACTTAACTACTGATCAGCGTATGCAGATCAAGCGAATCGCGCGTCTTTCGAGACGGCGATGCGCCAGCAACTATTGAGCAATCAATACTACTCTATAATGGAGAGTTTGATCCTGGCTCAGGACGAACGCTGGCGGCGTGCCTAATACATGCAAGTCGAGCGGAACCATTGGAGCTTGCTCCTTTGGTTTAGCGGCGGACGGGTGAGTAACACGTGGGCAACCTGCCCTGCAGATCGGGATAACTCCGGGAAACCGGTGCTAATACCGAATAGTTTGTGGCCTCTCATGAGGCTGCACGGAAAGACGGTTTCGGCTGTCACTGCAGGATGGGCCCGCGGCGCATTAGCTAGTTGGTGGGGTAACGGCCCACCAAGGCGACGATGCGTAGCCGACCTGAGAGGGTGATCGGCCACACTGGGACTGAGACACGGCCCAGACTCCTACGGGAGGCAGCAGTAGGGAATCTTCCGCAATGGACGAAAGTCTGACGGAGCAACGCCGCGTGAGTGAAGAAGGTTTTCGGATCGTAAAACTCTGTTGTGAGGGAAGAACAAGTACCAACTAACTACTGGTACCTTGACGGTACCTCACCAGAAAGCCACGGCTAACTACGTGCCAGCAGCCGCGGTAATACGTAGGTGGCAAGCGTTGTCCGGAATTATTGGGCGTAAAGCGCGCGCAGGCGGTCCTTTAAGTCTGATGTGAAAGCCCACGGCTCAACCGTGGAGGGTCATTGGAAACTGGGGGACTTGAGTGCAGAAGAGGAAAGTGGAATTCCACGTGTAGCGGTGAAATGCGTAGAGATGTGGAGGAACACCAGTGGCGAAGGCGACTTTCTGGTCTGTAACTGACGCTGAGGCGCGAAAGCGTGGGGAGCAAACAGGATTAGATACCCTGGTAGTCCACGCCGTAAACGATGAGTGCTAAGTGTTAGGGGGTTTCCGCCCCTTAGTGCTGCAGCTAACGCATTAAGCACTCCGCCTGGGGAGTACGGCCGCAAGGCTGAAACTCAAAGGAATTGACGGGGGCCCGCACAAGCGGTGGAGCATGTGGTTTAATTCGAAGCAACGCGAAGAACCTTACCAGGTCTTGACATCCCGCTGACCGCCTTGGAGACAAGGCTTTCCCTTCGGGGACAGCGGTGACAGGTGGTGCATGGTTGTCGTCAGCTCGTGTCGTGAGATGTTGGGTTAAGTCCCGCAACGAGCGCAACCCTTGATCTTAGTTGCCAGCATTCAGTTGGGCACTCTAAGGTGACTGCCGGTGACAAACCGGAGGAAGGTGGGGATGACGTCAAATCATCATGCCCCTTATGACCTGGGCTACACACGTGCTACAATGGACGGTACAAAGGGTCGCAAACCCGCGAGGGGGAGCCAATCCCAGAAAACCGTTCTCAGTTCGGATTGCAGGCTGCAACTCGCCTGCATGAAGCCGGAATCGCTAGTAATCGCGGATCAGCATGCCGCGGTGAATACGTTCCCGGGCCTTGTACACACCGCCCGTCACACCACGAGAGTTTGTAACACCCGAAGTCGGTGGGGTAACCCTTATGGGAGCCAGCCGCCGAAGGTGGGACAGATGATTGGGGTGAAGTCGTAACAAGGTAGCCGTATCGGAAGGTGCGGCTGGATCACCTCCTTTCTAAGGATAATATCGGAACCGAACTTCGTTCGGGTTGACGTTTTGCGTTCAGTTTTGAAGGTTCACTCCGCAAGGATTGGCTTTCAGACTTGTTCTTTGAAAACTGGATAGATCGACATTGATTAAGAAACAAGCATCAAGTAGCGTGATCGCCTCAAGCGATCGACTTATTGTTTGACCTTCAGTGGTTAAGTTAATAAGGGCGCACGGTGGATGCCTTGGCACTAGGAGCCGAAGAAGGACGGCACTAACACCGATATGCCTCGGGGAGCTGTAAGTGAGCTGTGATCCGGGGATTTCCGAATGGGGAAACCCACTGTTCGTAATGGAGCAGTATCCATGTGTGAATTCATAGCACATGAGAAGGCAGACTCAGGGAACTGAAACATCTAAGTACCTGAAGGAAGAGAAAGCAAATGCGATTCCCCAAGTAGCGGCGAGCGAAACGGGAACAGCCCAAACCAGAAGGCTTGCCTTCTGGGGTTGTAGGACACTCTATACGGAGTTACAAAGGAATGGATTAGGCGAAGCGACCTGGAACGGTCCGCGAGACAGGGTAAGAGCCCCGTAGCTGAAAGTGCATTCCCTCCAGAGTGGATCCTGAGTACGGCGGAACACGTGAAATTCCGTCGGAATCCGGGAGGACCATCTCCCAAGGCTAAATACTCCCTAGTGACCGATAGTGAACCAGTACCGTGAGGGAAAGGTGAAAAGCACCCCGGAAGGGGAGTGAAAGAGATCCTGAAACCGTGTGCCTACAAGTAGTTAGAGCCCGTTAATGGGTGATAGCGTGCCTTTTGTAGAATGAACCGGCGAGTTACGATTGCATGCAAGGTTAAGGTGAGAAGCCGGAGCCGCAGCGAAAGCGAGTCTGAACAGGGCGAATGAGTATGCAGTTGTAGACCCGAAACCAGGTGATCTACCCATGTCCAGGGTGAAGGTAAGGTAACACTTACTGGAGGCCCGAACCCACGCACGTTGAAAAGTGCGGGGATGAGGTGTGGGTAGCGGAGAAATTCCAATCGAACCTGGAGATAGCTGGTTCTCTCCGAAATAGCTTTAGGGCTAGCCTCAAGATAGAGAATCCTGGAGGTAGAGCACTGTTTGGACTAGGGGCCCATCCCGGGTTACCGAATTCAGACAAACTCCGAATGCCAGTGATTTATGCTTGGGAGTCAGACTGCGAGTGATAAGATCCGTAGTCAAGAGGGAAACAGCCCAGACCACCAGCTAAGGTCCCCAAATATCCGTTAAGTGGAAAAGGATGTGGCGTTGCTTAGACAACCAGGATGTTGGCTTAGAAGCAGCCATCATTTAAAGAGTGCGTAATAGCTCACTGGTCGAGTGACACTGCGCCGAAAATGTACCGGGGCTAAACGGATTACCGAAGCTGTGGATGGACATCTGAGATGTCCGTGGTAGGAGAGCGTTCTAAGGGCGGTGAAGTCAGACCGGAAGGACTGGTGGAGCGCTTAGAAGTGAGAATGCCGGTATGAGTAACGAAAGACGGGTGAGAATCCCGTCCACCGAATGCCTAAGGTTTCCTGAGGAAGGCTCGTCCGCTCAGGGTTAGTCGGGACCTAAGTCGAGGCCGATAGGCGTAGACGATGGACAACAGGTTGATATTCCTGTACCACCTCCCCGCCGTTTGAGTAATGGGGGGACGCAGAAGGATAGGGTGAGCGTGCCGTTGGTTGTGCACGTCCAAGTTGTGAGATGAGAAACGAGGCAAATCCCGTTTCTGTATACATCAAGCAGTGATGGCAAGAGGTTTGACCTCAGAGTCCCTGATTTCACACTGCCAAGAAAAGCCTCTAGCGAGGCGGGAGGTGCCCGTACCGCAAACCGACACAGGTAGGCGAGAAGAGAATTCTAAGGTGAGCGAGTGAACTCTCGTTAAGGAACTCGGCAAAATGACCCCGTAACTTCGGGAGAAGGGGTGCTCTGGTAGGGTGAATAGCCCGAGAGAGCCGCAGTGAATAGGCCCAGGCGACTGTTTAGCAAAAACACAGGTCTCTGCAAAACCGTAAGGTGACGTATAGGGGCTGACGCCTGCCCGGTGCTGGAAGGTTAAGGGGAGTGCTTAGCGCAAGCGAAGGTGCGAACCGAAGCCCCAGTAAACGGCGGCCGTAACTATAACGGTCCTAAGGTAGCGAAATTCCTTGTCGGGTAAGTTCCGACCCGCACGAAAGGCGTAACGATCTGGGCACTGTCTCAACGAGAGACTCGGTGAAATTATAGTACCTGTGAAGATGCAGGTTACCCGCGACAGGACGGAAAGACCCCGTGGAGCTTTACTGTAGCCTGATATTGAATTTTGGTGCAACTTGTACAGGATAGGTAGGAGCCAGAGAACCCGGAGCGCCAGCTTCGGGGGAGGCGTCGGTGGGATACTACCCTGGTTGTATTGAACTTCTAACCCACAAGCCTAAGCGGCTTGGGAGACAGTGTCAGGCGGGCAGTTTGACTGGGGCGGTCGCCTCCTAAAGAGTAACGGAGGCGCTCAAAGGTTCCCTCAGAATGGTTGGAAATCATTCGCAGAGTGTAAAGGCACAAGGGAGCTTGACTGCGAGACGGACAGGTCGAGCAGGGTCGAAAGACGGACTTAGTGATCCGGTGGTTCCGCATGGAAGGGCCATCGCTCAACGGATAAAAGCTACCCCGGGGATAACAGGCTTATCTCCCCCAAGAGTCCACATCGACGGGGAGGTTTGGCACCTCGATGTCGGCTCATCGCATCCTGGGGCTGTAGTCGGTCCCAAGGGTTGGGCTGTTCGCCCATTAAAGCGGTACGCGAGCTGGGTTCAGAACGTCGTGAGACAGTTCGGTCCCTATCCGTCGCGGGCGCAGGAAATTTGAGAGGAGCTGTCCTTAGTACGAGAGGACCGGGATGGACACACCGCTGGTGTACCAGTTGTTCTGCCAAGAGCATCGCTGGGTAGCTATGTGTGGCCGGGATAAGTGCTGAAAGCATCTAAGCACGAAGCCCCCCTCAAGATGAGATTTCCCATTGCGCAAGCAAGTAAGATCCCTCAAAGACGATGAGGTAGATAGGTTCGGGGTGGAAGCGTGGCGACACGTGCAGCTGACGAATACTAATCGATCGAGGACTTAACCAACCAACTGAAACGCACGTTTCCCCCAATGTCGATTTATCCAGTTTTGAGCGAACAAGCTCAAAAAAGTCCAGTGATGATGGCAAAGAGGCCACACCCGTTCCCATCCCGAACACGGAAGTTAAGCTCTTTTGCGCCGATGGTAGTTGGGGGTCTCCCCCTGTGAGAGTAGGACGTCGCTGGGCAATTTTCTTTTTTTTACTTTGTACCGAGATTTCCTTTTACCTTGCTTCCATAGCTCAGTAGGTAGAGTGCTTCCATGGTAAGGAAGAGGTCACCGGTTCGAGCCCGGTTGGAAGCTTTTGATTCTTTAAAGTTTCTTTACATCGGAAACTATTTTCTTTATAATTTTTTGTACGGCCCCTTGGTCAAGCGGTTAAGACACCGCCCTTTCACGGCGGTAACACGGGTTCGAATCCCGTAGGGGTCACCATTCATGGAGGATTAGCTCAGCTGGGAGAGCATCTGCCTTACAAGCAGAGGGTCGGCGGTTCGATCCCGTCATCCTCCACCATGTGTCCATTTCGGATGTTAATCGAATAAAGGTGGGGTAGCGAAGTGGCTAAACGCGGCGGACTGTAAATCCGCTCCTTCGGGTTCGGCAGTTCGAATCTGCCCCCCACCACCAGTTTTTTATCTTGTTTTGGGGTATAGCCAAGCGGTAAGGCAACGGGTTTTGATCCCGTCATGCCCTGGTTCGAATCCAGGTACCCCAGCCATTTTTTTATTTTGAGCCATTAGCTCAGTTGGTAGAGCATCTGACTTTTAATCAGAGGGTCGAAGGTTCGAATCCTTCATGGCTCATTTATCTTTGCGCATTTTTCGCGCGGGGCCTTAGCTCAGCTGGGAGAGCGCGACGCTGGCAGCGTCGAGGTCAGGGGTTCGAGCCCCCTAGGCTCCATTGTTCCATGTGCAATCCATGTGTAAAAACCCCGTATCCATTCAATTGGATACGGGGTTTTTTTAGTTTCCGATATATTCGGATTGCGGCCGGAAAATTACGTTATCTTGCTGTTGCTCAATGGCATGGGCAGTCCAGCCAACGATACGTGCGATGCTGAAGGTGGGCGTGAATAGTTCGGGCGGCATTTGGATAGAGCGCATGATAGCGGCTGCATAGAATTCTACATTTGTGTGAAGGGCCCGGCCCGGTTTTCGTTCATTCAATAACTGGGTGATTTCATTTTCCGCTATGACTGCAAGATTCAGCCAGGGACCATCTTGTTGCAACTGCCGACACTTCTCACGGAGCAAAATAGAGCGTGGATCTTCTGTCCGGTATACGCGGTGGCCAAACCCCATGATTTTTTCGCCTCGCGCGAGTTTTCGCTCCACCACAGGTTTTATCTTTTCAGGAGATTGTATTTCATCAAGCAATTCAAGCACACCGGATGGGGCGCCACCATGCAAGGGGCCTTTCATGGTGCCAAGAGCGGAAACAATGGCAGCGCTTAAATCGGATTCGGTGGAAATGGTGACGCGGCTGGCGAAAGTGGATGCATTCATGCCATGTTCCATCGTTAAGTTCAAGTAGGTTTCCAGAGCTTCAGTTTGTGCATGTGTCGGTACTTGCCCATTGATCATCCATAGATAGTTTGCGGTATGGCCAAGGTCGCTTCTTGGCGCGACGAATTCCTGTCCGGTGTTCAGCCTGTATAGAAGAGCAGTCATTACCGGAAGGGCAGCAGTCAGTGCAATGGCTTGTTGTTGAATCGCCAATTCTTTGAATTCGGCATGCTGGTATGCCGAGATGAGTGTGCGAATCCCATCCATTAATGAAGTCTCTTTAGGCAGGGTACGGGCGATGGCCATGAGGTAATCCGACAACTGCCGATAGGCGTTTAATCGTTCAGTCAAACTTGCGAGTTCTTCCTTGGAAGCATAGTGGCCATGCCATAGGAAGTAAGCGGCTTGTTCGAAACTTTTGCCTTCGATTACTTCACTGACTAATATCCCGCGGTAACGGAGTTCGCCTTTCTCCCCTTCGACTGATGAAATGGATGTTTGAACGGCGACAATGCCTTTGAGGCCTTTTTGAAACATGTGAATTCCTCCTTTTTCCATAGTATAAATTGCTTCTTTAATTATGAAAATTAAATATTTATAATTAAAATAATTAAAAAAACTAATTGAAGGAAGATGAATATGGAAATGCAATGGCTGCGGACTTTTGCCGATGCGGCGGAAACCTTGAATTTCCGTAAAACCTCCGAGCGCTTAATGTTGTCACAACCAAGCGTGACGGTGCATATTCGGCAATTGGAAGAGTATTTAGGGATTCGCTTGTTTGATCGCGTCAAGAACCGTGTGGTGTTGACCGAGGAAGGGCACCATTTTAAATACCAGGCAGGCACATTGGTAAAGAAGTTCGATTCGACAGTGGATGAGCTCCACTCATTTGCCCAAGGCTACCGGCGACAATGAACCATCGCAATCTCCCCGTTGATGGCGGAGACAGTGCTGCCGTATATCCTGAATTCGTTTACGAAAGCGCATCCGGACCTTGAGCTGGTGATTCGCGTGGAAGAATCGAAAGCGATTGAGGACTTGGTGGAAAGCGGAGAAGTATCTGCGGGCATTTCCGCTTTGCTGCCGGTAAGCCGAGTGATCCACCATGAAGTGGTCTATGAAGATCCTTTGCTGCTCATTGTGCAAAGGGATGCTTATGATGATGAGCGGGGGCCGCTCGTTTCAGCGGAAGACATATTGGAGCGGCATTTTATCTTTACGCATCATCATCCCGTTTTTTGGGAAGAACTGCTGGTGAAATTGCGCGTACAGCTTCCTGGCATGCGCACAATGACGGTAACGCAGGCCCATATTGCGAAACGGTTCATCCAGGAAGGGCTCGGGGTTTCATTTTTGCCGAGGTCGATGGTGCGACGTGAGTTGATCGAAGGGCGCTTGATGGAAGTCCACTTCGATATGTTCCCGTTGCCCAGCGTTGCGACATATTTTTTGTCGCGTAACAGGGGCGAGCTTGAGGAAGATTTCCTAAGGCGTGTCCGATCGGTGTATTTCCAGTAAGGAACGAAGCGGCACTATATAGAGAGAATAGCGGATTTGCTGGTATACTGCAGATAAGGAGGGGATGGATATGTATATTGAACAGCGCAATATTCGGCTTCGTTTATTGAAACGTGAGGATTTTGAAGCGTTATGGGCGCTTTATACACCCGATATCTTCGAATACATGCTGACAAAGGTGGAACGTTTCGAAGATCTGGAGTCGTGGCTATCGGCGGGAATGAACCAATCCAATGTGCTGGTATTTGCCGTGGAACTTCCGGAAAGCGGCGAAATCGTCGGCACGACCCGCATTTATTCGATTGACGATACGAACAAAAGCTGTGAAATCGGGGCGACTTTCTATAGCGAAAAAGCACAGCGCACGCATGTCAATACGGCCGTCAAACATGCGCTGCTAGGCTATTGCTTCGAAGAGCGGGATATGATCCGCGTCCAGTTCAAAACCGATGCTGAAAATATCCGTTCCCAAAAATCGATCGAACGGATCGGGGCAGTGAAAGAAGGGCATTTGCGCAATGAACGGATCCGCTCGACGGGTGAACCGAGGGATGCGATTGTCTATTCCATCATCGACCGCGAATGGCCGGAAGTGAAAAAAACATTGGAAGATAAAATGAATAAATATTCGGAATAATGTAAGGTTGAGCCAAGAGAAGCTCAGGAGGTACAATGAATGTATCTTACTGAGGGGGTATAAAATAATGAATAAATTAAATGTTTCTATTATAGGTGTACCAATGGACCATGGGCAAATGCGCCGCGGTGTCGATATGGGGCCAAGTGCCATCCGTTATGCGGGGGTTGTGGACCGTATTGAAAACCTTGGGCACGAAGTAAAAGATGAAGGCGATATCCAAATCCGCAAAGCGGATGGCAAAGTGGATGAAAACACCAATTTGCGTAATATGGACGTCATTACGGAAGCGACTGAAGCTTTAGGCGAAACGGTTTCCGGAGTTGCGAAATCCGGCAATTTCCCATTGGTGCTGGGCGGCGACCATAGCATCGCAATCGGTACGCTTGCCGGCATTTCAGAGCATTACGAGAATTTGGGCGTCATCTGGTATGATGCGCATGCAGATATGAACACGAGCGAAACTTCGCCTTCAGGCAATATCCACGGCATGCCGCTTGCCGCGAGCTTTGGGCATGGCCATGAGAAATTGACGAACATCCGCGGCTATTCGCCGAAAGTGAAGCCGGAGAACATCGTCATCATCGGCGCGCGTTCTGTCGACCCAGGGGAACGCGAACTGATCAAAGAACGCGGCATCAAAGTGTTCAGCATGCATGAAATCGATAAATTGGGAATGGATCATGTCATGCAGGAATCGATCCGCTATTTGCGCGAAGAACGCAAAACGGATGGGGTGCATTTGTCGCTTGACCTTGATGGCATCGACCCGATGTATACGCCAGGTGTCGGAACGCCAGTCCCAGGCGGCATCAGCTACCGGGAAAGCCATTTGGCGATGGAAATGCTGTTCGACGCAGGGCTCATCACTTCGGCAGAATTTGTCGAAGTCAACCCGATCCTTGATGAAAAGAACCGCACGGCAGATGTGGCGGTCGCATTGATCGGTTCATTGCTTGGCGAAAAATTGGTATAAGAATGAAAGAGCTGTCCGGAATTTCCGGGCAGCTTTTTCTATTGCATGGGATGTATAAGGGATTAGGGATAAGGGTGTAGGACTGTCAGGTTGTACATTGCATGATTTTTAACAGCGAAATAATAAACTGATGAATTCATTCAAAGAACTGGAAATTGGCTGGTTTTTTCTGGACACGGTTTGATAGGATAGAGGAAGAGAGAAAAAAATGAAACTTTTTCAGAACTGGGCCGTATATAAAAGACAGCCGCATGGCGGAGGGAAATGAGATCATGGATGCGTTAGTGAATAAACGAATAAAACGAGTCATGAAGGGCGACCAGGATGCATTTGCCGAAATCGTGGAGCTGTATCAACATCAACTGTTCCAGATTTGCTACCGCATGCTTGGCAACCGGCATGAAGCGGAAGATATTGCACAGGAAGCATTTACGCGGGCCTACGTGAACATACACACTTTTGACCAGAAGCGTAAATTTTCGACGTGGCTTTACCGCATCGCCACCAATCTGTGCATTGACCGGATCCGCAAGAAAAAGCCGGATTACCATTTGGATGCGGAAGTCAAAGGTACGGAAGGCTTGAATATGTATTCGAAGATTGCCAATGATGATGAGCTTCCGGAAGAGGAATTGATGCGGATGGAAGTCCAGGAGCGGGTGCAATACGAAATAAGCCGCTTGCCGGATAAGTACCGGGCAGCGATTGTGTTAAAATATATCGAGGAATTGCCGCTGGCCGAAATCAGCGAAATCCTGGATTTGCCGCTGGGTACGGTGAAAACGCGGATCCACCGCGGGCGCGAAGCACTTCGCAAGCAATTGAGCAATTTGTAGGAGGCGAGCATGATGAATGCGTGTCCGGAAAAAGTCATTCGCATGATGGACGATTACCTGGACGGGGAAATCAGCCCATCAGAGGAAAAAGAGCTGAAAAGTTACTTGCAGAGCTGCAGCGACTGCAGAAAAATATATCAGGAACTGACCAAGACCATCGCCTTTGTCCAAAGTGCATCACATGTCCAGGCACCGCCGGATTTTGTGCAAAAGACGATGGCCGGCTTGCCAAAAGAATCGCAGCGTGTCGGCATTAAACGCTTTATGCGCCATCACCCGTTAATGATTGCGGCGGCACTTTTCGTCTTGTTGATGAGTGCAGCGATGCTGTCGAGCTTCAGCGACGACCAGCAATTTGCCTTTACCAAACAGGAGAACCTGGTGGTCGAAGGGCAGACGGTCGTGGTGCCCGAAGGCCAAACGGTAGTCGGGGATATAACGATCCGCAACGGCGATCTGCGCGTCGATGGCGAACTTGAAGGCGACGTAACGATCGTCAACGGCCAGTACATGGCATCGAGTGGCGTCATCAATGGTGAAATTGAGGAAATCGACCAAGCCTTCGAGTGGCTTTGGTATACGATCAAAGGGACATTCCAGGATGCCGTCAGCTTTTTTGGCGGCAATGACCAATCAATAGACGAGTAAAGCCCATCCATTCATTGGATGGGCTTTTTCAGTACAATCCGCTATGAATTATAAATTGGAATACCTTTTCAACATTTAGAATCAATGACCTATCTCAGTATTTGGAGAAGCGTTCGCTCGACTCCTGCGGGAAAAGCGGGTTTGAGAGACCCCGCAGACCGCGGTAGCGGATGAGGAGACTCGATTCCCGCCCGCGGAAAGTGAGTGATAAGCTTCGGAAAATACGATCTCTTGCCTTTCAGGACAATCTGGTAAAGCCCATCCATTCAATGGATGGGCTTTTTGCATGGGGGCAGATGTCTCGGGATATGGTATACTAAAAACTATATGTACATGGAGAAAAGCGAGGGTTGCAGATGCCTTTTTTGGAAAACTTCAATGACCAGACGCCGCTTCAGATGATCGTCAATGTGATCGACATCTTATTGGTCTGGTTCGTTATCTACAAACTTATCACTGTCATCAAGGGAACGAAGGCTGTCCAATTATTGAAAGGAATCTTCTTTATTATCATAGCGCGTCTTGTGACCCAGGCGCTCAACCTGGAAACGCTCGGCTGGATCATGCAGCAAGTGCTCGAATGGGGTTTTCTTGCGATCATCATCATCTTCCAGCCAGAGCTGAGACGCGCACTCGAGCAGCTTGGGCGCGGGAAATTATTCTCGAGCAGCACGCTCAATGAAGAGTCCGAGCGCAACCGCTTAATCGAAGCGATGAGCAAATCGGTCAGCTATATGGCGAAGCGCCGCATCGGGGCACTCATTTCAATCGAGCGTGAAACGGGGCTCAGCGAATACATAGAGACGGGCATTCCGATGAATTCGGACATCACTTCCGAATTGATGATCAATCTATTCATTCCGAATACGCCGCTGCATGACGGTGCGGTCATCGTCCAGAAGAACCGCATCGCTGCGGCCGCTTGTTATTTGCCGTTGTCCGAGAGCCCATTCATCTCAAAAGAATTGGGGACGCGCCACCGAGCCGCACTCGGCATCAGTGAAGTGACGGATGCGATCACCATCGTCGTATCGGAAGAGACCGGTGCGATCAGTTTGACGGCAAATGGCGACCTGCACCGCAATTTGTCGCTCGAGGACTTCGAAGTGAAGCTCCGCCGCATCTGGTTCGGTGCTGAACAACAGCAGGCGGCGACTTCCTGGTGGAATTGGAGGGGGAAAAAGAATGGATAAGATGATGGACAATCCGTGGTTTCTCCGGATCATGGCATTATTCCTGGCCTTTCTGCTCTTCTTTTCCGTCCAGACGGAAAACAACACGACCACGACCGAAACCGGAAGAGTGTCGGAAATGATTGAAGACGTGGAACTGCAAGTGTATTATGATGAAAGCTTGATGGTGAGCGGCGTGCCGGAAACAGTCGACCTGTATCTAAGCGGCCCCGCAAGCATCATCCAGACGACGCGACAGCTCGATGATTACACCTTGTTCATCGATTTGCGCAGCTTGCCGCTAGGGGAGCATCAAGTGCCGATCCAGACAGAAAACCTGTCGGAGCAACTAAGTGCCCGTGTGGATCCTGCATTCGTTAACGTCGTGCTCGAGGAGCGGGTGTCCCAGGAATTCAGTATTGACGCTGAAATGAACGAGCGCTTGCTGGCGGAAGGTTTTGTCCTGGACGGCTTGACCGTTGAACCGGATAAAGTCACTGTGACCGGCCCGCAAAGCGTCATCAACGCCATCAGCTTTGTCAAGGCGACGGTGACCGGTGAACCGGATATCAAGGAATCCTTCACTGCGGAAGCGCGTGTCCGCGTACTGGCAGAGGATTTGACGAAACTCGACAATGTCACGATCGAGCCGGAATCCGTGGCGGTCGATGTGACGGTAGAGGAATATAGCCGCGAACTGCCGGTGCGCATCGAGTCGACCGGTGATCCGCAGACGGGCATCACCATCAATTCCTGGACGCCTTCAAGCGAACAGGTGCGGGTTTTCGGGCCGCGCAGCGTAGTGGATGCGATGGAGGAATATGTCATCGAAGTGGAAGCGAACAGCGTCACGGCTACCGATACGACGCTGGATGTCGAATTGCCGATTCCCTCAGGTGCTTCGGGAGTATCTCCAGGCGAGATGCAAGTAGAAGCGGATACTTCAGTGGATGAATCTTTGATCGTCCCGGAAGAGTTGGAGAATCCGGAAATAGCCGATGGCAACGACGAGGAATGAAAATAGCTAAAAATGTAAAATTAGGTTAATATAAACAAATCATAATACAGAGTGATTGAAGGAGCGAAAAGCATGGGAAAATATTTTGGGACCGATGGTGTACGAGGGGTAGCCAATAGTGAATTGACGCCGGAACTGGCATTTAAACTTGGGCGTTTTGGCGGCTATGTCTTAACGAAAAGCTCAAAGGAAAAACCGAAAGTGCTCGTCGGGCGCGATACACGGATTTCCGGGGAAATGCTTGAAAATGCATTGGCGGCAGGGCTTCTGTCCGTCGGTGCGGAAGTCATGCGCCTCGGCGTCATCAGCACTCCAGGGGTTTCTTACCTGACACGCGTCATGAGCGCGGAAGCCGGAGTTATGATTTCTGCTTCCCATAACCCGGTCGCAGACAATGGCATCAAATTTTTCGGCTCGGACGGCTTCAAATTGTCGGACGACCAGGAAGCGGAAATCGAAGCTTTGCTCGATGCAGAGACGGACGATCTGCCGCGCCCAACAGGTGGGGACCTCGGAAGCATCACCGAATATTTCGAGGGCGGCCAAAAATACATCCAGTATTTGAAGCAGACAGTGGATGAGGAATTCGACGGCATCCACGTGGCGCTCGATTGCGCGCATGGTGCGACATCGACCTTGGCAACGCATGTATTTGCGGACTTGGATGCGGACATCAGCTCGATGGGCGCTTCACCGAACGGCTTGAACATCAACGAAGGCGTCGGGTCGACGCATCCTGAAGCGCTGGCGAAGCTGGTCGTGGAAAAAGGCGCCGATGTGGGCCTTGCCTTTGACGGCGACGGCGACCGTTTGATCGCGGTGGATGAAAAAGGAACGATCGTCGACGGCGACCAGATCATGTACATTTGCGCGAAGCATTTGAAATCAGAAGGCCGCTTGAAACAGGATACCGTCGTGTCGACGATCATGAGCAATATGGGCTTCTACAAAGCGCTTGAAGAAAACGGCATGAAGAGCGTCAAGACGGCTGTCGGCGACCGTTACGTAGTGGAAGAAATGAAGAAGAATGAATACAATTTGGGCGGCGAACAGTCGGGCCATATCATTTTCCTTGATTACAACACGACAGGCGATGGATTGCTCTCAGGCCTTCAATTGGTCAACATCATGAAGATCACGGGCAAGAAATTGTCTGAGCTGGCGAATGAAATGACGATTTTCCCGCAAAAATTGGTGAACATCCGCGTGACGGACAAACACGGCGTGACGGATAACGCGCTTGTGGCCGAGAAGATTGCGGAAGTGGAACGCGACATGGACGGCGATGGCCGTGTGCTCGTGCGCCCTTCCGGAACTGAGCCATTGGTGCGCGTCATGGTCGAAGCGCCGTCTGCAGAAGCGTGCGAAGAGTACGTGGAGCGGATTGCGGCGGTTGTACGCGAAGAAATGGGCATGAAATAAATAAGCTAGAGGCCGGAGCGGCTGCTCTGGCCTTTTTTTTGTGGGCAAAGTGATATGAAGCTGAGTTTAGAATTAGGAGGGGGATAGAGATAGAGATTACGCTCCAAGGGGACGCTTTAGGCCCGCAGGATGCGGGTCATGCAGCTGATGCGACAGGACGTCACGTTTTCAGCTGCCCGGAGTCGCCATCCTTCGCTCCACCTCTAGGTGTAGAGTGGAAATGAAATCGAGATGAGATATAGTAAATGCTCGTGCTAGAGATTGCGCTGCAAGGGGCACGCTTGCCGAGGGGCGGGTGTTGAGCCAACGTGCAATCGCACGTTTGTCTCGCCAGCCCGCGCGATCCCTCCGGCGTCGGCCCCTTTGCGCTCCATCTCTAGTTTTAGAGAAGAAATCAATTTCATCACGCATAGAATTAAGCATGAATAGTTTCAGACAGTTTTGTAATCGCATAAAAAATAGCTAGTGAACCATCTTTTCTAATATCAACTCTAGCTAGGCGTCTTCACCAGCGGATGCATTCAATTAATAGTGAGGCTTTCTCGCCTGCAACATCCAACGAAATCTAAAAGCCGAACCGCGCAAAAGGGCGAGCCGAAGCCATGAGACAAGTGTTTTTCTTTGCTCACGGCGGGAGGCCAGCCCAAAGCGGGAGGCGGCTACTTCATGAAGAAAAGATCAATGCAGCATGCACCTCACTTAAATGCCTAATTAAGCGTCTTCACCAGCGGATGAAGACAATTAACAGTGATACTTCTTCACAAATAACATCCAATAAAATCTAAAAGCCAAACCTCGCACATGGGTGATCTGGAACAATGAGGCAAGTGTTCTTGTACGCTTATTACGGAAGGCATGCCCAAAGCGGGGGGCGGCTGACGATGAAAGGGTCAATGATAGCTTCTTCTCATTCGCTTGTCCGACTCACTCCACAAGATTTTCATTAGCAGAAACCTTTATGGCTATTTATCGTCATTTCAAGGGGCTGCACCGTCAAAAGTTTACCAAGGAATTCAAAAAGATAGGTTTTGGGATTTTTGGCACAGATACGCAATGGAAAGCTAGCATGCTTGCTCTCACGGCTTTTCGTTCGGCCTGTCAGTTGTTTGGAGCTGAAAATAGTTAGAAAACATGAGGAGCTATGAACCAGCCGCTGGAAGATGACTGTGCGGATTGTCCTAAGTAAAGTTGTGCGTTGATTGACGGAAGGGTGCACAGCGGTTATGATAAGGAGGTCGGTTTAACGCCGATGCAAAAGGGGGATAGAGGTAAGTGCGAAGGAAACCAATTATAGCGCCTGTACTGAAGAACTCGGACGGACCAGTCAGTCTTCAGTAGACGAGGAGGAGGAGTATCGAGATTTCGGCGGATACCTCCCGGCCGCGAAGCCCGGTCGTTATGTGCATGCTTAAAACAGTCGAGTGATCGATTGGACAACCAGCTTGCACGGGCTCACAACGAAGCGTTTCTGAACGCTTATTTTGACATTTAGAAAATTGGAGGAATATAAATTATGTGTGGAATTGTCGGGTATATTGGAGAACAGGATTCAAAAGAGATTTTACTGAAAGGATTGGAGCGCCTGGAGTACCGTGGATATGATTCAGCGGGGATTGCAGTGCGCAACGGCGAAGGCATCAAAGTATTCAAGGAAAAAGGCCGCATTGCGGATCTGCGCGGAGTCGTGGAAGACGATGTGACTGGAAACACAGGCATCGGGCACACACGCTGGGCAACGCACGGCAAGCCGAGCAAAGTCAACGCCCACCCGCACCAGAACGCATCAGACCGCTTTACACTTGTTCACAACGGCGTCATCGAGAACTATCACCATATCCAGCGCGATTATTTGGACGGCGTGGAAATGGAGTCGGATACGGATACGGAAATCATCGTGCAATTGATCGGTAAATTCGTCGAAGAAGGCATGACGACGAAAGAAGCGTTCAGCAAAGCCTTGAAATTGATGAAAGGGTCGTACGCAATTGCCTTGCTTGATGCAGAGGAAGAGCAGACGATCTATGTAGCGAAAAATAAGAGCCCGCTTCTTGTTGGACTTGGCGAAAACTTCAACGTCATCGCATCTGATGCCATGGCGATGCTGCAAGTGACGGACCAGTTCGTTGAATTGATGGACAAAGAAGTCGTCATCGTGAAAAAAGAAAGCGTACAAATCTTGACGCTCGACGGCGAAGAAGTAGCGCGTGACCCGTTCACGGCAGAAATCGACATGAGCGATATCGATAAAGGCACATACCCTCATTACATGCTGAAAGAAATCGATGAGCAGCCTGCGGTTATGCGTAAAATCATCCAAGCTTACCAAGATGAGAACGATCAATTGACGATCGACTCCGGAATTTTGGATGCTTTGGAATCAGCAGACCGCCTGTACATCATTGCTGCAGGCACGAGCTACCATGCAGGTTTGATCGGTAAGGAATACTTGGAGAAAATGGCGGGCATTCCGGTAGAAGTGCACGTTGCGAGCGAATTCGGTTACAACATGCCGCTTCTTTCTGAAAACCCGTTGTTCATCTTCATTTCCCAGTCCGGCGAAACAGCGGACAGCCGCCAAGTATTGGTGCGCATCAAGGAGTTGGGCCATCCATCACTGACGGTGACAAACGTGGCAGGCTCTACGCTTTCGCGTGAAGCGGACCATACTTTATTGTTGCATGCAGGCCCTGAAATTGCGGTAGCGTCGACAAAAGCGTATACAGCGCAGTTAGCTGTACTTTCAATCCTTGCAGCAGTGACGGCAGAGCGCCGCGGCCGTGATATCGGTTTCGATTTGGTCCAGGAAATGGGTATCGTGGCAAACGCTGTGCAAGCACAAGTCGATATGAAAGAAGAGCTTGAACAGATTGCGACAGATTACCTTTCGACGACACGCAATTGCTTCTTCATCGGGCGTTTGATGGATTATTTCGTCGGCCTTGAAGGCGCATTGAAATTGAAAGAAATCTCTTACATTCAAGCAGAAGGCTTTGCTGGTGGGGAACTCAAGCACGGCACGATCGCATTGATCGAAGAAGGCACGCCGGTCATCGCGCTTGCGACGCAGGAGTCCGTGAACTTGAACATCCGCGGTAACGTTAAGGAAGTGGCGGCACGCGGCGCAAACACGTGCATCATCTCCATGGAAGGCTTGAACGAAGAAGGCGACAGCCACGTCTTGCCGAAAGTCCATGAATTGTTGACGCCGCTCGTATCGGTCATCCCGCTTCAGTTGATCAGCTATTATGCTGCGCTTCACCGCGATTGTGACGTCGATAAGCCGCGCAACTTGGCAAAATCCGTAACAGTTGAATAAGCAATGAGTGAACTCCCGCATCCGTGCGGGGGTTTTTTATTTCCTGGGGAATATCGCAGAATCCGCCAAAAGCCGCACCGTTTTTGTCGGGTGTGGGAAACATCGGACATCTATAATGAAAGCAGGAAGGGGGCAGGGGATATGCTGAAACAAATGAACGAAGCGCTTGCCTATATTGAAGCGCATTTGGAAGAGGAAATCGACGAACGTGAGCTGGAGCGCATAGCTGGCACGTCCATTTACCATTTTCGGCGAATGTTCTCTTTCTTGTCAGGCTTCACATTGGGCGAGTATATGAGAAAGCGGCGGCTGTCGAACGCCGCAGCGGACTTGCACGCTGGCATGAGTGTGACGGAAGCAGCGTTCAAATATAGCTATGATTCAGCCGATGGATTCTCGCGTGCTTTCAAGGAATGGGCAGGGATCAATCCTTCAACGGTCCAAAAGAGCGGCATGTTGAAGTCGTTCCCAAAACTGACCTTCCAGTTAACTATAAAAGGAGGAGTAGAAATGGAATACCGCATCGAAGAAAAACAGGCGTTCACTATTATTGGCGTGAAGAAACGAGTAGCGATCCAATTCGAAGGGGAAAATGAAGAAATTATGACGCTTGCCAAAAGCATCTCAGCGGAACAACGTGAGGAAATGCGCAGTTGTGCAGATATGGAACCGCATCAAGTGATCAATGCATCATTCAATTTTGACGAAGGGCGCATGGATGAACAAGGCAGTTTGGATCACATGATCGGCTTTTTGACGGCGAAAAATATCGAGCCTGGTAACGGACTTGATCGAGTCGAAGTGCCTGCACTTACGTGGGCGGTGTTTACAGCAGAAGGGGAATTTCCACGTGTGATGCAAGAGTCTTGGGGAAAAATCGTCTCCGAATGGCTGCCATCGTCCGGTTATGAACTGGCCGAAGCACCGGAAATTTCATTTACGGGTGATTTGTCGGATCCCGCCCATGTAAAAAGTGAGATTTGGATGGCAGTTCGTAAAACGACTCTGACAAAATGATGGCATTAAATTGATATGAATAGAAGAAAGAATATTCACTCTTTTAATTGAAAAAAGTTGTTTTTTCTCCTATGATGAAAGGGCATCGAGATCTGCATACATGCGGCACGAGAGGTTCATCATAAAGGAGGCGGAGTTATGACGAAAATAGGCATCATTACTGGAAGCACACGTCCAGGGCGCAATAGCCTGCAAGTGGCAGAATGGGTGAAAGGCATCGCGGATCAGCGCGGCGATGCTGATTATGAACTCGTGGATTTGGCTGAATACAATCTGCCGATGTATGCAGAGCCGGTTTCTGCGGCGTATAGCCAGGACTATCAGACGCCTGAAGCCATTCCTTGGGCGAAAAAGATTGCAGAGTTGGACGGTTATGTATTCATTTGCCCGGAGTACAACCATGGCGTTACGTCAGCGTTAAAGAATGCCATCGATTATTTGTACATCGAATGGAATAATAAGGCGGCAGGCATTGTCAGCTACGGATCAGCAGGCGGCGTCCGGGCAGCGGAATCCTTGCGCATCATCATGGCGGAACTGCAAGTGGCCACGGTGAGGGCCCATCCTGCCATGTCCTTGTTTACAGATTTCGTGAAAATGAGCGAATTTAAGCCGGCAGCAGTCCACGAAAAATCGGTCAATGCCATGCTTGACCAAGTGAACGCTTGGACAAACGCGCTGGAGCCTTTGCGCAAAGGATCAAGTGAATAACAATTTACATTCTATCCTGGATGAGAGACGCGAATAATGGCGTCTTTCATCCAGGGTTTTATTTTTGTTAAGAATGAAAGCTGCGATATCATTTTAACCGGTATGGAAGAAAGTGTATTATGAAAAGAGACAACAAAGAGTTTGCAGGAAAAGAGGAATTTGAGTGGGAAAAATAACAGACAATAAAGCAAGCAAGCGTGTGAAGAAAATAATGCGGGCACTTGCCGTCATCATCGGCGGATTCATCACCGCGTATGGGCTGGAAGCGGTGTTGATCCCGAATAATGTATCCGATGGGGGCGTGACAGGGCTCAGCATCGTCGGCTCGCAATTGACGGGCGTGCAGCTCGGGATCTTGATTGCCTTGCTGAACATTCCGTTCGTCTATCTCGGGTACAAGCAGATCGGCAAAAGTTTTGCGATCTATTCGGTCATCGGCATTGCCGCATTGGCATATGGGACGACCATTATGCACCATGTCCCGCAGATTGTTGAAGGCGATTCGCTGCTCGTCACTGTAGTCGGGGGCATCATCATCGGTTTCGGCATGGGGCTTGCTTTGCGCAACGGCGGCGCGTTGGATGGCATCGATATGCTCGCGGTATTGCTGTCGCGGAAATTGCCGTTTGGCACGAGTGATTTGATTTTATTCCTGAACTTATTCGTCTTTATCGTCGTGTCGACGGTTTTCGGGTTGCAGGGCGCGTTCTTGTCGGGCATCGCTTATTTCATCGCTTCCAAAGTGATCCATATGGTGGAGGAAGGCTTGAGCGGTTCGAAGACGTACAAGATCATCACTAGCGAACCCGAGAATATGGTCGAGACGATCCGCGACCGCTTGGGGCGCAGTGCGACATACAATTTGGTGAAAGGGGCGTATACCAATGAAGACTATAAGGAAATCACGTGCATCATCAACCGCCTTGAAGACAGCAAGATGAAGGAAATCATTTACGAAATCGACCCGCAGGCCTTTGTGGCGGTGTACGATGTCGCTGAAGTGAAAGGCGGCAATTTCAAGAAACGTGATATCCATTGATGGAAAACGAGGGGGAAATCGTATGATTATCGGATTGCATCATGCACAAATCACCATCCCAAAAGGGGCGGAAGCAGAAGGAAAAGCATTTTATTGTGAGCTATTGGGTTTGCCGGAAATCGACAAGCCGGAAGCTTTGCAAGGGCGCGGCGGCTTTTGGCTTTCAGTCGGCCGACAGGAAGTGCATGTCGGGACGGAAGACGGTTTTGACCGTTTGGCGACAAAAGCGCATCTCGCCTATCAAGTGGAAGACATCCGCTATTGGCGCGAGCGGCTGGAAGCGAGCGGTGTGGAGATTCTGGAAGCGGTGCCCATTCCGGGATATGACCGTTTCGAATTTCGTGACCCGTTCGGCAACCGTGTGGAAATGATTTCAACCTGAAGGGGCGTGAGGAAGCCGATGAAAGTGATAATTGGATCGGATCAACAAGACAGCGAATTCATCAGAAAGAAAGTGATCGAACACAATATGAAAAACTTGCCTGACGAAGTGAAGACGCCGGTCGAGCATTTGAACTTTTTATTGAAAGACAATGACGGGACCATTGTGGCTGGGCTCACTGCAATCATGTTCTGGCATCATTTGCATGTCGATTTCCTGTGAGTGGATGACAGCCTGAGAGGGCAAGGCCAAGGAAGCGCATTGCTTGAGAACATGGAGCAGGCAGCGAAGGAAAAAGGCTGCCGCCTGATTACGCTCGATACCTTCAGCTTCCAGGCGCCTGACTTTTACAAACGAAACGGCTACGAAGTATTTGGCAAACTAGAGGATCACCCGAAAGGCTTCAGCCAGTATTTTCTGCAAAAACGACTAGAGAATTAAAGAACAGGGCCGGCCTGAATGCAGGCTGGTTTTTTTGTGGAAAAAAATCCATTCACTAACTTGTAATGCAAGGGTTTATCGTTTATGATGAATTTATAACACTTGCATTGCAAGGTAATGATAGGTCAAGGGAAGGGCTGATGCGCAAAGTGGCGGATTCTACACAAATGCTCAAAGGAATATTGGATGGCTGCATCTTGTCGATTATCGAAGAAGGCGAGATCTACGGTTACGAACTGGCTGAAAAGCTGCAGAGCTACGGATTTCAATCATTCAGTGAAGGCAGCATCTATCCGCTATTATTGCGGATGCAAAAAGAAGGGCTCGTGTCGAGCGTGCAGCGCAAATCGACAGCGGGGCCGAAGCGGAAATATTATTCATTGACGGAAGCGGGACAAACGGAACTGGAACAATTCATCGGGCGCTGGGCCGAGTTGAAGCAATCGGTTGATGCGGTCATCACTAAAGGGGGGCAATGAGATGTTATCTGCAAAATCCGAACAATTTTTGATCGAACTGCGCATGTATTTGATGCAGCGGGGAAAAAGCGATGAAGACATCAATGAAGTCGTCGAGGAGCTGGAAAGCCATTTAATCGAATCGGAGAAACACGGAAAAAGCGTCGAAAGCATCGTCGGAAAAAATCCGAAACAGTATATGAAGAGCATCGGGGAGCCGTTGCCGGTTGCGGCGAAAGAATTGATGGTCCTCATTCCGGCGACAGTGCTGGTGATTCTCGCGTATTTGGCGTATGTGCCCGCCTTGTCGGGAGATTTTAAATTATCGCAAACGGTGCTTTGGGGCATCATTCCGGTCGTCTTGAGCCTTGCGATCTACAGTTCCTTGATTTTCAAGGTGTTTCCGAAGTTCCACGATCAGCCGGTGAAGCTCGGCGTGATCGCAGTGGCAGTTTCCACTTTGGTCATCGGCTTTTGGGTGGCATTTTATCTGTGGATGGTTCCCGAGGCTCCATCAGCTTATTTCACGGCAACGGCTGAACAGAATTACGTGATCCTCGCCGTCTGCCTTGTCGCGTTTATCGCCTATGCGCTGTATACAAAATCCTGGATTACGATTATCGTGGCGGCGTTGATGAGTGCGGGGCCGCTTGCGGAAAAATGGATCCCTCAGGACGTAAATGAAGATCCGGTATACATCGCCATGACTATTGGGATTTTCGCCTTGATCGGCATTGCCTTCATTTGGTTGTTGATGCGAAAACGGCAAAAGACGGCTTGAGTCATCGGTTAAACAGAAGGCTTGTCTTCACTCTGGATGTCGCCGACCAATTCTTCGAGCAAATCTTCCAAGGTGATCAGGCCAGCGGTGCCGCCGTATTCATCGAGCACGATGGCTAAATGGTTATGGCTTTTCTGCATTTCCAGGAACACTTCATCAATTTCACGCTTTTCAAATACAAAGTGGGGGGCACGCATAAGTTGTCGGACATCAAAGGGTGGCTGGGGCGGATTTTCCCGATAGCGGAATAGATCCTTGAGGTAAACGGTTCCGATCATCCGGTCGGCGTCTCCTTGGTAGACCGGGAACTTGGTGTAAGGATGGAGCGTGACGAGGCGCACGATGTCTTCGAGCGAATCGTCGGCAGAGATGGCGATGATATCTGTCCGGTGAACCATGATGTCTTCCACAGCTTTATCGTTAAATTCAAATGCGCGCGTGATGATGAATTGCTCCATGTCTTCGATGGTGCCTTTTTCCTTGCCGGCTTCGAGCATCAGGCGGATTTCTTCTTCTGTTTCTTCTGCCACAGGTTGATGGGGGTCGATGCCAAACAAACGAATCACCGCATTGGTCGACCAGGAGAGAATGGTGACGAACGGGCTGGTGAGCACGGCGAGCACACGGAGCGGATAGATCAGTGCCATCGCAATGGGCTCTGGTTTTTGCAGGGCGAGGCGTTTAGGCACCAATTCGCCGAAGACGAGCGTGAAATAAGACAGCAGCAAAGTGATGAAGATCAGGGACGTGATTTGCACGACACCGGGGGAGAGGGGAAGGTTGGTGCCTTGGACATAGAGTGACAACTCATCTGCAAAACTGTCCGCGGCGAAAGCGCTCGCCAAAAAGCCCGCGAGCGTAATGCCGATCTGGATCGTTGCGAGAAACTGGCTCGGCTGCGACAGCATGCTGTCGATCAGCCGGGCTTTTTTATTGCCGGATTCGGCCATCTTCTTGATCTTATAGTCGTTCAAGGAAATCAAGGCGATTTCAGACGCTGCAAACAAGGCGTTGGCAAAAATCAACGCAATCAATACCCCAAGTGCCCATCCCATCATGGAAGCCCCCTTGTGAAATCGGTAGTCGAGCCGTCTGAACCTGAAGCAGCCTGGCGAAGCGGAAAGTTATGATGGTGCTGATTAGCTCCAGTTTAGCTGAAAAATTTCAGGAAACCAATATGCAATAAAAAAGAAGAGCTGCCAGTGCAGCTCTTCTTTCTAGAGTGTTGAATAAGTCTATGAACAGCTATAAATTGGAGTGAAAATTGTTTTTCTACATTTTGTCAATCAAAGGTCTATCTAAGTATTTGGAGAAGCGTTTGATCGACTCCTGCGGGAATAACGGGTTTGAGAGACCCCACAGGCCGCTGTAGCAGCCGAGGAGGCTCGATTCCCGCCCGCGGAAAGCGATCAATAAGCTTCGGAAAATACGATTTCATAACTTTCTCGACAAGCTGAAAAGAAGAGCCGCCGCGGCAGCTCTTCTTTCTTATGAATCAATTAAACCGTGCCGGCTTCGAAGGATTCGTCGCTGATTTCGCCGACGATTTCTTCGAGAATGTCTTCCATTGTCACAAGGCCTGCGATGCGTCCGTCTTTTCCGGTAATGACGGCCATATGTGTCCGGCTTTGCTGCATGCTCGAGAGCACTTTTTGGATCGGCGTGTTTTCCGGGAAGCTCGGCATCGGATGCAGGAACGATTCCGGCGCTTGAGTTCTGCCGGCCGCCATGCTCGTCAACAATTCTTTCGTGTTGATGAAGCCGAGCAGGCGGTCGGGATCTCCACCTTCTGCCACGGGGTAGCGTGTATATTCATGGCCATCGAGCACTTTGAAAAGTTGTTCATGTGTCAAAGAACTTTCGACCGAGACGATTTTCTCTTTCGGGATCATGATGTGCTTGACGATGCGCTCATCGAAATCGAAAATATTTTTCAAATACGTCAGCTCAGTCTGGTTGATCTCACCGCTTTGGTAACTTTCAGCCATGATCAATTTTAATTCCTCTTCGGAATGGGCTTCCGTATGGCCGCTCGGTTCGACTTTGAACAAGCGCAAAAACAAGCGAGCAGAGCCGTTCAATAGCCAGATGAAAGGGCTCATCAACTTACCGAACCAGTACAGGGGCGGGGCAAGCAATAAAGTCATGCGCTCTGCGTATTGGATTGCCAAAGTTTTCGGGGCCAGTTCGCCGATGACGACGTGCAAAAAGGTCACGATGCTGAGGGCGATGACATAGGATAAAATGGTCGCGATGGCAGGGGACAAATTGAATTCCTCAAATAGCGGATGCAATAAGCGTTCAACGGTCGGTTCCCCGAGCGCCCCGAGAATCAATGCCGTAATCGTGATGCCCAGCTGGCAGGCAGACAGGTAATAATCGAGTTTGTCTGCCACTTCTTTGGCGCGCACGGCTTTTTTATTGCCTTCCGAAATCAATTGGTCGATCCGCGACATCCGCACTTTCAAAATGGCGAATTCGGCGCCGACAAAAAAGGCAGTTGCCAAAATCATTAAAGCTACGAGCAATAAGTTAATTATTATTTGTCCATCCAAGTTGGATCCCCCTGAATCGGGGGCTCACCTCCAGTTAGTCGATTTGGTCTTGTGATTTTTTCGGTTTTTGCGTAAACAGAACTTGCTTGATCTGCTGGTGGTCCATATCGGTGACGGTCCATTCCGTATTTTTATACGTCAATGGCTCGCCGATTTCGATTTCTCCGGTCGTGCGGTAATGGATCCAGCCGCCGATCGTGTCGATGTCCTGGCTGTTGTCGAAGTCTACACCGAAACGCTCTTCGAGTTCTTTCAGGAGCACGCGGCCATTCAATACGTACTGATGGTCTGCGATCTTCTTGATTTCCGGCTCTTCGTCTTCATCGAATTCGTCGCGGATTTCGCCGACGATCTCTTCGAGGATGTCTTCCAACGTCAGCATGCCGGCGGTCCCGCCGTATTCATCCGCGACAATCGCTAGATGGACGCGGGCATTCTGCATGCGCAGCAAAGCGCCTTGCAAATCCGTCATCTCGAACACAGTCGGCACTTCACGGACGAAATCGTGGAGCTTCCAATCACGTCCCGCAACGATCTGCGGCAGCATTTTCTTAGCGCTGACAAAACCGATGATCCGGTCCTTGTCGCCGTCTTCCGTTACCGGGTAGCGCGTGTAATTATGTTCATCCAGCACATCGATGATTTTTTGAGACGGCATGTCGAGGTCGAGCGTCACGAGCTCAGTCCGCGGCACCATGATGTCTTTTGCCGATCGCTCATCGAATGTGAAGACATTTTCCATATAAGACAATTCGTATTTATTGATGGCGCCGCCTTCATAGCTTTGCGCCATGACGATTCTCAGCTCATCTTCCGAATACGCTTGCTCATGGCCTGGCTGGACTCCGAAAATTCTGAGCAATAGGCGGGCAGCTCCGTTCAGCGCCCAAATGAAAGGTTTCATGATTTGGCCGAACCAATACAGCGGAGGGGCCAATAGCAGCGACATTTTTTCTGCGTACTCGATCGCAAGCGTTTTCGGTGCCATTTCCCCGAGGACGACGTGCAGATACGTCACCAATAGGAAAGCGATAGCATAGGAAGCGGCGGATGCGACCGAATCCGACACTTGGAAAAAGTCGAAGATCGGATACATGAGCCGTTCGACGGTCGGCTTCCCGAGCGCCCCGAGTCCAAGTGCTGTCACAGTGATGCCGAGCTGGCAGGCAGATAGGTAATAATCCAAATTGCTCGCGACTTCTTTGGCGCGCACGGCTTTTTTATTGCCTTCTGCAATGAGCTGGTCCAGGCGCGACATACGGATTTTGACGACGGCAAATTCGGAGCCGACGAAAAAGGCGGTCAAAACGAGCAACAGTACAAGCAAAGCTAGATTCAATAATGTAATTATGTCCACGTAAGATTCCCTAAAAAGGGATTCACCTCCATAAGTAATTCAGCCAGGCGGGGACGTAACAAAATCCCGGTAGCCTGCTGAGTGTTTCGAACTCTGCCAGTCGAGAGCAGAAATCTGCCGTTTGCCGAAGAGAGGAACCAATCAGGCGATGAGTTTGTGAACCTTGATCTCTTGGCACTTGCGGCAGCCTGCCACGCAGCTGGCTAAACAAATGTAAGACTCTACTTCAAGATCAAAATGCGCTAATCCCTTCCCAATGGGTTCCCCTCCTTTTATGATTAAGAAGTATAATACCATATATACTGGTAGATAGTAGAAATTCCATGCGCAATTATTCGAAAATTCAGCAGTGAATTTGGCGAGATTATGTAGTAGCTAAGTTGAACAAAAGAATTATCAGCGAACTGTTAATTTTTCTCTAATTATAAGATATGGAGCAAAACCACGGAGACTCCCGCGGGAAAGCGAGACAGTCGAGACCCCGCAGGAAGCGTAGCTTCCGAGGAGGCTTGGCGCTCGCCCGCAGGAAAGCGCAGGGGTTTTGCGGAATATCAAAAGGTAAAATTTATTAGTTTAACTTATGTAGCTTTTTTCGTTTTCTGTGTTATACTTTTTTTAACAACTCAATAGACCTTGACATCACGTCAAAGGGGAGTAGCTATGGGGAAACCTATTTCACAGTCGTCATTACATGGACCCGTTCCATCGGTTGTGATAGCAAAATCATTTTGCTTAGCAAGACCTTTGCCTTCTATAGGCAGGGGTCTTTTTTGTTGTCAAAATCAAGGAGGTTTTTCAGTTGGAAGCAATTTTATTGGAGTATGCATGGGTGCTGCTCGTGTTAGTGGCACTTGAAGGTTTGCTTGCTGCGGACAATGCCGTCGTCATGGCGGTCATGGTCAAGCACTTGCCGAAAGCACAACAGAAGAAAGCATTGTTCTACGGCTTACTCGGGGCATTCGTGTTCCGTTTCGCGGCATTGTTCATGATCACCTTGCTCGTCGATGTGTGGCAGATCCAGGCACTCGGGGCAGCGTATCTCTTGTTCATCGCGTTCAAGCATATTTACGATCAACGAAAAGGCAAGGAACACACCATCGAGCCGGAAAAAACGAAAGGTTCCGGCTTCTGGATGACGGTATTGAAAGTGGAACTGGCGGACATCGCGTTTGCGGTCGACTCGATGCTCGCAGCGGTAGCGCTCGCGATCACCTTGCCGCATCTCGGCTCAATGGAAATCGGCGGAATCAACGGCGGCCAGTTCGCCGTCATGCTTGCGGGTGGCTTGATCGGGCTTGTCATCATGCGTTTTGCGGCACATAAATTCGTTAAATTGCTGTCGAATTACCCGCAGCTTGAAACGACTGCGTTCGTCATCGTCGGCTGGGTCGGCGTGAAATTGACCGTTTTGACGCTCGGTCACGAAGGCGTCGGCATCTTGCCGTACGATTTCGCCCACTCGACAGAATGGAAATTGATCTTCTGGGGCGTCTTGCTTGCGATCGTGGCAGTCGGCGCACTGATCAGCGTCAAGAAAAACCGCGAACAAAGCGCTGCGTAATGGGCTCATTTGCCAGCGGGCTTGCTGCGTGATAAAATCAACTCAATTCTGAAATGAAACGAGTTGATGGGTGGACGATGGATAACTAACCTATATTTTCAGTCATTTGAAATAGTCATTTTTCGAAGGCGAAAACATAGGATTAGTCTGCCCATTTCATCCAACAGGCGTGGCTGTTTTTCGGCGCACCCAAAATGTACGGGCTAATCCTTCCAAATGTAGATTTGGGAGGATTTTTTTAATTCTCCCTGTCCAAAAAGAAGGGGTGGTTCTGCATGACAGAACTTATGAAATTACTGGATGTATCGGTGGAAATCGAGCAACAACCATTATTTGAGAACGTAACGGCGAACATCATAAGCGGCGACCGCGTCGGCATCATCGGGAAAAACGGCGCCGGCAAGACGACGCTGTTGCGGCTGCTCGCCGGGGACATCGAACCGGCCGGTGGACAGCTCATTCAAGGCGCACCGGGCGTGAGCGTACGGGCAGTCGAACAGGAACTGCCGGAATACGTTTTTGAAGACGTAACGAAAGCGGAACAAGCGCTATTGAATAGATGGAAAGTGCCGCATCGTGACTTCGCCCACTTGAGCGGGGGTGAAAAATTGAAAGCGCGGCTCGCGAAAGGCTTGGCACAACCAGCGGATCTCTTATTATTGGATGAGCCGACCAATCACCTGGACGCACAAGGCACAGCGCATCTGCTGAATGAATTGAACGCTTATCCCGGGGCCATCGCGATCGTCTCGCACGACCGTTACTTCCTCGACCACATCGCGACAAAGATCTGGTCGATCGAAAACGGCAAGGTCCACAGCCATAACGGCAATTACAGCGACTATATGGAGTTTCGCGAACGCAAGCGCAAAAGCCAACAACATGCCTATGACACGCAGCAAAAACGTATCGGGCGAATCGAGGACCAGATGAAGCAGCTTTCCTCGTGGTCCGAATCGGCGCATGCCCAATCCACCAAGCAGGACGGCTTTAAGGAATACTACCGCGTCAAAGCGAAACGTATGGACGCCCAGGTGAAATCGAAGCAAAAGCGGCTGGAGAAGGAATTGGCGAATGCCGCGGTCGATGCGGTCGAGCCGGAATACGAAGTGGACTTCGCTTTCCGTGCCAACCCGAAAGCGGGCAAGCGCTTTTTGGAAGTGAAGCAGCTGGGGAAATCGTTTGGCGACACACAGTTATTCAAAAACGCTTCGTTCACGGTTCAGCACGGCGAGAAAATCGCGGTCGTCGGCGCAAACGGCAGCGGCAAGACGACGTTTTTGAAGGTCCTTGCAGGCGAAGAGGCGATAAGCGAGGGGGAGTTGTGGTTATCGCCTTCCGCGTCCATCGGCTATTTGACGCAAGACGTCTTTGATTTGCCGCTTGACCGGACGCCTGCGGAATTATTCGAGCAGTTCACGTTCAAAGAGCGGGGGCGTGTGCAAAACTTATTGAAGCACTTGGGCTTCCAAAAAGAGCAGTGGCTGGAGCCGATCCGGGAGATGAGCATGGGCGAGCGGGTCAAATGCAAATTGATGAAATTCATTTTGGAGGATAAAGATGCTTTATTGCTCGATGAACCGACCAATCATCTGGATTTGCCGTCGCGCGAACAATTGGAAGCGACCTTGGCGGATTACCGCGGCACGCTTCTCGTCGTGTCGCATGACCGCTATTTGCTCGACAAGGCGACGTCTTCCAAACTGGTGTTTGAAGGCGGGACGATCCGCAAACAGCTCGGGGAGACGCCTCAAAAAGAAATGCTTGGCAGTACCGGTGAACTTCGGCTGAAACTCGAGACGGAGCGCCAAGCCGTACTTGGCAAACTGAGCTTTCTGCAGCCGAAAGACAAGGGCTATGCAGAACTCGACCGGCGTTTCGTGGAATTGACGAAGCAATTGAAAGAACTGGAGTAGAGCGCGATAACGAAAAAGAGACGGCCGCGGCCGTCTCTTTTCTCAGTTTGTCAAGAAAGTTATGAAATCGTATTTTCCAAAGCTTATTGATCGCTTTCCGCGGGCGGGAATCGAGCCTCCTCGGCCGCTACCGAAAACCCTTGTGCTCAACTCTCACTACGTTCGAGCATCGCAGAAAACCCGCTTGCTCCCACATCTGCCAGCAGATGCGTCGCAAATGAATAGGCTCAGCATAGCTTCGCTCATTCATTGCCTGCGGGGTCTCTCAAACCCGCTATTCCCGCAGGAAAGATAAGATCGACCTACGGGAGACCTTATCTTTGCGAAGTACTGCGTAGCATTATTGAGCAGAATGTTTTCCGATCAAACGCTTCTCCAAATACTTAGATAGACCGTTGATTTATAAAATGTAGAAAAGCAATCTTCGCTCTAATTTATAGCTGTTCATAGATTTCTTCAACGCTCTGGAAAAAGAGACGGCTCAGGCCGTCTCTTTTTTTATGCCAAACGACCGTCTTTCATGGTGATGACACGGTCCGCGTAGGCGAGCATGTCTTCTTCGTGGGTGACCATCAAAGTGGCGATGTTCAATGTTTTCGTCAGTTTTTGCAGCAATTCCATCACTTCGTGCGATTTGGTGGAGTCCAAACTGGCGGTCGGCTCATCCGCGAACAACAGCTTCGGCTGATGGACGATGGCGCGTGCGATGGCGATGCGCTGTTTTTCGCCGCCGGACATCGAGGCGGGATAGGCGGTTTTCCGGTGGCCCATGCCGACCCAGCCGAGGATGTTTTCGGCTTCTTCG
This sequence comes from Planococcus plakortidis, assembly GCF_001687605.2. Classification (NCBI taxonomy): domain Bacteria; kingdom Bacillati; phylum Bacillota; class Bacilli; order Caryophanales; family Caryophanaceae; genus Planococcus; species Planococcus plakortidis. The sequence goes on from NZ_CP016539.2 coordinate 191,347, forward strand.
CGGCGTTGTTTTTTCGTAAGCGGGGAGCCGGCTGTCTCGAGCATGAGCAGCAATTGCTCTTCGGCGGTGAGAAACGGAACGAGGTGAGCCGATTGAAAGACGAAGCCGAACGATTGCGCGCGGATTTTGCGGATCTGTTCCTGGTTCATGGCGGACATTTCCTCGCCGTCAAACTGGATCTCTCCGCCGGAAGCCGGTTGAAGCCCCGCCGCGATCGTCAGCAGCGTGCTTTTACCTGAGCCAGATGACCCGACAAGGGCCGTGATTTCACCTTCGGCAAGCGACAAATCGACGCCTTTTAAAATCTCCTCCGAGACTTCACCGGTCGTGAAGCTCTTTTTGATATTGCTCGTTGAAAAAATCATGCTTATCCTTCTCCTTGTTGAATGGCTTGAAGCGGCTGGGCCTTGCGGATTTGAAAGCCTGAAAGTGTCGCTCCCGCAAACCCGATGGCAAAGAACACCGCTGATAATTGAAGTGTGATGCCGATCGGCAAGTAGAACGGCATGTCGCCGGGTGCCAGTGTCGCGAATAATTGGCTGAAGGCGATCGATAAGAAGAGCGCGACTGCGGTAATGGCGAGCATTTGCGCCCAGATCATGCGGAACAAGGTGCCGGTCTTCACGCCAATTGCTTTTAGGATGCCGTAAAGCCCGAGCTTCTGGATGTTCATCATGTAGAAGAAAATCGCAAACAGCATGCCGCTGATGACCACCAAAAACCAGACGATCATCGACAGCGATAATTGCTCGGCGCTATAGCTCGGCAAAGTGTCCAGGAATTCTTCAATGGAGAAGCTTTGCAGGCCGGGGATTGCTCCGGGCTCTGCCAGATCCGGGGCGAACAGCATTTGCTGCTCTTCCGTGCGGTACATGTCCGCAAAGTCGTCCGGATGGACAAAAGCGACAGCGGCGTGGCTGTATTTCGCGCCGTCGGTAAAGCCCGCGACGGTAAATTCGCCATTCGACTGGCTGTTGGTGAAGCGCTCGCCTTGCTGGATGCCGTCTTCTTCAAGCGAGCGATCGAGGACGATCTCGCCTTTTGAAACATCCGGGAAAGGGGCGGAACCGGTCGACGTAGCAAAGGCGACGCTTTGCTGTTCGTCTTGTTCATTCAATAAAAAGCCCATCTGGATGGAGAAGGCAAACGCGCCGTCGTTTTCCGACAAGGCAGATTGCTGGGTTGCTATGTCGATTGCGGACAAGGCGTGGGTTTCTTCCGCGGCCGTTTCCATATAGATCTCGCCGTCCGGCAAGTTCTTGATCAAGGCGGCGTTGTCTTGTGACAAACCGTTCGCAAGCCCTGAGATGATGAAGGTCAATAAGCTGATCAAAAAGACGATCGATCCGAGAATCACAAACTTCGTTTTGCTTTTCTTCATTTCTTTCCATGCTAAGTTCACGTTGTTCGCCTCCGTTGTGGTGTACTTTCAGTCTATAGAGGCAAGATGAATGGAAGGTGAACGGGCGTTGACAGTTTGGAATAAAAAAAGCCCTCCGGTTATGGAGGGCTTTGCAAGAAATATTGAGGAACGTGTTTTCCGAAGCTTACCGCTCGCTTTCCTCTGGGCGGGAATCGAGCCTCCTCGTCACTTCGTTCCTGCGGGGTCTCTCAAACCCGCTGATCCCGTAGGAGTCGAGCGAACACTTCTCCAAACACTGAGACAGTTAATTTGATTTTTCGACAATAACTGGATCGTTCTGTGCAGCCAGCAAGGTGACCGTTACGGTGGTGCCGGCGCCCGGCGCGCTGTCCAGTTCGATCCGGCCGCCGTGGAGCTCGATGATTTCCTTGGCGATCGATAGGCCAAGCCCGGAGCCTTTTTGGCCGCGGGTGCGGGCCTGGTCAGCGCGGTAGAAGCGCTCGAAAGCCTGCATCATTTCGTCCTCTGTCATGCCGATGCCGTAATCGCGCACCGTGACACGGACGGTACTTTCGCTTTGCGCAAGGGAGACGTCGACCGAGCCGCCCTGTTCGCTGTATTTCACCGCATTGGTCAACAGGTTTTCCCAGACCGTTTGCAAAAGCGCCGCGTTGCCGAGCGTATAGGCCGGGGCGAGCTGTGCAGAAAGCGCCAAGTCCTTCTCGTCAAAGGCATAGCGCAAATGGCTGAGCGTCGTGCGCCATTGTTCATGGAGCGCGACGGTCCCGAGCGCTTCCAGCGTTTCCTTGTCGACCGATGCCAAGGTCAACAGCTGCGTCGTCAACAGCGACAGCCGGGCCGTCTCTTCGCGGATGATCCCGGCGTAGCGCTGCTTGTCGGAATCGGAATTTCCCGGCTTTTCGAGTAAGCCGAGATAGCTTTGGATCGTATGGAGCGGCGATTGGATGTCGTGGGAGACGTTATGGACAAATTCCTTGCGCTTGACGGTCGATTGTTCAATGCGCGAACGCATCAAGCGGAACTGGTCGGCAAGGCGTCCGATTTCGTCTTTCCGGTCGATCGCGAGCGGCACGTCGAACGTTTCCGTCGCCATCTTCTCGGTCGCTTCGGTCAATTTCGTGATCGGCTGGATCAATAAGCGTGCAACGAGCAGCATGCCGAGAAAGCTCAACAACACAATCCCGACAGCCAAACCGCCGAATAGAAGATGCAGTTCCTGGAACAATAATTCGATGTCGGGACGCAGGAACAAGGCAAAGGATTCGCCGCCGAGCGTCACCGGGACGCCGATGGAATTTTGCAGTTCATTGGCGAAAAAGCCGGTGACGAACGTCTGGCGCGGGAAATCGCGGATGCCGTTAAACAGCTCTCCGCCCAGTACGCGCTGAACGTCTTCTTCAGCGATCGTTTCATCGCGGAACTCGCCGCCGAAGCGCGAGACGTCGCGGCCGTCCGTTAAATACAATTGATAGCCGGCGTCCCCGAGCACATTGAGCGTATCTTCCACTTGTCCAGGGGGCAGGCTACTCAAATGCTCGGCAAACGATTCGGCAATCGCCAAGTTTTTGTCGTTATTGTCTTCTTTCAGGAATTGGTGATACAGCGTGTTCATCGCGAAAAACGAGATGGCGCTGCTGATGAGCATCGTCAGGAACGTGAACCAGATGAATTTGACGTACAAGCTCATGAATCGGCCTCGAGTTTATAGCCGACGCCGCGCACCGTGACGATTTTGACGTCCGGCGCAAAATCCTCCAGACGCGTGCGCAGCCGTTTGATGTGGACATTGATGGTCTGTTCGTCGCCTTGGAAATCGATTCCCCAAACGCTTTCGATGATGGCGTCTCGCGTAAATACGTGGCGCGGCTTGGAAGCGAGCAAGGCGAGCAGTTCGAATTCCTTCAACGGGATGAACGACAAGCCGTTCGGCGAGCGCAGTTCGTAGCTTTTCAAGTCAATCGTCAACGACCCTGTCGTAAGGGTATTGTTTTCGGGATGATCGTAGCGGCGCAAAATCGCTTTGACGCGAAACAGCAATTCCCTGGACTCGAACGGTTTGACCAAATAATCATCGGATCCGGCGAGAAAGCCGCGTTCCTTGTCTTCGATGTGGTGGCGCGCCGTTAAGAGGATGACCGGGAGATCGTAGTCTGCGCGCAGGCGCTCGGTCAATTCGAACCCGTCGATACCGGGCATCATGACATCGACAATCGCGAGGTCCACCGCCTGCTGCCCGAGAAGCGCGAGTGCCTGTTCACCGGTTTCGGCAGATAGCACTTCGTAGCCATTTTGGCGGAGCTCCCCGGCGACAAAGCGGAGCATATGTAAATCGTCATCCACTGCGAGTATGCGGATCATGTAATCGCCTCCTTGCCTAACATTATAGGGCACTGTGCGAAAAGGCGTTAGATTTTCCTTTTGTGGATGTATAATGGAAAGAAAACAACTGCAGCATCACCAATTGTGCTGCGTGGGAATAAGGGGTGCAGGGATGAGCGGAATTTCACGTCATACAGAACAAAATTGCTTAGGCTGCAGGCTGGCAAACGGCGAGCTCCCGGTGCACATGGTATACGAAAACGAATGGATTGCGTGTTTTTTGGACCACGATCCGTTTAATGAAGGGCATGTGCTCATCTTGCCGAAAGCCCATTACCGGTTTATCGACGATATGGACAGCGAGACGGCACTCGCCATGTTAAATGCATCACAAGTAATGAGCCGGACCATCCGGGAACTTTACGCACCGTTCGGCATTACGCAGACGCAAAATGGCGGGGGGCCCGATGAATTGACGCATTTTCATTTGCATATCGTGCCAAGAGAGAAAGGCCAGCCGTTCTTGAGTTTTTATACAGGGGACGAGTGGGACAATGAAGCCTTGAAAAGCCGGCTGGCCGACACGCGCATTCGATTGGCAGAGGCTATCGAAAAGCAGCTGTCCGCTTTACGGGGAAACTAAAACGCAGCGAGGATGAAGGAGGTTTCTATGCCAAAGCGAATCGATGAACAAGCGCTCCATCAACGACATTACACGGAAATCCGCGATAAAGTGGCAAACGACCCGTATGCCCGTTCGCTCGGCATCCGTTTGACGAAATTCGAGGAAACGATGGCCGAAGCGGAGCTGGTCGTGCAAGATCACATGGTCAATGCTTACGGAACGGCGCACGGTGCGGTCATTTATGCACTTGCCGACCACGTCATGTCCGTCGCAAGCAATGCACACGGAAAAGCATCGGTCGGCTTGTCGACCAATAACCAGTTTATCCAGGCCGCACAAGTTGGAGACCTGTTGACGGCGCGCGCTGTCGAGACGAAACGCAATTTCCGCGTCGGCTTCTACCGCGTCGATGTGTTGCGGGGAGACGAGATCATCGCGACGGTGGACGGCGTCGCGTACAGGAAAGATCAATATTTCGTGGAAACGGAGTAACAAAAAGTTTTATTCCAAAGGAGGCAGGGAACATGAACGAATTTCTAGAGTACTTGGCAACCATCGATGACCCAGACCACCGCGAGCGGGTGGAAGACGTATTGAGATGGGTGCTGGACACCTACCCGGAGCTCTCCCCGCGAGTCGCGTGGAACCAACCGATGTTCACCGACCACGGGACGTTTATCATCGCGTTCAGCACCGCGAAAAAGCATATGGCAGTGGCACCTGAAAAAGCGGCGATTGACCGTTTCCAGGAGGAGATTGACGCAGCCGGCCACTCGAGCACGAAGCAGTTGATCCGCATGAGCTGGGACCGCCCCGTCGATTACGCGCTGCTTGGCAAGCTGATCGAATTCAATATCGAAGACAAAGCGGGTTATGATAAGTTTTGGCGCTAATCAACTATTACGTAACGAGGTAGTTTGGTTTCCTGTCATAGTGCAGGCAATGTAAAAAGGAAGAGGCCGTTGCCTCTTCCTTTTTCAGGCTGTCGAGAAAGGTGAGAAATTGTATTTTCCGAAGCTTATCGCTCGCTTTCCGTGGGCTCGCGCCCAAGCCTCCTCAGTCGCTTTAAAACCCTTGTGATCAACTCTCACTGCGTTCGAGCATCGCAGAAAAACCGCTTGCTCCCACATCTGCGTGGCAGATGCGTCGCAAATGAATGCGCTCAGCACAGCTTCGCTCATTCATTCCTTGCGGGGTCTCGGTCGTCTCGCTGATCCACAGGAGTCGAGCGAACGCTTCTCCAAATACTTAGAAATATCATTGTAATTTTGAATGTAAAAAAAACGATCCCATTCTCATTGGTAATGGATCAATAGACTTCTTCAACACTCTGTAAAAAAGAAGAGGCCGGGGCCTCTTCCTTTTTATTATGAAGCTGTCTTGGTCGCAAGCGGTGCCGCTGCGGGCTTGCCGAAATAATAGCCTTGGAATAGTTCATAGCCTTGTGCTTTCAGCCAAAGGAAATCCTCCTCGCTTTCGATGCCTTCTGCGAGCGGTGTCGAGCCGACTGCTTGGGCTTTTTCAAGAAAGCTTGTTGCCACTGCCTGTTTCGCAGTGTCGCCCGCCACGCCGTCGACGTATTTCATATCGAGTTTCATGAAATGCGGCTTTAGTTCGCCGAGCACTTCGGCAGTGCTATAGCCTTCACCGACATCATCGAGTGCGTACTGGAAGCCTCTCGATTTGTAATAGCCGAGAATATGTTTCAAATGCTCGAGGTCATCAACTTTTTCGGATTCAACAACTTCGAACACCAATTGGTTCGGGTCGACGCCGGTTTGATGGGCGAGGTCGATTGTCGAGCGCAGGCAAAATTCAGGCGAGTAGATGGAAGTCGGGATGAAATTGATGAACGCTTTCTCACCGGATAATCGGCTGGCCGCACGCACTGCGGTCATCCGGCAGACACGGTCAAGCGCATACAAGCGCCCGCGGCTTTTCGCGGCGGGGAAAATCGCATTCGGGTAGATGACTTGCCCATCCGCGTCATGGAAACGCGCCAGCATCTCATAGGCAAAGATGTTCCGATCTTGATCGACGATCGGCTGGAAATGGGACACGATGCGCTCGTTTTGGATGACTTCGTCGATCCATTCCATATCGAATACATGGCGCATGCCGGCAATCGGCTGGTAGCGCTCCTGGTTGATGCGGAATTCCGCCGCCTCCATTTCAAGCAAGTCTTCGCAAAAACTCAGGAATTCACGTGCGCCGAACTCGCACATACGGATGCGGCTGTCTTTCAGCGTAACCTCCAGGCCTTGGCGCTCTAAATGATCTATGGCAATGGGGATGATGGATTGGTTTAATTCACCGCTGAGGCGGATATCGAATGTCAATGTCTGGACAGAACAATTATTGCAGTTCAAACATGCCCCTCCTTAATTTGTGGTAATTAAAGTATATCGGATGTGACTTAATTCACAAGAAAAATTTACAAATAGAGATTTAAGACTGAAATAAGTAAATTATCTACCAAATAATGGGTAGCTTTTTGAGCTTCCGAAAAGCGCAAGCCGGAAACTTTGCCTAGCCGGATGCAAAAACGCTAAAATGGGCGTATCCATAATTGGGGAGGCGATAGGATGAATGAAGAAATAATGTTTCGGCAATGGAAAACCTGGCGCGGCATGATCATCAAGCTGCTGGATAAAGTGAGTGAAGAGGAAGCGGACCAAATGCCCGCGCCGTTCCGCAACTCGATCCGCTGGAATGCCGGCCACCTCGCGACAGGGATCGATAGCTTCGTAGCGAAATCGCTCGATACAAAACCGTTCCTGCCGGAGCACTATCAGGCACTGTTCGCCAGCGGCACATCGCCTGAGAACTGGGAAGGGCAAGTGCCATCATTGGAAGAGCTCAAGCAAGTATTGCGCGACCAGCCTGACCAGATCGAACACGTAACGGCCGGCAAGCTCGACAGCAAATTGCTCGAACCGTTTCTCGGCATGGAGACACTCGGTGAAGTGCTGGCGTTCATGATTTCACACGATGCCCTTCATCTCGGCACGATGAGCGCCATCCGCAATACGATCAAAGTCCAATAAGCACATGAAAGCCCCGCCAGAAAAAATCAGGCGGGGCTTTATTACAGAAGTATGTCATTGTCATTTCCGTGGTCATATCGGCGTGCCTAGCCTTATACAAAGTGGTATACTGAAAGCAATTCATTGGAAAAGGTGGCAGGCGGAATGTCTTCATTTACGGAGTTTTGCAGATATATCACAGCGAGCCCCCGGACGCTCGCTGAACAAGTCGTGGACCGGGTGCTAGCGAAAATCGACCAGGACATCCCGGCAGATGAGCGCTTGCGTGCGGTGGACATGTACGAGGAATTGCTTGGCTATCTTGGCGAGACCATGGGCAATGAGGCCGACCTGGAAGTGCCGGATGCGCTCATCGAGTGGAGCAAGCAGAATGCGGAGATGCAAGTGTCTTCCGGCGGCAAGATTTCGGAGATCGTCGTGCGTTATCCGCCGACGCGCGTCGTCATGGCGGAATTGTTCACGGAACTGAGCATCAAATCGGGGCTCAGCCTGGAAGAGAATGCGCTGGTCATCAAGCGCATCAACACTTTGCTCGATGTCAGCCTGAACGAAACCTTCTTTGCGTTCGAACGGCTCCAGGAAAAATACGAAGCGGAAATGCAAAGCGAGATGATTGCGCTGTCGGCGCCGGTCGTTCCGGTTGCGGATGATGTCGTCGTATTGCCGTTGATCGGCTATCTCGACAGCTACCGCGTCAACCACATCTTGACGAATGTCATCCCGCGCGTTGCGGAAATGGACGTCAATCACGTCATCACCGATTTCTCCGGTGTCTTGACGATCGATGACCAGACCGCAGAAGCGATCCACCATATCGGCAGCACGCTCAGCTTGATGGGCATCCATGTGGTCGTGGCGGGGCTGCGCCCGGACTTGGTGCAGACCATCGTCCAGTCGGGCATCCAGTTAGCATCCACAGATGCCTATGCAACCGTTAAGCAAGCGCTGGAAAGCTTGGAGAAAATCGAATCGTGATGTTTAAAACCGGGCCGGTTACAGGCCCGGTTTTTGTGTGTTCTTCGGTAAAGATTCCGAGGAACGTGCCGATAATAAAAGGGATGGCGAGTGAAGTAGGGGAGGAACTGTAAATTTTTTCTTCTAAACTTTCAAAGCGTATTGTATGCAAAGGAATAATAAGCTATCGTTTGAAATAAATGCTTCATCTTGATATCAAAGTAAAAACTTATAGCGGAGGCCACTTCATGAACGAAACCCAGCAATTGAAGCAGCGCATCCAAGAGCTGATGGCGTTATGGGATGCATCGAAAGAGCTCAATTCCCATCTTGAGCAGGATAAAGTGTTCGATAATATTTTGCAGCAGATGATGCACGTCATTGGTGCGGAAGCGGGGACGCTATGGATTGCGGATACAGACGGGCAAAATTTGCAGGCCGTGTCGGCATTCGGTGCGGCAGCCGAAGAAATTCTCGATGTGAAAGTGCCGAGAGGGCAAGGCGTCGTATGGAAAGTGCTCGAAACCGGCCAGGCCGAGCGCATTGAAGACGTCACGCGGCATGCCGATTGGAATGAACGGATCGACCAGAAGAGCGGATTCATCACGAGTTCTCTTTTGACGGTGCCGTTGATCGTTAAAAGCCAATTGCTCGGCTCTTTGCAATTGCTCAACAAGCGCGACGGTGAATTTTTTACTGAACAAGACCTGCGCCTAGCAGAAGCGTTGGCGCATCAATCCGCACTCGCGCTGCATAATAGCCAAATGTACGATGAGCTCAACCGCATGCTCATCAGCATGATCCGCACGCTCGCCACGCTGCTCGATGCGCGCGACCCATATACGGCGGGACATTCGGGGCGCGTCGCGAATTACGCCTTATGGATTGCGCAGAAAATCGGCATGGCACCTTCCGAATGCGAAGAGCTGTATAAAGCGGCGCTCTTGCACGACATCGGGAAAATCGGCATCCGCGATGAATTGCTCCAAAAACCGGGCCGCTTAACGAAAGACGAATTCCACGCCATCCAACAGCATACGGTGATTGGTGCGGGAATTCTCGCGAACATGGAGCCGCAACATGCCATGGAGCAAGCGGTGGAAACGGCGAAATTCCATCATGAGCGCCTGAACGGCAGCGGCTATCCGGAAGGGCTGAAAGGCGATGCGATCCCGCTGTTCGCACGCATTGTTGGCGTCGCGGATACCTTCGATGCAATGACCACCGTCCGTCCTTATAGCAAAGGGTTCACTCTGCAAGAAAGCGCAGAAGAATTGCTGCGCTGCCGAGGCGAGTTGTTCGAAACGGAATTGGTCGATGCGATGATTTCGATTTTAAAAGAATGCGATTACGACTTAAGTACGTATAAAACAGAGCGGAGATACCGAATATGAGCATGTTTGATTATTTACTGCTGGGCCACTTGGTCGGCGATTTTTTGTTGCAGACTTCGTGGATGGCGAAACACAAAGCGACCCAGTGGCTGCCGCTGCTGGCGCATGTGTCGGTGTACACGGCGGTCATCGCGTTGTTTGGTTTATTTGCAGGCGGCTTGTCGCTTCCGGCGATTACGCTCGTCTTCATAAGCCACATTGCGCTCGACCGGCGGCGCTTTGTCCAATTTTGGGTCAAGCGCATCCAAATGACCGCAGGATCCGAAAGCAGATGGCTCACGATTGTCGCGGACCAAATTTTCCACCTATTGTTTCTGGCTTTGGCGATTGCATTGACATAGGAGTGAACGATGATGAAATTAAAACCGAAAGTCTACATACTGGAACAGGAATTTCCAATTGACCGTGAAATGGCGTGGCAACTGCTCGCCGACAATAACCGGATGAATGACGCAATCGGCTTGTTCCCTGTATCGTTCGGGCAGGCGAAAACGGAGACAGGCGGCGTGTTTTACCGGGAAGCGGCAGCGAAAGTGATGGGGCTTGTGCCGATGAAATGGCAGGAGTTTCCGTTCGAATGGCAGGAACAGGAGTATTACACGGTTGAGCGGCGATATTTGTCGGGCCCGCTGCTGTACTACAAATTGAAAGTCGAGTTGTCCGAGGCAGTAAATGGTGGCATGCAAACGAAAATCCGCTTAACCGCCGAGTTCGCGCCGCGCAATGCACTCGCCTATCCGGCCATCCAGACGACTGGGCTGCCGGCGGTCAAAAAGATCATGCTGTATTTGGAGAACGCCCAACTGGATGCACAGTCATCCAGACTAGCGAAACCGGCCGCACCGAAAGTGAACCATGCCGAGCTCGAACGGCTTTCAAATGCGTTGCGCGCTTATCCAGTCGCAGAAGAATTTATTACGCAGCTAAAAGCGCATCTCACTGAAAGCAGCGACCAAGACGCGGCGCAATTGGTGCCAAGCCAGCTCGCGAAGCGTTGGGGAATGGACAGTGAGCAAGTGTTGAGGGGCTTGTTGTACGCAACGAAAACCGGACTCTCGGACATGAGCTGGCACGTCATTTGCCCAAATTGCCGCGTGTCCAAAGATGACCACCGCAGCTTGTCCGAACTCGAGCAGCAATTCCATTGCGACCTGTGCGGCGTCTTGTACGATGTGAACTTCGACCAATCCGTCGAGCTGCAATTCGCGGTGCATCCGAACGTCCGCCAAGCCTATGCAGAAGTGTATTGCGTCGGCGGCCCGGTGATCACGCCGCATGTCAAAGCCCAGCGCATTCTGCATCCGGGAGATCATGCGGAATTTTTGCTAGCGGATCAGGCGTCAATGCGCTTGAGGGTGCTGCAAAAAAATGATCAAGTGCCAGTCGGGCAGAAGGGTTCGTTCCGTTATACGAAAGCGGGATGGATAGAGGAAGCTCGGGAAGCATCGAACATTTCCGTCATCAACGACAGCGAAAAAGACATTGTCGTCGCGCTGGAAAATGCCGATTGGAGCAAAGACACGGTGACGGCGGCGAAAGTGACCGCCATGCAGGAATTCCGCGATTTGTTTTCGTCGGAAGTGCTGGCGCCGGGGCAGAAAATCGCCATCGGCCAAGTGACGATCCTCTTCACGGATCTGAAGGGCTCGACTGCATTGTACGAAGAAGCGGGAGACGCCAATGCCTACGGGCGCGTGCGCGGCCATTTCGACTTTTTAACCGAACACATCAAGCAAAATTCCGGCAGCGTCGTCAAGACGATTGGAGACGCGGTCATGGCGGTGTTCTCGAAACCCGCGGACGGCGTGAGGGCGGCGCTCGCGATCCAGGAAAAACTGGGCGCCTTTAACGAACAAACAAATGATACATTGCTGTTAAGGCTCGGCCTGTTCAGCGGTCCGGCGATTGCCGTCAATTCGAACGACCGGCTTGATTATTTCGGCCGCACGGTCAATCTAGCAGCGCGCGTGCAAGGCCAAGGCGATGCGTGCGAAGTGATCATCAGCCAATCACTTGTTGAGCAACCGGACGTGGCAGCTTTGCTCGCCTCTCCATTACTGTCGATTGAACCGTTCAGCGCAGAATTAAAAGGCATCGAGGGCGAACAAGCTTTGGTGCGGTTGCGCTTGCGGGAACTCGCCCAAACAGAAGCAGGCTAATCAGAAGTTTTTATAGAGAAAGGAAGTCAGCTATGAAAATCCAGACAGAACAATTCGGTGAGCTCGAACTTGAAGACAATCGTTTACTGACATTCGAGCGCGGCATCCCGGGATTCGAAGAGGAAACAAAATTCGTCTTGCTTCCGGCAGACCCATCAGGCGACTCGCCGTTCTTTTTCCTTCAGTCAACGGAACACGCGGCAATCAGCTTCTTCATGGCGGACCCGTTCGTCTTTTTGCCGGATTACGAAGTGAAGCTGGATGACGCGTTAACCGGGCAATTGAAACTGGAAGACCCATCCGATGCGATCGTCTTGGTGACCGTCACGCCGAACAAACAAATTGGTGAGGCGACGGCGAACTTGAAAGCGCCGGTCGTCATCAACAACCAGCAGCAACTCGGCAAGCAGATCGTCCTGAACAACCCGAACTACCAAGTGAAACATCCGCTGTTCCAACAAGCGGCAAGGCAGGTGTAAGGGATGCTCGTACTCGGACGCAAAGTCGGCGAATCGATCGTCATCGACGACAACATCGAAATCACGGTCACTTCCATCGAAGGCGACCTCATCAAGCTGGGCATTTCCGCACCGAAGGAAATTCCGATCCACCGGAAAGAGATTTATCTGGAGATTCAGGAAGAGAACAAGAACGCGGTTTCGAATGTTATTGATATTAGTGATTTTTTGAAAATGAAAAAATAAAACCTGAAGCGGGCAACTAGCCTACTTCAGGTTTTTTTAGTTGGTTCATAAAATTTACATAATAAGATAAAAAAATTCAAAAGTTTTTTAGAATTTTTTTCGAAAAAGCTAAACATTTCAAAAAGCAGACCGATAAAAAGAATGTAAGGCAGTCCAAACGGATTTGGGCGCTTGCAAAAAAACAAAAAAACATTACACGGAGGTAATACACAATGATTATCAATCACAACATCGCAGCACTTAACACGCACCGTCAAATGGGCTCAGCTCAAAGCGCGCAAATGAACAGCATGGAGAAACTGTCTTCTGGTCTTCGCATCAACAGTGCAAAAGACGATGCAGCTGGACTTTCAATCTCTGAAAAAATGCGCGGACAGATTCGCGGCTTGGAGCAAGCTGGACGCAACGCACAAGATACTATTTCTCTGATGCAAACTGCAGAAGGTGCTTTGAACGAAACGCATGACATTCTTCAACGTATGCGTGAAGTAGCTGTACAATCTTCGAACGATACAAATACTGCAGATGACAGAGCAGCTCTTCAAAACGAAGTCGATGAATTAGCAAAAGAAATTACAAGAATCGCTAACCAGACAGAATTTAACGGAACAAAATTGCTTGACGGACAAGGTGCGAAAAGTCTTAAATTCCAAATTGGTTCTAATAAAGATCAAATGCTTGATTTCTCAATCGGTGCGATGGACGCTGCAACACTTAAAGTATCAGCGACAACTGCAACAGTTGAAGAGAATGCGGCAGCAACAGTAGCAGGTGGCGACGCGGCAGTAACAGGAGGAATTAATATTTCTGCATCCTCTGGAGTAGTCGCAAATGGAGATTATAAATCAGCAGCTGAAAATGCAAGTGCTGCTATCGAAACTATCGATGCAGCAATCAAAACAGTTTCAGCTGAACGTTCTAAGATCGGTGCTAACCAAAACCGTCTAGACCATACGATTAATAACCTTGGAACATCAGCTGAAAACCTAACAGCTGCGGAATCACGTATCCGCGATGTTGATATGGCGAAAGAAATGATGGAACAAACGAGAAATTCGATTCTTGCACAAGCATCACAAGCAATGTTGGCTCAATCCAATCAAATGCCTCAGCAGGTGTTACAACTGTTGAGATAATTGGTTTTAGGGCGTCTAACCGGGTAACGGGTTAGAGTATGACTGGGTGAATTGCTGGAACTTCCTAAAGCCCCATCAACCACAACGTAACTGGAAACGGTCAACGTGAAGGTTTGAAAATGACGGGGATGCACCAATGGATAATCAGCAGCCAAGCTCCTATGAGGAAACTCTGGAGAAGGTTCAACGACTAGGATAGACCGTCTAAGGCGAAGGCTATGACGATGAAATCCGTAGGGCGGCAAGCGCCGTTCGAAGTGCCCAGCCCCTCTAAATAGAGGGTGAAGATATAGTCTATTCTATGATCGAAAGACATAGCGGCAAAGCAAGCCAACCAAGCACCACAGCAAGTTCTTCAATTGCTGCGTTAATTTTAACAGTATAAAAAGGAGCCTGATTCTAGGCTCCTTTTTTTATAAGCAAGTTCATGAGGAGGAATTCAGGTGGATATCGCAGCGTTATCAATGGCACTCAGCCAAATGAACGTCCGGCAAGAAGCGAGTGTTTTAGTGACTAAGAAAGCGATGGATCAGGCTGAGATAAACAGCGCTAGTGTTGTTAAAATGCTTGAACAAACGGTTCAGCCTCATATTGGTGGAACTTTGGATTTGAAAGGCTAAGCCAGCTGAGAATTTGTTTCCAAAAAAAGAAGTTTCTATCGTGAAGCTTCTTTTTCATTTGGAAAGCGGTAAAAAGTCACAGTCTATATTCCAAACAAAATAATCCTAACTTCTGCTTACCCCCAATCCGCCTATTCTTTTTTCCAAAAGATTCTTGTAAACTAAACGAGCAAATGGAAATGGAAGGTGTGAAGCATTATGATGGGGCCGATTAATTCAAATTGGCTGTTTCAGTCGGCGATGAGTTCGCTTCAGCAGTCGACGCCGATGAATGGAAGTGGAGCTGCGAACAACCAGATGTCGGGCATGTCAGGGCCTGGTTCGTTTTTGATGTTATTGATGGCGGCGATGATGGAGAATGCCCAGCAGACGCAAATGCAGTCACAGCAGCAAGCGCCAGTTGCGAATGCCCTGTCCTTCATGGCACCAGGAAATTCCTATAATCCGGCTGTCGCGAATTTGACGATGGAGCATAAAGACGTGGCAACAAGTGCTGCGGATAAAAGCGATTTGAAATTCCGTCCGGTCCAGTTCTTGAAACTTGATGAGCAGCTCGCCGGGAAACTGAGTGGAGCGGCTGTACATTTCATCGAAGCCGGAAAGAAATACGATATCGACCCGAAACTCTTGTCTGCGATTGCAGTGCATGAAACCGGAAATGGCACGTCGCGTGCGGCGAATGAGAAAAACAATATCGCCGGCATGATGGGCAAGAATGGCCTCCGCAGCTACGAAACAGTGGCAGATAGCATCTATGATATGGCGCGCAATTTGCGGCAGAATTACTTGAACCAAGGCAAAGAAAGCATCGCGCAAATCGGGGCGAAATATGCTCCAGTTGGTGCGGCGAACGATCCGACTGGCCTCAACAACCACTGGACCACAGGCGTTCAACGCTTTTACAATACTTTATAATCTTCAAAAGTCGATTCCCACGTGGGGTCGGCTTTTTTTAATCGCATAACCATAAATAAAGAATTTTTATAATGGCTTTTATTTAAAACAGTTCAGGTACACCGATTCACATATCTAAGAAAAGCTATAATTTCTCTCTGACTTTTAATGGTGATATTTTCTAATTGAAGTGGCTTGCAGATGGTAATGGAAGCGGCGACTCCAGCGGGAACAGCGCGAGCTGAAGACCCTGGACTGAGCACAGCGAGGGAAGCGGCTGAAGCCGTGCCCGCGGAAAGCGTCCGCTGAAATGGACATCTGCTTAATACCACTTGTTATAGAAATAATATCTTTCGCTTAATTCATCATTCCGCCATAAATTTAAATAAAAAAAGCGGCTATCTATTAAAATTCCTAAACTCCTGCCGATATAAAGGGTAACGGCTCAAAACGAACGATTATGGAAATGGAGTGGACAATATGCGCGTAGGCGGCTTGGCTTCTGGGATGGATACCGACTCCATCGTTAAACAAATGATGCAAATACAGAAAATGCCTTTAGATAAATTGATGCAGCAAAAAGTATGGACCGAGTGGCAGCAAGAAGCGATCCGTGAACAGAATTTGGCGTTCTCGAATCTGCGCACAAGCGCGAGCAGTTTGCGGCTTCAGTCGACATTCAATGCCTATAGCGCAGAGACGGCGGGATCCGGCAGCGCGAAAATCACGACAACCGCCCAGGCGATGAGCGGTAATTATGACGTGAAAGTCAATTCGCTGGCAACTCCTGCGAAACTAACCTCCGGGCAGATTTTAAAAGCAGACGGCAGCGCGGCAAAATCGACCGATGCGATCGGCGTCGCCGGGAAAATCACCGTACAAGGCACAACGGACATCACCATCGATGTCACCGCGACGATGACGTATGCGGATGTCGCGAAACAGCTGCAGGAAGCAACTGCTGGAACTGAACCGGCGCTCCGCGTCAATTTCGATAATACGACTTCGCGCTTTTTCATTTCTTCGAAAGAACTCGGCGAAGCGCAGAATTTTTCACTGGCGTTCACGAATGCGGACGGCACGGATAATCCGGATCTCGGCAAGCAGATCACCGGAACGGCTCAAGCGTCGGTCGCTTCGACTGCTGCAACGAACGGTTCGGTGACGATTGACGGCATCACCGTCGACGGTTTGACCAGCAACAAAACAACTATCAACGGCCTCACAATTGAAATGCTCAAAGTTGACGCGCCCGGTAGTTCATCAACCGTCAGCGTGAAAGCCGATCCCGAAAAGCCGATGCAGCAAATCAAGGATTTCGTGGAATCGTACAACAAAACGATTGAAGAGCTGCAAAAACAAATCGTCGAAAAGCGCTATCCGGACTTCCAGCCGCTGTCTGACGAACAGAAAAAAGACATGAGCGAAAATGAAATCGAATTATGGGAAGAAAAAGCGCGCAGCGGGCTTTTGCGCAACGACCCGGTCATGAAATCGGCATTGCAGGACCTGCGCCGAGCATTCATGGATAAAGTCGGCGGCATCGGGGACGGCAGCATCAATTTATTGTCCCAGATCGGCATCAACACAGGCGATTACCGCGAAGGCGGCAAGCTCTTCATCGATGAAGCAAAACTAAGCGCCGCACTCACCGAAAAGCCGGATGAAGTGATGAACTTGTTCACTGTCCGCAGCGCAGATGGCGACGGTGTCGGTGCCCGCGTCTACGACAAGCTCAACGATATCGTAAAGAATTTGAGCACGCAGGCGGGCAGCCCGGCAAGCTCAGTCGATAACAGCACAATGACCAAAAAGCTGCGCCGCATGGAATCGGAAATCACGCGCTGGCAGGACCGGCTGACGAATATCGAAGACCGCTACTGGCGGCAGTTCACGGCCATGGAGAAAGCGCTGAGCCAAATGAATTCGCAAAGCGCCTGGATGCAGCAGAATATATTCGGAGGCATGTAATGGAAAAGAAACGTGACCAGCTCAACGGTTTTTTATCGCAGACACAAGCGATTTACACGCACGCCCAATTGCTTGATTCAGACATGGACAAAAACGAGGAAGGGCAATTGGAACGGCTCCAGGAGCTGTTCGGCCAGCGCCAAGAGACAATCGAAGCACTGGCAGATGATTTCACGGGCGAATGGTCTGAAGAGGAACAAGCGATCATCGCCGAGATCCAGCAGACGGAAATTAAGCTGCAGCCGCTCATGACGAAACTGCACGAACAGTTTTCGCAGCAGATGAACCGGCTGAACCAAACGCGCCAGGCATCCGGCAAATACGCCGGCGCTTACCGCCAGTCGAACGCGGGCGGCTCATTCATCGACCAACGCAAGTAAGAGAGGGGAAACGAAATGGCTACCATCAATCCGTACCAGGCGTACCAGCAAAACTCGGTCATGACCGCATCACCCGAGGAATTGATCTTGATGTTATACAACGGCTGTTTAAAATTCATCAAGCTCGCGAAAAAAGCGATGCAGGACAAGCAATTCGAAGAAAAGAACAAGAACTTGCTGAAAGCGCAGGCCATCATCCAGGAGCTGCGCAGCACATTGAACCCGGACATCGCGTTATCTAAAGAGCTTGAACGATTATATGAATATCAATACAGCCAGTTGGTTGAAGCGAATATGAAAAATGACGAAGCGATACTCGACGCAGTTCTCGCAGATGTCGCCGAACTGCGCAACACATGGAAACAAGCCATGGCGCTTGCAAAACAATAATCAGTATAAGTTGGATTGAATAATTGGAAATATAAAGACGCCGATAAAATCGCTCCAGGCGGACGCTTTCCGCGGGCACGGCCTCAGCCGCTTCGTCGCTGACGCTCCTGCAGGGTCTTCGGCTCGCGCTATTCCCGCAGGAGTCGCCGCCTTCCGCTTTTTCATCTGGGTTTCCAATGCATTTTGCGGAATATCGGTTGCGGTGGAATCTCACATAAACGATTATTTAATTCAAGCTATATCAAAAGTGAAATGAGGTATGGACGTGGATAAGACATCTTGGTTAGGCATCATCATCGGCATGCTTGTGCTCGTCGGGGGCATGGCACTCAAAGGCTCAAGCCCGGTCGCCTTGTTCAACCCGGCGGCGCTGGTCATCATCTTCCTCGGGACGGCGGCGTGTATCTTGATCGCGTTCCCGGCAGAAGAAGTGAAGCGCATCCCCGGGCTTTTTAAAGTATTGTTCGGCGAACAGAAAACGATGCCGATCAAGGAAATGATTCCGATGTTCACCGGCTGGGCAATGGTCGCAAGAAAAGAAGGCTTGCTGGCGCTCGAAGAACGCGCAGAAGAAGTGGAAGATCCGTTTTTGCAGCGCGGCTTGAAGATGGTCGTTGACGGCCAATCGCTTGAACACATCCGCGAGTTGATGGAAGAAGACATCGCTGCGATGGAAGACCGCCACGAACTTGGGGCGAAAATCTTTACGCAGGCAGGCACGTACGCGCCGACGCTTGGTGTTCTCGGTGCGGTCATCGGGCTCGTCGCGGCACTCAGCCATTTGGACGACGTGGCGCTTCTCGGGAAATCGATCTCGGCGGCATTTATCGCGACGCTGTTCGGGATTTTCACAGGCTATGTCCTGTGGCATCCGTTCGCCAATAAACTGAAGCGCAAATCCGAACAGGAAGCGCGCATGAAACAGATTATGCTCGAAGGCTTGCTCGCGGTGCAAGAAGGCTTGCCTGCCCGTACGGTCGAAGAAAAACTCCTGACGTATCTGCCGGCGAAAGACCGTGTATTGGAAGACGAACAAGAGAGTGGTGTTGGCGTTGAAGCGTAAAAAAAAGCACGAAGACCATGTCGATGAATCCTGGCTCATCCCCTATGCGGATATTTTGACGCTGTTATTGGCTTTGTTTATCGTGCTGTTCGCGGCAAGTGAAGTGGACGCGCAGAAATTCAAAGCCATTTCGGAATCGTTCAACATCGAATTGCAGGGCGGCACGGGCATACTCGATGAGTCGGCCCCGGTCGAACTGGATAATTCGGAAATACACGAGGAATTAGCGCAAGAACCCGTGAGCGAAGAGCTGCTCGAAGAAGTACGGGCTGCGCGCGACCGCAAGGAACTGGGCGAATTCCAGGAAAAGCTGGAATCGTATATCGCGGACAAAGGCCTGTCGCCAAGGCTGCAGACGGAGCTGACGGACAAAGGGCTGATGCTGACGATCAATGAAGGCGTCCTGTATCAATCCGGAAGCGCCGATATCGATGACCAGGCGCGCACCATCGCAAGCGAATTATCGGAGCTGTTGTTCAGCGACCCGCCGCGCATGATTTATATCGAAGGCCATACCGATAATGTGCCGGCTGAAGGCGGCGAATTCGAATCCAACTGGGAACTGAGCGCAGCGCGTGCCATCAATTTCATGAAGATCCTGTTGGAAAATGAAGACTTGGATCCGCAGAAATTCAGCGCGACCGGCTATAGCGAATACCAGCCGATTGCACCGAACGATACGGCTGAAGGGCGTGCGCAAAACCGCCGCGTCGAAGTGCTGATCTCTCCTTATCAAAATGAGGAAGAAACCGAAGAGTAAGAGGTGGACCATGAAGAAAGTATTGCTTGTTTTAGTGATCGCTGCGCTGGCGGGTGCCGGCGGGGCATTTTATTTCATCCAGAAAGAAGCGAAAGCAGAGACGGATGCACCGCTTACCGCGGACGAAATCGTGGAACTGAGCATCGACACCGAAGCCATCACGACCAACCTCGCAACACCGTCATCGTACGCAGTCGTACAGTTCAACATCCTGCTCGGCGATAAGAAAATCAAAGAAGAGATGGAAAAGCGCCATCCGGAAATCCGCGCAGCGGCGATCGCCACGGTCGCCGGCATGGAAAAAGATGAATTGATCGGCGCTGAAGGCATCACCTTGCTGCAGGACGAAATGACCGCACAGCTCCAGGAACTCGTCGGCAAAGGCAAAGTCGAACGCGTCCTCGTCACCGAATTTAAAGTGCAATAATCGAAAAAAACGCTAAACAAAACCCAAAAGCAGCCGATAATAGAGGTATAGGAAATAAAAAAATAGCAGAACATGTTTTATTGGCTTAGGGATTGGAATAATCTTAAAGATTGCATAGAGATAGAGGTACGTAGAAAACTGCGGAGACTCCCGCGGGAAAGCGAGACAGCCGAGACCCCGCAAGGCGCAAAGCGACTGAGGAGGCTTGGCGCTCGCCCGCAGGAAAGCGCAGCAGTTTTCGGAGTATCGAGAGCCATATATTGAAAGAAACAGGTGATCAACTTGAACAACCCACAACTGGACAATTGCCCCAGCTGCGGGGCGTTGTATTTACGGGACCAAATCGACTGCTGCCTCAATTGCTACCAGGCAAACGAAGCCGCGTTTAAAAAAGTGGATGTATTTTTGAAAAACCCGGACTATCGCAATGCGTCGATCGAAGACGTCCACGCATTCACCGATGTCTCCATCAATAAAATCGCCGAGTTCCTAAGAGGCGGCCGCATCATCGCCTCGGATTACCCGAACCTCGGCTATCCGTGCGCGCATTGCGGAGAACTCATCAACCGGCAAATGCTTTGTGAAGCATGCCACCGTGCATTCAAACATGAAGTGGGCGTAATCATGAGTGATGCGGAAAGCGCAGAAACAGTGGACAAACAAAGAGCTGTCAGCGCACAATATTGGAAGATGAAGAAATAACCAAAAGAGGCGGTGAAGGAATGAATATCGACAAAACGAATAGTTCTTCCTTTATACAATCCTATCAAAAGCAAATGCAGGTAACGCCGGCCACCAAAGCGCGTCCGTTGCAAAAAGAGGACCACCTGCAGATTTCAAGTGAGGCGAAGGCGATGTTCGAGAAGAATACGGAAGCGGATATCGCCCGTCAGGAAAAAATCCAATTGCTGAAGACGCAGGTGGCTTCCGGCGAATACCAGGTCGACCAGGACAAGGTAGCTGAAAAAATCCACCAGTACTGGTTCGATAAATGATCGTTGAGCGATGGAAAGAGAGGGAAGTCCGGTGCTGAAAATGATGACCGCGACACTTGATGAGCTGATTGCCATCCAGCATCAATTGATCCGCTACGCCGAGCGCAAGCAGACGGTGCTGATCGAGCATAAAGTCGATGAGCTGACAGAACTCGTCAAAGAAGAGACACGGCTCATCCGCAGGCTCGGGCAACTGGAAGACGAGCGAGAGCGTTTAGTAACGGAAGTGCTCGAAGAACATCCAGGGCTCAGCTTCAGCCAGTTTGCCGAGCAATTGACGGACGAATCGGCTAAACAAGCGCTCGAGGAGCAATTGAAGACGTTGCAGCAGCTGCTCACGGAATTGCAGTTGAAAAACCGCCACAACGAAAAGCTGGTGATTGATTCGATGGGCTTTGTAAAAGAAATGATCGAACACGTCACGGCACCGAAAAAACAGCCGTATAATTATCAGCCACAATCCGGCGTAAAAAAACCACAAACAGACAATCGGGGCTTTTTCGATACGAAAGCGTAAGCCCACAGGGAAGCAGGGGATCACGTGTCAACTTTTCACACTTTGGAAACCGGCCGGCGGGGCTTATCTGCAGGCCAGGCAAGCATCTCGACAACCGGCCATAATATCGCGAATGCCAACACGAAAGGCTATTCGCGCCAACAAGTGAATACGAGTTCCTCTCCATCCCTGGAAGTGTGGACGAGCCAAGGCGCTGGCAGCGGACAAGTCGGCACGGGCGTCTCGATCGATTCGGTCATGCGCGTACGGGACCGTTTCCTGGATCAGCAGCACCGCGGGCATTCAGCGGAGCTTGCGGAGTGGCAGGCGAAAAGCGAAGCGCTCGGAAACGTGGAAACGATTCTCGGTGAACCGGGCGATGCCGGTCTTAACGCGTCGATGGACCGATTGTGGAGTGCTTGGCAAGACCTGTCAGGCGATCCATCAAACCAGGCGATGCAGGCAGTCGTGAAAGAACGGGCGCAAGCTTTTGCGGACGTCGCGAAAACGATCGACCGGTCTTTGGGCGAGTTGACGGCCGAATTGAAAGAGCGCACCACAGCAGCTGAAAATGAAGCGCAGACTTTAATCTCGCGCATCGATGAGTTGAACAAAAGCATCGTCCGCACAGGCCCCCAAGCAAACGATTTGCGCGATGAGCGCGACGCAGCAGTCGGGGAATTGTCGAAACTGATGGATATTAAAGTCACTGAAAAAGCAGACGGCAGTTATGCAATCGCTTTGGCAGCGGACAAACAGCCGGTGAAAGCCCGCGAACCGATCGACGCAGAAGCGGCGGGTGGCAAGCTCGGAGGACTCGTGCAAGCGCTGGAAACAGTCGAGAATTACCAACAAAAAATCGCAGCGACTGTGACAGGTTTCGCCGAAGCGAACGGCAAGGTCTTCGGGAAATCGGCGCCAGCGGGCGAATTGACTGTGGCAACAGACGCCCAGCTCGAGCTGCCGAAAGGCCTTGATGAAGACGTGAAAAAAACGCAAGCGGATTTCCGGGCCTTGGTCAGCGCCCTTGGCACGGAAGCGCAAAGCGCCGGATACGCCGTCAAGACCCAGGAGCAGATGCTCATCTCGACGGAAAACCGCCGCCAATCCGTCACGGGTGTTTCGCTCGATGAGGAGATGGCGAGCTTGGTGAAATTCCAGCATGCGTATAATGCGGCTGCCCGACTCGTGTCGACGACCGACCAAATGCTTGATACGATCATTAACCGAATGGCTGCGCGTTAAAGCCTGAAAACGGAGGACAGCGTAATGAGAGTGACACAACAAATGATGCATCAAAATTCTGTACACCATATGCAACAGAATCTGGGACGCTTCGAGAAAACCAATCTCCAGGCGTCGAGCGGTAAAATGCTGCACAAGCCTTCTGACGATCCGCAAGGGATTTCCAAAGCGATGCGCCTGAAAAGCGCTTTGTCGGCGAGCGGACAATTCGAACGCAATGCTGGCGAAGCGAAGTTATGGCTTGATGAAACCGACCGCTCCGTCCAGTCGATGATCAGCGTGACGCAACGCGTGAGGGAACTTGGCGTGCAGGGGGCGAACGGCTCGCTGTCGCCGGAAGACCGCAAGTCGATCGCGAGCGAAGTGGAAGTTCTGGGGGAGCAATTGCGCCAATTCGCCAATTCGAAAGTCGATGGCCATTACCTGTTCAGTGGATCAGAGACAAAAACCAAACCATTCCCGGCAGTTGCTTCTTTTGATGGCCCAACTTTCAACGCTGCAGCGAAGACGGTAAAGCTAGGGGACGGCCTTCAATTGGAAGTAGGCATCTTACCTGAATCCTTAATCGGCGCTGCGGGTGATGAAAATAATTTATTCCGGGTTGTCGGAGAGTTGGCTAACAGCCTGAAAACGGACGGGGAAATCGACCTCGACGGAATCGACCAGGCGATGGAACGGTTGCTGACGGCAGCGGCAGAAAACGGCGCACGCCAGAATCGTGTAGAAGCGACTGAAAACCGCTTGCTGGACGCGAAGCTTTCATTAGGTTCAGCATTATCTTCAATCGAAGATGTAGATTATGCTGAAATATTGATCAAATTGAAAAGTGAAGAAAGCATTTACCAGGCAAGCCTGTCATCATCCGCGAAGATGATGCAGCCGAGCCTGATGGACTTTCTTCGATAAACAGCGGATGCGAAGGTGCATCCGCTGTTTTTAATTGGAAGGAGAGGGGGAACCTTAAAAGGGGAGTAAAGAAGAAATGGCTGCTGGTCGATTTATGAATAGAGATCAGCATACAAATAAAGCCGGGTTTCCAACTGGTAACTGGAAATCCGGCTTTATTTTTTATTATATCAAGAAAGGTATTCCGGTCAGGATTTCATCGTATTGACGAGACCCATCATGTCATCCGCAAAGGAAATCGCGCGGCCTTGTGATTGGAACAGGCGCTGCGTGGCGATCAATTCGGTCATTTCGCTCGCCATGTCGACGTTCGAAGTTTCCAGCACCGCTTGTGAAATGGCGGAAGTGCCGAGTTCCAAGGCGCCGGATGCAATTTGTTCGGCTTCCGTGCCCGGCAAGCGGTAGCGATTGTCGCCTGCTTTTTCCAGCAGGGCGGTCCGGTTGATTTGAGCGGTGCCGAATTGGAACGTTTCAGCCGCTTGGCCGGCATAAGTTGCCGTCACAACACCGTTTGACCCGATGCTCAGTTCATCGTATCCCGCTGCAATCGTAATTGGCGCGCCGTCAGCACCGAGGACCGAATCGCCGGAAGCGGTGACAAGTGCCAATCGGCCGCTGCCCAGAATCGGTTCGGCTTGGAACGATCCGTTTCGTGTGTAATAGATACCATCTTCATTGGAAGCGCGGAAATAGCCATTCGGCGAATCGATCGCGAAATCCAGTTCGCGGCCCGTTTGCTGCATCTGGCCGAGCGAATGGCGGGTGATGGCGTCGGATAACAGCATCCCACCGCCGATGCGCAGCCCGTCCGGCGTGCTTCGGCCGATTTCGTTGGCAGGGCCGGCTTGCTTATTGACGCTATGGAGCAGTGCGTCCGCAAAATTGGCTTCTTGTTTTTTATAGCCGGCCGTATTGACGTTGGCGACATTATTGGCAATCATATCGATTTTTTTCTGCAGTTCGCGCATCGAGCTGCTCGCCGCGTTCATTTGGATGTTCATGTGCTTGGCTCCTTATCAGACCCGGCCGATTTCGTTGACCGCTTTTTCCATGCTGCGGTCATAGGCCTGGATCACTTTTTGGTTGGATTCGAATCCGCGGTAAGCGGTCATCATGTCGGTCATCGTGCGGGTCAAGTCGACATTCGATTGTTCGATGAAGCCTTGCTTGACGAAACGCTCGGCCTCTTCAGCCAGTGCCGGGGCATCTGCATCGTCTCCTGCCCAGGCAAGCAAGTTATGCCCTTGCTTGATCAATTGTTCCGGTTCATCCGTGGCACCGATCCAGATACTTCCGGCACCTGCGCCATCGGAACGCGTAACTTCGCCGTTCGTTTGGACAGAAAACCCGCCATCGCCGACTTGAATCGGCTGGAGGTTGTCACCAAGCACACGCTGGCCGAAGCTGGTCGCAAGAAATCCTTCCGCGTCGACCGTGAATTGCCCGTTGCGCGTATAGCGGATATCGCCTTCTGCTGTTTCAACCGCAAACAATAATGTGCCGCGGTCGCCGGTGTCCGCATCGAGCGGCAAATTGTCATTGACCAAGGCGAAATCGGTCGCATTCCCTGTTTCGCGGATCGGGCCTTGGGAAAATGAAGGAATCGCTTCCTGTACATAAACACCAGTGGAAAGCCGGCCGATTGGCGCAGGCTGATGGGCATTCTGCGCTTTGATTAACTGCTGTGGAAAGGAGCGAATCGCTGCTTCATCTGTCTTGAATCCCGGAGTATTGGAATTTGATAGATTATTTGTCAATATTTGTTGTGTTCTGTTTTGGGACATCATTCCCGAAGTTGCCGTATACAATCCGCGAAACATATTACCTATACACTTCCTTTATTATAGTCTAATGGACTACTGTTAGCTTTCTCTACCATCATTTTAACAGAAAATCGCAGATTAAATGGAAAAAATAGTAGAATTTTTTTATAAAATAAAATAGCCAAATTAAAAAAAGCATGATACTATACCGGAGTAGTAAAGACTCAAAATGATTCTAAAAGACGAGTTTAAAGAAAAATATACCCATATCATGACGAAAATAGCAAACTTCTACGAAAGTGAAGGACGCAAAGCCACGGGTCTAACTGTCTAAGACACAAGATCGCCGGGTTGCCGAAAGATGGTAGATTTGACTCAAATCCGCCTTTTTCAAAGCGGATTTTTTTATTTGGGCAAATTCAGATGTAAGGGGCTGAAATGATGAATATCTTTCCATCAAGCATTCAAAAAATGGAGCAGGCCTTGTCGACTTCGACATTGAAACAGCGTGTCCATGCCGGCAATATCGCCAATGTGGATACAGCGAATTACAAAAGCAAGCAAGTGGATTTCCGACAGGCAATGGAACAGGCGAGCGCTTCGCGGATGAAAAGTTACCGCACCGATGCGCGCCATCTCGAATTCCAGAGCGGCCAGGCGGCAACACCAGTGACAATCAACCGCAATACGAAAATGACGCCGAACGGCAATAACGTCGATATGGATTTTGAAATGGCGGAACTCGCGAAAAACCAATTATGGTATAACGCCGTCACCGAACGGGTCAACGGCAAGTTCTCGAGCTTGCGTTCGGTCATCAACGAAGGGAGATAACGCATATGTCTTTATTTAGTGGTCTGAATATTAGCGCATCCGGATTGACTGCCAACCGTTTGCGGATGGATGTCGTGTCGTCGAATATTGCCAATGCCAATACGAACCGCGCGGAACTCGTCAACGGGGAATGGGTGCCGTACCGCCGCAAAACCGTGGAACTGTCGACCGCCGGCGCATCGCCATTCGCCAAGCATTTGACGGCTGCCATGGAAAACAAAGGAGCCGGCGCGGGCGTAAAAGCTAGCGCCATCCGGGAAGATGCCACCCCGTTTCCGGTGACCTACGATCCGGAGCATCCGGACGCAGACGCCGAAGGGTATGTACGCACCTCGAATGTGGACCCGATTAAGGAAATGGTCGATTTGATGTCGGCGACGCGTTCTTATGAAGCGAACGTCACGGCGATGAATGCCTCGAAAAGCATGTTCATGAAGGCGCTCGAAATCGGGAAATAAGAAAGTTTAGTTGAGGAGGGGCAGCATGGAGAAAATTGCACAGCTGCAGACACCGTTTCTGCAAAATCAATTCCTGGAAAAGATGCAGCCGAAACCGGAAGCGACAGGATTCGGCGATGTCTTCAAGAATGCGCTGAAAGAAGTGAGCGAAGCACAGAACGTATCCGATAAAAAGACCGACCAATTGCTGACGGGCGAAGTGAAAGACGTCCACGAAGTGATGATCGCGTCGCAAAAAGCGAGCCTGTCGCTGCAGATGACGATGCAAGTGCGCAATAAAGTGGTGGAAGCGTACCAAGAAGTGATGAGAATGCAAGTATGAAAACGAATAAGGTGTGCATTCGATGAAAGAGAAGTTCGAAACCTATAAAACCAAAACAAAAGACTCCTGGGGCAGTTTATCGAAAGCGACCAAATGGCTGATGGCCGCGTCCTTTTTCATCACTTTGCTTGCCATAGGGCTTTTTGTTTTCTTCAATAGCCAATCCAATATGTCGCCTTTGTATGCCAATCTGGACCCTGCAGAAGCGGGTGAAATCAAGGCGGCCATCGAAAGCCAAGGCATCCCGGTCGAAGTATCGACCGATGGGACGACGATCTCCGTTCCCGAAGAGCAAGTCGCCGGCTTGAAAGTGAGCCTGGCGGCAGAAGGCTTGCCGAAAAACGGCAATGTCACGTACGGCATATTCAGTGAGAACATGGGGCTGGGGATGACCGACCGCCATTTTGATGTGGTTGAACGCGACGCGATGCAAAACGAACTCGCGTATTTGGTGAAACAAATCGCGGGTGTGACCGATGCCAACGTCATGATCACCTTGCCGAAAGAAAACGTCTGGCTGACCGATGAAGAGCAAGTGTCGACGGCATCGATCGTCATCCAAGGCGATGGCAGCTTGAATTTGGACCAAAAACAAATCAACGGCCTGTACCATTTGGTCAGCAAATCGGTACCTAAATTGCCGATGGAGCAAATCGTCATCATGGACCAGAACGGCCAAGTGTTCGAATTGCAGGATACTGGCGCGCCGGACACCAACTTGACGGTGTATCAGCAAAACCGCGAAATCCAGCAAGGCATCGAAAAAGATATCCAGCGTGAATTGCAGCAGATGCTCGGGCTATTGCTCGGGCAGGACAAAGTCGTCGTTTCCGTTATGGCAAACATCGACTTCACGAAGGAAAAACGCGAAGAGCAATTGGTGGAGCCGGTCGATCCCGAAACGGGCGAAGGCATCGACATCAGCGTCGAGCGGATCGTCGAAACTTACGCAAGTGAAGGTGCCGCCCTGGCAGATGACGCCGGAACTGGGGAATCGGAGATCGCCAATTACCCTGCAGCAGACGGCACCGGAACGAGCGAATCGGAACGGACCGAAGAACGCATCAACCGCGAAGTCAATCGCATCAACCGTCAGATCGAGATGAGCCCGTATGTCATCGACGACATTACGATCAATGTCGGTGTGGAACCGCCAGTGCCCGACAATCCAGCTACCTTAACCCAGCAGCACATGGATGATATCCGCAATTTGTTGGCAAATACAGTCAGTACTTCGCTCAGCATGAACGAATTCCAGCCGACACCGGCCGAACTCGATGACCGCATTTCGATCTTTGCGACAGAATTCCAAGGGCGCCCGGAACTGGCTGAAGAAGAGCCGGTGACGACGTTCTGGACAGGCATTCCGCTTCTTTGGTACGTCATCGCCGGTGTGGCCGTGATTTTATTGACGGGCATCATCTTGTTCGTGGCCAAACGGCGCAAGAAGCAACAGGAAGAATTGGCAGCTGAGCTGGAAATGGATTATTTCGCACGTGCCGCTGCGAAAATGCAGCCCGCCGGAAATGCGGAAGAAGAGGAAGTCGATTTGTCGGAATTCAACAACCGGGCAAATCCGAAGCGCAAGACAATCGAGAAGCTCGCCAAAGGGCGTCCTGATGATTTTACAAATCTGTTGAGGTCGTGGATGGCGGATGATTAGGGGAGAACTGAATGGTGGAACGGATAAGGGAATTAACGGGGATCCAAAAAGTCGCCGTATTATTGGTCGGGATGGGGCCGGATGTTTCGGTGGAAGTGTTCAAGCGCCTGTCTGAAAAGGAAATCGACCAATTGACGATGGAAATCTCCAATGTGCGCCAATTGAAGAACAGCCAGACCGAACAAGTGATCAATGAATTTTACGAAATGGTCCTGGCGCAGGACTATATGAACGAAGGCGGGCTTGGCTACGCACGCGATATTCTTGAAAAAGCGCTCGGCAAAGAAAAAGCGCTCGATACGATCGGCCGCCTGTCGAACCGTCTGCAGGTCAAGCCCTTCAATTTCGCAAGGCGTTTGGATCCTGCGCGCATTGCCACGGTGCTGCAACATGAACAGGCACAGACCATCGCATTGGTGCTGTCATATCTCGATCCGAAGCAATCCTCACAAATCCTGTCGCAACTTCCGGCAGAACAGCAGGCGGAAGTCGCGAAGCGCATCGCGTTGATGGAAAGTACATCACCGGATGTCATCCAGCAAGTCGAACAGATCCTGGAACGTAAATTGTCTTCGGCGAACGGGGTGCAGGATTATACAGCGACCGGTGGAGTGGAAGCGATCGTCCGCGTGCTCAATCAAGTCGATCGCGGCACAGAAAAAGCGATCCTTTCCGAACTCGAAAGCGGAAGCCCGGAGCTGGTCGCAGAAATCAAGAAACGCATGTTTGTCTTTGAAGACATCGTCAAACTGGATGTTCGTTCGATTCAGCGCATTGTCCGCGAAGTGAACGACCAGGACATGAGCTTTGCCTTGAAAGCGGCAAGCGAAGACGTGAAGGAAAGCATTTTCAATAATATGTCCACACGCCGTTCGGAATTGATCCGGGAGGAGATGGATGTCATGGGCCCTGTCAAACTGAAAGAAGTGGAAACTGCCCAGACGGAAATCGTGGCGCTGATCCGCAAGCTCGAAGAGGATGGGGAAATCACGGTTTCACGTGATGAAGGAGATGAAATGATTGTCTAGGATCATCCGCAGCAGCACCGGGGAAAACGGCACGAAAATTATCGGCTTGCGTGAAGTGAAAACCCGCCGGCCGTTCGAAGCGCAAGCGGAGCCAGGGATCGAACAGTACGGGGAACGGTTGAGAGGTGAAATCAGCGGGTTGGAGCAGCAATTGGACACGTTGAGAAAACAACTGGCCGAAGAGCAACAACAAGCACATATGGAACTGGCCGAATGGCGAAAAACCCAACAACAGCAAGCGCTAGCAGAAGCGGAACAACAAGCGCAAGCTGCGGCGGAAGCCGGGTTCCAGGAAGGCTTCAATCAAGGGCTCGCCCAAGCCGAAGCGGATTTTCTCGAAAAGCGCGAGTTGATGGAAAGCTTGATCGCTGCGGCTTATGAAGAGCAGCGCCGCATCATCCGTGAATCGGAACCGTTTTTATTGTCGCTCAGCACCGAAATCGCACGGAAAATCATCCGCAATGAATTGATGCAAGACGACGTGCAGCTGTTGTCGATCGTCCGCCACGCCCTCCGGCAAGTGGACGATTCGGAAGAAGTCGCCATTCACGTGGCGCTTGAAGATTACCCGGCGATGCTGCCGTTTGAAGACGAGCTGAAAAGCTATATCCGGGCAGGCGCCGAACTCAAACTCATGCCAGTCGCGGGGCAAGCGCCTTCCGGCTGCACGATTCATACGAAAAGCGGCTCGTTCGATGCGACACTGGATAGCCAGTTGAACGAAATCAAAAAGCAATTGCTCGTTTATTGTGAGGAGAAATCCAATGATGAAGCTGATAGATAACGAGTATTTGACGCTGCTGGAAGAAATCGAGCCGGTGAGAAAACACGGGAAAGTCGTCCAAGTGATCGGCTTGACGATCGAAGCCCAAGGCCCGAACGCCAAGCTCGGCGAGTTGTGCCTGTTGTATCCGAGCCGCTTTGACCCGCCGATCGAGGCGGAAGTCGTCGGCTTCAAGGAAAACAAAATCATGCTCATGCCCCTGCGGGATCTGGCGCAAGTCGGGCCAGGCTGCCTCGTCGTCGCGACAGGTGTGCCCCTGCAGATCCGCGTCGGCCCGGCCATTCTCGGAAAAATCCTCGACGGCACCGGAAAGCCGTTGGATGACAATAAATTGCCGAAAGGCTTGAAGAAATATTCCACGACGAACACACCGCCGAACCCGCTCAAGCGGCCGCGCATCGACAAGCCTTTGGAAGTCGGCGTGCGTGCGATCGACGGTTTGCTGACGGTCGGGCAAGGCCAGCGCATCGGCGTATTCGCCGGAAGCGGCGTCGGAAAAAGCACGCTCATGGGCATGATCGCCCGCAACACCGAAGCCGACGTCAACGTCATCGCGCTGATCGGCGAGCGTGGACGGGAAGTGCGCGATTTCATCGAGCGCGATCTTGGGCCAGAAGGCTTGAAAAATTCAGTCGTGGTCGCTGCGACGTCTGACCAGACGCCGATGCAACGCATCAAAGGGGCGCTGACGGCAACTGCGATTGCGGAATATTTTCGCGACCAAGGGAAAAACGTCATGTTGATGATGGATTCCGTAACGCGTTTTGCGATGGCGCAGCGCGAAGTGGGTCTGGCGGTCGGCGAACCGCCGACCAGTAAAGGCTACACGCCGAGCGTTTTCGCGTTATTGCCGCGTTTGCTCGAGCGCTCCGGCACGTCGTCGAAGGGATCGATTACCGCCTTCTATACGGTACTGGTCGATGGGGACGATATGAACGAACCGATTGCCGATGCGGTGCGCGGCATCCTGGACGGCCATATCGTCCTGGACCGCAAACTCGCGCAAAAAGGGCAATTCCCGGCGATCAATATCATGGCGAGCGTGAGCCGCATCATGAATGAAGTGACGACGCGAGAGCATAAACAAGCCGCGGCCGAATTGAAACGATTGCTCGCAGCCCACGATTCGGCGGAAGACTTGATCAATATCGGGGCCTATAAAAGCGGCGCCAATAAAGAAATCGATGAAGCGATCCGTGCGTATCCGTTGATTCGCGATTATCTGCAACAAGATATTTACGAGAAGGCCGAATTGGCGGAAAGCGTCGACCGGCTCGCACAACAATTTGGAGGTGCTGAAACGTGACACGATTCAATTTCCGATTCCAGAAAATTCTCGAACTGAAAGAAAACGAAACGCAGCTGGCGCAAGTGGAGATGGCCGAAGCGTTGAAAAAAGAGCAGGCCGTCCGCGAACAAAGCGAAGCGCTGCACAGCAAGATTACGCAGGCGGAAGAAATGAAAAAAGCTAAAGAGCAAAAAGGCCTTCCGATCTCCGAGCTGCGCATGCTCGAAGAATACATCCATCAGCTCTATGAGCAGTCGTCCATGGCGAGCCGTGAAGTCGCGGCCCTTGAACGCAAAGTTTCAAGAAGCCAGGATGCCTTGAAAGAAAAAGCCCGCGAAGAAAAAACCTGGGGCAATCTGAAAGAACAGAACTACGCCGCCCACCAGAAAGAACATCAAGCGGCAGAGCAGAACTTTTTCGATGACCTGGCCGGCAGCCGCTATTACCGCCTCGGCAGGACCGGTGACGTACAGTGAACGCGTTGGTGTCTGCATTAATCGGCCGGCCCGCTGCACCCGCAGCTGCTGTGAAAACGCAAGGGAGCAATGAGCCGGCTGGACAGTTCGGGCAATTGCTGATGGCGCTGTCGGCAGATCCGGCACAGCTGCAAGCAAAGCCTGAAACGGCCTCAGCCGCGTTGCCGATGAAAGAACTCGTTGCTCTCCTCGAGCAATTGTCGGACATGCCTGCAGAGCAATTGACCGAAGAACAGCAAGCCATGCAATACGCGGTGTTCCAATTGCTTGCCGATGCGAACGGGGAGCAATTGGAGCAAGCCGTTGAAGTCTTCAGTTCCGATGAAGAGGTTCAGGGTGAACTGGCTGCACTGGTAAAGCAGATAAAATCCTTATTGCTGACTGCTAAAGAATTCGTACAGCCTACGGGATTTCCGGGGGTCGCGGAAAAAGAAATTACTCCGGATGAAACGGCACCGGAAGAAGCGCTGCGCCCGCTTATCGAATTGGCTGCGCAACTGAAAGAAGAAACGCTTCCTTCAGAAAAACTGCTGTTATTGAAAGAACTCGCGCCTATCAAAGCGGAAGCGCGCCTGCCATTTGCACAGACGCCTGCCGCCTGGCTGCACGCGCTGTCGAAGGACAGCAACAGCACTCAAGCTAATAATGCGGTTGAACAGCAAGCGCCTGACACGCAGGCTGCGAAAGCGGTGCCTGCAGAGGGCGAAACGATTCTAAAAGCGGAAGCGGTTCAAGCTGCAGCTCCTGTAAAAACAGAAGCGCAAGTGCAGGCCGCTGTGCTTCCGGTTGCTCTTGCTGATCAAAAGCAAGTGGACGTGCCGGTTCGGCAAGTTCCGGTTCAGAAGCTGTCGGAAACACTCGCGGAATGGATCAGTTCACCGGCCCGCTTAACTGCAGGCGGAAATGAAACGCGCTTGCGTATCAATATTTTCCCTGAGCATCTCGGCCACCTGGAGATTTTGGTGAGCGCGGCAGGCGGTAAAGTGAGTGCGCAAATCATCGCGAGCCATGGTGCCGCGAAAGAAGCGGTTGAATTCCAGTTGAATCAACTGCGCCTGTCGCTGTCTCAGCAAGGCGTGGAGATCGACAGCTTGGAAGTTCGGGAAGAGCACAGTTCACCGGAATTCCAACAGCACGGACGGCAGCGGGAATCGCCTTTCGCGGATGCCTCTGGAAATAGCGCTGGCCGGGGTGGCGGAAGCGGCGGAGAATCCGTTTCGGATGATGCTGATATACCGCAGAGGCGCCAGCGTGAAACTGTTTCAGACAATGGCCAATTGAATTATACCGTTTAACTAAGGGGACTGATTGGATGAATATCACTACAGCGACGACGGCAGCGAACCAGCCGACGGCAGCCACAGAAAAAACAAAGCCGGATGCGCTCGGGCAGGACGCTTTCCTGAAAATCCTGATCGCCCAGCTGAAATACCAGGATCCGATGGAACCGCAAAAAGATGCGGAATTCATCGGACAGATGGCCCAGTTCAGCAGCCTCGAGCAATTGACGCAATTGAACAAGACGATGACGGGCTACGCCGGAGAAGGCGGAAGCGCATCTCTTGCGGGTTCCGCCCACTTGCTCGGCACCGAAGTCAGCTGGTCAGCCAATGAACAAGCT
The DNA here is from genome assembly GCF_001687605.2 of Planococcus plakortidis. Taxonomy (NCBI): domain Bacteria; kingdom Bacillati; phylum Bacillota; class Bacilli; order Caryophanales; family Caryophanaceae; genus Planococcus; species Planococcus plakortidis. The sequence goes on from NZ_CP016539.2 coordinate 225,453, forward strand.
GGCACCGGCATTGTCAAAGCAGTCACGATGAAGAACGGCGAGATCATGGTCGAGCTGGAAGGCGAAGAAACGAAAATTCCATTGTCGGCCATTGAACGAATCGAACAGCAAGGCGAAACCAAAAACGAACAGGCGGCCGAGCAAGCCTAAACTTGCAGCCAGCTGAAAGGGGAAATGACAAATGTTGCGTTCTATGTACTCCGGGGTGTCCGGCATGAAAAACTTCCAGGTGAAATTGGATGTCATCGGTAATAATATTTCCAACGTCAATACAATCGGATTCAAGAAAAGTTCGATTCAGTTTCAGGATTTGCTGAGCCAAACGGTATCGACAAGCGGGGCGAACCCGATGCAAGTCGGACTTGGTTCCGGCACCGCCTCTTTGAACGTCAACCATAACCCGGGCTCAGCGATCTCAACGGGAGTTGCAACAGACTTGACGATCATGGGCGATGGATTCTTTGTCGTTGAATCAGAAGCGAGTGGCGAACGTTACTTGACGCGCGCCGGCAGCTTCACTTTGGACTCAGAAGGGTTCATGACGACAGCACAAGGATACAACGTGTTGGATACACAAGGAAACCCTGTCCAAATAACTCCTCCAGGCAGCGATTTCAGCATTGACCGACTCGGCAATATCGTCCAGGAGAATGGGCCCGATCCTGCAATCCAAATCGGTATGTTTGCAGTAGACAATCCGACAAGTCTCCGGAAAGTCGGCGGATCGATGTATGAGCTGTCGAATGAAGAAGAAATTGTCATCAGTGATGCCAACGCCATTCGTTCCCAAATCGGCTCAGGCCTTCTTGAAATGTCCAACGTTGACCTAACGGAAGAGTTTACGGAAATGATCATCGCGCAGCGTGGTTTCCAGGCGAACTCGCGCACCATCACCACTTCCGATGAAGTTTTGCAGGAAGTCGTGAACTTGAAACGATGATAATGGCGGCTGAACGGAGTGATGCGCAATGATTCGCTTAACAAGGTTGAACCGGTCTGAAATCATCTTGAATGCGGTGTACATCGAACGTATTGAAGCGATGCCGGATACGGTAATCACGCTCACGACCGGAAAAAAAGTGCATGTGTTGGAGCCGGTGTCCGCAGTGATCGACCAAGTGACGGCTTATTATCGGGACATCAACATCCTGCCACGACTGCACGATGCACCTATGGAAGAATAAGGGGAGTCAGCATGGAAACGAATTTTTCAGACAGAGGCGAAGCGGCCTTGAACCAAAAAAAGATCCATACCTACGATTTCAAGAAGGCTTTGCGGTTTTCGCAAGACCAAATCCGTACATTGTCCCGCATCCATGAGAATTTTGCGCGTCTGTTGACTTCCTATTTTTCGACGCAGCTGCGTACCTATGTGCAGATTAATGCCGAAAAAGTGGAACAGGTGTCGTATACGGATTTTCTTCAGCAGGTCGAGAGGAAATCGATTCTTGGTGTGTTCGAAGCCCGCCCACTCAGCGGCAGCATGGTGATGAAATTTTCACCCGAAGTGGCATACGTCATGTTCGATCGCCTGCTTGGCGGCCAGGGCAATGTGTTGCAAAAAACGAGCGATTTGACGGAAATCGAAATCAGCGTCATCGACCGCATTTTCAGCAACTCCTTGAACTGTTTCGAGGAGGCTTGGTCATCGGTCATCGCCTTATCGCCGGAACTCAAGGAAATCGAAGTAAACCCGCAATTTTTAACGATGGCGGCCCCAAATGAAACCGTCATCGTTGTTAGCTTGCACACAAAGATCGGCGAAGTGGAAGGCGAGATCCAGATCTGCCTCCCGCACCTCGTACTCGAGCAAGTCTTGCCGAAATTATCGGCCCGCCACTGGCTCGCCAACCAAAAGAAAGCAGTTGAAGATCACGAAGTGGAAGCACTTGAAAAACGCCTTCAGACGACAAAGATGGATGTTGCAGCAGTATTAGGTGAAGCGACTGTCGACATCAAGGATTTCCTGGACCTGAAAAAAGGCGATATCCTGCGCTTGGACGATGCGATCGATGCACCGATAAAACTGTATATCGACCAGAAACAGAAATTCCTTGCACAGCCGGGAATTTCAAAAGGCCGCTTGGCGGTACAAATTACAGGCTTGTGTACGGAAGGGGAAGTTTGTGATGAAGGATGAGCGCCTATCGCCTGAAGAGATGAAAGGGCTGCTGAATAAGGTAGACAGCCCAGCCCCAGAGCAAGCTTTGGGCAGCCATGAGCTCGGCGTATTAAAAGAGTTGTTCTGCACAGCGTTCGGTGGCACCGCTGCCCTTCGCGACCCGCTGTTTCCAGAAACCGCAGCCATCAAAGGGCCGGTGTGGACGGTGAAGAGCAAGGACGAACTGTTCGCGGAAACGAAGGCACCAGTCTACGTCGCGCTCGGTGAATACAGCGGCTTGTTAAAAATGCCGCAGATCGTCACGCTCGGCCAAGCACAGGCGGATGCGATGGCTTCGGAGCTGTCGAATGAAACAGACAGCGATAAACTGTTCGCGGCAGTGCAGGATATGCTTGTGCGCCTATTTGGGTCATCAGCGGCTGCGTTGTCGATGGTGAGCGGACAGGAAATTGGCTATTCCTTATCGGGCATGGACATTCTGGAGGCGGGGCAGAAATTTCCGTTCACTCATTTCACCAAAGAACAATGGTTTGCTGAAGCACTGTTTACGCTGACTGTCGGCAACCGACAAAATGTAGCGTTCCGTATGTATTTGCCGGCCGGGCCGTGCCGAGAATTGGCCGAAGAGCTGGCAGGATGCGGGCAAGCGCAAGAAGCGAAGGAGACACAGGATATGTCATCAAACGAACAGCAACAACCCGAAAAAACTTCACAGCCGGCGGATTCCAGCGGGCCAAGCGTCCAGTCCGTTCAATTTTCGAGCTTCGACGAAATCGCCGCTGAACAATCTGCGCCGAACAACCTCGACATGCTCCTGGACATTCCGCTGCAAGTGACGGTGGAACTGGGACGCACGAAGCGGATGGTCAAGGAAATCCTTGAGATGTCGCAAGGGTCGATCGTCGAACTCGATAAACTGGCAGGAGAGCCGGTGGATATCCTCATCAACAACAAACTGATCGCTGTCGGAGAAGTGGTCGTCATCGACGAAAACTTCGGCGTGCGGGTCACCGATATTTTAAGTACGGCAGAGCGCATTTCCAAATTGCGTTGATGCAAGGCGAAGGAGTACGGCAAGTGTGAATTACAGACATTGGATTTTACTACTCATAGCGCTCGCTGCCCTTTGGCTTGCCGCGCCGGCAATGGCGTCTGCGGATACGGGAAATGTGACCGATTGGCTGAAAGAAGCTCCTGGCGACGCCGAACCGGCAGAAGCGGAAGCGGTGCCGGAGATCGAAGAGAAAAGTTTTGCTGCGATCATCGGGCAGTTGATTTTCTATACGCTGCTGATCGCGGGATTGATCTACGGGCTCATCAAATTTTTGGCGATGCGCCAAAAAGGCGTGCAGTCGCAGCGTGCGGTCCAGCTGATGGGCGGCTCGCCGCTCGGCCAGAACAAATCGCTGCAGCTGGTCAAAGTCGGCGGCCAATTCTATTTGATTGGCGTGGGTAACGAAGTAACGCTCATCAAGGAGTTTTCGGGGGAAGCGGAAATCGCGGCTTTGGAACAAGACCTAGAGCAACAGCGTCCAGCAGCATCCGCCTTATTCGGAAACGGTGGCAAATCGAAAGAGTCTTTTACGAACTTCGAGCAATACTTCGCCCGCAGTTTGGACAAGCAAAAAGAACGGCGCTTGTCTTTCGGCAAGAAACGCACAGATGACGGGGAGGACCAGCGATGATCCCAGAATTATTATTGGCCATTCCCGGCATCTCACTCGATAATACCAACCCGGGAGATGTCTCGACGACGTTGCAATTATTATTGATGCTGACAGTATTGTCGCTCGCGCCAGGCATCCTGATCATGATGACGAGCTTCACGCGCATCATCATCGTCCTGAGTTTCGTGCGGACAGGGCTTGGGACGCAATCGATGCCCCCGAACCAGGTGCTGGTCGGATTGGCGTTATTTTTAACCTTTTTCATCATGGCACCGGTCGCGACGGAAATGAATGATACCGCGCTCCAGCCGTATTTGGACGAAGAACTGAACCAGGAAGAAGCGCTCGATGCCGCCATCTTGCCGATCAAGGAATTCATGGCGCAGCATACGCGTGAAAAAGATTTGGCGTTGTTCTTCAAATACGCTGAACTGGAAAAGCCGGACAGCATCGAAGGCATCCCGTTGACTTCGCTGATCCCGGCATTCGCACTGAGCGAATTGAAGACCGCTTTCCAGATCGGCTTCGTCATTTTCATCCCGTTCTTGATCATCGATATGGTCGTCGCGTCGACTTTGATGGCGATGGGGATGATGATGCTGCCGCCGGTCATGATTTCACTACCTTTTAAAATCTTATTGTTCGTCCTGGTGGATGGATGGTATTTAATCATCGAATCGCTGCTTGTCAGCTTTTAGCGAGAGGAAGAATTACTTTGACGCCGGATATGGTCATCAAACTAGCAGAACAATCCATTTACCTCATCATTCTCATATCAGCTCCGTTATTGCTCATCGCACTGGGAGTGGGGCTATTGGTCAGCGTGTTCCAGGCCATGACCCAAATCCAGGAGCAAACTCTGGCATTCATCCCGAAAATACTGGCGGTTTTCCTGTCGCTTGTCATTTTCGGCCCCTGGATGCTGACAATGCTCCTGGATTATACGCGCGATTTGTTCGAGCAGCTTCCGCGGTTTATCGGATAAGCGCCGATGAATGAGGTTCTGAATCTGCTGCCGTTCTTCCTGCTCGTGCTTATCCGCCTTACCGCTTTTTTCCTGATTGCGCCGCTGTTTGCGATGAAGGGCGTGCCCAATCAATTCAAGATCGGCATCGCTGCTTTTCTCGCGCTGACAGCGACGACCGCTTGGGCTCCGGAAACCGCATTGGTGCTCGATGGCAGCTACACTTTACTGATCTTCAAGGAGCTGGCGGTCGGCTTGGCGCTTGGCTTTACGGCCGCGCTTTTGCTTTATGCGGTGCAGATCGCCGGAGCGTTCATCGATTTCCAGATGGGTTTTGCCATCGCCAATGTCTTGGATCCGCAGACGGGCGCCCAAGTGCCGATCATCGGGCAATTCAAATACACGCTCGCGCTGTTGTTCCTATTGACCGTCAACGGCCATCATATGATGCTTGACGGCGTGATGCAGAGTTTGCGCGCCCTCCCGGCGGAAGAGTTTTTATCGGTTGGTGCGGAGTCCATTGCACGTTTTATGACCGATTTGTTTATTGAAATGTTCATCATCGCTTTTCAGATTTCCCTGCCGATCGTCGCGTCCTTGTTTTTGATCGACGTGGCACTGGGCATCCTGACGAAAGCCGTGCCGCAATTGAATATCTTTGCGGTCGGCTTGCCGCTGAAGATTTTTGTCGGCTTTGTGCTGCTGCTGTTGACGATGGGCGTGTTCTTTTATTTGCTGCAGATTCTTTTCGAAAAAATGATGGGCAGTATGGGCAAATTAATCAGCTTATTGGGAGGCGGATAGGATGAAACGCTATCCATTGGACCTGCAGTTTTTTGCCGGCGAAAAGACCGAAAAAGCGACGCCCCAAAAGCGCCAGGAATCGCGCAAGAAAGGCCAAGTCGCCAAAAGCCAGGAAGTCGCGGCCGCACTCATCATGCTCGGCGGCATCCTCGTCCTGAGCTTTCTCGGGGAATGGATGCTTGACCAATTGCTGGCCATTTACCGCATCAATTACATCCAGTACATCAGTTGGGACATCACGCCAGACACGATCCGGCTCATGTTCGAACAATTGGCCATGGATGCATTCTTGGTCATTGTGCCGATTATGCTGGTCGGCGTGGTCTTCGGGTTTCTCGGAAATTACATGCAAGTGGGGCCGCTGTTTACGGCAGAACCGTTGAAAGCGAAGCTCGAGCGGCTCGATCCGATCAAAGGCGCAAAACGGATTTTCTCGGTTCGCGCACTGGTGGAGCTGGCGAAGTCCTTGATGAAGATTGCGATTGTCGGGGGCGCCGCGTTTGGCGTCTTATGGTTCGGACAGGAAGAGATTTTCTCGCTGTCTAGGCAAAGCTTGCGCGATTCCCTGAGTCTTGTTGGCGGCCTTGTCCTCCAGATGGGCATGGTCGCGGCGCTGATTTTGCTGTCTTTATCAACGCTCGACTATATGTACCAGAAATACGAGTTTGAAAAAGGCATCCGGATGTCCAAGCAAGACATTAAAGATGAATATAAAAAGGCGGAAGGCGATCCGTTAATCAAACAAAAGATCAAGGAAAAGCAACGCCAAATGAGCATGAACCGCATGATTCAGGATTTGCCTAATGCTGACGTCGTCATCACCAACCCGACGCATTATGCGATTGCGATTCAATACGACGCCGAAACGATGGAAGCGCCGAAAGTCATTGCAATGGGCAAAGATTTCACGGCGCTCAAGATCAAGGAAAAAGCGAAAGAGCTCGGCATCGTGACAATGGAAAACAAGCCGCTCGCCCGCTCGCTCTACGCACAAGTATCCATCGGCGATTCCGTACCCGAAGAACTGTTCCTAGCCGTCGCCGAAGTCCTGGCTTATATCTACGCTTTGAAGGGTAAGCTTTCGTAATGTATAGATAAACTGAACTGAATGAAGTAAGAGCGAATCAAGAGTATTGAATAAATTTATACGCTATAGAGTTTTAAGAAGAACTTTTCAATCCGCCAACTATCAGTGAAATGTCTGAGTGTTTGGAGAAGCGTCTGCTCGACTCCTGTGGACTAGCGAGACGACCGAGACCCCACAGTGAACGTAGTGAGCGAGGAGGCTTGGGCGCGAGCCCACGGAAAGCGAGCAGTAAGCTTCGGAAAACACGCTTTCCCAGGAATATCCTAAGCCTAACTTCAAGATACATAGCAAACCGCAACACGACAGAGGAGGAAGCAGTTTGAAATTCAGAGATTATGCGATATTGGTATCGGTGATCATGATTGTCATCATGATGGTCATCCCGCTGCCGCCGCTGTTATTGGATATTCTAATCATGATCAATATCAGCTTGGCGCTGACCATCATCCTGGTGGCGATGAACACGCAAGAACCGTTGCAGTTCTCGATCTTTCCGACGCTCCTCCTGCTGACGACCTTGTTCCGCCTCGGCTTGAACGTCTCGACGACACGTTCGATCCTGACCAATCAAACCGGCGGGCAAGTCATCGAAACATTCGGTTCGTTCGTGGTCGGGGGCAGTGCCATCATCGGGATTTTGGTGTTCTTGATTTTGGTCATCATCCAATTCCTCGTCATCACCAAAGGTTCGGAACGCGTGGCGGAAGTCGCTGCCCGATTTACGCTCGATTCAATGCCCGGCAAACAGATGAGCATCGATGCCGATTTAGGTGCAGGAATGATCTCTGACCGCGAAGCGAAAACGCGCCGCGAAAAAGTCGGCCAGGAAGCCGATTTCTACGGCGCGATGGACGGCGCCAGTAAATTCGTTAAAGGCGATGCCATCGCCGGCATTATCATCACCATCATCAATATCATCGGCGGCTTGATGATCGGCGTCGTCGTCCACGGCTTGCCGATCGGCGAAGCGGCGCAATTGTTCACTTTGCTGTCGATCGGCGATGGGCTCGTCAGCCAAATCCCGGCGCTGTTGATTTCGACGGCGATGGGGATTGTCGTCACCCGTGCCGTATCGGACGGCAACCTCGGCTCAGATGTCACGCGCCAATTGTTCGCTTACCCGAAAATGCTCTACGTCGTCGCCGGCACGCTGATGATGCTCGCAGTTTTCACCCCCATCAGTCCGCTTTTGATTATGCCGGTCGCGGCTGTCGTTGCCTTCAGCGCTTTCAGGATGCAAAAGACGCTCAACGCTGAGGAAGCGTCCGAAAAAGACAGCGACCCGGGCGAAAAAGAAGCGGCCGGCCTGAAGAGTCCGGAAAGCGTCAACGACTTGCTGCATGTCGATGCCATCGAATTCGAGTTCGGCTACGGTTTGATCCCGATCGCTGATAAAAACCAAGGCGGGGACCTATTGGACCGGGTCATCATGATCCGCCGGCAATGCGCGATGGAACTGGGCATCGTCGTTCCGGTCATCCGCATCCGCGACAATATCCAATTACAGCCGAATGAATACGTCATCAAGATCAAAGGCAACCGGGTGGCGCGCGGCGACATCATGCTCGACCATTACCTCGCAATGAGCCCTGGCGTCGATGATGAAAACGTCTATGGCATCGAAACTGTCGAGCCTGCGTTTGGCATGCCGGCGCTGTGGGTCGATGAAGACATGAAAGAAGAGGCGGAGATGGCGGGCTACGCCATCGTCGATCCGCCATCCGTCGTCTCGACGCATTTGACGGAAATCATCAAGCGCCATGCGCACGAACTCGTCGGCCGCCAGGAAGTGAAGTCACTGATTGAAAACATCCGTGATTCCTCTCCGGCTGTCGTTGAAGAATTGATCCCGAACTTGATGAGCATCGGCGAAGTCCAAAAAGTGCTCATGAAGTTATTGAAGGAAAAAGTGTCGATCCGCAATTTGCTGGTCGTCTTGGAAACCTTGGCCGATTATGCGCCGCAAACAAAAGACGTCGATTTGCTGACGGAATATGTGCGCCAGGCGCTCGCGAGACAAATCACCCGCCAGTACGCGCCGGACAATGAAGCATTGAAAGTCATTACGGCAGGAGCGAGCCTAGAGAAGAAATTCGCCGATTCGGTCCACCGCACAGAACAAGGAAACTACCTATCGATCGACCCGGAATCGTCCCAGACGATTTTCCAGAAAATCACCGAACAGGCCGGCCAGCTGCAGCAAAACGGCGTCCAGCCGATCCTGCTCACGTCACCTGCCATCCGCATCTATATGCGCCAGTTCGTGGAACGCTTTGCGCCGGATCTGCCGGTATTGTCCTATAACGAATTGGAGCCTGAAATTGAAATCCAAAGTGTTGGAGTCGTGAATATCCCATGAGATTAAAAACTTACCGAGTCACTACAATGCCCGAAGCCATGGCGCTCATCAAAAGGGATCTAGGCGATGATGCCCTTATCCTCAACACGAAAAAAGTGAAGACCGGCGGCTTGTTCGGCTTGTTCCGAAAAGACTGCCTGGAAGTGACCGCAGCGGCCGAAACAGCGGAACAGTCGGCTCTTAAAGCAGTGGCACCAGCCAAAGCGCAAGCGACAGTTGCTGAGGTGCCGGAGGCAAAAGAGCAGGAAAACGATGCGCTGATGGAAGAGCTGCAAAGTTTGAAGCGGCTCATGATGCACGAAGGGCCGGAAGACCGCTTGCCTGAACCGTTGCGCCCACTGCGTAGCTTACTGGAAAAGCAAGGCGTGGAACAAACGGTGCAGACAGAGCTGCTTTCCAAATTGCTGAAGGCATCAGAAAACGAAGCGCCGGTGCAGGAGGCGTTCCATGCGGAGCTCATCCGCTTTATTGAACAGCATCAACAGGCCATCAAAAATGAATCGCCTTCGATCGCCTGCTTTATCGGGCCGACGGGCGTCGGCAAAACGACAACGATCGCGAAAGTGGCGGCTGAGCAATTGCTCGAACATAAACGCACCGTCGGGTTGATCACCGCCGATACGTACCGCATTGCAGCCGTTGCGCAATTGAAAACTTACGGCGAGATTCTGGATGTGCCGGTCGAAGTGGTCGAATCGCGTGAACAACTGGCAGGGGCACTCGATGCTTTGAAAGACTGTGACGTCATCTTGATCGATACGGCGGGGCGCAATTACCAGCAGGCCGAGTACATCCAGGATTTGCAGCGGTTGCTGCCGGAAACGCAGCATATCTATACGACCTTGGTGTTGAGCTTGACGGCGAAATACGAGGACATGGTCCAGATCATCGGAAACTTCGAAGCGCTGTCGATCGATGAATTGCTGCTCACGAAAAAAGATGAAACGGCTTCTGCCGGCGTCATCCTCAATTTATTGCACCGCTACCGGATTCCGCTTCGCCGCATCGCGACCGGCCAAAACGTGCCGGATGATTTGGTTGCGGCAACGCCTGGGCGCATCGCCGATTACATCGCAGGGGAGCTGCGCCATGCGTGACCAGGCCGTTCAATTAAGGGAGAAGATGTCGCGCAAGAATACGAATCCGAGCATACGCAATACGCGCGTCCTGGCCGTGACGAGCGGCAAAGGCGGCGTCGGTAAATCGAATTTCACCTTAAATTTCGCGCTTGCGCTGATCGAACAAGGGAAATCGGTGCTGGTCATCGATGTCGATTTGGGATTCGCCAATATCGATATTTTGTTCGGCCATGCGCCGCGCGAAACGATCATCGGCATGCTGGACAAACAATTGGCGATCGAAGATGTGATCGAGCGCGGCCCGCTCGGCTTGCAATTGATTGCCGGAGGGCAAGGGCTGTCGGGGTTGTTTGAACTGGACGCCGAAAAGATGAAGCGTTTTATGGAACAGCTCGGCAGCCTGCAAGGAAAAGTGGACTTCGTGCTGCTCGATACGGGAGCGGGGTTGTCGGAGAACAATATGCGCTTTCTGCTCGCAGCGGATGAAGTGCTATTGGTCACGACGCCTGAACCGACATCGGTCACCGATGCCTATTCGGTCGTCAAGATGATGCATGCAAAAGACCCGGACTTGGCGATCCGCCTCGTGGTCAATCAATGCACTGACGGCAAAGAAGGCCATCAGACAGCCGAGAACTTTGCGGAAGTCGCAGGGCGCTTTTTGGATAAAGACATCCGGACGCTCGGCATTGTGCCATCGGACCTCCATGTGCCGCAAGCGGTCAAAAAGCAGGAGCCGTTCTTGCTTTCGCATCCGAGCAGTGCGGCGAGCAAAGCGGTGCGCTCGCTCGCAGCGGTGTATCTGGAGTTGCCGTCGCCGTTCAAGATCGGGCTTCGTGGATTCGTCATGAAATTATTCTTCAAATAAAGGCATAGCGGAAGTGGGGTGGACAGCTTGGTAAATCAGAAATTGTCGAATGCAGAACTGGCGCAATGGGGCAACTGGCAGCAGAACAGGGACCAGGATGCCGGCGATTATTTAGTCGCGAAGTATTTGCCCCTGGTGGATTATGTGATTCAACGCTTTCTTATCAGCCTGCCGAAAACTGTCGACAAAGACGAAGTCCGAAGCTACGCCTATGAAGGCTTGCTGGACGCACTCGATAAATTCAAGCCGGAAAAAGACTGGAAATTCGAAACTTATGCCGGGTGGCGGATCAAAGGGGCAATCATCGACGGCCTCCGGAAAAGCGATTGGCTGCCCCGTTCATTGCGGGACAAAGTGAAGAAAATCGAAAAAGCGTACGCCGAATTGGAGCAGCAGAAAGGCGAAAGTGCCAGTGACCAGGAAGTGAGCGAATACTTGGGGATGACCCCGGCAGAATTGAACCGCGCCGTCTCGGAAGCGGCCCTATCGGCAATGCTGTCGATGGATGACGACCAGGCGAACCTGGAAGAACGCATGCCACGCGCCACTATTGGTTCGCCGGAACGCGAGCTGTCCGGGCAGATGACCAAAGAGGCGTTAGCGAAAGCCATTGCCACATTGCCGGAAAAAGAGAAATTGACGGTTTCGTTATGTTATTTTGAAGAGATGAAGCTGACCGAAATCGCGGAGATTCTCGGTCTCAGCGTGTCGAGGGTGTCGCAGCTGCATTCGAAAGCGATGCTGCGGCTGCACGCAGCGATGCTATCGGTCCATGAACATTATTAATTGAAGGAAAGCAGGGAGCAGATGGTAGCACTGTTGGTAGTGGTCAGCACTTTATTGTTATTGCTGAACGTCAAACTGATGATGTCGAGAAAGCTGATGGTCGAACAGGAATCCGAACGGCTCGAAGCGGCCATGGCGGAATTCATCACAGCCGTCGAACAGGAAAACGATGCCTTATACGATAAATTGATGGACCGGTTGGAGCAGACGGAAGCGAAAATGGCGCAGTGGGAAAATGCGGTATCTCCAGCAGAAGAGACGAAAATTGCCAATCAGCCTCCAGTGGAAACAAGCCGCCGTGAGAAAGTGCGGCAGCTCACGAAACAAGGCTTCTCGGCTGCCCATATCGCGAAGCTCCTGGAATTGCCGATCGGCGAAGCGGAAGTCGCCGTTCAACTAGAGAAGAAAAGACAGACTCGATAGGTGGGACATGGAGATGCGCATTGATGCAGCAAGGCCCAGGCCTTCAGAACAACCCAATACGATAATGGCCAAACCGCCAGGCGGCGCATTTGCAGAAGCGATGAAGCAGTCGCGGACTGAGCTGAGACGGGATGCGCTCACGCCGCTACTTACGAATGTCGAACAGCACGGCAAACGGCTTGCGGAACACCGGACTCTGCAGAATTTGGTTGCGTATAAACAATCCATCAAGCAATTTCTTGGGGAATCGCTTCGCCACGGGATCGGGCTGAGCGAACAAGCTGCGTCCGGTTTCGGGGAAGGGGCGCAGCCTCATCAGATCGTGAAGTTCATCGACGAAAAAGTGATTGCGCTGCAGGATCAATTATTGGATAATGAAGTGGAATATATTGGCATACTGGAAACGGTAGGGGAAATAAAAGGCTTGCTGCTCAATTTGTATATGTAACAAGCCCGTGGGAAAGGGAGAAACAATGTGAGCGATAACCGCAGGGAGTTTTTTCGGGTGTCTTTTGTCCGCGCCATCAGTGGAAAAGTGGCCATTCCGGAAAAAGAGGAAGTATTCGTCGATATCGTTAATTTGAGTGCCGGAGGGTTGGTCTTTACAGCGAGTCTCGACTTTGCGCTCCATGAAAAAGTTTTTTGCAATTTCGTGTTATTGGATGAAGAGTTTTTGCTCGAAGGACGCATTGTCCGGAAATTGGAGAAAGACCCGTATTTTGAATACGGTGTGCAATTTGTCATCGACCAATCGACTTCGTCCAAGCTGTTCCAGCAATTGAATACATATCAGATCCGCAAACGCAGAAGCATGTTGAATGATTGAATAGAAAGCTTCTTTTTTACAACAAACCTTACTCTTCGCAAGATCAACCAAATGACAAGAACCAGCAAAAAAAAGACATGCCCCCTTTAACATGGGCATGTCTTTTTCGTTTCTTTTTTAATTGTTGACGGTTTCGTCTTCGTAGACCGGAACCCAACCTTCCGTAGTGACGAAGATGCGCACGGCGACGACTTTGCGGTCTTCAGCGAGCGTGAAATAATGTGTAATGTTTTCAGGCACCGAAATCAAATCGCCCGGAGTCAGGTGGACTTCGAAAAAGCGTTCGTCTTGGCCTTGGATGATGAAGACGCCGTGGCCGCTGACGATGTAGCGCACTTCGTCGTCTGTATGGATATGCTTGCGCTGGAAGTTTTTCAGCAGTTCATCGAGTTTCGGGTTCGAATCGGACAGGGAGATGACGTCTGCTGCCTTGTAGCCGCGACGTGCCGAGATGTCATCGATTTCCGAACGGAACGCTTCGAGGATCTGTTCTTTTTCCTCGTCGCTCAAATCGAATTTCTCACGCAATGGCTCCGGCAATTTATGGATATCCCAATGCTCGTAGACGACTTCCTGGCTTTCGAGAAATGCGGCAACCTCTTGTTGGGATTCGATTGTTTCGTCTGTTCCTTGAATTTTAATGATGGCCATGATGGATCTTCCTCTCTTGTTTTAGGATTGGAATTGGCGGAGCGCCAATCGGTATTGGAATAAAAATTCGCTCGCTTCGAGCAGCTTTTTCGCTTCAAAAGCATCTTTCCCCCACACGGTGATGCCGTGGTTGCGGATGAGTACGGCGCCTTTATCGGCGTTGACGAAGCTTCTGAACTCATCTGCGAGCTTTGGAATGTCGGCATGGTTCGGGATGATCGGAATCGACAGCTTGGCGTCTTGTTCCCATAAGCCGAACGCTTTGATCAGTTCCTGTCCTTGAAATTCAATAACCCCCTCATCTCCATAGAGCTCGGAGATGACATTGTTCGCGACCGTATGGACGTGCAAACTGCAGCCGGCTGAGGTTTCGGAATAAACGGCCTGGTGCAGCAAGGTTTCGGCTGAAGGCTTGAGCGCGCCAGCTTGTACGGGCTGCCCATTTTTGTCGACGAGCAGAAAGTCTTCCGCTGTTTCTTTGTATTTGTCTTTGCCGCTGGCGGTGACGAGAAATTCGAGCGGCTCATCCGATACTTTGATCGCCAAATTGCCGCTTGTTCCCATAAACCAGTCGCGCGCAGCAAGCGCCCGTTTCACTTCGGCGAGTTCTTGCCAGCGGGTTTCGTAAGCGCTCATGAAATCACTCCTAGCTTGGCGTCAAGAATATCCGTCACGTCGTGGAAGCTTTCGAAAGCTTCATAGGCAATGCCGAGCTCCTCGCATTTGTCGACCAGGAAATCCCTGGCGATGACGAGATCCGCTTGTTTGGCGGCTTGCAAGTCGGTGATGGAATCGCCGATGACGATGCTCGTCGATTGCTCCGACATGATGCGGCGCATGACGGACGGTTTGCAGCAGCCGCAGCCTTGGCTGTCGCACTGTTCGTCGCAGCCGTGCGGGAAGCGGATATGGATCTTGTCATTCGAAAAATCCGCTTCGTTGCAATAGATGCCGGCGAATGGACCGTATGGCTCGAGCAATGGGTAGACGAAAAAGTCGATGCCTCCGCTGACGATATAGAGCGGGATGTCATGGCGTTTTGTGTAGGCGACGAAATCGGCGAAGCCTTCGCGGATTTCCGCTTGGTCGAGCGCATAGTTGATGATCTGTTGCTTGGCGGAAGATGGCAGCAAGGCAAACATTTGCTGGACGCCTTCGCATATGGAAATGCGCTGATCGAGAATTTGATCTTTTATCGGCGACCAACCCGGCGGATCGAACTCTTTCATGATGGCGATCAAATTATCGCGGGAAGTCACCGTCCCGTCGAAGTCGCAAAATATGACCGGCTTGCTCATACGGTTTCCCCCCATAATGCTAACGCTTTTTGTAATTCGTCCTGTTGTTTGGCGGCTTCCGTTAAAGCCTGTCCTTGCAGTGCGGCGTCGATCGCTTGGCGGAACGCTTTGCCGCCAGCAGCAGCGCCGTCTGGATGGCCATGGACGCCGCCTCCGGCATTGATGATGCTGTCAACGCCGTAGTCTTCTAACAATAGCGGCACGAGGGCGGGGTGGATGCCAGCGGATGGCACCGGGAAGCTTTGCTTCAAAGGGCCTTCGCTGACCAGTTCCTGACCGAGCTGCAACGCCGTTTCTTTCTCGAGGGCGACGCTGCCGTAAGGGGACGGGAACAAGCTGAAGTCAGCTCCTGCCAGTCGTGTCAGTTTGCCAAGTGCAAGCGCCGTGGACACGCCGTAAAAATCGGATGACGTATACGCGCCGCTGAACGCAGGATGCGCCATAAGCGGGAGTGCCACTTCTTCGTCTTCTGCCAGTTCCTGCAAGACGTCGAATCCGTAGGCATGGACATTGAACAACAAAGCGTCCGCCCCGAGTTCACGTGCCCGCCGCGCCTTGTCGCGCAAGCTTGATGTCCGTCCGGATAAATTGACGGCATACAGCGTGCGATGGCCGGTTTCTTCGTACACTTCGTCTAACACATGACACGCTGCGGTAACGCGCTTGTCAAACGGCGTCAGTGGATTGTCGAATAAAATCTCATCGTCTTTCACCAAGTCGACGCCGCCGAGTGCCTGTTGGCGAAGTTGATCTGATAGATAATCGAGATCGCGGCCGATGACGCCCTTGAAAATACTCATGGCGAGCGGGCGCCCGTTGACACCGAGCGTTTCGCGAATGCCGTCGATCCCAAAACGCGGGCCCGGAAACTGGCGGAGCAGTGATTCTTCAAAATCCAAATCGATCAATTTGATCTCGCCGTCGAGAGACAGCTTGCCAAAGACGGTCGTCAGGATGGCGGGCAAATCCGCTGAGAAGTTGGCCGCCGGGTAATGGATTTTCAGGCGTGCTTGGATGACGCCTTGACGTGCGGGGTGGGTGACATGCGGGAATTCTTCGACCGACACGACGCGCCCTTTATGTTGTTGCAATTGCTGCTGCTCGAGCAATGGCAGATCGGTCCACGAACCGACCGTCAAACCGAGTGCAATGGCTTCTGCTTTTTTTTCGAATGAACCGGCTTTGCCGAATAATTGATATGTCGCGATAACACCGCTCATGAATAACCCTCCTGCTTAGTGGACATAAAAAAACCTCTTCGCAAATAAGAAGAGGTTAATGATTAACGCCTTCTTATTTCCCAGCCAATCGATTGCGTTGGCTGCAAGAATTAGCACCGTGTCCATGATCGGACCGGTTGCCGGGCTTCGTAGGGCTTGTCCCTCCACCTGCTCTGAATAAGAATAGATTATGAAATTATGGCTGTTGCAAAGTAATTCTGATTATTTCATGACAGACAGTATCTGTCAACGGAGAAAATCAAAAATGTCTGAAAAATGTCAGCTGATCACTTCAGGGTGCGTTCTCTAGAAAAAGGCATGCCCAACCGGCTGCGGGTATTTATGAAGAGTGCAGCAAGTAATCGATGAACTAGGAAACCCGAGTATGAAACTCGCCTTTAGCGGAAAGGTTTTCGTTTTTTCAAAATATTTTATTGACAATGAATTCTGAATCGTGCTAGCATTCGTTTCAGAACTTCATAAATGTTGCATAGCAAACTCTTATCAAGAGCAGGCAGAGGGAAATGGCCCGATGACGCCCAGCAACCGACCGTAATACCGTTGTGAGACGGGGCGCTTTGGCGCCGGGATTCGATCCCTTAAGGCACGGTGCTAATTCCATCAGAAATGTACATTTCTGAAAGATAAGAGGCATGGATCTCTTATTCTGCGCCTCTTTCTTTCGGGAAAGAGGCTTTTTATTATTCCACAGAAAAGAGGCAATCAATATGACACTTACAGCACCGTCTACATACAAAGCATTGACTGAACAAGAAGCGATTCGGCTGGCACAGAGTTTGGACGTTTTTGCGTCGTCCGCAACATTGCAATGTGAAGAGATCGGCGACGGCAACTTGAATTACGTATTCCGCATCACCGACTCCGCCACTGGGCATGGGCTCATCATCAAACAAGCCTTGCCGTATGCGAAAGTCGTCGGCGAAAGCTGGCCGCTGACACTGCACCGGGCGACCATTGAAGCAAATGCCTTGAAGCTGCACGGCAGCCTCGCGAAAGGCCGCGTGCCCGAAGTGTATGCGACGGACGCTGCGCTTGCTGTCACCGTCATGGAAGACTTGTCGCAGTTGACGATTTTGCGCAACGGCCTGATCGACGGCAAGCATTACCCGAAGCTTGCGGAACATATCGGCAGTTATTTAGCGCACACCTTGTTCCATACCTCGGATTTCGGTTTGCATCCATTCGAGAAAAAGCGGCTTGCGGCTGAGTTTTCCAATCCGGAACTGTGCAAGATCACCGAAGACCTCATTTTCACCGATCCGTTTTTCGACCATGATACCAATGATTTTGAAGAGCCGCTGCGCGAAGCGGCACAGGCGATTTGGGATAATGAGCCGCTGAAATTCGAAGTGGCCAAACTAAAGCGCAGCTTTTTGACAGAAGCGGAAGCACTTTTACATGGCGATTTGCATACCGGCAGCATTTTCGTCGACGAAGACGATACGAAGGTCATCGATCCGGAGTTCGCCTTCTACGGGCCGATCGGTTTTGATATCGGATTGTTTCTCGCCAACTTGATCGTCCAGGCAATTACGCGCAGCGGCGAAGAGCGCGAGCTGATCGTGCAAGACATCACCCAAACGTGGCAGGTGTTCGAACAGCAATTTTCAGGTTTATGGGAAAGTGACGGAATCGAGACCTATAAAACGACAACCGGCTACCGCGAATACGCCATCGAAAAAATCTTCCACGATGCGATCGGCTTTGCTGGATGTGAATTGATCCGCCGGACGATCGGATTGGCACATGTTCGCGACTTGGATGACATCGCTGACGAGTCGACCCGAATCGACCGCAAGCGGCAAACTTTGAAAGCCGGGGAAACATTGATTCAAACGCGCCGGGAGTATCAGTCCATCAAGCAACTCGAAACGGCGATCAAGGAGCTGAGCAAATGACCATCCCGATATCGGTCATCTGGAAAGATGAACAACTAACCATTTTGGATCAGCGGCTGCTTCCGCAGACCGTCCACTATGAAACGCTTGAGACTTTGGAACAAGTGCATGAAGCGATTTTTCAGTTGAAAGTGCGCGGAGCACCGGCGATCGGCATCGCAGCAGCTTATGGATTGGCACTTGCGGCAAAACGCCACGACACGGCAGATGTCGGGTTGTTCCGCCATCGTGTAAAAAAAGATGCTGATTACCTCGTGGCATCGCGCCCGACAGCGGTCAATCTGGCCTGGGCGATCGCACGGTTAGTCAACCGGATCGAACAGGCAAAAACGGTCACGCAAGCAAAAGCGCAGCTGATCGAAGAAGCCCAACTCATCCGCGACGAGGACGAAGCGGCATGCCGCAATATCGGCGAACTTGCACTTGAGTTGCTCGCAGACAAAGAAAAAGTCATGACGATCTGCAATGCCGGGTCGATCGCGACAGCCAAATACGGCACTGCACTCGCACCGTTTCATCTCGGCCAAGAGCGTGGCCGTGAGTTTGAAGTGTACGCATGCGAAACGCGTCCGCTATTCCAGGGGGCGCGCTTGACCGTTTGGGAGTTGCAGCAGGCAGGAGTCGATGTCACGCTCATCACCGATAGCATGGCAGCGCACACGATCGGCGCAAAAGGAATCGAAGCGATCATTGTCGGGGCGGACCGCATTACGGCCAACGGCGACACGGCCAATAAAATCGGCACGCTCAACTTAGCGATTTTGGCGCATGCATACGGCATCCCTTTTTATGTAGCGGCGCCGGTGTCGACATTCGACTTATCGCTTGAAACAGGGAGCGCCATCCCAATCGAAGAACGGGCAGCGGAAGAAGTGGCTGCGATCGGCACGCAACAAATCGCGCCGGCCGGAACGAAAGTGTTCAATCCGGCTTTTGATGTCACACCGGCCAACTACATTACGGCGATCATCACCGAACGCGGCGTCATCCGCCCGAATGATAGACAAATAATCGAGGCCCAGCTTTATGCGGAGCCGCTAAAAGGAGAAACGATATGAAAAACAAATCAGCATGGTTCATTTTATTCGGATTCGTATTCGCCATCTTGCTCTCAGGATGCCAACCAAAAGGAGAAGCGACAGCGGAAGAAAGCACTCCGGACGATCAGCAAGCGGCAGTGGACCATCCGCTTTCAGACAAGAAAATCGCACTCATCATGCAGCAAAATCTTGGGACTTTTTCTGCACAGTACATTGCAGGCGTAGAAGAGCAAGTGGAAAAATTCGGAGGCAGCGTGACAGTGTTTACTTCAGATGGCGACCTCGCGAAAATGGCGTCCAATCTGGATGCCTCGATCAACCAAGGATTTGACGCGATATTGATCGACCACGGAACAAAAGAAGCATTGAATCAAGGCGTTGAACGCGCAGTGGAACAAGATATTCCGGTCGTCGCTTTTGATGCAGGCGTTGATGTCGATGGCGTGGTATCGCTCGAGCAGGGCGATCAGTTGATGGCAGAGTTGACGCTTGAAAAGTTAGCTGCAGATCACGGCGGGGAAGCCAATATCGTCAAAATCTGGACAGCCGGTTTCGCGCCGATGGAACGGCGCCAAGTGGCATACGAACAGTTTCTCGCTGACAATCCAGGCATCCAGGAAGTGACGGCATTCGGTGCCGCGACACAAAACACGGCGCTCGATACGCAAGCGCAGATGGAAGCAGTGTTGAAGCAATACCCTGAAGAAGGCGAAATTACAGCAGTTTGGGCGGCATGGGACGAATTTGCCAAAGGTGCAGTCCGGGCCATTGAACAAGCAGGGCGCGACGATATCAAGGTATACAGCATCGATATGAGCGATGAAGACTTGCAGATGATCCAAAAAGACGGCAGCCCGTGGGTCGCATCGGCTGCGGTTGATCCACAGGATATCGGGCGCATCCAAGTGCGTTATGCGTACCAATTGATCGGCGGGGAGACACCGGAAGAACAAGTGACGCTTGAACCGATCTTCATCGATGCGGACAAATTGCCGGAGACGGCCGTGACCACAGAAGAATTGGGCGAATACATCGAAGGCTGGGGTGCGAGTGAACAAGGTTACAGCGCAGCATTGGAAGACCTAGAAGGGCGCTAAAGAAAAGCGCTGCTGATTTTCGGGAGGGGAGGCAAGCGAATGGGCGGCCAGTTATTGGAGATGCAAGCGATCACAAAGGGTTTCGGGCCTGTCAAAGCCCTGGACGGCGCGGCGTTTACGCTGGAGCGCGGTGAAATTCATGCCTTGCTTGGCGTCAACGGCGCCGGCAAAAGCACATTGATCAAAGTATTATCGGGCGTTTATCCACAAGACGCCGGAAGCATCCGGCTAGATGGGACAGAACTCGCACTCAATTCACCAAAAGCGGCGAAGAAGAACGGCATTTATTGTGTGTACCAAGAAGTCGATACGGCGCTCATTGCGGATTTGAGCGTCGCTGAGAATATCTTGCTCGACAGCTTTGCAGCAGCGGGACCCTTGTTCGTCTCCAAGCGAAAAATAAGAAGTCGAGCGCGGGAAGTGCTGTCGCGCCTCCAATCCGAACACATCGATGTGGAGCAGAAAGTGTCGCAATTGAGCTTAGCGGACAAGCAATTGGTGCTCATCGCCCGTGCGCTGGTCCATTCAGCGAAAGTCATTATATTTGATGAACCGACGGCTCCGCTGTCGGTCCATGAAGCGGACAAGCTGTTCTCGGTCATCCGTTCGCTCAGTGCACAAGGCGTCGGCTGCATTTTCATCTCGCACCGCTTGCCGGAAGTGTTCGAGCTGTGCAGCCGGATTACCGTCATGCGCGACGGCCGTCATGTCGCTGGGTTCCTTACAGCGCAAGCCGAACAGCAGGAAGTCGTCGAAGCGATGCTCGGGCGCGCGCTGAGCCGTGAGTTGCAGCACGTAGAACATGCCGTACGAGATACGTTGCTGACAGTGAAAAACTTGTCTGACACAAGGAAATTAAAAGAAATCTCATTCACGGCAGCATCCGGTGAAGTGGTCGGGATCGTCGGGCTGGTAGGAGCGGGAAAAAGCGAACTTGCTAAAGCGCTGTTCGGCGCTGCAGAACAGGTGAGCGGCAAAATTTCGCTCGGCGGCCAACCGCTGCGCTTGAAGCATCCAGCTGACGCGATCAAATCCGGCATCGCGCTCATCCCCGAAGAACGGCGCAAAGAAGGGTTATTCGTGCATGAATCGCTTGAAGCGAATGCCAGTTTCCCGAATTTGCGCAAGTTCTCCGGGCGTTTGTTTATGAACAAAGTAGAGGAACAGCGATTTGCCCATTCAATTATTGACAAACTGAACGTCAAAACTTCCGATACGACAACACCACTCACCCATTTGAGCGGAGGCAACCAACAAAAAGTGGCAATCGGCAAATGGATGTCTTTGGATTCGCGTTTGTATCTGTTTGACGAACCGACAAAAGGCGTCGACATCGGAGCGAAGGTGGACATTTTCCATTTGATCCGCGAGTTGGCGGAAAGCGGAAAATCCTGCTTGTACTTTACGAGCGAAATACAAGAAGCGCTTGGCATCTCCGACCGCATTCTCGTTATGTGCGACGGCCGCATCGTCAAGGAATTAACAAGGGAACAAGCGACCCAGGAAAGGATTTTGTTATATGCAAGCGGTGGAGAAGAAGCTGTCTAAACAGCATACGACACAAGAGAAAGTCATCGGGTTTCTGTATAAATACGGGGCGATCGGTTTACTCGCCATCATCATTTTATATTTCAGCTCCATCAGCAGCGCCTTTTTCAGCTATGGCAACTTCACGGATATCCTGCGGTCGATTTCCATCGTCACTTTGTTGGCGCTCGGGGTCACGTTCACATTGGTGGTGGATGGCTTCGATCTCTCTGTCGGTTCAACGATGTCTCTGTCGACGGTATTCACGGCATCATTGATGGTGTGGTACGATCTGCCGCTGTGGCTTGTTCTTTTGTTGCCGCTAGTGATCGGTGTGCTCGTCGGTTTGTTCAATAGTTTCCTGATCGTTATCATCGGCATTCCGGATTTGCTGGCGACGCTCAGCATGATGTACATTGTCGCCGGGCTGCACCGGACCTATACGGAAGGCTACTCGATTTACAATTATATGCCGCTGACATCTGGAGGCACGGCACCGGGGGAGATGTCTTCTGCATTTTTATGGATCGGACAAGGGCATCTACTCAGCTTGCCGGTACCGGTGTGGATCATGCTCGCTGTCGTTTCGGTCGCCTATGTCGTGCTCCAGCATACAAGGTGGGGGCGCGTCTTTTATATGACTGGAGGCAACCCGGAAGCGGCGACTTTATCGGGAGTCAATGTCAAAAAGGTGAAAACGATCGCCTATATCGTCTCCGGTGCGCTGGCCTCGATGGCGGGTATTTTGTTTACAGCGCGTGTCGGCTCGGGTCAGATTGATGCGGGCGCGCCGCTGCTGATGGAAGCAGTGGCCGCGGTCTTCGTCGGATACGCGGTGCTCGGAGCCGGCAGGCCGAATGTGCTGGGCACGTTTTTCGGTGCAGCGGTCATCGGGATCTTGCTCAACGGGCTGACGATTCAAAACTTGCCTTATTATGCATTCGACATCATTAAAGGCGGCGTACTCGTCGCTGCATTGGCGGTGACGTACGTATACGCAAAAAGGCGATTCGCCAAGACTTGAAAAGAAGGCCTGGGCCTTCTTTTTTTCATGCAGGAAAATGGATGTCTCGAATCGAAAGTAAGGGAAGATGGATGAGGAGAGGGGATCGGGCAATGCGGGCGGGTGAACATCTTCTGGAGGTATGGCGGCGCTTTGACGGGCTGCCGATGGATAATGTGGTGAAAGCCTGGAATTACGAACGGGCTGGATTGAAAAAGCAGCGCAGCGTGGAGCAAATGCGGGAGCATCGTGAGGCTTACGGGCTTGGGGGGAATTGCTTCGATTTGGCGCTTTGGCTGATAGCGGAATTTCGGGAAGCGGGAATCGAGGCCTATGCAGTCGGTTCGGAACTCAGCACGGAAGAGGCACACGCAGCGGTATTGGCGCTCGATGAACAAGGCAGGCGTTTTCTATGTGATCTTGGGGACCAGTGGATACAGCCGATTTTAGTGGACACGAAAGATCCGGCGTTCTCGGATGCTCCGCAAGCAGGGTTCTTCCCGGGAGCGGACGTGCAGTTATCGGCAGAGCCTGATGGCATGACAATTATTTACCGACGGCCAGGCGGGAAATTGTCGGTGCAGAAATATTCATTGGATCCGGTCGGCGAAGAGGCATTTTGGCAGGCGGCGGAATATTCACAGCACCAGCTCGGCAAAACGCCGCTCATCGAAGTCCGTATCCCGTTCGAAGGCGAAGTGGCCCATTGGGAGTTCAACGATTGGCAAAGCGAGCTCAGCACGAGCAAGGGCTTGTTCCTGGAAGAGCCGGCCGTATCCTTTGACGCATGGGTGGAGCGCATCCATGAACGGTCAGGATATGACCGCGATATAATAGAAGCAGCACTCGCATTCTACAAAAGCATGAACTGAGCAAAGCGGGGCAAGGAGGCAAAACGCATGAACACCAATTCATTACCGAAAGAAATCCAGACGGAGCGGCTCAAGTTGGTGCCGATTACCGAAGAGCTGTACCGTAATTTATACGGGAGTTATGAAATGGGCGCGCATATCAGTTTGCATTTGGATGATTTGAAACACGACCAGCGACTTTACGGCTGGGGCGCATGGATCGCTTTCGATCAATCGGGCGCGCCGGTTGGCGATATGGGGTTTAAAGGCCGCCCGGATAAAGCCGGCAAAGTGGAGATCGGCTATGGTGTCCAAGAGCCTTATCAAGGCAATGGTTATGCGACTGAAGGGGTGCAAGGCTTGATTGATTGGGCGTTTTCCTTTCCGGAAGTGCGTGAAGTGACGGCGGAATGCTACGAAGACAACGTGGCTTCAATCCGTGTGCTTGAAAAACTCGGATTTGAACGCACCGCCCAGACGAAGGAATTGGTGTTTTGGAGATTGCGCGATGGCTATTGAAAAACTCGCCTGCGTCACCGAAGGGGGTGCATTGACAGGCGTCGCGAATCGTGATGAAGTCCATCGGCGAGGTTTGTGGCACGAGACCTTTCATTGCTGGATTGTGTCGCGTGAATTGGGCCGCACCATGGTTCATCTGCAGCTGAGGAGCGAGGGTAAAGCGGATTTCCCGGGGCTTTTTGACATCACGGCAGCGGGCCATATCGCATCGCACGAATCGATGAGGGACGGCGTGCGGGAAATCGAGGAGGAACTCGGCCTCGTGCTGGCGTTTGAGCAATTGACGCCGCTCGGTGTAGTGAATGATGAGATTTCACTCCCCGGATTCACGGATCGGGAGCGGGCGTATATTCATCTATACGAAGGCACGCAACTCGATTTGGCGGACTACCGCTTGCAGCCGGAAGAAGTGGCGGGCATGGCGGCTGTCAACTTCCAGGCGTTCTTTGAATTGTGCATGGATCGAACAGAAAAGGTCGACGCCTCTGGGTTTATCGAAAGGCCAGAGGGGCGGGAGCCATTTCATGGGAAAATCGGCTTGCCCGATTTCGTGCCCCACCAACCGGAGTATTGGAAGCAAGTGGCGATCCGCATCCGCCGGCAATTGATGGATAGTTAAGCGGAAAAACAAAAAGCGCTTGTATGGAAAAATTCCATACAAGCGCTTTTTTAGTGGGTCAGAATACGCTGAAGTCTTCTGATTTCAAGTCAGTGATGAACATATGCCCCGGTGCATGGGTGATCATCAAGGAAGGCTTGCTCTCCATGGCGACCGCTTGCGGTGTGACGCCGCAAGCCCAGAAGACCGGTACTTCACCGGGCTTGATGTCCACTGCGTCACCGAAATCGGGCTTCGCGATATCTTGGATGCCGATCGATCCGGGATTGCCGATATGGACGGGCGCACCGTGGACATTCGGGAAGCGGCTCGTCACTTGGACCGCGCGGACGATGTCTTGTTCTTTAATCGGGCGCATGCTGACGACGGTCGGGCCTTGGAAGCGGCCGGCTGGGACAGCGGGGATCGATGTCTTGTACATCGGCACGTTGCAGCCTTGCTCCTGATGGCGCATCGGGATGCCGTTTTGCGTCAGCGCTTCTTCGAATGTGAAGCTGCAGCCAAGCAGGAAGGCGACCATGTCGTCTGCCCATAAGGCTTGGATATCCGTCGTTTCTTCCGTCAACACGCCATCCCGGTAGACGCGGTATTTGGGGATATCGGTGCGTAAATCAGCAGTCGGCGCGGACAATGCCGGGACGAACGAGCCGGGTTCTGTGACATCGATGACCGGGCAGGACTTCGGATTGCGCTGACAGAACAGCAGGAATTCAAACGCCAGTTCTTTCGGCAAGATGGCCAGATTCGTTTGGATGAATCCGGGGGCGAAGCCGGAAGTCGGGGCTTGGAATCCGCCTTGCCGGATGGCGCTGCGCAGCTCTTCTGGAGATGTGAATTGCATGTTCATTCACTCCTTATTTAAATAATTGCGGGATGCCGTTCAATAATGTGTAGCCGCCCATCCAGGACATGGCGATGACGATGACGACACCGAAAATGGTCATCCACAGCGGGTGTTTGTAGTCGCCGACGATTTTCTTCTTGTGTGCGGCGATCAGCATGACACCGAGTGCGATCGGCAAGATCAAGCCGTTGAGTGAACCGACAAGCACGAGAATGAGGACCGGTCGCCCGATGGAAATGAAGACGATGGTCGAGATGACGATAAAGCCGATGGTCAAGTAGCGGTGATATTTCTCGAGCACCGGGCTGAACGAACGGATGAACGACACGGATGTGTAAGCGGCGCCGACGACTGAAGTGACAGCAGCCGCCCACATGACAACGCCGAAGATTTTATAGCCGATATTGCCGGCAGCGAGTTGGAATACAGATGCCGGCGGGTTGTCCGGGTCGAGCGAAAGCCCTTGCGAGACGACACCGAGCACGGCAAGGAACAGGATGACGCGCATGATCGAAGCGACGCCGATTGCGTAAATGGAACTTCGCGTCACTTGCGGCAAATGCCTTTGGCCGGTCATGCCGGCGTCGATCAAGCGGTGGCCGCCGGCGAATGTGATATAGCCGCCGACCGTTCCGCCGACAAGCGTAACGATGGCGAAGATGTCGATCGTGTCAGGGACAAAAGTCTTCGCGACGGCTTCACCGACAGGCGGCTGTGCCGTGAGCATCACGTAGACCGTCAAGGCGATCATGACAAAACCGAGAAGCTGGGCGAAACGGTCCATAGCGCGGCCGGCTTCTTTGACCATGAAGATCCCGACTGCAAGCAAGCCGCTGAGCCCGGCGCCGAGTTCCGGGGAAATGCCGAACAGCACATTCGTACCGAGTCCGGCACCGGCGATGTTCCCGATATTGAAGGCGAGGCCGCCGATGACGACGAGAAACGCCAGGAAGTAGCCGAGTCCTGGCAGCACGTCATTGGCGATATCTTGCGCGCGCTTGCCGGAAATGGCAATGATGCGCCAGATATTCGTCTGTGCACCGATATCGATGATGATGGAAATGAGGATGACAAAGCCGAATGAAGCCAATAGAGTTTCGGTGAAAACGGTCGTCTGGGTCAAGAACCCTGGCCCGATAGCGGAAGTTGCCATCAGAAAGGCGGCGCCGAGCAAGACGCTGCGGTTGGTGTTTTTCATCTTTTTGACTTGGTTCATGGAAGTTCCCCCTTAGGCGGTGTTAAACGATTTTATGGATGTGTTGGATATCGATTCCCGCCTCTTTCAAGGAGCTGGAAATATGCATCGCAAATTCTTTCGCGGTTTTGCCGTCGCCATGTATGCAGATGGTGTCGGCTTTCAAGGAAGCGTCGGTGCCATGTGTCGTGGCGACTTTGTTTTCCTTGACCATGCGGATGACCTGCCGGATCGCGGCATCCGGGTCGGTGATGAGCGCGTTGTCCTGGCTGCGCGGGGTGAGTGTGCCGTCTGGTTGATATGTGCGGTCGGAGAATACCTCGTTGGCGGTGCGCAGGCCGATCTTGTCGCCGGCACTGACGATTTCGCTGCCCGACAGGCCGAACAGCACCAGTTCCGGGTCGATCTTATAGACCGCTTCCGCGATCGCTTCGGACAGCTTGGCATCGCCTGCCGCCATATTGTACATCGCGCCATGTGCTTTGACGTGCTGCAACTTCCCGCCTTCTGCCTTGACGAAGCCATAGAGCGCGCCGATTTGGTAAATGACGAGATCGTATACTTCCCGTGGCGTGACGGCCATGGGGCGGCGGCCGAAGCCGGCGAGGTCCTGAAGTCCAGGGTGGGCGCCGATGCCGACATTTTTCTCGAGTGCGAGCTTAACGGTTTCGCGCATCGTCGCTGGGTCGCCGGCGTGGAAGCCGCACGCGATATTGGCGGAAGTGACGTAATCAAGAATTACTTGGTCGTTTCCGAGCGAATATGTGCCGAAGCTTTCGCCCATGTCGCAGTTCAAATCTACTTTGTGGTTCATGTCCATTCCTCCCGTTTCATTTGGATGGCGATTTTCAATTGGCGGATCTGCTGTTCTTGTTCGATATAAAGCTGTTGTGCATCATCTGCGGATATGTGGCGGAATTTCAGCGATTCGCCGGGTTTCAATTGGCTGATAAGCGGCAAGTCGACCGAAGCCACTTGTCCGATCTTCGGATAGCCGCCGGTCGTCTGGCGGTCGGCGAGCAAGACGATCGGGTTGCCATCCGCCGGCACTTGCACAGAACCGAACGCGACCGCTTCCGAAATCAATTCTTCCTGTTTTTCGAGCGCCAGTCCCGGCCCTTCCAGGCGATAGCCCATTCGGTCCGAATTGGCAGAGACGGTGAAGGGCTCCTCGAATATGCGCGCGCGGCTCGCTTCATCAAAGAGCTCGTATTGCCGTCCTGGCATCATCCGGACAATCGGCTGCTCGTGGTAGCGCGCAGGGGGGATGAGCCAGTCGGGCGTTTGGCCATTCTGGTTTTTCAAGGCTTCCATGCGCGCAGCCTCAACAGGGAGTGTCGTCAGGCTGTCGCCATTTTTCAATGCGCGCCCCTTGAAGCCGCCGATGCCCGCCCGCAAATAGGTGGAATGGCTGTCCATGACCGGCTCAAGGTCAAAACCGCCCGCGACTGCCAAATAACTGCGGGCGCCCCGTTTCGGTTCGCCGAACGACAGGACACTGCCTTTCGGGACGAAATGGCCGCGCCACATGGCGAGTGGCTTACCGTCGAGCGAAGGGGACAAATCGCCTCCGCAAACGGCGATGAAATGATCGGCTTCGAACTCGATGACCGGGCCGGACAAAGCGATCTCCAAAGTCGGGGAGTTTTCCGCGTTGCCGGCGAGCAAATTGGCGATGCGGTGGGCAAACGGGTCCATGACGCCGCTTGCGATGACGCCATAGCGCTGGAAGCCGATACGGCCAAGGTCCTGGACCGCTGTCTGCAAGCCGCTTTTACGGATGTTCAGCATCTATCTTCGCCTCCTGTTCACGGTATTCGGCTTCATCGATTTGCGTGAAGCGGATTTCATCGCCTGCGCGCAGCAAGCTCGGTATGTCCTGTTCCGGAACGAAGAGCCGAAGCGGTGTCCGGCCGATCAGTTGCCAGCCGCCCGGCGTTTCGATCGGGTAGACGCCGGTTTGCATGCCGGCGATCCCGACGGTGCGTTCCGGGATGCGCAGGCGCGGCGATTTCCTTCTGGGGGCGGCAATTTTTTCGGACATGCCGCCGATGAACGGAAACCCAGGGGCAAAGCCGATCATATGCACGCTATAGGTGCCGGAAGTGTGGATTTTGATGACTTCTTCCGGTGTCAGGCCGTTATGCTCTGCGACAAAGCTGAGGTCAGGGCCGAAATCGCCGCCATAGCAGACCGGGATTTCGATTTGGCGCGGGGTGGGTGCTTCAACCTCATCCACCTGTGCGCCCAACAGCCGCAACTCTTCTTCGACTTCCGCTTGCCTGATTTGGCACGGGTCATAGAACACCGTCACGGTCGTGAACGCGGGGATGAACTCGGTGAGCCAATCCGGTGCTTGCTTTTCCAATAGCGCCGACAATTTGCGCACCGCCTGTTCCGACTGTTTATTGATGATGGTGCCGGTTTCGATGACCAGCGCTTGTTCGCTGAGCGGGGAAAATGTGAATCCCAACATAGTTCACCTCATCTGCAGATTATTCTAAATACTTTAACAGTATAATGCTTTTCACTAGTGAATGAAAGTGGAGAATAGTTGGAATTTGCCGGGCAACTATAACAATAAATCGCTCAAACCATCGAAAGGAATCAATAATTTGGCCCAGTGAACAGGGGTATTGTGGAAATAAAAAAGGAAGCGCTTTCGAAATAGGAGAAATGAATGTTATTAAAGTAATAGCATTTTATAAAAAACCCGATGGCCGCAGAAGTGGGCATCGGATCAGTGGAACTTATTCTTCAATGTCGATTGGCTGTGTTACATCGGCTCCGTCAAAGAACTCAGCGGAAATTTCAGCGATGGTGCCGTCTTCTAGCATTTCATCGATTGCCTTGTTGACGTTTTCGACCAGTTCATCATTGCCTTTGTTCATGACCATGCCGCCTTCGGAAGGGCGGTATTTGATCGTCGGGTGGATCACGATGTCAAGTTCCGGGAACGCTTCGATGGCGAGCGTCTGCAAATAATAATCGTTGAGGATGACATCGGTGCGGCCGATTGCCACATCGCGCAAATAAGTTTCGTTTGTC
The DNA here is from genome assembly GCF_001687605.2 of Planococcus plakortidis. Classification (NCBI taxonomy): domain Bacteria; kingdom Bacillati; phylum Bacillota; class Bacilli; order Caryophanales; family Caryophanaceae; genus Planococcus; species Planococcus plakortidis. The sequence goes on from NZ_CP016539.2 coordinate 255,269, forward strand.
GCATTGTCGTACGTCACTTCTTCAGCGCCGTAAGAGCGGGCCGTTTCCATGTATACGGATGTCGAAGCGCCGGCTGCTTTTTTGCCTTCGAGGTCTTCAAGCGTTTCAATGCCGGAAAGGTCGTCAGCGCGGACGATGGCCGTGCCATATGAATATTTAAACGGCGTGGAGAACACGAATTTCTCCTTGCGGTCTTCGTTGATCTCGATATCGTTCGCGGCAATGTCGACTTGGCCCGTCTGGACGGATGTCATCATCTCGTCAAAGCCCATTTCGGAGAACTCAACTTCAAGTTCGAGCCGCTCCGCCATTTCGCGGACCACTTCGACTTCAAAACCGGTCAATTCATCGGTGCCTTCCTCGCGGTACGAAGTCGGGTAAAGCGTACCGGATGTCGCAACGGTCAATGTGCCTTGTTCCTGAATCTCGTCCCAAGCGCTTGCGGTGTCTGCGGTTTCTTCACTATCGCTGCCGCAGGCGGACAAGGTAAGTGCTGCAGCGGCAGTGAGTGCGGCGACAGAAAACTTAGGTGTCATGATTTTATTCAAAAGAAGCTCCTCCTGTCTTGTCATACTTATGTAAAACATAGCATGACAAGCGCTTTCAGGGAAGCTGGAATGCTCTTGAAAATGAAGTTTCAATTGTCTGATTTTTAGGTTGACCGGTGTGGTCGAATGTCGTATATTAAAGTCGACCAGGGTGGTCTAGATGTGTGTAAAAGAGGAGGTGGACATTATCATTGCACGATTTGAAAGTTTGGAAGAAAGCAAGCAACACACGATCCGCCAAGCGGCACTCGAGGAATTTGCGGCGCATGGCTACGACAAGGCCTCGACGAACCGCATCGTCAAGGCGGCAGGGATCGGCAAAGGCATGCTGTTTTATTATTTCACGAGCAAGCAGGAGCTGTATGAGTATTTGGTGAAGTATAGCCTTGAATTCATCCAAATCCAGTATTTGGATAAAGTGGACGCCGGGGAACCGGATTTGATCGAACGGCTCACGCAGCTGGCCCGCCTGAAAATGGAAGCCCAAGCGGAAAATGAAGAAGTGTTCAAGTTCTCGGCTGTTTTTTTGCAAGAAGGTGAGACGCATTTGCCAAAAGAGCTGGCAGCGAATATAGAGAACATGAAACAAGCGGGCTATCAGCTCATGTATGAAGGAATCGACCGAAGCCGCTTCCGCAAAGATGCAGATCCCGATAAAGTGTTCCATTTAATCCGCTGGTCGATCGATGGCTACCAGCAGGAACTGCTCGCCAGGCTGTCGGGAAAAAAACTGGCCGAGATCGATTTCGCACCATATTGGCAAGAATTCTATGGTTATTTGGCCATTTTGAAAAAGAGCTTTTACGAAACGGAGGAGGAATCAAGATGACGGTCGTCAAAACACAAGGGCTCAGTAAGACTTTCGGGGAATTCAAAGCGCTGGATGGTGTCGATATCGAAGTGAAGGAAGGGGAAGTGTTCGGTTTTATCGGGCCGAACGGTGCAGGAAAGTCAACGACCTTGCGCGTCCTGCTCGGCATTTTGAAAGCATCCGAGGGCAGCGCCGAGATTTTCGGCAAAGATGTCTGGAAAGATGCAGTCGATATCCATAAACGCGTGGCATATGTGCCGGGGGACGTCAATTTATGGCCGAACCTGACCGGCGGCGAAGTGATCGACTTGTTCGGAAGATTGAGAGGCGGATACGATAAGGCTCGGCGCGATGAGCTGATCAGCCGTTTCGGGCTCGACACGGGCAAGAAATGCCGTACCTATTCAAAAGGGAACCGCCAGAAAGTGGCGCTCATCGCCGCCTTTTCCGCAGATGCGGATCTCTATATCTTCGATGAGCCGACTTCAGGGCTCGACCCGCTCATGGAGCGCGTGTTTTCGGAATACGTCCAGGAAGCGAAAACGCAAGGCAAGAGCATCCTGTTGTCGAGCCATATCCTGTCGGAAGTGGAAAAGTTATGCGACCGGGTGGCGATCATCCGTAAAGGGCGCATCATCGAAACGGGAACACTCAAGGAAATGCGCCATTTGACCGGTTCCTTGATGTTCATCGAAACCGCTGAGCCGATACCGGATTTGGCGGAGCTTCAGGGCGTCCACCGCGTGCAGGCGTTCGACGGCGGCTGGTCGTTTCAAGTGGATGCCGATGAACTCGATGCGGTTGTCCGTCATTTAAGTGCATTCGGCATCAAGCGGATGGAAAGCCGTCCGCCGACGCTGGAAGACTTGTTCATCCGCCATTACGAGGAAACGGAGACGGGAGCGGGAGGTGGTGTGTGATGAACCAGCTGTTTGACCATACAGTGAGTTTGATGCGCTTCATCCTGAGGCGCGACCGCGTCCGCTTGCCGATCTGGATTTTGTCGTTCGTGTTCGTATCGGCAGGCATCGTCCTCGTCTTCGACAATCTATACGGGGATGATGTCGAGCGCCAGGCCATTGCGGAAACGATGGAAAATCCGGCGATGGTGGCGATGGTCGGGCCCAATTACGGCGGGGCGGACTATACGACCGGTGCCATGACGGCACATGAAATGCTGGTCATGACTGCAGCGGTTGTCGCTTTGATGAACATCCTGCTCGTGAGCCGCCATACGCGCGGCGATGAGGAGGAAGGGCGGCTGGAACTCGTCCGTGCGCTTCCGGTCGGGAGGCTGTCCAGTTTAACGGCGGTGTTGCTGGTGCTCACTGCTGTCAACACAGTGCTTGCGGTATTGACCGGCGTGTCGATGGCTGCGCTGCAAATCGAAAGCGTCGATCTTCATAGTTCGTTACTGTTCGGGGCGGCGCTCGGTGCGACCGGTTTGTTCTTTGCCGCATTAACGGCTGTGTTTGCCCAGCTTACGCAAAATGCCCGCGCGACGACCGGCTTGTCGATTGCCGCTTTGCTAGTGTTTTATATGATTCGCGCGATTGGCGACGTCATGAGCGAGGCCTTGTCGCTTACTTCGCCGCTCGGCTGGATCCTGCGCGCCAAGCCATTTGTCGAAAACGTCTGGTGGCCGGTACTGCTGTCGGTCGGTATGGCGATTGCGCTGTCTATCTTTGCGCTGTATCTGAACAGCATCCGCGACCACGACTCCGGCTTTTTGCCGACGCGCGCTGGCCGCACGCAAGCACCGGCGACGCTTCGCGGTCCATTCGGCTTGGCTTGGCGGCTTCAGCGCACCGGCTTGATCGCCTGGGCAGCCGCTTTGTTTATCCTCGGCATTTCGTATGGATCGGTACTCGGGGAAATCGAACGTTTTTTTGAAGACATCGATTTGTTCCAGCAATTGATCGTCGAGCAGGAAGGCTTTAGTCTGATTGAGTTGTTCATCCCGGTGCTGTCTTCGGTCATGGCGATTCTCGCATCGATTCCGGCGATCATGGCGATGCTGAAAGTGAAGACAGAAGAAAAGAACGGGCGCATGGAACATGTCATCGGCCGCTCGGTTTCCCGTTGGCGCGTGGCGTTCAGCTATTGGCTGCTTGCAGCGTTGACGGCGGTTGTGATGCTGTTCTTGACCGGGAGTGGGCTCGGGATCGCTGGCAATGCCGTACTCGATGAAGATCTGCCGCTTGGCACATACATCGGCGCTTCGCTCGTGTATTTGCCGGCTGTGCTGATGATGATTGGTGTGGCGCTTATGTTCATCGGCTTTTTGCCAAGTCTTGCGAGCGTCATCTGGCTTTACTTAGGCCTGTCGTTTTTCGTTGTTTATTTGGGCGAGCTGCTGCAGCTGCCGGACTGGGTGGAAAAGCTGACGCCTTACGGGCATATCCCAGGCATTCCATTGGATGAAGTCAATTACGGCGTGCTCGCGGTGATGATTGCAATCGCTGTTATCTTGGCCGTGGCTGGTGCATATGGTTTCCGCCGGCGTGACTTGAAAACTTAAGGAGGTTGATCACATGACTCAAACGATTACGACATTTTTATTGTTCCAAGGGCAGGCAGAAGAGGCGATGAAACTGTACACCTCCATTTTCGACAATTCCCAAATCGATTCAGTGACGCATCGGGACGATGGCAAAGTAGAGCAGGCGAGCTTTACATTGGCAGGCACCGAATACATGTGCATCGATAGCCCGATTCCGCATGAATTCACTTTTACGCCAGCTGTCTCGCTATTTGTCCAAGTGGACGATGAAGAGCAATTCGATAGAGTTTATAATGCTTTGAGCGAAGGCGGGAAAGCGCTGATGGAACCTGGCGATTACGGCTTCAGCCGGAAATTTGGCTGGTGCAATGACCGCTTCGGCGTGTCCTGGCAAGTGGCTGTAAAATAGAGAATCCCCGGTGCATCGGTGCACCGGGGATTTTTTTGAGTGATTGAATTGCAATGATGGTATTTGCGCCTGAAAGCAGTCTAAAGCAAGAGCCAAGCAGCAAGCGGGCTGAGCAATGCGCCCAGAACGGCGGCCAAGGTCATCGCCACTGAACTCATCGAAGCATCTTCCGGGCCGTATTCGAATGCTTTCGCGGTGCCAAGCCCATGGGCAGAAGCGCCGAGGCCGATGCCGCGGCCGATAGGGGAATCAAGCTTCAATATTTGCAATAAATACGGGCCGAGCAGAATCCCCGTGAACCCGGCAACCATGACGAACACGGCAGCCAGCGACGGGATGCCGCCGATGGTCGTCGCGACTTGCATGGCGACAGGCGTAGTCAATGATTTCGGCAAGACTGTCAAAATCAATTCTTCCGTGAAGCCGAGCCAGCGCGTAAAAAGCGTACCGCTGACGAGCCCTGCAATGACGCCGGCGATAATCCCGGCAGCGATCGGAACCAGGTTTTTCTGGAGCAATTCCCGATGTTTGTAAAGTGGGACGGCAAGCGCGACGACAGCCGGGCCGAGAAAGGCTGCGACCCATTCGCCGCCTTCCATATACGTTTCATACGGAATATCGAACAGGATCAAAATGGCTACGAGCGCTACCGTCGCGGTGAGGACGGGATTCAAAGGCGTTTTGCGAAAGCGCAGGTACAGGAAATTGGCGACGACATAAGTCGCTACAGTCAGCATGGAAAATATGAGAGCTGCAGGAGTGAATGCCATGATTACGATTCCTCCTTATGCGCTGCGATGCGAGTGGCGATGTGCTGGCTTGCGAGCCCGGCAGCCCCCATCGTGATGAGTGTGCTGATGACCACGATCGGCAGCAACAACACGCCTTTTCCGGAAAATAAGGGGCCGTAGTCAACCACGCCGACCGTCGCCGGAATGAAATATAAGGAAAGAAAGCTCAATAGAAAAGTGGCGCCGGCGTCTATCCACTCGAGTGGGTAGATTTTCAGCAATAACGCGCTGAACAACAGCAAAAAGCCGATGATGCTTCCTGGCATCGGCAAATTGAATAAGGCCTGAATGGCTTCGCCGATCAGTAAAAAGCCGTAAAGGACAAGCAATTGCAAGACAATGCGTATGATTTTCATTGGATACCTCCGCCTCCCGGTAAGTTTGGAAAACGATGGACGTCTTCATATATGTAGATATTTTACAGCAATAGGATGGAAAAGCGAGCCCGGATTTTCAGGGGAAGAGGCGGAAGAACTGTAAGGAAAGGAAGAAAATGTTATAGCGCGAAAGCTCTCTGTAAAAAGGTTTTACCGTAATGATGAAATTTTCCGAAAATAAGAATTTAATACTTGCATTTTATAGAGGATGTTGTAGTATTACCTTATGCAATATATCGCATACAATTATTTGTTGATAGTATTTCAGGATAAAAAAGAATGAATATTCAAAAAGTAAAGGAGTTAATATGTATGGACAGCAAATTATCGATGAAGGCGTATCTTATCATCGGCACCATGCTTTTCGCATTATTCTTTGGGGCAGGGAATTTAATCTTCCCGGCACAACTCGGCCAATATGCAGGTGAAAATGTGTGGATGGCGATGGCCGGTTTCTTGACCACAGGCGTCGGCTTGCCGCTTCTCGGCATCTTGGCCATCGGCTTCTCGAAAAGCCGGGACTTGCAAGATCTTTCGAGCCGCGTGCATCCGGTTTACGGCTTATTGTTCACGGCAGCGCTTTATTTGACAATTGGGCCATTCTTCGCGTTGCCACGAACGGCAGCCGTTTCTTATGAAGTGGGAATCGTGCCATTCCTCGGCGAAGTGTCGATGACGGCTGGATTGATCGTGTTTTCAATCATCTTTTTTGCCGTATCTTTATTGTTGTCGTTGAATCCGACACAAATGGTCGAAAGTATCGGTAAATTTTTGGCGCCAGCCATCTTGGTGGTACTCGGCATTCTTCTGGTTGCGGCGTTCTTCTCTCCGATGGGCGAGGCTGGCCCTGCCCAGGAAGGATACGCAAGCGGTGCCTTCTTGACCGGGTTTACGGAAGGTTACAATACGATGGACGCGCTCGCTTCCCTCGTGTTCGGCATCATCGTCATTTCTGCCGTGCGGAAAATGGGCGTCACTTCTCCCAAAGGCATCTTGAAAGCTACACTTCGCAGTGGCGTTGTCGCGGCCGCCTTGTTGGCGGTCGTGTACTCAGGCATCGCATTCCTTGGTGCCACAAGCACATCCCAGCTCGGCCTCTTGGAAACAGGGGGATCCGTGCTGAGCGGAGCTTCGAGCCATTACTTCGGCACATTCGGCGCTTTGCTGCTCGCTGTGATCATCACCTTGGCGTGCCTTACCACAGCAGTCGGCTTGACTGTCGCCAATGCGGAATTTTTCCATAAGCTGACCCCTGGCATCAGCTATCGCACCTATGTCTTTATCTTCACCGTGTTTTCATTGGTCGTCACCAATGCGGGCTTGTCGAACATCATCACGTATTCGATTCCGGTATTGATGTTCTTGTATCCACTCGCGATCGTCCTAATCATGCTAGCTTTCTTGTCGCCTCTTTTCAACCACAGCCGCATCGTCTACGTATCGGCGATTGGCGTGACGTTCTTCATCGCCATCGTCGATGGGTTGAAGACCTTGACAGGATCGCTTGGCGTGGCCAACCCAACTTGGCTGCAGAGCGTCATCGATTTCTATTCGGAAGTCCTGCCGCTATACGCTGATGGGCTTGGCTGGCTGGTACCGGCTTTGGCCGCTATCCTCATTTCAGGCGTGGCGGTCCGCTTGAGAAGCCGCGGGGAAGCGAAATCCCCGGCTTTTACAAACCGATAAAAAAAGCTGTTCCCTAACGTGCCGGACACGTTGTGGAACAGCTTTTTTAAATGCCTTTGGAAGCGGTCAGGTCTTCGATGGTGCGGACCCAGTTGGATTTCATCAGATGTGAAATCTTCTCGCCGTCCCCAGCTTTCAATGTTTCGATGATTTCGATGTGCTCGTCATGGGAACGCATCGTCAATACGAGTGAATGGTGGAAAAATTGTCTGCGGACGTGTGATTGAAGCTGGCCGAGCATGGAATCTATATAGGGATTTCCGGCCGCGTCCACGATGATCTGATGGAATTCTTCATCGATCTTCAAAGCAGAGAAGGAATCGTTGTTGCGGATGGCACGCGCAAATTTCCGGTTGGTTTCTTCCAACAAGCCAAAAAGCTCAGGCGTCAAATTAGGGATGGCCAGTTCACCGGCAAGCGCTTGGAGCGCGGCAAGAGGGGGCAGGAGGTGTTTGATGTCTTCGATATGGATATCCGTCACGCGTGTCGCTTTGCCGGGAAACATTTCGATGAACCCTTGGACTTCAAGAAGTTGCAGGGCTTCACGAATCGGCGTCCGGCTTAAATTGAGCGCTTCAGCAAGTTCGGTGTCGACCAGTTTCTCGCCCGGCTGCAGGGTGCCATCGATAATCCATTGCTGCAATTGCAGATGGGCACTTTCTTTAGCAGAAACGCGTACCGGTTTTGCATGGTCTACAGGAATCGGCATAGTAAATCTCCTTTCGAAATTATCTGATTCCATTATACACTAATCTGCAGTCCATTAAAATGCAGAATGCGATATATCCAAAACCGTGATTTGCGAATGTCAGTTTGATGCGTGGTCTAAAGGGAATAACAGCATTATCAGGAAACTTTAAGGAGGAGCCGCCATGTTATCATTCTTCACCAGCAAAGACGAACAAACTTTGGCCATTGAAGTGGAAGGCAAAGTGACGAAAGGGGATTTGGAGAAATTCGACAATGTCGTGTTCGACAAATTCCGCAATGATGAGAAATTCAATGTCTATGCCGTGATCAACGAAATTGATGCCCCGACAGCAGGCGCCATGTTCGAAGAGTTGGCCGTCGATGCCAAGCGCTGGAGCCAGTACAATAAACTTGCGGTCGTCAGTGAAACAAACTGGATGGATAAGGCATCGGGCGTAATCGATAAACTCCCGGGCGTACAAGCTGAACATTTTCCGATGGACCAGATGGACCAGGCCTGGGATTGGATAAAGGAGAGGTGAACAGACATGTTATCCATCGTACCGAGCAAAGACATCGAAACAATCGCGATTGAAGTGGAAGGGCGTGCGAGCAAAGCCGACGTCGAGAAACTGGATCACGTCATCCGCGAGAAAGTGGGCGAAAAAGGGCATTTCAACATGTACGCAATCATCTACAAAGTGGAAGATTCCACCTTATTCGATGCGGCAGACAGTGCGGACATCGACCGTGAAAGCTGGAGCCAGGCACGCAAGTTCGCGGTCATCAGCGAAAAGGACTGGACTTCGGCAGCGAACGGCTGGCAAGGCTTTGCAGACGGCTTGGAAACGCGCCATTTCAAGCTCGACGAAATGAACGATGCCTGGGAATGGGTGCAAGAATAACCAATGGCTACAAAGCGTTCCGCATTGCGCGGAGCGCTTTTTTCTGTCGAGAGAGCTATTGAAGCCAGAAATTAGAATACTTGGAATGGAAAGGAGTGATTGGAGAAGTTTGCGCTTTTCGACTGCGTTGCAGGGGGCTGCTTGGGGCTCGCAGGATGCGAGTCATGCAGCTGATGCGACAGGACGTCGCGCTTTCAGCTGCCCGGAGATGGGGCGGGTGCCCGGCCAATGTGCCGAATTTCTCTGTGTTTGAGCATCGCTTGATACGCGTTGCTCAATTCTCACTGCGTTCGAACATCGCAGTAGAACCGTTGCTCCCACATCTGCTCAACCCTCACTATGTTCGGGCATCGCAAAAAAATATTTGCTACGCAGATGCGTCGCAAATGAATGGACTCGCCATCCATTCACCCCTTCCACTCCGTCTCTAGTTTTAGAGTGAGCGATCGTTTCTTCAGTTCATTTAAAGAGAAGCGTGGAAATGCATCATGTTTTGTAGCTCATATCGTTTGGATCAAAGAGAGTATGATTTTCAATTCAAGCACCTATTTGTCAGATGGCGCATCTCAAGAAGCGATTTCCACACTAGCCGGCAACTGGGTATAGAAGCAGATCTACCTAAACACACTCTACTTAATGAGATCACCAAGCCGCCGAGCGTAAAAGGATGAGCCGACGCCGTAAGACAGGTGCTCTTCCTGGCTTATGGCAGGAGGCCAACCCAAAGCATGGCGGCAGATAACAAGATGAAGCACAAATAGAATGCTGAGACACTTCAACACGTAAACTCTCACTAGCTGCTTCAAACATATCTCGGGAAGCGATTCCCCCGCTAGCCGGTAACTGACTAAAGAAGTCGATCTAAATAAACGTATGGAGATAAATGGAATATTTTAGCCGCCGAGCGCCGAGGGTGAGCCAACGCCGTAAGACAAGTGTTCTTCCTGGCTTATGGCAAGAGGCCAACCCAAAGCCCGGTGGCGACTACTAACCTGAAGCTCCTATAACAGCAAACACATTTCCGCAATCACACTCCAAATATCTTCATTAAGCTTCCTCAATACGCACAAGCTCCGCCCGCACGATGTGGAACAGATTCAAGACAAGCGTCTTGCCCGCTGCATCTTCGACCGGAAGCAGGCTGACGGCGATGCCGATGAAATGGTCTTCAAGCGCACCTTCAATGCGGATGCCTTCTAGCATGTCCCCGTTTGTCAGCAGGATGTTGTAGACGTAGAACTTCTTTTTCACGACGGCTCCTCCTTTCCGTATCCAATTCATTGAAAAAGGCGTTTGAAAGTGGGCAGGGCGATAGATTTCCTTTACACTGATTATAATGCAAAATGCAACGGCATAGATAGGATGAGGAATTGTGAGAAACGAATTGACGGCAACAGTGAAGGACAGTTTGAGAAATGAATTGGCGAAAGGCTCTCCGCTCATCACGAAAGATGGATTGATGAGCGAAATCGATGCACCGGAAGGCACTTTGCTGCGACTGGTCGATAAAGACGGGGAATATCTCGGGACGGGCTATTACGGCGAGCAGAACAAAGGCGCCGGCTGGGTCTTGACGAGAAATCAGGACGAAGCGGTCGGCCAGGCCTTTATCGAGCGCAAGCTGGAATTGGCATTCAGCCGCCGCGAGAAATTCTTCCACAATCCGGAGACGACCGCGTTCCGCGTCTTTAACGGCGAAGGGGACGGGTTCGGCGGATTGACGATCGATTATTACGCAGGATTCTATTTGCTGTCCTGGTATAGTGAAGGCGTCTATTCATTCCGTGAAGACCTCGTGGCCGCTTTGGAGAATGTAGCGGACTGCACCGGAATCTACGAGAAGAAACGTTTCGATACGAAAGGCCAATACATCGAAGACGATGATTTCGTATCCGGAGAGCGCGGCGAATTCCCATTGATAGTCCAAGAGAACAGCATGAACTTCGCGGTGTACTTGAACGACGGGGCGATGACCGGCATCTTCCTAGACCAGCGCGATGTGCGACAGGCGATCCGGACGAAATATGCGGAAGGCAAGACCGTGCTGAATACCTTCTCCTATACCGGAGCCTTTTCTGTAGCAGCGGCGCTCGGCGGGGCGGACAAGACGACGAGCGTGGATCTCGCGAAGCGCAGCTCGGCGAAAACGATCGAGCAGTTCAGCATCAACGGCATCGATTTTGACGAGCAGGACATTCTGGTCATGGACGTCTTCAATTATTTCAAATACGCGAAGCGCAAGAACTTGAGCTTTGATGTAGTGGTCCTCGATCCGCCAAGCTTTGCGCGCTCAAAAAAGCATGTCTTCAGCGCAGCGAAAGACTACACCAATTTGATGAAAGAAACGATCGATATCACGGCAGCGGGCGGCTTGATTGTCGCTTCGACCAACAGCGCTTCATTCAATATGAAGAAGTTCACCCAAATGATCGATAAAGCATTCAAGGATCGAAACCAAAAATACAAAGTGGTGGAGACGTATAGCCTGCCGGCGGATTTCCACGTCGACAGAAGATTCCCGGAAGGCGATTACCTGAAAGTATTGTTCCTGCGTTTACTGTAAGGCGGGCTCATAGGCAGAAACAAAGAGCGCAGATGGGCATTCCAAGTTGAATGTGCATCTGCGCTTTTTATTGGTTTATAATGGAAAATAATATGGTTAGCAAATTTGGAGGGAGCATTATGGCAAAAGCAATTTCCTCATCTTCGCTCGCGGGCAATCCGGTGTATCCGGTGATGTTCGCGATTGGCGGTGTGCATTTACTGAACGATTCCTTGCAGGCAGTGATTCCGGCAATGTTCCCGATTTTGGAGAAGGATTTGGGCCTGACTTTCACCCAGCTCGGGCTAATCGCGTTTGCGCTCAATATGGTGGCGTCTGTCCTGCAGCCGGTGATTGGGTTTGCGAGCGATAAAAAGCCGATGCCTTACGCGTTGCCGCTCGGCATGGTGTTCTCGTTTATCGGGATCGCAGGCCTGGCCTTTGCGCCGGAGTATTGGCTCATCCTGTTATCGGTCATTTTCCTTGGTTTCGGTTCTGCGGTGTTCCATCCGGAAGGCTCGCGCGTGTCGTATATGGCAGCGGGTTCGAGACGCGGCTTGTCGCAATCGATTTACCAAGTCGGCGGCAACTCCGGGCAAGCATTGGCGCCTTTGATCAGTGCCTTTATCCTTGTGCCGCTCGGGCAGCGGGGCGCGGCGCTGTTTCTCTTCGTTGCGGCAATCGGCATTTTCGTGCTATCCAAAATTTCCGCCTGGTACAAGGCGCAATTGGAACGCGATAAATTGGAGAAAGTGACAAAAGCGGTGCTGTCTTCCTTGCCGCCTTTGACCAAAAAGCAAGTGGGCACCGCCTTGACCTTGCTGTTGTTGATCATTTTCGCGCGCACGTTTTACATAACGACGATCACGAGTTTTTATATATTCCATTTAATGGATAATTATGGCGTGACAATCCAACAAGGTCAAATGTTCATTTTCCTATTTCTCGGAATCGGGGCATTCGGGACCTTTTTCGGCGGCCCGCTCGCCGACCGCATCGGCCGCAAGCGTGTAATCGTGCTGTCATTGCTTGTGCCGATCCCGCTGGCGCTTGTGCTGCCATATGTCGCCTTGCCGATCGTCGCTCTCATTCTTGCCGTATTGGGCTTTTTCCTCATGTTGAGCTTTTCCGTCATGGTCGTCTACGCCCAGGAACTCGTCCCGAGCAGGATCGGCACGATGTCCGGGCTGACGGTCGGTTTGGCATTCGGCATGGGCGCCATCGGATCTGTCGCGATCGGGGTGTTGATGGATTCGATTGGCGTCTACGAAACGATGATCATCATTTCCTTATTGCCGATTCTCGGGCTGGTCGGCCTCGCTTTGCCGAAAGACCGGAAAATTGCCGCTTCGTAAATCGTCCGACTGGATAGATAGGAGATGGAGTTATGGAACCAAGTCAGAAAAAACAAGGCATCAAGCCGTTTTTCACGCTTCTCACGTCGATTAAGATCCCGAAATGGGCGCTCGTTTTCGGATTGGCGACCAGTTTAATCACAACCATCGTCGGCTTGTTGGTCCCGTTGTTGACAAGGGAATTGGTGGACGGCTTTTCAGTGGAAACGTTAAGCGCAGGTTTGATTGCGGCACTTGCCGCTGCCTTCATCGTGCAGGCAGTCATCAACTGCGTATCGATTTATTTATTGAGCATGGTCGGGCAGCGCATCGTGGCCGGGTTGCGCGAGCGCATGTGGCTTCATTTACTGCGGTTGCGTGTCGGCTATTTCGACCAGCACGCAAGCGGCCAGACGGTGAGCCGCGTCGTCAACGATACCGGCATCGTCCGGAATCTCATCACTGACCATTTCCCGAATTTTGTCACCGGCATCATTACGATCATCGGGGCTGTGGTGATTCTCCTGGTGCTCGATTGGAAAATGACCTTGATCATGATGCTCGCCGTACCGCTGACAATCGCCATCATGATTCCGCTAGGCCGCAAGATGGCGAAGATTTCCCGCAGCTTGCAGGACGAGACGGCCGTGTTCACGGGCGACGTCCAGCAGACGCTTGGGGAAATCCGCCTGATGAAATCGTCGACTGCGGAACCGGTGGAAGAACAGCGCGGGTTGTCGGGCATCCAGAAATTATACGGGCTTGGCATGAGGGAAGCGAAAGTCTATGCCTTGATCGGCCCGCTCATGTATTTGGTTGTCATGGTCGTCATCGTGATGATCATCGGCTACGGCGGCATCCGTGTATCGCAAGGGTCGATGTCGACCGGATCCTTGGTCGCTTTTCTTCTCTATCTATTCCAGATTATCGTGCCACTCGCGACATTTGCGCGTTTCTTTACGGAATTGCAGAAAGCAAAAGGGGCGACGGAACGCATCATCGATATTTTGGAGTTGCCGCGAGAAGAACAAGAACAGGGCATGGAGATGGACATCAGCGGCAAAACGCTGCGACTAGAAAACGTCAGCTTTGCCTATGAAAACGGCGAGCCGGTGCTGCAGGATGTTTCGTTTGAAGCGCATCCGGGCCAAAAGATTGCGTTTGCGGGGCCAAGCGGCGGGGGCAAGACGACCATTTTCGGCTTGATCGAGCGCTTTTATGAACCGACTGCAGGCGTGATTACCATCGGCGAGGTACCGATCAGCGACGTGGCCATCGCTTCCTGGCGCGACCAGATCGGCTATGTATCCCAGGAAAGCGCCATGATGGGCGGGACGATCCGTGCGAACCTGACTTACGGCCTGCCGGATGCCGGCCGCTATAAGGATGAAGAATTGTGGCGGGTGTCCCGCATGGCCTATGCTGAGGAGTTCATCGCTTCGTTCCCCGACGGATTGGACACACAAGTCGGGGAGCGCGGCGTGAAATTGTCCGGCGGTCAACGGCAGCGCATTGCCATCGCCCGCGCATTTTTGCGCGACCCCAAATTATTGATGATGGACGAGGCGACCGCAAGCCTCGACAGCCAGTCCGAAGGCATCGTCGGGCAGGCGCTTGGCCGCTTGATGGAAGGGCGGACGACTTTGGTCATTGCGCACCGCCTGTCGACGATCGTCGATGCCGATCAAATCATCTTCATTGAAAAGGGCCGGGTCACGGGCATCGGCAACCACCGGGAGTTAACCGGGAAGCATGCGCTGTATCGCGAATTCGCCGAGCAGCAATTGACCTAATGTTTTTCTTGACCTTGACGCTGCGTCAAGGTTTAAGATGAAGTCATCAGGAGGTGGCGGCATGTACACAGTGCAGAAATTGGCTTCGCTTGCCGGCGTGAGCGCGCGGACCTTGCGCTATTACGATTCGATCGGTTTATTGACGCCGCAAAAAAATGAGTCCGGTTACCGGATGTACGGGCGTCCGGAAATCGACCGGCTCCAGCTCATCTTGTTCTACCGCGAACTCGGATTCGGGCTTCACGACATCGCGAAGCTATTGGATGATCCGGATTTTGATGAAATCGGGGCATTGCTCGGGCAGCGGGAACAATTGCTTGAACAACGCAGCCGCCTGGACCTTTTGATTAGCAATGTGGAGAAAACCATTTCCGCAAAAAAAGGGGAGAGCCAAATGGCAGACCATGAAAAGTTCGAAGGATTCAAGAAGCAGCTGGTTGAGGACAATGAAGCGGCTTACGGAAAAGAGATCCGCGAGAAATATGGCGATGCGGAAGTCGACCGGTCAAACGCCAAAATGCTCGGCATGAACCAAGAGCAATACGAAGCGTTCAAGCGTCTCGAGCAGGAGGTCCTGGAGAAGCTGGGGGAAGCGCTGAAAGGCGGCGAACCGGAAGGGAATGCTGGGCAGGAAGTGGCCGATTTGCACCGGCAGTGGCTCGGGTATACCTGGGGCAGCTACAATCCGAAAGCGCACGCAGGACTCGCGGAAATGTATGTCGCGGATGAACGCTTCGCGGCCTATTATGAAAAAGCAGGCGAAGGGGCAGCGCAATATTTGCGGGATGCGATCATTGCCTATACGGATAAATTGAATGGATGAACAGGGGCCCGCTTGCTTGCGGGCTTTTTTTGGTTTTATCCAGCTGGGCTGGGGAATGGAAGTAAACGGGAACAAGCGAACGAGGAGGTGGGGAAGATGCTGGCAGTGATGAGCTTTAATATCGCCTCAGGCAAACGGATCGATGGAGAGCTGGACCTTGAACTGACGGCAACAGCGATTGAGCAGGGAAAAGTGGATATTGCCGGTTTACAGGAAGTGGACCGCAATTTTTCCTCGCGCAGCGGGTTTTTGGATCAGGCGAAATGGCTGTCGAAGCGGCTCGGCATGCACATGGCATACGGGCCGAACTTAATCGACAGGGGAGCGGGCGGTGCACGGCCGAAGCGTGAATACGGCAACGCCATTTTAAGCCGTTATCCGATCGTGTCGTCCCAAAACCATGATTTAAGCGCTGTCGAAGTGCACCCGGAGGAATTCGAGCCGCGCGGAATGCTCGAAGCGGTCATCGAAGTGGAAGGGCGGCGATTCTCGTTCTATAATACGCACCTGTCGTTGATTGACGAGGAAGTGGATCGCAGCTTGACGGAAATCATCGCTATAACGTCCGACAACCCCTTGCCTCAATTGCTGGTGGGGGATTTCAATGCCGCGCCTTCAACCAGCCACATCCAGCGATTCTCGAAGCATTTCTACAATGCGTTCGGTTCTGGCCCTTACCCGGATACGTATAAGAAACAAGGCGACCATGGCCAAAAAATCGATTATATTTTCCATGATGCCCATTTCGAGGCGATAGAGGCCTGGACAATTGCCAGCGAAGCCTCAGATCATGTACCAATTGTGGCGAAACTCAAAAATTTACAAAACCATAACATTTTTTAACCTAGATTTAACTTGCAAAAGCGCCATCCTTGCTATAATTAAGGGGACAATCGCAGCTGCCACTGATTCGTTTCAACCAGAAAAGGAGATGGTCTCATGCACGGCGATGCCAGCAGGACCCCAACAGTGAAAGTGATGTCGTTCAATATTGCCCATGGAATGGGAATGGATGGCGAAGTGGATTTAGAGAGAACCGCACAGGTAATCGAAGCGTCGGGAGCCACCATCGTGGCGCTCCAGGAAGTCGACCGCCATTTTTCCAACCGCAGTTCTTATATGGACCAAGTCGAATGGCTGGCCGAGCGGCTCGGGATGTATGCGGCATTTGGCGCTAATTTGAATCAAGCGCCCGATGACCCGGAACGCCCGAACCGCCAGTACGGAAATGCCACATTAAGCCTTTATCCAATCAAATATGCAGAAAACCATTTTTTGACGCAAGTCGTCACCGACATCTACAATAACGAACAGCGGGGTGTCCTCGAGACCGTCATTGAAGTCGGCGGTACGTATCTTAAGGTCTTGAATGCGCATTTGGCATTGAAGGATGAGGAGTTGGAATTGAGTGTCGCGGAAATAATGGAAATCGCGGGCAAAACCCATTTCCCGAAAATCATCGCGGGCGATTTCAATGCACCGCCAACACATCGCCACTTAGCCCATCTCCACTGTACGATGACGGATGTTTTCCTGAAAGCCAAACGCGGCGACGCCTATACGTATCCGTCCCCTTATGAAAATCACGAAACCGGTGAATCGTTCAAGCCGATGACACGCATCGATTATATTTTCGCCGACCGCGGCTTTGACGTGCGGGATGCAGAAAGAATCGAAACGGCTGCCTCTGACCATTTGCCGATTACCGCAGAGCTCGTCTGGACACAGCATAGTGACTCGGCTGCTATCATCGTCCCTGCAGCCCAGCCATCCTGAAAAAAATAAACAGCAAAAGCCGCCGGCACTCAACACGTGCCGGCGGCTTTTTTATGATTCGATTAAGCGAAACTCTTTTGAGCGGCTGTCTTGGAGCGGCGAGCGAGTTTGACGAGCAGGTAGACAAGCGGCGTGTCCGCTGCTGCGACGACCCATTTGAACGCATACTGCGTCAAGATCATGGCGCCCAACGCCGATAGCGGCATCGTCCCGTAAAAAGCGATGGTGATGAAAATCGTCGTATCGGCCAATTGGCTGACCATCGTCGAGGCATTGTTGCGCAGCCACAATTTCGATTCACCATTGCGTGCTTTTAATTTATGGAAAATCGTGACGTCCAGGTTTTGGCTGATGAAATACGATACCAAACTTGCGAGCGTCACCCGGAAGCCGGCCGAGAAAATCGACTCGAACGCTGCCTGGTCTGCAAAAAACGGCGCAGACGGCAAATGGATGGCCGCAAAGATGAACGCCAGCGCCGCGAGCTGCGTGATGAATCCGGCCATGACCGTTTGGCGAGCCGCTTCTTTGCCGTATACTTCCGCGATCGTGTCGGTGATCGGGAACGTAAAGACATAGACGATGACTGCAGCCGGCAGCACCGCCCATTCGCTGATGGAGAACAGTTTCACTGCCAGGATATTGGATAAGATGAGCAGGCCGACAAAAGCGCCATTCAAATAAAGTAACATGGACGATGCTCCTTATCGGTTGGTGATCGTTTCCGGATTCATGTCGTGGTTCATCATCCGGTACGTCGCCATTTCTTCGTATTTCGTGCCAGGCTTGCCGTAATTCGTATACGGGTCGATCGACAAGCCGCCGCGCGGGGTGAACTTGCCCCATACTTCGATATAGCGCGGGTCGAGCAGCTCGATCAAGTCGTTCATGATGATGTTGACGACATCTTCATGGAAATCGCCGTGGTTGCGGAAGCTGAACAAATAGAGCTTCAAGGCTTTGCTTTCGACGAGCTTCTTGTCTGGGATGAAGCTCAAATAGATCGTCGCGAAATCCGGCTGGCCGGTTTGCGGGCATAGCGAAGTGAATTCAGGGCAATTGAATTTGACGAAGTAATCGCGCGTGTGGAGATTGTCGATCGCTTCTAGAATGCCGGGGTCGTATTCAAATTTGTAGCGTGTGTTCTGGTTGCCGAGCAAGGACAAATGCTCGAGTGTTTCTTCGTTTCTTCCTGCCATGTGTGTGGCCTCCTTATATTGGGCCGGCGGGGGAGAGCTATAAAAAAATCGGACAAACGAAAAGCCGAATCGCATGTGGATTCGGCTTGATTTCAAAATCCATAGTTTTTTATAGAGGGTGGAATGCTATGAACCTCTCCCGTTGCCGGGTTATTTAATTTCCTGCCTTATCGTATAAGATGAGGGCGGTTCTGTCAATTGTTGGTTTGTTAGGGCTTTGAGTCTTTGAGTTGCGGGTCATACATTTAGCTACAGAGTGAGTAGAAAAGCTTCCGCTTTTCGACTGCGTTTCAGGGGGGCTGCTTTCCGAGGGGCGGGTGTTGAGCCAATGTACGGCAAAGAGCGCCGTACATTTGTCTCGCCAGCTCGCGCGGTCCCTCAGGAGTCAGCCCCCCTTCCACTCCGTCTCTGGTTTTAAAGTGGTAGATAATTTCTTCAATCCATTAAATATTGAAAGGAGAAAAGCATCTTACTTTGTAGCTCAAGTCATCTGGGCGGTGAATGGTAAGATGAAGCACCCATAGAATTACGGAACAATGGGGAAGCAGGCCCTCGCTACCTTCAGTCCTATGCCGCGATGAAACTAGTTTCACTTTAACTATTACAAATAGAAAATGGAATTTTAAGGTATACTATTTACAACTTTATAGCTGAATTCAAACAGAAAAGTGGTGGAAAGATGGAGTTTCATAAAATACTGGAAGAAAAAGGGCTTAAGAAGATTAATAAGATATTTGAAAGAAAGGCAGTTAGGGCGGTTATTATGTCCGGGCATAACATTCTTCTGGTCCAATCAAACAGGGGAGATTACAAATTCCCAGGTGGTGGTGTAGAAGAAAATGAAAGTGATACAGAAGGACTCGTCCGTGAAATTAGGGAAGAAACTGGCTATATCAATTGTGAAGTCAAAGAATGGGTCGGCACAGTGATTGAACGTCGATCTGATGAATATGAGATGGATGTCGTATTTGAAATGACTTCGCATTATTATATAGCAGAATTGAAAAATGAAGAAAAGCTTCCGTTGCAATTGGATGATTACGAAAGTGTCCTTGATTTTACTCCAGAGTGGGTGGCGTTAGAAGAAGCAATTTTGCAAAATGAGCGTTTAATTCAACAGGTTGAACGGAACAGCTGGTTGAAACGGGAAACATTCGTTTTGAAACAATTAAGAACATACATAAGCTAATGGATGAAAGAGATGTCTGCAATGAAACTGAAGCATAAGAAAAAGGCTGACGAAAACACACCTTTCGCCAGCCTTTTATTATTAGAAAGCTTTTTTATCAATGGAACGGACAACCTGATTGCACAGTCGTGTTCTTCTGTTCGTGATAGAACACATTGTCTGGCCGGTTTTTCAGTTTTTGGACGTCTTTTAAGATCAAGCGGCTTTTTGGCATGGTGGGCATGCGTGACATATCGTAGGACAAGTCCTGTTCAGGCACGCTGTATTTCAGGTTCTCTGCGAAATACTTGAAGAATGATTGCATGACCATGACCGTCATCCACTCGCCGGCGCAGCGGTGTCCGGTGTGATGGTCGCCGCCGCCTTGTGGCACGAAATTGAAGGGGCTGCCGTTCCATGTACTGAAACGTTCCGGGATGAATTCCTCGGGATTGTCCCAGGAATCGGGGTGGTGGTTCGTGCCATACAGATCCAGGATGACGCGCATGTCTTTTTTGAAGTGCACGCCATTCCAGTTGAAATCCTTCTTGGCGATCGCTGCCATGACTGGCGCGAATGGATAATAACGGCGAACTTCCTGGGCGAAATTATGGCTGTAGTTGTTTTTGTCTGCCTGGAGTTTGCCGAGCGTGACCGGGTTTTCGTGCATCGCCATGACGCCGAAGACGATAAAGTACGCGGTTGCGATCATCGGGCGGTAGGCGTTATTCAAGTCGACAGCTGCCGTCTCGAGGTCGAGCAGCTTGCCGTTCGGTGTCCGGTGATGGGCGACGATGTACGCAGCTGTATAGGCTGGCGGATTGTATTCGCCTTTACGGATTTGCTTGATGATTTTTTTCAGCCAGTCTTCGTGCGCATTGCGCGCTTTCATGCCTTCACGGTAGCGCCCTTCGGTGAGTCCGAACGAATCGACCATCGTCACGAGCTCCCATGTGCGCTGCTTGACTTCGCTTTCTTTCATCGGAAGCCCTGCCCAATGGATCATGGAGCGTGTGAAGATTTCCTCGATTTCATCCAAGAGGACGACTTCATCCATGTGTTGCCATTGTTCCGCTTTGGCGTCGAGTTCCTGAATGGCCATGCGTTTGGCATCTTCCAAACGTTCGGGTGTCATCATCGACAGGAACATGCGCTTTTGCTGGTGATGGTCTTCGCCGTCGCGGCCATGGACCGCACCGCGCCCGAAAAGCGTCTGTTCAAGCGGAAGCGGCGCTGCGCCGCTGCGTTTGAAGTACTCGTTATTATAGAACAGTTCAGCTGCTTCTTCGCCGGCCATGCAGATAACCTTTTTTCCGAGCAGGCGGGTCTCGAAAATATCCGAACCCAGCTCTTTGCGGCGGCCAGGCAGGAAATCAAACCCTTCCCCGAGAAGGGATAGGGTATTGTCCAATTCTTTTGCTTTCGGGATCGGGTGCTTCACTTTCATGTAACGTCAGCTCCTTCAGTATGGTCAATGCAGGCGATTCGCCTGTTTAAGTTGAAAAGTCATTGTAGGAAAACCATACCCTTCTGGCGCCGCGATAAACGCTTCCCGAATTTCGGGTGGGCGCATAGCAAAAAGCTGGAGTAGGCGTTTTTTCATGGTACACTAAAAGCAAAAGATAGGCTGAAAGGAGCGGCAAGAATGACTAATGGATTCGGCGGCTTATCCCGCCAGGCACTCGACTGGGTCGAGGCGAAATGGCAAGGAGCTGCATTGGTAGAAGCTGTCCCCTTGGAAGGTGGGACTTCTTCACTGCTTTATGAAATTCGGGCGAACAAGGACGGAGAGCAACAGAGCGTGGTGCTGCGGCTTCACCATAAAGGGGAGTGGCTCGACCAGGAACCGGATTTGGCGAGGCATGAAGCGATGAGCCTGGAGCTTGCCGGAAAAGCGGGCATTTCCGCACCGCGCGTTCTGGCGTTTGATGAAAATGGCGAGGCGTGCGGTATGCCCGCCGTATTGATGACGAAAGTTCCTGGGGCGGTCATTTTCCCGCCTGCCTACGATGCGGGGTGGCTTGATGGGCTGGCGCAAACCTTAGTGGAGATCCACCGCCACAAAGCGGAAGGGTTTCCTTACGAATATTTTGCCTATAACGATGCACGGCGCCTCGAGCGTCCGAAGTGGTCACGCGTGGAAGGCGACTGGATGCGCGCGTTCTACATCGTAGCCGCTGGAGGGCCGCCCGTCGAATACAGTTTGATCCACCGCGATTATCACCCGGGAAATATTCTCTGGGAATCCGGGCAGGTGAGCGGGGTTGTCGATTGGGTCAATGCGTGCCGCGGGCCTGCGGGTGTCGATGTCGGGCATTGCCGTGTCAATCTGGCCCAGCTTTACGGCACACGGGTGGCCAACGAATTTTTGGCGGCTTATGAACGCTGTGCCGGCGAGTCATTCACCTATGACCCGTATTGGGACCTGTTGTCGTTGATCGATATATTGGACGGAAGCCCAGCCGTTTACCCGGGATGGAAGGCGTTCGGTTTGTCCGGGCTGTCCGATGAATTGGTCCGTTACCGCTTGGATGAGTATTTGATGAGCTTGATGGACCGCTTCGATGATTTCTGAGCTGCAGCCTGAGGTTTGATTTCTCCGATAAAGGCAATATATATAGCACAAGCGAGTATTTGGAGGAGGAGTCAACATGACGGACGAACAGCTGAAAAACTTGAAGCAGGAACTCGAAGCGCAATTGAAGTCGCTCGAGGAACGAATGGAGCATACAGAGGAGTTCGAAACAAGCGAACTATCCAATTATGATAATCACCCAGGCGATAACGCGACTGACCTATACGACCAGGAACGGGGCATGGCGCTCGAGCAATTTAAGGAAGAAGAGCATGAAGATGTGCTCGCGGCGCTAAAAGCCATTGAAGATGGAACTTATGGGACATGCGCAGTATGCGGAAAAGACATTCCCTATGAGCGGCTGGAAGCGATACCGACTGCGTTGACGTGCATCGACCATGCCGACCATAGCCTGGACATGGAAAGCCGGCCTTCGGAAGAAGATGTCATCGGCTCATCGACGGACCGCCCGGCGAGAACGGAAGACGGCAGAATCCGCGATTACGGGAACAGCTTCGAGGATGTCGAGAATTTCGGGTCATCGGATGGCCCTCAAGACCAACCCGGTGAAGACCAGGAAGATTTCTACAAAGACGATGAAGCAGAAGAAGACGAGCAATTTAAATGATCCGGTCCCGGCAATTGTCGGGGCTTTTTTTCTTCGACAAAACGACAGGGGGGGAATGTGAATGGAGAGCTTACATGAACAGTTTCTGGCATTGGAGAACAGCCATTTGGCACCGGCTGCCAGAGAGTCGAACTTTCGGATGGCGGAAATACTAGATGATGAGTTTTGGGAGTTCGGAAGTTCCGGCGGGATTTGCCGGCGTTCCGATTTCGATTCAGGCTATGCCTTGCAGGAAGACGACTTCCGTATTTCCCGCTTTGAAGCAAAAGAGCTCGGCCCTGAAGCGGTGCTGACGATGTACACATTGGAGAACCGGACAACAGGGGCATGGAGCCATCGCAGTTCGGTATGGAAAAAGCGCAGCGACGGCTGGAAATTATTCTTTCATCAGGGGACGAAGACAGATGGTTTCAAGAAATGGGAATAGGGAAAATGAAAGGCAGGCATTAGTTTAAAGGAGGATCATTTATGGAGCATGCGATTGTTTTATTTGACGGAGATTGCAACTTTTGCGATTCCAGTGTGCAATTCATCATCAATCATGACCCGGCCGGTTATTTCCAATTCGCGTCCCTGCAAAGCGAGATCGGGCAGGAACTTTCGAAAAAGCACAATGTCCCGGATGACGTCGACAGCCTGGTATTGATTGAAGATGGCGAAGCGTACGTGAAATCGGAAGGCGCACTCAAGATTTCACATCATTTGACTGGCCTATGGAAACTGGCGTATCATCTCCAGCCATTCCCGCGCGCCTTACGTGACGGGGCATATGACCTCATCGCAAAAAACCGCTATAAAGTATTCGGCAAGCTCGACAGCTGCATGCTGCCGCCTCCGCATATCCGCAAGCGATTTTTGGACCAGTATTAAGGACGGAAAAGGGCAGTTCCAGAAAACCTGGAACTGCCCTTTTCCAGACTGTCGAGAAAGTTAAAAAGTCGTATTTTCCGAAGCTTATCGCTCGCTTTCCATGGGGCGGGAATCGAGCCTCCTCACCCGCTATCGCGGTCTGCGGGGTCTCTCAAACCCGCTAGTCCCATAGGAGTCGAGCAAACGCTTCTCCAAATACTTGAATAAGTCATTAATTTTTGAATGTCGAAAAGATCGTCAGCTTTCAATTTAATATCTGTCTATCAGAGTTCTTCAACAAGCTGAAAAGGGCAGTTCCAGAAAACCTGGAACTGCCCTTTCGTATGGAAATATCGTTTGATGAGCCATTAAAGGAAATTGGAAAAGCGCCAATAATGGGCAGCGATCGGATCGGCCATCCAGGCCAGCCCTTCGCTTTCGGTCTGGTGAAGCGGTTGCCAGCTCCCGTGATCCCCGAGCTTCAGGTAAATTTCATGATTCGGCGATTGATCATGGACGCCGATGAAATCATACACGCCGTTCCGGTAAAATGTCGCGGATACTTCATAGTCGATGTTCGGTGATGTCGTCAGCGGATTCCCGACGCTGTGGGTGAGCAGGATCTCGGTTTTTTGGGGTGTTTCTTCCGATATCCTTGCGTCGACGCCTTCGCTCGAGGCGACATCCGCCTTGCGGAATTTCCGCCGCCAATTATAGGCGATACTGGTGCCGATGTCTTTATCGAAGTCGAATGTGCCCTGCTGTTTGCTTAGGTCGATGATGCAATTGGTGAGGGAGCGGTAATGTTTGGATTCCGGGTCGAATGTCCGGTCGTCCCCTTGAAAATAGGGGTTCGGGGAGGCCAGGTTAGGGTTTTTTAACACATCGTCCGGCAAAAAGGTCAGGTAGCGCAGATGCCATTTCAGTTCAGGCGCCTTGCCCTGCTTCTCCCCCAGCAATTGATTGAGCGGCGCGATCTTTTTCGACAGCCAGAACTTCTCCACCGCCGCCTGTTCCGGTGATGAAGCCACATTCAAGGCCCCGAATATATTGGCTGCGAGTGATTTGATTTTGCGCAATGGGCTTTCGGTCCGTTCGACGGGGCGTCTCGCGCGTATCCAATAAGTTACTTCGCGGTCTTGCGGCACCTCCCGGTCGGTGAATTGGGTCTTGCGGGTGGTTGCGACTTGCTTTCCGTCGCGGTAGATGTCATATTCACCGATGCCATCGAGCGCTCCCCAAGCGAGTGAGACCCGCTTGTGAGAGACGATAGTCGATAGGACGATCTGTTCGAGTTGGTTGATGCAATCGGGGTCGCGTTTTTCAGTGCCGGTCAACAACTTCACGGCCGGCATCCAATTGCCTTGTTCCGATTGGCGTTCAATGGTGTAACAAAACAATTCGCCGGGGCTCAGGCCTTCGTCCCGGAAAGATGCCTGCGTTCCTGTATAGACGATGACTCCGTCTTTTTTTATTTGGGAAATTTCATCTGTCGGGGTCCACGTGAAATAAATCATGCGATCGGTCTGTTCCAGTAATTCGATGTCCCATTCCTTGCCCATTGATGAGCCTCCTTTCACTTGTGATAAGGTATACCCGATATTTGGAAAGAATGAACATATTAAAAAAACTTATTTTGTTACACAATTTAAACATTTCAGATAATAAAGAGCGTTATAATGTAGATAGATAAAAGAACTGGCGGAATTTCCGGATGAAAATATGTTGGGAAGGGGAGATGGGTGGATGGTGAGGAGGAATCTGGAAAAGATAAGGGATTTCAATGATTTCGATGAAGCGGCTTCGTATATTCTCCAAATTCTCAGCAAGCAAGCAGGGATGAACAGCTTTTATATTTCCAAGCAAGAGGGCGGCGTCCAGAAAATCATCAAGGTACATAACACGAAACAGCATCTGATCGAAGAGGGCGAGGCACCGCCCTTGCCGTGTACACTGTCGGCGTTGAGCGTCGAGCATGGGGCGGAGACCTTGATCATCGAACGGATCGGGGAACACGAATTGACTCGTTCTTTAGGGATGACGGATGGGTTCGAAGCAGGGTGTTTTATCGGCGTTCCGATTTTTTATGAAGACGGCACACCCTATGGCACTGTCTGCGGGCTTGACGATGGCCCGTGCGAGCTGCCGGCGGATTTGCCATTCATCTTTGAAACGCTCGCGACTTTATTGACCTATGTCCTGGAGCTGGAACGGGCATACGGGGAAATTGAATCGCTGGCAGCGCCGATGGTTCCGATTGTCGGGAAAGTGGCGATTTTGCCGATCATCGGCGAAGTGAGGGCTGAAAGGGCCAGAGCGATCATCGATCATGTGATGCATGACTGTGCGGAAAAAGGCATCGAGGTGCTGGTGATCGATGTCTCGGGCGTCTCGCAGATCAACTCGGAGGTGGGCGAGTATTTATTGAAGCTTGTGAAGGTCTTGGGGGTGATCGGCGTACAGCCGGTCGTGACGGGCATCCAGCCTTATATGGCGCTGAAAGTCCCCCATTTTGCAGAAGCCTTGAAAGGGACGATGATTGAAGCGAATCTCGAGACAGCGCTCAAGCGGCTCGGTTTCAGCTTCCAAAAACATTGAAGCAAGCCGGTGGTCCAATGCCCTTCCATTGGCCGCTTATCGAAAAGGGCCATTTCCTTTGCGTCAGGAAATGGCCCTTCTGTTAATCTTCCTTATCGAAAAAGACATGCTTGAGTTGCCAAGTATCGTCAATTTCAAGCAGCCCGAATGAATATTGCGGTTCGCGGCGTTTATCGGTAGGCGAACCGGGATTGAACAATGTCAGCCCATCCGTTTCACGCATGAGAGGCTGATGGGAATGGCCGAAAACGATGATATCGACATCTTCCCCTGAAAAACTTTCGAGCGCGCGCTGTTCGGTCGTTTTTCGTATGCCGTCTCCATGGACGACGCCGATTTTCAAATCGCCGAATGTGAAAATTTTCTTCCGTCCGAAACGATCGACGATGTCCCAAGGATCGACATTGCCTGCCACGCCGTCCGTTTCAGCGTAAGCCGACAATTCATGGTAGACATCGAGTATCTGCCAATCGCCGGCGTGGATGATGAAATCGGCTCCATCACAAGCCTCGACCAGTGGCTGAGGGAGTTTTTTCGCCCGGTTCGGGATATGCGTGTCAGATACGATGACTATTTTTTTCATCAAATCGCCTCCAGGATCGTTTAGTTCCACTTTACCAAACTCTGGTCCAGACGTCTAAATATGCAAAGGTTAAGGCCGGTGAAAAAGGGGAAGACAAGTACAAAGAACAAAATGGAGGGATCAGTATGGGCATCGATATGAAAAAGTTCGTTGCATCAGGCGCAGCACTTGGCGCAGGATTGATTTTATTGAAGGCTTATAATGATAAGAAGCGCAAGGTTTGGATATATGAAGACAGCGATATGCGCAATAGCTACGAGATCGACCATGAGGAAAGCGTCAATGCCCCTTACGACCATGCAGAGGAAGGCTTGACCCAATTGGATTCTGCCTATCGTGCTGAATGGCAGGCAAATGCGTTTCCGCAAACGAAAAAGCAATTGGAAGAGCTGGAATCCTAAGAGGAACAGTTCAGCGAGCAGCAGCAATGAGCGGCTGAAGGAGGCAGTTTTCGATGGGTGAACGGAAAGTTGTTTGTTATATTGCGCAAAGTTTGGACGGGTATATTGCCGATAAAGAGGAGACTTTGGATTGGCTATTGGACGTGGAAATGGAGGGAGATGCCGGATATGGGGAATTCATCGACACGGTCGATACGGTCCTGCTCGGCAGGCGCACCTATGAATGGGTGATCGCCCATGAAGGCGGGAAGTTCCCTTATGCCGACCAGCGCTCCTATGTATTCACCAGCCGCCCGAAAGAAGATGAAGGCCAGATTGCATTCACTTCGGAAGATCCGGCGAGTGTCGTGAAAAAACTGAAGCAGCAACCCGGCGGAACCATCTGGCCGGTGGGCGGAAGCTTGCTGCTGGAAAGTCTCCTGCAGGAAGATCTGATCGATGAATTCATCATCTCGATCGCTCCAGTAACGCTTGGGGATGGCATCCCGCTTTTCCAGAAAGCGCAGCGCCGTCTAGACTTCACATTGGAAAGCGTTGGGCAGGATGGCCAAATCGCGCAAGTGCATTATGTGAGACAACGAAATTGACTCCGGGTGGATCTACGGAAAGGCGGGCTATAGGCTCGCCTTTTTTTGAGTTCCGCGGCAATCGGACCGGGATTTATAGGCCTAAAGAATACAGAAGCAATAGAAAGGCCTAGGGAGTTGATAGAAAAATTAGAAAACAAAGTAACTCCGTCATGTTGTTTTTAGTATTTACCAAAGATATACTTTAAAAAGGAATCAATTGTCGATTCTTGTCAAATAGGAAAAGGAGAGGAAGCATGAAAACAATTAAAGTGCTCTTATTCAGTTTAGCAACGATTTTCTTTCTAACATTTTCACATTCAGCGGTTTCCGCTCATGCGCCTGATCTGCACGAAGGCGTTTCCGGCAGCGAAGTGACAGAACTTCAAACCAAACTTCAAAAACTTGGCTATTTCCACGTAGCCCCGACCGGTTATTACGGCTCGATCACGAAAGACGCGGTCGTCCAATTCCAACGCGATTTTGGCGTCAAAGCGACCGGTTTTACAGGGCCATTGACGCGCGAAAAGATGAAGCAAGTCGATATGATGGCCCGTACCGTACACGGTGAAGCCCGTGGCGAGCTATTCGAAGGAAAAGTCGCGGTCGCGGCGGTCATCATGAACCGCGTACAATCCCGCGCTTTCCCGAGCAGTACATATGGCGTCATTTTCCAGCGCAACGCTTTTACGGCAGTGAATGATGGGCAATATTGGCTGACGCCGAACGCTTCGGCTTACCGTGCTGTACGGGAAGCGGCAAGAGGATGGGATCCATCTTCCGGCGCGACATACTATTACAATCCGGTCACGGCAACTGACCAGTGGATCTTCACCCGTTCGACCATCAAGAAAATCGGCAAGCATGTCTTTGCCAAATAATGAGAAAAGCCTCCGGAAAAATTCCGGAGGCTTTTTGTTATCCTTTGACCGCGCCGGCCGTGATGCCTGCGACGAAGTAGCGCTGCAGGAAAACGTAGGCAATGACCATGGGCGCTGAGGCGATGATGACGCCGGTGAACAGCATCGGATAATTGGTGGAATATTGCCCTTGGAACTCGAGCAGCGCGAGCGGCAAGGTTTTATAGGCATTGTCCGTGATGAACAGGAGCGGGTACAGAAGGTCGTTCCAGTGCATGACGAACAGGAAAATCGCTGTTGCCGAGAGAGAAGGCAAGGATAATGGAATCGCCACTTTCGTGAACATTTTCCAGTTGCCTGCCCCGTCGATCGTCGACGCTTCAAACAATTCCTTCGGTAAAGTTTTCATGAAACCGGTGAGGATGAAGACGGCAATCGGCAAAGTCGAGGAGATGTTGACGAGAATCAACCCGACAAGGCTGTTGGTCAGCCCCAAATCCAGCATGAGTGAATACAGCGGAACCATGATGACTTGCGCCGGTACCATCATGCCGAGGGTGAACAAGGCGAACAGTACATTGCCGATCCAATTATTCATGCGCGTGATGCCGAATGCCACCATCGCGGCGAGCAGCAGCGTAAATGAAACCGAGAACAAGGTGACGATGGTGCTGTTGAGAAAATAGCCGGCCATCGTTTGTTCCTGGAAAATGGCGACATAATTATCGAATTTAAAGCCACCGTCCGGCAAGCCGAGCGGATCGCGGAAGGTTTCCTGAAGTGTTTTGACGGACGTCAACAGGACGACCACCAACGGGATCAGGATCAGCAGCGCATAGATGAGCAGTGAGAATTTCCTGAACAGCAAAGTTGCCGCCCCCTTTCTAGTAAGATACGCGGTCTGAGCGCAAAGCCTTGAACTGCAGGTAGGTGATCAATGCGATGATGACCATGAAAATGATGGAAATCGCGGAAGCGTAACCGAATTGATAACTCTTGAACGCGACATCGTAAATATAGGTCGCGATGATTTCAGTGGAATTATTCGGCCCGCCGCCGGTCATCGCGAACACCAAATCGAAGGCTTTGAACGACTGGATCGTCGTATAGGCGACAACGATGGTGGCGGAAGGCGCAAGAAGCGGCCAAGTGACGCTTTTGAACGTCTGCCACTTGCTGGCGCCTTCGATTTTCGCCACTTCGTACAAATCCTCTGGAATGGCTTGGAGCCCGGCGACAAAGATGATCAACATCTGGCCGGCATGGAACCACACTTGGGTGATGGCAAGCGAATAGATGGCGATATTGGCATTGCCGAGCCAATTCTGTGCCAGGAAGTCCAATCCGAGCAAGCCGAGGAGTTGATTCAGGATGCCCATCGAGGGGTCGTAGATGAACGCCCAGATGAACGCGACCGATACCGACGAAAGAATGGTCGGGAAAAAGTATAGTGCCCGCAGGAATACGTTCGTCTTCGTATTCTTGATGACGATCAGCGCGAAAGCGAGCGCAACGAGCGTCTGGAACACGACAACGGTCAGCATGAACTTCAAGTTATTGCCGATCGTTTTCTGGAAAATCGAATCCCCGGTGAAGGCGCGGGTGTAATTGTCGATGCCGACGAACTGGAATGCGGCGCTTAAGCCGTCCCAGTCGGTAAAGGAATAGAACAGGGCACTGATGGTCGGGTACAGAAAGAACAAGCTGTAAAGGGCAAGCCCCGGAAGAAAGAACAGGTAGATGGATTTGGAGATTCTCATGGACCTGTTATTCCCTGTTTTCCTCTACGATTTGCTGGGCCGCTTCAGCCGCCGCCATTGGATCTTCGCCCCCAAGAACGTTTTCAATTGAGCTGAGGACCGCATCTTCAATTTGGGCGTTGGTGATCAAAAAGCGCGGCTGGAAGCGCGTCTTGCGCTCGTCGATCCAATACGAAGTGTTCTGCAAGGCTTCGGACTCGTATTCGACGCCGTTGACCGTCAAATGCTGCCCGGTTTCATTGGCGTATTTGGAAGCCACTTCCGGCTGGCTCAAATAGTCGATGAACGCTTTTGCCTGGTCTTTCTTATCGGAATTGCTGTTGACGGCAAGCATGAACGTGGCCGTATTGATGCCTTCATAAGTGGCTTCGCTTTCTTCCACAGTAATCGGCGCCAGCAAATCAAGTTCGAGGTCCGGGTTCAAGTCGAGCAGGGAATTCATGTGGTAAGAACCGGTCGCAAGCATGGCCGCTTCCTCATTCGCTACCATCGCCATGGCGGAATCCTGGTTGGTGCCAAGTGCATCGTCCTGGATATAGCCTTTATCGGCAAGGAGTTTAAAGTCTTCGAGCGTCTTGACCCACCATTCATTCGTCAAGGACTCTTCGCCGTTCTGGAGTTTTTCGAAAACGTCTTCATCCGGCGCATTGTTCATCATCATGCTGTTCATGAATTGGTTCGGCCCGATATCAGCGCCCGGGAAAGCGATCGGCGTGATGTCGTTTTCGAGCAAGGTATCGGCCATTTCCTGGAATTCCGTCCAGCTTTTCGGCACTTCGAGGCCGAGTTCATCGAACATGCCTTTGTTGTAGACCGGCATATTGAATACCAATTGATACGGCAAAGCATATTGGGTGCCGTCTTTCTGGCCGACAGAGATCAGGTTTTCGTCAAAATTCGAGACGAATTCCTCTCCGCCCAAATCTTCAAAAAAGCCGGCGCTTTGGATGGATTCGAATTGCGCGCCGGGGAAGGAAGTGAAGACATCGCCTGTCGAACCTTCCTGCAGCATGCGCTGTGCCGTCGCCTGGTATTGGTCGGACGGGTAGATGTTCTGTTCTACGCGGATGTCAGGATTCTCTTCTTCGAAATCGGCAATGATTTCATCGAGTACATCTTTGTCTTCCCCGCGCCAATGCATGAAGCTGATCTGCGTCGCATCGCCGCTTTCAGAAGAAGAATCGCCGCCGCTTTCACCTGCGCAAGCGCCAAGGATGAGGCCGATTCCTACCGTTCCGGTCGCAAGCCAAAGTCTGTTTTTCATGTTCCGATACCCCCTTCAATTTTAGAAACATTCTTCTACTATTATTTATAACGTAAATCTCCTTGAAAATACAGAATTATCTAAATTGGCTTCTTCCTTTCAGTTGACAGGAGGCCGTGAATTCCATAAGATGGTCACAAGCTTTTAATTGCGCGGCAACCTTATAGGGCTGCGGAAACAAAGCGCCACATTTAAATCGTTGATTAAGAAAAGTAGCGCATGGATAGCTTCTGACAGAGAGCCGGGACCGCTGGAAACCGGTGTGGCACATGCGTGAATGGACTTATGAGTGGCCATCTGAAAAGAAGGCCCGTCTGCCCCGCGTTATAGGGGTTCAAGTGGAAGCTGAGAGCTTCAAGATGAGGTGGCACCGCGGTCGATCCGTCCTCTGTACGAAATGATCTTATTTCGTGCAGGGGGCTTTTTGTATTGAACCGGCGGCGCACAGAAGAAAGAGGAGTTGAGCCGAGATGAGAAGAGATGTGCAGATCAAGAAAGTAGAAGGAGATAGCTTGACGCCGATCATGGTGTTTAACCGGTTGCAAGGGCCATACAAATGCCTGCTGGAGAGCTCGTTGAAAACGAGCGCGAGCGGCCGCTATTCGTTTATCGCGGCAGATCCGTCAAAAGCGTTCATCGGATTGAAAGATCAATTGGAAGTGATTGATTACCGGAGCGGCGAGCGGACAGTGGAAGCAGGTCGCCCGCTCGAACGGATCAAGGAATTGATGCCGACAGACGACCGGGATATCGATGGCTTGCCGTTTACCGGCGGGGCGATCGGCTATATCGGCTATGATGCCATTGCGGCGTATGAGCCGGTCGAGAGCGCCCGTAAAGACAGCCTGGATATGCCGGACATCCACCTGCAGCTATACGAAACGATCGTCGTGTTCGACCACGTCCGCCATGATGTGACGGTGATCTCGTTTGAAGGGCGTGCAGGTGAAATCGTGATACAGCTTGAGCAGGCAATGGAACAAGAACCAGCCGACCGCCCGGAGACATTAAGTTTCCATTCCCAAACGACGGCTGAACGGTTCCGCGAACAAGTGAAACTCGCCAAGGAGGAAATCCGCAAAGGGGAAGTGTTCCAATTGGTCTTGTCGCAACGTTTATCTGCGGATTATCAAGGCGATGCTTTCACGTTATATCGAAAACTCCGCAAGCAAAATCCGTCGCCCTATCAGTTTTACATCGACTTCGGCGACTACGCCGTCGTCGGGGCGTCGCCTGAAAGCTTATTGACGATCCGCGGCGGGGAGATGGTCACCAATCCGATTGCCGGCACGAGAAAGCGCGGCAAGACGGAAGCGGAAGACTTGGCGCTTGAGAAGGAATTGCTGGGGGATGAAAAAGAGCGCGCGGAGCATCAAATGCTTGTCGACCTGAGCCGCAATGACGTCGGCCGCGTCGCGAAAGTCGGCACGGTCGCCATCCCGAAATACATGGTCATCGAAAAATACCAGCACGTCATGCACATCGTCTCGGAAGTGACCGGTGAATTGGAAGGTGCGATGCATCCGCTAGATGCACTCGTCTCCTGCCTGCCGGCTGGCACGGTATCCGGTGCCCCGAAAGTGCGCGCCTTGCAGCTCATCCAGCAATTTGAGGAAGAGCGGCGCGGCGTCTACGGCGGCGCTGTCGGTTACCTCGGCTTCAACGGCAACCTCGATGTGGCGCTTGCCATCCGGACATTCGTGGTCAAAGATGGCGCTGTCCACGTCCAAGCGGGAGCGGGCATCGTCTTCGATTCCGAGCCGCAAGCCGAATACGAGGAAACGCTCCATAAAGCGCGTTCGTTGATGGAGGTGTTCGGATGATTCTCTTGATCGATCATTATGATTCATTTACCTATAATATCTATCAAGCGGTCGCAGGTCTCGGGGAAAAGGTGGAAGTCGTGCGCTATGGCCAATTGAGCCTGGAGGAAATTCGGGCGAAAAATCCCGGGTCGATCATCTTGTCCCCAGGCCCAGGCCATCCAAGAGATGTGCCCGAGTCGCTCGAATTGATCCGTGCGCTCCACCGCGATGTGCCGATCCTTGGCATCTGCCTCGGCCAGCAATTGCTCGGGGAAGCATTCGGGGGGAACGTCACGGAAGCACCGGTCATCCGCCACGGAAAAGTATCTGAAATGTCCCATTCCGGCACGGATTTGTTCTCGGGAATGAAAGCGCGCGTGCCGGTCATGCGCTACCATTCCTTGGCCATCGAAAAAGCTTCCATGCCGGAGTGCTTTGATGTGCAGGCGGAAGCGCTGGATGATGGCACCGTCATGGCGATCAAGCATAAAGAGTATCCGGTCTATGGGCTGCAATTCCATCCGGAATCGATCGGCACGCCGGAAGGCACCGATATGATGGCGAGATTTGTGGAACTTGCGCGTGAACGCCGCCTGCATACGCAGCAAGCCGATCGTGAATACAGATGAGGACATAATAAAAGCTGCCCGCTGATGGGGGCAGCTTTTTCTGTTTCATCCTCTGGCGACAGGCATCGTGCAGCAGCGGAAAGCGCCGCCGGATTTGATGATTTCCGAGAAGTCGGTTTCTATGACGCGGAATCCGTGTTCGCGAAGCTGTTTATTGACCTTGGCGTTTTGCGGCTGGCTGAAGACGCGGCGGCCGCCGATCGACAGCACATTCGTACCGAGCTTGAATTGTTCGTCAGCTTCAACGGGGATGAGCGTGTAGCGGTCGCTCAG
This sequence comes from Planococcus plakortidis, assembly GCF_001687605.2. NCBI lineage: Bacteria > Bacillati > Bacillota > Bacilli > Caryophanales > Caryophanaceae > Planococcus > Planococcus plakortidis. Next base: position 289,415 of record NZ_CP016539.2, read on the forward strand.
CATTTCGATTGCCGTTTGTTCCAATGCTTCCGGGAAGATGAGCGCTTCGGTCGGCGATAAAATATTGAAGACGCAATCGAGATGCAGGTATTTCTCGTTGAGGTGGATAGGGACCACATGGAAATCCGGCATGTGGCGCTGCAATTCCTCAATCGCTTCTTTGGAAGTGCGGCTGCTGATGCCGACGAACACCGTCTCCTGGTCGACCAGGACGTCGCCGCCTTCGATGCGGTGTCCAGGCAGATGCTTGAAGCGGACGCCGTTTTCAGCGAGCCAATTCTGTAGAACCTGTTCTTCGCCTTGCCGGACTTTCGCGGCCATTTCACTGACGAAGACGGTGTCGCCGATCGTGAATCCGATGTCGCGTGTGAACACTTGTTCAGGGTAGTCTTCGGAGGCTTCCAGGAAGGCCGTATCGACGCCTTCCGTAGCGAGTGCCTTGACAAAGGCGCCATGCTGGCGCAACGCTTCCGTTACGTCGATGTTCTCTTCTTGATATCGTTTCTGCACATCATTGATGACATCCTTGATTTCCATAAAGCGCGGTGGGCATAGGAGCACATGGCGCAATGTTTCGTATTCGCTGCGGCAATCGGCCGCTGGGACGGGCTTGGCGTGTGTGGACATAATGAGTTCCTCCAAAGAGCATGATTTTACAGTACTATTCCTTTTTCAGAGTCTCATAAAACCTGGAAAAACCTTTATTTGGATTTGATTGAATGCAGCTTGGGGGGGAATGAGATAGAAAAAACGGGCGCTCTCTCGGGAGCGCCCGTTTGTCTCAGTCGCGGAAAAATACTTTATCCACGTTATATTTCGCTTTTCCTGTATTGATCAGGTAAGTCTCATAAATTTCGCGTTCCATCGGGTCTTCCACGATGGAAACCGCAATGCGATGGACTTCATCGCGATGGTTTTTCAATGGCGAGACATTGTCTTCGAAATGCTTTTTCACACGCTGACGCAGTTTGCGGGCCTTGCCGACAAACAATAGCTCGCCGCTGTGGTTGAAGAACTGGATGATGCCGCCTTTGTCGCGCGGGATTTCATGCAAATCGATAAACCCGTATAGCGGTTTGATGACTGCTTCATCGCCTTTGATTTCTTGTTTGCGCTGAGTGATGGTGATGTCAGCTTTCGGTGCTTGAATATTAATCATGTTATCACGTCCTCTATTATCGTAACGCTAGTCTACCATAGAAATGCCATGAACGCCATCCGCCCAGAGCTTACAGGCGGTCGAGTTCCTGTGCGATTTCAGCTTCACCCTGCAGGATCTCGAAGACTTTTCCGTAGGTGTTTTTACGGTCGACCACTTCAGCAAGCGTGCGAGCTACGTCTGCACGCGGAATCGAACGGTCTTCAAAGGAAGTGAAGCCTTCTGAAGAAGCTTCGATATGGCCAGTTTTGTCTTCATTCGATAAGGGGCCGGGGCGGACAATCGTATAATCGAGGCCGCTCTGTTTAAGAAGGTCGTCCGCTGTGCGCTTCGCCACCAAGTAGGGCTTCATTTCCTCGCCGCCGGCATCCGGGTCATCCGATCCGACCGAGCCGAGCTGGACGAACCGTTTGACGCCTTTTTGCTTCGCGTAATCCGCTGCCTTGACAGAGCCCCATAGATCGATGGTCAAAGTCTTGTCCGCGCCTGTTTTCGGGCCAGAGCCTGCCGCGAAAATAACTGCGTCCACATCGTCGAATGCATGGCTGAAGTCTTTTTCCAAATCGCCAAGGACGATTTTCTTCGCCCCGCGTTTTTCCATTTCCGCGCGTTGCTCTTCCTTGCGGATCATCGCTACCGCATCATGGCCTTTTTCTGTAAGTTCTTCTACAATATTGCGGCCCACTTGGCCGTTTGCTCCGATAACCAATACGTTCATCGAAATCCACTCCTAATTTTTATGTCTGCTTGATGTTTTCCCGTATCTGTTATGCTTAAACGCCCAAGCATTAGGTGGCGCTATTCAAATGGGGGGAGGAAAGTTAAAATAGAGCAATGGAGGTGCAATGATGGAAATCATTAATTACGAAGTGGAAAAATTGCAAGACCCGACTGGCATCCTGGCAGGCGAACGCTATGAGTATATAATGGCGGTTAAAGTGGACGAAGAAGACGAACTGTACCGACCGGGCGGACTCGACCTGCGCGTGATCCTGGCGGTGGAAGACGGCAATGTGCGCATCGCCGATTATCATTTTATCGAAAGCAACAGCGAGAAGCCGCTCGATTTTGCATTGGATGAAGAAGAAGAACAAGAGGTTTTGGCGTTTTGCAAAGAGCGCCTAGCTGAATAGATAACGGCTATAAGACCGAAAAACCCCTACCGATTGCGGTAGGGGTTTTTAAAAAAATTAAAGTTTTACTTCGATTTCAGCTGCTTCACGCAATTCCTCGACGCGCGCGAAAGTAGCTTCCTGGTCTTTTTGCTCTTGCAGTGACTGGCGGATGGTCGGTTCCATTTCTTCAAAAGCCGGGGCTTCTTCTTCCGAGCTTTCGGCGAATTGGTCATAAGCTGCCTGGACTTCTTCATCCGTCACTTCAGGTGAATCGATTTCTTCTTCCATATAGCTTTCGTAGACGAGCTGTTCGCGCAATTGCTCTTCCATTTCTTCCATGGTGAAGCCTGTTTCAGCAAGGGCCTCGTTCATGGCGTCTTCGTCCTCGAAGTTGGCTTTCAATTCTTCCATGCGTTCTTCAACGACGGCGTCATCCGCTTCGTGGCCTTTTTCCTTGGCATCCTGCAAGAGAACGGCGTTGCCGATGACGACGGACATCGCTTCATCTTGGATCAATTGAAGGTTCTCTTCAGTCGAAGGGTCCTGTCCTTGTGAAGCGAGTGTCGATTCGAATTGGCGGGCGACGCTGTTATATACTTTGCCTTGGATTTCTTCACCGTTGACGACTGCTACGACCGCGTCTTCTTCAGGAAGTTCGAGCGCCGATTCTGCAGGTGCTGCTTCTTCAGTTCCTTCGGCTTGCTCAGTCTCTGGAGACGTTGCTTCTTCGTTTGCGGTGGGTTCTTCATTATCAGAACACGCGCCGAGCACTAAGGCGAGGGCGAATGGGGCAAAAATGAATGTCATTTTTTTAATCATGTGAAAACTCCTCTTTCGTCAGTCTCGTTAAAGTAAACCACATTTAGGTGAGGGTTTCAAATTGTAGGCCGTGCCCCTTTCGGGAAACGGATTTTTCTGTAATAATAGAGACTATTATTTTGCTTTAACTAAGGTGGATATGCAGGGAATCCTCCTTTAATGGTATCATTATCGATGGTAGTACATATTCATTCAATCATATTAAAAATAGATGACGGAGGCGTACATAATGGCGAATTTGGAGAATATCAAAGCACGCAAGACCTTGGATCAAATCCAGCCTTACTCACCAGGCAAGCCGATTTGGGAAGTACAGGAAGAACTGGGCCTGGAGCGCGTCATTAAACTGGCGTCCAATGAAAATCCGCTCGGCCCGTCGAAGAAGGCTGTTGCGGCCATCGAACAAGGCGTACTCGGCTTGAACCGTTACCCGGACGCTGATGCAAGTGACTTGAAGATGGCGATTGCCAAAGAGCATGGCGTCGAAAAAAACCAAGTCATCCCGACGAACGGCGCGGACGAATTGATCACGCTCATTTCGGAAGCATTCCTGGAACAGGGCGATGAAATTGTCGTGCCGGACCCATCATTCAGCGAATACGATTTCGGCGCGCACATCATGGGCGCAAAAGTCGTGAAAGTGCCGTTTGCACAGGACTTCGCCTTCGACGTTGACGCCATGATCGCGGCAGTGACCGATAAGACGAAAATCATCTACATCTGCTCCCCGAACAACCCGACTGGCACCTATATGAAAAAACAGGATGTCCAAAAATTATTGGACGCTGTCGGAGATACGTTGGTGGTCTTTGATGCTGCGTATAGCCATTATGCGGATGCGGAAGATTACACGGATGGTAGCGAGTTCATCCGCCAGGGCTACCCGTTGTTGACCTTGAAGACTTTCTCGAAAATCTACGGCATCGCCGGGGTACGCGTCGGTTTCGGCATTGCGGCGGATTCGATCATTACATCGATCCTGAAAGTGAAAGAGCCGTTCAACGTCAATACGCTCGCGCAGCTCGCAGCGACAGCGGCTGTGACAGATCATGAACACGTAACGCAGTCGCGCAAAGCGAATAGCGAAGGGCGCGAGTACCTCTATAGAGCTTTCGAGGAACTGGGCCTTCCGTATACGAAAAGCATGGCCAACTTCGTCTTGGTCAAACTGGGCGAGAACGGCGAGACGCTTTATCAGGACCTGATGAAAAAAGGCGTCATCGTCCGGTATGGCAAAGGCTGGGGCCTTCCCGAATACGTGAGGGTCTCCGTCGGCACTGAGGAAGAAAACGAATTCTTCGTCCAGGCCTTGCGTGAATTGATCCAAAAATAAAGCAGGCGGGACGAACCCCGCATTGAAGAACCGATGGCCCAGAAGATCCCGGGCCATCGGTTTTTTCATGGTCAGCCCTGTTTAGCACAGGCGCGAAGGGGGAAGAGGGGAGAAAATCGGAACTAGAAAAGGATGAACGCTATGCTATACGAGTGTGCCATAATCGGCGGGGGCCCTGCAGGCTTGAATGCCGCACTGGTCCTTGGCCGGTCCAGAAGGAATGCCGTATTGTTCGATGATGACAACGGCCGCAATCTGGTGACCCGTGAAGCCCATGGGTTCATTACAAGGGACGGCATTTGCCCGGAAGAATTCAAACAGCTCGGGCATGAGGAAATCCGCAAATACGGAAGCATCAAGACAGAAAACGAGCGCGTTATCAACATCGACAGGATTTCTGAAACGCATTATGAATTGACGACCGAAAGCGGAAAGGTTTTCCATAGCATCAAGATCATCATCGCGGCCGGATTAAAAGAAGAGCTGCCGAATGTGCCGGATATCGAAAAATTTTACGGGACGTCGCTGTTCAGTTGCCCGTATTGCGATGGTTGGGAAATGCGCGATCAGCCGCTCGCGGTCATCGCCGATAAAAAAGTATTCACGCTAGCGAAGGAAGTGTATACGTGGAGCCGGGACTTGGCGGTCTTCACGAACGGGGAAGGACGCCTGGAAGAAGAGCAAAAGCAGAAGCTGCTCGCCAAAGGCATCAAAGTTTATGAAGATGTAATTTCCGGTTTGGAAGGCGAAGACGGGAAGCTGAAAAGCGTAAGGCTGGAAGATGGGACCTTGATCGACCGCAGTGCCGGGTTCGTTACGCCTTTGTGGAGCCATGCGACCAATTTCGCCAAGGAGCTCGGGTGCAAGCAAACCGAACATGGCGGAATCTTGACGGATGATTACGGGCGCACGAATGTGTGGAACGTCTACGCGGCAGGGGATGCTTCGCTGATTGTCCCATCACAGCTCGTCATTGCAGCGGGCGAAGGCAGTGCTGCAGCCATCGGGGTATGCGGGGACTTGATAAACGAATACTTCGACGAGATGTAGGCTGCGTATCAGTTGCAGAGACGCGCGTGCGTGCAGTAGACTTTAGGAAAACAGCCGGGAGGCGAACCGAATGGATCCGAAAAGTTTGCTGTCTTCCATTACATATGTGGACACGGAACGCTCGATCGTAGCCGGCCAGATGAAAATCATCCATACCGAATACGAAATCCACTTGTACGAAGATAAATTGACTGCTTCGACAAATGAATTCAATTTGACGCATGTTTGGGATATTTCCTATAAGACCTTTTCCGATGATGCCAACCTATTGTACCTGCATACGCATCGCGGTGTCTTGACTTATAAAGTGCCAAGAGACCCTGACCCGTTCGTCAAGACTTTCAAAAAACTGAAAAACGCTAATTACTGAGAAGCCGGAATTTTTCCGGCTTCTTTTTTTTCGAGTAAAATGGAAGAAAAGGGGGAATGGATATGGGAAATGAATACGCAGTCGGGTGGGGAACGCTTGCGCTGATCAATGCCGGAATCGCCCAAGGCAAGAACCGGAGCGGACTTATGTGGTTCCTGGCATCGCTTCTGTTAGGCCCCATCGCGACATTGGTACTGGTGATACTCGAAAAATTACCGGAAGAAGGGAGCGGGGATGATGATTGAACCGATCAAGCTCGCGGAACGCTTTACCGATTATGTCAATGCCCAGGATGTTGACGGGGTACTTTCCGTCACGGACCATAATGTCGAATTGATCAGTCCCGGAAAATCCGCTGCAGGCCATGAAACCCTTGCTGAATGGGTAAAGGAATCAGGCATGCAATTGGAGACAGTCAACAAATACGCCAAAGGCAATCGGGTCATTTTCGAACAGCTCGCCAAAAAACGGGGGCAGTCCGGGGAATCCCATATCTTCAATTATTTTGAGATGGACGACAAGAAAATCCACCGCATCGGGCGCTTTGATGAACTGGATGAAGCATTCGGGGAAAGTGGATTGAGCGAGAGCGATCAAGTGGAGTGAGTGGCACAACTCCTGTTACCTGAGAAGCATAGCCACGCCTTTCCGCAAATTCTAACCGGAATATGCGGAAGGGCGTTATTTAATGTCTTAATGATAACAATTATCGTTTAAAAATAGGTTAAAAACGAATCAATTGATATTTATTCTCAATTATAAATACTTATTCTCAATTACTTGGTCCGACCGTAAAGTTGTGCTATGATACCTACATTAGAATAATTATAAATAAGAAACTTGAGAATTCAGGAGGTGTGGGCATGAGCACCCAGTACAAACCGGCGATCCACTTTCAGCACGTGGACTACCGCATTGGAGACATCGAAATCTTAAAGAATATTACCGGTTCATTTCCACAAGGCCGCATCACGACTTTGGTAGGTCCTTCCGGCGCCGGGAAATCGACTTTGCTTAAACTTTGTAATGGCCTGATCTCCCCGGAAAACGGGGAGATTTTCGTAAAAGGCAAGGCGATCAGTGAATACGATCCGGTGGAATTGCGCCGGATGGTCGGGATGGCGTTGCAGAGCGCCCCGATGATCAGCGGCACTGTTTACGAAAACCTGAATCTGCCCTTGGAATTGCAAGGGCAGCAATTGGCGAAAGAAGAGGCGCTTGAACTGCTCGAAGATGTCGGCTTGAAAGGCGATTTGCTCGACCGCAAAGTGAAAGAGCTGTCAGGCGGGCAGCGACAGAAAGTCTCTATCGCGAGAACGCTCGTCAACAAGCCGGAGATTCTTTTGATGGACGAGATCACTTCTTCGCTCGACCGTGCTTCCAAGCTTGAGGTCGAAGAGTTGATCAGCAAGATCAACCGGAAATACAACACGACGATCATTTGGATCACCCATAATCTCCAGCAGGCGCTCGACATCGGTGATTACACCTGGGTCATGATGGACGGCCAAGTGGTGGAAACCGGCGAGAGTTCGCTGCTTGAAGATCCGCAGAATGACCGCGTCAATGAATTTGTGAAAGGGGTGGTGTCATGAGTTATTGGGCTTTATCGCTGACACTCATTTTCGTCCTCATCCCGCTGTTATTGTCGAAAATATTGAATTTGGGGCTCGGCCGCGATATGACGGTTGCAACCATCCGGTCGATCATCCAGCTGCTCGCTGTCGGGTACGTCCTGAAATTCGTCTTCGACTCGGAAAGCTTGGTTTACATCTTCCTGATGGTTGCGCTGATGATCGTTGCGGCCACCCACAATGCGCAAAAAAAAGGCGCTGCCATCCAAGGTATCACCTGGAAGATTGCCGTCACGCTAATATTTGTGGAAGTGTTGACCCAAGGGATTTTGATCGGTTTCAATATCACGCCGGCCACGGCACAATACATCATCCCGATCAGCGGCATGGTCATCGGGAACTCGATGGTGCTGTCGATCCTGTTCCTGAACCGTTTCACGGCGGAAGTCGAAGACCACCAGGACCAGACGGAACTGATCTTGTCGCTTGGCGGGACGCCGAAGCAGGCCATTCATCGCCAGTTGATCAATTCGATCAAAGCGAGCATGATCCCGACCATCGAAAGCCAGAAGACGGTCGGGCTCGTCCAGCTGCCCGGCATGATGAGCGGGCAGATCATCGCCGGGGCAGACCCGATCCAGGCGGTGCAATTCCAATTGCTCATCATGTTCCTGTTATTGACGACAGCCGCTGTAACGAGCGTATTCCTCGGATACTTGTCTTATCCGACCTTGTTCAATAAACGCATGCAATTATTAAAAGGCTGACGCTATGTCAGCCTTTATGTTTTGCACAGATCTAGTTGGCGGTTCCTGGATAAAAGCTGTCGATTTCAAAACGTCCTGAGCCAGGCAAGCTTTCGAGCAAATCCGGGCCGAACAATGCGGCGGGGGTCCAGCTGCCGCCTGGGTAGCCGCCTGACAATAAGCGTTGTGTCACTTCAAGGGCGCCGTAGACGGTCAGGTCATAGACGTTCGCGGTATCGATCCGGCACGTCTTGACGACGCCGTCCGCGTTTTTGGCTTGTCCCCAAATATAAGCAGCGCTTCCGGCGCGTTCTTCCTCGTCCGGGCCTTTGACGCGTCGCTCGATCCATTTCATCAAGGGCCGCTTCACTTTTCCGGAAGACAGCAAGGGGCTCGCCACATTCATAAACCGTGCCGCCTTGACAGCGGCTTTCGGTGTCGGGATCCACGCCGTGATATTGGGGATTCCGGTCGTGTAATAAGCGGTCGCCACATCACCCCAAGGAATCGCCATGGCGGATTTCGGGCCGCGCCCGAAATCGATCATCCGCTGATGCTTGCCGATCGCCACAGCAGCCAGCTGTCCGTCTTTACGGATCATATTGCCTCCGCCGAGCCCTTCGACCATCGTCTTCATCGTGCCGGGCGAGATGCCGGAATCCGAATCGAAACCAAGGGCGAGCTCGATGGCATCGGGCAAAGCTTGTTTCAGCTTCAAAGCAGTGCAGTCAGTCGGGATGACGTCAAAGCCCACTCCGGAACATAAGACGATATTTTTCTTTTCCGCTTCTTCATGTAAAGAATGGGTATATTCGAAAACGCCGATTTCCCCAGTGATGTCGAGATAATGGGCGCCGGCTTCCAGACAGGCGTGGATCATCGGCTTGCTGGTCTTCTCGAAAGGCCCCGCACAATGCAAGACGAGATCGATCCCCTCCAAATGGGCAGCTGTTCGATTATTCAATTCGAAAATGCGGAATTCCAAGCCGAGCTGTTCGGCGAGCGGCTGCACTTTTTCCTTGTTGCGCCCAGCTAACACCGGCCGCAATCCGCGTTCGGCTGCTTCTTGCACGATCAATTTTCCTGTATAGCCTGTCGCTCCGTACAATAGCCATGTAGTCATTGGTTTTCGTCTCCTCATGATTTGGCATCTTTCTTGTGTTCTTCAATAAGCAGGAAATTCCTGTCTCTTTCTTGAAACTAATAAGAACAACTTTCCAAATAAAATACGAACAAATGTTTGATTTCAGCTGTAGCCGTCAGGTAGAATGAAGGAAACGATCTGAAGGAGGAATTCTCGATGAAAAATATTCATTTGATTCCATATCGCGTCGAACAAGTGACGGCCGCACCGCCGCGCATCCCCGAAGGCGTTCGGATGATCCAGGCTCCTGAAGCGTGGGAAAGTGCCGAACACGGAAAAGGCAATGTCGTGGCTGTACTGGATACAGGCTGCCAGACCGACCACCCGGATCTGGAGGCGCGGATAGTCGGCGGCCGGAACTTTACCCATGATGACGGCGGCGACCCTGAACGATTCGAGGACTACAACGGACACGGCACCCATGTCGCCGGGACCATCGCAGCCTCGCTGAGAGATGAGGAAGGCGTAGTTGGCGTAGCGCCGCTTGCTGATCTGCTCGTCGTCAAAGTGCTCGACAAAGAAGGCAGCGGCAGTTATGAAGGCATCATTGCCGGCATCCATTACGCCATCGATTGGCGCGGCCCGGAAGGGGAAAAGACGACGGTCATTTCGATGTCGCTCGGCGGCCCTGAAGATCATCCTGAATTGTATGAAGCCGTGAAACGGGCCGTTGATGCCGGGATACCGGTCATCTGTGCAGCCGGCAATGAAGGAGACGACGCGCATGATACCGATGAATTCGCTTATCCGGGAGCTTACGGAGAAGTCATTCAAATCGGCGCTGTCGATTTCGACCGGCGCATCGCCCCGTTCAGCAATACCAATAACGAAATCGATCTTGTAGCGCCAGGCATCAATATTTACTCGACCTACTTGGAGGGGAAATATGCCAGCTTGTCCGGCACTTCGATGGCAACGCCGCATGTGTCAGGAGCCTTGGCATTGATCCGCAACATTTCCGAGCGTGAGTTCGACCGCAAGCTGACAGAAGCGGAGTTATATGCGCAGCTTGTCCGGCGCACAATTCCTCTCGGCTATCCGAAAACCGCCGAAGGCAACGGGTTGCTTGCGCTCGACATCCTGAATAAATTCGAGCAATTGTTCAAGATCCTCAGCAATTCCTATGCCAATGGATTGGACCGATAGCTAGAATCATTCAAAAACCCCCAGACGCATGGTCCGGGGGTTTTCTTGCATTCAATCCATTATTGTTTATCCGTTTTCCGCTGCTCTTCGATCCACCACTCAATATGGTCTTCGTCGAACAGGATCATGTCGCCATAAGGCCGGGCATGCGGAATAGTTCGTTCTGACAGGAGCTGCTCAATCTGCTCTTCTGTCATGGGGCAACTTCGCTGCTCCAGATATTCGAGCAATTTCGGTATTCCCTGGATTTTCCCCATTTAATCACCTCCCACAAAACCTTCCTTGCAGAAGCAAAGAAAGTTCAGCCCGAGTTATTAAACAGGTTGCTGAAGATTCTATTCCCATATTTTCGATTGTTCAATCCTTAAAACGGAAAATCTTTTTAACGTGCAAAGCAGAACGGGGCAAACTCCTCCCGCTCGGTGCGCGAATATGTTAGAATTTCCCCATATGTTAAAAAACTATGCAAGGCAGTAAAAGTGCTGTTAAGAAGAGAAGGTGCAGAATAGATGAAAGTCGGAATAGATGCGGGCGGGACGCTGATCAAAGTGGCCTATACCGATGGGGGCCCGATTCATTTCGCCAAATATCCGATTGCTGAAATCGGTTTGGTAGCGGAATGGATCAACGGGCTTACGGCTAGTGAAATATGCGTGACAGGAGGCAAATCAGGTGTTCTTGCATCTTTGCTGGAAAAGTCCGTCCATGAAATGGTGGAATTCGAAGCGACCCATTTGGGTGTCCAAGTGCTCCTCGAACGCATGGGGCTCCAGGAAGAAGCCTATTTGGTCACCAATGTCGGGACGGGCACGTCGATCCATTGCGTACAGGACAATACACAGGAACGACTCGGCGGCACGGGCATCGGCGGCGGCACGCTTATCGGCCTTAGCCACTTATTGACGGGCATCACCAGTTTTGATGAGATCATCGAACATGCCAAGCGCGGATCGCGTGAACGCATCGATTTGAAAGTGAAGCATATCTATGAAGGCAAGGAACCACCCATTTCGGGTGAATTGACTGCCAGTAATTTCGGCCAAGACCTGTTTTCCATTTCGCATGAGTTGTCGAAAGAGGAACTGCTTGCGACTGTCATCGGCTTGGTCGGTGAAACAGTCAGCACGGTCAGTGTGCAAGCAGCAAGGCAATGCCGCAGCTCGACAATCGTCTATATCGGCTCGTCTTTCAGCGACAACGCGCTTTTGAGAGAAGTTGTCACAAGCTATACCATCCTGCGCGGCTCGACGCCCCTGTTTCCGGATAACGGCGAATATTCCGGCGCAGTCGGTGCTTTATCCGTGTTGAAATAAAAAAGAGCATCAGCGCTGATGCTCTTTTTCTTCGTTATTGATCGATGATCTCGAGTTTTTCACGGATATCGGTGCGTGCTTGTTTTTCCGGCACGTGGGCAGGGTAGCCCATCATCATGGTTGCGACGATTTTCTCGCCCGGTTCGACACCAATCGCATCACGGAAGACAGGATTATAAATCCAGTCGTTCGAGCGCCAGATCATGCCGATGCCGCGCTGCCAGGCAGCCAATTGGAAATTCTGCAGCATCGAACTGAGTGCCCCATAATCTTCGTCAAAGCGTCGCTGGCGTGGATCCACCGGCATGATCGCCACGAGATGGAGCGGGATATCCCGGAAATATTGGGCTTTGTTGAGCGCTTTTTGCGGGATCTCCCCGTCCGGCGTTTTCATCGAATCGAGGAATGCCTGGACGAACTTTTCCTTGCCGGCGCCTGCATAAAGCTGGAATCGCCAAGGTTCATTCACTTTATGGTTGGGCGCCCATTTGGCGATGTTCAATAATTCAATGATTTCTTCGACATCGACAGCGTCTGGCTTGAATTTTTTGATCGATCTTCTTTCCATGATCAATTGGTCAATCGGATTCATCAATTAGAACCTCTCCTATCCTTTAAATGCCTTCGGTTAAATCCTACCATGAATGGCGAAAATCGTGTTGAAAATGACATATAGTAAAGAGAGGGATTGGCTGGTCTCTTGGTATGATATAGGGAGAGCAACGGATTGATTAAAGTCATGCAAAACTATTTCCATTATAAACAGTAGAGAATGATATATAAGCAAGGAGTGATTCGGATGAAGAAAGCCGTGGTCATCGGCGGGGGGATTACAGGCCTTTCCGCCATGCATTATCTGGAGCGGATGAAGAAGCAGTACGGGCTCGAGCTGGAACTGGAGCTTATTGAACAAGAGGATGGGCTTGGGGGGAAGATCCGTACGGTGAAAAAAGAAGGGTTTGCGATGGAAGTCGGCGCGGATTCCATCGTCGCCCGTCATGCCAGCGTATTGCCGCTCGTCGAAGAGCTGGGGCTAGAAGAACAGATGGTCTACAACGGGACCGGCATTTCCTATCTGTATACGGATAATCAATTGCACGCGATCCCAAAAGATACCGTCTTCGGCATCCCGATGGACCGTGAAGCGCTGTTTAGTTCGACGCTTGTGTCGGAACAGGGGAAAGAGCGGGCGATGCAAGACTTCGAAACAGTGAACGACCGCTTTACGAAAGACAGTTCAATCGGGGAATTCCTGGAAGAGTTCCTCGGCAAGGAGTTGGTGGAACGCCAGATAGCGCCAGTCTTATCCGGCGTGTATTCAGGTTCGTTGCGTGAACTGACCTTGGCTTCCACCTTGCCGTATTTGATCGATTATAAAAATGACTATGGCAGCATCATCAAAGGCTTTGAAGCACACAAGGAAACGTTCCAAGGCGCGGCGAATAAAAAATTCATCTCGTTCAAGGCGGGGATGGCGGCTTTGATCGACGGCCTCGAAGAACAGCTGGAAACAGCGCTTGTCCGAAAAGGCGTCGCGACGAATTCCTTGGAAAAACAAGACGGGCGCTATAAGCTCGGCTTTGCGGATGGGACTTCAAGCGAGGCGGATTTTGTGGTGCTGGCGATCCCGCACCAGCAAGCCCAAGCATTGGTGAAGGATGACGCGCTTGATGAGGGGTTTGGCCAATTGATTAACTCGTCGCTGATCAGCGTGTATCTGGGATACGACTTGCCGGATGAACAGTTGCCGGCGGATGGCACCGGTTTTATCGTATCGGAAGGCAGCGACCTGGCGTGCAATGCCTGCACCTGGACGAGCCGCAAATGGCCGCACACCTCGCCACAGCAAAAACTGTTGGTGCGTTTGTTCTATAAGAGCACGAACCCGGTATTCGCTGAGCTGCACAACAGCCCCGATGAACAGATTGCGGCTATAGCGAAAGCGGATATCCAGAAAAGCCTGGGCATCGAACAACAGCCCGCTGTCGTTGAAATCACGCCATGGAACGGGCTCATGCCGAATTACCATATGGGCCATAAAACGGCGGTGCTGTCGCTTGAAGCGCGGTTGAAAAATGCTTATCCGGGCGTCTATCTAGCCGGCTCTTCCTATTACGGGGTCGGCATCGGCGCCTGTATCCAAAACGGCAAAGACCTGGCGCAGAAAATCGCACAAGCGATGGGCGCACGATAGAAAAATACTTTCATCAACATGCAAAAAAGCTCCGGAAAAAATTCCGGAGCTTTTTTGTATACGGTATTATCTCATGGCGTTGAGCCGTTTGTAGCTGTCGAAATGCTTGCCCCAATAGCTGTCGTTGAGGCTGGTGATTTGGACGCGGTCTCCGCCGGCATGGATGAAGCTATTGTTGCCGACATAGATGCCGACGTGGGAAATGCCCGGACGGTACGTGTTTTTGAAGAATACCAAATCTCCGGGTTGCGGAGAGGCGACCGTAAAGGAACTTGCGTAATAACCGATCGTGTTCGTGCGGGGAATCGTGATGCCTGCGCGGTTATAGACATAGTACAGGTAGCCGCTGCAGTCAAATCCGCTTGACGTCGTGCCGCCCCATGCGTAAGGCACTCCCAGTTGCGTACGCGCGATAGAGAGCACTTGCCCTGCTTTCGAAGACGCAGCCGGATTGGAAACTTGGACAGGCGAAGGGGCAGGAGCTGTGCCTCCCTGGATTTTCAGCACTTGGCCGACTCGGATATTGCTTGTGCTCAAATTATTCCAGCTCATCAATTGTGCAACGGACACTTTATGGCTTCTGGAAATCTTGCTGAGTGTGTCGCCTGAGACGACACGGTATGTAGTGGCGTTCACTTGCGCTGGCGGCGCGGCCGGGGCAGGCGATGCGACGGCTGTTGACGCCGTGCCGCTGACTTTCAGCTTCTGGCCGACACGGATGACGGGGCCGTTCAAATTGTTCAATTGCTGGATTTTTGCAACGGATGTAGCGTGTGCGTTGGCGATTTTATAAAGGGTATCGCCTGATTTGACCGTATAGACACTGGCCTTTTCAGCAGTGGCTGCAGCCGGGGCGGATGGCGCCGGAGTGCTTGCTGCGGATGGTGAAGTCAAACGCAATACTTGGTTCGGATAAATGGCATCTGTGCTCAAGCTGTTCCATGTTTTCAAATTGGCGACAGAAACCTTATTGCTTGAAGCGACTTTCCATAAAGTATCACCTGGCTGGATTGTGTACGAACTTGCTTCCGTATCTGCAGCCCCTATTGCCAAAGATAGAACCCCTGCCGTGATAGCCATGCCGATCAGCTTCTTCATGTTCATTCCCCTTTGTTTTCAGCGGCGCCACTCGCGCGCGCAATTTTCTTTAAGTGTATTCAGTTTCACGAATATAGGCAATAAGTTTTATATTACATTTATGTTACAAAAATCAAAAGTCTTAATTTAGAGTTTTATTTTGACTATAAAAATAATAATGGTAAAAATTTCTTCTGGTCTATTAGATGCGAATCAAAACCAATGAATTCCTGAAACAATTGTTGAAATATTTGTTCTAATCTGACATCATGAAAGTAGTTTATCGATGAATCATCATTCAGTAGAGGGAGGATAAAATAATGTATGCGACGCTCGCAAGTATTTTTGACCATACGGTTTCCTTGCACCCGGAACGTGAAGCGTTTGTCGATTTGAGAAGAAATAAGCGCTGGACGTACGCGCAATGGCGGGACGATGTGCACCGCTTGGCGAATGCGCTGACGGCAGCGGGTGTCACGAAAGGGGACCGCGTTTCCACTTATCTTTTCAACAATCAGGAGTTGGCCACTGCATTATTTGCCTGCGCCAAAATCGGCGCGATTTTCAACCCGATCAATTTCCGCCTGAAAGCGGAAGAACTGGCATTCATCATTGAAGATGCGAAACCGGAAGTGGTGCTGTTCGAGGAAGTGCTCGAAGGCGTCGTCCAGACGATTGCGCCCCAATTCCCGGCGGTCCAATTCTGGACGATCGATGACAAGACGCCATCGTTTGCAAAGAATTACCATGAACAGGTCGATGGGGCATCGAAGGAAGACCCGGGAGTCGAAGTGGATGAATCGGATACATACGCCATCATGTATACGAGCGGAACGACAGGGCGGCCAAAAGGCGTCATCCATCGCCACCGGAGCATGGCCGAACAAAGCATGATGTGCATCGCGATGCTCAAGACGACAAAGAATGACGTCGGCCTGGTCGCAGCGCCGATGTTCCATTGCGCTGAACTTCACTGCAATATCATCCCGCGCGTCCAGGCAGGGGCGTCGAGCATTATCATGCATCAATTCGACCCCTTCTTGGCGCTGGATACAATCGAAAAAGAACGAGTGACGGTGATGTTCGCGGTGCCAACGATGTGGAGCATGATTTCCGAAATCGACGGTGCGCAGCAAAAAGTGACGAGCCTGACGCGCGGGCTATACGGCGCAGCCCCGATGGCACCGGTGCTCGTGAAACGCGTCAAGGAGGTGCTCGGCATCGATTTGATCCAGGCTTACGGGCAGACGGAAATGGGCCCGGCGATCACGTTTTTATCGGAAGAAGACCAGTTGACGAAAGCCGGCTCCGCCGGGCAGCCGGCGTATAATCACGAAATCCGCGTCGTCCGGCCGAATGAAGACGGCCCGTCGGAACCGGAAGATGTGCTTGCGCCATTTGAAGTCGGGGAAATTATCGTGCGGGGGCCGAGCATGATGGCGGGGTATTTCCAGCGCGAGGACGCGACGGAAAAAGCGTTGTATAAGGGCTGGTACCATTCAAGTGATCTCGGTTATATGGATAAGCAAGGATATCTATACGTTGCCGACCGCGTCGATGACATGATCATCAGCGGCGGGGAGAATATCTACCCGCGCGAAGTGGAAGATGCGCTCCATGGCCATGACAAAGTACAGGACGTGGCAGTGCTTGGCGTGCCGGACGAGAAATGGGGCGAATCGGTACTGGCATTCGTCGTCTCGAAAGACCCGTCGCTGACAGAACAAGAGTTGGAAGAATACTGCGTGAATCACGAGAATTTGGCACGCTACAAGCGTCCGCGCTCGTACCGCTTTGTCGATGAGCTTCCGCGCAATGCCAGCGGGAAAATCCAGAAATTCCTGCTGCGTGAGCAATACAGAGAATTATCGTCTTAAACGGGCGATCGGAAAAGAGGGTCGGACATGGTGAAGATGAAGCCAGTGGAAGAGACGATCATGGGGGTGCTCGGCATCGAGCTGACAGAACAGTCCGCTGAACGGATTGTCGCGACGATGCCCGTACATGCAGCGACGCATCAGCCGTTCGGTTTATTGCACGGTGGGGCGTCGGTGGTGCTGGCGGAGACGGTGGCGAGTTTCGGGACATGGCATGCGATTGACCAGCAGAATGAAATCGCGGTCGGCCTGGAAATCAACGCCAACCATATCCGCGGGAAAAAAGACGGCATCGTGACAGCTATTGGCACGCCGCTCCATAAAGGGCGCACAACGATGATTTGGGATATTAAAATCATGGACGAAGAAGAGCGGCTCATCTGCGTGTCGCGCTGTACGGTGGCGATTATCCAAAAACCAACTGAATGATTGCGGAAGGCCGGACCTCGCGATGGGGCCCGGCCTTTTTGCCGGGTTCGGCCATGTTATAATGATCAGACAAGGAATCGGTGGTCCGGAAAGGCAGTGACAGATCTTGAAAAGGGAAATTATGCAACAAAGCATTGCGCTGTTTGTCGACAAAGGCTATAGTGCTACATCGATACAGGATATAGTAGATGCGCTTGGCGTGACGAAAGGTTCTTTCTACTATCATTACAAGAGCAAGGAAGCGTTGCTGATGGATATCCATCGGCAATACATCGACGAATTGCTCGTGAGGCAGCAATCGATCCTGCGGGGCGCGGAACCGGCAAAAGAAAAGCTGGCGGAGATCGTCCGTTTATTGATCGGTGATATAGAAAAGCAAGGGGCGATTGCGAACGTCTATTTCCGCGAACTCAGGCATTTGAAAGAAGAGAACGCGAAAGCGATCCGTGCGAAACGAGCGGAATTCCGCGAACAGATCGAATCGGTCCTCATAGCGGGCATCGAAAGCGGCGAATTCCGCAGGGAGTTGAACCCGAAGATGACCGCTTTCGCCGTCCTCGGCGTAACCAATTGGAGCTATCAATGGTTCCAGCCGGGAGGTGAGCTGTCCGCTGGTGAACTCGCTGGAATTTACACGGATTTCATCCTCCATGGCATCATGCCGCGACAAACTTGAAAACCGTTATCCGTTCAACGGGATAACGGTTTTTCAGCGGGGTGACTGCGTTTGCTTTCTTTATGGCTAACTTCAGCATACGCCGGGGGAATCATTTTTCAACAAGCAGATTTCCTGTTTGAGCTTATGGAGAACGGGAATACGAGGGATAAGACATAAGGAGGGATCTACATGGCAAGAGACAAGAACAAAGAAAGACTGGAAGAAGAACGCCGCGAACAGGAGTTGCGTGAAGAACAACAGGCTTTTCAGGACAGTGCCAGAAACCTCGACGAACAGAACCGGATGAACGATACGGAAAACCAGCAGAAATAGAAAGCATGGCCAAGCCAGCCCGCGCACCGCACATCCGGTGGGCGGGCTTTTTTCACTATGTGTGCAGGCGTGGTAGTATGGTACATAATACTTTTTAGGAAAGAGTGGTTTTCATGTTTGATACCCTAGAACAATTGATGGAAGAAAAAGGATTAAACAGCAAGCGTTCGGTCGCCTGGAAAAAAATCAGCGAAGAAGAACGGTTATCGGAGAAGTTCCTGGCTGACAACGCGCGCAATATCCACTGGCAGCTAGTTTCCAGGCATCAACCGCTGTCTGAAGAGTTCATCCGCCAATACAGCGGCTTTCTTTACTGGGATGAAATCATCCGCCACCAGCATTTATCGGAACTTTTTTTGGAAGAGTTTTCGGATGCTGAAAAATGGCAACCTCAAGAAAGCCAGTTATCCGCAAAGCAATTAAAAGCGTTGGAAGTGCATGGAAAGCCATTTGATGAGCGGGAATATTGGGCGCTTGTCTCCGCAAAGCGCTTATCGCCGATGTTCATAGAGAAACACCAGGACCGGCTCGATTGGCAAGTGCTCAGCGAACAGCAGCACTTGCCGATGAGCTTGATCGGCCGACATGCGGATAAAGTCGATTGGCTCGCCGTGACACGCAGTCAAAAGTTGACGGAGCGGTTTATCGAGAAACACAAAGGCCAAGTGGAATGGGAGACGCTGTCGTTCCACCAGGAATTGTCGGAGCGGTTCATCAACCGGCACAGCGACAAGATGGCGGCAATCTCCGCAGAACAGCCACGCTCTGAAGCCTTCCTTTATATGCATCTCGATAAGATGGATCCGGATACAATTGTTGCTTGCCAGGAAATTGGCGAAGCTGCGGAATTCGAATCCTTTAAAGTATTCAGCATCTCCCGCAACAGCCGGAAAAAATACATTGTGGAATTCCATCATTATGACGAGCCGGACTCCCCGCGTTTCCTGAAACTCGATGACGAAGGATTTTACGATTTGCTGGAAGAGTACGATTTACTGGACCAAATCGAAGCGGATTTCCCGGAACTTCAGTTCATCGAAGAGATGCGCTTCTGACACGACGCACCCCATTTCGGGTGCGTTTTTTCAGTTTCCGGTCAATTTACGGGACGCTGGCGGGCTTGTGTTTTCCGGCATCCCGTTTATAATGGGAAGAAAAATTGAAAGTTGGGACTATGCATGGCGATGACCGATTTGACGATTGCTAAAGAAGCGGCTATCCGGCCGATCCAGGAAATTGCACAGCAAGCCGGGATCCCGGAAGACGCTTTGGAATTATACGGAAAACACAAAGCGAAAATCGATGTGAACCAATTGCCGGAAGCTACGAAGGACGGAAAAGTCGTACTTGTGACGGCGATCAGCCCGACCCCTGCAGGCGAAGGGAAGTCGACGGTGACCGTCGGTTTGGCGGATGCATTGAAACAAAGCGGCGAGTCGGTCATGGTGGCGCTTCGCGAACCTTCTCTCGGGCCGGTCATGGGCGTCAAAGGCGGCGCAACAGGCGGCGGCTTTGCGCAAGTGTTGCCGATGGAAGACATCAACCTCCATTTCACGGGCGACATCCATGCCATCACGACGGCAAACAATGCACTCGCCGCCTTGATCGATAACCATTTGCACCAGGGCAATGCACTTCGCATCGACCCGCGGCGCATCACCTGGAAACGCGCATTGGATATGAACGACCGGGCGCTGCGCCACGTGACGATCGGCCTTGGAGGCCCTGCGCAAGGCGTGCCGCGTGAAGACGGCTTCGATATCACGGTCGCATCGGAAATCATGGCGGTGCTGTGCCTTGCCACGTCTCGCGAAGACTTGAAAGAACGCCTCGCGCGCATGGTCATCGGCTATACGTATGACCGTGAGCCGGTGACGGTAAGGGATCTGGAAGCACAAGGCGCTTTGGCGCTTCTTTTAAAAGAAGCATTCAAGCCGAATTTGGTGCAGACGATCGAAGGGACGCCAGCGATCATTCACGGCGGCCCGTTCGCGAACATCGCCCATGGCTGCAACTCCCTGATGGCGACGAACACTGCGAGAAGATTGGCAGATATCGTGGTCACGGAGGCGGGATTCGGGGCGGACCTTGGCGCCGAGAAATTCATGCACATCAAATCGCGCAAAGGCGGCTTCCATCCGGATGCAGTCGTCATCGTCGCGACGGTGCGTGCGCTGAAAATGCACGGTGGTGTCGATAAAAAAGAGCTCGGCGCAGAAGACGCGGACGCGGTGCGCCGCGGCATCGTCAATTTGGCGAAGCACGTGGAAACGATCCGGGAGTTTGGCATCGAGCCGATCGTAGCGCTCAACCGTTTCACGGGCGATAGCGATGCGGAATTATCGCACGTGATGGACTGGGCGGAAGCGGAAGAAGTCGCGATTGCCCTGACGGAAGTGTGGGGCAAAGGCGGCGCTGGCGGCCTCGAACTGGCAAAGCTCGTCAAACGCCAACTCGGCAACGGTGCTGATTTTGGCTATTTGTATGGAGAAGAGGACGCAGTCGAAGAAAAACTGCGGACAATCGTACAGAAAGTCTACGGCGGTACGGATGTCCAGTTGACGGATAAAGCGCAGAAACAATTGGCCGAACTGAAGAAATACGGCTGGGACGCGCTGCCGATCTGCATGGCGAAAACGCAATATTCCTTGTCTGACCAGCCGAAACTGCTCGGGCGCCCGGAAGGCTTCACGGTGACGATCCGCGAATTGATCCCGAAACTCGGTGCAGGCTTCATTGTCTGCCTGACCGGGGATATCATGACCATGCCAGGCTTGCCGAAATCCCCTGCTGCGCTCAATATGGACGTGGCGGAAGACGGCCAAGCGCTCGGGTTGTTCTGATGAAAACAGGCGTGCAAATCGTGGATTATGTCGAACAGGGGCGATCCCTCTACATTCAACTGAAAGTGGTCGATGCAGAAACCGGGACGACAGTTGAAGGAGAGGTCCGTTTTCTTGGGGAACTGCTTTACGGGGAATTGGTCCACGAAAAGAAGTCGCCACTGACAGACACGGCGCGCATCGAAACCATTGCATATTTGAAAGCCCACTTCGGAAGGTGATTTCCGGAGTGGTTTTTTGGTCTTTGTTGACTGAATATTCAATTATTTATGGTTGTTTCCTTGCTGGATGTGCTAAGGTGGAAGAAATGGATTGCCTGGATGAATAATCGATTCAAAAGGAGCGGTGGCCATGAAAATGCAGTCTACGCGAAGCCAGCAGAACTATTTATCGGTGGCGGCGTATAACGGGGGATTTGCGCTTGTGCGGGAGGTGCGTTATTTGAAGTCGGACGGCCCAGTAGAAGAAGTGCAATTCCTGGACGTCGCTGAACGGGTGGAGACAGATTCGGTCATTGTCAAAGGACTCGATGTCCTGGAGCAGAATTATGATTATGATCTCGTCGGCAAAGGAAAATTATTGGAACGCTACATCAACCGCCACGTCCATGTGCGCAACAACGAAACCGGGGAAGAACTGGAAATGCGCCTGCTCAGTGTGTCGGGATGCATCATCGGCGAACGGGCCGATACGAAAGAAATCGTCATCGACCCGGCCGGTGAATTGATTCTTCCATCCTTGCCCGAAGGTTTATTGCTGAAGCCGGCACTGGTGTGGAAAATAGCGCCGGCAGCGGTGGATCAGGAAATCACCGTGTCGTATTTGACGAAAAGCCTGGAATGGCATGCCCATTACACCTTGGAGATTCAAGGCGATGGGTTTCAATTTGATGGCTGGGTGAAAATCCTGAACCATAGCGGCGCGCATTACGAAAAGGCAGAGCTTGTTTTGGTGGCCGGGGATGTCCACCGGGAACAGGAAATGAATAATGGCGATTCACCGATTTTGTATTCGCGCATGCAAGAGTCCTTGATTACAGCGGAAACATTGCCGGACCGTCTTGTCTACCGGATCAACCGGCCGGTCACCGTCATGAACGAACAGCTTAAGCAATTATCGCTATTCTCGGCACATGGCGCACAATTCAAACGGGCTTATCAAGTGAGTCCGGGCGATATACATGCAGATATCCAGCTCGAATTTCCCAACACAAGCGAAAACGGGCTCGGCATGCCGCTTCCGGAAGGTGTGGTGAAAGTATACGAATCCGGGGATTCAGGAGAAGTGTTTTTCACTGGCGAAGATCAGATCGAACACACAGCGCCTGGGAAAAACCTGCGCGTCCATATCGGGAAAGCGACGGACATCACAAGCGACAGCCATGAAAAATTGCGTGAAAAGCATGGCGTCCATGAATACATCACTTATGTGTACAAGCTTGGGAATGAAAAGACGGAAAGCATCCGTTTGCTGGTCGAACACGTGATTTTTGAGCCCGTCTGGGAAATGGAGTCGTCCAGCCATGATTATGAACGGAAAAGCAATTCGAAAGTGGAATTCGTCGTCCGGATCCAGCCCAAGACGACCGTGGAATTGGAGTTCACGTACAAAGCCGATAACCGGCGGGAAGGGCAAAATTATTAACAAAAGGAGGACAATGCCATGGAAGTTGCATCAGTCAATGGCCGCATTCATGGAAAGAACCTCGCGGCAAGCATACTCGTTCCGGTTGTCGGCGGGGCGCTTGTCGGAGCGCTTGCGAATAGAGGCACCCGCGAGCAATACGAAAGGCTAACGAACCCTTCATTTGCGCCGCCGGGCTGGGTGTTCCCGGTCGTTTGGACGGCGCTCTACAAAATGATGGGTGTCGCCAAATACCGCGCGCAAGAAGCGGCCAAACCGCTCGGGCGGGAGCGGCAAGTGCTGGCGCCGTATGAGCTACAGCTCGGCTTGAATTTCCTATGGTCGTTCTTGTTCTTTAAATGGGGGCTGCGGGGGGACGGCGCTCGTCGAAATGGCGGCGCTTCTCGGTACAGTGATTTGGGCGGCGTATGAATTCTATCGAGTGGATCAGCTGGCTGGCAGTTTGCTGGTGCCGTATATCGCATGGGTGGCGTTCGCGCTCGGCTTGAATTATTCATTCTGGCAATTGAATAAATGAACGCCCGTTATGCCGGAATCCTAAGGGGTTCTGGCATTTTTGTCCATTTTTTGACCTTGCTTTAAAAAAGTATTGCAAACACTGCAAACTGTTAAAAAATTATGATGCATAGCGGCAAAAAAACGACTACAATGAAGGAAGTTGACAACGTTCGGGGCATGGCCTTTTTGGGACTGTTGGAATCAACGCAGTTGAATGGTATCAGGAGGGAAATCAATGTTAAAAGATGTGTTTATCGGCTTGTCTCAAAACCGTCTCCTTACGGCTGCGGCCAAAAAGTACGGATTGAAATTGGGGGCCCAAACCGTAGTGGCGGGGACCAATATCGAAGAGACCATTAAAAGTATCCGCAGTTTAAATGCGCAAGGAATCAGCGCAACGGTCGACAACCTGGGTGAATTCGTGTTCGAAAGGGAAGCGGCGCTCGAAGCGAAAAAGAACATTATGGACATGATCGAAGCGATCCATAAGAACGGTGTCGATGCCCATATTTCCTTGAAGCCGACCCAGCTCGGCTTGGATATCGATTATGATTTCTGCCTGGAAAACTTGAGGGACATTGTCGCGCTTGCCCATAAGTATGACATGCATATCAACATCGACATGGAAGATTACGGGCATGTCCAGCCGTCATACGATCTTTTGAATACGCTTACGAAAGACTACGATAATGTCGGAACCGTCATCCAGGCGTATTTCTTCCGTGCCATGGACGATTTGCAGGAACACAAAGACTTCCGCCTGCGCATCGTCAAAGGCGCTTATAAAGAGCCGGCGGATGTGGCTTACCAGACACGTGAAGAAATCGACGAAAACTTCATCAAACTGATCGAGTACCATTTGCTGAACGGAAAGTTCACGTCGATCGCGACACACGACCATCACATCATCAATCATGTCGAGGCGTTCATCAAAGAACATGATATTTCATACGATAAATTCGAATTCCAGATGCTTTACGGGTTCCGCAAAGAATTGCAGCGCGAGCTCGCGAATAAAGGCTATAATTTCTGCACATACGTGCCATTCGGCGATGACTGGTACGCGTATTTCATGCGCCGCCTGGCAGAGCGCCCGCAAAACCTGAACCTGGTATTCAAGCAAGTGTTCACGAAAAAGAACAATATCGCCATCGGGGCGCTAGCCGGAGCATTCGTGCTCGGCCGCGCCACGAAAAAGCGCAAGTAAATAAAGGCGTCTCTTCAAGAGGCGCTTTTTTCAATTCCTGAAACTTGGAGGAGGTGGAGGCATGTACAAAACGACTCTCACGCCGCGCGTATCCGAGACCGATGCGGTTGGGCATATCAACAACACAACTTTGCCGGTATGGTTCGAAGCGGGCCGCAATCCGCTCTTTGAATTATTCACGCCGGACCATGATTTCGCCAAGTGGAAAATGGTCATCGTCAAAACGACCCTTGAATTCACCGGGCAAGTATATTTCGGAAAAGACGCCGAAGTCCATACCTGGGTCGAACGCATCGGCAACAGCAGCCTAGAACTCTACGAGGAGCTGTATCAGGAAGGCCGCCTATGCGCCAAAAACCGTGCAGTCTACGTCAACTTCAATCTGGCACAGCAAAAGAGCGAGCCGATTCCGGACGAAATCCGTGCGGAGTTGAACAGGCATTTGCGTGTGGCCGGTGATGGCGACGAGAGATTCTGAATAGTTTTTTAATTAATGCGGCTCTTGAAAGGCCATTTGGACATGCTATAATAAGTCCATTCAAAAGAATATTCACTCATATAATAGCGGGGATATGGCCCGCAAGTTTCTACCGGTCCGCCGTAAACGGACTGACTATGGGAAGCAATGGAACGAAAAGAACCCGCCTATTTTTAGAGCGGCTTCCTTTTGCGTTTCCTTTCGGGAAAGCCCGGAGGATCTTGCTCCACTCATGGTTATGAATGGATGCGCGTCCTCCGGGCTTTTTTGCGGGGGATGCGGGAAAAGGAGCGAAAAACATGAAGCAGTTGGAAGAGAAAATCAAAGCGGACGGGCAGGTTTTGTCCGAAGCCGTGCTGAAAGTCGATTCATTTTTAAACCATCAGATCGACCCCGCCTTGATGCAGGCCATCGGGGAAGAGTTCGCTGAACGTTTCAAGGGAGCGGGAATCACAAAGATTTTGACGATCGAATCATCGGGCATTGCCCCTGCAGTCATGGCCGGGCTTACCCTTGGCGTGCCGGTCGTCTTCGCCAGAAAGCGCAAATCGCTCACTTTGACAGAAGGCTTGTATACAGCGGCTGTCCATTCGTTCACAAAAAACGAGACGAACGAAATTTCGGTCTCCCGTGATTTTCTCGGGAACGATGACGTCGTGATGATCCTGGACGATTTCCTCGCGAACGGGCAGGCCGCGCTCGGATTGCTCGATATTGTCGAGCAGGCCGGGGCGGAATGCGCAGGCATTGGCATCGTCATCGAGAAAGGCTTCCAGCCAGGCGGGAAATTGCTGCGCGATAAAGGCATCCGCGTGGAGACCTTGGCGAACATCAGATGGATGGAGCCAGGACATGTCGAGTTTTACGGGGAGGTGCCGAACCGATGAAAAAAGCATTCGGAGAAGCGGCGCTCGGCCTTCAGCACGTACTGGCGATGTATGCCGGGGCGATTCTCGTTCCCTTGATCGTCGGGGCTGCGCTTGGCTTGAATTCTGAACAATTGACGTATCTCGTATCGATCGATATTTTACTGTGCGGTGTTGCTACATTGCTGCAAGTCTTCAATTCACGCTTTTTCGGCATCGGTTTGCCGGTGGTCCTTGGCTGTACGTTCACGGCAGTCGGGCCGATGATTGCCATTGGCGGCGAATACGGAATCTCCGCCATTTACGGCTCCATTCTGGTTTCGGGTTTGTTTGTCATCTTGGTCTCGGGGTTTTTCGGAAGCCTCGTGCGCTTTTTTCCGCCAGTCGTCACCGGATCAGTGGTCACCATCATCGGGATTACGCTCATCCCTGTTGCCATCAACAATATGGGCGGCGGCCAGGGTGCTGCGGATTTCGGTTCGCTGTCCAATATCGCCTTGGCTTTCGGGACATTGGCCTTTATCATTTTCCTCTATAAATTCTCGCGCGGCTTTATGCGCGCCGTTTCGATTTTGGCCGGTTTGATCGTGGGAACGGTCGTAGCCGGATTCATGGGCAAGGTCGATTTCACGCCAATTGCCGAAGCTTCGTATTTCCACATGGTGGAGCCGTTCTACTTCGGGATGCCGACATTCGAATGGTCCGCGATCCTTACGATGATCCTCGTGGCGCTCGTGTCACTCGTCGAATCGACAGGCGTTTATTTCGCGCTCAGTGACATCACGAAAAAGGAAATCAAAGAGAAAGACCTGGCGAAAGGCTACCGCTCGGAGGGCTTGGCAATTTTCCTCGGCGGGATTTTCAACGCCTTCCCGTATACGGCTTACTCGCAAAACGTCGGCTTGATCCAAATGTCGGGCGTGAAATCGCGCAAGATCATCTTCATCGCGGCAATCATGTTGATCGTTCTTGGGTTCGTTCCGAAAATCGGCGCCATGACAACGATCATCCCGACACCGGTCCTTGGCGGCGCGATGATTGCGATGTTCGGCATGGTCATCGCACAAGGCATTAAAATGCTCAGCGGCGTCATCATGCAATCGCAGGAAAACTCCATGATCGTCGCTTGTTCCGTCGGCATCGGGCTCGGCGTGACAGTCGTCCCTGAATTGTTCGCGCTATTGCCTGCAGGCGTCCAGATCTTGACAAGCAACGGCATCGTTGCCGGAAGCTTGACAGCGATCGGCTTGAATATTGTTTTCCATATGCTGCCGTCCCGCAAGCGGAAACGCGAAGCGCAGGCCGTGCAATCCAATCAAGCAGTCACACCCCATTAATGAATAGAAGAAAGCTGTCCTTCGCCAAAGCGGGGACAGCTTTTATTTTTGCGCCTGGCTTTTCTCAAGCAGGAAATCCAAGGTCTTCTGGAGGGTTTCCTGGCCGTCATTCGTATCCAGTGCATATTGATATTCATGTTTCAGGTTCTTATCGGTACCGCGGAAGAAGACATCGGTGACATCGACGCCTTTGATGCGCAGGCTATCGGCCAGCGCGACCGATTGGGGTTCCAGCGGGTCGGCATCGCCCGCCGATATGAAGACGTCCGGATAAGCTGGCGTCACGTGCTGGATGGTCGACATCTCATGGATGTTGCCGAAAGCCTCGAAACGTTCAGCGCCCGTGTAGGCGTTCAAAAAGAAATCGATATTCGGGAATCCGGACTCGCGGACAGTTTCCATGTCGTACAACCCGCAGAACAGCAATGCCCCGCGCATTTGTTGGGAAGAAACGGCTGGCGCCAGATTCATCGTCTCGGCAAGGGAAGGATTTGTCTGCAAGGCCGCGACTTGGCTGGCAATCTGCGCCCCGGCTGAATCCCCGCCGACAAAGATCCGTCCCATATCGCCTCCGTACTGGGCTGCGGAGTTGCCCAGGAACTTCAAGGCTTCGTTCGCCTGGATGACAGGGCCGGGATACAATTGGCCCGGCGCCAGTGCATAGTCGATGTTGGCGACGAGATAGCCGGCGTTCGCCAGGGTCATCCCATAATCCTGCCGGCTGTCTTTGGAGCCGCCGATAAACCCGCCGCCATGGATCCACAAAATGACAGGCAAGGGGCCAGTAGCATCCTTTGGATAATAGAAATCCATGAAGGCGTTATCGGATTCATGATAGCGGATGTCTTTTACGACCTCGACATGGGAAGCGACTTCAGCAAAGTTCGGAGGGGGGCTATAGATCGCTGACCCGATAATCGGCGCAGCGGGTTGTTCTTCTGTCAAATGGCTGGCCAGCACGAATCCTGCAGAAGCCAGGAACACCACTGCAACAAGTGCGAGTATTTTCTTGGAAATGGGGCGTTTGCGTTTCATGGTTTCCATCCTCTGCGCGGCAAATACACCGAAATTTCAAACGGGCTTATTGCCATCCTATCACGTGACCATGTGCCGCTCAAAAGATTAACTGTCACGAAAATGAAACGGAACTGTAAGGTGCCGGAGGTTCGCATTCCGTAGGAGCGGGTATTTAAAGGAGAGGCCAATGGGCCATTTTCAGGAAATGGAGGAGGGGTTTCATGTTCGGACTGAGCGATTTGATAGCGCTGGTCATATCTGCATTCATCATTTTACCGGTCGTTGTCTTTATCCGGGAAGCGGGTTATTTAATCGTCAGCTTTTTACTCGGCGCAAAGAATCCGCGGCTGACAATCGGTTCAGGCCCCCGAGTCTTCAAGATCGGCATGTTTGACGTGAGGAAATATTATCACTTATATAGTTGGTTTGCCTATGATGATTTGAAAAGGCAAAGCAAATTCGCATATATAATGCTTTATGCCGGCCCGATCTTGGCGAACGTAATCGTCGCATTCGTGATCAACGCACTGGTCGCCAACGGGGTATTGGACCAATACGAGACTTTCTGGAACCGTTTCGTCTTCTACGGTTTCTATTTTGTGCTGTTTGACGCTGTCCCGATGAAAACGGCGAACGGCATGCCGAACAACGGCATGATCATCTATGAGATGCTGCGTTACGGGAAACGCACGGATTACAATGACGAGCCGTTCTTGCCTTCGACGACAGAAGTGGAAGAGCAATACGAAGAGGAAATGGAGAAAGTGGAAGAAATGAAGGGAAACCAGAAGGACATTGTCGAAGGTGACGAAGATTATTCTGCAGAACAGCAGGAAAAAGAGCGCCGCGAGAAAGAAGATATCGAAGAAAGCAAAGAGCAGGATATCGAAGATTTGAAAGAAGCCGAGAAACTGGCCAAAAAACAGCATAGGGAACGGAAGGACCAGATGCCGGATTGAACTTGAAAGCGTGAACCTCCGATTGATATGATAGTCAAGACGGAAAAAAGGAGAGAATACACATGGGTGAGAGAACACAAGGCATTCATCATATTACAGCGATAGTCGGCGAAGCACAGGAAAATACTGATTTTTACGCCGGGGTGCTCGGCATGCGCCTCGTCAAGAAAACGGTGAACTTCGACGATCCCGGTACCTACCATTTGTATTTCGGGAACGAGGAGGGGGCACCCGGCACCATCATGACTTTTTTCCCTTGGGGCAAGGCGTATCAAGGGAAAGTGGGGGATGGGCAAGTCGGAGTTACGGCTTTCGCTGTTCCCGAAGGCGCCTTTGCCTTTTGGCGCAAGCGCCTGGAGGCCCATAATGTTTCGGTTGAAGAGCAAACGCGCTTTGGCGAATCGTATTTGCGTTTTCAAGACCCGCACGGCCTTCAGCTGGAATTGGTCGAACGCGCATCAGGCGAAGCAAGCGGATGGACAGGGGATGGCATTACAAGGGACACTGCCATCAAAGGATTTGCCGGCGCTGTGTTGTTTACGGCCAATGCCGCCAAAACCGCGGAGCTATTAGAGGAAGTGATCGGCTTCGCCCGCACAGAAGAGGACGGCGATTATGTCCGCTTTGTGGCGGACGGCACACTCGGAAACATATTGGATATCAAGCAGACGCGTGTCGGTACCGGACAGATGGGTGTCGGGACGGTCCACCATATCGCATTCCGGGCAGATGATGACGTCGATCAACTGGAATGGAAAAACCGCATCGAAGCCTATGGGCTGGGCGTTACGCCAGTCCAGGACCGCAATTACTTCCGGTCGATTTATTTCCGTGAATACGGCGACCTGCTGTTTGAAATTGCGACCGACCCGCCAGGCTTCACGATTGATGAAAGCCCGGACGCACTCGGGGAGCAGCTGAAATTGCCGAAGCAGTACGAGCAGTACCGGAAACGTTTACTGGCGGAGTTGCCGCCAGTGTATGCGCGACCGCTTGAATAGCACATAAAAAAGCAGCCCGGTTCTTATTCCGGGCTGCTTTTCCAGGCTGTCGAGAAAGGTGAGAAATTGTATTTTCCGAAGCTTATCGCTCGCTTTCCGTGGGCTCGCGCCCAAGCCTCCTCAGTCGCTTTGCGCCTTGCGGGGTCTCGGTCGTCTCGCTGATCCACAGGAGTCGAGCAAACGCTTCTCCAAATACTTAGAAATATCATTGTATTTTTGAATGTAAAAAAACGATCCCATTCTTATTCGTAATGGATCAATAGACTTCTTCAACACTCTGAAAAAGCAGCCCGGTTCTTATTCCGGGCTGCTTTTCGGTTTCAAGAGGATTTGGAGAGTGCGCCTTTTAAGACCAGCTGGATGTTCTGTGGCCTTTCGGCAAGCCGCCTCATGAAATAACCGTACCAGTCTTTGCCAAACGGCACATAAGACGTCACCTGGTATTCTTTGGACAGCTCTTTCAGTAAATCGGTGCGGAAGCCGTAGAGCATTTGAAACTCAAAACGGTCTTTTGGGATGCCCTGCTCTTTTACATAATCGATGGTGGCGTTGATTATATGATGGTCATGCGTGGCAATCGACGTGAATACCGGCTGGTCGAGCCGCAATTTGATAAGCTTCATGAAATTGGCGTCGACTTCTTCAGCGGATTGGTATGCCACTTGCTCACTTTCCTGATAAGCCCCTTTCACCAGGCGCAGCCTGACG
The DNA here is from genome assembly GCF_001687605.2 of Planococcus plakortidis. Lineage (NCBI taxonomy): Bacteria > Bacillati > Bacillota > Bacilli > Caryophanales > Caryophanaceae > Planococcus > Planococcus plakortidis. The sequence goes on from NZ_CP016539.2 coordinate 320,310, forward strand.
TTGCGGAGGGCATCCAAGTCTTTTTCCGAACGGAATAAATAAGCCTGGATGACGGTTCCGACGCTGTCGAATTCCTTTTTTAAAGTATGCAATATATCGAGAGTGGGTTGGAGATGCTCATAATTTTCCATGTCCAGGTTGATATAGATGCCACGCCGCTCCGCTTCAGCCGCAATTTCGCGAATGTTTTCCAAGCAGAATTGGCTGTCGATATCGAGACCGATCTGGGTCAATTTGACGGATAGATGGGCATCGACCCCAGCTTCCGTGATCGCTTCAGCCGTCTGGATGATTTCTTCTTTTGCCTGTACGGCTTCATCACGGCTGGTAACGAATTCACCGAGCCGGTCGATGGTGGCTGAAATGCCGTCTTCGTTCAATGTACGGACCGACGCCATCATGTTCGGAATATCGGTTCCGGCCACGACTTTTGCGGCACCAAGCTGAAAGCCCCATTTCTTTGCTCCGCTGTTCAATAACCGGTTATTGGATAATGCGATAAAAAAACTCCTTGTGATTCCCATTACTAGCCCTCCAGTAGAATAAAATATCGATGGCGATCCGCTCTTCTAAATAGCGCATCTAAGCGTGAATCAACCCAGCAGTACCAGCGGAAGCTGGAAGCCTGCAACGGGGGGCGTTCTCCGTGTGGCTAGAGCATATCATACAAATGACTGAAAATAAAAATAATTATTGAAATAATTTTATTGCTGAATTGTTCTTATTGTCTACCTTCCACTTATTGGGTTTCCGTAAACAAATTATTCAAAAAAGTTTTTCTAGAAAATGAAAATCATGTATTTTCACCGAAAAGAAAGCCTTCATAGAACTAGTTGAAAGCCAAAACGTGTAAAATAGTCGATATGTGTTTAAGGCTATTTGCCAACAACGGAAGGAGGGCTTACAGATGAAGGCATTAGCCAAAAAAGGATTTACTTTCTCCGTCCTTATTTATGCCGTTCTTCATTTCATCCATTATTTTCACGCCAATCCATCGATGGAGGCGCTGCTTCCGGTTGCCGGGTTTTTCAGCCTGGCGTTTGCTTTCGGCGTCTTGCCGCTCCGCAAGCTGCAGCTGCAGACCTTTCTGGCCATTACAGCAATCGGCGTGCTAGCGGCGACGAGCCAGGATTTCTGGCAGGATCTCGCAATGGCGCTCGTACAGATGAAGAGCCTGATTGCCTTATTGTTGATCGTTCCGATGATCAGCTGGGTACTCAGGGAAGAGCCTTATATAGATGAAATCATGAGCTTCGGGAATAAATGGCTGAACAAAAGCCAGACTTTTTACGCCGGGCTGATGGGGATGACGCAAATCATCTCCCACTTCCTGCTGTTCGGGGTCGTGCCAATGATGTACAGGTTCATCGATTCATTCCTTAAAGAGCATAAAGACGAAGCATGGGAAAATTACAAAGGGACGGCGATCCTTCGCGGTTTTGCCTTGTCGACGATGTGGGTCATCAGCATCCCGAGCTTCATCTTCGCTGTCGGCGCGATGGATGCGGTTTTGTGGAAGTCGATGCTGCTCGGGCTCGGCGCAGCGATCGCAGGGACGGCCCTGTCAGTGGCGTTTGCGACGAAGGATGAGAAACGCTACGGCAATGATTTCTCGGCCGTGCTGACGAACGAGATCGACAAAGCGGTAGCGAATTCCCGGAATGCGGGCAGCTGGAATAAAGACGTCGCCGAATTCGCTTTCCTGTTCATCTCGCTGTTCGGCACGATTTTCATCCTCCATGAATGGACAGGCGTGGATTTTCTTATCGTCATCCCGCTGGTCATTCTCGTCTGGACTTTGCTCTATTTCCTGCTCAAGAGACGGGCAGGAAACTATGCACGGGAAGCAGCTGTCTATTACAGGGAAGGTGTATCGAAACAAGCCCAGCAGTTCAGCATCCTGCTGTCGGCAGGCTTGCTCATCTATGCGCTCAATCAATCGGCTGTCGGCGATTATGTCATCAGCGGGATGAATTACTTGACCGGCCATGTGCCGTTCTTGAATTTATTGTTCCTGATCCCGTTCATCGTCATCTTCCTGGGCTTTATCGGTCTCGGGCCGCTGCCGGTCATCGTCCTGGTGACGGGCGTATTGGAATCCGCAGTGCTGCCGTTCCCGCCTGAATTGATTGTCCTGGCGGTGACATCGGGAAGCGTCATCTCCATCATCCTGTCGCCGTTCGTCATGCCGGTGATCATCTTGAGCAGCGTCAACGGCTTGAGCGGCATCCGCAACGGCTTGCGCTTCAACTTGAAGTTCGCCATTGCGTTCTATCTCATGATCCAAGCATTCGTCCAGACCTTATTGTATTTCTGGAATTGAAAAAACGCCCGAAGAGCCAAGTGGTTCTTCGGGCGTTTTTGGGTCGTCATTGAAAACGGAGTCCTTTTGTCATATAATTTAGAAAATATAGAAAAGGGAGGCTGTTCAATGCCGGATAATGCTGTCGATACCCTATTGGTCAACCGTTATGTCAATGGAGTGCTTGACCCAGATAAGGAAATGCTCGGTCCCGTGAAAGACGGGGGCCATATTATTGCACACACGGCCCCGGGGTGCTGGGGACCGATGATCACGCCATGTATCCGGGGCGGCCACGAAGTGACACAGCCAGTCTATGTCGAGGGCGCGGAACCGGGGGATGCCATCGTCATCCGCATCAAATCGGTGGAAGTGACCTCGCTTGCGACTGCATCCGGAAACGACAAGCCGATTGAAGGGCGTTTCTTGGGCGATCCGTTCGTCGCCGTGAAATGTCCGGGCTGCGGCACCTTGTATCCTGAAACGGTCATCCAAGGGGTCGGCAGCGGCGCGATCCGCTGCGCCAATTGCGGAGAAGACGTCAGCCCGTTCGAATTCACGCATGGCTATACGATGGCCTTCAGCGACAAGGGCGATGTGGGGATTACGGTGACGGAACAAGCGGCAGAAACCATCGCAAAAGACGGCAAGGAGTATATGAAGACACCGGAGCATTCCGTGCAAAACCCCGTGGTCACATTCGCGCCGCATGATTTGGTCGGCACCATCGCACGCATGCGCCCGTTTCTCGGGCAGCTTGGCACGACGCCGTCCCGCCCGACGCCCGATTCACATAATGCAGGGGATTTCGGCTCGTTTCTCGTCGGGGCGCCGCATGAATACACGAGCACACAGGAAGAGCTCGAAACGCACCGGACAGATGGCCATATGGACATCAGCCGTGTACGTGCCGGCGCGGTGCTCGTATGCCCGGTCAAAGTGAAGGGCGGCGGCGTCTATTTGGGGGATATGCACGCCATGCAAGGCGACGGTGAAATTGCCGGGCACACGTCCGATGTCTCGGGCATCAGCCACCTCCAAGTGCATGTATTGAAAGGCCTCGGGAACGCCGGGCCGATCCTGTTCCCGAACGTCGAGGATCTGCCTCATACCGCCAAGCCGTTCACCGAAGCTGAAAAAGCATCCGCCCAAAAGCTGGCCGAGCGTTTCGGCGTCGATACGCTGGAAGAATCATTGCCGGTCTCATTCGTTGGGTCCGGCCCGACTTTGAACGATGCAACGGAAAACGGCATGCAGCGGGCCGCGGATTTGTTCGGCGTCACGGTGCCGGAAATCATGAACCGCGCCACGGTCACCGGGTCTATTGAGATCGGCCGCCATCCGGGCGTAGTCACCGTGACGTTTTTGGCGCCGGAAAGCTATTTGAAAAAAGCGGGCTTATTCGACCTTGCGAAAGCGCAGTATGGATAATAGGAAACCCGCCGTTCAAGTGCTGAATGGCGGGTTTTTGTGCATCTATTAAGTTTGTGGCGCGTGGATGTCCCAGGACAATTTCAATGATTCGGCCAGGTAATCGGCGGCTTCGATCGCTTCGTAGCGGTCGACTTGGAACTTGGAGTGGTTGGCTGAGTAAATCGATTGGCGCTCACGGAAGAGCTGTTCCATCTCTTCGAGCGATTTCCCTTTGAGTAAAGGACGCGTTTCCGTCAGGACGTGGATGCGTTCTTTCCAGGAATCCCAGGATATATCGAAAAACAGGACCGTGCAGTTGGACAGGCAATGATTCCGGTTTTCTTCCTGGAGAAAAGCGCCGCCGCCGACAGAGATGACCAGCAGGGGCTGGCTGCTATAGGATTTGATCAATTCCTGCTCTTTCTGGCGGAACGCTTTCTCGCCATGGGTTTTGAAGATTACCGGAATCGGCAAGCCGAACGCTTTTTCGATTTCCTCATCGATATCGACAAAATCGCGGTAAAGCCGGCGTGCCAATAATTTGCCGACGGTTGTTTTGCCGGCTCCCATGAAACCGGTACAGACGATGCTTTTTTCGCGGACGGACAACGGAAATTTCAACGCAACCACTCTCTTTCTATGGATTGAATAACACTTCACTTCCTCACTTTACCGCACTGCATCGGTGAATTGGAAGGGGGAAGTGAAAAATATAGAGAAATTTTACCCGGCAGCTTAATGGCTTATGGATAAGGAATAGAGCAAAGAAAAAAAGGAGGGGTCGGATGAGCAGTACATACATATTAAGCGGGTCCTATGCGGCTGCTGATCAAGCGGGCATCACGCTCTGGGCGCTGGATCTTGCGACAGGGAAGTTGGCGAAACAAGCAGAGGTTTCGGGAGTGGAACGCCCTTCATTCCTGGCGGTCCATCCAAACGGCACCAGTTTTGTAGCTGTCAGTGAAACAGGCGACGGGGAAGTGGCCGCCTATTGGCTAAACCCCCAGAAAGGCCTGATCCAGGAACTGAACCGCCAAAAAACGGGCGGCGGACATCCCGCCCATATCACGATCGATGAAGATGGCCAGTGGGCGATTTCTGTCACGTATTCCGGTGCGCATGTCACGGTCCATTCGCTCTCTGCGGATGGATCCATCGGCGAGATGGCCGACTCCAAACGCCATAAGGGAAGCGGGGCGGACCCGGAACGGCAAGACGCGGCCCATCCGCATTCGGCCTTTCAATTGCCCGGGACCAATCGCTTTTTCGTTTCCGATCTCGGCATGGATGCGCTTGTCCGTTACCGTCTCGACCTCCATGCAGGCACGCTTGAACAGGAAGCCGTCACCAAGACGGCACCGGGTGCAGGGCCAAGGCATCTTGCGTTTCATCCGTTCGAAGCTTTCGCTTACGGGGTGAATGAACTCGATTCGACCGTGTCCGTTTACGCGATACACGACAAGGGATTGAAAGAGGTGCAAAAGGTCTCAACCTTGCCGGAACATTTCACGGGCACCAATACGCCCGCTGAAATTGCCGTATCGCGGGACGGCCGCTTTGTCTATGCGTCAAACCGCGGCCATGACAGCATCGCGGTGTTCCGTGTCAAGAAGGGTTTATTGGAACCGGTCGGGCATGCGGATGCCGGGGGAGCGGGCCCACGCCATTTTACATTGGTCCCTGGAAGTCCATGGATCGTCATCGCACATGAAGAATCGGGGACGATCGCCGTCAAACGCATCGGGGGCGACGGAATGCCAGGCGAGACTGCGGACGTGGCCGAGACGGTCGCTCCCGTCTGCGTACGCTTGCTGAAATAGCAAAAGACAGAGCCGAAGCCCTGCCTGGTCACCAATCGGTTTGTGTTTTTTCCATCAGTCCGAGTTCTTTCAACAGCCGGACGGCCGGGCTGTCATTATTGCTTTCGAACGCCTTTTCCGTGCATTCGGAATGCGGCGGGTAATTCAATTCCCGTGCATGGCCGAGCGTCGATTCTTCCAGGAAATTCGTCGGGTCGGATTCTTCGAAGCAGGACGGGGCGATAAATGTGCGATGGGTATGTTCAAGGACGATCCGGCTTTGCGCGGAAGGCTCATTTTCCTGTGGCATGAAGAACCAAACTGCCGCTGCAGCAATGAGCAAGAATCCGGCAGTGATGATTAGCGGTTTACGCTTCATCCTTCCGCCTCCTCGACGAGGATTTCCGCATCGCGCACGATATCTTCCACCGGCGGATTCAGGCCATCGTAATCTTTCATGATGACGCCTTCGTGGTTGATCAAATAAAACGAAGTGCCGTGGATGACTTGGTCGTCATCTTGTGGCTTCTGGGCAATCGCCTTGAAGTTCTCGAGCGCAAAATCGGCAATCTCTTCCTGAGAATAGCCCGTCAGCAAATGCCAGCTGGTCAAATCGGCATCATAGCTTTCCGCATATGATTTCAAGGTTTCCGGCGTATCGACGGTCGGGTCTACGCTGAATGAGACGATCTCCACATCCAGCCCTTGCGCCTGAAGTTCTTCCTGGACGCCTTTCATATTCGCCATCATCGGCAGGCAGACGGTCGTGCAATTGGTGAAGACGAAATCAGCCAGCCAGACTTTTCCTTCAAGGTCGCTGGATCCGAAATCTTCATTATTATGGTCAGTGAATGTGAATTCTTCCGTTTCCCAATTCAATGGGTCGTCAATGCCTTGGCCGCAGGCAGCCAAAAACAGGGTGCCAATCAGCAAGAAGCTCAATAAATAAGTTTGGGCTCGCAAAAATTTCGCGTCCTTTCTATGTTGAAACTGGTCTTTCTTTAGCCTATTCCAAACTGTGCCTTACGACAAGCCGTTAGATTAGGAAAAATATGAAGACATTGCGACATCCTGTTTGTTTGTGGGATTTCTTGGGAGCAATCGGCATCTTAACAAGGAGTTTACATTTTATATGTAGAATAGAAACTAAACTTGGTTTTGGCCAAAAGGAGGCGCTGCATGGAATTTTTGTTGGATACCTGGACGGAAGAACGGCTGCAGGCTTTTCATGAAGGGCGCTTGGTGGACGGCTATTTGTATTTCGGCGCGCATGCAGCCGGGGACGAAACGACTTTCTCGGTGTGGGCTCCGGAAATCGAGGGAGTCGATGTGGTCTGTGTGGACCCGGATACGGAAGACACCTCCACATATGCCTTGGCGCAGCACCCGCACGATGCCAGCATATGGGGCTTGAGCATTCCCGAAAATCTGGCGGGCCGGCTTTATGAATATGCGCTTCGGACGCCAAAAGGCGAAGTGTTGTGGAAATCGGACCCGTATGCACGGCAAAGCGAGAAACGGCCGTTTACCAAATCGATCGTCTCTGGTCCCGGGGAGTACGCTTGGCCGCTGGAGGTACTGAAACGCAAGCAAACGATCAACGACAAGCATCTGGAACGCGCGATGGCCATTTACGAAGTGCATCTCGGCACATGGAAGCGCAAGGAAAACGGTGAGTTCTATACGTACCGCGAGATCGCGGATGAGTTGATTCCGTACGTTATCGACATGGGCTTCACCCATATCGAGATCCTGCCGATTACGGAGCATCCGCTAGACGAGTCATGGGGCTATCAGACGACGGGGTTTTTCTCGCCGACAGGGCGCTATGGCACGGCCGATGACTTGAAGTATTTTGTCGCGGCTTGCACGGAACATGGCTTGGGATTGATCTTGGACTGGGTCCCCGGACATTTTTGCGTCGACCAGCACGGATTGGCGAATTTCAACGGCCAATTGCTTTACGAAGAACAGCGTGAAGCGCGGCGCATGAACCCGGACTGGGGCACGTTGAATTTCGATATCAACAAAGGCGAGGTGGTGAGCTTCATCTTGTCGAGCGCCCATTATTGGCTGGAGGAATTCAAGTTCGACGGCTACCGCATGGATGCACTTGTTAACCTGTTATTCATCCCGAACATCAAGGAGCGGCCGCATAATGGGGAAGGAGCGGATTTCCTCAGGAAACTGACAAGCAGCTTGAAGCTCCATTACCCGGAAAAGTTGTTGATTGCCGAAGATGCTTGGCATTATCCGAAAGTGACGCACCCCGTCGAATCGGGCGGTGTCGGCTTCGATTACAAATGGAATTTCGGCTGGATGCACGACACGCTCGAATACATGAAGACGCCACCGGCCGAGCGGTCGAAAGCCCATGGAAAAATGAATTTTTCGATGGTCTATCAGTACGAAGAGCGCTACCAGGTCATTTTTTCCCACGATACCGTGGCAGATGGGCGAAAATCCTTGCTCAACAAGCTGCCGGGCACTAGGGAAGAGCGTTTTCTTCAATTGCGTTTGCTGTTCGGCTTCTGGATGGCGCATCCCGGCAAGAAATTATTGTTCATGGGGCAGGAATTCGGCCATTTCGAGGAGTGGGAATTCCAGCCGGAACTGGATTGGGCGTCGCTGGAAGATCCACAACACAAAGGAATCTCGGATTTCATGAAGGAATTGCTGGCGTTTTACCGAAGCGAAAAAGCGTTTTTCGAGCTCGATGATGAACGTGACGGCTTCATGTGGCTTGATGCCGATAATCATGAACAAAGCGTAGCGACCTTTGTCAGAAGGGGCTTTTTGCCGGAAGACGAATGTCTCGTATTGTGCAATTTCTCCGATCGGCATTATGGAAGCTTTCAGGTGGGGGCCCCTCGAAAAGGTAGCTATGAAGAAATATTCTCCACCAATTCAGCACAGTTCGGCGGGGCGGCTGATAGCTTGCCGCCGGCAACGGAAACGCTCGATGTTCCGTGCGACAATCAGCCTTTTTCACTGACGCTCGATTTGCCGCCGTTCACGATGAGCATCTGGAAAAAAAGAAAAGACGGGAGTGACTGGTTGTGAAGGAAAAAGTAGTTGCCATGCTTCTCGCAGGCGGACAAGGAAGCCGATTGAAATCATTGACCTACGATATTGCAAAACCCGCCATTCCTTACGGCGGAAAATACCGGATCATCGATTTTCCCCTGTCGAATTGCACCAATTCGGGCATCACGACGGTCGGCGTGCTGACGCAGTATCAGCCGCATGCGCTCCATCGCTACATCGGGCTCGGCACGCCCTGGGACTTGGACCGCCATCAAGGCGGGGTGACCATGCTGCCGCCTTATGCTGAAATCGACGGCATCAAATGGTATGCCGGTACAGCCAGTGCGATCTATCAGAACATCAGCTTCTTGGCCGGTTGTAAACCCGATTATGTCCTGATTTTGTCAGGTGACCATATTTACAAGATGGATTATGAAAAGCTTGTGGAGTATCACAAGGAAAAACAGGCGGATGTCACCGTTTCTGTCCTGGAAGTGCCGTGGGAAGATGCGAGCCGCTTCGGCATCGTCAACACCGATCAAGACATGAACATCGTGGAGTTCGACGAAAAACCCGAAAAGCCGAAAAGCAACCTCGCTTCCATGGGCGTTTACGTTTTCGACTGGAAAACACTTGAGCGTTATCTGGAAGAAGATAATGCGATGGTGGAATCGACACACGATTTCGGAAAAGACATCTTGCCGAAAATGTTGGCGGACCAACAAAAAATGGTGGCGTATCCGTTCAAGGGATATTGGAAAGATGTGGGCACAGTCGACAGCCTGTGGGAAGCGAATATGGACTTGCTTGATCCATCGGCAGGCCTCGTATTGCACGACCCCGCTTGGCGGATTTATTCATCGAATCCCCAATTGCCGCCCCAAGTCGTTACGGAAACAGGGCGTGTGCAAGGGTCGATGGTCAATGAAGGTTGTGTCATCAAGGGAACCGTCAGCCATTCGGTCATTTTCCAGAACGTCCTGGTCGAAAAAGGAGCTGTCGTTGAAGACAGTGTGGTCATGAGCGGCACGGAAATCGGGCGCGGGGCCCATCTGAATCGTGTCATCGTGCCACCGGGCATCACGGTTCCGGAAAATTACCGGTTGCTTGAACCGTCAGAAGGCATCACGCTGTTGACGCAAGACTTAATCGATTCATGGAAGGAGAGTGGGCAGCAATGACTTTGATGGCCGCAGTGGACGCTTCTGTAAAAGTAGCAGGACTCCAGGACCTGACCATCCATCGGTCGGTCTCCTCGATTCCATTCGCAGGAAGATACCGCTTGATCGATTTCGCTTTATCGAATTTAGTGAACGCGGATATCAACTCGGTCGGCATTTTCGCCTCGCCACCATTCGGTTCGCTGATCGACCATATCGGCGTCGGGAAAAGCTGGGATTTGGACCGCCGCAAAGAAGGCTTGTTCTTCCTGCCGACCACCCATCAAAACGGGGGGATCGCTACAGTCGGTTCTTTCCATGATTTTGAGGAGCATCTCCAGTTTTTTGAAAAAAGCCGCCACACACATATTGTGGTAACGAGCAGCTTTGTCGCTGGGCAATTGGATTATAAGGAAATGCTCGATCATCACCTGGCATCCGGAAAAGACATCACCGAAGCGGTCGGGACGGGCGGTTCCTTGAAATCGTATATCCTGTCGCGCAGGTTGATGTTGGAATTGATCCATTCCTACAGGCAAAAGCGCATTCTCAGTGTCGAAGACCTAGTGAATTTGAAGAAAGCGCCTTATTCGTACGGTGTTTATGAATACAAAGGGTATTTTGCCATCATCGACTCGATTCAGCAGTATTTTAAAGAGTCACTCGGACTATTGGACGAGAACAATCGCCGCTTGCTGTTTTTGCCGCAAGCACCGATTTATACGAAAGTGAAAGACGAACCGCCAACACGTTATCTGGATGGGTCGAGTGTATCGAACTCCATGATGGCAAACGGCAGCACGGTGTTAGGAAACGTCAAGAACAGTATCATCAGCCGTGCGGTCACCATTGGCATCAATGCGAACCTGGATCATTGCATCATCATGCAGAAATGTACGATCGAAGAAAATTGCGAGCTCGCGTATGTCATTGCTGACAAAGATGTCTATATCGAAAAAGGCGTGAGGTTGACCGGTACAGCTGACCGGCCGATCGTCCTCCGAAAAGGCGAGCGGGTCACGAAGGAGGATTCACAATGAAGATTGTCATGGCCGCTGCAGAATGCGCCCCGTTCGCCAAGGCGGGGGGCCTGGCGGATGTGATTGGTGCTTTGCCTCAGGAATTGGCGCGCCTTGGACACGAGGTACAGGTCATCATCCCCAAATACAGTTTGATTCACGACCGTTATCAGCAGCAATTCTTTAAAATGGGAGAATATTCCTTTAAATTTAAAGATAAAGAGAAGAATTATGCAATTCATCGATTTGAAGCGAACGATGTTCAGTTCCTGTTTTTGGAAAATGATTCTTATTTTGAACGCGACAGCATTTACGGACCGGATGATGCCGAGCGGTACGCTTTTTTCAGCCGGGCCGTCCTGGATTTCCTGGCGCATTCCGACACGGCTCCAGACATCCTGCACGTCCACGATTGGCACACAGGCGTCTTGCCGTTTCTATTGGAAGAAGATCCGCAATACCGGCAATTGGCTGCTGGTGTGAAAACGGTGCTGACGATCCATAATATCCAGTTCCAAGGCGTTTTTCCGAAAGAAGTGTTTGTCGAGCAATACCGGATGGATGAAAAGTTTTACGACAACGGCAAAGTCGCATGGCTCGGAAACTTCAATTCTTTGAAAACCGGTATTCTCTATGCCGATAAATTGACGACTGTCAGCCCGAACTACCGCGATGAAATCTTGACGGAAGCTTACGGGGAACATTTGGAAACTCTGCTCGCCAAGCGGCGGGGGGATTTACAGGGCATCTTGAACGGCATCGATACCGAAGCCTATAATCCGAAAACCGATGACCATATTGCCGAGACTTTCAGCGCTGAAGATATGCAAGGAAAACAGGCCAATAAGCGTGCCATCCAAAAACGCTGCGGCTTGCCGGAACAGCCGGATATCCCTTTATTGACGATGGTCTCGCGGCTTTCAGGACAGAAAGGGATCGATGTGCTCGAACAAAGCTTGCCGGAGTTCTTGGAAGGCGAGGTGCAGTTTGTGCTGCTCGGTTCAGGGGAAGCTCAATATGAGGAATTTTTCCAACGGCTTGAAGTGGATTATGCCGGAAAAGTTTCCGTCCATCTCGGCTTTGACGAAGCATTTGCGCATCAATTATATGCTGGCGCGGATATCTTCCTGATGCCCTCGCATTTTGAACCGTGCGGCTTGAGCCAATTGATATCCATGCGTTATGGCACGGTTCCGGTGGCGAACCGGACGGGCGGCTTACGGGATACGGTGGAGGAATATGATGAAAAGGACAAGGCGGGAACGGGCTTTTTGAGCGATTTCAAGGCTGGCATCCATTTTGATGAAGCCTTATCGCGCGCGCTGTCCTTCTATTATAAGCCGGACCACTGGCATGCATTGATCCAAAACGGCATGGCGAGAGACTCCACGTGGTCGCGCTCGGCGAAAGAATACGAGAAATTATACATGAGCATAAACTGAAGGGTGTGTTGAGGATGTTTTACTCCAAGGAGCAATTCAAAGAAGAATTCAGCCGGCGATTAGCATTGGAAAATGGGGATAAAACAGAAGGCACAGCCTATGACGTGTTAGGGAAGATGGTTTGCGAAGAAGTCATGCTGGAATGGGATAAACAGCAAGCTGCCAAACGCGAGAGCGGCGATAAACAATTGTATTATTTGTCGATCGAATTCTTGCTGGGCCGTTTGCTCGGGCAAAACCTGCATAATCTCGGCGCTTACGATTTGGTGGAAGAAGCGCTCGGCGAACTCGGCTTTAAATTATCCGAAATCGAGGAATTGGAACAGGAGCCAGGGCTTGGCAACGGCGGGCTCGGGCGTTTGGCGGCGTGTTTCCTGGATTCACTCGCTTCGCTCGGCTTGCCCGGGCATGGCTGCGGGATCCGCTATCGTGGCGGATTGTTCACGCAACATTTCATTAAAGGATTCCAAGTGGAATTGCCGACCGATTGGATCAAGGAAGGCCAGAGCCTCGAAGTGCGCCGTGAGGACCTCGCGCTCGATATTCCATTTTACGGGGAAACGAGTGTGACCGTCGAAGAACATGGCGTGCGAACGGAACTGGAAAATGCGGTGTGGGTCAAAGCCGTACCCTACGACATGCCGATTGTCGGAGCGAAAGGCGGCACGATCAACACGCTCAGGCTTTGGCAGGCGGAAACATCCGACCGGCCGCTTCCTTATGGGCTTGGGTATTTGGTTAATGAACTCGAGACGGCTAAAATATCCGACCGTCTTTACCCGGATGATGCGCTCGATAGCGGAAAACTGCTGCGTCTCAAACAACAATATTTTTTATGCAGCGCCTCCATCCGCACGATCCTTTCGACGCGTAACTTCGACATCGAGGAATTGCCTGAAAAAGTGGCGATACAGATCAACGATACACATCCGGCTTTGTCGGTTCCGGAGTTGATGCGGATATTGCTGGATGACTATGGGCTGGATTGGGATAAAGCGTGGTCGCTGACGACGCGGACCATTTCCTACACGAATCATACGATTTTGGAGGAAGCGATGGAGAAATGGGAAAGCCGCCTGTTGTGCCAGCTATTGCCTCGTGTCTATCAAATCATCGAAGAGATCGACCGGCGTTTCCGGGCCGAATGGGAATCGAAGGAACTGGATGAACAGGCTCGGCACAAATTATCGATCATCGATGACGGTGTCGTGAAAATGGCGGTCTTGGCAGTGGTGGGAAGCTATAAAGTGAACGGTGTGGCCAAGCTCCACACAGAGATCCTGAAGAAACGCGAAATGAAAGAACTCAATGAATACTTTCCGGATAAATTCCATAACAAAACAAACGGCATTACCCACCGGCGTTGGCTTCTCGGGGCCAATCCGGAGTTGTCCTCACTCATTACCGAACATATCGGCCCGGGGTGGATCCAAAGGCCCGAAGAATTAAGGGAACTTGGCTATCTGGCTGAAAGCCGGCCGTTCCTGGAGTCCTTCCAAGCTATCAAAAGGCTGAAAAAAGGACATTTGATCCATCACCTCGAAAGAGAGCATAATACTATCGTTGACCCCGATTCGATCTTTGATATCCACATCAAACGGATCCACGGTTATAAGCGCCAGCTGATGAATATTTTACACGTTCAGCAATTATACAAGCGCATCAAAAGCGATTCCAATTACCGACCGTATCCCCGTACTTTCCTATTCGGGGGGAAATCCGCCCCAAGCTATCATTTCGCCAAACAAGTCATCAAGCTGATCAATACGGTCGCGGACCGAGTCAATAGCGACCCGGTCGCAAGGCGCCATCTGCACGTTGTCTTTGTGGAGGACTATAACGTCAGCCATGCGGAATTCCTGATTCCGGCAGCCGATATCAGCGAACAAATCTCTACCGCTTCGAAAGAAGCATCAGGAACGGGGAACATGAAATTCATGATGAATGGCGCACTGACCATCGGGACATATGACGGCGCGAACGTCGAAATCTTCGATGCCGTCGGCGAAGAAAATGCCTTTGTCTTTGGCATGAGTTCAGAACAAGTCATGCGTTTTGAGCATGACGGGAGCTATGACCCGAAAGACATCATCGCCAAGGATCCGTTTATCCGCGAAACAATTGAAGAACTGGCACGGGGCAAGTGGTCGGACGGGCCGCATAATTCCGACTTTATCGTGCGCCAATTGACTGAAGACGGAGACCCGTTCTTCGTCCTGAAAGACTTGGGCGACTATGCCCGGACGCATGACCGCGTACTCGATGCATACGCACATCCTGTCGAATGGGCGCGCATGTGCGTGAGGAATATCGCCGCTTCCGGTGTTTTCTCAAGCGACCGGACGATCCAGCAGTATTCCGAAGAAGTATGGGGGCTGTCGAAAGTTCCGACTAATTGACACCGGAAGGAGAGCGGGCAATGGCACAATCAAGTTTCGATAACACCGATCTGGCCGATTACAAAGCGAGCGGCGCTTTGGAAGGGAAAGTGGCGATTGTCACCGGTGCCAGCAGCGGCATCGGGCAGGCGGTTGCGATCGCTTATGCAAAGGAAGGGGCGCGCGTGGTCATCGGTTATCTCGATGACGACGCAGGCGCCGGAAAAACCTTGGACATCATCCGATCATACGGAGGCGAAGCGCGTGCTTTGGGAGGAGACCTTGGGAAATCCGAAAATTGCGAGGCGCTCGTGCACTTTACGCTCGAAGAGTTCGGTGCTGTAGATATCGTCGTCAATAACGCAGGATTCCAATACCCGCAAACATCACCGCTCGATATCAGCGATGAGCAAATGCTGAAAACCTTCGAGATCAAGGCGTTTGCGATGTTTTATTTGGTGCGCGCGGCATTGCCCCATTTGAAGAGAGGAGCGCGTATCATCAATACCGCTTCGATCAATGCCTACCGGGGCCATTCGGATCTCATCGATTATTCCGGCGCGAACGGCGCGATGGTCGCCATGACACGCTCCTTGGCAAGGCGGCTCGTCCGCGAGGAGATCGCGGTCAACGGCATCGCGCCGGGCCCGATTTGGACGCCGCTCATTACAAAAACTTTCGGGGATTTGAATCCGGACGTCGCAGACGATTTCGGAGAAGACGTGCCGGCGGGGCGCCCGGGCCAACCGTATGAACTTGTGAAAGCGTATGTGTTCTTGGCAGATCCGCAAAATTCCTATATGACCGGGCAATTTTTGCATATGAACGGCGGCGACTATATGTCGACATGAAAGCACGGGGGAACCCGTGCTTCTTTATATGGAATGTCCGTGTTTTCCCCGGGCTATGGTAAAATTCGGGTAAGAGGTGGGAAACATGAAAAAGATATTATGGCTCGCCGTGTCCCTGCTGGGGTTGGCGGGCTGCGTACCGCTCGGTGAACCGGCGCAACCGAAACCGGCAGAACCTGGAAAGCCGCAGCGAAACACGGCAGAAGAACAGCCGGGATGGCTCGCGGTCCATTACATCGACGTCGGCCAAGGATCTGCTGCTTATCTGGAATGGGATGGCTATTCGATGCTGATCGATGCAGGAGACTGGAACGCGAGTGATGTATTGGCTTACTTGGACGAACTGGAAGCCGAAAAGATCGATATTGCGGTCGGGACCCATCCGGATGCCGATCATATCGGGCAGTTGTCGCGCGTCATCGAAACTTATGAGGTCGGGGAAGTGTGGATGTCAGGAAACCCGAGTTCGTCCAATACGTTTATCCGGACACTCGAAGCGATCGATGAAGGGGGGATTCCCTACGAAGAACCGCGGCGCGGGGATGTTTATGACGTCGGGGACTTAACGATTGAAGTGCTCCATCCCGAAGAATTGAGCGGCGACACAAATGGCGATTCGCTATCGTTCCGCATCCGTTACGGGGAGACAGCGTTCATCTTCACTGGCGATGCCGATATCCAGGCAGAGCGTGAAATGGTCGCGAGCGGCTTGTCACTTGAAGCGGATATCTTGCTGATGGGCCATCATGGATCCAATACATCCACCAGCCGGGAATTCTTGCAGGCTATCAAGCCCGATGTGGCGATTTACAGCGCCGGCCTTGATAATCCTTATGGCCATCCTTACGCGGAGGTGCTGGCATCGGCGGAAAACGAAGGGGCGGAAGTATATGGCACTGACGTCAATGGCACCATCATCGTCGAGACGGACGGTCAGGAATACAGTGTTGAAACTGACCGTGAAGGTGTTGCCAAAGAAGGCAGCAACCGCTGTGTGGACATCAACGGTGCTTCCACTGCGGAATTGACGGAACTCGCTGGGATCGGGGAATCCTTGGCAAAAGCGATTATCGAAGAACGCCCGTTTGAAACGCTTGATGACTTGACGCGTGTCAGTGGCATCGGCGAAGGGAAATTAGCCGGATTGAAAGAACAGGGATTAGCTTGTGTAGGGGAGTGAGGAGATGAGAGGGGTATTGGATCGTTTTGAAGATGGAGGCATGGCTGTCATCATCGCAGAGCAAGCCGGGCGCGAATTCCATGTGCCGTTGCGTTATTTGCCGGAAGGCAGCAGGGCAGGCATGTGGTTCACGCTGAGTCTCGAATCGGGGCGTGTCGTGGATATCGAAGCGGATCTCACGCAGACGAATGAACACGCAGATAAAGCTGAAGAGTTGCTGGCGCGTTTGCGCAGCAAAAACACCGGCAGCCGCTTTAAGCGGAAATAGAAAAGCGTATGAAGACTTTTCTCCATACGCTTTTCTTGCGTTTGTTTTTCAATTTGATGCCAATTCGGTCAGTTCCAGATGATAATCCGCTACTTCATTGCCTTTATAAAGGTTGGTCGTATCGGTGTAATAATTGGAAATGGCAGCGTCGAATTCCTGGCCTTTCGCCGGCAAAGCGACGCGGAAATCCATTTCATATAAAAGCACGGCAATGTCATGGTAGGCATCGCTTGTCACTTTGAAATCGCAAGAAATCTGTCTGCGGCCATCCGCCAATTGATGAAGTTCAAGCTGGTCTGTTTCGATCGGGCGGCCGTTCAATTGAATGATTTCGCTCATCGTCTATTCCTCCGTTCCATTTGCTGAAAAGCCTTATAGTAACGGTACCATGAAAAAAACACCAAAGCACATGATTGTGCTTTGGTGTTAGCTTTTTAATAAAGATAAGAAATAGTATTTACCGAAGCTTATCGCACGACTCCGTGGGCTCGCGTCCAAGCCTCCTCAGTCGCGGTGCGCCTTGCGGGGTCTCGGCCGTCTCGCTGATCCACAGGAGTCGAGCGAACGCTTCTCCAAATACTTAGAAAGATTATTGAGTATTGAATGTGGAGAAATGATCTATGTTTTAAGTTGCAGCGGTCATAGACTTCTTCAACACACTGAATGTTAAAGCACAATCATGTGCTTTGGTGTCTGATTTTTTCTGCGCGCGTTTCTTGTGGTTTCGGTTTCTTGATGTCGGCATAGATCAATGCGCCGACGAGGAACAATCCGAGGTAACCGACAATCGGATAGAACATGCTGACGAGTTTCGTGAACCCGACAAAGCTTAGGATATAAGCGACGACTCCAACGACGATGACGAAGATGCGGAACTTTGCAGTGCCCATCTCGACAAAACGTGCGGAGAACGAGAACAGCATGCTGACGCCGGTGTTGTAGATCATGCCGAACAGAATGACCGACATGAAGACGCCAAGTGCAGGCGACAAGTCATCTGCAATCTGCAGCATCGGCATTTCTGCCGTGCCGACAACGTCGATTTGCGAGAAAATCGCCAAATGGCTCAAGATGATCAGGATCCCGAGGCCAAGGCCGCCGATGAATCCTCCGCGTGCTGCGATTTTCGGGTCTTTTTCTGTACCGCCCATGACGATGGCCATCGAAGCGCCGACCGCAATGTTGAAGGAAACATAGTTGATGGCAGAGAGCCACCAGCTGCTGACAGCTGATTCCTGTTCCTTGGCAATGGATTCAAGCCCCGAAAATGAACCATCCATCGTCATCAAGCTATATATGGCGAGCGCAATGACCGAAAGAATCAGGAATGGCGTGATGCTCCCGATGATATTGATGACTTTTTGGACGTTCATCATAATCGTCAAGATGATCAAAACCGCCATGACAGTGCTGCCGAGAGCGGCTGACCAGCCAAACTGCTGCGAAAAAATTGAACCTGCCCCGGCGATCATGACCACCCCTACGCCGAACAAGGTCAAAATGATGATGTAATCGACAATCGTACCGACTAACCGGCCGCTGATCCCGAAAATGGCCTCTTTATGGGAAGTGGTGCGCATGCGGCTGCCGAGGCGCGTCAAGCTCATCCCGAGGTAAGCGAAAAGTGCAGTGGCGATAACGGCTGCCACTGTCCCCATGACGCCAAAACTGGTGAAATATTGCAGGATTTCCTGCCCCGAAGCGAAACCGGCACCGACAATGATCCCGATAAAGGCGCTTCCCATTTTAATACTTTTAAACATCTTGCTCCCCCTCGTTAAGCGTGCGAATTCACTTGTTTGAAAATTAACCTTTTTCAAATATAGCAAAATTAAAACGTTTTCACAAACTTAATCAGGAAAACAAGAGTATTTTACTAGTCGTTTATAAAGGGCTATATAGCTAAAAAATACTTTCGATATAGCATTTTTTAGAGGGATTTAATGGGCGCATCATAAAACCCCGCATGGCGGAGAGCCTTGCGGGGTCTTGTGGTTATGAATGGTCTTTATTCGCTACGATCACCAGTTTGCCGGTGTCGAGCACTTCCTCGTATTCCTCTGCCTCTTCTTTCGTCAGTCCGGCAGCTTCCAGCTTCGCGCGCAATTCATCGCCGCGGGAAGAAGTCATGTTTTTCATGCTATCAAGGAAGCCTTGTTCTTTCATGCCGACAGATTCTGTATCGAGCGCTTTCGAGATGTCTTTCGTGCGTTTCGGGTCGTGGGCGAAAATGTAGATGTCGTCATGTGTAAATCCCTGCGTCTCAAGCTTCTCGATTTCTGCTTTTGCTTGTACTGCGTTTTCGACTGATAGTTTGATTACCAAAACGAATCCCTCCAATATTTTCTTCTTACTGCCTATATACCACCAGCAAATACTCTTAAACTATGCGCCGTGTGCTGAAATGATATACTGGGGAAAAACTGGGGGAGTGGTCACTATGAAAATTACGCCAATCGGGATCTGGGGCGGATATCCGAATAAAAACGAAGCGACCTGCGCTTATTTGATCGAACAGGACGGCTATCGCTGCCTGCTCGACTGCGGCAGCGGGGTCGTCGCGGCGGTGCAGAATTATACGGAACTGAAAGACATCGATGCGGTCATCATCAGCCATTACCATGCGGACCATGTGGCGGATATCGGCGTCTTGCAGCATGCGGCGATGGTCGGCATGCAATTGAAGGAATGGGATGTGCCATTACCGATTTATGCGCACGACAAAGACGAAGAAGGATTCGCTGCGTTGTCCTATAAAGGCGTGACGGAAGGACGGGCGATCGGGGCAGGCGATACGCTTGAACTCGGTCCATTCCAAGTGACCTTCTGTGAGACGGACCATCCTGTCTATTGCCTGGCGATGCGCTTTACGAACGGGGAGCGGACAGCGGTCTTCACAGCCGATACGGCATGGAAAGATGAACTCGTGCCGTTTGCGGAATCTGCCGACCTGCTCGTTGCAGAATCCAATCTATACGAAAAGTATCTCGGCATTATCCAGGGCCATATGAGCGGCAGCCAAGCAGGGAAACTTGCCTCACAAGCTTCGGCCAAACAGCTGCTGCTGACCCATTTGCCGCAATACGGGGAGTTATCCGAAATCCTTACGGAAGCGAAGAAAACTTACAGCGGAGATGTAGCGTTCGCTGAAATCGGCAAGAGCTATCAGTTGTAGACAGAGCAAATAGTTTGAACTTGAAGGAATTTCCTCCTATCCTTATATCATCCGAATGGAATGAAAGGAAGTTGACGCATGACACAACAAACAAAAGAGCTTGCCGTATCCATCTTGGACCTGGTGCCAGTGCGCCAAGGTTTTCCAATGGTGCAAGCGTTTGAAGATATGAAAAATCTCGCACGCCATGCCGAACAGCTCGGCTATAAACGGTTCTGGCTGTCCGAACATCACAATACACCGACGCTCGCGAGTTCTGCGACGTCAATCCTTATCTCGAAAGTGCTCGAAGCGACTGACACGATCGAAGTCGGCTCTGGGGGCATCATGCTGCCGAACCATACGCCGCTTGTGGTTGCCGAACAATTCGGCACGCTTGAGACGATGCATCCAGGGCGCGTGAATCTCGGCCTTGGCCGCGCACCGGGGACAGACATGCAAACAGCCCGCGCGCTTCGCCGGACGACCCAGGAAACCGCCTTCCAATTTCCTGAAGATGTCGAAGAACTGCAGCGTTATCTGGGCCCGCTTGAGGCGCAGGAATCCGTAAAAGCGTATCCAGGCGTTGAGACGGAAGTGCCGCTGTTCATCCTCGGCTCGAGCACATCGAGCGCGGTGCTCGCAGCGAAACTCGGTTTGCCGTATGCGTTTGCCGCCCATTTCGCCCCGCAGCAGCTGGAATCGGCAATCGCCATCTACCGCAGCCGTTTCGAGCCTTCCGATACTCTGGCAGAGCCGTACGTCATCGCCTGCGTCAACGTAGTCGGTGCCGATAGTGCGGAGGAAGCGGAACAGCTTTCGACATCGAGCGACCAGTTTTACTTGAATGTCGTCCGCGGAACGAAAAACCCATTGATGCCGCCTGTCGAGACGATGGAAGGCCGTTGGAGCTACGCGGAAGAAGCGATGGTCAAATCGATGGCACGCTATACATTCAAAGGGAATGCCGAGCAACTGGGAGAACAAATCGGCCGTTTTGCCGGTGAATTGCCAATCGATGAATTGATGGCCGTTTCCTATATTTATGACCAGGAAAAGCGCGCGCGTTCTTACGAAATCCTCAAGCAAGCGGTAACGCATGCTGTCGGATTGCCATGAAATGTTCACCTGGCCGGCACCAGCAACCGTCCAGCTTCATGTATAATACTAGGGAAACTTGAAGTTTAAAGGTGGTAATAATGTTATGGACTTTCTCTATTTTCCTGAAGATAA
This sequence comes from Planococcus plakortidis, assembly GCF_001687605.2. Taxonomy (NCBI): domain Bacteria; kingdom Bacillati; phylum Bacillota; class Bacilli; order Caryophanales; family Caryophanaceae; genus Planococcus; species Planococcus plakortidis. The sequence continues at coordinate 341,536 of NZ_CP016539.2, forward strand.
ATCAGAATATATTCCGGGAATCATCTCGGTCGTCATCATTTTCATCCTATCGATCCTGATCGTCCGTCTTTTGACGAAAGCATCGCGAAAGCAAGTCAAAAAATTGAACGAGCAAGGCTACCCGGTCATTTACGACCGCGGTGAGATGCAACATGATTCTGATGGACAAACGCAATCGGAACGACAAGCAACTCCGAATACACCGGAAGAGCCGAAGGATACAAACGGCCCACCGACGAAAAAGCCCTGACGCTTCAGGGCTTTTTCTAGTTAGTGGAAGGTGTATACTGAAACAATACTTTAAAGAAAAGAGTTGCCATCATGACAAAAAATTTAGCGGGCGGCTTGCAATGGGCGATTTTCCTCATCGCTTCCTCCATTGCCGCCCCCATTGCCATCGCAAGCATTTTCGGTATGGACACTGCCGAGACCGCGCTGTTCTTGCAGCGCACCATTTTCGTCCTTGGCATCGCCTGCCTGATCCAAGCCTTTATCGGCCACCGTTTGCCGATCAACGAAGGGCCGGCTGGTTTATGGTGGGGCGTGTTTATCGTCTACGCCGGCCTTGTCGGCGTCTTATACTCCACGGCCGAGGAATCCTTGCAAGTGCTGCAAAGCGGACTGTTCTATAGCGGTATTTTATTCATGGTATTTGCCGTGACGGGAGTGGTCGATAAGCTGAAGCGGTTTTTCACTCCAACGGTCACTTTTGTCTATTTGCTATTGCTCGTATTGCAGATCAGCGAATCGATCATGAAAGGCCTGTTCGGCATTGCGGCGGAAGGAGGTTTATTGGATGTGCGGGTACTGGTGGCAGCGGTTGCGGTCATCCTGGCCACCTTTTATTTCATGGCCCATCGGTCGGCGTTCATCAGCCGTTACTCTGTTCTCCTGTCCATCGCTTTTGGGTGGTTGCTGTTTTGGGCGATCGGCAAAGCGCCGAACATCCCCGAAACCGGCGGGTCATGGATGGCCTTTCCGGACATGCTGGTCTTTGGCCCGCTCGTCTTTGACGGGGGAATGCTGGTCACGACTTTGTTTTTGACCATCTTGCTCATCGCGAATATGATGGCCTCTGTCCGTGTCATGGAGAGCTTGTTGAAAAACGCTTTTTCTATCCAAGCGGAAGACCGCATGAAGCAAGCCTCGATCGCATCTGGGCTCAACCATCTGCTTGCGGGGCTATTTTCTTCTGTGGGCCCTGTGCCGATTTCGGGTGCGGCGGGATTTGTCAGCGCGACAAGGACGCCGGGACTCCGCCCGTTTATCGTCGGGGGCGTGATTGTCGCAGGCATCAGCTTATTCCCGCAATTGATGGCTGTGCTCGCTTCTTTGCCGGCTCCGGTCGCATATGCTGTCATTTTTGCGATTTTCTCCAAAATGGTGGAGATGGCTTTCAACGAGCTAGAACTGGAACCCAACCGCAAGCAAGCCTATAAAGTGGCGGCGTTCGGCTTGATGGCGGGCGTGGGCTTGATGTTCATCCCGACCGAAAGCATGGCTGGGCTGCCTTCAGCTGTTGCAGCCATTCTATCCAACGGTTTGATTTCAGGGACCCTTATCGCTATCTTCATCGAACAGGTGATGGTCCGCTTCGTGCGGCCAAAATAAAAACAGGCGGCATGGGGAGTCCCCCTTGCCGCCTATTTAGTTTAATTGTGCTGTTCGATTTCCTCGGTCAAGCGTTCGAGCTCGTCTACCAATTCGCCGATGTAGGCGATCGTGTCGCGCAGCGGCTGTTCGGTCGTGATGTCGACACCGGCCATTTTGGACAATTCGACAGGGGTTTTCGTGCCGCCTGCATTCAATACGCCAATCCATTCATCGACGGCTGGCTGCCCTTCCGACAAGATGCGCTTCGACATTTGTGTGGAAATGGTCAGCCCCGCGCTGTAGGTATACGGGTAAAGCCCCATATAGTAATGCGGCTGGCGCATCCAGGTCAATTCCGCGCCTTCCGTGACTTCCACATCGTCTCCCCAGAATTCCTCGAGCACGCCGCGTTTCAGCGCATTAAGGGTACCGGCATTGACGTTTTCGCCAGCATCGACCTTTTTATACACTTCCCGCTGATAGGCCGCTTCGAGCAAATGGGTAACGAAGTTGTGGTAATAGGTTCTCGCCACGATCGACGAAATGACCCAGCGCTTGAATTTCGGGTCTTCGGAATTCTTCAATAGATGATTGGCCATGAGCATTTCGTTCATCGTCGACGGCGCTTCGATAAAGTACAGCGAAGGGCGTGCATTGAATAGGTTCTGTTCGCGGTTCGCGTGATAAAAATGGCCGGCATGCCCAAGTTCGTGTGCAAGGACGAATACTTCGTTCATGCGCCCGGTCCAGGAAATGAGGATATACGGGTGGTCACCATACGGGCTCGCACAGAACGCGCCTGTCGATTTGCCTTTGTTCTGCGCAAAATCGATCCAGCGTTCATCGTATGACCGTTCAACCATATCCAGATAATCGGTCCCCATGATGCCGAGCGCATCGTTGATATACTGTTTCGATTCCTCGACCGTGATTTCCGGGTCGTATTCGGGGTCCAGGGAAATCTTCAAATCGGCAAAGGTCATTTTATCCAACCCATGCGCTTTTTGCAGCAAGCGCGCGTATTTGCGCATGTGCGGGGCGAGTTCTGCCTGGATCAGGTCGATTTGGCGGTCATAAAGCGTGCGGTCGACTTCCTGGTTAAACAGCAGGTATTCGAAAATATCCCCGTATCCGCGTAAATCAGCCGTCGTTTTTTCGGTCTGCAATTGCATATCGTACGTTTTGGCCGTCGTATGCTGATAATCGCGCAGCTTATCGGAAAACGCCTTGAATGCAGCGCGCCGAAGTTCGGTGTCGGTTTCCGCTTCCCAGTCGCCTTCGAACGATACATAGCTGAGCGGGTGGGAAGTGCCGCCTGCTTCAAAATCCGGAAAGTCCATGTCGACCATTTTCGTCGTATTGTACAGCTCGTAAGGCGCTTGAAAGACGGAAGCGTACGAGGCCAACGCTTTTTCGGCAGCCGGATGCAATTGATGCGGTTTTTTGCGCAGCAGTTTCCTCAAATAGCCCTCAAACTCCTTGGACTCCGACATCGCCTGCTTCAGCGTTTCTTCGGGCAATTCCAGCAGTTCACTTGTCACAAAAGCGAGACGGCTGCCGATTTTTGCAGAAAAGGCGCTGTATTTTCCGGCGCGCATCTGGGCTTTCGTATCGGTCTGGTCTGTGCTGTAGGAGAGGCTCGCATAAGTGCCGGGGGCTACCAATTTTTCGGCAATTGCCAGATACGACTCGAGTGCTTTAAGAGCCGATTCGGCATCGGTGATCTGGCCTTGGAACTTCCCGGCATAGGCCGCTGTTTCCTGGTCGATTTCCTCCAAGGCAGCATCAAACGCCTCGGGGCTAGCCATCAGGCTTTCTAAATTCCATGTTTCTTCTATAGATACTTCTGAACGTGGCGGTAAACTTTTAACCAATGATTTTCTCTCCCTTGTATTCCGGATTTCGAACTAATCCTAAGTATAATATTCAAATTAGGAAAAGTAAAAAAGTTTTAAAATTAATAAGAAAATTATGAAAAATAGGTTTAAGCGATAAATAGGCGGGTATAGAACAGTACAAGGCGGAATGACCGTCAGAAGACACGAGCGGTCTTTACCGGAATCGCCTTCTGATGAGAATATGCACAGCCTTGGCGGAAAATTTGCTTTACTGGCGATATAGCTCTTGTCGGGAACCAGATGAAAATGGTTCAGCCTAAGAAGTTTCAACAGTAACAGGTAGGTTTTTTGTGTAAGTGCAACTGAACGCCTGGCTGCAAAGTCTATTGATCACTGAGAGGTATATGTGAGAAATCCAAAGACGGCCAGCGCCATTAAACTGCATAGGCGGGAGTTTTACATCGCCAACATGTACGTTTGTAGAAGAATTGAATAGAATTTTCCGCGTGCGAAAATCCTCCACGGATGATTTGGAGGATCAGGTAAGGAAGAGCGTGATCCGAATTTATCGGGTCACGCTTTTTCTATGTCTTTTAAAATCGCGTGTTGAGGCAGGCATCGGGCAAAGCCGTGTGGAATAGAGCTGAGGATGACTTTTACAAAAGGAGTGGAATGGTTTGAGTAAAACGGTAGAACATGCAATTCAAGACGAGTATGGGAATGATTTCTCCTGGTGCTACGGATGCGGGCGCTTGAACGAAGACGGGCTCCATCTCCGGACAGGATGGGATGGCGAAGAGACGGTGACTTTCTATGAACCGCGGAAAGAACATACGGCGATTCCCGGGTTTGTTTACGGTGGATTATTGGCATCGCTTGTGGATTGCCACGGCACGGGATCGGCGTCGCTAGCGCTTCACCGCAAAAACGGCCATGAACCTGGCAGCGGGGAAGAACCGCCGCGTTTCGTGACAGGTTCCTTGCATGTCGATTTCCTGAAACCGACACCGCAAGGCAAGACCTTAAAAGCGGTGGGGAAAGTCGAAGAGATTCATCCGAAAAAATTCAAAGTGAATGTGGAAGTGTTTGCAGGGGAAGTAAAAGTCGCAAACGGCGAAGTAGTTGCCGTCTTGATGCCCTCGACGTTCACTTCTTGAAACGGGCGCCGGGGCATCCGGCGTTTTTTGTGGTTTACTCTTTAAAGTCTATAAGACTTGTAGGGATTTAACGGATGCTGTATGCTCAATGTATTCAAAGCTCTATTTCTGAGGAGGAAACCGCATGACGGAGAAAGTTTATGTCATTCATGAAAACGAAGAATGGACGATCCATTTATTCCGGCGTTTGGAAGAACTTGGGGTTCCTTATGAAGATTGGTTTACAGATACGGGATCCATCGATTTGTCGGAAGAGCCGCCGAAAGGGGTGTTCTATAACCGTATGAGCGCTTCATCGCATACGAGAGGGCACCGGTTCGCGCCTGAAATGGCCGAAGCGAAAATCGCCTGGCTTGAACGCCATAACCGGCGCGTCGTCAATGGCAGCCGGGCATTGCGTCTTGAAGTGAGCAAAGTGAACCAGTATATGGCGCTTGATGCAAACGGCATACGGACGCCGAAAACGGTTGCGGTGAGCGGTAAGGAACAGCTTCTTGCTGCGGCGTCCGCTTTTGGAGGGGAATCGTTCATCACCAAGCATAACCGTGCAGGAAAAGGGCTCGGCGTCCGGTTGTTCCATTCAGTAGAGGCGTTGGAAGAATATGTAGGCGGTGGTGAATTCGACGAATCCGTGGATGGGATCACGTTGCTGCAACAATACATTCAATCGCCCGAGCCGTTCATTACGCGCTGCGAATTCGTCGGTGGCAAATTCCTCTATGCCGTGCGCGTGGATACATCGGAAGGCTTCGAGTTATGCCCAGCCGATGCCTGCCGCCTCGAAGACATTTCCTGCCCTGCGGACGGCGCATCGGAAACGCGCCCGAAATTCCAGGTCATCGAAGGCTTTGATGATCCGATCATCGCCAAATACGAACGCTTCCTGAAAGAAAACGGCATCGAAGTGGCGGGAATCGAATTTATCCGGAATGGCGAGGGTGAATTGTTCACTTACGACGTCAACACGAATACGAATTATAACGCCGATGCAGAGGTCGTAGCCGGCACATACGGCATGCTGGAGTTGGCGAAGTATCTGGAATATCAGCGGCAAACCCTTACGACTTTCGCGAAATGAGGATCAATGGAAAAAGAACAGCCGGATGGCAAATCCGGCTGTTCTTTTTTCGGGCCTGGGGGCTGGACGTTTACTGTCGGCGATTCAAGGGAACGGTTGAAAAAAGGGATTTGTTTGCGGAAAGGGGTGAACTCGCGATGGACAAGGAAACCAAGGAAGTGGAAGAGCGGACGCCTTCAGAACCGGAAGACGTGGCGGACGTGGAAAGCAAGGAATTAAAAACGGCGTCGAAATTCGACGGCATCTATAGCCGTGTCTCTTCGAACCGCCTGGAAAACTTGCGCACGACCCATATCGAAAACAAGGCGAAAGAATTGGCGCGCAAGGGAAACCGCTAAGTTATTCCTTGCGCGGCAATTTCTCCATCGCATTTGCGACTTCGAACGCCAAGTCATCGTTGCCGAATGACTGGAGCACTTCGACAAGGACATCGCCGCCGATCTCGTATTCGAAAGCTTCGGTTTCTTCCATCGCGGTTTTCAACAGCTGGTTTTCAGCCTGTCCGGGGTATGCCGCCGTGTAAAGCGCGAGCGGGTCGATTTTATGGTTGACGCACCATTGGACAAATACGCGGACCATCGTTTCTTCGTCCTGCTGGTATTTCTTGATGATGAACTCTTCGCGGCTTTCGTATTCCATGCGCTTCACTCCTTTTACAGAATCTTGGGATGTTTTCACAATAGCAGATAAATCGTTTGACTGCATGGACTTCCTGTATTATTTACTCTAAAATGTTCCATAGCACTGATAGTATCGGAGGGGAAAGAATGAAATTACTTCAAGTTAGAAAAGGCCAATTCGTCTATTACAAAAATGAATTGCACAAAGTTTATTCCGTCAAGCCGCTCGCTAAAAAATCGGTTTTGATGTTCCGTGTCAAGGACATGGAGCAAGTGGCAAGCCGTGCTGACGAAGTGTCGCTCTATAAGCCGAAACACATGGATTCGTTCCTGTTCTTCGGGGAGCGCTACACCTTGCGCGAAGACGTATCAGCAGAAGAAGGCGGCTACATCCTGATCGCCAAGCCGGATCCGGATTATATGGACCATTATTCCTTGAACGAGTTCGAGAAAATCGAGTCGGTCGAAGGCAAGAATGTCATCACGACAAGACAGAATACGGTCAAGTCGAAAGAATTCTTCGTGATGGTCCCGGGAGAAGAACCGGGCAGCAACGACATTGCCTATTTCGATGAAGGGAAAGTGTCAGAAGAGCAGAAACGGCATGACGCACAGCTTGCAGAAGACTTGCGTGACAGAAGTTCCATCCGCCCGTCAATCGGCGATGTCTATTTGAACCTGGATAACGCAGGTACGGCCATGGTCGTCGCCATCATGGGCGAAGAAGTGACACTTGGCACAGGCGACAAGCTGACATTCCACGATTTGCACAAAGCGGACAACTGGAGCTACCTCTACAACGTAGCGGACGGAGATTTCCGTTAATTTCCAGTAATGAAAAAAGGAAGCGAATGAATGAACGAAGCATTTACTAGGTTCGCTCATTTGCGACGCATCGGCCGCGCAGATGTGGGAGCACAGTTGTTATGGGAAGCTTGAGTGAAATGAAAGATGAATATTTGAAGTTTCTCGATACTAAAAAAAGGAAGCCGCAGCGGCTTCCTTTTTTTCTATCCTTTATTCCACCAGCACGTCCTGGAATTCTTCGGTACGTTCAATCACTTTTTTTGCATAGGGGCATTGGGGATCCACTGATTTGCCTTCATTTCTTGCGTGTTCGACCATTTTGCCGACCAGTTTTTGGCCCATGCCCTGGCCGCTGAGTTGTGGCGCTACTTCCGTATGGTCAATGGTCAGTACGTCCCCGTTTTCGATATAGCTGACAAAGCCGACTTCCTCCGAACCATCGAACATGGCGATCCGGTTGTCTTGGTGTTGAAAATCCATTCCAATTCCTCCTTTAGTAAATCACTCTATTAAAAGGTATTCCCGTTCTTTTTAATTATAAGCATAGCGGGTATGAAAGAACAAAGGAGTGGTGGCATGGAATTTAACCAAAAGGAGCAGCAGGCAATCAGCCAAATCGAAGGAATTTTCGGCGAGCATAAAGGCTACCGGCGTGCGCATGCCAGGGGCGCGGGTTATAAAGGAATATTCGAAGGAAGCGGGGAGGCCGCCGAGTTGACCGATGCTGCACATTTTCAACAAGCGAAGGTGCCAGTGCTGTTGCGCTTTTCCCATTTCTCGCCGGACCCCACGTGGGCGGATGCCATGTCGCCGGTAAAAGGGATGGCGATCCAATTCAAGATCGGGTTTGAAGAGGTGACGAATATCGTTTCAGTGACTTCGCCGGTGTTCTTCGCCCGTTCGCCGGAGCGTTTCATGGAGATGCTTGAAGTATCCAGGTCTTTCAAAAAGGGGCGGCCGAAATTAATGGAATTGGCAGAGCTACTGACCGATTTTCCTGAAGTGAGGGCGATGTTCTCAAGCGTGAAAAAAATGACGGTGCCGGAAAGTTTTGCGACGGGCATCTACCATTCCATTCACGCGTTCCATTTCGAAAAAGGCGGAAGCAGACAAGCGATCAAATACTTGTTTGAGCCGGATGCAGGTGAAAACAAGCGATCTTTAAAGGATATGAAGGACTTGCCTTTCGGTTATTACGAACAGGAATTGGCAGAGCGAACCGCACGCAGCCCCGTGTCCTTCAAGTTGTATGCGATCATCGGTGAAGCGGATGATCCGACAGACGATCCGACGCGCGATTGGCCGAAAGACCGTGAACGCATCTTTCTTGGGCGATTGGTGATCGAAGCGCCCGATGATGAAGCTGAACAAGCGCTGTATGACCCGACTGTAATGACTACAGGCATCAGCTGTTCGGACGATCCGATCCTGAAGTTCCGCCGGGGCGCATATCGCCATTCTTACGAAAAACGCATAGCAGAAAATGGCTGAGCGGAAAGCGATCCGAAAAGCTGCTGGACATGTGATGATAAAGTAAAAGACAACCTGCTGCCTATCAGCGGGTTGTCTTTTTCAATAGAGCTTGCCTTGTTTGTGCAGCACAGTCGATAAACGCTGTACGGCATGGATAAAACAATTTTCGCGAAGTGGATACGGGTCCCCGAAATATTGGGGAAGGATCGTGTCCATTGTCTCCTGCATTTTCTCCAATAGCAGACGGAACACTTCCGACTCTTCATGATATTGGGTTTCGCGGCCCTGCAGCCATTCAAGGTACGAGACAATGACACCGCCAGCATTGGCTAAAATGTCCGGGATGATGATGACCCCTTGATTGTCTAAATACTCATCGGCAACCCGTGTCGTCGGTGCGTTTGCGCCTTCTACGATGATCTTGGCCTGGATATGTTCCATATTGCCTTGGTGGATCTGGTCTTCAAGCGCCGCCAAAAAGAGCACATCGACGGGCAAGGTCAATAATTCATCGCGCCCGCGGATTTCTGCCTGGATGCCGGATTTGCCAAGTTCCGCATCATCCTTCGGTAAATCGCCCCGATTGCTTGACGTGAAAGCGACCAAGCTTGGGATATCGAGGCCATTTTCGTTAAACAGGGTGACGTTGCGGTCGCTGACGGCGATGACGTGATTGTTCAAGGAACGGCATTGATAAGCTTCGAGCGCAGCGACAGAGCCGACGTTCCCGAATCCCTGGACCGCCATCTTCAACGGGCGCTCGGCATGCTCCAATGCGGTTTTTGAAAAGGGGTTTACGGAATTTTCCAGTTGTTCCTTGTGCGCCAAGACATAATCATGGATCATATAACGGAAAGTGAAATAAACGCCTTTTCCTGTCGCTTCCCGGCGGCCGAGCGATCCGCCGTTGACGACGCTTTTGCCGGTAAAGCTGCCGAGATAAGGCTTGCCATGGTGGATCTTTTTATACTCTGCCATCATCCAGTCCATCTCGCGTTCGCCAGACCCCATATCGGGTGCGGGAATGTCTTTATCGGGGCCCAAGACATCGGCGAAATAACGGACATATTTACGCGATACGATATTCAATTCCTTTTCACTGTAATTGCGGGGGTTGATGACGATGCCGCCCTTGCCGCCGCCAAATGGTACTTGATGCAGGGCGTTTTTCAAGGTCATCAAAAAGGCCAAATTGACGACTTCTTCCTCGTTGACTCCTTCATAAAAGCGAATGCCGCCTTTATAGGGCCCTAAACTATCGTTATGCTGTACGCGATAAGCGGGAATCCGTTCGATCGTGCCGTCTTCCCTGGGGACCCGCAAGAACGATTTGTGGATATTGTTCGGAGTGGAAATGATCGCGCTTAATGAATTGAACGCCTGTGTGCGGACGCCGCCGGTCAAATCAGGGAGGAATTCCTTTTTTTCATACAAGGCATCAAGTGAATCCTGGATGATTTTCTTCGTTTCTTCTTCCAATGCAAGCACCTCCAAAATATCATTACTGTCCTATACCCTTTCGATGCAGCGATAAGCTATAGAAAAAACCCGCCATCGGGTAATGGCGGGCGGGAAACTATTTTTTGCGCTGCATCAACTGGTGCTCGGTGTTCAAAGCCTTGAACAGCGCGATGACCATCAGGATCATGACGAATGAAAACGGCAAAGCGGCGATGATGATGGTGTTTTGGACAGCGGTCAAGCCGCCGACAGAGAGCAGGATTGCAGCGACAAGCGACTGGGCGATGCCCCAGAGGATCTTGATCTGGTTGCTTGGGAGCAGCGAGCCTTTTGTCGATTGCATCCCGAGGACGAAAGTCGCCGAGTCAGCGGATGTGATGAAGAAAGTGCTGACGAGCAAGATCGCGATAATCGACATGATGATCCCGAACGGCAATTGGCTGAATGTCGCAAACAAAGTTTGTTCGGTCGGGAACGCGGTCAAGTCGATGCCGCTTTTCTGGATATCGATCGCCGTAGTCCCGAATGCGCCGAACCAGAGCGAGCCGAAAAGGGTCGGCGCAAGGACAACGCCGATCAAAAACTCACGGATCGTGCGGCCTTTGGAAACGCGGGCGATGAACATGCTGACGAATGGCGCCCAGGAGATCCACCATGCCCAGTAGAAAATTGTCCAGCCATCAAGCCAGCTGCGGTTTTCCGCATCCAGCGGCGCAGACTGGAAACTCAGGCTGATCAAATTCTGCGCGTAAGCCCCAAACGTTTCCGTAAACAAATTAAGGATTAAAATCGTTGGCCCGAGGATGAGGATCAAGACAAGCAGTGCGATGGCGAGCACCATATTGGTATTCGACAAATACTTGATCCCTTTGTTCAGCCCCGACCAAGCCGAAATGATGAACAGTAAAGTGACGACGCCGATGATGACCATCTGCACCCAATATTCCTGTGGGGCGCCGAATAGATACGCAATCCCGCCGTTGATCTGCGCAGCCCCGAAGCCGAGCGATGTGGCAACACCGAAAACGGTGGCGAATACAGCCAAGACATCGACCAAAGTGCCGAGCGGGCCGTTCATGCGCTCGCCGAATAATGGCTTCAAGGTGGTTGAGATCAGGGCCGGCTCCCCTTTGCGGAATTGGAAGAATGCAAGGGATAGTGCGACCATTCCGTACATGGCCCAGACGTGGATGCCCCAATGGTAATAAGTGCGCTGCAAAGCTTCCTTAAAAGCTTCGTCCGTGCCGGGTTCAGCCGTCGCTGGCTGGATGGCGAAATGGGACAATGGTTCAGAAGCGCCGTAAAAGACGAGGCCGATGCCCATGCCAGCCGAGAACAGCATGGCCAGCCAACTGAAAGTGGAGAATTCAGGCCGGTCCGAATCACGGCCGAGACGGATTTTGCCGTAAGGGCTGATGACGATCACAATGACGAAAATCAGGAGAAGCGCCATGATCATCAAGTAATACCAGCCGAAAGCTGTATTGATATAAGTTCGGATCGTGCCTGTCGCCTGTTCGAAAACTTCCGGCGCGATGACCCCGAAACCGACAGTCAAAATGACGAGTGCGAATGCAATATAGAAAACTTTAGTTGCTTTGTTCATGTTTCCTCCTATGATGTTTTTTTAACATAACTATTAAGGTTATAGGAATCAAGATGAATAGTCAAATGCTTCATCAGGAAGCGCGGAATTGATTTAGTCGCATATTGAATGCAGTAATAAGGAAGCTGGATAGACTGGCCAGCTGAAAAGCGCCCTGCACAAGAAGTGCAGGGCGTCCGTTCACCAGCCATTCCATTCGTTTTGCTGTTCTTCTTCTGCGACGAGGCGGAGGTCGTCGGCAGAGATGATGAGGATTTCGTACTCGTTCTTCTCGGCATAGCGTTCGGCTTCCTGCTTGATGAATTTCGGCGAGCCTTCTGTCTCCTCATCATAGATCAGCAGGATGCCGTCGGAATTCCGGAGGAAGAATTTATTTTTCTCGATAAATTGCCAGGGCGCTTCATAGGGTTTGTTCGTCAGGCTGCGATGGAAATCAGCTTGGGATAACAGGAATTCGTATTTTTCCTGTTTCGCTTCGTTCCAATTTTTCTCTTGCTCCTCAAAAGGCGTAAGGATCGCAAAATGCAATTGCGGAAATTCCTCCTGCAACTCGATCACCACTTCAGCGGCCCAGGTTTCGACGCCGAGCTGGCCGCTCAGGATCACCCATTCGAGCCCTTCATCTATTAATGTGCGCAGGCGGTTGTCGAGCGCTTTCTTGATAAAGCGGACGCCTTCGTGCTTATCGTCGAATATGCCAAGTTCGTGCGGCTTATAGCCGGTGATGACTAAGCGTTTAAGCATAATGTCTCCTCCTTTAAAACAACTCGGTGCTATCAGTTTAACGCATTTTCTTTCCTTATGAAGAATGCACGGCTCTGTCGCATTGTCCGCCTTCAGGTAACTGAATATTCACTCTTATGTTAAGCTAAACAGAAAAGGGGCGAGGCCATTGACTAAAATTGAAGAGGTAGAACAAGCAAAAAGCTGCATTCAGCACATCATCCATAAAACGCCGATCATTCATTCACGGTCGCTCCAGGAAAAATGGGGACGCCGGGTGTTCTTCAAGGCGGAGCATTTGCAGAAGACGGGTTCGTTCAAGATCCGCGGGGCGGCGAACGCCGTGACCAACGCCGTATCAGCAGGGGCGACGCTCGTAACGGCCGCTTCTTCCGGCAATCACGGGCAAGCTGTCGCTTATGTGGCCAGCGAGCTCGGCATCGCCTCTGTCATCGTTGTGCCGACCGATGCAAGCGCTGCAAAAGTCGCAGCGATCAAAGCGTATGGCGGGCAAGTGGAATATTGCGGCACGACTTCCGCGGAGCGGATTCCGCACGCCAAATCACTCGCACACCAACAAGGTGGCGTCTACATCCCTCCATATGATCATGACGATATCATCGCCGGGCAAGGAACAGCCGGTTTGGAAATCATTGAACAAATGCCCGAGACGGATATCATCGTCGTGCCTGTCGGAGGCGGAGGGTTGATTTCGGGCATCTTGACAGCCGTAAAAGCAAAGCGGCCGGATGTACTGGTAATCGGCGCAGAACCGGCGCTTGCAAATGACACGGCCGTATCTTTGAAACGGGGGGAGATTACAGCAATCGGCCCGACCGAAACGATTGCCGATGGTTTGCGGACTTCGCAGCCAGGAGACCTGACATTCCCGGTTGTGAGCGGATTGCTCGATGGGTTGGTGTTGGTGGAAGAGCATGAAATCATCGAAGCGATGCACGATATCGCCGTCCGCACGAAGCAAGTGGTGGAGCCTTCAGGTGCTGTTGCCGCAGCTGCCGTGATGGCGGGCAAGGCCGGTGCACCGGGAAGAACCATCGTCGCGGTGATCTCGGGAGGCAATGTCGGCCTTGCGCGGTTCGCGGAATTGATGAGCACTATGGAAACCGGGTAAATAAAGCTTCCTTGAGCCGAACCCCTGACCGTAGGGGGCGGCTTTTCGGTGCGCTCCGGCGATTGCATATTCTTCATGAAAACGGTAACATAAAGTTCAAGTATTCTGAACATACCGACTAGTCGGTATTTATATTGAAGGAGGAAATGAGATGCCAGTGATGAATTTATTCGATTTAACAGGCAAGACAGCAATCGTGACGGGAGGCGGCCGGGGCCTTGGCGCCCAAATTGCGGAAGGGTTTGCGGAAGCCGGTGCCAATGTAGTGCTATGTTCGCGCAAAGTGGAAGCATGCGAGGAAGTCGCCAAGCAGCTTGAGGCGAAAGGTGTGAAAACCCTAGCGCTTGCATGTGACGTGACCGATCCGCAAGACGTTAGAGCTGTGGTGGAGAAAACGGTTGAAGCTTTCGGGACGATCGATATTCTCGTGAATAATTCGGGGGCGTCCTGGGGCGCGCCGGTATCCGAGATGCCGCTTGAAGCTTGGGACAAAGTGATGGCAGTCAATGTGACCGGGACGTTCCTCATGAGCCAGGCTGTCGGGGAAGTGATGATCCCGCAAAACGGCGGCAAGATCATCAACATCGCTTCGGTTGCGGGACTCGGGGGGATTGACCCGAAGCTGATGGATGCAATCGGCTACAATACGAGCAAAGGGGCAGTCATCACGTTCACGAAAGACTTGGCAGCGAAATGGGGGCGCCATAACATCAACGTCAACGCCATTGCACCAGGGTTCTTCCCGACGAAAATGTCGAAAGAAGTAATGAAGCATGGCGAGGAAGGCTTGCTTGCAAGAACGCCATTGGGCCGCTTCGGGACGGATGAAGACTTGAAAGGCGCGGCTTTATTCCTGGCGGCGAAAGCATCGGACTATGTCACTGGCGATGTCGTGATGGTTGACGGCGGCATGCACGCCATGTAATGGAAGCAAAGCGGTACATATTCGAACGAAAAGGGGACGGAGACGATGAAAGCTGAGGCGAATGTATACCGGGGCGCTGATTTCCTCATGAAGGCCGCGGGACCGATCTTTACACCTGAACAGTTTACCGATGAACATAAGATGATTGCGAAAACAGCGAAGCAGTTTCTCGAGAAAGAAGTGCGTCCTCATAATGAGCGGCTGGAAGGGCAGGATTTCGAACTCGTCCAGGAGCTCTTCCGCAAAGCAGGCGAACTGGGGCTTCTCGCACACAGCATTCCAGAAGCTTACGGCGGGCTCGGGCTCGATAAAATCAGCAAAGGGCTGGTCGGCGAATCACTTGGCCCGGCAGGCGGGTACGGCGTGGCGCATTCCAACCATACATGCATCGCGACCTTGCCGATCACCTATTTCGGCACGCCTGCACAGAAAGAATATTATTTGCCGAAACTCGCGAGCGGTGAATTCATCGGGGCATATTGCCTGACGGAGCCGGAAGCGGGCTCGGACGCCCTCTCTGCCCAGACCACAGCGGTGCTGAACGAACAAGGAACGCATTATATATTGAACGGCACCAAAATGTACATCACCAATGCCGCGTTTTCCGACACTTTCATCACCTATGCGAAAGTGGGCGGCAAAGCGTTCACGGCATTTATCGTTGAAAAGAAGCATCCTGGATTATCGCTCGGGCCGGAAGAGAAGAAAATGGGCATCAAAGGGTCATCGACGCGACCGGTCATTTTCGAAGAGTGTGAAGTGCCGGTGGAAAACGTCCTTGGGGAAGTCGGGAAAGGCCATCTTGTGGCTTTGAACGTTTTGAATCTGGGCCGTTTTAATTTAGGGTCGGCTTGCATGGGCGCTGCCAAATTCAGTTTGTCGCTGGCACTTGGCTACACGCAGGAGCGCAAGCAGTTTAATCGCGCCATTTCGGAATTCCCGGCGACACAAGAAAAAGTGGCGAATATGGCGGTGCGCATATTCGCTTTGGAATCGCTGCAATACCGGACCGCCGGCTATCTCGAAGAAGCGCTCGGCGGATTGTATGAATCGCAGGACCACGGATTGATCGCCAAACGGATGATGGAATATGCCGCCGAATGCGCTATCTGCAAAGTATATGGCTCTGAGACATTGGATTTTGTCGCGGATGAGAGCCTGCAGCTATTCGGCGGCTACGGCTATATCCAAGAATATAAAATCGAGCAAGTGTATAGGGATTCGCGCATCAACCGCATTTTCGAAGGCACGAATGAAGTGAACCGGCTGCTCGTTCCGGGCAATGCATTAAAAGCTGCCGCAAAAGGCGCGTTCGACCTGGAAGCAGCAGCGACGCAAGCTTTTGAGGAAATGCAGGCGCCGGAAGTTCCGTATATCGGGACGCTTGCCCGCGAGACGGAAGCCGTAAGGGCGATGCGGCGCGTCTTCCTCAGTACGCTCGGGCTTGCTGCGAAATCATACGGCAATGGGATCGGCGAACAGCAGGAAGCGCTGTTGAAACTCGCGGACCTTGCGATTGCCTTGTATGCCGCTGAATCGGCGGTCGCGCGGACGGTGCAAGCGCTCGAACAGAATGAGGAAAAAGCACAACACAAAGTGGGGATGGCCCAGGTGTTCATCGATGATGCCTTGCTCGAAACCGAGATGACGGCGCGCCACATAATCCAAGGCATCACAGAAGGAGAAGAACTGGCGCGCTATACGGCAATGGCGACCGCCGAACTCAGCCGACTGCAGCGCGGCGGGACAGCTGAAGCGAAACGTGAATTGGCTCAAACGATTTATCAGGCAGGGCAGTATATCAGCTAAGGGGGAAAAGACATGAAAGTGGTGAAGTTCAAACAATACGGTGGTCCGGAAGTGCTTCAATATATCGATTCGGAACAGCCGAAGCCGAAAGATCATGAAGTGCTCATTGAAGTGAAAGCGGCGGGCGTCAATTATGCGGATACGGCAAGGCGTGAAGGGAAATATGTCGTGCCGACCGAATTGCCTTATATCCCAGGTTCTGAAGTAGCGGGGGTGGTCGTTGAAACAGGATCGGGCGTCACGCGCTTTAAACCGGGCGACCGGGTCGTCGCTTTGATCGAATCATCGGGCTACGCTGAATATGCGGCGATCCCGGAACAGGTATTGACGCCGGTTCCGGAAGGGGTCAGTTTCGAAGAAGCGGTCGCATTACCGCTTCAAGGCTTGAGCGCTTACCATATCTTGAAAACCATGGGCCGTCTCGAGCCGGGAGAAACAGTGTTGATCCATGCTGCTGCAGGGGGCGTCGGGACGATCGCCGTACAACTCGCCAAACTTTTCGGTGCCGGAAAAATCATCGCCACGGCGAGTACGGAAGAAAAACTGTTTCATGCGGAGAAAATGGGCGCCACGCATTTGGTGAATTACAGCGAAGAAGGTTGGGTAGGGCGCATCAAAGAAATGACTGAAGGAAAAGGCGTGGATGTCGCACTTGAAATGGTTGGGGGCAGCGTCTTCAACGATACGCTGAAAACTTTGGCGCCATTCGGGCGATTGGTCATTTTCGGAGCAGCGAGCGGGGAACAGGCGACGTTTGCGCCCGGGCAATTGATGAAACGCAATCAATCGGTCGTCGGCTTTTTCCTTCCACAAATCATGCGCAAACCGGATTTGTTCCAAAGCAGCTTTCAGGAACTGCTCGAATATATGAATAGTGGAAAGTTGAAACTGACGATCGGCGGCACCTATCCGCTTGAACAAGCAGCTGATGTACATGAATTATTGCAAAGCAGAAAAACGATCGGCAAGCTGGTGCTGAAGCCATGAACGATGTCCAACAAGCCGAATCCCAGGAACTGCTCGCCAAACTTGGATTGAAGCTCGTGAGGCATCCGTTGCCGTTCAGGCTGAACCACGTCAATTGCTTCATGGCGGAAGGAGAAGAAGGCTGGACGATTATCGATGCCGGATTGAACAATGACGTATCAAGAGAGTTGTGGAAAAAAGAAATCGGCGAT
The DNA here is from genome assembly GCF_001687605.2 of Planococcus plakortidis. NCBI lineage: Bacteria > Bacillati > Bacillota > Bacilli > Caryophanales > Caryophanaceae > Planococcus > Planococcus plakortidis. The sequence continues at coordinate 358,936 of NZ_CP016539.2, forward strand.
AAAAAGGTAGGGCAGATTTTCCTGACCCATTACCATCCCGACCATTTCGGCTATGCGGGGGGCTTGCAAGAAAAGACCAGTGCGCGTGTCTCCATGAGCAAAATCGATGCGGGCGCAGGGATGAAATCCTGGAATGAGGATTTCTTGGATGCGTTGCCCGGCTATTACAGAGCGGCGGGCATCCCGCAGGAAGCGGCGCAGGAAATGGCAGACAATACGAGAGCCTTTCAACCCCTTATTTCCCCGCTTCCGGATGTAAATCACTACTTCGAAGAAGGGGAGAAAATCCGCATCGGCCGCTTGGAATACGAAGTGCTGTTCGTGCCCGGGCATTCGGATGGCATGGTGTGTTTCTATCAACGCGAATATAATGTGCTATTGGCAGCTGACCATATCTTGCCGCGCATCACGCCGAATATTTCCTATTGGTTCCATGGCGACCCGAATCCGCTTCTGACGTATATGAGTTCTTTGGGGAAAATCCGCAAACTGGATGTGGAGTGGGTCATCCCATCGCATGGCCAGCCGTTCCAAGGCGCAAACAAACGAATCGATGAATTGCTTGCCCATCACGAAGAACGTTTGGAGGCGACGTGGCAGATGCTTGAACAGCCGCTAACGATTTTTGAAGTGCGCGAGCGCCTGTTCGACCGGCCGTTGACCGTCCACGAAATGCGTTTTGCGGTCGGGGAAACATTGGCCCATCTTGAATATTTGCGCGCTGAGGGCAGATGCGAACGGGTCATGGAAGCGGAGCGCTGGATCTATAAACAAAATTAAAAAGGATGTGTCACGATGAGAATGTTGATGGTAGGTGCAGGCGGCATCGGAGGATACTTCGGTGCGCGTTTGCTGGAAAAAGGCGAAGACGTAACATTTCTAGTCAGGGAAGGGCGCAAAAAAAAGGTTGAAGAAGAAGGCTTGCGCGTCAATAGCCGGCACGGAGATCTTCATCTCCAGCCGGCTCTTTTGACGAAAACGATGGAAGCCGAGCCGTTCGATATCGTTCTCCTATCGACAAAAGCTTACCAATTGGAGCAAGCCATCGAAGATATCCGCCCATTTGTCGGTGAACAGACGATGATTTTGCCGCTGCTGAATGGCATCGCGCACATCGAGCAGCTGGTATCGGCTTTTGGGGAGCGAGCGGTGATCGGCGGCTTATGCTTTATCGAGACAACCATCGGAGAAGACGGGTCGATCGTCCAGACGAGCCCGATCCATCAATTGGTTTACGGGGAGCGGGGCGGCGAGCGGACAGACCGCATCCAAAAATTGAAATCGCATTTTGAGGGGACAAAGGCGGAATTCGTTTTGAGTGAGGATATCGACCAGGATATGTGGCATAAATATATGTTCATCACAGCAATGTCCGGCATCACTTCACTCATGGAATCGCCCATCGGCCCCATCCGCAAGCTGCCATCCGGCCAATCCGCCATCCGATCGCTGCTCGATGAACTTGAAGCGGTGATGACGGAAATCGATGCGCCGATCAAAAAAGGGATCGCAGCGATCCAGCTCGATAAGGTGAACAGCATGGACGATAGTATGAAATCGTCCATGCAGCGCGACATGGAAAAAGGCCAGGGCATCGAAGCCGATCACCTGCAAGGCCATCTTATCGAAAAAGCGAAGCAAACGGATATCCCGGTCCCGGTGCTGGAAACCGTTTATACAAAACTGAAATTATATGAAGAAAGCCATAAGGCGAAAAAATAAAAAACAGAACATTTACAATATTAAATTACTCCTCTATGATTAAAAAAGGTATGCAGAAATTTCAAAAAAAGACAAAAGGGAGTTGGGGAATGTGAATGCAATCGCTTTAGCTGCTATTGGACTGTTTATATTCGTTCTCGGATACCGGTTTTATTCCAAGTTCGTAGCAGAAAAGATTTTCAGGCTTGACCCGAATTATGTAACACCGGCCCACCGTTATAAAGACGGCGTCGACTTTGTCCCGACCAATAAGTTCGTCCTGTGGGGACACCATTTTACATCCGTCGCAGGGGCAGCGCCGATTCTTGGGCCGGCCATCGCCGTTTATTGGGGTTGGCTGCCAGCGGTCCTTTGGGTCGTTTTGGGGACGGTCTTTGCAGCAGGCGTCCACGACTTCGGGACACTTGCGCTTTCGGTCCGCAATAAAGGGCAATCCGTCGGGACGCTCGCCCACCGTTTGATCGGCCAGCGAGGAAAGGTCCTGTTCCTATTCATCATCCTGATTCTCGTGCTCATGGTCAATGCGGTATTCGCCTGGGTCATCGCGAACCTGTTCATCTCGTATCCGGCAAGCGTCATCCCGGTTTTCATCCAGATTCCGCTTGCTGTTTGGATCGGGTATGCCGCGTATAAGAAGAACATGAAGATGCTTGTGCCATCCTTGGTCGCATTGGCCGTCATGTACGGTGTAGCGATCATTTCCAGCCAAGTGGAATTCCTGCAAATCGACCTTGTCCGCTATATGGGCGGGGAAGAAGGCGCCGGATTGTTCGGGCTTGGCGCGATTTCCAGCGCTTTCTTCATCTGGATCGTCGTATTGATGGTTTATGTCTATATCGCATCTACCCTGCCGGTCTGGAAACTTCTCCAGCCGCGTGATTTCATCAATTCCCACCAATTGGTGGTCGGCCTCGGGATCCTGTATCTTGGGCTATTGTTCACGAACCCTGAAATCACAGCTCCGGCAACCAATCCGGGAGCGGACGTTTCCTGGTTCCCATTGCTCTTTATCACCATTGCATGTGGCGCGATTTCCGGTTTCCACGGGCTCGTTTCGTCAGGTACTTCATCGAAGCAGCTGGACAAAGAAACCGATGCCCGGTTTGTCGGCTATCTAGGGGCAGTCGGTGAAGGTGTACTCGCGCTCATTTCAATCATCGCGGTCATTACGCTTTTCCCGAACCGGGAAGAGTTCAGCGCTTCCTACAGCAGCTTTGCGGCAGCAAGCGGCGGCGGCCTTGGGAACTTCATCGAAGGGGCGACAATCCTTGCTTCCGGATTGATGATTCCAGCTTCAGTCGCTTCGACAATCGTTTCCATCATCGTCGTTTCGTTCGCTGCAACGACACTCGATACCTCTGTCCGCCTGATGCGCTATATCATCTCTGAGCTTGGCGTCGAATACAAAGTGCCGCAGCTGGAGAAAAAGCACGTGGCGACTTCGATCGCGGTGCTTTCGAGTGCGGCGCTTGTCATCTTGCCGGAAGGGCCAAACGGATTCGGTTCCGGCGGTTACTTGCTATGGCCGTTGTTCGGTACATCCAACCAGCTGCTTGCCGGCATCAGCTTATTGTTGATTTCGATCTGGCTGCGCAAGCTCGGCAGAAATTACTTGATTACCATTATTCCGATGGTGTTCTTGATGTTCATGACATTATGGGCGATGTTCCAGCAAGTGTTCCTGCAATGGGCTTGGTATAATGAAGGATCGAATACCTTATTGTTCATCTTCGGCGCCATCATTTTCGTCTTCACCTTATGGATCATCTTGACTGCTGCACAAGCACTCATGAGCAAATCAAATCCTGGATTTTCGGATGAAGATTTGAAATAATAGCCGTAACGAATGGAACGGAAAGTGGAACTGCTACCAGAAAGCTGTTCATTATCATAGGAAGAAACGCCAAGGGATCATATTCATGTGATCCCTTGTGCTTTTTTCAGGAAGAGGTGCCGTTATGCCGATCAGCGACAAGCTGAAGAAACTAATCGACTGGTATGAGGCTGTCTTGGAACACCCGCACCGAACGGAAATCGCCCGGGAGCTCCAGAGTGAAGACGACTTGTTCCTGTTGATGCTGTATTCGGAAATGCTGGGCATCCCGAATCCGGTCTATTACTACACGCTCGAACTTTACCCGTACATGATCGAGGAATTTCATGACTGGCATTTGCGCATGGGCATGGAAAAATCGCCGCTGTCTGGAATCCGTTGCTGCTGATATTTAATGAAACGAGGGAATGTCATGGACGTATTATCGAAAAGCATCATTTTTGTCGGGGGCAAAGGCGGTGTCGGCAAATCGACATCCGCAGCAGCCATCGCCTGGCAATCCGCAAAAGCGGGATACCGGACGCTGCTTGTCTCCACAGATCCGGCGCATAATGTCGGGGATATCTTCAATGAACAAATCGGCGGCCGTACAAAGGAAATTGCGGATAATCTATACGCGCTTGAGATCGATCCCGAGATCGAGACGGAGAATTATATCAAAGGCGTCAAAAACAATATCCGCGGAACGGTCCATACGAGCATGATGGAAGAAGTGAACCGCCAGCTCGACACCGCCAAAGCTTCTCCTGGCGCGGATGAAGCCGCGCTTTTTGACAAACTGATCCACATCATCCTCGAGGAACGCCAGCATTTCGACAAGATCGTGTTCGATACGGCGCCGACCGGGCACACGATCCGGCTGCTGTCGCTTCCTGAATTGATGGGCGTGTGGATTGAAGGCTTGCTTGAGAAACGCCGCAAGACCAATGAGAACTATACGGCTTTATTGAATGATGGCGAACCGCGTGAAGACCCGATTTACGATGTCTTGCGCGAACGCCAGGAACGCTTCTCAAAAGCGCGCGATATTTTACTCGACGCTAAGCAAACCGGTTTCGTTTTCGTCTTGAACCCGGAGCGCCTGCCGATTCTGGAGACGAAAAAAGCATTGGAGTTATTGGATAAATACCATCTCCACGTGAAAACCCTGATCATCAATAAAGTGCTTCCCGAAACGGTGGAAGGCTCGTTTTTCCAGGAACGCAAAAAGCACGAGACGAAGTATATGGACCTCATCAAGGAAACATTCCCGAAGCAACAATTATTGTATATCCCGCTGTTTTCGCAGGACATCATCAGCAAGCAACAGCTAGAGGAATTCAGCCAACACTTTCAGGAGGGTGATGCAGTTTGAAAGCATTCGTGATGGAAGCAGGGCAATATAAATTGAAAGATATGCCGGAACCGACCGCAAAACCAGGAGAAGTGGTCGTGAAAATCCGCGACGCGGGCATCAACCGCCGCGATCTTGGCCTATTGAAGCGCTACGGCGACAATCCGGAAGCATTGATCATCGGGTCGGACGGGGCGGGCATTGTCGAATCGCTCGGGGAAGGCGTGACTGATTTTGAAGTGGGCGATGAAGTCATCATCAATCCAGGGCTGCGCTGGGAGCGAAACAGCGATGCACCGCCGGAAGGATTTGATATTCTCGGCATGCCGGACCATGGGACGTTCGCGGAGAAAATCGCCATTTCCGCACAGCAGCTTGAGAAAAAGCCGGGCCATCTATCATGGGAAGAAGCAGGCGGGCTGGCGCTTCCTGCATTGACGGGTTTCCGTGCCTTGTTCACGAAAGGGCAATTGAAAAAAGGCGATACTTTGTTCATCCCGGGCGCAGGCAGCGGCGTCGCGACCTTTTTGATCCAATTTGCGAAAAACGCCGGTGCGACGGTGATCGTTACATCCAGAAGTGAAGAAAAATTGGCCCAAGCGAAAGAAATCGGCGCGGATATCGCCATCCCGACCGATAGCGATTGGGTGAAGGAACTCGAAGGGCAGAAGATCGACCTTGTCATCGACAGCGTCGGAGGTGCCACATTCAACCGTTCACTTGAGGTGTTGAAAAAAGGCGGGCGCATTGTCATTTTCGGCGCGACCACTGCCGATAACGTCGATTTCAATTTGCGCAGCTTCTTTTACGGGCAGTATCAATTATTCGGCTCGACGATGGGCAGCCGCGAGGAATTACGCGACATGCTCCGGCATATCGAGGAGCACGGCACACACCCTGTCATCGACCGCGTCTTTAGCTTGGATGAAGCGCAGGAAGCATTCGATTATTTGGTGGAAGGCAAGCAATTCGGCAAAGTGGTTTTGCGCGCTTCCGAATAAAAAAATGAAACTTTTTTGATCGCCGGCCGTATATAAGGGTAAGAAAGCAATTTGACTGGAGGTCTTTTTAATGGAGAAAACTGGGTTAAAGATACTCGTCCACGCCAGTGCATTTTTTGCTCCGTTCCTTGTCCCGGTGATCGTCTTTTTCGTTGCCATGTTCGTTACGGACGACCATGAATTGAAGAAACTATCGATTCAAGCGTTATTGTTCCAATTGCTCATGGGCGCATTGATCTTTGTATCGAGCATGCTGACGGTCGTCTTGATCGGATTCCCGCTCCTGGTGGTGTTCGGCGCCATCGGCATTATCGTGCCGATCATCGCGATCATCAAAGCCTTGAACAACGAGCCTTACGATTATCCGGTCGTCGGTTCGTGGTACCAATAATGGAATGAAATCAGCTTTGCAAAACCCGCCGAGAATATTTTTCGGCGGGTTTTTGTATGGAATCAAGTATGTGAAGTACAAGAGAGGGAAGTAGTAATTTTTATATGGGGGATTGCGCTCCAATCGAACACTCCATATAGCTCGGACTACGTGGAGAGTATAGTATAGGAAAGTGAGTAGAAAAGCTTCCGCTTTTCGACTGCGTTACAGGGGGCTGCTTGGGGCCTGCAGGATGCAGGTCATGCAGCTGATGCGACAGGACGTCGCGTTTTCAGCTGCCCGGGGATGGGGCGGGTGCCCGGCCAATGTGCCAAATCTCTCTGTGTTCGAGCATCTCTTGATACGCGTTGCTCAATTCTCACTGCGTTCGAACATCGCAGTAGAACCGTTGCTCCCACATCTGCTCAACCCTCACTATGTTCGGGCATCGCAAAAAAATATTTGCTACGCAGATGCGTCGCAAATGAATGGTCTCGGCTTCCCCTCGCCATCCATTCACCCCTTCCACTCCGTCTCTAGCTTTAAAGGGAAAAATCATTTCTTCAGCTCCTTTAAAATGAAATGTAGAAACTCAGCTTATTATATAGCTTGCTTCAGGCAGGTCGAAGAATGAAGTATCACATGTCTCCATCCACTAAAAATACTAACAAATTTGATCTGTTCAAACAGCGGCTTGTCAGACGCACCATTTCAGGAAGCGATTCCCCCGCTAGCCGGCAACTGAATACAGAAGCAGATCTGACTAAATATTCTTCACATAAAGGAATCTCCAAGCTGCCGAGCGTCAAGGATGAGCCGACGCAATAAGACAGGCGCTCTTCCTGGCTTATTGCCAAAGGCCAACCCAAAGCCGGGCGGCGAATACCAATATGGAGCTCCATTCAATATTTAGCAACCTTGTTACAAGAAAACTTTCGCTATCAAGTCCAGCTAAGCGCGACCGCCAAGCGACTTTGATTTTCCATCATTCAAATTCACCAATAAAAAAGTGCAACGGCCTGAGCCGCTGCACTTTCTGTTATTCAAAAATATAAGACAAAGCTTTGATCGCCTGGTCGCAGGTTTCGACGGTGGCGTTCGCTTTTTGGGAAAGTTCTTTCAGCGGATGGTGCAATTTTTCAGGACGGATGACAATGAGCGGCTTGTGGCTTGCCAGAGCAGCGCTCGCGTCCATCGCGGTGTTCCACTGCTTGTATTGCTCGCCGAACAAGGCGATGACAAGGTCCGATTTCTCCATCAACACGCTCGTGCGCAAATTATTGAAGCTCGATGCCGCAGCGTCCTTGAAGATGGCGCTCGGCTGTTCGCCAAGGATTTCTTCACCGATATTGTCGGAGCGGTCGTGGTCTTCCATCGGGCCGACGAAATCGACCGGCAAATTCAGCGCCAAGGATTTCTTCTTGATTTCTTCGCGCCAGGAGCTATGGATTTCGCCTGCCAGGTAAACGGTTAGTCTCATCATTCTCATCCTCCATTTTCCATTTCCTCTTAGTGTAGCATAAAGAAGGAGGAACGGGGGAAGGATTCAGACGATTTGGCGTTCTCTCGTTTGGACGGGCATGCATGAAAGCACATGGCTGATTTTGAAATGGCGCTTCTCGCGGCGCAAAAAACAATAAGCCTGGAACGAATCCCCACTGACTTTCAGGATTTTAACCCGGCGCTTGCTAATGGTGCCGTCATTCGCGATGTACATCATGTCGATCAATTGCCGGTATTTGAATGCTTTCAGAAGTTGCGCTTTCATGGTAACCCTCCCCAGATAAGAACGTTTGTTCTCATTATATACCGGCCGGGGGAATGAAACAAGTGAAATGAATCGTGTATAATGGAACGAACGTATATTCTTTTATATAGAAGAAAGGGGAGCTTTTTATGAAATTCATCCATACCGCTGACTGGCATCTCGGGAAATTGGTGCAAGGCGTACATATGACAGAAGACCAGCGATTTGTGCTCGATCAATTGATCGAAGCGATCGAACAGGAGCGTCCCGATGCACTGGTGATTGCGGGCGATTTATATGACCGCGCGGTGCCGCCGACAGAAGCGGTGCGTTTGCTGGATGACACGCTCGCGAAAATCGTGCTGGATCTACAAGTGCCGGTGATCGCTGTGGCAGGCAACCATGACAGTCCTGGCCGCTTGGATTTCGGGAGCCGAGCGTTGAAAAGCAACGGCCTCCATATCGCGGGGCCGATCCGTCCTGAATTCGAACCTGTCGTTTTGAGCGACGAAGCGGGTGAAGTGCATTTCCATCTGGTTCCGTATACCGATCCGTCGATGGTGCGCCACGTCTTTGAAGATCCGGACATCAAAACCCATGATGATGCGATGAAAGCGATCACCGAACGTATTTCCGGGGAAATGAAAGCGGAGGCACGCCATGTATTCGTCGGGCACGCATTCGTGACGCCGCGAGGGGAACAGGAAGACAACACGAGCGATTCCGAACGGCCGCTTGCGATCGGCGGTGCGGAACACGTCAGCGCGCAGCATTTCCAGCCGTTCCATTACACAGCGCTCGGCCATTTGCATAAAGCGCATTATGTATTGGATGAGACGATCCGTTATTCGGGATCGCCTTTGAAATATTCGATATCGGAAGAGCATCATCGAAAAGGCTTCCATATCGTCGACTTGGCAGCGGACGGTTCAGTCTCGGTAGAAAAGCGTTTGTTCGAAGCGGAGCGCGATATGCGTTCGGTCGAAGGGACCATCGCAGAAATCATGGGCCATGAGAGAAGCGAGGATTATGTTTTCGTCACTTTGCTCGATGAGACGCCTGTTTTGTCCCCGATGGAAAAAGTGCGTTCGGTCTATCCGAATGCGATGCATGTGCAGCGCAAGACTTTCGCCAAAGAAGCCGGGGAATCAACTCTCGGCTCACGCCGGAAAATGGACCCGGTGCAATTGTTCCACGCTTTTTATGAAGAAGTAAAAGGCGATGTGCCGTCTGCAGAGACGGCCGAATTGTTCGGCGAAGTGCTGCAGGAATTCCTGCAGGCGGATTCTGAACGGGAAGAGGTGAAATCATGAAACCAGTCAAATTGAAATTGACGGCATTCGGCCCGTACCGCGACAGCGAGGAAATCGATTTTGAAGACTTGGAAGGCAACCGCCTGTTTGTCATCTCGGGCAGCACCGGTTCCGGCAAGACGAGTATTTTCGACGGCATTTGTTTTGCGCTTTACGGCTCGGCAAGCGGTTCGGACCGCAGCGAACCGAAAAACCTGCGCAGCGACTTCGCCAAGGACACGGTCCACACTTCGGCTGAATTGACCTTTGAAGTGCATGGCAAGACGTACCGCATCCTGCGGCAGATGAGCCATGTGAAAAAAGGCAATAAAAGCGCGACGGGTGAACGCTATGAATTTTTCGAGCTGACCGATAAGGGGGAAAAGCCGTGCGTCGAGCGGCAAATCGTCTCGGAACTCAATCGCCGCATCGAAGAAATCTTGGGGCTCACTTTCTCCCAATTCAACCAGATCGTCATGCTGCCGCAAGGGGAATTCCGCAAGCTGTTGACGTCCGAAACCGATAATAAGGAAACGATTTTGCGGAAGATTTTCCGCACCGAACCGTACCGCTTGGTTGCTGAGCGGCTCAAACAGAAAAAAGACGAGGCGCAGGACCGTTTCAAAGCACAGCAGATGCTTTATAAAGAACAAGTGCAGGCGATTGCGGGTTCTTTGCCGCAGCGTGAATCAGCTCTTTTTGAAGTGTTCGCGCAAGGTGATTTCCAGCGCAACCAATTACTTAAAGGGCTTGAAGGGGAAATCCGCCATTACGAATCGGAAAGCATCGGCCTGCAGGAGCGCTATCAAAGATCCTATGATTTCCACAATAAAAAAATGGCTGAGTTCCATGAAGCGAAAGGCTGGAACGAGCGCTTCGATGAATTGGAAGCGAAACAACGCCGTTTGCAGGAACTTGAACAACAACTTCCTTCCGTCAAAGAATGGGAGCAGCAAGTCACAGCAGCCGATCAAGCGGGAATGATCACCGGCTTGGAAGAGCAGGTGCTGGAACTTGTGGCTAATGAACGCCAAAAACGCGAAGAATTGCTTCGTAGCGAGACGGCTGAACAGAAAGCCCAGGAAATGAAGCGGCAGGCGCAGCAAGTGAAGGACGAAGAAGAAAGCCGCCATGGACAGCGTCAAGCCGCACAGCAAGCGCTGATTCGTTTGCAAGATATGGAAGCAGGCGTAAAGGAACTGGAACAACAGCGTACAGCTGTCCAGCAATTGGAGAAAGCAGCTATTCACGCCAGAACGTCATTACAAAGGACGGATGAACAAACATCAAGCGCCGAGCAACAGCTGGCACAAACAAAATCATTGATTCAACAGCTGGAAGAAAGACTGGAGCATTTCGACGATAAGCGGGACCGCCAGAACCGGTTGGCGGAACAACAACGCGCCTTGGCGGAATATCTGCGCTTGGAGCAAAAGCTTGAAGGTTTGGCCGAACAATCAGCGGAAGACAAGGCGGAGTTTGATCAAGCGCAAAAAGCCTATCAATCGATGGAGCATGATTGGTTTGCCAACCAGGCCGCGCTACTCGCATCGAATCTGCACGACGGGGAAGCATGTCCCGTTTGCGGGAGCCTCGACCATCCAGCAAAACAGCCAGGCAGTGCTTCAGCAGTAAACCAGCAAGCGATGGAACAGGCCAAGCAAGTATTGGCACAAAGCGAGCAAAAATCCCGTAAAACGGAAGCGGAAGAAGCGGCGGTCCGTGAACAGGCCGCAGTGAAACGCCGGGAACTGGACGTAATGTCGATAGTTGCGGAACAAGCTGGAGCGCAATTGGAGACGATACAGGCTGAGCAGCATTCGTTAACTGGAGAGCTCGAACAATTGCAATCCGATAAGGAGCAGCTGCGAAAGCGCAAGTTGGCATTCGCAGAGATGGAAGACCAGTTATCAAACTTAAAGAACCAACAGGCGGAAGCCCAGCACAGTGCACAAGAAAAACGTTCCGCCTATGAATCGGCACAAGCAGTATTGGAAAGCAAGCTGACATCGATTCCGCAAGCGCTCCGTGATCTTGGATCGCTTCGAACAGAGACCGCAAAAGCGCAGGAAACGAAAGACCGCTTAGAAGAGGCTTGGCAACGAGCGCAGGACGCCATGCAAAAAACCGAGCGCCAACTGTCGGAGGCGGCGGTGTCGCTTCGTCATAGCAAGCAGTCCGTGGAAGAAGTGCAAGAAAAGCTCGGCCATGCCGAAAGCCGTTTCGAGGAAGCGCTCGTGAAATCCGCTTTCGCCTCGAAAGAAGCTTATCATGAGGCCAAACTGGAAGCATCCCGCTACGAAGAATTGAAAATGCAAATTGAGCGGTACAAGCAAGACCGCCACACGACAGAGCGGCAAACGGTGGAACTGGAAAGTGCACTTGATGGCCGTGACCGTGTTGACGTGTCGGATGCGGAACAAGCGCTTGCCGAATTGAAAGCCGATTATGAACAGGCGCTTTCTGAATTGAACACAGCCAAGGAATACCGGAAAAAAGCCCAGGCATTCTTTGACGAAGTTTCCGAAGCCTCTGCAAAAGAAGCGGAGGCAGAAGCGGAATTAGCGCGCATCGTCGACCTTTACGATACGATCCGCGGCCAGAATGATGTAAAGCTGTCCTTCGAAAGGTATTTGCAGATCGAGTATTTGGAGCAGATCTTAGAAGCGGCCAATGAACGTCTGAAACATTTGTCGAATGGGCAATTCCAGTTGATGAGAAGCGACCGTCAGGAAGCGCGCGGCAAGCAAAGCGGCCTTGGCCTTGATGTGTATGACGCCTATACGGGCCAGACACGCGACGTCAAAACGATGTCCGGCGGGGAGAAGTTCAATGCTTCCTTGTGCCTCGCGCTCGGCATGGCCGATGTCATCCAGAGCTTTGAAGGCAATGTATCGATCGAAACGATGTTCATCGATGAAGGGTTCGGGTCATTGGATGAAGAATCGCTGAACAAGGCGATCGAGACGTTGGTCGATTTGCAGCGGTCGGGACGGATGATCGGCGTCATTTCCCACGTGCAGGAATTGAAAGCGGCGATTCCGGCGATTTTGGAAGTGGAAAAGATGAAAGAAGGCATCAGCAAAACGAGCTTCCACATTAAATAAGCTGTTTCTCCGTAAAACGTTTAAAACCCGGACGGAAGGTGAATTTACTAACTAACAGGTAAATTCCGGAAGGTGATTGAATGGACTTGATTTTGTTCCTGCTGCTCACGGCAGCTTATATCGGGCTGCTCGTATGGGCGGCAGCCAGCCAAAAAGAATGGACCTTGATGGCATTTGCCTATTTCGTAGTGCTCGGGCTCGTTTACGATAACGGGATCATCGCGCTTGGGAAATTTATCGGCGAAGGTGCGCTATTGGAGAACCTTAACGCGCTGCGTTTCTGGATACATGCCTTCTTTACGCCGGCCTTGGCATTGTATTCACTCGGTGCTGTGCGGCAGGCGGGCGTGAAATGGGCTAATAAATCGTGGGCTTTATATGCCGCGTGGGCTTTCTTCGTCCTTCTCGTCATTATTGAGATTTGGCAAGTGACCTGGGGCACGGAGCTTGAGCCTGTCAGGGAATATGGCGTTCTGAAATACACGTCGGCTGAAGAAGCTTCAGGCCCGCCGTGGATGATCGTGCTGGTATCGGCGGCGCTGCTGGCGGCAGGCGCCATTGTCTGGAAGAAGGCGAGCTGGGCATGGATGTTTGTCGGTGCAGTGATTATGGGCATTGGCAGCAGCGTGACGATTCCGGTTGACAGCGCTGCCGTGACGAATATTTTCGAGCTCATCCTGCTGACTTCCCTCGTATGGACGAAAATTCATTTGGAGAAAAAGCAAACCGAAAAGAAAAGGGGCCGTAACGATGAATAAATTCAGTTATAAATCCAGATTGCTGTATTTCGGCTTGCTTGGTTTTTTCAGTCTCGGATTTTTTCTTCTGCAGCTATACTCTGTCATGAACAGCGACTCGGGAATCGGTTCATACGTGTTGCTCGTTCTGTGGGCGCTGATGATAGCGTTTGGCGTTGGCGGCTTATTTTTCACAATGAAAACAAACAAAGAAAGACGCGGAAAATAATCTGCGTCTTTTTTGTTTTCCCAGACTCCAGCGCCCAGCCCTTCGGGTCATAAGTCAACCCGGCTGCGCGGCCAAGTACGCTTCGCCAGTCTGTCTTATGCCTGTCAGGGCTAAGCGGGCGCTTGCGCTTTTCATTGTTGTCCAGACTTCAGCGCCCAGCCCCTCGAGTCGCTTCGGTCATGCCGGCAATGGCGAAGAGCGCCATTGCGGACATGCCCTCCAGCGCTTGTCGGGACTAGACGGGCGCTTGGGCTTTTCATTGTTGCCAGAAAAGAGTGAATTTCGCGGAAAGTTTGCAAATATGGGGCGCGCCCTGATGTGTGATAAAATATTTACCGGTAATAAAGGGAGCGGGAGTGAAGAGTATGACGAAGAGATTGAATTCTGAAGAAGTAGTGAATTTGATTGAAGCCGGCGCGGATATCATCGTGCCGATCGCCAATGGTGAACCGATCAAATTATTGGATATATTGGAAGAACGGGCGGATCAATTGCAGGGTGTGAAAATCCATCAGATGCTTGCTTTGCGTGAACGCAGCTATATCAAAGGCGAGTTGGAACAGCTGAAGCATGTTTCTTATTTTCTGAGCGGCGCGACCCGTAAAGTGTACCAGCAAGCGAAAATGGACCTGGTGCCGAATAATTTCCACGAGATGCCGCGCCTATTGCAAAAAGCGACGAAGATGTCGATGATCATGACAGTCGCTTCGCCGATGGACGAACACGGTTATTTCACCTTCGGCACGCAAGCCGATTATGTCGCTGAATTCGTCGGAAAAGTGCCGTTTATTCTGGAAGTGAATGAACATATGCCGCGCACTTTCGGCCGCAACCAGATCCACATCAGCCAAATTGCAGGGTATGTGGAGCACCACGCACCGCTTGCAGAAGAGAAGGTCAGTGAAATCAGCGAGATTGACATGCAGATCGCCTCGTCGATCATCGGCGATATTGAAGATGGCGATACGCTTCAGATCGGCATCGGTTCGGTGCCGAATGCGGTCATCAGCATGCTGAAAGACCATCGCCACTTGGGAATCCATACAGAAATGCTGCCGGATGGGGTAGCGGATTTGGTCAATTCCGGCGCCATTGACGGCACGCGGAAATTTACGAACCCCGGAAAGATCGTCGCGACGTTCGCTTACGGTTCGAAAAATCTGTATGATTTCATCGACGGCAACCCAGCAGTAGAGATGCTTCCGGTAAGCGTCGTCAACGATCCGCGGGAAATCGCCAAAGAGAAGAATATCGTCTCGATCAATGCCACGACAGAAGTCGATTTGTACGGCCAGTGCGCTTCTGAAACGGTCGGCGGTAAATACTATTCCTCCAGCGGCGGGCAAGTCGATTTTGCGAGGGGCGTACGTTTCGCTGAGAATGGCAAAGGCTATATCTGCATGCCGTCCACTGCAAAAAGCGGGAGCTTATCACGCATCAAGCTGAATCTGGCACCGCAATCGGTCGTGACGACAGGCAAAAACGATGTCGACAACATCGTCACGGAGTACGGCATCGCGCGCTTGCACGGCGTCTCCCTTGCGGAGCGGGCGAAGCGCCTCATCAATGTCGCCCACCCGAAATTCCGCGAAGAGCTGATGTTCGATGCGAAAAAGAACGGCTTCTTGCTGTAAATGAATGTGTTGTTTTAGGTGAACATCAAAATCCCCGGCTGCAAAAGCAGCCGGGGATTTTTTAGCGGACAGTCAGTTCGACACTGCCGATTCCTTCGTATTTCGCTTCGTAACGCCCTTTTTCAAGCGGCTTCGGCAAGATGAACGTTCCGGATGACACGGTCAGGCCGCGCTTTAGTTTCAAGCCATGCGCTTCAAGTTCTGTAGCCAGCCATTTGATGGCGTTCACTGGATGCCCCAACACTTCAGACGAGCTTCCGGAAGCAACCGGTTCGCCGTCGAGGAATAATTCGCCGCGGACTTGGTCGAGTTGATCGTAGGAGCGGCTTTTTGCCGGTTTGCCGACCACGATGCGGCCAGCGACAGCGCTGTCTGCGATGACTTGCCCGAGTGTGATGTTCGGGAACCACTCGGTGAACCTTGAGTCTGGAACTTCGATGCCCGGGGCCACCAAGGTTTTTTCAAGGATCGCCGTTGTTGAATCATCGGCATTGATATCTTCCTGGATGAGGAACATCAATTCGATTTCGATCAACGGCGACAGCATGCTTGAGAGCTCAATGGCATCACCGGAAATAGCGGGAGCGGTCAATGCCCCATATAGCGGTTTGCCGGAGTTGAACAATTGCTGCGTTTCAGGGCTCGTCAAACTGATTTTATAACCCGCCAGTGGCTCCCCCTGCTGTTCTTTCCTTGCCAGTACTGCCTGCTGTATCTCATAACCCAGGCGGGGATTTAGCGATTCGGGAACCTGTTCTTTCCCGACAGCTTGCCGGTTATCATACGCCCTGTACAGGCGTTCTGCGTATTCCTGTTTTTCTGATTCAAATGATGCCATTATTCAGTCTCCTTTCCTTGCACCCATCTTATCATTTAAGGGTGGCCTTGGCACGTGGAGGATGGAAATTTGCTTTTCGATTGTCTTATCTTATAAGATGGGAGGGACAAGTTAGAAAAGGAGCGGCATACATTATGGGAGAAATTAGCAGAGAGCTACATGATTTCATTTTGAACAATAAAGACTCCATGGTTGACGAATGGCTCGCCACGCGCAGCACCCATTCGAATACCGTATACTCCGCAACTGCATCCGAAGAGACCATAGAGAAGCTGAGAAAGGAATCGATTGGCTTTATCGAGGCCGTGACTGCGATTTTTATCCACGACAAAGAAGAATCGCTTGCTTACGTGGAAGACTGGTCTTCGACAATCGCCAAGGAACGTGCCCAGCAATCCGTCCCGCTTTACGAAGTGATGGAGCATCTCGGGCAATTGCGCAGAATATACTGGAATTGCGTCCGCAAGTTTTTCGAGGAATTTGAAAAAGCGAACAGCCGGGATGCGCTGCGCTGGAGCGAAATGTTGAATGATGTGTTCGACTTCATTATCGAGAGCTTCGCTCGCCACCATCACGAGGCACACCAGCGTTTGCTGGCAAGCCAACAGGAAGTGATCGACGAATTGAGCAGCCCGGTCATCCCGATCCGTAAAGGTGTAGGGATTTTGCCTTTGGTCGGCGGAATCGATACATACCGCGCCAAAGTGATTTTGGAGACAGGCCTTGAAGAAAGCGCCAAACAGCAATTGACGACGCTTTACATCGACCTGTCGGCGGTGCCGATTGTCGATACGATGGTTGCCCATCAATTGTTCCAGTTGATGGATTCGTTGAGAATCATCGGCGTGGAATCCGTCCTCTCAGGCATACGCCCTGAAATTGCACAGACCGCGGTCACGCTCGGCATCGATTTCAAGAATATCAAAGTCTATGCCAACTTGATGCAGGCGCTCGATGCACTTGAACATTAAGAAAGAGCCGTTCTCTTTGGGAGCGGCTCTTTTGCGTTACAGCACGTATAAATAGACGGCCAGGAAATGGCTTGTGCTTCCGAGCAGGATGAAAATATGGAAAATCTCGTGAAATCCCAAATAGCGCGAAGAGAGGAAGTCAGGCTTGAGCCAATAGATGACGCCGCCGATCGTGTACAGAAGGCCGCCGGCAACGAGCAGCCATAATCCGGCAGTGGACAGGCTGGAGGCGAGCGGGCCCACTGCGAAGATGATGATCCAGCCCATCAGGATATAGATGGCGGTCGACAGCCAGCGCGGGGAATGGAACCAAATCATCTTGAAAAGGATGCCGCTGATGCCAAGAGCAGCCACTACGGCGAAAATGGACCAGCCGAGCGTACCTTCAAGCGCGATTAAGCAAAACGGCGCATAGGAACCGGCAATCAGCAAGAAAATCATGGAATGGTCCAGTTTACGGAAAAAGGCGATGACCCCCGGGCGCGCTTTTACGGAATGGTAAACCGTCGAAGCCGTGTACAGCAGGATCAAGCTGATGCCAAAAATGACCACCGCAGTGATGTGTGTGGCGGGAGCTTGGGAATAGGCAGCTTTGATGGCCATGGCCAGTAACGCGATGAAAGACAGGACAGCTCCGGTTAAATGCGATAAAGCGTTGAAAGGCTCTCGGATAAATGCGGTCATGGATCTGTACCTCCTGATACGTAGTTATCGAAACTACTTATAATGATATATATATTGATTTCACCGGTCAAGTTTGTCTGCTTTTCCATCATAGGGTAAAATGGAGAAACAGAAGTTGAGGTGAAGCGAATGGAAAGCATCGATCGGCTTATTGGCCAATTGGCTCTCGACAGCCAAATCCGCCCAAGCGATATCCCGAAAATCGATCTATACGTGGACCAAGTCATTCAATTATTCGATACGGCCTTCCACGATACAAAAAGGTATCCGGACGATAAAATTTTGACGAAAACGATGATCAATAATTATGCCAAAGGAAAACTATTCTATCCGGTGCAGCATAAAAAATACACGCCTGACCATATTATGCTCATCAGCTTGATTTACCAGATGAAAAGCACGTTATCCATCAACGACGTAAAAAAAGTGCTGGAGAAAGTGAACGAACAAGCACAGGCGCGGGATTTGGATCTATCCGAATTCTATGAAGCCTACCTGGGGCTCCAGCAGGACAATCACGCCGCGTTCAAAGAAGAGCTCGAACGGCAGGCGAAAGCCGTGGCACATGCGCAAAACGAAGAAAGCGGGGAACTTTCGAAAGTGCTGTTCATCGCATCGCTTGTCCACAAAAGCAATCTGTACAGAAGGGCCGCTGAAAAACTGGCGGATGAATTGGTGAGGGAGGAAGCCGATGGCAAAAATTCTTATTGATGCAGACGGTTGCCCGGTGGTTGATTTGACGATTGCGCTGGCCGAGCGGTTCAATTGGCCGGTGTTGCTCATTTGCGATACGTCCCATGAAATGTACCGTGAAGGGGCGGAGACGCTGACGGTATCGAAGGGAGCCGACGCAGTCGATTTTGTATTAGTGAACCGTGTGCAACCGGGAGATGTCGTCGTCACACAGGACTATGGGCTCGCAGCGATGGTGCTCGCGAAACGGGGCATCCCGATCGACCAGAACGGGCGGGTCTATAATGAGGAAAATATCGGGCAATTGCTCCACGGCCGCCACGTCGCCAAGAAAATCCGCCAAAGCGGCGGGCGCATGAAAGGGCCGAAAAAGCGTCAGCAAGCCGATAACGATAAGTTTCGCGACAGCCTGGCGCATATATTGGGAACTTGAAAGACCTGCAGTCAAGCAGGTCTTTTTTCTTTGGGCCAGGCACGTCATGCCCATCGCTGTGGCGAATAATTTTCAGGCGATAGGGAATATAAACGGATATGAATGGATAGGGAGGAATATGCCATGAAGAAAATAGCGGTTATCGTGACGAATCATAAAAAATTAGGGCATCGTGGCAAAAAGACTGGCTTATGGTTGCGGGAATTGACGGATTTCTATCACGAAGTAAAGGATGACTTCGAAATCGATATCATCAGCCCAAAAGCAGCAAAAGTGCCGATCGACCCGAGGAGCCTTCCGGCAGCAGTGATCAATGGCCGGACCCGCCATTATTACTTGGACAAAAAAATCCAGCGGCAATTGGACCGGCCGTTGACACCAGGCGAAGTGAAAGCTGATGAATATGCCGGCATTTACTTTACCGGCGGGCACGGAACCATGTGGGATTTTCCGGACAATCAGGAATTGCAGCGGATGACTGCAAATATCTACGAAAAAGGCGGCATCGTGGCAGCCGTCTGCCACGGGCCAAGCGGATTATTGAATGTCCGCCTGTCCGACGGGAGCCCTTTGTTATCGGGGCATTTGGCTACAGGGTTTTCGGACCTGGAAGAAAAATTGCTCGGCCTCTATAAAGATATCCCTTTTTCCTTGCAGCATGAAATGAAAGAACGGGGAGCACTTGTCCAAATCGCCCAGTTGCCGCTCGAAACTTGTGTCATTGAGTCGGGACGCCTGATCACCGGGCAAAATCCCGCCTCTGCTTCAGGTGTCGGGGAAAAGATGCGCGAGCAATTGAAAGACATGGACCGCTATGCGTACCAGGCGAGATTAAATGGGCCAAAAGAATCGTGAGTGAAAAAATCGCCTGTTTGCTTAAAATCCAGCATTCAGGGTATACAGAAAAGAAGTGACAGAAAGACGCATTATTTTGGAGGGATTCTGATGAAGAAATCAACGGTGAATACAGTAGTGGGCAGCGCGCTTGCAGCAGCTGCGGGAATTTTCGTCTACAAAGCATATCAAGAGAAAAATACAGTCCGCGTCCAAGAAGACATCGACATGCACAACAGCAAGGAAATCGATGAGCGCGAAAGTGTCTACGCCATCGAAGATTCAAGTGAACAGGGACTCTCGCAATTAGATTCCGCTTACCGGGAGGAATGGCAAGCGAACGCTTTCCCGCAAACCCAGAAGGAATTGCGCGAACTCGAAGAAGACAAATAAATCCCACGAGCGGGCGAAGGCAGAAAAACATCTGCCTTCGCTTTTTCTTCGTGTATCATTTGAATAGAGCGAAAAACTTGAAAGGAGTGTCCGCAAATGTGGATCCGGAAGCCATTTTTTGAATACACGGCAGGCGTATTATTGCTCGCCCTAACCTTATACGTACTCAGCAAGTTGGACTATATTTGGGAACCGATCCGTGTCATCATCGCCACGCTTTTTGCGCCGATTGTCATCGCAGGGATTTTATACTACCTGCTCCGGCCGTTGGTCCGGCTGCTCGCCCGCCGCATGCCGAAAATCGCCGGCATCGGGATTGTCTTTACGGTGATCGTCCTCGTATTTGCGAGCCTCGCCTATTTCTTCGGGCCGACCTTGATGGAGCAAGGGAAAAGCCTAGTGGATTTGGCCCCTGAGAAAATGGAGGAAATGAGTTCGGAATCGAATAACCTCTTGAAGGGATTTGAATTCGGCGGCATTTCCGGACAGGAGATCAGCGACCGCATCTACGGCTATGCCGAGAGCCTCTCGAGCAATTTGTTCGAAAATGTCATCGATATCCTGGGGATGCTGGTGAATGCGGCAATCGTCTTGATTGTCGTGCCGTTCATCTTGTTCTTCCTGTTGAAAGATGACGATAAATTCATCCCGTATTCGGTCAAGCGCCTCCCGGAAGACCATAAGCCGGAGGGGAAGAAGTTATTGAAGGATTTGGACGAAACTTTATCGACCTTTGTGGTCGGCCAGGCGATTGTTGCAGGGGTGATCGGGGTCTTGATGTATATCGGCTATTTGATCATCGGGCTGGAGTACGCATTGACGCTTGCGGTTTTTGCGATGTTCCTCGTGGTTGTGCCGTTTCTCGGGCCGATTATCGGGATCATCCCGGCAATTTTCGTCGCGCTTTTCAACGACGGCTTGTTCATGGCGGTTAAAGTCGTCCTTGTGTTATTGGTGGTCCAGCAGCTTGAAGGCAACCTCGTCACGCCGAACGTCATGGGCAACCGGCTCCATGTCCATCCCTTGACGATCATCTTGCTGTTGATGGTGGCGGGTTCTTTGTATGGCTTTATCGGAATTTTGATCGCCATCCCGACTTATGCAGTCTTGAAGACGCTTGCCCATAATTTCCGTTTGTTTTACAGGCTCCACAAAAAACGCGCCGTCAGCCATTAAGAGTAGTCATTTAGGCGCAAGCCTGCATCCTCTATCCTAGTTAATTTCATTCTAAAGGTTCTGAATTTGCAAATATTGTGATATATTAGTCAGTAGAATGACCATTACCGAATAGAGGGGGATGTATTAAATGAAGAAATGGACATTATTGGCATTATTGCTAGCAGTTCTTACAGTGCTTGCTGCATGTGGCGATTCGGAAGAAGAGTCGGGCGGCGGTGAATCCGGCGGAGGCGAGGGGGATGTCTACCGCGTCGGTATCGACACCACGTACCCACCATTTGAATTTGAAAAAGACGGCGAATACACGGGGATCGATATCGACTTGATCAATGCCATTGCAGAAAACCAAGGCTTTGAAATCGAGTTCAACCCGATGGACTTCGGGGGCATCATCCCAGCGCTTCAAGCGGGGCAATTGGACGTTGCGATTGCGGGGATGAGTATCACGGATGAGCGAAAAGAAATCGTGGATTTCTCGGATCCTTATTTCGATGCGGGCCTTTCCTTGGTTGTAGCGGAAGACAATAGCGACATCACATCACTTGAAGATTTGGAAGGCAAGACAGTTGCCGTGAAGAGCGGTACGACTGGCGCTCAATTCGCGCGCGACAACGAAGCTGAATACGGCTATGAAATTTCCCAGTTCGAAGACAGCCCATCGATGTTCCAGGAAGTATCGAACGGCAATGCCGATGTACTTCTTGAAGATTATCCTGTTATCGCTTACGCTATCGCAGAAAGTGACCTCGCCTTGAAAACTGTCGGCGATCGCTTGACTGGTGACCAATACGGCATCGCTGTATTGAAAGGCGAGAATGCGGAATTGCTTGAACAAATCAATGCAGGGCTGCAGGAATTGCGCGACAGCGGCGAATATGACGAAATCTTAAACAAATACATCGGAGAATAAGATCATGTAGCGCGCATTCGCGCGCTGCATTTTTTTATGCAAGGGGGAACGAAATGTGCAGACAATCATCAATGCTTTTCCGTATTTAATGGAAGGCTTACAAGTGACGCTCTACATTTTCAGCATTGCCATCGTCCTCGGCTTCTTGATCGGGCTGGTCGTCGCGTTGCTGCGCTTGGCGCCGTTCAAAATCCTGAACTGGATTGCCAAGATCTTTGTCGATGCCATCCGGGGGACGCCGTTTATCGTTCAGCTGTTCTTCATTTACTTTGGCTTGAACTCGCTTGGGTTCTTTTCGCTCGACAACACGACAGCCGGGATTGTAACGGTTGCGATCAATGCGGGAGCTTATTTCTCGGAAATCATCCGGGCAGGAATCCAGTCAATCGACAAAGGGCAAACGGAAGCAGCGCGTTCGCTTGGCCTTAATTCTACACAGAACATGCGCTATATCGTTTTGCCACAGGCGTTCCGCCGCATGCTTCCGACAATTACGAACCAGGCGATCATTTCATTGAAGGATACCTCGCTCCTGTCGGTTATCGGAGTGGCGGATTTGACGCAGGAAGGGCGCATCCAGGCCAGTGCCACATTCGATGCGTTTAACGTATACTTGATCCTCGGCATCATTTACTTTGTCGTCATTTACTTGCTCTCGATGCTCGCGAGCTTTGTGGAAAGGAAGTTTGTATTGCGATGAGTATGATCAGAGTGGAAAACCTCAAAAAATCATTCGGAGACCTGGAAGTCATCAAAGACATGAGTACCGTCGTCGAGCCGAAGGAAGTCATCTGCGTCATCGGCCCATCAGGATCGGGTAAAAGTACATTCCTCCGTTGCTTGAACCGGCTGGAAGATATCAGCGGAGGCCATGTATATATAGAAGGAACGGATATCACCGATCCAAAAGTCGATATCAATAAAGTGCGGCAAGATGTCGGGATGGTGTTCCAGCAGTTCAATTTATTCCCGCATAAAACCGTTCTGGAAAACGTCACGCTGGCGCCGGTGAAGTTGAAAAAAGCGGATCAGAAAGCGGCCGAAAAGAAAGCATACGAATTGCTGGATAAGGTCGGGCTTCGTGAAAAGGCGAAGGCGTACCCGGGTGAATTATCCGGTGGGCAGAAACAGCGCGTCGCGATTGCCCGTGCCCTTGCGATGGACCCGAAAATCATGCTGTTCGATGAGCCGACTTCAGCGCTTGACCCGGAAATGGTCGGGGACGTGCTGGATGTTATGAAACAACTTGCGAGAGAAGGGATGACGATGGTCGTCGTAACCCATGAAATGGGCTTTGCGGCGGAAATGGGCGACCGCGTGCTGTTCATCGACGGCGGCTACATCGTCGAAGAGAATGTGCCGAAGGAATTGTTCGGCAATCCGCAACATGAACGGACGAAAGCGTTCTTGAGTAAAGTGTTGTAAAGATGAGTGGAGAAGCGTGCCTATTGGGCGCGCTTTTTTTTGGCCGGAAGCGGGAATTAAATAGCGAAAGTCTGTGTATGGAAATGTTCTTGGGATTGGCTGGAGCATCGTCTTGGCAGTCGCCGCCGTGCTCTTCTTGGCCTCTTGCAATAAGCCAAGAAGAGCACTTGTCTTATTGCATCGGCTCACCCTTGGCGCTCGGCGGCTTGGAGATTTCGTTTCATGTTGCTTGTTTAAATTGATCTGCTTCTATACCTAGTTGCCGGCTAGCGGGGGAATCGCTTCCCGAGACGGGATATCTCATAGATTGATAGTGAAACAGGAAAACTTGTTGTTTTGCGAATGGAGACTCAGAACACTTCAGACCTTGACCTGTTTGAGGCAAGCAATAGAATATGATGCGTTTTAATCTTTTTTAACAAGAGGATTGAAGAAACAGTTTTCCACTCTAAAACTAGTAGACGTAGTGGAAGGGGCCGACTCCGGGAGGATCAGCGAGACAATTGAGACCCTGCAGGAGCGCAGCGACGAAGCGGCTCAATGCGAGCCCTCCGGAAAGCGTGCCCCTGCAACGCAGTCGAAAAGCGGAAGCTTTTCCAATCTCTTAATCATTAATCTCTTACTCATTTAATCTTTTATTGTCAGTCTCCCTAAATGCAACCAAAACAAAAAACGTGCCGCAGGGGGCACGTTTTTTTATAATGGATTATTCAGCGTCAAAGACGTGGACTTTCTCCATTTTGTCGCCGTTTTTCATGGCTTTTGCAGTTTCAAGGCCTTTTGTTACTTGGCCGAAGACTGTGTGCACGCCGTCAAGATGCGGCTGTGAATCGTGGACGATGAAGAATTGGCTAGACCCGGTGTCTTTGCCGGCATGTGCCATAGAAAGGCTGCCTGGCTGGTGCTTATGCGGGTTGCCTTCTGTTTCGCATTTGATCGTTTTGCCGCTGCCGCCCATGCCGGTTCCGGTTGGGTCGCCGCCTTGGGAAACGAAACCTGGGATAACGCGGTGGAATACAACGCCGTTATAGAATCCAGAGTTTGCAAGCTCCTCAAAGTTTGCAACTGTGTTCGGTGCTTCATTCGGGAAAAGATCGAATTCGATTACTTCGCCGTTTTCCATGTGGATGTGGCCTTTTTTCGCCATATATAGACATCTCCTTTTCAATTGGTTCATCCCTTAGTATATCGGCTTTTGGTGCTACTGCCTACTGATAAGGGGCTTATAGTGCTTTCAGGAACGCGCCGTCCACGACGATCGATTGCCCGGTAACATATGAATTGGCAGCAGAAGCCAAGAAGACGACGGTGCGGGCGAATTCGGCGGGGTCGCCTAGGCGGCCGGCTGGAATCTGCGCTTCTGTATTTTTCAATACTTCGTCCGCTGTAATGCCTTGCCGTTTGGCTGCGGCTTCGTTGAGTTCTGCGATGCGGCCGGTGGAAATCTTGCCAGGGCCGACCGTATTGACCATGATGTTGTCAGCGGCCACTTCCCGGGCCAGTGTTTTCGCGAAGCCGACCATGCCGGCGCGCATCGTGTTCGATAGGATCAAGCCATCGATCACTTCTTTTGTTGAAGAAGAGGAAACATTGATGATGCGGCCGAATTGCTGTTCTTTCATAAATGGAAGCACTTCACGGCAAGTACGGATATAGCTGAGTAAGTTTTGGTCGAACGCCGCGTACCAATCGTCATCACCCATGTTGTCGAAGCCGCCTGCTTTTGGCCCGCCGGTATTGTTGATGAGCACGTCGATACGCCCGAACCGCTCGGATACTTGGTGGAATAATTGCTTGATGTCTTCAGCTTTTGACATATCACACGTAAATGCATGGACATGTTCGTTTCCGCTTGTGCCGCGGATTTCTTCGGCAGCCGCGCTTGCTGATTCCTCATTGCGGCTTGAGACGATGACGGTTGCCCCTTCTTTGGCGAATTCCAAGGCGGAGGCTTTGCCGAGCCCTTTACTGGAGGCCATGACGACCACTACTTTTTCTTTTAATCCAAGATCCACATTTATCATCCTTTCCATTTGGTTCCTTGTTTCAGTTTACGATAGAATATAGGGGATGGAAATGCTTGTTTCGGATTTCCGCCATAAGTCCAATGGCGGAGACCCTGTATAGATGTGGTAGGATGGATATATTGATCAGATTAGGAGTGTTGGAAATGGAAGAACGTGAAATCTTCGATATTACAATCATCGGCGGCGGCCCGACCGGCTTGTTCGCTTCGTTTTATGGCGGCATGCGCAAAATGAAAGTGAAAGTGCTGGATAGCCTCCCGCAGCTTGGCGGGCAATTGATGGAATTGTACCCGGATAAATTCATCTATGATATCGGCGGCTTCCCGAAAGTGCTGGCGAAAGATTTGGTGGATAATTTGGTCGAGCAGGCCAAATACGGCGATCCCGAGATTTGCCTGGAAGAAACGGTGGCATCAGTCGAACGGGAAGATGAGCATTTTGTCATTACGACGGACAAAGGCGCCCATTACTCGAAAGCGATCCTGTTGACGGCTGGCGTCGGGGCTTTCCACCCGCGTAAATTGGCGGTTGACGGCGCTGAACAATTTGAAGGCAAGACTTTGCATTATGGCGTAAAAGATTTAACTTTGTTCAGCGATAAAAAAGTCGTGGTCCTCGGTGGGGGCGACTCTGCAGTGGACTGGGCGATGATGCTTGAGAACGTCGCTTCCCAAGTGACGCTGAGCCATCGCCGCGAAAAAATGACGGCTCACGAAGCGAATATCGACACGATGATGCAGTCGACGGTGGAAGTGAAGAAGCCGTTCAACGTCAAGGAACTGGTCGGCGAGAACGGCGAAATCCGCGAGCTCGTACTCGAAGACAAAGAAGGCAACGAAGAGCGCCTGGAAGTCGACCACGTCGTCGTCAACTACGGCAATATCACATCGCTCGGCCCGATCAAGGAATGGGGTCTTGAGATGGAGAAGAACTCGGTCATCGTCAATTCCAAGATGGAGACGAATATACCGGGCATCTATGCTGCGGGCGACATCGCCACATACGAAGGAAAAGTGAAATTGATCGCAGTCGGCTTCGGTGAAGCGCCGACCGCCATCAATAATGCGAAATCTTACTTGGATCCGAAATCCAGAGTACAGCCTTTGCATAGCACGAGCGTATTTAAATAAAGGACGAAAAATTCCCGGCAAGCTCAATGAGCTTGCCGGGAATTTTTATGTTCAATCATAAGGGAGGTTTTTTCTGCTTCACTGCGACGGGATCTTGGCTGGCCGCTTTCAAAAACGCGGCCCCCATCAGCAGGACGACGATCGAGAACGGCAAGGCAGCGATGATCAAGGAATTCTGCAAGCCTTGCGTTCCCCCGCTGTAGACGACGATGGCCGCAACAGCTGACTGGATCAAACCCCATGTGATTTTCACCAAGTTCGGCGGGTTCAGTAAACCGCCGGTCGTCTGCATGCCGAGCACGAATGTCGCGGAGTCGGCAGAAGTGATAAAGAAAATCGCGACCACGAACAAGGTGAGGATAGACATGACCGTGCCAAGCGGATAATGCTGGAGTACGCCGAACGTAGCGGTTTCCAGGCTGTACTCGGAGATCTTATCGATGCCTTTTTGTTCCAAATCCAAAGCCGAAACGCCGAATACAGAGAAGAAGATAAAGCACACGAGCGATGGGACGACGAGCACGCCGAGCATGAATTCACGGACAGTGCGGCCCCGTGAAATACGGGCGATGAAAATCCCGACGAATGGCGCCCAGGATATCCACCATGCCCAGTAAAAGACCGTCCAGCCATCGACCCAGGCGCGGCGATCGCTGTTCAATGGCTCCAGATTAAAGCTCATCGACAGGAAGTTCGCGAAATAGCCCCGAGTGAGTCGGCGAACATGTTCATGATGTAAAGTGTCGGGCCGACAATCAGCAGCAGGCCGAGCAGGACGAATGCCAATACCATATTGATGTTACTCAAATACTTGATGCCCCGCCCGATGCCGGACCAGGCGGAGACGATGAACAATAGCGTAGCGACGGCAAGGATCAATAATTGAAAGGCAAAGGTATTCGGTGTGCCGAACAGGAACGATAGCCCTTCATTGATTTGCGCAGATCCGAAACCAAGCGTAGAAGCGACACCGATGACCGTCGCGAAGACGGCGAGCGTATCGATCAGTTTACCCAGCCATCCGCTCATGCGCTTTTTGCCGAACAGCGGGATGAGTGTCGCACTGATGAGGCCTGGCGAGCCATTATGGAACTTCGCGTAAGCAAGCGATAAAGCGACAAGCCCGTAAATGGCCCAGGCATGGATGCCCCAGTGGAAAAATGAGAATTGCATGGCTTCCTTGACAGCTGCATCAGAACCGGGTTCAGATCGCGGTGCGCTAAGAAAAGCATGTGAAATCGGCTCGGCGGTCGTCCAGAACACGAGCCCCATTCCCATCCCGGCAGAGAACAGCATCGCGAACCAGGAAACCAAGCTGAATTCCGGTTCATCGCCGGCTTTCCCAAGCTTGATGTCGGAAAACCTGGAAAAAATCAAATAAAGGCAAAAGACGAGGATAACAAAAACGGAAGCTAGATAATACCAGCCGAACGTGGATGAAATCCAGGAAGTGAGCGCACCTGTCTGCGCTTGGAAGTTTTCGGGCACGAAAAATCCCCAGGCAACTGCAGCCAGGCAGATGGCAATCGAAATCCAAAAAACGATCGTGACATTTTTCAAATGGGTTCCTCCTAAACAGAAAGCTATGCTTTTTAGATGAATATGGCTGTAACTATTTATTCCCCAACAAAAGAAGGCTAATCCATCCTATCGTTATTAATGGAAGAAAAAAAGGGAGGCAGGCAGAAAAGTTCAATTTCCACAGAGAAGAAAGAATGTTCTGATTTATTACAGCCTGTCATATTTTAAAGATTGACGTAATGTAATTGTTAAGTTTAAACGGTCGTCCTGTCATGTTCTTGCAATGCGGAGATGTTAAGCTGTGTCTTGTGTTAGTGAAAAGGAGGAATTTCAATTATGAAAAAGCAAATCGTTACACTAACGGCAATCGCGGCATTAAGTGTAGGCGCAGCATCTACAGCAAGCGCTAATTCATCGTATACAGTTCAGTCAGGTGACACTCTTTGGGGAATCTCACAAGAAAAGAACGTTTCCGTTCAAAATCTTAAAAACTGGAACGACTTATCATCAGATCTGATTTTCCCGAATGACACGCTTTCTGTTGAAGGAAAAGAACAGGCATCCATGAAATCATCGAACTCATCATCTACCTATACAGTTAAAAGCGGCGACACTTTGTTCAAGATCGCTTCCGCACACGGAATCTCATTGGATCAATTGATGAGCTGGAACAACATCTCCGGCCACATGATCTATCCTGGACAAGAATTCGCAGTTAAAGGTGCAGCAGCGAAAGCGGCAGCGCCAGCAGCAAAAGCTCCAGCTAAAGAAGCGCCAAAATCAACTCAGGCAGCACCAACACCTGCAAGCGCGCCGGCAGCCGCTAAACCAGCAGCAGCTTCTAGCCAAGCAGGCAAAGAAATGACAGTATCCGCAACAGCTTACACAGCTTATTGCGCAGGCTGCTCAGGCATCACGCGTACTGGAATTGACTTGCGTTCGAACCCGAACCAAAAAGTCATCGCAGTTGACCCATCTGTCATCCCACTCGGTTCAAAAGTATGGGTTGAAGGATACGGAACAGCTATCGCTGGCGATACTGGCGGAGCGATCAAAGGAAACAAAATCGACGTTTTCATCCCGACTCAAAGCGAAGCTTTGAAATGGGGACGCAAAAACATCACAATCAAAGTACTAGACTAATATCTTTTAAGCTACAAAGCCGAGGTGACCATTCCCTCGGCCTTTTTTTATGTCTTCCCTTGCATATATGCAGGGGTTTTCTTTTTGTCTTTTGGATGTTTTTTCAAGAATGTCTAGAAAACTATTGAAATCAGCGTTAAGAGGCATATAATGTGGGGTATAGTTACTGAGTATTCATAATTTTCATAATAGAAGGAGGCGCATGAGATGGCAGAGAAGAAAAATGTTTCCAGACGCGATTTCCTGAAAACTTCAGGGATTGCGGCAGGCGCTCTCGTCGGTGGAGGAATTATTGGTGGGGTGATCGGCGCAAACACGGGTCAGAATGGAGCGGCTCCTAGCGGCGGCGAAGCTGGGCAAACCGGCGGCGGGGGGACAACCGAAGCGGTACGCGGCCTGCAATTTTTCAAGAACCAAACAGAGTTTGCGGTATTGCAGCAAGCGACCGAGCGGATCTTCCCGGAAGATGATCTCGGGCCGGGTGCAATCGGGCTGGGTGTTCCATTCTTTATCGATCACCAGCTGGCAGGAAGTTACGGGGAGAACTCACGTGAGTATATGCAGCCGCCATTTCAAGAAGGCGAAGCGACCCAAGGCTACCAAAGCCGCCTGAAGCGCAATGAATTGTTCAGGCAGGGCTTGCAGAAAATGCAGCAGGAAGCGCAAAGCCGATTCGAAGCGAACTTCGTCGACCTGGAAGGGGAGCAGATGGATGAAATCCTGACAGCTTTCCAGGATGGGGAAGTGGAGTTGCAAGGGGCAGATGCCCAATTCTTTTTCCGCCTTCTGCGGCAGGCGACATTGAATGGCGCATATGCCGACCCGATCTACGGGGGCAACCTGAACATGGAAGCTTGGCGCATGAAAGGATTCCCGGGGCACCGTCCTTCCTATATCAATGAAATCGAGAGCGAAGACTTTGTGGAAATGGATCCGCATTCAGTAGGAGACATGCTGAGCTAATTACGAAGGGGGAGTAAGTATGGCGACAACACTGGATAAAGTAGACGTAGTAACGGTAGGGGTCGGATGGACAGGCGGCATCATCGCGGCAGAATGTGCCAAAGAAGGGTTGAAAGTCATCGGCCTGGAGCGTGGCCAGGAACGTTCAACTGCGGATTATTCGATGGTTCACGATGAATACCGCTACGCCGTCCGTTACGAATTGATGCAGGATCTGTCGAAAGAAACGATTACATTCCGCAACTCGCGTAACCAGCGCGCCTTGCCGATGCGCCAGCTGGGCTCATTCCTTCTTGGTGAAGGGCTTGGGGGTGCGGGGACACACTGGAATGGCCAGACTTGGCGGTTTTTGCCATACGACTTTGAAATCAAGTCCATGACCGATGAAAAATACGGCGCAAACAAATTGCCTGCGGAATATACCTTGCAGGACTGGGGCATCACATATGACGAGCTCGAGCCATATTTCGATAAATTCGAGAAGACAGCGGGGATTTCAGGAGAGGATAAAAACCCGTTCTGGGGCACGCGTTCTGCGGAATATCCAACGCCGCCGATGAAAAAGACGCCTTTGCTGTCGAAGTTTGAAACTGCCACCAGCAATTTGGGGTACACGCCGTTCATGCTGCCTTCTGCAAACTTGTCGGAAGCGTATGAAAATCCAGATGGCCAGCAAATCAGCGCTTGCCAATATTGCGGTTTCTGCGAACGCTTCGGCTGTGAATACGGGGCTAAAACTTCGCCGGAAATTACGGTCGTCCCGACAGCGCGTGAAACCGGGAATTATGATATCCGCTTCAACGCCAACGTGGTTGAAGTACTGAAAGAAGGCGACCGCGTGACAGGCGTGCGTTATATCGATACCGTGACTTTTGAAGAATTCATCCAGCCAGCGGAAGTGGTCGTATTGACAAGTTATGTCTTGAACAATGCGAAACTGCTGATGGTGTCCGAAATCGGCCAAATGTATGATCCTGAAACGGGTCGCGGGTCGCTTGGCAAAAATTACGCATACCAAATACTTCCAGGGGCGTCAGGTTTCTTTGATGAACAAATGAACGTATTCATGGGAGCGGGAGCACTTGGCATGAGTATCGATGATTTCAATGGCGATGCTTTTGACCACGGAGACCTTGATTTCATTCACGGCGCGAGCCTTTCGATGACACAAACGGGGTCCCGGCCGATCGCAACCAACCCATTGCCTCCGGACACGCCGGCATGGGGAGCGGAATTCAAGAAAGCGTCTATTGAAAACTATACCCGTACGCTCTCGGTAGGGGGGCAAGGGGCTTCAATGCCGCATCGCGATAATTATATGACCCTCGATGGGACGTATAAAGATATCTATGGGTTGCCTTTGTTGCAGCTGACATACAACTTCACCGACCAGGACCGTGCATTGCATAAATACATCACGGAAAAAGCTGCTGAAATCATGCAGGAAATGGGTGCGAAAACGGTTGTCGGCAGATCGCCGATTTCCGATTACGACATCGTCCCTTACCAGACGACGCATAACACGGGCGGTACCATCATGGGGGCGGATCCTGAAACGAGCGTCGTCAATAATTACTTGCAGCATTGGGATATGGAAAACCTGTTTGTCGTCGGGGCAGGGAATTTTGCGCATAATGGCGGCTATAACCCGACTGGCACAGTCGGCGCGCTGGCATATCGCTGTGCGGAAGGTGTCATCAAGTATAGCCAGGATGGCGGTTCTCTAGTTTAATTCGTGAGGAGGAAAAAATATGGGTGGAATAGCTTCAATCGGCGTACCGGGTTTAATCATCATACTGGTCATCGTG
This sequence comes from Planococcus plakortidis, assembly GCF_001687605.2. Lineage (NCBI taxonomy): Bacteria > Bacillati > Bacillota > Bacilli > Caryophanales > Caryophanaceae > Planococcus > Planococcus plakortidis. The sequence goes on from NZ_CP016539.2 coordinate 390,894, forward strand.
CTGATCATTTTCGGGCCGAAAAAACTTCCGGAAATCGGCGGGGCAGTCGGCAAGACTTTTGCGGAATTCAAACGCTCAACCAAAGGGCTGATGGATGACGATGATGAAGATGAAAAAGACAAGAAAGATAAAAAGGACACAACAGAACCGAATAAAACCGAAAGTTTATGAAGGTGGTTAAATGGATCCGTACGGAGAAAACAAGCTGATCAGTCCCCTGCATAAGAAAAAGGCGAGCGAAGACCTGTCGGGACAGGAAAAGCAGAAGGCCGACTCCGGAACGGGGCACGAAACCGGAGGCGTGCCAAGGGAGCCGAATCCAGGAGGGAAGCAAAAGCCCCCTGAAGATCCTGAAGAAACGGTGGAAACTTTAGTCGATCATTTGGGGGATTTAAGGAAGCAATTGATCAAAAGCTCCATTGTGTTCCTGTTTTTCCTGTTGCTCGTCTTTTCCACGCTGAATTTCTGGTTTCCCTATGTGGTGAAAGGCAATGATTTGGTGATACTCGGGCCTCTGGAAGTCGTGAAATTCTATACATCGATTTCGGCTACGATGGCGCTTGGTTTGTCCCTGCCATTTTTGATCCATTTCATTTGGCAGTTCGTCAAACCTGGGCTTGAAGAAAGCGAAGCCAGGTTTCTCGGGTTGTACTCACCGGTCATGCTGCTATTGTTTCTGTTCGGTGTCGCTTTCGGTTATTTCATTGTCAATCCACTAAGCTATCAGTTCTTGATTGGACTTGGAGCAGCGAATTTCGATGTGATGATCTCGGCGAATGAATATGTCCATTTCTTGATCATGACCACCATCCCGCTCGGATTGTTGTTCGAAATGCCTGTCTTGGCATTATTTCTGTCATCGATCGGCGTCCTGACATCGGTTTCGATGAAAAAAGTGCGAAAGTGGTCGTACCTTGGCTTGGCGATTGTTTCGGCCCTTATCACGCCACCGGATTTTCTCAGCCAGCTGTTGGTTTTGGTGCCGATGGCCGGGCTTTACGAAGCCAGCATCTTTGTGGTGAAAAGAATGGAAGCGCGAAACGAGCGCATGGGAGATACCACTGTCTAATTGAAAGTGAAAGGAAAAAGGGCTGTCCCAAAAGTCGTGATCTGCATTGGGGCGGCCCTTTTCCTGTAATGCCTATTGTAAAAGGAGGATGTGTGTATGCCGATGGAAATCAGAGAAATCGAAGACTTGCGTGAAGTGGATGCCACAAGTCTTATAGAGGAAAGTGAATCGGAAGGATACCGCTTCTTAAGGAGGCTTGTCGATCAATACGAAGATGGAAGCAACCGCTTCGACCGCCAGGGAGAAGTATTGTATGGCGTGTTCGATCCGCATGGCAAATTGGTCGCAATCGGCGGATTGAACAGGGACCCTTATTCCACGAAGGAAGGAATAGGCAGGTTGCGGCGCCTTTATATCGCAGAAGCTGTAAGGAGGGAAGGGATCGGGACGAAACTGCTGCAAGCAATCATCGATTATGCAAAAGGGCAATTCAGTGAGCTTGTGGTACGGACGGATTCCGCATCGGCGGACGCCTTTTACCGTGCAAATGGTTTCTCGGGAGATGTCGGTTTGCCGGATGTCACGCATCGGCTCGTTTTGGAGCAGCACGCCGCAAATAAATAGAACGGATTTCTTGCTTGCTTTGTATTGAAATCATTTTCAAATTGAGTGATCGGCTAAAAACCCGTTCAATGCATCACCTTTTCTTGTACAATGGGAGTCGGAAGGCTGTCCTATCGGAAAAGGTGATTTTTGGGTTGTATTGGAGGGGGAAGGGATGCGCAAAGTGATTGTGGAGCCGTATAATTCGGGTTGGCCCGTTGCGTTCGATAACGCAGCAGCAGAAATCTGCGGCCTGCTTGAAGGCGTATGCCTGGATGTGAAGCATATTGGCAGTACCGCAGTCCCGGGGCTGGCAGCTAAGCCGATTCTCGATTTGCTCGTGATCGTTTCGGATATAGGGGCAGTAGACCGGTTTGAAGAGGCTTTCCTGAAGCTGGGCTATCGGGCGAAAGGCGAAAATGGGTTGCCGAGAAGGCGCTATTTTGAACGCGGCGGCAATGAGCGCACGCATCATGTCCATTGTTACGAACAGGGAGATCCTGAGATTGTGCGCCACCTTGCATTCCGGGACTTCTTGAGGGCGAATCCGCAAATTGCTGGAGCTTACGGCGAATTGAAGATAAGCCTAGCGGAACGGTACCCTTGGGACATCGAACAATACATAAAAGGAAAACAGGCGATGGTGCAGGAAATTGAGAAACGGGCGATGGGAGAGATTTGATGGAAATGGCGAATTGGAAAGGCGCTGCTGGCGTCTGTATAAATGAACGGAATGAAATTTTATTGGTACTGATGAAAGCACCGGAGGAAGACAGTAAATGGTCGGTTCCTGCAAGCGGCCTGGAAACGGGCGAAACGCTCGAACAATGCTGTGAGCGTGAGTTCGAGGAAGTGACGGGGCTGACGGTCAAGGCCGGAGAGATCTTGAAGAAGCGGGACGGCAGTTACGAAAATGCCGCCGTGTCATTCGATTTGCATTATTTTCGGGTGGAAGTGACAGGCGGCGAATTGATCATTCCGAAAGATGATTTTTTGATCGAGGATATCGCCTGGAAATCCATCGAAGAAATCGGAAATTTGGAGCTTGCGTATCCGGATGACTTGGAGCTTTTCAAATCACTTATTGCAGCTTGAGCCCAGCAGGATTCAAAAAATGCGGCTGGGGTAAAGAAGAACTAACAAAGTTTTCGGGAGGGCGATCGCATGGGCAAGGAACGGAAAAGCAAGGAAGGCGAGAAATTGCTGCCGGATATGGAACCGGGCCGCCATCAGCTGCCAGATAAGGAGGGGAATCCCATGCCGGATAGGGAATTGGAATACAAAGAAAACTCCAATGAAAAATACCGGGACCAGACACCGGATGACGACAAAAAGGACTAGATTGAATGGCCGCTTGCAATAAAGCGGCATTTTTCATGTGGTGGATGCAGGGGAGGCTTCGAAGCCTGTTCGACAACGAAAAGGGGGAGGCTTATGACGCGACATCAGTTTAAGAATGCCGTATGGCAAGAGGAAAATGCGATGGAGTCAGCGGATTTCCGGCAATTGCTCTCAGCGAATCCAAAGTTGCAGCAATGGATCGATCAATCGGAAAACCTGACCGTCAATATTCTCCACGCCGATACTTCCCGGATCGGCAAGGAGGTTTTGTGGGGTTCGCTGATTTATAAACAAAGCCGCCATGCCCGGGATGCGCAGGACGTCTTTCATTTTTATGTATCTCCGGAGTTGTTGGTGACGAGCACGCTTGATTTCGAGGAAGATATGGATATGCCAAGGCATTTGATGATCCAGCAGATGGAGGATGCGGAATCGCCGGTCGAGGTGATGATGATTCTACTCGGCGGGATGGTCGGTTCGGTGTTGCATAAAATCGATGGTTTTGAAGAACGTCTCCATCAATTGCTGTGGAATATTAAAGAACACAATAATCGCCAAACTTTGGAAAGCATCGAAGAAGTGCGCCATGAAATCCTGTTATGGAAACATTTGATCATGGGGTTTCGGGAAATCGCCATGGCAGTCGAAGAGACCTTCGGCGAAGCGGTCCGTGGGCAGAGGGAATACGAGCGGACGTCCAAGCGGATCGACCGGTGCGTCATGCTCGTTGAATCGTATGAAGATGAAATCAGGAATATGGTCGATATGGAAAATGTCGTGGCCAATTACCGGGGAAATGAAATCGTCAAGACACTGACCGTCTTGACGACCTTGTTTACGCCGGTCATGGCCTGGGGTGCTTTATGGGGGATGAATTTCCGCGTCATGCCAGAACTCGATTTAAGGTACGGTTATGTGATGTCGATTGCCGTCATCTTAGTTTCCACGTTCTTGCTGTATTTGTATTTCAGGCAAAAAGGCTGGACGGGCGATATTCTGCGGTCGATTGACAATAAGGGCAAGCCAAAGCAAAAGCAGGACTGAGCGCAGTCCTGCTTTTGTCATTTCGGCTTGTCTTTTTTCAGTTCCTCGAGCAGTTCGGTATAGCGATGCAGGTCACGGTCGTCGTATTTGCCGATATAATTGATCAGCATTTCCTCGACGTCCCGCCGTTGCCGTTCGGCAGCAATGAGCTTTTCCTTCATCGACTTCTGCTTCCACAAAATCGTGTCTTCCACATCTTCCATTTTGTTCAGCATATCGATTTCTGCGAGCAATACCAATGCTGCGTTCTTTTTCTCTTCATACTTTTTCAGCGCTTTGTCAATCTTCCGGGTATCGTTCTCATAGGTCATATTGGAATACATCGACATTTGCATGCCCCTCCTCCGCCATTTATATATTTACAGTAACAGATATTAGAATATTCTGTCTATAATAACGGGTAAAATATTAGCGGAAACCGACCTTCATCATGAAGTGCTTTCCGCCTTTGCAGGTTCTATCCAGTTTTGCGACCAGTGTTCGATTTCTTTCATGACCGGCTGAAGCGAAGCGCCTTTTTCGGTCAGCGAATATTCAATCCGAACCGGGGTTTCGGGATGGACGGTGCGTTCGACTAAACCGTCTCCTTCCAAAGCCTTCAGCCGTTCGGACAAGAGGCGGCCGCTGATCCCGATTTCTTCGGTCAATTGGCCGAAGCGTTTCGGCTCGTCCATTAATTGATGAATGATCAAGCCTGTCCAACGCTGGCCCAATAAAGAAATGGCGGCTTCGAACCGCGGGCAAATTTCAGGACTTTTCATATTCACCGCTCCTTTTTCTTCATAATAGCATATCTGTTTGTGAATTAAAAAACAGATGACTTGACGTAACTTGGTTATTAAAATAAAATTAGTTACAAATAGTAAGTAAGTGGAGGGATTAGTGTGAATTTTCATCAACAGCCTGTCAGTTATGTAGAAAGTTTGACATTGAAAGTATTGGATTTGCCTCGGATGAGTCGTTTTTATACGGATATATTGGGGTTTGAAACGATTGAGGAAAAGGAAAATGAAACAATCCTTGGGGCGGGAGGGAAAGAGATCCTGACCCTTCAGCATGCCCTGGAGCTTAAACCGAAAGCGGGCCGCTATGCCGGCTTGTATCATTTTGCGGTGCTGCTGCCGGACCGGAAAGAGCTCGGGAAAGTATTGCTGCATCTCCATGAGCAACGGATCCCGCTTGGTTCTTCGGATCATCAAGTGAGTGAAGCGCTGTACCTATCGGATCCGGAGGGCAACGGCATTGAAATCTATCGTGACCGTGAGCCCGGGGAATGGGAATGGCGCGGAGACCAGGTGCACATGACCGTTGACCCGTTGGACGTGCAGGAAGTCGCGCAAGCATCGGAGGGCGAGAAGTGGGGCGGTATGCCAGCGGGCACTGTACTGGGTCACATCCACCTCCATGTTTCGGATCTCCAGGCTGCGCGCAATTTCTATACCGATGCGATAGGTTTCGGGGCAGTTGCGAATCTGGGCAACCAGGCGCTATTCGTGTCGGATGCAAAGTATCATCATCACATCGGATTGAACATCTGGAACGGCACGGGCATTCCGGCATTGCCTGAAAATGAAGCCGGATTGGCTCATTATGTTATCCGTGTCGCGGATGGTCAAGCACAACAGGCCATGCGTGACCGCCTGCAGCAATACGGTGCTGAGATCCGGATGGACGGGACGGTATTGGAAACTGCTGATCCATCCGGCAATCGCATCCGCGTATTGCCAGCGTAAGGAAATCCCCGGGACTTCAAGGTCTCGGGGATTTTTTGCATTAAGGTGCCGGGCACGAAGCGGATGCATCCGCATATAGTAAGGTTTGTGTGGAGCGCCGAGTCGCTGTGGCTTGCTGGACATTGCCCGCTTGCTCAGGCATCAGGTTATCCCGTGTTTCTGTATAGGCTTGGAGCCGCTCCTGGTTTTGCCAGTCTTCAAAAGGTTCATTGTAAAAGCCTAAGAGGATCAATCCGCAAAATGCGGCAATCAAGGTGATGCCAAGTAACGAAAGGAAACCTTTCATGATTCAATCCCGCCTTCTCATAGATGCTGATATTAAGAACGCAGGGCGCTTGTGAAAGGTTCCCGGTTGAAGAAATCCGAAAGACTGGGATACTAATAAGTAAGCATACAAAGGGGAGGGCAAACCATGATCTCATTGAATACAGGCATTTGCCGCATGCTCGGCATCGAGTATCCGGTCATCCAGGCAGGAATGGCGGGCGGCCCGACGACCGCGGAACTCGTGGCGGAAGTTTCAGCGGCAGGAGGGTTAGGGACGCTCGGCGCTGCTTATTTGACGCCTGGAAAGTTGCGGGAGGATATTGTGGAAATACGGAAACGGACGGATAAGCCATTTGCCGTCAATTTGTTCGCGCCAGTGCCGAAAGATGACTTCTCGCGCCTCGATGAAGTGAAACGAGCGCTGCAGCCGATCTGCCAGGAACTTGCGATTGAAGGTCAAAGCGCTGAATACCGCTCGCCCGATCACGGAGAAGAGCTGTTCCGTGTCTGCCTGGAAATGGGGGTGCCGATCATCAGTACGGCATTCGGTTCACTTCCGCCAGAGCATATGCGGGAAGCGAAAGCGCAAAGCATTAAAATCATCGCCATGGCGACGACGGTCAATGAAGCAATGGAAGCGCAAGCGGCAGGGGCTGACGCCATCGTGGCACAAGGCAGCGAAGCCGGAGGGCACCGCGGCAGCTTTTCATTCGAGCGCCATCCGATGGGTGCCCAGGTCGGCTTGATGGCGCTGCTTCCCCAAGTCGCAGATGCGGTGGACGTGCCGGTGGTCGCAGCCGGTGGCATTATGGACGGGCGCGGGCTGGTAGCGGCGCTTGCACTCGGTGCGCAAGCCGTCCAAGTCGGGACGCGGTTTGTCGGAGCGAAGGAATCGGGAGCGCATCAGGCATACAAGCAAGCGATCTTTGACAGCGATGAAGAAAGCACCGTCGTGACGAGAAGTTTTTCAGGACGGCCAGCGCGCGGCATTAATAATTCTTTCATCGAACGATTCGAATCATCGGGAACCAAACCGTTGCCATTTCCGTCCCAGAATACAGTAACGAGAGAAATCAGGGCAGCTGCGGCTAAAGCCGGAAACCCCGAATTCATGTCGTTATGGGCAGGGCAGGCAACAAGAAACTTAAGGCAGGAAGAAGGCGCGGCGGAAATCGTCTCTTCCATGATGGAACAGGCTGGCGCGCTCTTGCGGTGATACGGCTCGAGTTTCCTGTTTCTGCATGCTATACTGTTTAAAGTGATTTTGAAACGAGGAGATTGAACGAATGGAATGGAAAAATATATATCGCGGTATTTTAATGGGCATCAGCGATTTGATCCCTGGGGTCAGTGGAGGGACGATTGCCTTCATCCTCGGCATCTATGACCGCTTGCTTGAATCGATCAGCGGCTTTTTCAGCCGGGATTGGAAAAAGCAGCTCGGCTTTCTTGTCCCTCTTGGCATGGGGATTGTTATCACCTTATTGTTGTTCAGCCGCTTCATTGAGTTTTTATTGGACAACCATTACGAAGCGACGCAATTTTTCTTCATGGGCCTGATACTCGGGGTCTTGCCTTATATCATGAAGCAGGCGGACGTGAAGAAGAATTTCACTGCTCGCCATTTGATCATCTTGCTGGTCATCGGGGCGGCGCTTGCTTCCATGGCGTTTATCCAGACCGATGAGAATGTCGCGCCGATTACGGAATTGAGTGTGCCGACTTTCTTCCTGCTGTTTTTCTCGGGATGGATCGCGAGCATGGCGATGCTGTTGCCTGGCATCAGCGGCTCGTTCATCCTGCTATTGATCGGGGTTTATTCGACAGCGATTAACGCTCTGTCGACCTTGAACTTGCCGGTCGTCATGGCCATCGGTGCCGGCGTCATTGTCGGTTTTATCGTCTCGAGCAAAGCCATCAGCTATTTGCTGGAACATTTCACCTACGTGACGTATGCGGCAATCATTGGCTTGATCCTGGGATCGCTATTTGTCGTATTCCCTGGCTTTTCGGCCGATCCGATGACATTGGCGACCAGCCTGGTGACGTTCATGGTGGGCCTATTGTTCACGCTATGGTTCAGTTCGCCGAAGAAAACCGATATTACAAGCGAACACAATGTTGAGGCTTAGGGAATACAAAATGCAAAGCGGACAGCGAAAAGGGCCCCCTTTTCCTGTCCGCTTTTGGTATTTATTTAAGGGGGAAAGTAAAAAAGGCTTTTTACTTCCCGGATTCCGGTTTTGCGATTACACTGAAATGAAGAGAAAGAGGTGATGCGTGTGCGGAAATTATTTGGCATCCTGTTGCTCATGGTCTTATTGTTTTTCACCCGCCCGATCTGGGAAGCGCCTGTCGAAAAATATGTCGACCTCAGTTTCTTGGACTCAGTGGATGAAGTGATCGGAAATGTAACGGCGGATACAGATGTGTCCAAAGCGCTCGATGAAGCCAAATACTTCACGACGCGCATCAGCCATCAATTGCAGGCGATGGTGAAGGAAAGCTCGGCTGCCTTGCCCGAAGCGGTCGCAAAACCAGAGCTCTCCGATACCGAGTCCATGGTGGCGGTCCACAATGTCACGCTGGGGATGAGCAAGGAAGAAGCCCAGCAAAAGCTCGGCTTGCCATTGCGTTTGATGGAGAATGAGTACGGAACCGAATGGCATAGCTATCATCAGGATTACCAGAACTATGTATTGCTGTCATACGATAAAAATGGCGAGGTCAATGGCATGTTCACCAATCAGGACCTCATTTCTTCCGCGAAAGGTCTCTCGATGGATTCCACAAAAGCCCAAGTCCGCGAATTGTTCGGGACACCGCTGAGCAACCTGCAAAAAGGGCGTGTGCAATACATCCTGGATTCACGCGATGAGTATGATTTGTTTGAAACGGCTGATTCCTACACAACGGTTTTTTACGATATTCATGAAGGGGACACAGTCACGGCGGTCCAGGTCATCGATAAGGGCTTGGAAGAGCAAAGGGGCGGGATTTATGCGGAGCCTGGCCCTGAAGTGAAGGAAGGCTATGAGTTTTTGTTGTTCGAACTGACCAATTCAGCGAGAATTCAACGGGAGCTGCCGCTCTTGAAATGGGATAGTGAAACGATGGAAACGGCTAGGGACCATAGCCAGGAAATGGCGGATGAGCGTTATTTCAGCCATACCAACCCCGATGGCCAATCGCCTTTTGACCGCATGAAAGAAGATGGCATCACATTCTTTATCGCCGGTGAAAACTTAGCCTATGGGCAGTACAGCGCTGTCTTCGCCCACGAGGGGCTGATGAACTCGATGGGCCATAGGGAAAACATCGTCAAGCCCGACTTCGGCTATCTCGGTGTTGGCGTTGCATTCAATTCAGACAAGCAGCCTTACTTTACGGCTAACTTCTTTAATCGCTAAGCAAAAATCCCTCTATTGCATTTGTGCAATAGAGGGATTTTTAATTAGTTCAACAAGAACCAGGCGAGCACGACGAGCGGGCCGACGACAAAGCAGTAGATCGCGAAATACTTCAGCTGGCCTTTTGCCATGATGTTCATGAACCATTTCAGAGAGAAGTACGACGCAACCAGTGAACCCACAAACGCCATGATGTACGGCAGGGCCATCGTCGAGAGATTATCATCATTGACGATGTCGGTGATGCTCAGTACAGCCCCGCCCAAGCTGATCGGGATGAACAACAGGAACGAGAAGCGCAATGCCGTCTCTTGGTTGATGCCCCGTGCCATGGCGGCAACGATCGTGGCGCCGCTTCGGCTGATGCCGGGGATCAATGCGACGGCTTGTGCGCCGCCGATGATCAAGGCGTCTTTCATTGTCATATTGCCGTCTTTACGCTGTCCGCGCATATTGCGGATCAGCCACAAAGCGAGGCCGGTGACAATCAGCGTAACCCCGACGGTGACGACCGTCGACAGGTAATCATCGATCGTATCTTGGAACAACACGCCGATGATGCCCGCCGGAATGGTCGCAACGACCAAATAAACGACAAACATGAAATCGCGCCGCGTTTCCGGCGTTTTTTCTTTGAAGAATTTCAAGCCGTTGATCACCAGCCGTTGGATGTCTTCGCGGTAAATGATCAAGACGGCGAGCAGGGACGCGCTATTGACGAGCAGCGCGAAAGTCGAAGTGCTTCCCTCGATTTCAACATCGAGAAAGTATTGTGCAATCAGCAAATGGCCGCTTGAAGAAATCGGGATCGGTTCGGTGAGCCCCTGGAATAGCCCGAGCAGCAAGAACTTGATTGTAAGCCATAATTGTTCCATCTGTATGTATCCTCCAAATTCTATTCATTCTCATATCCACAATCATAAGACGTGCATTGCTTGAAAAAGTTCACGCTATACAAAAACATATAATACCATATAATCATGATAAACTGGGTATACACATGGAAGAAAGGAAGTGTAAGAGGTGACAAATAAATTATGGTTCCAGGCGGGCGTCGGCATTATCCTCACCTTGGTCATCATTCGCCTATTCATCGAAGTCCAGGGGATATTCGACCCGCTGTTCATCATTGCGGGAACGATTTTCGTGCCGCTGCTGTTGGGAGGCGTCTTGTTCTATCTGACGCGGCCGTTGCTGTACTTTTTGGAGAAACGTAAATTCCCGAAATGGTCGGCCATCCTGATCATTGTCCTTATGATTATCCTGGTCTTTTATCTATTGTTCGCAATGGTTGGGCCAATGGTGACCAAGCAAGTCAATTCGCTTGTCGACAATGCGCCGGGCATTATCAATGACGTAGAGGAGTATACACAGTATTTGCTTGCCCAGCGTGAACGCTTGCCGGATTCGTTGGAAGAGCAAATTAACGATATGAGCGGGCAAATCGGTGACCGCATCGGCGATATCGGCGGATGGGTCGTGTCGTTCCTCACGAGCTTCATCTCAGGCGTCATCACGCTCGTGCTCGTGCCTTTCTTCTTGATTTACCTATTGATCGACCACCGGAAATTCGTGCCGTTCATCTCCGGCTTCTTCAGCGGGCAGCGCAAGCTATGGGTCATCAAGACCTTGAAAGATATTGACCATACCTTGCGCTCATACATCCAGGGCCAGCTTTTTGTCAGCTTCTTGGTCGGGGTGATGTTGTTGATCGGTTATTTGATCATCGACTTGGATTATGCGCTATTGTTGGCGTTGATCGGCATGGCGACGAATGTCATCCCGTTCCTCGGACCATATATCGCCGTCATCCCGGCAATGCTGATCGCATTAGTGCAGGATCCGATCATGGCGGTTTACGTCGCCATCATCATGCTGGTCGCCCAGCAGATCGAAAGCAATTTCATCACCCCGAACGTCATGGGCAATGCGCTCGACGTCCACCCGCTGACTGTCATCACACTGATCCTGGCAGCCGGGAATATTGCGGGCATCTGGGGCATCATCCTGGCGATTCCGTTCTATGCGGTCGTGAAGACCATCGTCAAGAATATTTACGCAAGGCGCCAGGAAATCCGCTCGACTGCTACACGCGATGTATAAAATGGAACCCGCAGCTTCGGTTGCGGGTTTTTTTCTTGCTAATTACTTGACGTAAAATGGTTGACCCCCTAAACTATTGGTATTAGTTGAGGGGGTCAACCATTTATGGATATGCGCATTAAAGAAGCGGTCGAATTATTTCAGGAAGTCCTGTTCTACGGGACGGAGCGGGTCATCCGTTCAGTGGACAACCCGTTATGGGAAGAGTTTTCCCCTGAACAGATCCAGGCGCTGAAACTGATCGGCAAGGAAGGGCGAATTACATCGGCGAGGCTCGCCGTACTGCAAGGCGTCCATAAGAGTGCGGTCTCGAACCGCACGAAAAAACTGATGCAAAAAGAATTGATCCGAGTGGTCCAGACAGCGGACCGGCGTGAAAAACTGCTTGAATTGACCGATGCCGGAAAAGCGGTCCTCGATGAGTCGGATAGGATACTCGCGGAGTATGTGGAAAAGCTGATGTCGGAACAAGTCAATGACCGGGAAATCGAACAATTCCTGGCGATTTTCAGGAAACTGAGCACAATCATGAAAACGGATGGGGTGTAAGGGATGCAGACAGTATTGAAATTAAGATGGCCAATCATGATCGGGATCATAGCACTGACCGCGGCCTTGTTTCTATTGGCGCCGAATTTAACGGAACAGGCCGAAGAAGCAGGGTCGTTCCAATTATCCGAACAAGCGGATTCGCAGCGTGCAGCGACGATCCTGGAATCGGCGGATGTTTCAGGGCAGACGATTTCACTGGTCATTGAACTGGAATCGGAACTGGATGAAGCGGGCAGACAACGGATCGCAGACTTAAGAACGGAAATCGAAGCGCTCGGCGATCCGGTAACTGCGGTATTGGATCCATTCGAAAGTGAAGAATTGGAAGAACAATTGGTTGCAGAAGACCGTCGGACGGTCTTGCTGCCGGTATCGGTCGAAGGCAATGATGAGGAAGTCGTGGCGCTCGCCGATGAAATCCGTGAAACGATCGTGCCGGATGATTTGACGGTGTACTTGACGGGAGAAGCCATCATCAACCAAGACGTCAACACGAGCGCGCAGGAAGGCCTGAAGAAAACCGAGATCATCACGGTAGTGTTGATTTTCGGCTTGCTGCTGGCGGTGTTCCGTTCGTTTATCACGCCGATCATCCCGCTCGTGGCGGTAGGGCTCAGCTATTTGCTCAGTCAATCGCTCGTGGCGTTTTTCATCGATTGGTTCGGCTTCCCGGTATCGAATTATACGCAGATTTTCCTGGTGGCGATTCTGTTCGGTCTCGGGACCGATTACTGCATCTTGCTGCTCAGCCGTTATAAAGAAGAACTGACAGAAGGAAAAGATGTGCAAGAAGCGATTCTGAATACGTACCGGACGGCAGGGAAGACTTTGTTCATCAGTGGATTCTCCGGTTTTATCGCATTTGCGGCTATCGGCTTTGCGGAATTCCCGATTTTCAAATCGGCCGTTGCTGTCGCAGTCGGCATCGCCGTCCTCCTTGTCGTGCTGTTTACCGTCATGCCGTTTTTTATGGCGGTGCTAAAAGACAAGCTGTTCTGGCCAAGCAAGGGCTCAGCTTCACATAAAGACAGCAAATTGTGGATTTGGATCGGCAAATTGTCCGTTAACCGTCCACTTTGGTCGATGCTGCTTGTGGCGGCTATCACCGTTCCTTTGTTGTTCTCCTATAATAATGACCTTTCATTTAATACAGTAGACGAAATCAGTTCGGATTATGAATCGGTGAAAGGCCTCGATGCCATTGAATCGGCATTCGGTGCAGGCAATACGATGCCGGTGCAAGTCGTCATCAAAGGCGAAGAAAACCTGACGGCAGAAGAAACGATCCCGTATCTGGATGCTTTGGCGCAGGATATGGAAAAAGTTGAAGGTGTCGACATGGTTCGTGCCATTACACGCCCTACCGGTTCGGTGATTGATGAATTTTTCGTCGATCATCAGCTGGGCCTTATTGCAGAAGGGCTTGAAGAAGCGAATGCCGGAATTGGCGAAGTCCAGTCCGGCCTTGGTGAAATTGAAACGAACCTGGAAACGATCAGTGGACAGGCAGGAGGCGCTGGCCTTCGCGAGGCAGCTGCAGGCTTGTCGCAAGTGAACGGGCAGCTTGAACAGATTTCAGGCGGCCTCCAGCAGACCGGCAATATTGAACAGACGGTCGGTGCGCTCGCGCAAGTGAATGCCGGGCTTTCAGAAATCGAACAAGGCTTGAACGGCGGCGCTGGCCAGTACGATGAATTAGCTGCTGGCCTCGGGGAACTTGCGCAAGGCGTCGGCGCTTCCGCGGAAGGCCTTACAGAAATCAGTGATGGCTTGACGGAAATTGCCGGGACGCTCACAGGCATCAGCGATAGCGAAGCTGTGCGCGGCACAGGCATTTATCTTCCTGAAGGCGCGTTGCAAGAAGAAGAGTTCGAACCGTTGCTTGAACAGTATGCGTTTGCGGATGGGGAAGGCATATTAATGGAAATCGTGCTCGAAGAAGACCCGTATTCCCCGGAAGCGATCGACATCGTCACGAACTTGAAAGAAGCGGCCGAAAGAAGCATCAACGGCACACCTCTTGAAGACGTGGACATCGCATACGGCGGCGTGCCGAGCATCAATAGCGACTTGAAGGATATTTCGGAAAGCGACTTTACACGTACGGTGAGCATCATGCTCGTCAGTTTGTTTATCGTCTTGGCGGTGCTGCTGCGTTCCTTCATTATGCCGCTCTATATGATTGCGTCACTTCTATTGACTTATTACAGCTCGATCGCCATCACCGAATTGATCTTCGTCGGATGGCTCGGCTATGATGGCATCACGTGGGCCGTGCCGTTCTTCGGCTTCGTCATGCTCGTCTCACTCGGCATCGATTACTCGATCTTCCTGCTTGACCGGTACCGGGAAGAAGCCTTGACGGCTGAAGACTTCTCGAAAGCGATGCACCGGTCGATGGCCAAGATGGGAACCGTCATCATTACGGCCGCCATCTTGCTCGCCGGGACATTCGGTGCGATGCTGCCATCGGGAGTCCTCAGCCTGATGCAGATCGCTGCCATCGTCATCACCGGGTTGCTGCTTTACGGCTTGATCGTCTTGCCGCTGCTTGTGCCGGCGGTTACCGTCTCGTTTGCGGGCGGCGCTTGGTGGCCATTCGGTTTGAAAAAGAAAAAATGAGTTTTGGGCTGCCTTAAGGGCGGCCCTTTTTCTATTATTTCGCAAACGGCGAAGCATGCCCTATGCGTGTTATACTGAAGCCAGAAATCCAAAGAAGAAATGGGGATGTCCAGTGCTGACATTTGAACAAAAACTAGAAGTGATCGAAGCGTTTCCGGAACTGACACGCAAGGAAGTATCGATGAAACGCGTCAATTTCCAATTTGAAGAAAGCCTCTACGATAAGAAGAACGTCGTCTATCATCTTCACCCGAACGGCAATGGCTTTGTCTTTGTCGGTGATTTGCCGCAATACGAAGCCGACAGCCGCGGCTTGGTCAATATCCGCGATTTTTCAGCGAGCCAGCTGCGCAGCATCATCGCCGACTCGATCGATTATTTGGGCCGGGAACCGGAACCGCCTTATGACAAGCGGTGGACCAATAGAGAAGGCGAGAAACTCGACCTTGTCTACGAGGAACCGTTCTGGAATATCTACACAGGAAAAAACCTTGAAGAAAGCTTCGGCACGTTCGACGATGCAGAAGATTATTTGCTCGATCAAGGATTCAAAGAGCGGAACTAATGAACATCCGGAAATTGGGAGCTCGTGAGGAATTGCCGATCGGCCTGTTGCTGGAAGCGGATCCGTCTGAGCAACTGGTCCGTGGCTATTGTGCGGATGGCCATTGCTTTATCGCAGAACGGCAAGGCGCTGTCATAGGGGTGTTTGTCCTGGTTGCGCTGGATCCGGATACCACTGAAATCAAAAACATTGCACTCGCTGAGCCAGAGCGCGGCAAAGGGCTTGGCAAGCGCTTGGTGTTTGCGGCGCTCGAAGAGGCGAAAAATCTCGGATTTTCGGTTGCTGAAATCGGCACCGGAAATTCAAGTTTGGCACAATTGGCGCTCTACCAGAAATGCGGGTTCCGCATGAAATCGATCGACCGGGATTTTTTTACCCGCCATTACGAAGAACCGATTTTCGAAAACGGGCTTCAATGCCGCGACATGGTCCGTCTCGATTGTCGATTGCGATAAGCGGATGCACTTGCTGCATTCGCTTTTTCCTTTTGGTCAAGAAGTCGCCTTTGGACGCGGTGAAAAAGAGGAAAATTCTGTGCATTTTCGGTATGCTGAATGTAGAGGTGAGGACATGTTCAAGAAAGTGACACTGTACACAAACCGTTTGGATGAAATGAAAGGCTTCTACGAGTATCAGCTAGGCTTCCGTATTGTCGAGGAAGACGAAACAAGCTTTGCGCTTTCGATCGGCACGTCTGTTTTGGAATTCCGCCAGTCGGATCGTTCGTCTTTTTATCATTATGCAATCAATATTCCGGGCAACCAGTTCAGTTTGGCAAAATTCTGGGCCCGTGCACGCGTCGAATTGAACCGCCAGGAAGGCATGGACGAAATTTATTACGCGAATTTCAATTCCGATGCGTTCTATTTCCAGGATCCTGCCGGCAACATCGTCGAGTTCATCGGGCGCCGGCACGTCGACATCATGGATGACTTCACGATCGATTCGCTGCTTGATATCAGCGAAGTCGGCATCGTCACGCCACACGTCAAGGAAATTGGGGAAGCGCTGGAATCGATGGAGATCCCGGTGCGCGGCAATAAAGGCATCGACCCGGCAACACTGAATTTCCTCGGGAAAGATCCTCATTTTTTTGTGCTGGTGCCGCCGAAGCGGACATGGTTCTTCTCCAAACTGAAAAGCGAAACCCATCCGATCGCAATTGAACTTATGGACGGGCGGATGATCCAAATCGATGGGGAAGGGCATATGGTCCAGAAACAAGCAGACAATCCGGTTTCCGATTCAATGGAATCCACTGCCTTTTCAGGCACTGCCCATATGGCCGGCAATGAAAACTGGGCACTTGCCAAAGGGTTTGCGAATCGGGCAGACGAACGGCCGATTGCCGTCGACAGCCGCTTCGGCATCGCGTCCGGCAGCAAGATCTTTACGGCCGTAGCGGTGTTGCAATTGGTGGCGCAAGGCAAGCTCGAGCTATCCGCCAAGCTGTCAGAGCTTTTGCCGAAGACTTTCCCGAATTTCAACGCCACGGTTCATCAATTGCTTTGCCATACGTCGGGCCTTCCTGATTACTTCGATGAGGAAACGATGGGGGATTACGAACAATTGTGGCAGGAAATCCCGATGTACCGAATGCAGACGCCGGCAGACTTTGTGCCGTTGTTCCGCGATTTGCCGCCTGTCGAGGAACCGGGTGTGCGTTTCCGCTACAATAATGCAGGCTATATTGCACTCGGCCTGGTCATCGAGCAAGTGACAGGTGAAGAGTTCGCCGATTACGTCGAGCGGGAAGTGCTGGCGAAAGCGGATATGTCGGACTCCGGTTATTTCCGCCTGGACCGTCTGCCGAAAAACACGGCTTATGGATATATCGATGAAGGGAATTCATGGCGCACGAATCAATACTCGATTCCTGTTCGCGGGGGAGCGGACGGCGGGGCATTCGTCACGGCAGGGGATATGGCGAAGTTCTGGAACCGGCTGATGGACGGGGCTTTATTGCCTGAAGACATGAAAAACCGCCTGCTGACGGTCCATGCGGAAGAAGGGGAAGATGCGTACGGTTATGGTGTATGGATTGACCGGGAAGGCGGGAACGTGGTGAAGTATCACGTAATGGGATACGATCCCGGTGTCAGTTTCCACTCCGGTTATTACCCGCAGCAAAAAACGATCGCAACTGTATTGTCAAATACCGGTGAAGGCGCGTATGATATAGTGAAAGCCATTGAACGCGAGAAAAAACTGAGAGGGTGAGTCGATGGACGGAAAAAAACTGGCCATGAGCGTAGTGGTCGGAACGCTCCTTCTGGTCGCGATCATTTTCCTAGTCTTCCAATTGTATTTCATCATGAATTAAAAAAAGCTGCCATTGGGCAGCTTTTTTCTTTGTAACTGATAAAATACGGAAGGGAAGTGAGTGGAGAAAGCTTGTACTATTCGACTGCGTTGCAGGGGCACGCTTTCCGGAGGGCTAAACCCTTGTGCTCCCACATCTGCATGCAGATGCGTCGCAAATGAATGGACTCGGTCCACCTCGCTCATTCATTCATTGAGCCGCTTCGTCGCTTCGCAAAAACCCGCCTGCTCAACTCTCACGATGTTCGAGCTTCGCAAACGAATATGCTCAATACCTTTGGCAGATTCGCTTGCAGGGTCTCAATTGTCTCGCTGATCCTCCCGGAGTCGGCCCCTTCCACTCCGTCTCTAATTTTAGAGTAGTGGATAATTTCTTCAACCATAGAATATAAAATGTGAAAGAGCTTGAGGCTTGATAGCTCATGGCTCTTCTAATCTACCAACAATAATTCTTTACTTAAACACTTCATGATCAGATGCCTCATCTCGGGAAGCGATTTCCCCGCTAGGCGGCAACTAGTTACAGAAGCAGAACTGACTAAACGCACTCGAATCAATGGAATCTCACAGCCGCCGAGCGTAAGGGGGTGAGCCGACGCACTAAGACAGGTGCTTTTCCTGGCTTGTTGCCAAAGGCCAACCCAAAGCCGGGCGGCGAATGTTAAAGCGACTCATAAATCAATACGCCGGAACATTTCCAAGCACAAACACTCACTATCTCCACCTTAAGAATCCGCTCCAGTGCATCTATATATTTTTAGACAATAAAAAATGGGCCCTTCCGAAGAAGGGCCCATTGAAAGTTTAAGGTTAATTAAGCTTTTACTACGTTAGTAGCTTGAAGACCGCGTTGGCCTTGCTCGATGTCAAAAGTAACTTCTTGACCTTCGTCAAGAGTTTTGAATCCTTCGCTTTGGATAGCTGAGAAGTGTACGAATACGTCGTCTCCGCCTTCGCGCTCGATGAAGCCGAATCCTTTTTCTGAGTTAAACCATTTTACTTTACCTTGTTCCATGTGTGTTTCCTCCTCGTATGCTGATGCATACATTGTATTACTATCCTTGCTCAAATCCTTCAGATAAAATCTGATACTTAATGAAAAGCCATCGAACAAAAATAATTCTTCCTTAGAATAGCACGGTACTCTCCCGAATGCAAGGATTAAGTTTGGGTGGCTCTTTCTAAGGGCATTCGGTATGGTTGATTGAAGAGGGAGGGGAGAGGAATCCATGCAACGGATTATGGTCATTGGTGTATCGGCAGGAGCGGGCAAATCAAGGTTTGCAAGACGTTTAGGGGAAACGCTGGAGTTGCCTGTGCATCATTTGGATGCGTATTATTGGACGCCGGGATGGGTTGAAAGAGATAAAAAAGAATTTCGCTGCATGCAGCAGGAGCTCGCGAATGAGCCGTGTTGGATCATCGAGGGGAACTATAATAGCACCATCGATATCCGCTTGCCGTCTTGCGATACGTTGATCCAATTGCAGCTGCCGCTTTGGCGCTGTTTATGGCGTGTGTTGAAAAGGCGTATTCAATATCATAAAAAGACAAGGCCGGACATGGCACCGGAATGCCCTGAAAAGCTGGATTATGAATTCTTGAAGTTTATAGTGACGACTTATCACGACCGGCAAAAATTTCAACATCATTTAATAGAAGAATTTATGATGAAGTATCCTGAAAAACAGGTGTATATCCTCCGTACACCAAAGGAAATCGAGGCTTTTTTGGCACGGGTCGGTAAATAGTTTCAATTTTACAGTTAATTGAAAAAACTTAAAGACGGTGGATAGCGAACATGGTATCCTGATAGTAGAAAAGAGATGAGGGGGAATGGGCTTTGAAAGACCATCTATATGAAGGTACACTGACCAATGTGCGCGTGCACAAGCAGGTGCCAATGTATATGAAGCGCCTGTACCTAGAGGATTTGCCTGAGATCGAACGTGTTCAGCAAACGGTCATCGACTCGCTGCCAGAGAAAAATACATTGCAGCCGTTGTCGACCGAAGAATTCTTGTTTATTTTGAACCATAACGGGTTGATTGTCGGAGCTTTCGCGGAAGGGGAGCTGGTGGCTTTTAGGGCGTTACTCGTCCCTGAAATTGATGAAGAGCATCTCGGGCGCGATATCGGGCTCTCGGAAGGTGAACTCGGCAATATGATCTACCAGGAAATTTCGGCGGTAGCTCCCGATTACCGGGGAAACCGCCTTCAGCAAAAATTGGCCCAAGTGGTCATGGAGGAATTGAAGAAGCTGGAGAAGAAATTCCGTTATGTGGCCTGTACAGTGGCGCCGATGAATATTCCGAGCTTGAAAGATAAATTTACGCAGCAGATGTATATCGCTGCGCTGAAAACAAAGTACGATGGATTGGAACGTTATATCCTGGTGAAAGATCTTGAGCAGCCGAATCCGGATTACGGCAATCAAATCACGGCACCGATCGACGATCTGCAAAAACAGAAAGAGCTGCTAAAAGAAGGGTACGTTGGGATCGGTTTCCAAATGGTCAAAGGCTTCCATGCATTGCAATTTGCCAAACCTCTTAGTTGAGTGGTAATTTTTAAAAAAGCGTCTCGAACTGTGGAACAATAAAGCGCTTTCCTGTAAAATTATCAGAAATTCACATAAATTTATCTTCAAGAGGAGTTACGATATGAAGTTGCACTTTGCACGAATCCCTGGGATACGCATATTGAAAACCTTTGGGTCAGAGTCTGTCGACATCGAGTCGATTGTCTACAATTCCTCGGCTGCACGGGACGGTTCGGCATTCTTTTGCGTCATCGGGGAGAATACGGACGGACATTTATACATAGAGCCTGCCATCGGAAACGGTGCGCGGGCAATCATCGGCTCCAACGAAGAGATTCTGTCACAGCAAGCAAAGCGCCATCCGGCTGTCAGCTTTGTGCTCGTGGGGGATGTGCGCAATGCCCTTGCGCATATGGCGGATTTCTTTTTCGGTTCGCCGCAGAAAGAGCTATTTAAAATCGGCGTGACGGGAACGAACGGCAAGACCACGACTGCGACCTATGCCCGAAATTTATTTAACCTGCTCGGCACACCATGTGGATTTATCGGCACGACAGGCGTCGAAACGGCTGAAGGCAAAGTGCCTTTTGAGAAAAGCACGCCGACAACGCCGATCGCCTCAGACATCCACCAGATTTTCTCTCTGCTGGTCGATGCCGGCACGAAGGCAGTGGCCATGGAAGTGTCCTCGACCGCACTGGATCAGCAGCGGGTGGGAGGGATCGTTTTCGATGTAGCCATCCATACGAATCTATCCGAGGAACATCTGGAATATCATAAGACTTTCGAACATTACCGGGAGTCCAAACTGAAATTGTTCGAGCGCGCGAAATCGGCAGTCGTCAATCTGGACGATCCCGGATTAAGTGAGGGCATATTGGCGGTGGCGGATTATCCGGTATTGAGCTATAGCCAGGACCCATCGAGCGGGGCTGACCTCATTTGGGGGAATTACAGCGCCTCTGCACAGGGGATGCGTTTTGAATTGAATTATAGAGGCGATGCCCGGATCATCGAAGCACCGTTGTTCGGCGATTACAATGCTGCGAATTTGACTGCAGCGATTGGGGCGGCATTGCACGCAGGGCATTCGATAGACCGCATCATCGAGGCTCTGCCGAAGATGCCCCAAGTGGAAGGGCGCTTCCAAGTGATCAAGGGGCCTGAGGAAAGGACCATTATCCTTGATTATGCGCATACTCCAGTCGCCATCGATGCGGTATTGACCGAAGCCCGTAAATTGCCCCATCGCCGTTTGATCGCACTCATCGCCGGAATCGGCATCCGGGATTTCGCGAAGATGCCGAAAATGGCGAAAGCGTCTGAAGGAAAAGCGGATGTCTTGGTCGTGACAGTCGACCATCCGGGGTACAACGATCCAGAAGAAGTGGTTTCGGAAGTGATCAAAGGCTTCAGCGTTCCGTATATGCAAAAAGTGCTGAAGGCGCCGACGCGCAAGCAGGCAGTGGAAAAAGCGCTCGAAGAAAGCGGCCCCGAAGACATTATCCTGTTGTCGAGCGGTTGCATAAACGGCGCGCAGATCATCAAAGGGGAACATATCCCGCATTCGGATGAAGCGATCATCGAAGCGTTCTTCTCGAGCAAACCTGGGGAATTTTAGCGGTGAGGGTCGCTTTTTCCGGGTGGAATGTGTTTAATAGAAGAGAAGCTAGTTAAAGACTAAGAATTGGAGTGAATGGAATGCAGTATCGTACAGAAAAAGACACGATCGGTGAAATTCAAGTTGAAGCTGACAAAATGTGGGGCGCGCAAACCCAGCGCAGTGTCCAAAACTTTGCCATCGGCACGGAACGTATGCCCCATGAAGTGGTCATGGCATTTGCTCAATTGAAAAAAGCGACAGCGAAAGCGAACCACAAGCTCGGCAAGATGTCCGATGCGAAAATGCGCGCTATCGAAACAGCTGCGAACGAAGTGATCGAAGGCAAATGGAACGACCATTTCCCGCTCGTCGTTTGGCAGACAGGAAGCGGCACGCAATCCAATATGAACATGAACGAAGTATTGGCACGCCGCGGTAATGAAATCCTGGCGGAACAAGGTTCGGACGAAAAGCTTCACCCGAACGATGATGTCAATATGTCCCAAAGCTCAAATGATACATATCCGACAGCGATGCACGTTGCCGGCGTTTTGGCTGTGACGGAGCAATTGATCCCTGCGGTCCAGAAATTGAAAGCGACTTTGGATGAAAAAGCGAAGAAATTCGACGAGGTCATCAAAATCGGGCGTACGCATTTGCAAGATGCTACACCGCTTACGCTCGGCCAAGAAATCAGCGGCTGGCGCCATATGCTGGAGAAGAGCGAACGCATGATCAAGGAAAGCGTTGAGCATATGCGTGAACTTGCGATCGGCGGGACAGCGGTCGGAACGGGCATCAACGCAGACCCGAAATTCGGCGGCTATGTTGCGGAATTCATCTCAGAAGCGGTCGGTACGGAATTCACTTCAGCGGAAAACAAATTCCATGCACTGACAAGCCATGATGAAATGGTCTATACACACGGGGCGGTCAAAGCGCTTGCGGCAGATGCAATGAAAATCGCGAACGACGTGCGCTGGCTCGCGAGCGGGCCACGCAGCGGCATCGGCGAGATCACGATTCCGGCAAACGAGCCAGGCAGCTCGATCATGCCAGGGAAAGTCAACCCGACACAAAGCGAAGCCTTGACGATGGTAGCGGCTCAGGTCATGGGCAACGACGCAGCGATCGGATTTGCAGCGAGCCAAGGAAACTTTGAATTGAACGTCTTCAAGCCGGTCATTGCGTACAACTTCCTGCAATCGGTGCGCCTGATGACGGATTCACTCGTTTCCTTCAACGATAACTGCGCAATCGGCATCGAAGCGAATTTGGACGTCATCGAAAACCACGTGAAGAATTCCTTGATGCTTGTCACGTCTCTCAACCCGCATATCGGTTACGAAAAAGCGGCAGCGATTGCCAAGCAAGCACATAACGAAGGCACGACGCTGAAAGAATCAGCAGTCAAGAGCGGCCATTTGACGGCGGAGCAATTCGACGAATGGGTGCGCCCGGAGAATATGGTAGGAAAATAATGCAAGCAGCCGGGAGTTTCCCGGCTGTTTTTTTGTGGAACAAGGAGTTTTACGGCAGGAAATAGAAGTAGAGGGAACGAGAGTGATTAAATCGCTCCAGGCGGACGCTTTCGGGCCCACAGGATGTGGGTCATGCAGCTGGCGCGACAGGACGTCGCGCTGCCAGCTGCCAGGGCATGGCTTGAGCCTCCTCGGTCGCTATGCTCCCTGTGGGGTCTCAAGACTCATGTCGCTCCGTCGCTGTGCTCCGTCACTGCTCCCGCAGGAGTCGCCGCCTTCTACTCTTTCATTAAGACTATTAATAGCAAGACACAAGAAATCACAGAAGAGGTGCAGTATGCAGAAATCGTTTATTACATCATGGAGCGGCGGCAAGGACTCCGCTTTGGCCTATTACCGTGCCGTTCAGCAAGGGCATGTGCCCGCCGCATTGTTTACCATGTTTGAAGAGGACGGGGAACGTTCGAAATCTCACGGACTGAAAAAACAGGTCTTGGAAGCGCAAGCGGAACGGATGGGCTTGCCGTTGGTGATCGGCCAGGCCGACTGGTCAGGCTACGAAGAGGAATTCATCCGTCATTTGCAGAATTTCAAAGAACAAGGCATCGAAATGGGCGTTTACGGTGATATTGACCTGCAGGACCATCTGGATTGGGTCGTGAAAGTCAGCGGAAAGGCAGGGCTTGATGTCTTGCATCCGCTGTGGCAAGAAGCCCGGCGGTCACTGTTGGAAGAGCTGGTCGAAGAAGAGTTCAAAGCCGTCATTACAGTGGTTGATACTGCGCGTGTCGGGGAGGAATTTCTTGGGCGTGTTTTCACCCGCGAGCTGATTGAAGAACTGGAGTCGCTCGGCATCGATGCCTGCGGAGAGGAAGGGGAATTCCATACCACATTGGTGGACGGCCCGATTTTTGTTGAACCGCTGCCCGTAGAGTTCGGCGACACTGTTCGCAACGGTCAGTATTCGATGCTTGAGGTGAAACTTCAAACAAGGGAGTGATGGAATGTGATCCAAATCATCAGTGTAGAAGAAAAGCATATCCGCCAAATGGCTGCCTTGCTTTCGAAACGCCAGGCAAGGGAGCGGAAGATTTTTCCGTATCTGCCGGATAAGTTCGAGGAGATCGATGAGGCGGAGGTTGTCATCCGCAAATTGCTCGAGCGCCCTTATGTCAGCGGAGTGGTCGCTGTCCGCGGCATTGATGTGATCGGATACCTGATTTATGAATTCAAGGAAGAAGCCCATCGCGGCCGTTATGTGTGGATGGATTATGAATCGATTGCCATCAGCGAGCATGAACATCCGCGCTTGCTGCGCTTATTATATGCGGATGCCGGAGCGGAATGGGTCAAGCATGGCTATTTCCACCACGTGCTGATGGCACCGCTCGGAGATGAAATGGTGTTCGAGCAATGGCTCGATCAAGGATTCGCTTTCGAGCAGAAATACGCCATCCTGTCGTTGGATGATTACGAACCGAAAAACGGTTCGCTGCCGGAACTCGAATTCCGCCGCGGTGCTAAAGCGGATGCACCGCTTCTGAGGAAAATGGCGGTATGGAACAGCATCCATCAGGCAGCTGCCCCGTCATGGCATCCAATTACCAGGGAAACCATGGAGAATGTCCAGAAAAGCTATGTGGCATTGACGGAAGACGAAGAAGCCTATCTATGGCTCGCTATCCAAGGCGAACAGCCCGCAGGTTTCCATGTGTATTTCCGCAAGGAGGACCCTTTCAGTTTGGTGACTCCCGAAAATTGCGTGGAGCTGCCGGCTGCTTCGACCAACCCGGATATGCGAGGCCGAGGCATCGGCCGCGCATTGGCAAACCATTGCTTCTCCGAATTGAAGAAAGAAGGCTATGATTACATTTTTGCCGACTGGCATACGCCAAACCAAATGGCTTCCTATTTCTGGCCGCGGATGGGTTTTCAGCCCGTCATGGTCCGGATGTCGCGCCAGATCGACCCGCGCATTTCATGGGCCCACGGGCATGATTGAGAGGACTGGCCTGCTACACTTGTGTGCCAAAAAAAGCTTCGTTATACTGGGTGTTGATTGGGTAATTGTAATTTTCTTGCCTTTTGCTGAAAAAACTACATTTCTTTGTAGTTTTTTCTTTTTTTATGCTTAACAACTGGGGTTGCAGGGAAGGCAAGAAAAGGACTAAATTTATTGAGGGGGATTTGATGAACAAGAAAGGCTTGATCGATTACCGGATTTTTCTTCCGGCTTTGATCATCATCATCGCCATCAGCGTTCCGCTCGCGCTTTATGAAAGCCGTTCACTGGAATTGCTAAATGGAATTTTTACGACAATCGTGGAAGTGTTCAGCTGGGGTTATCTCTGGTATGGCATTATCCTGGTTGGGGCAGCACTGTATTTCTCGTATTCCAAATACGGTGACATCGTTCTCGGGGACCCGGCGGAAAAGCCGCGGCTGACATTGTTCGAATATGCATCCATTTTAATCGCCATGGGGCTCGGTTCCACGATCATGCGCACTGGGATGTTGCAATGGACATCGGTGGCGAACAATCCGCCGGCCGGCATGGAGGCAGGCTCACCGGAATCGATTTTAATGGGCAATGCCTACAGCATGTTCTTATGGGGCTTCCAAGTATTCGCGATTTTCGTCATGATCGCCCCCGCAATGGCTTATACGCTGCACGTCAAGAAAAAACCGATGATGCGCATGAGTGAAGCCGCACGGCCGGTTTTTGGCGATAAATTAACAGATGGCTGGGCAGGGCGCTTATTGGATATCCTGTTCCTGCTCAGCATCCTGACAGGTGCTGCCGTGACGCTGGGATTAGGCGCACCGATCATCACATACAATCTTTCTGCATTGCTGAACATAGACGTGACGTTCGGATTGACGCTCATTGTCACGATCGTATGGGTCGCGCTGTTTTCCGTCAGTGCATATCTTGGCGTAGAGAAGGGCATCAAACGGCTCAGTACATTCAATATCTACTTGGCTGGCGCCTTCACGCTATTCATCCTGTTGGCAGGGCCTGGTGTCTTCATCTTGAATTATTTTTCGGACAGCATCGCTTCGCTGTTCACGAATTACTTGAGTTTTTCTCTTAATACAGATTCAGTTTACCAAGGCGCGGCGTCGCATGTGCAAAACAATACGGTGTTCTGGTTTGCATACAGCGCTACTTGGGCGATGCTGCATTCGGTCTTTGCGGCCCGCATCTCTAGAGGGCGTACCATCCGCGAGATGATCATGACCTATCTATTGGCGCCGACCCTATTGTCATGGATCGCGACAGGCGTCCTCGGAGGGCTTGGCGTCCACCGTTATTTGACAGGGGAACTGCCGATCTTGGACATGGTGAAGGAAAATCGCATGGCAGCCATTCCGGAAATCCTGTCGACCTTGCCGCTTGGAGGCTTGGCGATCGTGATTTTCATCATCGTTGCGCTTATTTTCCTGACAACGACACTCGATTCGACGACGTATACAATTGCGGCTTATACGAGCACGCTGGACATGAGCAAAAATGAACCGCCGAAAGTTTTGCGCATTCTCGTTGCCGGCATCATCACCGCCATTTCACTGGTGCTCATGAGAATCGGTGGCTTGGCGCCGCTTGAAGTGATTTCAGGATTGATGGGCTTGCCGATCATTTTCATCACTTTTCTGATGATTTATTCAGCAAAGAAAATGATGGACCAAGACCGGGCTTGGCTCACGAATGTAAGGGACAAGGAAACACCGGTCAAACGGTCGAGACAGAAAACGAAAAGCGAATAACGTATGGAATTATTGGATTAACCCGGCTTTCATCAGATGGAAGCCGGGTTAATTTTATGTAGCATCACGATAAAGCAAGAAAATTCTGGACAAATTCGATTTTAGCGTGGAAGATAAAGGTATTGTCCTCGAGACATCCCAATCCGGAATGATTCGGGGAAGGGGCCGTAGAGCGTGCATCTTGAAATTTGGGGAGAAACGCCAAATTACCGATTCGTCAAAGGGGGGTGCTAAGAAATGTACAAGAAAATCCTACTCGCTGTGGATGGTTCCGACCATTCACTCCGTGCAGCTAAGGAAGCTGTGAAAATAGCCAAAGGATCCGGCGATTCGCAGATCACGATCGTGTTTGTGGCGGATCATGACAATGCGAAAAATGATGTGCTGCACAGCGGCAGTTCCGCGGAGCTTGATTTCCAGCGCCGCAAGAAATTACAGCCAGTCGAAGAAGCGATTGCATCGGAAAGCATCAAATACCGCGTGGAGATCCTTCACGGGACACCAGGCCCGACAATTGTCGATTTTGCCAATAAAGAAGCGTTCGACATGCTCGTGATCGGCAGCCGGGGCTTGAATTCCCTGCAGGAAATGGTGCTCGGCAGCGTCAGCCATAAAGTGGTCAAACGCGCGAACTGCCCGGTATTGATCGTAAAATAAGAAAAAGGGCTCCCGGGTGGAGCCCTTTTTGCTGTAGCAGGCAGGAAGGAGAACAAAATGAAACAGGCTGCGCCAATACATACGCCGTTTTATTACGGCTGGGTGATCGTCGCGATTTCGGCGTTGTCGTATTTCTTTTCGGGACCCGGCCAAACCTTTTCCAATGCCATTTTCATCGATTACTACATCGAAGAGTTCGGATGGAGCCGCTCGACCGTGTCGGGGATTTACTCTGCCGCTACATTGCTCGCAGGGTTCCTGATCTTTATGGTCGGCAGGCTGTTCGATAGCCAGGGAGCGCGCAAGATGGCGGCCCTCATCTCCAGTTTGCTGGGGCTCGCCTGTTTGTTTAACGGTTTAATCGCCAATACCTTCATGCTATTCGTCGGCTTTTTCTTCATCCGCCTGCTCGGGCAAGGTTCGATGTCGCTCACGCCGAAGTCGCTCGTGCCGCAATGGTTCATCGCCAAAAGGGGGCGCGCGCTCAGCCTCGCAGCACTCGGGGCGATGGTCGGCTCTGCTGTTTTTCCATTGCTTAATGTATGGCTGATCGAGACCTTCGGGTGGCGCATGGCGTGGCTGCTGCTTGGCGCGTCCGTGCTGGTCATTTTCACGCCGCTCGCGTTGTTGCTGATCCGCAACAGGCCGGAAGATATCGGCTTGCGTCCTGATGGGGAAGTGGTTCGCGCGGGGGAGACCGCAGGGAAGAGCTTATCGGCAGATATTAGCTGGACCGTGAAAGAAGCGCAGAAAACACGTGCCTTTTGGCTGTTGCTGTTTTGCGTGGCGACGCCTGCCTTGGTAAACACGGGCATCACTTTCCATTTGGTGTCGATTTTCTCACAACAATCGCTGACGCCTGAAGCTGCAGCGACCGTGCTCAGCTTGATGGCGGTCGTCGGTTTCCCGGTCACGTTTTTAGCCGGCTATTTGCTGGATAAAATCGAAGTGCGCTGGATGCTGGTGGCCTTGTTTGCAGGGGAGATCATTTTCATATTGCTGCTCCAGCAAGCGACGGTGCTGTCGCTTGCGATCCTGTTCGGCGTCGTCTGGGGAATCGTGTCGGGGATCGAACGGGTCACATTAAGCATTGTCTGGCCCAATTATTATGGGCGCCGTTATATCGGCAGCATCAATGGCATCGCCATGGCGGTCATGGTCATCGGTTCTGCCTTAGGGCCTTTGCCGTTCGGCTTGTTTTACGATTTCCTTGGCGGGTACGATGAAGCATTAAACTTCCTGCTCATCATCCCGGCTTTAGCGATCGCCGCCTCCATCCTGGCCAAACCGCCCATGAAAGAAGAATTGAGAGTGGGACAATAGAAAAAGAGCGCCTCGGCGCTCTTTTTTAATTCTCCAAATAACGATACAGAGTGGATTTGCTGATGCCAGTCTGTTCCTTGATCTCGGCCAAGCTATAGGATTTGCTTTTATACATCTCGATCGCTTTTTTGACGTTGGCATCGGGCTTGCGCGGGCGACCGGCGTGCACGCCTTTTTGCTTGGCTTCCGATAAGCCTGCTTTGGTCTTCGCGCTGATGGAATCGCTCTGGAATTCAGCGATGGATTTCGCGATTTCCAAAAATGAAAACGACGTGCCTTTCGCGGTATCGATGTTTTCTTTAACGGCATGGAGGAAAGCGGTCTTTTCTTCGAGCGCCTCAACCAGGTCCACCAATTGGCGGGTTGAATCGGCAAGGACGTGGAGGTTCATTACGATGATGCGGTCTCCAGGCCCCACGGCTTCGATCATCCGCTCGAGCTCCTGCCGTTGTTTCGGGGAACTATGGGGTTCTATATGGATTACATCGCAGCCGAACTCTTCAAAGAGGGTCCGCTGTTTTTGGCACTCTATATCTTCTTCAATAGCTCTCGCGTAACCGATTCGCACATAAAAAACTCCTCGCTGTACAAAGTGAATATATTATAACATATTAATATTTTTGTAAAAAAAGTTCCAAAAAGGTTCCATTATTGGATGGTGGGTGCTAAACTGTTTTCATTGTGAAAAAATAAGGTTTCCGGTAATCACGAAGAAACTTTCAAATAAAGAATAGAGGAGCACGACCACGTGAAACAAAGTCTTAAAACCCAATGGTTCGGGAATATCCGCGGTGATATTTTGTCGGGGATTCTCGTCGCCATTGCGCTTATTCCGGAAGCCATCGCCTTCTCCATCATTGCAGGAGTCGATCCGATGGTCGGCCTGTACGCTTCCTTCAGCATCGCGGTCATCATCGCTTTCGTCGGCGGCCGTCCCGGCATGATTTCAGCCGCTACCGGCGCTATGGCGCTATTGATGGTGCCGCTTGTCCGTGATCATGGGCTGGAATATTTGCTTGCCGCGACGATTTTGACCGGGGTCATCCAGATCCTGTTCGGCGTCTTCAAAGTCGCTAGAGTCATGAAATTTATCCCGCGTGCGGTCATGATCGGCTTTGTCAATGCACTGGCCATCCTGATTTTCATGGCACAGGTGCCGCATTTTCTAGGCATCAACACGATGACTTATGTGTTTGTGGCCGTCACGTTGGCCATCATCTATATCGTCCCGCGCTTTTTCAAAGCCATTCCGTCACCGCTCATTGCGCTGGTGGTATTGACTGCCGTCACAATCTATTCCGGTTTCGATTTGCGCACTGTAGGGGACCTTGGCATAATCAGCCAGACGCTCCCAAGGTTCCTGTTGCCGGATGTGCCATTTAATTTAGAAACATTGGCCATCATCTTCCCGTACTCACTTGCACTGGCGATTGTCGGCTTGCTTGAATCGCTCCTGACGGCCAATATCGTCGATGACATGACCGACACGACAAGCGACAAGAACAAAGAAGCCAGAGGGCAGGGGATTGCCAACTTCGTCACCGGTTTCTTCGGCGGCATGGCGGGGTGTGCGATGATCGGCCAATCGGTCATCAATGTCAAATCAGGTGGCCGCGGCCGCTTGTCGGCACTTGTTGCCGGCACTTTCCTGATGTTCTTGATCATCGTTCTTGGCAATGTTGTCGTGCAGATCCCGATGCCGGTACTGGTCGGCATCATGATCATGGTATCGATCGGCACATTCGATTGGGCTTCATTCACTTATTTGAAAAAAGCACCGAAAACCGATTCGATCGTTATGCTGGCGACTGTCGCAATCGTTGTCTATACGCACGATTTATCGATTGGTGTATTGGCCGGTGTCCTGCTAAGTGCGATCTTCTTCGTCTCGAAGATTTCCAAGATCAAAGTGGAAAAACGTTTGCTCGATGCGAGGCAATACCGCGTCGAAGGCCAATTGTTCTTCGCGTCGGTCGAGGATTTCCTGGAGAAATTCGATTTCGATGTCGAACGTGAGAAAGTGATCATCGATTTCACGGATGCCCATATTTGGGACGATTCCGGCGTCGGCGCCGTCGACCGGGTCGTGCTGAAGTTCCGCGAGAACGCCAATGAAGTGGAAGTGACCGGCCTGGATGCCGGAAGCCAGAAACTGATCGATCAATTGGCGATCTTCAGAAGCTCGAATGCAAAATTGCCGACCCATTGATTAAGCTTAAAAAAGCCTGTCCTTCAAAAAAAAGGGCGGGCTTTTTCTGTCCAGGTCCCTTGTTGGATTCATCCGATAGAAAAATTCTCAAAGCGTTCATGGTTTGGGGAGATTTTCTATATAAACTAAAATTTAATATTATATAATAGCCGTAAATGGGTTTTATAGGAAAAGAGGAATCATTTTGAAAAAATCATTTATCGGCTTAGCGCTTGTTTTATCACTGCTGTTATTGCCGGTCGGTTTATGGTGGTTGCAGGGAAGCGAACCTTTGAATGTGGCCATTATCGATAAAACCGTCCCCGCGGAAAATTACCGCGAACATAAAGGGCTGACCTGGGTACTGAACCATAACCGTTATGTCAAAGAGGACGAGTCGGACTACCGCGCAGATGCGGATTATTTCGGTTTTATGCCGGATGAAGCCGGGGAGAGTTATGGCATTCGCGGCATCGAAGAACTCGGGGCGGGCTATGATTTGATTTATTTGGCTGACGCATACGGGGTATATGAAGACGATCTCCCGTGGCAAGAAGTAAAAGGTGAACGTTCTGAGCTCATCTATGGCGGCTTGGAGGTGGTTGAATGGCAGGCGATCAAGCAGCAAGTGTTGGACGCGGGCAGCGATTTAGTCGTTGAATTCAATACATTCGCCTCCCCGACAGATTCTGCCGTCAGCGCAGACATGGAAGAATTTCTTGGCATCAAATGGAGTGGCTGGAGCGGCCGTTATTTCCCGGACTTGGCAGCGGGAGCCGAAGTGCCGAAATGGATTGTCCAGAACTATGAAAAGGATGCGGAAGACTGGCAGTTCACGGGCGGAGGGTTTGTGCTCGTCGAAGACACCAGTGGCAAGATTGTCGTATTGTCCGAGGAGCGGGGCGACATCGAAAGTGCTGGGTTGCACGTGAAATTCACAGAGCCTGGCCAAGCGGCTTTCGGCTTAACGGACAGTCCATCATTCGATTACTGGTTTGATATCAATGAAGCACAAGGGCAGACAGAAGTACTTGCCGAATACGAATGGAACCTGGCAGGACAAGGACAGGCCATGCTCTTGGAACAGGGGATCCCGGAGAATTTCCCGGCCGTTATGCATAGAACTGCGGATGGGGGCGATGTCTACTATTTCGCGGGTGATTTCGTTGATGTGGAAGATGTGCCTTCTTTCCATCAATATGGCGGATGGGCTAAAATCCGCCAGTACCTGCCATTTGGAGGCAGCGGCAATTTTTACTGGAAGACTTACGTGCCGATGATGGAAAAAATCCTTGCAGACAGTGCTGGAAATCAAGAGGAAACACCGTCACAAGTGTCATCGTCGGCTGAAAAAGACGGAGTTTCCTATCCATCGCGCGTGAACGGCGAGCAGTTTGAGGTGTTTGAAGACGGCGAGTGGAAGGAATTCACCGTCAAAGGCGTCAATATGGGCATGGCAAAACCGGGTGCTTTCCCTGGTGAGGCAGCGATTTCACGTGAGGAATATGACCGCTGGTTCAAGGCGATCGGCGAGATGAACGCCAACGCGATCCGTGTCTATACGCTCCACCCGCCTGCTTTTTATGAAGCATTGGCGCAGTATAACAAAACGGCTCAAACGCCGCTCTATGTATACCACGGCGTGTGGATCGACGAAGGGCCGCTCGAAGAAACTTTGGATGCCTTCACGCCTGAAATCACGGAGCGCTTTCAGCAGGAAATGAAAAAAGTCGCCGATGCGATTCATGGCGAGGCCAAAGTGGAAACAGAGCCTGGTCATGCTTCCGGCACGTATACGGCAGATATTTCCGATTACGTCATCGGCTGGATGATCGGCATTGAATGGTATCCGTATACCGTTGATGAAATGGAGCGAAAATATCCGGATCTCGGGGAGTTTTCGGGCACATTTGTTAAAACACAAGATGCCAACCCGATGGAGCATTGGATTGCGGAGCAGCTGGACGTTTTGGCGGTCTATGAATACGAAACTTACAACAGCATGCGCCCGCTCAGCTTCACGAATTGGGTGACGACCGATAACATCGATCAACCAGCGGAGCCGAGTGAGCAGGAAGATGTGGCGACCGTCGACCCGAACCATATCCGCACCACGGGCGAATTGGAGGAAGTGGGCATGTTCGCTTCCTATCACGTCTATCCGTATTATCCCGATTTCCTTAACTTGGAGGAAAAGTACACGGAATTTATTGACCACCGGGGCGAACGCAATAATTATGCGGGGTATTTGCGTGATTTGAATGAATCGCACGAGATGCCATTATTGATTGCGGAATTCGGTGTGCCGGCTTCAAGAGGAATGACCCATAAAAATCCGTTCGGCTGGAATCAGGGCTTCATTTCCGAGAATGAGCAAGGGGGCATCGTAAGCCGTCTGTATGAAGATATCCTCGAAGAAGGCATGCTTGGCGGTTTGGTGTTCACTTGGCAGGATGAATGGTTCAAACGTACATGGAATACGATGGATTATGACAATCCGGATGAGCGGCCATTCTGGTCCAACGCCCAAACGAATGAGCAGCAATTCGGTTTGCTGAGTTTCGACCGCCATAAAGTGAAAGTCGACGGCGAAGATGATTGGCAGGACGAATCATCGCTGTATGAAAAAGAGCAAGGGGCCTTGCGTTCGTTGTCGATGGATTCCGATGAGCGCTATGTGTATGTCAAAGCGCAGTTCGATCCTGAACAAAAATGGTGGAATGAAGACCGCTTGCGCCTCTTCTTCAGTGTGCGGGAAAACCAGGGAATCGAAGTGGCAGACAGCTTCCTTGCTGACTTCGAACTTTCCATCGATGGGGAAGAGGCCGCGATTAAAGTGGCCGGCGATTACGACACGTTCTATTACGATTACTACGAGCGGCTGGAGATGATTCCGCAAGAGCCGGACATCGAAAACAACTTCCATTCGATTCGCCTGGCGTTGAATAAGGAATTCACGCGGCCGGATACAGGAGAAGTGTATCCTTTCGAGTATTATGAAACAGGAAAACTTCGCTTTGGCATAGCCGATCCTGAAGACGAACAATACGATTCCTTAAACGACTATTACTATTCAGAAGAAAGCGGGATTTTGGAAATCCGGATTCCGTGGATGCTGCTGAATGCCAAAGACCCGGCAAAAAAGGAATTCACGGGCGATTTGCAAAAAGACGGCATCGAGGCGAGCATGACGGTTGAAGGCATAAAAGCCGCAGCGGTCCTTGAGAATTCCGATGGAAAAGAGCTCGAATCGGTAGGCCTGGACAACAGCAAGTTTTATTCATGGGAACCATGGGAGCTTCCGCAAACACAGGAACGCTTGAAAGAATCCTATTACATTTTGCAAGAAACGTTCAAAGACACTGAGTGAAGAAAAGACCCATTATCGGGCTGCAACGGAAGCGTTAGGAACAACTGACGGCTTAGAGGCAGTTCGTGCGGGGTCTTTTTTTAATGTAAACAGCTTCAGCTATTTCATTTGAGAAAAACAAATGAAAATAATTCTCATTTAGTGGTTGAAAGTGTTTTTTATTCTGCTATACTAATAAATGTAGTTGAGTGATAATGATTATCAGTATCATCCGGCGGACGAGAGGAGAGATTTCTCAAATATCATTCAGGAACCATTACATAATGCAAGGGATGTCCACCATCCAACAAATTCAAAAGTAGAGGAGACGGAAAAATGAAGAAATGGATAACGGCAATTTTAGTGTTGATGATGTTTGCGGTTCTTGCAGCATGCGGTGCAGAGGAAGAGGCGACAGATAGCCAAACGGCAGATGCGCAAACGACGGAGGCGGAAACGATGACCGTGACGCACGAACTCGGCGAGACGGAAGTGCCGAAAAACCCGGAAAAAGTCGTGGTGTTCGATTTTGGGATCTTGGATACACTGGATCAATTGGGCGTAGAGTCTGTTGCAGGCGTGGCACAAGGGAATATTCCTACATACTTGGAACAATATGAAGATACGGAGAAATATGAAAACATCGGCACATTGAAAGAAGCGGATTTTGAAGCGATCCACGCCATGGACCCGGACTTGATCATCATTTCCGGCCGCCAAGCGGAAATGTATAACGAGTTCAGCGATATTGCACCGACAATCCACTTAGGCGTGGACACAACGGATTACATGAATTCGTTCACGACAAATATGGAAACGGTCGGGGAGATTTTCGGCAAACAAGCGGAAGTTGAAGAAGAGCTTGCAGCCATCAACGAGCAAATCGAAGGCATCAAAGAGAAAACAGCAAGTTCCGATGAAAAAGGCTTGATCGTCCTGGCCAATGAAGGAAAAGTCAGCGCATACGGAGCCGCTTCGCGCTTCGGCATCATCCACGATGTGTTCGGCGTGAAACAGGCGGACGAAGGTATTGAAGCTTCGACTCACGGCCAAAGCATCACGTATGAATACATCCTTGATACGAACCCGGACATAATGTTCGTCGTCGACCGCAATGCAGCAGTAGGCAATGATGCAAGCGCGAAAGATTCGTTGGAAAACGAATTGGTCCAGAAAACGAACGCTTACCAAAATGATAAGATCATTTACTTGGATCCGGACTATTGGTACTTGTCTGGCGGCGGGCTGCAGTCTGTCAGCGAAATGGTCAATGCCATCGAATCGGCACTTTAATGACGAAACCCCCGGCTCAGCCGGGGGTTTTTCTCAATTAAAGGGAGGAACCAGCATGGAGGAAACCGATTCTTATATCAATAAAGTGTTTATTGAGCGGGCTGATGTACTGGAAGGGGTGCTCGCCGTCATCGGCGAAAAAGGCATGCAGCCGATCTTAATATCGCCAGCGTCCAGGAAACGGCTGCCGATGACGGAAGCGGAACGCGCGTTGGAAATCGATGGCTTGCTCGTCTCAAAAGTGAAAAAATGACAAATTGGCAAAAGGACAAAAGGACAAAAGGACGGAAGGCGCGAGAGCCTTCCGTCCTTTGCTATATAACTAGAGCAGCGTTTATTCGTGTTTGCGGAAAAAGGCAAGCGTGCCCTCGATGATCCGTTGTTGGTCATGGTCGAGCGTCGCCACGTGATAGCTGTCCGGCATTTCAATGAGGTCTTTTTCCACAGACGAAATATGATCGAAAATGAATTTTGAATTGGCCGGCGGAACGACATGGTCTTCCGGCGAGACGAACAGCAAGGCCGGGCAATGGATGGCCGAAAGGTTTTTGCGGACCAGCTCCATGAAAGATAGGATCTCCTTTACGGAAGCGACCGGTGTCTTCTCATAGGCAAGCTCGGTGATGCCGGGCTTTTTGATATCGGATCCGATGGCGTCCAAAAAGCGCACATCCTGCAATTCTTTGACGCCTTCCATGTCCGGGACTTCGACGGCGGCATTGATCAAGGAAATCGCGCGGATCTCCGGATGGTTTTCTGCCATATAAAGCGCGAGTGTGCCGCCCATCGATAAGCCGGCGACAAATATCTTGTCGCAGCGCTCCGACAGCCAAGCGTAAGCTTCCTCGACAGAAGCGATCCAATCCTGATACGTGCTCATCTCCATATCTTCATAATGTGTGCCATGCCCTTTAAGACGCGGGGCATAGACGCTATAGCCTTCGTTCGCGAAAGCCTCGGCAAGCGGGCGCATGCTCTGTGTAGTGCCGGTAAATCCATGCGAGATAAGGATTCCCGTTTTTTCGCCTTCTGAAATGTACGGTTCTGCGCCGGGAAGCACATCGAAATCATTTGCCATCCAAAAACCTCCTTTTGGTAGTCCTTAAGTATTCGTTGCTTTTCATGAAAATCCTGCAGGCTCATTTCCCTCAAAAAGGAATGCTATAATAACGGAAGAATAATCAACTGGGGGAGATCGCGTGCAAAAAGTACAGGAATATACGCAATTGATCGAGCAGTTCGAGGACGGCCCTTATTTCCAGCTGCTCGGTTTTGAAATCGATGGGGTGGAGTACGGCAAGGCATCCATGCGCTTGAAGAAAAAAACCGAAAATGACAATATGCAAAATATGCTGCACGGCGGTGCCATCATGTCGGGGATCGATATTGTCATGGGCCTTGCTTCGCGCTCACTTGGGAGCGATGCGGTTTCAACGATTCAAATGGAAGTCCGCTTCATCAAAAGCTTGGCGGAGGGAACGGCCATTTTCCGCGCCGAACTGCTGCATCAGACAAACAGTACGGCGATCCTGACAGGGCGGGTCATCAGCGACCGGGATGAATTATTGGCTTATAGCACGGGCACGTTCAAATTATAAATTTCAACAGCTCCTTTTCGCATATAGCGAAAAGGAGTTTTTAATTGGCTGCAATTGGAATCCGTTCTCTTGACCCATCATCTGCTGCTTGTTATAATTACTTTTAATTAAAGATATTTTAATTCGAAATAAAGAGGTGAGATGAATGGAGTTCTCCAACCAGAACCTGAAAGCTGTGACGGTTTTGATTCGCGCCGCAGATGCTGTGCATGATGCCATCAAACGCGACGTGGCGGGATACGGGTTGAATGCGACGGAATTCTCGGTGCTCGAATTGCTCTATCACCAAGGCCGGCAGCCGATACAGGCGATTGGCAAGCGGGTGTTGATTGCGAGCAGCAGCATTACCTATGTTGTCGATAAGCTGGAGCAAAAAGGCTATGTCGAACGGGAGGCGTGCAAAGAAGACCGGCGTGTGACGTATGCGCTTTTGACGGACAGTGGCCAGGAATTGATGAAGCGGATTTTCCCCGAGCATGAACAGCAGATGGACAAAGTGTTTGCCCGGCTTGAACAACAGGAAGTAATGGAATTGATTGAGAAGTTGAAGAAAGTCGGTTACGAAGCGCAAGACAGCAATAAAGCAGAAGATAAAATACTTAAGGACAAGGAGCGGTATGCATGAATGAATTGAAAGGGATCCACCACGTAACGGCGATCACGAGCAGCGCCGAAAAAAACTATGAATTTTTCACGTATGTATTGGGCATGAGGCTGGTCAAGAAGACGGTGAACCAAGACGATATCCAAACCTATCACTTGTTTTTCGCAGACGATAAAGGTTCAGCCGGGACGGATATGACGTTCTTCGATTTCCCGGGCATCCCGAAAGGAACACACGGCACGAATGAAATTTACAAAACGGCTTTCCGCGTGCCATCGGACGAAGCGCTCAGCTACTGGGAAAAACGCTTTGATAAATATGAAGTGCAGCATGATGCGATTACCGAACAATTCGGCGTCAAGACTTTGTCGTTCGCGGATTTCGATGACCAGCAGTATATGCTTGTATCGGATGAGAACAATAAAGGCGTCCAAGCCGGCACGCCATGGCAGGATGGGCCGGTCCCGCTTGAATTTGCCATCACCGGGCTTGGCCCTATCCACATCCGTATCGGCCAATTCGATTACTTGAAAGAAGTCCTCGAAAAAGCGATGCATATGCGCGAGATCGCCGATGAAGGGTCGCTTCACCTATTCGAGATGGGCGAAGGCGGCAACGGGGCGCAAGTGATCGTCGAGCACAATAGTGATTTGCCGTCCGGCCAACAAGGATTCGGCACAGTGCATCATGCTGCATTCCGTGTGGCGGATCGCGATGCATTGAATGAGTGGATCGGCCATATGCAGGAAATCGGATTCTCGACTTCGGGCTATGTCGACCGCTTCTTCTTCGAATCGCTATATGCACGGGTGGCACCTGGCCTATTGTTCGAATGGGCGACGGATGGCCCGGGCTTCATGGGCGACGAGCCGTATGAAACCTTGGGCGAGAAACTTTCCTTGCCCCCATTTTTGGAACCGAAGCGTGAACAGATCGAAAGCATGGTGCGGCCGATCGATACAGTTCGCAGCACGAAGAAAATCGAAAAAGAATACCTATAGGAAACAGTGAGGCATTGCTCGCAACTGGGCAGTGCTTTTTTGCTGTCCATGACAGGAAGAACCCAAAGAATATGAAATAATGGGACGATTTTGGGAACTTATTTCCATTGAGTGCGTAAGTATAGGTAACATAAGGAAAGGGGAGAAGGATGATGCCGAAATGCGAAAATTGCGGTGTGTTGTGGACGTGGGCGCAGACCGTATGCAGGCTATGCACACTCGGGGAGGGGATGAAGTGCCCCTCATGCCGCGAGGAACAATTCGTCACGATGGAATCCAGGAAAAAAACCAGTTTATTTGTCTTCGCAGCCCCTCTTCTCATGTTCATCTCGGTCGCTTTCGGCATCAATCCGTTTGCTTCCCTCGCCTTATTCCTGGCATCCTTTCTCATCATTTTAGGCATTTATCCGTTCGTGATCGAATTGACGGATGAACGCGGGCCGATGTGGTGAATGATGAAAATCCGGTTTTTGTCCGCCGGATCAGGCTAGCTGCGGCAAAGAATTGAAGATTCTATTCTGGACAGCTGCTTAAGCTTGCGCTAAACTTACAGGTAATCATCTATAGCGTTCTTCGGGGTCGGGTGAAATTCCCAATCGACGGTAACGGAGCAATCCGAAGCCCGTGAGCCTTTCGGGGCAGGATTTGGTGCAAGTCCAAAGCCGACAGTTAAAGTCTGGATGGGAGAAGAACAGTCAAGCAGCCTGAAAGCAATCGCTTAGGTTTCTTTGATATGCATTTTTCAAGGCCCCTTTCTTTTTTTGGAAGGGGCCTTTTTTGCATACTGTGGATGAATCAATTGAATCGTATTCCTTCGGGGTCGGGTGAAATTCCCAATCGACGGTAACGGAGCAATCCGAAGCCCGTGAGCCTTTCGGGGCAGGATTTGGTGCAAGTCCAAAGCCGACAGTTAAAGTCTGGATGGGAGAAGGAAGAACACGGAAATTATAGAGCAATCTATAGTTCTATTTCCTATTGTCTTCTAACCCATCGGCTAATCGATGGGTTTTATTTTGTTCTGAAAAATGTAATCGAGTGGACAGCCAGCAAATGACAAAGCGAGTGCTAGAGTTGGCGAGAAGCTGCCAGGGAAACTTCCCGGAGCAACCGGCGTGCGCTGTCGTGGAGCGCTTCTGCGCATCCCGGGAAGGCCAGGCCATCCAAGTACCTGATGCCCCTGCTTGGATTATCGCTGGTTCGCAACAGCTTGCGGAACCTTCCGGCATTCGGCAGCTTACACACTGGTTTCGCTATGCAAGGCATGTGCTTGAAAGCGCGATATGTGGAACAGGCCAGGGCAGATGTCCAAGCCGTTTCCGCGTTAAAGGAGGGACACGAATGTTTACAGGGATTATCGAAGAAACCGGAGAGCTCGCAGGCATTAAGCGTGGGGCGTCCAGCATGGAACTGGCGATACGCGCAAAGGTCGTCCTTGAAGAAACGAAAATCGGCGACAGCATTTCCGTGGAAGGCGTATGCCTGACGGTCACTTCATTAGCGAGCGACCGTTTCACGGTGGATGTCATGCCGGAAACATTTCGCGGCACGACCCTTTCTTCTTTAGGCCCAGCGAGTCCCGTGAATCTCGAGCGGGCGATGGCAGCGAATGGCCGCTTCGGCGGGCATCTCGTCGCTGGCCATATCGATGGGGTCGGCAAGATCCTGCGCAAGCGTCCCCAGGAAAATGCGCTATATATCGATATAGCAGCCCCTCCTGAATTGCTTGCGCAGTCGATCGTCAAAGGATCCGTCGCGATCGACGGCATCAGCTTGACGATCTTTGAACTCAGCGAAAACCATTTGACCGTTTCACTCATCCCGCATACGGCCGGAGAAACGACTTTAGGCGGTAAAAAGATGGGTGATTCGGTCAATCTCGAAACCGATATGTTCGGTAAGTATGTACAGCGTTTCATGGAGCATGCGCCAAAACAACCGATGAACGCCGATTACTTGCGGCGC
The DNA here is from genome assembly GCF_001687605.2 of Planococcus plakortidis. Lineage (NCBI taxonomy): Bacteria > Bacillati > Bacillota > Bacilli > Caryophanales > Caryophanaceae > Planococcus > Planococcus plakortidis. The sequence continues at coordinate 431,834 of NZ_CP016539.2, forward strand.
AACGGATTTTAAAGGAGCAAACCGATGCTAAACACAATCGAAGAAGCAGTAAAGGATTTGCAGGCAGGAAAAGTCATTATTCTGGTAGACGATGAATCAAGGGAAAACGAAGGCGACTTTGTGTGCCTTGCAGAACATGCAACGCCTGAAAATATCAATTTCATGGCCACGCATGGCAGGGGGCTCATCTGCACGCCGGTCTCGCCGGATATCGCCTTGCGCCTGAAACTCGACCAAATGGTCAGCCACAATACCGATCATCACGAAACGGCATTTACCGTCAGCATCGACCATAAAGATGCCAAGACCGGCATCAGCGCTTTTGAACGGTCGGACACCATTTTGCAGATGCTTAATACGAAAGCCGTACCGCAGGATTTCAAAAGGCCTGGTCATGTCTTCCCGCTGGTCGCAAAATCAGGGGGCGTCTTCCAACGCCAAGGCCATACGGAGGCGTCAGTTGATTTGGCGCGTCTCAGCGGAAGCGAACCCGCAGCGGTCATTTGTGAAATCATGAATCCGGACGGCTCGATGTCGCGCATGCCCGAATTGGAGAAGCTGGCGGATGATTTCGATTTGAAACTCATTACGATCGAAGATCTGTATGCATATCGGGCGGAGAAAGACCCGCTGATCAATCGCGAGTCGAGCGTCCACATGCCGACTGATTTCGGCGAGTTCCGCATGGTCGGCTATTCCAACCGGCTCGACACGGAAGAGCATGTCGCCATCGTCAAAGGCGACCCCGCAGCGGAAGAAGCGCCGATTGTGCGTATCCACTCGGAATGCTTGACCGGCGATATCTTCCACTCGCGCCGCTGTGATTGCGGGGCGCAGCTTACGAAATCGCTCGAATTGATCGAACAGGCAGGTGCGGGCATCGTCCTTTATATGAGGCAGGAAGGGCGCGGCATCGGCTTATTGAACAAGCTGAAAGCCTATGAGCTGCAGGAACAGGGCTTGGATACCGTCGAAGCCAATGAGCAGCTGGGCTTCCCGGCGGAAATGCGCGATTATACATTATGCGCATTGATGCTGAAAGATTTGGGCGTGTCGCGCGTCAGGCTGCTGACGAACAACCCAGCCAAGACAGACGCGCTGATCGAATACGGCATTGAAGTGGAAGAACGGCTTGCGCTCGTCATCCCGCCGACGGAAGACAATACACAATACATGAAAACGAAAAAACAGCGGATGCATCACCTAATCGACTAAGGAGTGGTTAAAATGGAAACAGTTTACGAAGCGAATTTAATCGGATCGGATTTAAAAATCGGGATCGTCACAGGCAGGTTCAATGACTTCATCACATCGCGCCTATTGGACGGCGCAGTGGATGGTCTGGTGCGCCATGGCGTAAATAAGGAAAACATCGACACTGCTTGGGTGCCGGGGGCATTCGAATTGCCGCTGGTCGCGAAGAAAATGGCAGAAACGAAAAAATACGACGCGGTCATTGCGCTCGGCACTGTCATCCGCGGCTCCACGACCCATTATGATTATGTCTGCAACGAAGCGGCAAAAGGCATCGCGCAAGCCGGCATGTCGACGGGCGTCCCGGTCATCTTCGGCGTGCTGACGACGGAAACGATCGAACAAGCCATTGAACGCGCTGGCACAAAAGCTGGAAACAAAGGCTTCGAAGCGGCGGTCTCCGCTGTGGAAATGGGCAATTTGATGAAGGCATTCGACTGATCGAATAAAGCTGGAATACGATTTCGTGAAAAGCTGAATACATGAGCCTGCATTCTTTCCTGAGTGCAGGCTCATTTTTTCGCAATATTTCCCTTGCTGTAACGACATGCTGATGGAATTTAAGCGAGGAATGATTCGGGTGCAATCAATCTTTTATTTTAATCTTATGGCAATAATGCATTGACAATTAACAGAAGTTTTAGAATAATGAAAAAAGAAAACACCTATTATCCTTTAAATGGAAACGGAGGGGGAAAGCCGAATCATACACTGTTTATGCCTTACGTAGGCAAAATTGTTAGCGTTTTCAAAAAAGGAGTGAGTCGATGATCTGGGTTCTTATCTTGAGCCTTATTACCATCGTGTCCGTCGTGGCAGGTTTGAGAAAGCGGAAGGCTGTTTATTTCCTCCTTCCATTTGCATCGGTTTTTGCATTTATGCTCGTCAAAATCATTATGGTACCGCTGCCTTTCCTGGATACTGTCCGTTTCATTTTCCAGTTGAGGGGGTGAGCTTCGCAATAGAAAACCTCGGCTTATAAACCGATAAAGGGGTGGGTATTTTGAGGAAGATCGATAAAAAACAAGCGGATGCGTATTTCCGGACCCGGACCACGTTGGTCACCATCTATTTATTGATCGGCTTTTCGGCATCTTTCGGCGTTGTCATGTTCGCGGAGGAATTGTCGGGATTCAGCGTCAATGGCATGCCTTTCCATTATTTCATGGGGGCGCAAGGGGCGGTATTGACCTTCATCATCCTGCTATTCATTAACGCCATCATCAATGACCGGATCGACAAGAAATTTGGCTTGGACCAGGACCAGCGGGATAAGGAATAGCGCAAGCTTCCAGGCTGGCAATAGCGATGGCAAAAAAGAGTAATTGACAAGGGGGAGAAGCAGTGGATTCACAATTTCTCGTATCACTTGTATTGATCCTGGCAACGTTCGGTTTGTATATCGGCATTGCGGTCTACAATATGGCTAGGCAAACATCGGACTTTTATGTAGCCGGGCGCAATGTTCCAGCGGTATTCAACGGGATGGCCATCGGTGCCGACTGGATGAGCGCCGCGTCGTTCATCGGGATGGCCGGGACGGTCATGCTGCTCGGATATGATGGCCTTGCCTATATCATGGGCTGGACAGGCGGTTATTTATTGCTGACCTTCCTATTGGCGCCACAGCTGCGGAAATCGGGGCGCTACACGGTGCCGGAATTTATCGGCGACCGCTATAGCAGCAGCACCGCACGTTTGATTGCGGCAGTTGCGACCATCATCATCAGTTTTACATATTCCATCGGCCAATTGTCGGGCTCTGGGGTCGTCATCGGGCGCCTCTTGGAAGTGCCGACAGCTGTCGGGACGATCATCGGGGTCGTCTTGATCGCGTTCTATTCTGCGCTTGGGGGAATGAAGGGAATCACGTGGACGCAGGTGGCGCAATACCTGGTCTTGATCATCGCATACCTCATCCCTGTCATTTTCATGTCACTCCAATTGACGAGCAATCCGCTTCCATGGCTGTCATACGGGCAGATTGTAGGCGAACTCCAGCAGCTTGACCAGCAGCTCGGCGTTTCGGAATACGTCGTGCCGTTTACGGAAGCGACTAAATGGCAATTCCTTGCACTTATGTTTACGTTAATGGCCGGGACAGCCGGATTGCCTCACGTTATCGTGCGTTTCTATACGGTATCTACCATGAAAGCGGCGCGTTGGAGCGGGGCTTGGGCATTGCTGTTCATCGGATTGCTATATTTGTCAGCGCCAGCGTATGCGGCGTTCTCCCGTTTTATTCTCATGACCCAAGTGGCCGGCTCTTCGATTGCCGATTTACCGGCTTGGACAACGTCTTGGGTCAACACGGGATCCTTATCGGTGGCCGATACAAACGGCGACGGCATCCTGCAATGGGAAGAAATCGTCATCAGTAACGATATCGTGGTCATGGCGACCCCGGAAATCGCCAATCTGGGTGTCTTCGTCATCGGGCTGATGGCTGCAGGAGCCATGGCTGCAGCACTTTCGACAGCGGGCGGGCTGATGATTGCCATTTCAGCGGCTTTGTCACAGGATATCTATTATCGTTCGATTAACCCGAAAGCGACAGAAAACCAGCGGCTTCTCGTTGGCCGTGCGTCGATCATCATCGCGACAGTCGCAGCCGGAATTGTGGCATTGGATCCTCCAGGCGCAATTACGCAAATCGTGGCGTGGGCCTTTGCCCTCGCATCCGGGACCTTCTTCCCTGCGCTGATTCTCGGCGTATGGTGGAGACGTGCGAACGGGCCGGGTGTCATTGCCGGGATGCTGGTCGGATTGACGGTGACCTTGACGTATATTTTCGCCGCTAAATTCGGCGGGTTCACGATTCTTGGCATCATCGATACAGGCGCCGGCGTATTCGGTGCCACGGCTGCGATCCTGACGATCATCATCGTTTCATTGGCGACGAAGCCGCCGTCCAAAGAAACGCAGGAAGAAGTTCTGGACTTGCGCTATCCGGAAGGCATGACGTATAAAGACGGTGAAGTATGGCGCACCGATCCAGTCAAGGCGAAACGCCCGGAACATTAAGAAAAGAGCGGAAGCTAAGGCTTCCGCTCTTTTTTGTATTCGTCGAATATATGTGACAGGATTTATTCTTTGCGGAAAACCCAGGCGCGTTGTGCGACAAAGCCGAAGATGAACAACACCGTATCAACCATCACTTTCAAGATGACTTCCCCGCGGCCAAGCCATTCCGCGTACAGGAATTGGACCGAGGCAGCCGATGCGCCCATGATGAAGGCCGCCAAAATATAATAGCGCAGCAAGGACTTTTTGGAGCCTTGCTTAAAGACTTTGTTGCGGTTGACGTAATAATTGAAAAGTGAAGACAGGATGCGTGCCGCGATCGTTGCGATGATGATGAACGCTTCCGGTGATTCATCGCGCAATAGCTGGATGAATACCCAGAACAAGGCGATATCGAGCCCGAAAGAGGCAGCGCCTGATAACCCGTAGAACAGAAAGATTTTGTAGATATGGTAGGAGTCGCGCAGCGGATGGAAATGGGACGATTTATTATCGTCCAAATAAACGGTTTCAATCGTCAATTCCGTTACCGGGATGTAGTTTTTCTTCAAAGCCGCGAGCATATTCATTTCGTATTCAAAACGTTCGCCGAGCACGTCAAGAAGCCTTGGCAAAAATTTCACCGGGATGCCGCGCAGGCCGGTCTGTGTATCGGTCAGGTCCGCGCCGGTGGATAGACGGAACAATAGGCGCGTGAACCGGTTGCCGAAGCGGCTGCGGAAGGGGATGCCGGGTTTGCTGAAATCCCGCGCACCGAGAACGACGTGGTTCGGTGAAGCTTCCATTTCATCGGCCATCTTGACCATATCCGACACCAGATGCTGGCCGTCCGCATCGGCTGTAATGATGGCCTCGATCGGCAGTTGATGATTGAGGATGTAATGGAAGGCGGTTTTCAGTGCCCGCCCTTTTCCTTGGTTGACCGCGTGGTGCAACAGCGTTACTTGGGGCAGCTTTTCCAGCTCGCCGAACAAGCCTTCAAACGCGGGGCCGCTGCCGTCATTCACGACGATGACCCGCGAAAAGCCAGCTGATAGCGCTTCTTCAATTATACGTTTACATGGCTCATCCGGTTTATAAGCCGGAATGACGATGGCGAATTGTTCCACAGGCAACCTCTTTCCATTTCTGGCATCCAGAAATAAAATACTGGCATAAGTTTCTATCTTTATATAATGATACTACCCGAATTCCGGTTCTTTAGTCTTGTTCTCTTGGATTTCCTTCGCGACTTTCGGCAAGAAACGATTCCAGCTCTTGCGTAGAGCCTAGTCGGCAACTACATCTTCAGGGCGGTAGCCATCTTGCAGCTGGCGAATCGATAAGCCGAAATCCATTTGAAGATGGGGGTAGTCCTTGAAGCGTGCCCAATCGCCGCCCCATTCAAAGCCAAGCTCTTTGGCGAGGTCCGCTACTTCAAACCAGTCGGGACGGCCATTCCCGTTGCCATCGCGCTCGATGTCCCAAACGACTGACCCATCCGAAAGGCGCAGCGCAAAATCGATGGCCAGTCCGTAATTATGATAGGATTCGCCACCTTCAGCGTAGGTGACGACGTTGCCGCCCCGGGTGCGCCCTTGGGCATGGATGTCATTTTGCTCTTCGACGGAGCGGAAGCCATCGGTGATGAGGATCTCGATGCCGATCTCTTCGGCTTGCGCGATCAGCTGGTCGCGTTTGGATTCAACGATCGGGTGCAGGCCGGTCGGCAGCGGCCGCCCAGCGCGCTCGTTGCGCTCTTCGATTTCCCGTTCGATCCAAATGAACAAAAAGGCGCCCAGGATAAAAAGGAACAACAATGAAAAGGCGGTGCGGAAAGTTTTCAAGTAGTTTCACCTCGTGTATTGATTGTAGCAAAAAACCTTAAGCAAGTATCCGGTAGGAGTTTTTGGTACGATAGGGGAAAGAGAATTTTTGGAGGGATACATAATGGTTATCGAATTAATGAAATCACATGCATCGGTCCGCGATTATAAAGACCGGCAATTGACACGCGCAGAAGTCCATGAATTGGTCGAAGCGGCACAGCATGCTGCAACTTCCCACTTCGTACAAGCGTATTCAATCGTTTGGGTGACAGATGAAGACAAGCGCAAACGCCTCGGCGAGCTGTCCAAGAACCCGAAACAGATGGAAGGGGCAGGAGCCGTGTTCTTGATGTGCGCCGACTATAACCGCTTAGGCCATGCCGCGAAACTGCAAGGCGAAGACATTGTCTTCGACCAGGCCGAGAACTTGCTGGTCGCGGTCACGGATGTCGGATTGCTCGCACAGAACTTGGCGCTTGCCGCTGAATCCAAAGGCTATGGCATCTGCTATATCGGCGGAGTGCGCAATAATATGGAAGAGATCAGCAAACTTGCCGGTTTGCCTGAAGGTGTTTTCCCGGTTTACGGCTTGACCATCGGTGTGCCGAATGAAGCCAATGAAGTGAAGCCGCGCCTTCCTGTAGAAGCGGTGCTTCATGAAAATGAATATGACGAAGCGAAATATGCAGAGATTTTGCCGGCATACGATGAGACGATCATGCATTATTATTCGGCACGCTCGAATAACCAAAAAACCGCCAAATGGAGCGAACAAATGGCGACATTCCTGAAAAAGCCACACCGCCCCGACCTGAAGGAAGTATTGGCTAAACGTGGTTATCTATTCAAATAAAAGATGTATGTACGGCTTGCTGTAATTATCGAGGAGGGTGATAAACGATGAAAATCGCGTTATTTGGAGCCACGGGAAGAGTCGGCAGATACGTCTTGAAAATGGCGCTTCGCGACGGCCATGAAGTGAAAGCGCTTGTCCGGAGAGCGGACCTTGAATCCCATCCGAATCTTGATCTGATTGTCGGGAATGTGCGCAACGCAGAGGATATCCGACGGACGCTCGAAGGGGCGGATGCCGTCATCAGCGCAATCGGTACCGACCGCACAACCACCTTGTCGGATGCGACCCCGTTGATCGTGAAAGCGATGGAAGAAGAAGGCATACGGCGCATCATCACCATCGGGACCGCCGGTATTCTGAACAGCCGCTTGAGCCCAGGGCTGCTGCGCTATCAAGGCGGTGATTCGAAGCGCCAATTGACCTTTGCCGCGGAAGAACATGAAAAAGCCTATAAATCTTTGGAACAGAGTGATCTGGACTGGACCATCGTGTGCCCGACCTATTTGCCTGACGGCGAACCGAAAGGCTATTTCCGCTTTGAAGAAAATTACTTGCCGGAAGACGGAAAAGAAATCACGGCCGGCGATACGGCATTATTTGCTTACGAGCAATTGGATTCGGATGATTTCCTGAAAAGCCGGGTCGGCATTGCCTATTGAATGACAAAACCCCTTGAACTTTGAAGAGTTCAAGGGGTTTTTGCATCCATTAAGCAGTCACGTCACGTTTTGAGAAGGTCCAATAACTGATCAGCATGAAGATCAGGAAATAGACAGTCAAGACGATAAGCGACATGGCCATCGTGATGTCCGGGATTGGCATGAAGCCCGTATAGAATTGCGTCAAATCGGTGTGCGTGAACAAATAGTATTTGACGATTTCAAAGCGCTGCAACAAGAAGACAAGTTGCACGCCGACGAACATGAGGAAAATCGACACCCCGATCGCAAGCGAACTCGAGCGGAAAACGGTCCCGAGCATGAATGCAAAGGTCCCGATCATCCAGGTGCTCGCCAAGCTGAGAGCGGATAGTTTCAATGCTTCAGCCCAGTAAGAGCCTTCCACAACTTCCGATCCGTTCCATACCAGGAATGCGCCGTCTCCGACTCCGAAGAAAATCCAGCTGAACAAGGCGATCGATGCGAAAGTGAGAACGGCAAATAACAAGGCAAATAACATCGTAGTGATGTATTTGGATGTAAGTATTTTCCACCTTTTGACAGGCCGTGTCAATAACATCTTGATCGTCCCTTGGGAAAACTCGGAAGCGACGATTCCAGCGCCGACGATGACCGTGAACAGCGTCACGAGTGACAGCATCATATGGCCGTCGAGCACTTGTTGCTGCAAGGATTCGACTTTGAACGGTTCGGCGTCATTGGCCAACCGGTATTCGGCGATCGCGGCCTGGCCTTCGTAATAGTCTTGTTGGGCAGGGCCGATGTCCGGATTTTGCAGTTGATCTTGGGCTGACATTAAGTTCATTTCTTCCATTTCCTGCCACCCCATCTCCGGTGCAGGGGAAGTGGATTCGATCCATTTGGTGATGCCGGCATTTGCCAATAAGATGACGATCAGCAGGATCGCCATGATCCATGTTGCTTTTTTACTCCATAATTTCATCCATTCATTTTGTATGAGCTTGAGCAATTTCGCCGCCTCCAGTCATTTCAAGGAATTGATCTTCTAAGGTCGTGCGATGCGGCTGGACAGCGTACAAATCTACGCCCGCAGCAGTGAGCAGCTTGATGGCGCCCGGGATGTGCTCCGGTTCTGTATCGATTAAATAGCCGTTTTCATGAGGGTGTACCGTAAAGCCGATCTCTTCGAGCACTTGTTTCGCCTGGTCAGCAGGCTTGGCTTCTATGTAATAGCGGGATTGTTGGTGTTCGTTAACATTTTTGATGTCGATCAACTCGCCGTTCTGGATGATGGCGATGCGGTCGCACAATAATTCGATCTCCGATAATAGATGGCTGGAGACGAAAATAGCAACATCGTTCTCGCGTGCCACTTTGCGCAAATACATGCGGAATTCGCGGATGCCGGCAGGGTCCAAGCCATTTGTCGGCTCATCCAAAATCAAGAATTCCGGATTGTTGAGCAGTGCCTGTGCAAGGCCAAGGCGCTGGCGCATGCCGAGTGAATACGAACCAACTTTTTCTTTAATGCGGTTTTGCATCCCTACTTGCTGAATCACTTCGTCGATGCGGGCTTTTGTCACGCCTTTATGCATGCGCGCGAAGTGCACCAGGTTTTTATAGCCGGACATAAATTTGTACATCTCCGGATTTTCCACAATGACGCCGACTTTTTCGATGCTTCCCTCAAAATCGGTGCGGATCGATTTGCCGCCGATCAGGATATCGCCTTGCGTGGGCTTCATCAACCCGACCATCATGCGGATTGTTGTCGTTTTCCCCGCCCCGTTAGGCCCAAGAAACCCGGTAATTTCCCCTTTATGGAGATCCAAGTTCAAGTTTTTGATGATCTGCTTTTTGCCGATCGTCTTTGAGAGCTTGCGAATCTCAACAATTTTTTCATTGCTCATATGAGCCACCTCTTTCCGTTTTGCTTCCTTCAGTACTAACGATTCATTTCCCAGAAAGTTTCAGTTTTCTGGAAATCGGACAGGCTTAACTATCCCCTCAAAGGGAATAAACCAACTAACAACGAATATATGGAGGGTTTAGCCTTATGAATGAATTGCAGGACAAAGAACAAGTGCTCATGGCGTATTATGTCCAGTATTATAAAGGCGCGTCTTTGGACGACATCCAAGAGCTCAACCGCCGCTTGTCAGAAGGCATCGGGGAAGAAAAGTATAAAGAGGCGATGGACGAATTGAAAGAACAAGGCTTGATCCATGGCCTGGAGACGGTCGAGGAAAGAAATCAAGACGGCGTCGATTCCCCGATGGCGACAAATGAAGGCATGCTCTATATCAATGACGTCCTCAATCTCCAGTCGGATGCGGTGGAAGACCACCAGCTCGATTATTTGGCGAAGCATCTGGAGACCAGCCATCTGGAACTGACGCTCGAGCCGGTGAAGAGCTATATTGAGTCAGTCGTCAAAGAACAGGCGGATGAAAAGCCGAACGACAACACACCTTGAATAGCGGGAAGCCGCTTCTTGAAAAAGAAGCGGCTTTTTGTGTGGAAAATAGTTGGCAATAATAACTGCGCGATGGGACAAGATTCGGGTCAGTAGAGCGGAAAGTTTCCGTTTTTCGACTGCGTTGCAGGGGGCTGCTTGGGGCTCGCAGGATGCGAGTCATGCAGCTGATGCGACAGGACGTCGCGCTTTCAGCTGCCCGGGGATGGGGCGGGTGCCCGTCCAAGGTGCCGAATTCTCTGTGTTTGAGCATCGCTTGATACGCGTTGCTTCCACATCTGCTCAACCCTCACTATGTTCGGGCATCGCAAAAAAATATTTGCTGCGCAGATTCGTCGCAAATGAATGGACTCGGCTTCCCCTCGCCATCCATTCACCCCTTCCACTCCGTCTCTAGCTTTAAAGTAGAAGGGAATTTCTTCTGTTCACTCGATAGAAAATGTAAAAATGCTTCATGTTTTGTAGCTCATATCATTAGGATCAAAGAAAGCGTGATTTTCAGTCCTCATCTTCCAACAAGATATTCAATTCAAATACGCATTGGTCAGATGCAGCATCTCAGGAAGCGATTTCCCCACTAGCCGGCAATTGCATATTGAAGCAGATCTGATTAAACAGACCCGAATCAACGAGATCTCCAAGCCGCCGAGCGTAAAGGGGTGAGCCGACACAGTAAGACAAGTGTTCTTCTTGGCTTACAGTGAGAGGCCAACCCAAAGCCCGGCGGCGACTGTCAACATGAAGCACAAATCAACCCCAGCAACAATTCCACAAGCAAACTTATTCTCAACAAAAAAAGAAACCAATGCCGAACATTGATTCCTTCCGCAAATACCTGAAGTTAAAGCCCCAGCACGAAGAATGCCAGGAAGATCGTGACGATGACCAAGGTGTTGGTGATCAGCGATGTCCGTTTGCTGACGGGTTCGTCAAGCGCCGGGAAGCGTTCGACGAGGCGGATCCCCCCGTAAATCAGCACCATCAATAATGCCAACGTCAAGACGAGCGGCATATCGTAGATGCGGACATCGATAAAGCGGATGAAAATGACCGAGAAGGCAAGAATCATGCCATTGACTAAATTTTTTCGTTTCATAAGAGCTCCTTCAATTCGTTTTCAAGAAACGGCGTGGCGTTCAACAGTTGTGTGAATTCCCGGTAGCGCTCCAATTGGCCCGGTGCGGGTTTTTTATTCGTTCGGTAAGCGCGGATCAGGATGTTTTTCGGTGTATGCTCCATGTCGATGAACTCCATCAATTGAGTTTCATAGCCGACCAGGGATAATAGTTCCGCACGGATCGAATCGGTCGCAAGTGCGCTGAACCGTTCCTTGACCAAGCCATGCTGGAGCATGACATCGAGTGGAGAGGACTGGATCTGGCTATTGAGTTCGTGCTGGCAGCACGGCACGCTCAAGATGACGCCGGCGTTCCATTTGACGGCGCGGGCAAGCGCCATATCGGTCGCGACATCGCATGCATGAAGCGTGACGACCATATCGACCGCGGTATCTTTATCGTAATCGTTGATGTCGCCGACAAGGAATTCAAGCTGCTGATAGTCGAGGTCGCGTGCAATGTTTTGGCATTCCTCGATGACGCTCTTTTTTAAATCGAGCCCTGTGACGCGCAGGTCAAGCCCTTTTTCGATGCGCAAATAATGATACAGCGCGAAGGTTAGGTAAGACTTGCCGGAGCCGAAATCGAGTATGCGGATCGGCCGGCCTTTCGGCAAATGCTCGAGTGCGTCGTCGATGAATTCGATGAAGCGGTTGATCTGGCGGAATTTATCGTATTTCTGTTTTTTGACTTTGCCGTCCGGCGATTGGACGCCGAGCCGGACGAGAAATGGGTAAGGGATGCCGTCCTGCAGCAAATAGTCTTTCTTGCGGTTATGCGATAAATCCGCAGCGGGGCGAATCTCGGCTTCGGATTTATAGCTGACTTTGGATTTCTTGCTCAATTGGACCTGGACTTTTTCATCGGTGAACTGGAACAAGCCTTGGCGAAACTCAGTGAACAACCGCTCGAGTTCAGTAATGGCTTGGTCGATGGGCAAATTCTGGTGCTTCAATATCTGTTCATATTGATATTCGAACTGGATGCGGTAGCCTTCTCTCAGTTCGACCGGTTTTAGTTTGATGCGTTTCAAGTCATTCGATTTCTGGCGAGGCTGGCTGATGGTGGCATTGACAAGCGTATGGTTATACAGTTTTTCTGCAAGCTGTGCGTGCATAATTTCGAGTTCCATGGAAAATCCCTTCCGTCTTCATGATAGACCCATTTTAGCATGGCTTTGGATGCGCGGCGACTCCGTGGGTGTGAAATGGCGCTTTCCTTTTATTTGGAATTTTGCGATAATAATGTAGTGAAAACGTTTTCAACAAGGGGGATAAGGAAATGGCAATTCTCGATCAGACAGTAGGGGAAATCGTCCGGGAGCAAGCAAGGCAGTATCCGGAGACGGAAGCATATGTCTATCCGGAAAGAAGCATCCGTAAAACGTATGCGGAATTTGACCGCGAGACCGATGCGCTGGCGAAAGCGTTCATGGGGCTGGGGGTCGAAAAAGGCGAGCACATCGCCATCTGGTCCGACAATAAACGCGAATGGCTGCTCAGCCAATACGCCACGGGCAAGATGGGCGGCGTGCTGGTCACCGTCAACACCAGCTATCAGGCGAATGAGCTGGAGTATTTATTGAAGCAATCGGATTCCACGACTTTAATTCTTGGGGAGGAATTCAAAGGAACGGATTATATTGAAGTATTGAATCAAGTGTGTCCGGAGCTGGCCGAATCAGAAAAGGGGAAACTTGATTCACCCAAGCTGCCACATCTGAAACGCGTCATTGTCATGAGTGAAAACAGCTATCCGGGCATCTATACATGGAGTGAATTCGAGGATTTTGCGAAGGGAATTTCGGATGAACAGCTCGAACAGCGATTCCATTCGATGGCGCCCGACGATGTCATCAATATCCAATACACATCCGGGACGACGGGTTTCCCGAAAGGGGTCATGCTGACGCATCGCAACGTCGTCAATAACGGGCGCCTCGTCGGTGATATGATGAATTTGGATGAAACCGACCGCCTGTGCATCCCGGTGCCGTTTTTCCATTGCTTTGGCTGCGTGCTCGGGACTTTGGCGGCGGTAACGCATGGGACGACGATGGTCATCGCGGAACAATTCGAGCCGAAGCGTGTGCTGCAGATGGTACAGGACGAGAAATGCACGGCGCTTCACGGCGTGCCGACGATGTTCATCGCGGAACTCAACCATCCCGAATTCGAATCATTCGATACGTCGACTTTGCGAACCGGCATCATGGCTGGTTCGACATGCCCGATCGAAGTGATGAAGAAAGTCATCAGCGATATGGGCGCGAGTGAAATCACCATCGCTTACGGCCAGACGGAATCATCGCCGGTCATCACCCAGACCGGAAAAGACGACGCCATCGAGAAGCGCGTCGCCACCGTTGGCAAGCCGCATGACGATGTGGAAGTGAAGATCATCGACCCGATAAGCGGCGAAGAAGTCGTTAAAGGCATACCGGGCGAATTGTGCACGAGAGGCTATTTGATCATGAAAGGCTATTACAAAAATGAAGAAGCGACAAAAGAAGCGATCGATCCCGAAGGTTGGCTGCATACCGGCGACATCGCGGTAGAAGATGAAGATGGTTATATCTCGATCACGGGGCGCATCAAGGACATGGTCATCCGCGGTGGGGAAAATATCTATCCGCGCGAAATCGAAGAATTCCTCTATCAGCATCCATCCGTCCAGGACGTCCAGGTCGTTGGCGTACCGGATCCGAAATATGGGGAAGAATTGATGGCGTGGGTCATCCTGAAAGACGGCGAGACGCTCGATGCGGAAGAATTACGCGCGTATTGCAAAGGGAAGATCGCCCATCATAAGATCCCGCGTTATATTGAATTCATCGACGAATACCCGATGACCGCTTCCGGGAAAATCCAGAAGTTCAAGTTGCGGGAGATGTCGGAAGAAATCGCTGAAAAAGTGAATTAAACAGACAATGGCCAGATGAAAGAGTTCTTTCATCTGGCTTTTTGCCGTCTATGGATCCACCTTATTCTTTTGTTCATAGTCGCCCATATCCAGAAAAAAGTTTAATGTCTTTCGGATTAGGGCACACTAGTAAAAGAAGTTATCTTGAACATAGGATATTTTCCTGAAGCCACGGAGCAAATCGATAAAGGAGAGGGTATGGAATGGGCAACGTAAACTTAGCGATCATTTATTACAGCTCGACAGGAACCAATTATCAGATGGCGCAATGGGCAGAATCAGCCGCAAAACAAGCGGGTGCGGAAGTGAAAGTGGCAAAAGTGAAAGAGAATGCCCCGATGGCAGCGATCGAATCGAATCCGGCATGGAAAGAGCATTATGAAGCAACGCAGGATGTACCGGAAGCGGACAATGACTTGCTTGAATGGGCGGACGCGATCATCTTCAGCGTACCGACGCGCTTTGGCCATGTCCCTTCGCAGGTACAGCAGTTCTTCGATACAACCGGCGGCTTATGGGCGCAAGGCAAATTGGCCAATAAAGTGGTAAGCGCCATGTCTTCCGCGCAAAACCCTCACGGCGGACAGGAAGCGACCGTCTTGGCTGTCTATACGACGATGCATCATTGGGGAGCGATCATCGCGGCGCCTGGCTATACAGACGAAGTGCTGTTCAAAGCGGGCGGGAACCCTTACGGCACAAGCGTGAGTGTCGATCAAGACAATAATATGGTCGAGGATGTGCAAGGGGCGGTCGAGCACCAGGCAAAGCGTACCGTACAAGTTGCGGGTTGGGTTAAAAACGGTTTGAACGGGTAATTGAAAATCATACGCCACTAAGGCGAATGCTGGCAGACGGGCGAATGCGCCTGTCTGCCTTTTTTAGTCGAGGAGGGATATCTTGGAATGGCTTAGCTTGTTGTTTGTCGCCGGGTTCGTCTTCATCCACCTATTTTCGAAAAACATGAATTTCCTGAAAGCCGTTCCGCGCAGCCGGTTTCTGTCGATTGCCGGCGGCATTTCCGTTGCCTATGTATTTCTGCACTTATTGCCTGAATTGGGTGAATTCCAGGAAGAGGTGCATGAAGAGTTCGGGGGCGCCGGGGAAGGATTCCTGAGCAATCATATCTATCTGGTGGCCATGGCCGGCCTGGTCCTTTTCTACGGTTTGGAACAAATGGTGAAAAATTCAAAGCGCCGGACAGCGGAAGGCAAATCCTCATCGGGCGTTTTCTGGATCCATATCGGTTCCTTCGCCATGTATAACGGCGTCATTGGCTATTTGATGATGCGTGAGGAGTATGAAGGCGTGGTCGGCATGGCCCTGTTTTTCATTGCGCTCGGCGTTCATTTCATCACCAATGACAAGGGTCTTAGGGAAGCGCACAAAGGTGAATATGACCGTTATGGCAGATGGCTTCTCGCTGCAGCGATCGTGGCAGGCTGGGGAATCGGCTGGATGACGGAAGTCCATGAACTGGTCATTGCATTCCTCATGGCCTTGATCGCGGGAGGGGTCATTTTGAACGTCTTGAAAGAAGAGCTGCCGGAAGAGCGGGAAAGCAGTTTAAGTGCTTTTGTAATAGGGATGTCCATCTATTCGGTGCTGCTCTTATCCATTTAGGTAAAAAAATGATGTCGTTTATCAAAAGAAGGGAGTAATGCGTGGGATAACGGGTACAGGTTTAGGTATAGAATCACACGCGTAATCCTCGCGCTAGTGTCGGAAGGTGATGTTTATGCCATGATCATGAAAGAGGAAATAGCGGTTTTTGAACATGAACTCAAGAAATTGAAGGCAGAGTATAAAGTATGCCTGGATGCCCCATTGAAAAGGAAGATCCAAAAAGATGCCAAGTGGTTACATGCTGTCATTCTCCAGGCTTCCGGGAAAAAAGCTTAATAGATGTGATTGAATCGCTATGTCAGCCATGCAGCCTTGCTGTGTGGCTTTTCTTTATGAAATGTGAACCGTTTTGTAACAATTTCCCGGGAAATGGCTGTCGGGGCGGGCGTCCCCAAAGGAATCTCATTGAAGCTCCTTTATAATGAAAGTAAGTGAAAGAAAGGGCGATGGTAATGGGAAGCTTAAAGCAGATGGCTTACAGCCAGCACAACCGCATACGCTTGTTGTATCTAGCCTCATTGGCAAAGGGGCTTGCGATGATCGGGCAGGCTTTATTCTTTGTCTGGGTGGCTGATGCCGTATTCCTCAAAGCCGCCTCGTTTGAGGAAGTGCTGCCTGTCCTTGGCGCTTTGCTCGGGGTCATTTTGCTGCGGGCTGGCGCAAGTTATGCGATCGGCCGGACCGGCGTCGCATTGTCTATAGAAGCAAGGCGCAACTTGCGGCGTGAATTGATCGCTGCGTATCAAGAAAATCCCCTGCAAGGGTCGATTGCCGGGCAGTCGGGGAGGAAAGTCGGATTGCTGCTCGAGGCGGTCGATGACACAGATGGCTATTTCAGCAAGTATATGCCGCAGATGATCCAAAGTTATACCATCCCGCTCATGCTGCTCGGGGTGATTTTCTACTTGAACTGGACGACCGGGTTGATCATCCTCATCACGGCGCCGTTCATCCCGCTGTTCATGGCAATTGTCGGAAAGAGGACGAAACAGAAAGCCGACGAAAAAGTGGAGCAATTGGCCGGTTTTTCAGGCACATTCCTCGATGTCCTGCAAGGATTGGCGACTTTGCGCTTATTCGGCCAGGCGAAGCGGCAGAGCGAGACGATCCGCGACAACAGCCTGAAATTCCGCGATTCAACGATGGAAGTCTTGAAATCAGCGTTCCTGTCATCCTTGACACTCGAATACATTTCCATGCTAAGCATCGGGATTGTCGCGCTCGAAATCGGCTTGCGCCTCGTCGTCTTCGACAGCATCACGTTTTTCCCGGCGTTTCTCGTCATGCTGCTTGTTCCGGATTTCTTTAATTTATTGAAAGAGTTCGGCAGTGCCTTTCACACAGCGAGAGGAAGTGCGGCTTCTGCTGAATTGTTGTCGGAAGAATTGGCGAAAAACCATCGGCCCGTCGTATGGGGCGAATCCCCAGTCGATGCACCGGTTGAGTTGGCTTTGGAACAAGTGAGTTTTCAGTACGGGGAAGGATTTCAACTGGAGCCGGTAAAGTTCAAACTCGAAGCGGGAACGTCCACCGCACTGGTCGGAGCGAGCGGCTCCGGCAAAAGCACCTTGATGAATGTCATTGCCGGGTTGTTGCCCGCAGCGAGCGGACGGTTGCTGATCAATGGCCTGCCGCAAGAACAAGTAAGTGAAGACGAATGGTTCGGGCAAGTGAGCTATATTACGCAAGACCCTTATTTATTTGCAGGAACCATTAAAGAAAATATCGAACTCGGGGCGAAACAGCCCGTGGCGAAAGAACGATTGATGGAGGCAGCACAGAAAGCGGGTGTCCTGGAATTGGTCGAATCGCTTCCTTTAGGCTTCGACACGATGATTGGTGAAGCAGGGCGCGGGTTGTCCGGCGGTGAAAAGCAGCGGATTGTGCTCGCGCGGGCATTCCTAAAAAGGCCGGCAGTGCTATTTTTCGATGAGCCGACAGCAGGGCTCGACCTGCACACGGAGCAAGTGCTGCAAGAAGCGATTGAAGAGCTGTCAAAAGAAGCGACAGTCGTCACGATTGCACATCGCCTGCATACGATCCGGAACGCATCACACATTCTCGTCATGGATGGAGGAAGGGTAGAAGCCATCGGCACGCATGAACAGTTGATGGGCAGCTTCAGCCCTTATCGGCACATGATCGAGGCGCAACAAGGAGGTACACGGGCATGGGTGAACTGAAGACGGTTTTTTTACTGACGCTGAAGGAAAAACGGGACGTCGCCCTTGCCGTGATATTCGGTTTTTTGGCAGGGCTTGCGGGTGTTGCCCTTCTTGGGGCGAGCGGTTATTTGATATCCAAGGCGGCCTTGACTGCGCAAATGACGACCTTGGTGGTCATGGCAGCATCGCTTAAATTATTCGGATTTGCTGCAGCCATTACCCGCTATGCGGAACGGCTGTTTTCACACCGCGCGACGTTCACGATGCTCGGCCATTTGCGCGGCAATTTCTTTGAGCGCCTGGCACCGCTCGCGCCGGGCATTTTCCAGCGCCACCAGAGCGGTGATTTGCTGTCGCGCATCGTGGGCGATGTGGAAAGTTTGCAAAATTTCTTGCTGCGCGTGTTATATCCACCGATCGTCGTCGGCATGGTATTAGTGGCGACCGTGTTCTTCACTTCGTTTTATTCGCTGCCCATGGCATTGGCCGTCTTGGGGGGCGCCATTTTTGTGGTCGTTCTTCTGCCCGCGTTCTTCGCGCTCCGGAGACGGAAGAAAACGCATGCGACCGGAGAAACCCGCGGGGCCTTTGCGGCTGCATCGGCGGAATTTCTTTACGGGTTCAAGGATTTGAAAATCCATTTGGCGCTCGATCAAAAAAGCGTGGAGTTACAGGAAGTGGCACACCGTTATGAACAAGCCCAGAAAAATGAAGGGCTTGAAGAAAACCGTGTCCAGTCGGTGAATGCACTGGTCGCTTTCCTGGCTTCATTTCTTGTGTTGGCGATCGGGGCGTATTTCGTGTCCACCGGGGAATTGTCCGGCCTGTATTTAGCGATGCTTGTCATGGTGTCGCTCGGGGCATTTGAGAATGTCGGCCCGCTTGCGGCACTTCCGGCGTATTACGAGGAAAGCCGGATTGCTGCGCGCAGGCTTGAAGAAGTGGTGGATGAAGAACCGGATAACAGTGTGGGAGAGATGCCGGAGGGTTCAGTGGATATTCAGGTTGACCGTTTAAGCTACCGCTATCCGGATGATAGCCGCTTGTCGCTCGATGACGTCAGCTTCCAGTTGGCTCAAGGATCGAAAACGGCGATTGTCGGGCCAAGCGGTTCGGGCAAGTCGACCTTATTGCAGCTATTGTTGAAAGTGGCAGTGCCGGAGAGCGGCGACATCCGCTTCGGAAATGAAACGCTTAGCGGCATGCGGCCGGAAAACGTATGGGAACGCATGAACGTGGTGCTTCAGGAGAACCATTTCTTTTCAGGGACCATCGAAAGCAATTTGCGCATTGCGAATGAGCAGGCGGATGCGGAACAATTGCGTGAAGCGCTCGAACTTGTACACTTGAGTCATTTGGAGCTGGCTGCGCCAGTTTATGAAAAGGGCCGGAATTTATCGGGCGGCGAAAAGCAGCGCCTGGCGATGGCGCGGGCGTTCCTGAAAGGCGAGAGGCTATGGCTATTGGACGAACCGTTTTCATCGGTTGACGGTGTTACCGCCAAGTCCATTTACAGCGAGCTGTTCACCCGACATCCACAGGACACGTTCGTTATCATCAGCCATGATTTATCGGGACTTGAAAGCATGGACCACATCCTGGTGCTGGAGGATGGCCGCTTGATCGAACAAGGCAACTACCAGGAATTGATGACCCGTCGCGGTTATTTCTACGGCTTGAAGAAAATAGAAGAGCAAGTTTTCGTTTAAGTGTCTCGGAAGCTGTGCAGAAAAAGACGCGTCTATGCAGACGCGTCTTTTTGCCGTTCGGCTATGAGCGGTTGATTGTTCAGGGCATCGTCGAGCTTCATCTGCTCGAGTTCCAAGCGCATTTTCTGGGTTTCGATGACGTAATTGTCGTGCTTGAGCTTTTCGAGTTCCACTTCCGTTTCCAAGGCGCGCTGATGCATTTTCCTCTTGGATGTTAAATAGTCTGTCCAGATGCCAACAAGTGGGATGGAAAAGACCATGATGACGGTTACCAGTCCTGTCATAAGTGTTCACCTCTATTCAGATTATTCTGCATATATGTAAGTATACACGTTTTCCTTGCTTTTAGAAAGTTATGGAAAAAGCAAAAACCATGACAGGTGTCATGCCCATAAACAGGCGTTTATGTCTTATGCATGATGGCCGATCGGCGTAATATGATGAGTAACAAGTATATTGATGGGCATGCCCATTCTAGGAGGAAGACAAGACATGAGCAAGGAAAAGACAGCACAATTACGCAAATTTGTCGCCCCTTTTGAAAAGGCGGATGTTAAAGCAAGCGTCCGGCAAATGATGAATACCATCCCCCCATTTTTCATTCTTTGGTTTTTAGCATATCTCGCACTGGATGTATCCGTTTGGCTGACAGTGGGAATTTCCATCATCGCGGCAGGCTTTGTCGTCCGCATGTTCATCATTTTCCATGACTGCACACACGGGTCATTCTTCAAAAGCAAAAAAGCGAATGCGGTCGTCGGCACGATTACCGGTATATTGACGCTTTTCGCATACGAAAAGTGGAAACGCGAGCATGCTATCCACCACGCATCGAGCGGCAATCTCGACAAACGGGGAGTCGGCGATATCTGGGTCATGACGATCGATGAGTATTTGGAGGCTTCCAAGTGGGAACGCTTCAAGTACCGCATGTACCGCAACCCTCTCGTAATGTTCGGGTTGGGGCCGTTATTCCTGGTGTTGATCTCGAGCCGTTTCAACCGCAAAGATGCGCGCAAAAAAGAGCGCAACAATACGTATTTCATCAATGCTGCACTGGTCGTCCTTTACACCGTCATGATCTTGGCGATCGGCTGGCAGGCATTCCTGCTGATCCAGGGAACGATCATGTTCACGGCTGGCGTGCTTGGCATTTGGTTGTTCTACATCCAGCATACGTTCGAAGATTCCTATTTTGAAGATGAAAGCGAATGGGATTATGTGAAAGCGGCCATCGAAGGCAGCTCGTACTACGAATTGCCGAAAGTGCTGCAGTGGGTGACTGGAAACATCGGATTCCACCACGTGCATCACTTGAGCCCGCGCGTCCCGAACTACAATTTGGAAAAAGCGCATGTTTCCACTCCGCCGCTTCAAAAAGCGACGACCATCAATTTAAAGACAAGCTTGAAATCCTTGAAGTACAAAGTGTACGACGAAGAAAACAAGACCTTCGTAACATTCGGCGACATCAAGCATTTGCTTGGCAACTCTGAAACAGCACAGCAGTAAAACGGAACTGTCCTTGCCTCATCCTAGAGGGAAGGGCAGTTCTTTCTTTTGGAAACCGGGGTTATGACCACAGATTTTCTCTTTGTCCGTGAGCTTTGGTATGATGAAAGGAAAGAAACCTTAGGAGGCAGTTATGCAAAACTGGTATCAAATTTTTCCCCGCAACACATGGTTAAGTATCTATGCATGGACAATCTTTTGCATTTTGCCATTCTTTTTCATTTTTCGTTCATCATCTCCACCTGAAATTGCGGCAGGCATCATCTTATTGGTGGCGTTTTTCATCGCTTATCGTCTGTCGTTCAGTTCCCATTCGTTTCTTGTGTATTTATGGGTAAGCGTCGAGATGGTCATCAACATCGCGATGATCTTCTTATTCGGCTATGTTTACTTGGCGATTTTCCTGGCATTTTTCATAGGCAATATCCGCAGCAAAGTCGGTTTTTTCATTATTTATGGGCTGCATATCGGGGCGACGATCGCTGCGATCATCTACGGATTGCTTGTCGACTTCAACTTGTACATGACGCAATTGCCGTTCATCATCCTGAGTGTACTCGGCGTTATCTTATTGCCGTTCAATACCTACAACCGGCATAAACGTGAAAAGCTTGAAGGGGCACTGGAAGACGCCAATAAGCGGATTTCACAGCTTGTGCTGATCGAGGAGCGCGAACGGATCGCGCGCGATCTCCACGATACGCTCGGCCAAAAATTATCATTGATCGGCTTGAAAAGTGATTTAGCCGGGAAACTACTTAATAAAGACCCGCAACGCGCAGCTGCTGAGATCCAGGATGTCCGCCAGACTGCACGCACTGCCTTGAAGGAAGTGCGGGAACTGGTGACGGATATGCGCGGGACGAAACTTGAAGACGAGCTGTTGCGCATCCAGCAAATCCTGAAGGCCGCGGATATCGATTTCGTTTTCTACGGCAGCGCTAAGCTCAACAATACGCCACTGTTGATGGAGCATGTGCTGAGCATGTGCTTGAAGGAAGCGGTCACCAATATCGTCAAACACAGTGAAGCTTCCCGCTGCACCGTGTTGATCAAGCAGACGCCGAATGAAATCCTTGTGCAAGTGCAGGATGATGGCGTCGGGTTCCCGGAAGGCAATCCCCTACTTCAAGGGAATGGGCTTGCGGGAATGCGCGAACGATTGGACTTCGTCAATGGGCAAGTCGATATTGAAGTCATGGACGGCACGACTTTGAACATCCGCGTACCGAATGTCATTCTTTATCAAGATATGGAGGCGAGAAATACATGATTCGAATTGTACTGGCGGAAGACCAGCGCATGATGCTCGGGGCACTTGGTTCCTTATTGGATCTGGAAGACGATTTGGAAGTGGTGGGGATGGCATCGAATGGGGAAGAAGCGATCAACTTGGTTGAGGAGCTGAACCCGGACGTCTGCATCATGGACATCGAAATGCCGGTCAAGAGCGGCCTGGATGCGGCGGAAGCCTTGAAAGACCACCCGTGTAAAACCATCATCCTGACGACGTTCGCCCGGGCAGGTTATTTCGAGCGGGCGCGGAAAGCGGGGGTCAGCGGATATCTCCTGAAAGACAGCCCGAGCGAAGAGCTGGGGGCCTCGATCCGCACCATCATGGACGGACGCCGGATCTATGCGCCGGAACTTGTCGACCTCGCTTATGCTGGCAGCAATCCACTGACTGAACGCGAGCGGCAAGTGATGGAATTGATCACTGAAGGACGCAGCACGAAAGAAATCGCCAAAGAGCTATTCATTACGACAGGCACTGTGCGCAATTACATTTCCACGATTCTTGATAAACTTGAAGCGAGCAACCGGATCGAAGCCATTGCGCGTTACCGTGAAAAAAGCTGAACGAAAAACAGCAGGACAAGGAAAGCGGCCGCTTTTCCTGTCCTGCTGTTTTGATTGGTCAATCGTATAATTTTTCCTGCAGCGAGCCATCTTCTGCGTAAATATGAAGTTCCCCGTTATTGCGGTTGACGTAACGCTTCGCTTCATCCATCAAGTCATCCTTCGTTTCCTCGATGAGGATGGCTTTTTTGCTGTCTTTCTTCTTCAGTTGCCAGCCTTCTGAGTGTTTGCGGATTTCATACACCGGGGCTTCGCTGTCTCCTTGGACGGTATCGCGTGCCTGGTCCAAAGCAATCGGGATGGCACGCCCTTCCTCATAACCGTCACGCAAGAGCGCATTGGCAATCTCGATGGCTTTGTTGCGGACATTTTCATCCAAATTTTTGAAGGAATCTGGGTAATCATTCTTATTCCACGGCATATTTATCGCCTCCTTGCCTTTCTATCCCCATTTAAATAGGAAATAAAACGCAATCGCCCCCTTTTCATCTAAGCTCAGTATGTTAAAGTGTTTAATAAAGGAGGAGATGTCATGACAGATACAACTTATCAAATCATAGCCTTACTCGTGTACCTCGCGGCTATGCTGTTCATCGGCTGGTATGCGTATAAGAAGACAGCCGACTTATCCGATTACATGCTCGGGGGAAGGGGTCTCGGACCATCCGTAGCGGCTCTCAGCGCCGGCGCATCCGATATGTCCGGATGGCTCTTGCTCGGATTGCCCGGAGCGATTTACGTCGGAGGTCTCGTGGAAGTCTGGATCGCCATCGGGTTAACGATCGGTGCTTTCCTGAACTGGTTCTTTGTTGCGCCTCGTCTGCGGATCTACTCATTTGTCACCAGTGATTCCATCACCATTCCAAGCTTCCTAGAAAATCGCCTGAAAGACCGTTCGCGCCTCTTGCGGATTGTTTCAGGTATTATCATTTTGATTTTCTTCACATTCTACGTTTCATCCGGCATGGTAGCTTCTGGATTGTTCTTCCAGAGCTCATTCGGAATGGATTATCACCTCGGCCTCATCGTGGGTTCTGTGGTAGTTGTCGCTTATACTTTGTTCGGCGGGTTCCTCGCCGTCAGTTACACGGATTTTGTGCAAGGGATCATGATGTTCCTGTCGCTTATTGCAGTGCCGGTCGTCGGGATTTTCGTTACGGGCGGATTCGGTGAAACGGCAGCGAGCATCCGGGAAGTCGACCCGAATATGTTGAGCCTGGTTTCAGGGGCTTCCACCATCGGCGTCATTTCTGCCGTAGCGTGGGGCCTTGGGTACTTCGGGCAGCCGCATATCATCGTCCGTTTTATGGCCATTAAAACGTTGAAGGAAGTCCGGACCGCCCGCCGCATCGGCATGGGCTGGATGATTCTGAGCCTCTTTGGCGCCACGGGCACAGCATTGATCGGGATTGCGTATTTCCAGCAAAACCCAAATGCGACCCTGGTTGACCCGGAAGCGGTATTCCTGGACATGAGCCAGGTATTGTTCCATCCGTTGGTTGCAGGTTTCGTCCTGGCGGCGGTTTTGGCAGCGATCATGAGTACGATTTCGTCTCAATTGCTCGTCAGCTCGTCTGCATTGATTGAAGACTTGTATAAAATCGCCTTCAAGAAAGAGTCCAGTGATAAAGGCTATGTCACGCTCGGCCGAATCGCCGTAGCTGTCATCGCTGTCATCGCCGCAGCACTCGCATGGGAGCAGAACAATACCATTCTTGGATTGGTCGCTTATGCATGGGCAGGGTTCGGTGCCGCTTTCGGCCCGATCATTTTGCTCGCCCTGTTCTGGCGCAAGCTTACTTCTAAAGGTGCGCTCGCCGGCATGATCGTGGGTGCCATCACGGTCATCATCTGGGATCTTGTGGGAACTGTCCCTGAAGATGCAGGTGCCACTGACCTGACGAACTTCATCGGCAGCGTGTATGAAATCATTCCAGGCTTTTTCCTCAGCTGGTTGGTTGCATGGGCTGTCAGCTTGATGACTTACAAGCATGACGCTGAAATCGAAGCGGAATTCGATGAAACCGAGCGTTTGATCCAAGAAGATAAGAAATGACCTAGTAAAAGCAGGCTATCCTCTCACGGGAGGGAAGCCTGTTT
The DNA here is from genome assembly GCF_001687605.2 of Planococcus plakortidis. Classification (NCBI taxonomy): domain Bacteria; kingdom Bacillati; phylum Bacillota; class Bacilli; order Caryophanales; family Caryophanaceae; genus Planococcus; species Planococcus plakortidis. The sequence continues at coordinate 456,905 of NZ_CP016539.2, forward strand.
TTTTGCTTTGTATCCAACTTGCATTTTACTGAGCCCGGTCATTGCCGGCCGTCATCGTGGCTGAACATCCAGACGATGCCATATTTATCCTCCACTATGCCATAGCCGAGGCTCCAAAACGTCTCCTGCAGCGCCATTTGAACTTTCCCGTCCTGCGCCAGCTGGTTGAATTCCTCTGTCATTTTGTGCAAGTCATCCGATATGACTGCCACATTGATGTTCTTGCCGGTTTCAACCGGGGCGTCTGACATGCCATCTGAAAACATGACGGTGCTTCCGTGGATGTGCAAGCTCGCATGCATGATCCGGCTTTTCATTTCTTCGGGCATTTCCTGTCCGGGCCCGGAAGGCATGTCCCCGAAACGGGAAAGCTCAGCTGGTTCTGTACCGAACACGGTTCCATAGTATGCCACTGCTTCTTCGCAATTGCCATTGAAAATCATATAGACATTGACGGTCATTGGAAACACTCCTTTCTATGAGTATATGTAAACAGCGAACAAACATTCCCTTTTTTCGTTATAGCTCCAAGGCGAAAAAAGCAAAGGGTTATTGACGCAGTAATCAGTTTTTTTGCGGGGGCGGCATCTATAATCTTCACTAAAAAACTGCCTTGAAAGCTCAAGATTTAGAGCTTTCAAGGCAGCAAGGGGTTTGTGCTTACTTATTCTGTTGTTTTCTCGCTTCTCTTTCCAAGCGCCGGAAGCGGCGCAATTCCGATTTGCGGATCGGCGGCGATTCCCCGCGGATGATTTTGGTGAATGACCAAAGCATCAGGAGCAACAGCACCGTAAACGGCAAGGCCGATATGAGCGAGGCGGTCTGCAAGGCGCTAAGCCCGCCAGCGTAAAGAAGGACGGCTGCGATTGCTGACATCAAGACGCCCCAGATGACTTTGAACAATGTCGGCGGGTTCAAGCTGCCGAAGCTGGTCATTGTCGCCAGGATGTATGTAGCGGAGTCAGCTGAGGTCACAAGGAATGTGAAGATCAGTAAAATCGCCAATACGGACATGATGGTCGACAACGGAAGAACATCGAAAGTCTGGAACAAGGCAGAAGTCAGGTCGACGTTGACCGCTTCCGCAATGCCTGCTTGTTCGTTCAAGTCATACCACAAAGCTGTACCGCCAAAGACGGCGATCCAGACACAAGCGATCGCTGGCGGAATGACCAATACGCCGAAGACGAACTCGCGGATCGTGCGCCCGCGTGAAACCCGTGCAACGAACGCCCCGACAAATGGAGACCAGGCCGTTGCCCAGGCCCAGTAGAAGATGGTCCATCCAAGCACCCATTCCCCACCGGTATACGGCTCCATGCGCAAGCTGTACTGTACGAAATTGGTGATGTAATCACCGATTGCGAGCGTGAATGTGTCCATGATGAACACTGTCGGGCCCGCTAAGAAGACGAACACCATCAGTACGAGTGCCAAGCCTAAGTTCAAATTACTTAAGTAGGCAATTCCTTTATGAAGCCCTGTAGAAGAAGATAGGGTATAGGCAGCGAACATGACGCCGATGATCGCCAATTGGATCGGGAAGGCGTTGTCGATGCCGAAGACGGCATTCAAGCCGCCGTTCATCTGCAAGACCCCGAGGCCGAGTGAAGTCGCGATTCCCATGACGGTTGCGATGACCGCAAGAGAATCGATGGTGTGCTTGATGACGGGTTTCGAACCCATCACTGGTTCGAGTGCAGTCGAGACCAGGCCGGGCTTTTTGCGTCTGAACTGCAAGAAGCCGATGACCAGGCCGACGATGGCGAAGACGGACCATTGGCTGATGCCCCAGTGGAAGAAGGAGTAGCCCATCGCAATGCGCGCAGCTTCTTCCGTCTGTCCTTCCGTGCCGAACGGCGTCGTGAAGAAATGGCTCATCGGTTCAGCGACTCCCCAGAAAACGAGGCCTGCACCGAAGCCTGCAGAGAACAGCATGCCGATCCAGGTGAAGAACGGGAACTCCGGGCGGTCGGAGTCGGCTCCGAGCCGGATGCTGCCATATTTGGTGATGGCGATGATGATCAGGAAAAGGGTGATGATGAAGACAGCTAGCAAGTAGAACCAACCGAAGTTAAGCGTGGTGAAGTTAAATAAGGTGCCGGCGATTTCACCGAAACGGATCGGCATAAATGCCCCAGCAACTACCAACAGCAGGATCACGGCTGTCGATATGATAAACACGGGGTTTTTCAATGATTTTCTATCCATGATGACCTCCTTTGAAATATGGTAATTATCTTTTCCTATACCCTAGCGTATCGAAAATGATGCCTAAAAACCACCCATTTCCCGGAAAAATCAGAATTGACAGGGAAAAGTGACCATATACACAGCAATTCCACTGCCTCAGAGGTTATGATATTTATATATGGAAAGAGAAAGGAGTGTCTGAAAATGCAATTGGATCATATCGTTCATTTTACCCGGACCAGCCCGGAAGCAAGCAGCGGGTTTTGGAACGATGCGGGTTTTCATGCAGTTACGGGAGGCAGCCATAAGAACTGGGGGACGCAAAACGCCCTCATGTATGGGCCGGATTACTACATCGAATGGCTGGCAATTGAAGATAGAGCCACAGCGGAAGCCAGTGAACATCCGCTTATCCAACAGCTGCGCCATGATGGAAGGGGCTTCGGCACCATCTGTTTGCGTTCTCATGATCTCGATCAATTAGCGAAACAAATCGAAGACCGTGGGTTCCGGACGGTCGGGCCGATGGATGCGGAACGGCTGACTGGCTCAGGCGAAACCATCCGCTGGCGCTTGCTGTTTATCGATCAGCCGATTTCTTCGGCATTGCCATTGCCGTTTTTCATTGAGTGGGAAGAAACGGACGAGGCGCGTATTGCCGGCTTGAAGCAAAAAGGCGCCATCACGGATTTCAATGAAAGCTTGCGCTTGGATGCACTCGTATTCTCGGTGGAAGATCCGGCGCAAAGGGAAGCGGAATGGAAAAGCTTATTGGGAGGATCTGCTTCACTTGAAAATTGCAGTCTTGTGTTTGAGCAAGGCGATGGAAAAGCAAAAGAAAGATTGCGTGAAGTGCGCTTTGAATCGGCCGGACAGGAAATCGTTTTTGAACAAGGGAGCTATCAGGTGCCGCGTTTCGGGTAAAGGCAGGCGTGGTACTGTGATAGGATAGAAGGAAACTTCAAATTGATGGAGTCATTACTGTACCAGGCGGAGTCGAAGCTCTGCCGATAGGAGGCAACAAGGGATGGAAGCATTCATTGAAAAAGCGATTATTGTGGGTGTCCAATTGCAGAAAGACACCCATTTCGAATACAGCATGGAAGAGTTGCGGAATTTAGCGGAAGCATTGGGCGTCGAAGTCGTGGGTGAATTGCACCAGAACTTGGACCGTGTGAATCCCGCCCATTACATCGGCGCCGGAAAAGTCGATGAAGCGAAAGCATTGTACGAAGAAGCCGATGCCAACTTGATCATCTTTAACGATGAACTGTCGCCGTCCCAGATCCGCAATCTGGAGGAAGACTTGGAATGCAAGGTGATTGACCGGACGATGCTTATCCTGGACATCTTTTCAAGGCGCGCTCGCACGCGCGAAGCCCAAGTGCAAGTGGAATTGGCGCAACTCCAGTATATGTTGCCGCGTCTTGTCGGCTTGCGCGCATCGCTCGGCCGCCAGGGCGGTGCGAGCAGCGGGGGGCTTGCCAACCGCGGTGCCGGGGAGACCAAATTGGAGCTCGACCGACGGAAAATCGAGGACCAGATCACCAAGCTCAGGCGGGAACTCGACCAAGTGAAAGAACAACGCGTCACCCAGCGCAAACAGCGGCTGAAAAAAGGCATGCCGGTCGTATCGCTCGTCGGCTATACCAACGCCGGCAAGTCGACGATCATGAACAGCTTGCTGTCGAAGACGGGACAGAATGTCGACAAGCGGGTGTTCGAGAAAGACATGTTGTTCGCGACTTTGGATACGTCTATCCGCCAAATCCGGCTTGAAGACAATAAAACCTTTTTGTTGTCCGATACTGTCGGGTTTGTCAGCCGCTTGCCTCACCACTTGGTCAAGGCATTCCGCTCGACGCTCGAAGAAGCGCGCAATGCGGATTTGCTGCTCCATGTGGTCGATGTCTCGAATGATGAGCATGATTACATGATGGAAGTGACCGATGCGACGCTGCAGGAGGTGGGCGTGGAAAACGTCCCGACTTTATATGTCTATAATAAATCGGACCTCGCTGGTGTCGCATACCCAAGAAAGAGTGCCGATGCCGTCTGGATATCAGCCAAAGAAGGAGCGGGGCTCGATGAGCTGATCGAAAGCATACGTGAGCGGCTCTTTGCGAACCACGTCATGTGCCGGATGGAAATTCCGTTCGGGCGCGGGGACGTCGTTGCGTATTTGAACGACCATGCAAGTATCAAGGAAACCGAATACGGCGAAGAGGGCACATTGATCACCGTGGAATTGAGCCGTGCGGATTATGAGCGCTACGAACAATTCGTCGTCGGCAAATAGCCGGCCTTTATGGAGATGAATGAAACGCGGAAAAGCTGGGGGGATCTCTCCAGCTTTTTCTTATGGGAAATCTATATTCTTCAAGACCCGCAATTAACCGCCTGTAAATTGGGTAAACTGTGAGTAAGGGTAGAATGCTGTATAATGGACGACAAGTCTTTATAAGGAGAGTGAACGCCATGAGGAAATGGATGGCAGTCATAGGAACGGGCGCTGCTGTTATCAGCCTTGGCGCATGCAGCAATGCTGAGGCGCCGACGACTGAAGAGGAAAGCGAGACCCCTGCACAAGAAGCTCCTGAAGAAACGCAGAGCGCTTCGGAAGTTTATGCGGAAGCGGTAGAGGCTTCGCAGCAAGTGGAAAGCTTGCGCGCCCGGTCGAACACCGAACAACAGATGAAGATGCAGCCGGACGGCATGGAAATCGACATGACGGTGGACTCGGAAATGGAAATGACCTATGAGCCCTTGGCCTTTCATCAAACAGGCGAGACCAGCATTGTATCGGAAGACATCGACAACACCAACCCGATGCTTACGGAAATGTATATGACGGAAGAGGGCTTATATATGCATGAGACCTCTGTCGATATGTGGCTGAAAATGCCGGAGGAAATGCACGAAAACATGAAATCGATTGCCGGACAGCAATCGGCTGACCCAGCGCGCCAATTGGATGAACTCGGTAATTTCGAAGAGGATTTCGTGCTCGAGGAAACGGATGAAGCCTATGTCCTGACGCTCGACGCCTCTGGAGAAGAGTTCCAGGAACTGACCGATGAACAATTGGAGAAAACACTCGGCCAGATGGAAATCGAAGCCCCGCTCTCCCCGGAAGACATGGAAGTGCATTCCGTCAATTATGTCATCATGCTCGATAAGGAAACTTATTTAGCTGATCGCATGGAGATCGATATGGAACTCGAGGTGGACGTACGCGGTGAAATGATGGCGATCGAATCGCAGATGCAAGTGGATTACAGCGACTACAATGCCATCGAACCGATCGAAATCCCATCGGAAGTATTGGAACAAGCCCAGGAACTCGAATATTAATAACCGAAAGCAGAGGGAATTTCCCTCTGCTTTTTTATATTGAAACAAACCCGTGCAAAGCGGTGACCCACAAACCGCGGCCGATCCCTTGCGCACACCACCCCCAACCCAAAGCAGGGCGGCGACTCCATAAGCGACGCCCGACCAAATTAACAGTTTGCATAGCCAAATTCCAACCCAAGAAGCGATTCCCCCGCTAGCCGGGAACAGTTTAAAAAAGCGGATCCGGCTAAACACACTCCGATCAGTGAAATCTCACAGCCAAACTGCGCCAAGGGTGAGCCGATGAACCAAGACAGGCGCTTTTCCTGGCTTGGTGCAGGAGGCCAACCCAAAGCAGGGTGGCAGCTCCATAAGCGACGCCCGGCCAAGCTAACAGTTTGCATAGCCAAATTCTCAACCCAAGAAGCGATTCCCAAAGAGCTGCCCGGGTCACGCAAGCGGGTTATAAATTTGAAAAACAAGTGAACATTCCAACGCATCGACATTCTTAGTGAAAAGAGTTCTCAATTATCCCTTGACGTCATTTTTTATACTGCTATACTAAAATACAGTTAATCAATGATAATCATTATCATTCTCAATTGGTAGTGGAAGTAGATAGGGAGCGGCAACACATGAAAAAACGTATTCTAATACCCATATTGATCATTCTCTCTTTCGTCTCCCTGTTTGTCGGAGTCAGCAGCATCACCCCGCTGGATCTTCTCGATTTTCAATCGGAAGAAACGCAGATTTTTCTCATCAGCCGCTTTCCGCGCCTGGTCGCGATTTTACTGGCGGGAGCGGGCATGAGCATGGCTGGGCTCATCATGCAGCAATTGAGCCGCAATAAATTCGTCTCGCCAACCACTGCGGGGACGCTCGATGCGACGCGCCTCGGGATTCTCGTTTCGATGCTGTTGTTCGCAAATGCCTCCATGCTCGAGAAAATGGGCGTGGCGTTCTTGTTTGCTCTCGGCGGCACGTTCTTGTTCATGCAAATTCTCAACCGCATCAAGTTCAAGGATGCGATCTTCATTCCGCTGATCGGCTTGATGTTCGGCAATATCCTGTCGTCGATCACCACATTTTTCGCCTACCGGGCAGATGTCATCCAGAACATGTCGGCTTGGCTGCAGGGCGATTTTTCGATGGTCATGAAAGGCAGCTATGAACTTCTCTACATAAGTGTACCGGTCTTCATCATCGCCTATATGTACGCCAACCGTTTTACGGTCGCGGGAATGGGCGAGGATTTCTCGAAGAACCTCGGCCTCAAATACCGCAGTGTCGTCAATATCGGCTTGACCTTGGTCGCGCTCATCACGGCAACCGTGGTCTTGACAGTCGGCATGATCCCGTTCCTTGGCTTGATCATCCCGAACATCGTATCCATCTTCAAAGGAGACCACCTCCAGAAAACCTTGCCGCATACGGCGATGCTCGGGGCCATCTTCCTGTTGGTCTGCGACATTCTCGGGCGTGTCTTGATTTATCCGTATGAGATCACGATCAGCCTGATGGTCGGCGTTATCGGAAGCTTTATCTTCCTGATCATGTTGTTTAGGAGGAAAGCGTATGCGTGATGTACATAAACTATGGATTTTGATCGGGCTCGCCGCTGCGGCATGCGGTTTGTATTTATTCGATAACTTGAATGGCAGCTTCGATTATGCGCTGCCGAGAAGAGGCGTGAAAGTCTTCGCGATGGTGCTGACGGGCGTGGCGATCGCTTATGCGACAGTAGTGTTCCAGACGATCACCCATAACCGCATTTTGACGCCAAGCATCATGGGCTTGGATTCCTTGTATATGCTCCTGCAGACCTTGCTGATTTTCTTCTTGGGCTCCGGGCATATCACGATCATCAACAAGCAAGTGAATTTCCTGTTATCGATCGCTGTCATGGTCGTCTTTGCGCTATTGTTCTATAAATTCCTGTTCAAGAAGGACAATCAGCCGATTTACTTCCTGCTATTGATCGGCATCATTCTCGGCACGTTCTTCGGCAGTGTCTCGACCTTCCTGCAAGTGCTGATCGACCCGAATGAATTCCAGATTGTCCAGGACCGCATGTTTGCGAGTTTCAATAACGTCAATGCGGACTTGGTCTGGACATCGTTATTGTTCATTGTCGTCTTGATTGGCTTTGCTTGGCGCAATAATCCGTCGCTCGACGTGTTGTCTTTGGGCCGGGATACGGCAGTGAACCTTGGTGTCGGCTACGACGCGCTCGTCAAAAAGATGCTTGTGCTGTCCGCTGTGTTGATTGCCATTTCCACAGCGCTGGTCGGGCCGATCACGTTCTTCGGCCTGATTGTCGCCAACTTGTCGTACCAGTTCTTCAAATCCTATAAACATTCGATTGTGATTGCCGGCGCGAGCATCATCAGTATCATCGCCCTGGTCGGCGGGCAATGGGTCGTCGAGCATGTCTTTACGTTCAATACGACGCTCAGCGTCATCATCAATTTCATCGGCGGTGTCTATTTCATCTATCTGCTATTAAAGGAGAGTCGGTCTAAATGATCCAAGTCCGTGAACTGACAAAATTATATGGTAAGAAACAAGTCGTGGAAAACGTATCGGTCGACATACGGCGGGGGCAGATCACGTCGTTCATCGGCCCGAACGGAGCGGGGAAATCGACCTTGTTGTCGATGGTCAGCCGCCTGTTGGACGCGGATACCGGCGAAGTGTTGATCGACAAGACCAATACAAAGCAGATGAAGTCCAATGAATTCTCGAAACGCGTCTCCATTCTGAAGCAATCGAATTTCATGAATGTGCGCTTGACGATCCGCGAGTTGGTGTCGTTCGGCCGTTTCCCGTATTCGAAAGGCCGCCTGAACGGGGAAGATGAAAAAATGGTCGACCAGGCGATCGATTATATGGATCTTGAAGACATGCAGCATTCGTATTTGGATGAATTGTCCGGTGGCCAGCGCCAGCGCGCATTCATCGCCATGGTCATCGCCCAGGATACCGAGTATGTCCTGCTTGACGAACCCCTCAATAACCTGGATATGAAGCATTCGGTGCAAATCATGAAGATCCTGCGCCGCTTGGTCGATGAGCTCGGCAAGACCGTCATCATCGTCCTTCACGACATCAATTTCGCCTCGGTCTATTCCGACCGCATCGTCGCCTTAAAGAACGGCCGTGTCGTGAAAGACGGCCCTACGGAAGAGATCATCCAATCAGAGGCATTGAAGGAGATCTACGATATGGATATCCCGATCCAACAAATGAACAATTGCCGGATTTGCGTGTATTTCAATTCCTGACCAGGGAAGTTGCCAAATGCAAACAAGGAAATACGGAACCTGTGTGGAAGTGTATTCCATGCAGGTTTTTTATAGTTACGGGAGAATGCATAACATGCCTTACGGAAGTGGCAGGAAAGAAGGTGCAAGCATGAAGCGGATCTTTTATCCATTGGCGATGGCAACACTGCTTGGGTTTTTCGGCATTCTGTATTATTACCAACGGGAACCGGTGCGGGAAATCGATGAGCGTGCTGCTTCCATATTCAACGGAATGTGGTGGCTTGAGGCCATGGCGTTCATCGGGGAACAGTGGATGATTTTTGCGGCCAGTTTCCTGTTGCTCGTGTTTCTTTGGGCGTTCCGCCACGATTATCGGGGAATGCTCTTCGTCTTCTTGACAGTCGGTGCGGGAAATGCGCTGAATCAATTACTACAGCAATGGTTTGCCCGCCCGATGCCCGGATTTCCTGAGAAAATGGCCGCTTATAGCTTTCCGTCCGATCATGCGATGGTCGGCCTGTTGTACTTGTTCACGCTGGCGTATTTTCTTGGCGAAAGGGCTGGCACAAAAACGATACGCCTGTCGATCTGGTTGGCCGCTGCTTTGCTGACGATGCTCACGGCCTTGTCGCAAGTGGCGAGCGGTGCGCATTACCTGTCGGATGTCTTGGCGGGGCTATGCCTGGGTTATACTCTATTCGTCCTGGTGGCCATCTGGTATGAAATGAGGGAGCGGCATTTCCGCAAGCGCACATCCGTGCGTTCTGCCGAGCGGGAAGATATAGTGGAGCGTTAAATTGGCGCAATAAAAAACGAACGGAGGATTTTACTCCGTTCGTTTTTTAGAGTGTTGAAGAACTCTGATAGACAGATATTAAATTGAAAGCTGACGATCTTTTCGACATTCAAAAATCAATGACTTATTCAAGTATTTGGAGAAGCGTTTGCTCGACTCCTGTGGGACTAGCGGGTTTGAGAGACCCCGCAGGCAATGAATGAGCGAAGCTGTGCTGAGCACATTCATTTGCGATGCTCGAACGCAGTGAGAGTTGAGCAACGCTTTAGTGACGAGGAGGCTCGATTCCCGCCCCACGGAAAGCGAGCAATAAGCTTCGGAAAATACAACTACTTTACTTTCTCGACAACCTGAAAAACGAACGGAGAATTTTACTCCGTTCGTTTTTCTATTGAGGCCCCCAAAGTTTTCTCTCTCTGTCTTTATGCTTTGCCAGAAACCGGCCGTTCTTCGCCGAGCTGGTTCAGGCGGTCTGCGAAATTATCCGCTCTGCCGGATGAACCGCGCAGCACGTCTTGCATTGAATAGGCTTGCGATCCGTGTTCTGCAAAGTCCAAGCCGGTTTCTTCCTCTTCGGCTGTCACGCGCAGCGGTGTCACAAGGCTGATCAAGAGAAGGACAGCGCCCGTAGCCAAGGATGCCCAAGCGATGACGGCCAGTACGCCGACAGCCTGGATGCCGAGGATTTCGGCTCCTCCCCCATACAGCAATCCGCCGTTCACATCGAAGAAGCCGATCGCGAGCGTTCCCCAAACCCCTGCGATTCCGTGAACCGATACAGCCCCCACCGGATCGTCCACACGGATTTTCGTATCCAATAGATGGACAGCTTCTGTCATGATGATTCCGGCGGCAAGGCCGATCAAGATGGCGCCAAGGAATGATACGTTGGCAGCACCGGCAGTGATGCCGACAAGACCCGCAAGCGCGCCGTTCATCGTCAAGGTGCCGTCAATTTGGCCGTAGCGGAAGCGAGTGTAAAGTGCCGTAGCCAACACACCGGCAGATGCTGCGAGCAAAGTGTTGGCGATGACAGGCGGCACGAGCGCGGGATCTGCCGCGAGTGTGCTACCCCCGTTAAAGCCGAACCAGCCAAGCCATAGGATGAATACGCCAAGCGCGCCAAGCGGCAAGCTATGACCTGGAATCGTATTGACGGTTTTACCGGAATACTTGCCGAGACGAGGGCCGATTTTCCAAGCCGCGATAAAGGCGGCGACAGCTCCTGTCAAGTGGACGACTGTGGAGCCGGCAAAGTCGATAAAGCCGATTTCAGCAAGCCATCCGCCTCCCCATACCCAGTGGCCGACAATCGGATAGATAATGGCTGTCATGGCAATAGTCAGCAAGATATAAGCGGTCAAGTGCATGCGTTCTGCGACAGCTCCTGAAATGATCGTCGCGCATGTGGCGGCAAAGACTGCCTGGAAGACGAAAAATCCGATATCCGTGACCCCTGATAATGCGAATCCTTCCGTGCCGATCAAGCCAAACGACGACGGCCCGAACATCAGCGCATAGCCGACGATGAAATAAAGAATGGAACCAAGTGAAATGGTGATCATGTTTTTCATCAAAATATTAAGGGTATTTTTAGAGCGGGTGAATCCTGTTTCAACCATGGCGAAGCCGGCGTGCATGAAAAAGACGAGCATGGCACCGAGCATGACCCACAACATATCGACTGAACTTTGTACAGCTTCCATAATGATCTCCCCTTATCCTATCGCGACAGTGCCGCGTTCTTTTGTTCTGATTCGAATGGCTTCTTCTACTGGAAGGATGAAGATTTTCCCGTCGCCGACTTCACCTGTAGAGGCGTAGTCGAGGAGTGCCTGGATAATGTCTTCGACTTTTTCATCTTCCACGACCATTTCCAATTTCAATTTCGGGGAAAATTCCATTCGGTAGGCATTCCCGCGGAACAAGCCGACGCGCCCTTCCTGTTTGCCGATTCCGGCGATTTCAGTTACGGTCAACCCATCGATTCCTTCAAGAGCTAATGCTTGCCGGACGTCGGCGAAAACAGAAGGGCGAATGATAGTCTCGATTTTTTTCATGCTTCTTCCTCCTCGTGTTAGGTTTTCTAACATTTATATTGTGTTAGGTTTGTTAACATATTAATCAATATTTTCTGACAATGCAAGGGTTATTTTTATTTCATGTTAGGTTTTATTACATGAAAACGATTGCAAATGGCGGTATTTAGCGAAAATGTAAATTTTTATTTCCGGAAAGAAAAGGTGATGTGAATGTACAGAATTTCTCAAGAACTGGCTGAATGGGGCAAAAAACGCATTGCGGAGTTTTCGGTTGAAGGCTTTGTTTGGGGGAGCGGACCGGAATCGCCGGCTTTGATGCTGGTCGGGGAAGCGCCGGGAGAGAACGAAGTGGAAACCGGGATTCCGTTTACGGGGCGTGCCGGCAAGGAGCTGATGGCTTCCTTGGAGGGGATCGGGCTTGAGCGGGAAGACGTCTATATCACCAGTGCCGTCAGAAGCCGCCCGTATAAATGGGGAGAAAAACGTACCCGGAGCGGCGAAGTGGTGAAGCGAAAATACAACCGGGCGCCGAATAAGAAAGAAATCATCGCCCATGCCCCGATCCTTGATGAAGAAATCCGTGCGGTAAAGCCTCCATTGATTGTGACACTTGGCAATGTCGGCTTGCAACGGCTCGTCGGGCGTGAGGCGAAGATCATGCAATTGCATGGGACCTTGATGGAGACGCCGATCCTGTATTGGGATGAAGAAAACGGGATCTTCGCGGAAACGGAAGAGAGTTATCACATCTTTCCGACCTTCCATCCGGCGAGCGTTTTCTACAACCCGGCAGTCCGCGAACATAAAGATGCGGATTGGGAGAAACTCGGGCGTTTATTGCGTAATGAAGTGAACGAATAATGGGAAATCTTTCTTAGTTAAAAAAAGTTGCACGAAGGAAACTTCTGGAGTAGAATAGGCTTATTCATTACTACTGGAAGGAAGTTGGCCTTATGGACAGTACGGTTTTATTCGCGCTTGGCTTGACGCTTTTTGCGGGTCTTGCCACCGGGATCGGCAGTTTGATTGCATTCTTTGCTTCGCGCACCAATACGAAATTCCTGTCCGTGTCACTCGGTTTCTCGGCTGGCGTCATGATTTATGTCTCGATGATCGAGATTTTCTTCAAGGCGAAAGATTCGCTGACAGCTGCACAAGGAGAGACGGCAGGATACTGGCTGACGCTCGCCGGCTTCTTTGGCGGCATGGTCTTCATGGCGGTGCTTGACCGGATCCTGCCGCAGATGGGGAATCCCCATGAAGTGCGAACGGTAGAAGACATGGACGATGAACCGAGCAACGACGAATACGCACGCCTCCGCAAGATGGGGATCTTTACGGCGCTGGCTATCGCGATCCACAATTTTCCCGAAGGCATCGCGACGTTCATGTCGGCAATACAGGATCCCGCGCTCGGCATTGCCATTGCCATTGCAGTCGCTATCCACAACATTCCCGAAGGCATTGCGGTGTCTGTCCCGATTTATTACGCGACCGGCAGCCGCAAGAAAGCATTCCAATACAGCTTTCTCTCAGGGATATCCGAACCGGTCGGGGCCATTGCCGCTTGGCTGTTCCTGATGCCTTTTTTGAGCGACACATTGTTCGGCATCATCTTCGCGGGTGTTGCGGGGATCATGGTGTTCATCTCGTTGGATGAATTACTGCCAGCAGCGAAGCGCTATGATGAAGCCCATCTGTCGATTTATGGATTGGTTGCGGGAATGGCGGTCATGGCGCTCAGCCTCGTCCTTCTTGCGTAACCTGAAACCTCACGCCTCCTTGACCGTATAAATGGCCAAGGAGGCGTTTTTCAATGGAAACTACAAAAATTGAAGAAACTTACGGCCAAGTCTCAAAAGCGCTCGGCTGGGCAGTGGACAAGCAAGTGTCGCTTGCCGTCACGATGATTTATTTAAGCCGGGGGCGTGAATTCGATGTGGATGCCCATAATGAAGTCTCCCGGCTGATCAAAAAGAAAGAAGGGTTCACGTCGCCGTTGCGCGCGCATCTTCACCATATCGTGACGGCATATCTTGTGCTCGGCGATGAAACGGCGGAAGAGGGGCTGGCCAAGCTCAACGCCAATCAACAAGCGCTGAACGACGTCAAGTTCTGGAAGAGCTCCTATACATATCTTGCAGCCTTGATGATGAAATCGCCTGGCGAAGCGGAACGTGCAAGGGGATTATATGATGCGATGAAAGCTCATCACCCATTCCTGACATCAAGTGAAGATATTCCCTACGTCGTGTTGCTGTCAAATCGCGAAGGGGATATTCGGGAACGTGCAGAAACGATGAACCGTTATTATAAAGAATTGCGGACGCAAGGATTTTCAGCGGGCAATCATCTACAATGGCTGAGCCAGGCCATGACCTTCGATACGCCTGTCTTTCAACCCGAGGTGGCGGGGCGCATCGTGGCGATACGCGATTTCCTGAAAGCGGAAAAGATAAAAGTGCGCGGCGAACATTATCCGGTGCTGGGCTTCTTGGCCATCGCAAAAGCGGACGGCGAAGCACTGCGCGCCATCGTGGAAATGGCACGCGAGCTGGAAGCATCGAAATTATTCCGATGGTACGGCACTTGGATCCTTCCTTCCGCTGTCCAATTGACAATGGCGGAATCGGTGGAACTTCGGGAAAGTGAAGCGGCGGTATTTGCAGCTTCCGTGGAAATGCTTATGCAAGCGCAGCAGGCAGCGATGATGCTCAGCGTAAGCGCAGTAATCGCTTCTTCGAATAATCCGGGGAGTTAAACGTGAAGCTGCGGAGGCATCCCTTGTCACTTCGAGCCTGTAGCGGTATAGTTAGGGTGTAAAAAATATCAGACAAGTGTCAAGACAAGGGGAAAGAATATGGCAACTGCGAGAGAAAAAAATACACAAGCTATCTCACAACGAAAACTATTGGGCGTAGCAGGGCTCGGCTGGCTCTTCGATGCGATGGACGTCGGGATCCTGGCATTCATCATTGCGGCGCTTCACGAAGATTGGGGCCTCACTTCCCAGGAAATGGGCTGGATCGGAGGAATCAACTCCATCGGGATGGCGGTCGGGGCATTCGTGTTCGGGATTTATGCCGACCGTGTCGGCCGCAAGAAAATCTTCATCATCACCCTATTGCTGTTCTCTTTGGCCAGCGGCTTTTCGGCCTTCACTACGACGCTTGCGGCTTTTCTGGTCTTGCGTTTCTTCGTCGGGATGGGGCTTGGCGGGGAATTGCCGGTCGCCTCGACATTAGTGTCGGAAAGCGTCCCGGCAAAAGACCGCGGGCGAGTGGTCGTGCTGCTCGAGAGTTTCTGGGCGGCCGGCTGGTTGGTCGCTGCGGTCATTTCGTACTTCATCATCCCTGAGTATGGTTGGCGGATTGCGCTATTGCTGACGGCATTGCCAGCATTTTACGCCCTGTACCTGCGCATCAATTTGCCGGACTCGCCTCAATTCACGGCGAAAAAGGATGTACTGCGCTCCGTTTCGGCCAATATCCGTGACGTGTGGTCGAAAACCTATCGGCGCCCGACGTTGATGCTATGGATCGTCTGGTTTACGGTGGTCTTCTCGTATTACGGGATGTTCCTATGGTTGCCGAGTGTCATGGTGATGAAAGGATTCCCGCTCATCCAAAGTTTCCAGTATGTGTTGATCATGACGCTCGCGCAATTGCCGGGGTATTTCTCGGCAGCTTGGCTCATCGAACGCGCTGGGCGGAAGTTCGTGCTGGTGACGTATTTGATCGGGACGGCTGCCTCCGCTTTGGCATTCGGGAATGCGGACACCGTCACGATGCTGTTGATATCGGGTGCCTTCCTGTCGTTCTTCAATCTCGGTGCCTGGGGAGCGCTCTACGCCTACTCACCTGAGCAGTATCCGACCGTCATCCGTGCGACGGGCACCGGGATGGCCGCGTCATTCGGCCGGATCGGCGGCATTCTTGGCCCAATTCTGGTCGGTTCGATGCTGACGGCAGGATTCGGCATCAATGTCATATTTGCGATCTTCTGCGGATCGATTTTAATCGGCGCATTGGCGGTCGCTTTCCTTGGGACTGAGACGAAACAAATGGAATTGGAATGATGGAACGCGGGCCGGATAAGGTCCGCGTTTTCGCTTTCCTTAAAGTGAAAAGAGGGAATGGGCCTCAAACGGCTAATAAGTAAGGAAGAAACGAATTTAATGGAAATGAGTGTGGGGATATGGAATGGAAGTGGTATCAGGAGATTGGCGGGTATATGGAAAAAGCGCAGCCGCTGCTTGAAAAAAGGGAAGACCTATACAGTTTATTCCTTGGTGTACTGGACCAAATCGCGCAAGGGCGTTACGAAACCTTCTTTTTGGGGATTGCGGAAGACGCCCAAGGAATTGCGGGCTTAGCTTTGATGACGCCTCCGCATCCTTTGCAATTGATCGTCTTGCGGGGATCGCCAGGCGTGGAATCGTTGGCCGCAAAGGAATTCCGGGATGCAGGGATCACCGTTCCGGGCGTCATCGGGGATAAAGGAACTGCTGAAAAATTCGCGAAAGCGTGGGGAGAACTCTCGGAAATTGCCATGGACCAAGGCTTATACCGGATTGACGCCGTGCGGAGGAACCTTCCGAAAAGCCCTGGCAGCTGGCGTGTAGCGAACCGGCTGGATACACCGCTGCTTGTCGAATGGTATCGGTTGTTTGCTGAAGATACCGGTATCGGCGATCCGTCGCAAGGGGAAGCGGAAGAAAAAATTGCCGACTTCATTTCACGCAAAGAAGTTTTTCTTTGGGAAGATGGTGGGCGTGCCGTCTCCTGCGTGAAGAAAGCGCGGCCATCCAAGCATGGCATCACGGTGTCATTCGTTTTTACGCCCAAAGAGCTGCGGAAAAATGGCTATGCACGGACACTTGTGGCAGAAGTTACGGAAGAACTGCTCACTGAATATGATTTCGCCATGCTCTATACGGACCTGGCGAACGGCACTTCCAATAAGATTTACCAAGAGATCGGCTATGAGCAAATTTCGAATCCGGTGCACATGCAATTTGGGCGGCTGAAACAGGAGTAAAGCCCTGTGTATAAGGGTATGGAAAAATGACCAATGGAAAGGGGGCGAAGCGAATGATCCGCTTTGACAAGGTCACTAAACGATTTCCGGACGGGACGGAAGCGTTAAAAGACATTTCGCTCGATCTGCCCGCACGACAGCTGACCGCTATCATCGGCCCGAGCGGTTGCGGAAAAACGACCTTGATGAAAATGGTGAACAAGCTGGAAAACCCGACAGCAGGAAATATATACATAGACGATGAGCCGATCACCGGCATGGACGAGGTGAAGTTGAGGCGGTCGATCGGCTATGTAATCCAACGAATCGGCCTGTTTCCGCACATGACGATCGCCGATAATGTCTCGCTTGTGCCGAAACTGCTGAACTGGCCGGCCGATAAAACAGATGCCCGCTCGAAAGAATTGCTTCAATTGGTTGGGTTGGACCCGGCTGTCTTCATGGAACGCTATCCGCTGGAATTGAGCGGTGGCCAGCAGCAACGTGTCGGTGTCGTACGGGCGCTCGCGGGTGACCCGAATATCGTGCTGATGGATGAGCCGTTTTCCGCGCTCGACCCAATCAGCCGTGAACAATTGCAGGACGAACTGCGCCATTTGCAGCAGGAAATCCACAAGACGATCATTTTCGTCACACACGATATGGATGAGGCGCTGAAAATCGCCGATACCATCGTGGTGATGAAGGATGGGAAAGTCGAACAAGTCGGCACGCCGCAACAGCTGATCGATGAACCGGCCAATGAATTCGTTCGCAGTTTTATCGGCACTGAACGCATCAACCAAAAACGTTCATTCGGGGATCGGCGGTTAAAGGAATTCGCGTTTCTCTTCGGCAAAGACTGGGCGGGGGAAGCGGAGCAAGCAGCTGCCGACTTGCCGGTCAGCGAGGCACACCGATTATTGGAGGAAAGCGGCAAGCCGCGCCTGGCTGTAATGGATGAAGGCCGATTGATCGGCTTTGCAGGAGAGCGTGAATTACTGAGGGCTGCGCTCCATGATGAGAAGGGGGCGACTGCATGAACGCATTTTTCGATACGCTAGTGAGCCGCCAGGACATGATCCAAGATGCCTTTATCGAACATATATATTTATCATTTGTCGCTGTGGCGATCGGCATCGCAATCGCCTTACCTACTGGCGTGATGATCGCACGCTACCGGCGTTTTGCCGAGCCGATCATCGGGGTTACCGCTGTATTCCAAACGATACCAAGTTTAGCTTTGTTTGGGTTTTTGGTGCCGATACTCGGCATCGGTTCACCGACAGCTTTGATTGCGTTGATTATCTATGCGCTGCTGCCGATTTTGCGCAATACTTATGCCGGCATTGTCGGGGTCGATGGATCCACCATTGAAGCAGGGCGCGGGATGGGCATGACAAGAACGCAAATCCTGCGCCAGATTGAACTGCCTTTGGCGCTGCCCTTCATCATGGCCGGCATCCGCACCGCCACCGTATTGACGGTCGGTATCGCGACGCTCGCGACTTTTGTCGGGGCTGGCGGGCTTGGCGATATCATCTACAGGGGCTTACAATCGTATAATAATTCGCTGGTACTCGCAGGTGCATTGCCGGTTGCCTTGTTGGCGATCGGATTTGATTTGATCTTGAAGTGGATCGAAAAACGCGCGACGCCGAAAGGCTTGAAAACGTAAAGGATCCATGATGGAACGGTGAAGAAAGGCAAGTTCGCGAATAGGCTCGGAAAAGGGCCAAAAAGGGGGAAACATCCATGAAAAAAACAGCATTCGGAGTATTGTTCGGCGCATCCGCGGTGCTCGCTGCCTGCAGCGGCGGTGCAGAATCGGAACCGATCGTCATCGGGGGCAAGCCTTGGACAGAGCAGTATATCCTGCCGCATATTCTCGGGCAGTATATCGAGGCGAATTCGGATTATAGCGTGGAATATGAAGAAGGGCTTGGGGAAGTGTCGATCTTGACGCCGGCACTCGAGCAAGGCGATATCGACCTGTACGTCGAGTATACGGGCACCGGCCTGAAAGATGTGTTGAAGCGGGAGTCGACGCCAGGGCAATCTTCGGAAGAAGTATTGGAAGAAGTCCGGGCGGGATATGAAGAAGAGCTCGGTGCTACATGGCTTGAGCCGCTTGGATTTGAAAATGGCTATACCTTGGCTTATGCCAAAGACTATGATGCGGAAACCTATTCCGACCTGGCAGAAATCTCACAATCGGAAGACATGACTTTCGGGGCGCCACACCCATTCTATGAGCGCCAAGGAGACGGTTACGATGACATGGTCACCACGTATCCATTTGAGTTTTCAGCGACGGAAAGCTTTGATCCGGCGATTATGTACGAAGCGGTCCAGAACGGTGATGTCGATGTCATCCCGGCATTTACCACCGATAGCCGCATCGATTTATTCGACTTGAAGACGACGGAAGACGACAAGTCGTTCTTCCCAAAATATGACGCTGCCCCGGTCGTCCGGATGGAAACGCTCGAAGAATATCCTGAACTTAAGGATCTATTGAATGAGTTGGCCGGACAGATTACCGAAGAAGAGATGCTTGCGATGAACTCGCGTGTCGATGTGGACCAGGAAATCCCGAGTGATGTAGCCCGTGAATTCCTGATAGAAAAAGGCTTGATCGAAGAATAATGGTGAAACGCCCTGCAACTGCATGTTGCGGGGTTTTTTATTGCCTGAAATGGGTCTGGCCGCTTTTTCATGTAGTAATCAGAAAGGGATTCTTGTACAATGAAACGAGATGAGTGAATAGTCATTCAATTCAGTTTAATGAAAATGAAGCCAATATAGGGGGAATCAAGAATGAGGGAAGTAGTCATCGTTGAAGGCGTCCGGTCACCTGTCGGCAGGCGCAAAGGGAAATTCCAGGAGATGCGCCCGGATGAACTCGCAGCTATCGTACTAGAAGAATTAATGGAGCGCGCGAGTGTCGAAAAAGGCGCTGTGGAAGACGTCATTCTCGGATGTGTATCGCAATCGGGTGAGCAAGGCGGCAATATCGCCAGGACCGCGGCATTGATTGCCGGGTTCCCAGACTTTGTGCCGGGCGTCACCATCGACCGCCAATGCGGTTCGAGCCAGCAAGCTGTCCACTTCGGCGCGCAGGCGATTCTGTCGGGCGATATGGATATTGTCGTCGCGGGCGGCGTAGAGAGCATGACGCGCGTGCCGATGTTTTCCAATATGCAAGGAGTGAAACCGAGTAAAAAACTGACCGATCGATACGAAATCATCAACCAAGGCCTATCTGCAGAACGCATAGCTGAAAAATGGGGATTTTCCCGCCGGCAATTGGATGCGTATGCGGTGAAGAGCCATGAACGTGCACTGAACGCAATCGGGTCAGGTGTATACGATAAGGAAATCGTCTCCGTGGATGTACCGGATGAGCGAGGCGATTTGCAGAAAGTCACAAAAGATGAAGGGCCGAGGCCTGATACGACTGAAGAAGTGCTCGCGGGTTTGAAACCTGCATTTGATGAACAAGGCGTCATCACGGCAGGCAACGCCAGCCAAATGAGCGACGGTGCGTCCGCGGTTTTATTGATGTCAAAAGAAAAAGCGCAGGAACTTGGCTTGAAACCGAAAGCGCGCATCGTTGCGCGCGCAGTTGTCGGCTCGGATCCCACCTTGATGCTGACGGGGCCGATCGCCGCGACAAAAAAAGTGTTGGAAAAAGCGGGCCTCGCGATCGGTGATATGGACCGCTACGAGGTGAATGAGGCGTTTGCGCCGGTTCCGCTCGCGTGGCTTAAGGATATCGGGGGAGATCCGGACAAGCTCAATGTCAACGGCGGCGCCATTGCGCTCGGGCATCCATTGGGTGCGACCGGCACCAAATTATTGGTGTCGCTTGTGCATGAACTGGAACGCTCAGGCAGCCGCTACGGCTTGCTCGCGATTTGCGAAGGCATGGGAATGGCGAATGCAACAATCATCGAGCGGCTTACTTGAAGAAGTCGGGCTGATAGTCAAAGGGGAGATGGAGATGGATTTTTCAAAAGTGAGAGCTATTGTCACCGGGGGCGCTTCCGGTTTAGGTGAGGCGACCGTGCGCCATATTGCGCAAAATGGCGGGCGTGCGGTGATTTTTGATTTGAACGAGTCACGTGCACGCAGTGTGATGGGCGATTTCGGGGAAAGGCAAGTGGAATATTTCGAAACCGATGTAACAAATGCTTTGCAAGTAGAAGAGAATGTGGAAAAAGCGGTCGAGAAGCTCGGCGCTATCAACCTGCTGGTCAATTGCGCAGGCATCGGCACACCTGGAAAAGTCGTGTCGAAAGGAAAGCCGCTTGCGCTCGACCGATTTGAAAAAGTCATTCAAGTGAATTTGGTCGGCAGTTTCAACGTATTGCGCGCCGTTGCAGCAGCCATGCAAACCAACGAGCCGAATGAGAATGGCGAGCGCGGCGTCATCATTTCGACCGCATCCGTCGCGGCATTTGAAGGCCAGATTGGGCAAGCGGCCTATAGTGCCTCAAAAGGCGGCATTGTCTCGATGACTTTGCCGATTGCGCGTGAATTGGCGCGTGACGGCATCCGCGTCATGGCCATTGCGCCGGGCCTCATGAAAACGCCGATGTTTGACGGCTTGCCGGAATCTGCAATCGCATCTCTTTCTGCGGCAGTGCCGTTTCCGGCGCGCCTTGGCCGCCCTGCGGAATACGCAAAATTGGTCGAAAGCATTTTTGAAAACCCGTTATTGAACGGGGAAGTGATTCGTTTGGATGGCGCAATCCGCATGCAGCCGAAATAAAGGATAGGGGGATGGGAGCAATGGCAAGGTATCGTTTTGAAGAAGAGGAGCATACGATGTTCCGCAAATCGTTGCGCAAGTTTTTGGAAAAGGAAGCGGTGCCCCAATATGATCAATGGGAAAAAGACCGCCTGATTCCGAAGTCGTTTTGGCGAAAGCTTGGCGAGATGGGCTTTTTATGCCCGCAAGTGGAAGAACAGTATGGCGGGCTGGGACTTGATTTCCGCTATGGCGTCATTATCGGGGAGGAAATGGAGCGCGTTGGGGCGAGCTTGACGGGCGTCGGGCTGCACAATGACATTACCGTGCCATATATTGAAGCATATGGGACAGATCGGCAAAAGCAGGAATGGCTGCCGGGGTGCATCAGCGGTGAGTATATCACCGCCATTGCGATGACGGAACCAGGCGCTGGGTCGGACCTCGCCAATATTTCCACAACGGCCGTAAAAGACGGCGACCATTACATCGTCAATGGGCAGAAAACTTTTATCACCAACGGCATCAATTCGACCCACGTGCTAGTGGTCGTCAAGACCGACCCGAAAGCGGAGCCGAAGCATAAAGGCATCTCGCTCTTGATGGTCGAAGAAGGGACGCCTGGGTTTACGAAAGGGCGCAAGCTCGACAAAGTCGGGCTCCATGCACAGGATACGTCCGAGCTGTATTTTGAAGATTGCAAAGTGCCGGCTGCCAACCTGGTCGGCGAAGAAAACAAAGGCTTTACCTACTTGATGGAAAAACTACAGCAAGAGCGGCTCGTCGTTGCGCTTGCCGCACAAATCGCATCGGAAGACATGCTCGAGATGACGGTCGATTACGTGAAATCCCGTAAAGCGTTCGGCAAGCCGGTCAGCGCTTTCCAGAACACCCAGTTCAAGCTGGTCGAAATGGCAACCGAAATCGAACTCGGCAAAGCGTTCCTTGAATCTTTGATCGAAGAGCACATGGCCGGAAAAGACGTCGTCTCGAAAGTGTCGATGGCGAAATACTGGCTGACGGAAACCGCGAAGAAAATCTCGGGAGAATGCATGCAATTGCACGGCGGCTACGGCTATATGGAAGAATACAAGATCGCCCGGCGCTACCGGGACATTCCGGTGGCGGCAATTTATGCCGGTTCGAATGAAATCATGAAAACCATCATCGCCAAGCGGATGGGGCTCTAAATGGAGAAGGCATTGTCTGGCGTCCGTGTGCTGGATGTGACGTATTACGTTCCCGGGCCATTTGCCGGCATGCGGCTTGCCGAAATCGGCGCGGAAGTCATCAAAATCGAACCGCCCGCCGGCGACCCGTCGCGCAGGATGGGCGGCGGCCTTGTGCACCGTGCGCATAACGCCGGTAAACAAATCGTCCATCTGGACCTGAAATCCGAAAGCGGCAAACGCGAGATGCTCGAGCTCGTGCGTTCTGCTGACGCCCTCATCGAAACCTTCCGGCCAGGAGTCATGAAGAAGCTGGGGCTGGATTATGAAAGCGTCAAAGAGCATAAAGGCGATATCGTCTATTGCTCACTATCAGGTTATGGGCAAACAGGTGAGCTTGCGCATCTCGGCAGCCATGACCTGAATTACTTGGCGCTTTCGGGTGCCTTGGAGCAACTCCGCGACAACGTCGGCCGGCCGGTGCATCCGACCAATACGCTCGCCGATTATACCGGGGGCTTGCTTGCATCTGAACAAATCCTCGCGGCGCTGATCCGAAAGTTCCGGACAGGTGCGGGAACTTACTTGGACATTGCGCTTGCAGAAGTGATGGCGGAGTTTCTGCCGAATCACGATGCTTACGCGGAATCGGGCTTATCGGATCACGGCGTGCCGGAAATTGGCGGCAGCCGCATCAGCTACGCAATTTACGAAACGAAAGACGGCCGCTTCGTGACGCTCGGGGCTTTGGAAGAGAAGTTCTGGCACAATTTCTGCGAACTGGCGAAACGTCCCGATTGGCTGTCTTGGGCGGAGTGTGCACCGGACACGCCGGAGCACGGGCAAGTCGAGGCGTTTTTCAAATCGAAAAGCTGGCAAGAGTGGTATGGGCTGTCGCTCGTCCACGATTGCTGCTTGGCACCGGTCTTGACGGCGGATGAGCGCCATCGTCATCCTTTTTTCCTTGGGCGGGCGACAGGCGTGAAAACAAGCAGAATGCGTTAAACGGAAGCGGTCGGTCTGTGCATACAGAGAAATTGAAGTTTGTCACTTGACAGAATATACAAAACCTTTTAGTATGAAGGACAACTTGTTGGTAGCGGCAAGTCTATTCGAGAGCAGAGTGAGCAGAGAAGAGAACAGAAGAGTGTAAATCGAGGAATGAGACGAGTAGGCAGTGGCCTCTATTTAGAGAGTCAGCGGGTGGTGAAAGCTGATTAGAAGCGCTGTGCGAATGGACTTATGAGAGCCAGCCGGAAAGCGGAAGCGAGTATGGCGGACGTATCCCTGCGTTAAAGGGGAAGGCTTAAGAAGCCTGTTTGAGTGAGTGCAAAATGCATTAATGCGTGGTGGTACCGCGGTTAAAACCGTCCCCGCAACCGGAATAGACCCCGGTTGCGGGGATTTTTGCATTTAAAAACGAGACGAGGAGAGATTGAGATGAGCAGAGCAGGAAATATGAATGAACATACAATGAAACAGCGAGCGCTGGAATTATTGGAAGGGCGCATGGACCGGCAGCAGATGAAAAATTTCTTGAATGAATTGCACGAAAAAGGCGAGACGGCCGATGAATTGGTCGGCATGGTCCTGGCGATGCGTGAGAAAGCAGTGAAGCTTCCTAAAGTGGCAGGCGAACTGGTGGACGTTTGCGGCACCGGCGGCGATAAATCCTTTAGCTTCAACATCAGTACATTGACGGCTTTTGTCTTGGCGGGATGCGGCATGAGCGTCGCGAAGCACGGCAACCGCAGCGTTTCCAGTAAAACCGGCAGTTCTGATTTATTGGAAGAGATCGGCATATCCACTCAATTGGCTATAGCGGAAATGCCGGCACTCGTCGAACAGACAGGCATCGCCTTCTTGTTCGCGCCGGCGATCCATCCGGCACTCGGTGGCTTGCGCGAAGTGCGCAAGGAAATCGGCACGCCGACCATCTTCAATTTGGTCGGGCCGCTAGCCAATCCTTTGCCGATCACCATCCAAATGAGCGGGGTCTACCGTCCGGATATGATGGAACCGATGGCGGATGCCTTGATGCGCCTCGGCAGAAAGCGTGGGGCGATTGTCCACGGGGCAGGTGGGCTGGATGAATTATCTCTTGCCGGAACCAACCAGTTGATCGTCTTTGACGAACAAGGCAAGCGCAGCATGACGGTCCATCCTCACGATGTCGGGCTTGAAACCGCACCGATTGAGGCGATTCGCGGAGGCGATTCGAAGCGCAATGCCGAGATTTTCATGCAAGTAATCGGCGGGACGCCGAGCGCGTACTTGGACACGGTAGCGCTGAATGCGGGAACGGTGCTTTACGTGAGCGGCCGTGCTGCAAGCATTGCGGAAGGCGTGCATCAGGCAAGAAAATCAATCATTTCAGGCGAAACGGCGCGTGTGTATGAACTGCACCGCCTGGCATCGGGGGTGCTCGTATGACCATATTGGACAAAATCATGGAAACCAAACGGCAGGAAATCACTGCCTATGAAAAACATTATCCCAAAACCGAGCGATATCCGGACAAACCGAAGCTCATCGATACCTTGCGGAAAAGCCGCGGAGTCATTTCGGAGATCAAGCGCGCATCACCGTCAAAAGGCGCCATCCGCATGGAAGTGGACGTCGTTGAACAGGCCCGCCAATACGAAGGGGCCGGTGCAGCCGCCATTTCCGTATTGACGGATGAGCAATATTTTAAAGGGTCCATCGACGATTTGAAGAAAGTGGCGCGCGCGGTTTCGGTTCCCGTGTTGTGCAAAGATTTCATGGTCAGCGAAATCCAAATCGAACGGGCGAAAGCGGCCGGGGCAACGATCATTCTATTGATCGTCGCAGCGCTTTCGAATGAAGAATTAGAACGGTTATTCCGCTATGCAGAGTCGCTCGGTTTGGAAATCCTGGTGGAAGTGCACGATGCAGCAGAGCTGAAAAAAGCTGTAGCGCTCGGCGCACAATTGATCGGCGTCAATAACCGCAATTTAAAAACCTTTGAAGTGTCATTGGAGCGGACGGCAGAACTGGCCGAGAAATTTGCGTTTGACAGCGGTTCGGTGCTGATCAGCGAAAGCGGCATGAATGATGCAGCAGATGCGCACCGCGCCTACGAACTCGGCGCACAAGGCGTACTGGTCGGGGAAGCGTTGATGCGTTCGGAAAATCCGGCAGCCTGGATTCGCCAGGCAACAGGACAGGAGGCAGCACAATGACGCATGTAAAGATCTGTGGGTTGATGGAAGAACAGCACGTTAAAGCCGCATCGCAAGCGGATGCAATCGGCTTCGTCTTCGCCCCTAGCAAACGGCGTGTATCGATCGAACGGGCGCAGGAATTAGCGCGTCTCGCAACTAATGACATGCAGCGGATTGGCGTATTCGTCAACGCCTCCTACGAAGAAATCGATGAAGCCGTCAAGACGGTGCCGCTGACGATGGTGCAATTGCACGGCGATGAACCGGACGAGTTGATCCGGCGCATCGAAGTGCCGGTCATCCAAGCGTTCTCGATCCGTACGCCGGACGATGTAGAAAAACTGAACAAATCGATTGCGGATTATATATTGGTCGATGCGCCAGGCACCGACTACCGGGGAGGCAGCGGGCATGTATTCGATTGGAGCCTTCTGGAAAATGTAGACTTGGATCATAGCCGCCTCATTTTAGCGGGTGGATTGAATAGAGACAACGTGCAAGCGGCCATCAGCCAAACCGCTCCGTTCATGGTCGATGTGTCGAGTGGCGTGGAAACCGATGGCCGAAAAGACGAAGCGAAAATCCAGCAATTCATACTACAGGCAAAGGGTGATTCGATGGAGAGAACGCAAGAAAAGACAATAGACCCGGTAGGATTTTTTGGTCGCTACGGCGGCCAGTTCGTTCCGGAAACTTTGATGAAAGCAGTCAAAGAACTCGAGGCCGCGTATGAAGAAGCGAAGAATGACCCTGGATTCCAAGAGGAATATCAACATTATTTGAGTGAATACGTCGGCCGCGAGCAGCCGCTCACCTTCGCTGCCCGCATGACGGAAGCGTGGGGCGGTCCTAAAATTTACTTGAAGCGTGAAGATTTGAATCATACGGGTGCCCATAAAGTGAACAACGCAATCGGCCAGGCGCTGCTCGCACAGCGCATGGGCAAACGTAAAATCGTCGCTGAAACCGGAGCCGG
This sequence comes from Planococcus plakortidis, assembly GCF_001687605.2. Taxonomy (NCBI): domain Bacteria; kingdom Bacillati; phylum Bacillota; class Bacilli; order Caryophanales; family Caryophanaceae; genus Planococcus; species Planococcus plakortidis. The sequence goes on from NZ_CP016539.2 coordinate 483,646, forward strand.
CCAGCACGGCGTGGCAACAGCTACCATCTGTGCCTTGTTCGATTTGGACTGTGTCGTCTTCATGGGCGAAGAAGACATCAAACGCCAGCAGCTTAATGTGTTCCGCATGAAATTATTGGGCGCGCGCGTCGAGAGTGTGACAAAAGGCAGCGGCACGCTCAAGGACGCAGTAAACGAAGCGCTGCGCTACTGGGTCACCAATGTCGAAGACACACATTATTTGATCGGATCGGCACTAGGGCCGCACCCGTTCCCGACGATGGTGCGTGATTTCCAGAGTGTGATCGGGCTCGAGACAAAGCGCCAGATTCTCGATAAGGAAGGGCGCCTGCCGGATGCGATCGTCGCATGTGTCGGCGGGGGATCCAACGCCATCGGCATGTTCCATCCGTTCGTAGGCGATGAAAAAGTCCGCTTGATCGGAGCTGAAGCAGCGGGCGAAGGGGTCGATACCGAACGCCATGCTGCCACTTTGACGAAAGGGTCGGAAGGCGTGCTGCACGGGGCGATGATGAAGATCTTGCAAGACGATGCCGGGCAAGTGCAGGAAGCACATTCGATTTCGGCAGGCCTTGATTACCCGGGTATCGGGCCGGAACATGCGCACCTGGCGGATAGCGGCCGCGTCACTTATCAGGCCATCACGGATGATGAAGCGCTCGCATCGGTCATTGAAATGTCGCGCTTAGAGGGCATCATTCCGGCTTTGGAGTCTGCCCATGCGGTAGCGGAAGCGAAAAAACAAGCGCAGTCGATGACAGCGGATGAATTGCTCGTCATTTGCGTGTCCGGCAGAGGCGATAAGGATATGGCGACATACGCCGAGAAATTGGAGGGGCTGTCATGAAACGATTAGCAGAACTGAAACGAGCAGGGCATAAAGCTTTTGTCGCCTATATCATGGCAGGCGACGGCGGCATTGAAAAACTGGGTGAACAGATCCAATATCTGCAAGAGCGCGGAGTGACGGCGATTGAAGTCGGGATTCCGTTTTCGGATCCGGTCGCTGACGGGCCGACGATCGAAGCGGCAGGAAACCGGGCGCTTGATGAAGGCATTACTTTGGAAAAAGTGCTCGATGCGATGCAGCGCTTCGATTTCGAAGTGAAAGTGCCGCTCATCATCATGACCTATTTGAATCCGGTCATCCGTTTCGGGGCTGAACGTTTTACACAGGAAGCGAAAAAGGCGGGGGCATCCGGCGTCATCATCCCGGATTTGCCGTTCGAGCACCGGCAATTGATCGAGCCGTTCGCGAAACAACAGGAACTTGCGCTGATCCAGCTCGTCACATTGACGACGATCGACAGCCGCTTGGAAGAGATTTTGAAAGAAGCTCAAGGTTTCGTCTATGCGGTCACCGTGACCGGCATTACGGGAAGCCGTGACGAATTGGCGGAAGAAGTCGGCGCCTTCACGCGCAAGGTGAGGGAATTGAGCCCGGTGCCAGTCTATGCGGGATTTGGGATCTCGAAAGAAAGCCACGTCGATATGTTGCGTGACGATGTCGATGGATTCATTGTCGGCAGCGCGATCGTCCAGGCGTTCCATGAAGGCCGGATTGAAGGTGTCGAACCCTTGATCGATGCAGTGACCGCCCCTCATTCGGTATAATGCCGAAAGGAGGGATCAACATGTTCGAGCCAATGGATGATAAGTTTTTTGAAGCCCCGACGCTTGAGTTGTCGCGGGATTTACTTGGGAAAATACTGGTCCATGAACTCCCGGGCGGCATCGTCGCTGGGAGGATCGTCGAGACTGAAGCCTATATGGGGGCGGAAGACCGGGCTGCACATAGCTTCGGCAACCGCCGCACGAAACGCACTGAAGTGATGTTTGGCAGATCCGGACTTGTTTATACGTACCAAATGCATACCCATACGCTGGTGAATGTTGTCAGCGGACCGGAAGAAACGCCGCGCGCCATCTTGATTCGTGCGGTCGAACCGGTCGAAGGCGTCGAATTTATGGCGGAGCGCAGAGGGCAGCACATGCCGATGAAGCAATGGACGAGCGGGCCCGGCAAGCTGACGAAAGCGATGGGCATCACAATGGACTATAATGGCCATCACTTCACTGAGCGGCCGCTTTATATTGCTGAGGGCGACGCAGTGCACGCTGTGTCGACAGGGCCGCGCGTCGGCATCGGGAATTCACAGGAAGCGGTCCATTATCCATACCGTTTCTGGGAATCAGACAATCCGTTCGTCTCGAAATTCCGCCCGTAATCCGGATGTTTAAGCTTTCCAATTCGTGGAATACTGAGAGGGAGCACATAAACAGAAGGAGTGAAGGAAAATGGCAAAAATTGCAACGTTAATTACAGATATGTTCGAAGACGTGGAGTATACAGAACCGGCAAAAGCGTTTAACGAAGCGGGCCATGAACTGATCAATATCGAAAAGGAAGCGGGCAAGAAAGTGACCGGCAAGCAAGGCGAAGCCGTCGTCACGATCGATAAAGGCATCGATGACGTAAACCCGGATGACTTCGATGCGCTGCTATTGCCGGGCGGGTTCTCGCCGGACCAATTGCGCGCAGATGATCGTTTCGTGACATTCACGAAAGCATTCATGGATTCGAAAAAACCGGTTTTCGCAATCTGCCACGGGCCGCAGCTATTGATTACGGCGAAAGCTTTGGAAGGCCGCAAAGCGACAGGATTCAAATCGATCCAAGTTGATATGGAATACGCTGGCGCAACTGTGGTGGACGAAGAAGTGGCTGTTTGCCAAGATCAATTGGTAACAAGCCGCCAGCCGGATGATATCCCGGCATTCAACCGCGAGTCACTGAAATTGCTTGAAAACAAATAAGGAACTATCCAAACCGCTCCCGTCATTGGGGGCGGTTTTTTCGTGATGAAAATTATTAGGGAATCGAAATGCCCTCTTGCACACATAAGTGATTGCTTATATAATAAACCCATTGCCAAAAAGAGGTGACTGAAATGGACTATAAACAAATGGAACAGAGCTTGAAAGCGCTAAGTGACGAAACACGCATGCTGATCTTGAAATACTTATCAAAAGAAGCGTTGTGCATCTGCGAGTTCACGGAGCTGCTTGATATGTCGCAGCCGGCCATCAGCCAGCATATGCGCAAACTCAAGCAGGCGGGGTGGATCTGTGAAGAAAAGCGCGGGCGCTGGACGATCTGGTCGCTCAATGAACGGCATGGGCTTTTTGGGGTGCTGACAACATTGCTTGCGATATTGCCGGAACCTGAACGCACGGTAGAAACGCTCATAGCGGAAGGCAAGAAAGTGGATTGCAATTAAGGAGTTGGAAGTGAAATGGATGTTTGGTTAGCGATAATTATTTTTCTGGTGACATTGCTATTTGTCATCTGGCAGCCGCGCGGCTTATCGATCGGCTGGTCGGCGATTGCGGGGGCCGTGGTCGCCTTGGTGTTCGGCGTCGTCGATTTCGGCGATGTGTGGGATGTGACGGGGATTGTATGGAATGCGACATTGACCTTTGTTGCCTTGATCATCATTTCCTTGATTTTGGACGAAATAGGCTTTTTCGAATGGGCCGCCTTACATATGGCGCGTTTTGCCAAAGGCAGCGGCTTGCGCATGTTCTTCCTCGTTACGCTTCTTGGGGCGTTTGTCGCGGCACTTTTTGCCAATGACGGCGCGGCGCTAATTCTGACGCCGATCGTTCTGGCGATGGTGAGGGCGTTGAAATTCCGCGATACGATGATTTTGCCGTTTATCATGGCATCCGGCTTTATTGCCGATACGGCTTCCCTGCCGTTTGTCATCAGTAACTTGGTCAATATCGTCTCGGCGGATTTCTTCGGCATCGGCTTTACGGAGTACGCCTTGCATATGGTTGTTCCGAACTTGTTCAGTATCGTGGCGAGCATGCTTGTCCTGTATCTGTTCTTTAAGAAAGATATTCCGGGCCGTTTCGATCCGGGCGTGTTGAAAAAACCGGATACCGCGATCAAAGATATCCGTATTTTCCGCCTGTCTTGGGTCGTTCTTGCGATCTTGCTGATCGGCTACTTCATGAGCGAATCGCTGGAGATTCCGGTTTCCTTGATCGCCGGCTCCATCGCGATCATTTTCCTGGCGATTGCGCGCAACAGCAAGCACGTCGAAACGATGACGGTGCTAAAAGGCGCACCGTGGGCGATCGTTTTCTTCTCGATCGGCATGTACGTCGTTGTCTACGGTTTGCGCAATGTCGGCTTGACCTCGGTTCTTGCCCAGGCGATCGAATGGACAGCGGGGCATGGCCTCTATGCGGCGACGGTCGGCATGGGCTTTATCGCAGCGATCCTATCATCCGGCATGAACAATATGCCGACGGTGATGATCAATGCTTTGGCCATCGCCGAGGCGAATACGAACGGCGTCATGCGCGACGCCTTGATTTATGCCAATGTCATCGGATCCGACCTCGGCCCGAAAATCACGCCGATCGGTTCGCTTGCGACACTTTTATGGCTGCATGTCTTGAAGACGAAAGGTGTCGAAATCAGCTGGGGCTATTATTTCAAAGTCGGCATCATCCTTACCGTCCCGACTTTGTTCATCACTTTGACCGGGCTGTATCTATGGTTAACGGTATTGAATTGATCCGCACAATGAAAAATGCCCGCCATTCACATTTGAATGGCGGGCATTTTTTGAAGTTGGCTTAATCCAAAAATTTGGCTAAATAGATTTCGTCGTGCTCTTTGCCGTCGATGATGAGTGACCGGTGGCGGGTGCCTTCGGCTTCGAAGCCGGCTTTTTCATACAGTTTGCGGGCACGCTCATTGTCTTCGATGACGGTCAACTCCAGGCGTGTGATGCCTTTTTGCTTGGCCCAGTCTTCCGCTTTTTCAAGAAGGGATTTGGCGATGCCTTTGCCCTGTGCTTCCTTCAGAAGGCCGAGGACCAATGCAGCCCGGTGTTGTGCCCGTTTGGCTTCATTGCCGATGACCATCAAATAGCCGACGTGCTGGCCGTTCAAGATGGCGATGATGATCGCGGAATGGCCGCTTTGCTTCCACTCGATGATCTGTTTGCGGACGCGTTGCGTAGAAAGCGAGCGTTCGTCCTTGCCGTAAAGCATGAAATTGGATTCCGCTTCCACGGCTTTTTGGAGCAAGGCCAGCGACCGCGCATCCCCGTGTTCGGCGGTGCGGATCAACAATATGTCCTTATCTTCTTCGTCTGTGCCGGCGGCCGTGTTCTTGGCATCCGCTTTTTCAAAGACGACGTAGCGGTCGGGCTCGACTTCTGTCACGCGATAGCCCGCGTCCATCCAGGCATGGAAATGTTTTGCGGGGGGTTTCGATTTTTTCCACCAGCTTTTGTTCAAATAAGCGGCATTGGGCAAGTTCTGCCCCATGATCTGCTCAATTTCCGAAAAAGTCAAACGGATACTGGGATTTGTCGCGGCTTGAAAATAATGGGACAAGGGGATGTATTTCTTTTCCAATAATATAGTCACTGGCACCTCTTCCTTCCAAAATCATAGGATTAGTTAGTAATATAATACCATTCAACTATGCTAAAGTACACACTTAACTTTAAAAATACTGATAATTCTAAAAACATTTCCGTATTTAGTTGGTCTGAAGCTGGAGAACACTAGGTTTTCTGTCGCAGATTTTTTCTGAAGAGGCGATTTGTGATAGAATAATCTCAGAAACTACTCAAGCCAGGAGGCCATTATTCATGTCAAAAGTTTTTGTATTAGGTCATAAAAATCCGGACACCGATTCGATTTGTTCAGCGATCGCTTATACCCATTTGAAAAAAGAGCTCGGAATGGATGCTGAAGCCATTCGCCTCGGGGAAGCGAACAATGAGACGCTGTTTGCGCTCGATCATTTCAAATCCCCGACCCCCCGCTTGGTGACACGCGCTTCAGACGAAGTGAAGCAAGTCATCCTTGTCGACCACAACGAGCGCCAGCAGAGCATCGATGATATCAATGACGTGCAAGTGATCGAAGTGATCGACCATCACCGGATCGCTAATTTCGAAACGGCCGATCCGCTTTATTTCCGTGCTGAGCCTGTCGGATGCACAGCGACGATCCTTTTGAAACTCTATAAAGAACATGCAGTCGACGTGCCGGCTGATATTGCCGGGTTGATGCTTTCTGCGATCATTTCGGATTCCTTGCTGTTCAAATCCCCGACATGTACGGAACAGGACATGCAAGCGGCGAAAGAACTGGCTAGCATCGCCGGCGTCGATCCCAATGTTTATGGCCTTGCCATGTTGAAAGCGGGTGCCGATTTGAGCAACAAAACGCTGGAAGATTTGATTTCGCTCGATTCCAAGGAATTCGAGGCGGGCGAGCACCGCTTTGAAGTGGCGCAAGTCAATGCCATCGATGTATCGGAAGTGCTGGCGCGCCAAGCGGAATTGGAAGTGTTGATTGGCAGCACGGTCGCTGCGAAAGGCTTGGACCTGTTTGTGTTCGCTGTTACGGATATCCTGAATAACAACTCGGAAGCGATTGTCCTCGGCCGCCGTGCAGACATTATCGAATCTGCTTTCCAATCAAGCGTCGTCAACAACCGGGTAATCCTGCCGGGCGTCGTCTCGAGAAAAAAACAAATCGTTCCGGTCATTACCGAAGCCTTAAGCTGATTCCCTTATAGGGAGTCAGTTTTTTTGTGCTGGAAATTTTCTTCAAGCAAAAAAATTGTGGCGTATCGAGGTCATTGCTATAGTAAGTGGCGAGGTGAATAGATATGAAAATTGAAGTTTGGTCAGATTACGTTTGCCCATTCTGTTATATAGGAAAGCGCACACTAGAACAAGCTCTCACACGCTCAGGCTACGAGAGCCAAGCCGAGATTACATTTAAAGCATATGAACTGGATCCACAAGCGCCGGTGGGCTCCAGCAGATTAGCCTATGAACATTTGGCAGAAAAGATGGGGCAAAGCCTCGAACGGGCGAAAGAAATGACAGCCCAGGTTGCACAGCAGGCAAAAGCGTTCGATTTGCATTACGACGTGGAAAACATGCCTCACGCCAATACATTTTCTGCGCACCGGCTCGTCAAATGGGCGGCCACACAAGGCGGGGAACACCGCTTGACCGAGCTATTGATGCACCATTACTTCGAAAAAGCGCACAATATCAGCAACACGGAGACGCTGCTTTCGATTGCTGAAAAAGCAGGCCTTGACCGCAAGCAGGCAGCGGACGTTCTCGATTCGGATCAATTCCAGGGCGAAGTCGAACAAGACATCCAAGAAGCCGGCCAGATCGGTGTACAAGGCGTCCCGTTCTTCGTCGTCAACCGAAAGTATGCCATCTCGGGCGCCCAGCCGCTTGAAGCATTCATTGAAGCGCTGGAACAGATCGGTGAAGAGGAAGGCATGCGCCCTTCGTTAAAGCCTGTCGGAAAAGCGAAGACCAGCTTTTGTACAGGAGATTCCTGTGAAGGGGAATGACGTGAGCAAGCTCTTTGACTTTATGCCTTGAATTACTTATAATTATAAAGTCTTGAATTGAAGAATAATAATATTAGTATAAAGGAGTTTTATCAGTGAAAAACATTTTAGTCGTAAAAGCCAATAACCGTCCGGCATCTGAAGGGGTTTCAAGTAAAATGCACGAGGTCTTCATGGAGAACTTGAAGACGGACGCAGAAGTCAACACATTCGATGTATTCGCAGAAGATATGCCGTATTTCGGCCAGGATTTCTTCGACGCCATGCAAAAATCCGCACAGGCAGAAGAATTGACTGAATTGGAGCAGCGCATCTTGACGGCTGCTAATAAAGCGATGGATGCATTCATGGATGCAGACGTTGTCGTATTCGCTTTCCCGCTATGGAATAAGACGATTCCTGCGGCATTGCAGACTTTCATCGATTATGTATACCGTGCAGGCATGACGTTCAAATATACGGAAGAAGGCCCGGTTGGCTTGGTTCCGGAGAAAAAAGTCATCATCCTGAACGCTCGAGGCGGGGTCTACTCGACACCGGAAATGGCGCCTAGCGAAATGAGCGTCAACTACATCCGTGCCATCATGAATTTCTTCGGCATCACGGATATCGAAGAAGTCATCATCGAAGGACACAATATGTACCCGGACCGCGCTGAGCAAATCATTGCAGACGGCATGGAGCGCGTGAAAGAATCGGCAGCATTGCTTTCTAAAGTTGAAGTAAACGCATAATGAATGAACAGACGGAAACGCTTCGGCGTTTCCGTCTTTTTTTTTCTTGAAATTGTCGGGACTAAGCTTTTCCGATCAAATGGGTTAATTCAGCTTTTTTATGCATTTATTTGCTCGACTTTCGCTGTGCTCAAGCCTCGCAAACGAATGTCCGAGGCAAGCCTCGTTAGTTTGCTCCCACATCTGCTAAGCAGATGCGTCGCAAATAAATGAACTCAGCTGCCCTTCGTTCATTTATTGGTTAGTAATTTCCACATGGGGGTAGACAGTCAATAAGCAGAACATTCAATAAAGGAGGGGCAGCATGTCTCAAAATGAACAGCACAGACGCATTCCCGAATCGAAGGAGTCTTTTTGGAGAGCCTATAAGGAATTGCCGGATTATCCGGCATTCACCGGCAATAAGTCTACGGAAGTCGCGGTGATAGGGGCAGGTATTGCCGGCGTCGTAACGGCTTACCTCTTGGCGAAAGAAGGGAAGAAAGTGACGCTTTTGGATGCCGGAAAATTGATCGACGGCGTCACGGGCTATACGACTGCCAAGATTTCGGCCCAGCATGGCCTGTATTATGCGCCGTTGATCAAGATCGCTGGTGAAAAACAAGCGAGGCTTTATTACGAAGCTAATATGGAAGGCTTGAAGTTTATCGAGGAAACGGCAAAAGAGCTGGACATCGATTGCGATTTCTCGCACCGGGATGCATTCATCTATTCGACGAAAGATGCCACCGTGAAGTTATTGGAGAAAGAAGCGGAAGCGTACCAGCAGCTGGGCATCGACGGCGGGCTTGCGCGCGAGGAGTCGGAGTTGCCGTTCCCGGTGACAGAAGCGCTCGTCATGCGCAACCAGGCGCAGTTCCATCCAGTGAAATTCTTGACAGGCCTTGTAAAGGAACTGGAGAAAATGGGCGTGGACATCCACGAACAAAGTCGCGCCATGAAGATCTTGAGCAAGAAAGACCCGGTCATCCAGATGGAAAACCTGTCTCATTTATCATGTGAAAAAGTCGTCGTCGCGACGCATTACCCGTTCAATGATTTCGATGGCATGTATTTCTCCAGGATGTCAGTCAACCGTTCTTATGCCATTGCGGTCCGGACCGAAGGCAAGATCCCGGAAGGCATGTACATCAGCGTCGATAGCCCATCGCGTTCCATCCGGTTTACGCCAGGTGAAGACGGGGAGAAACTCTTGTTGCTCGGCGGCGACGGCCACGCTACAGGCCAAAGTTCAGTTGACACGATGGAGCATTACGAGAATTTGGCAAAGTTCGGCGAAGATTATTTTGCCGCACAGGAAATTCCTTATCGCTGGTCGTCACAGGATTTGACGACTTTGGATAAAATCCCTTATGTAGGCACGATCACCGCCGGTTATGAAAATATCCTCGTCGCAACCGGCTTCCATAAATGGGGCATGGCAAACGGAGCCATCGCGGGGCGGATTCTGACCGACCAAATTGTCGGGCGCGACAACCCGTACGCTGCGCTATTCGACCCGACGCGGCCGAAAGTGAAAGCGGCCGATGCCGCAAGCTTCTTGAAAGACAATGCATCGGTGGCGAAAGAACTGGTCAGCGGCAAATTGAAAAAAGCATCCAAGACCATCGACGACCTGGAAAAAGGACAGGGCGGACTTGTCAAAGTGGATGGCAAAAAAGCGGGCGGCTACCGCGATGAATACGGCCAAGTGCATCTCGTCAAACCGACCTGTACGCATATGGGGTGTGACGTAGCGTGGAACGATGCCGAAACCTCGTGGGATTGCCCGTGCCACGGCTCGCGCTTCTCGCACACTGGCGAAGTATTGGAAGGCCCTGCCGTGAAACCGCTGAAGAAATTAGAAGGCGGCATTTAAAACACAAAAAAGAAGCAGCGAGGGCTGCTTCCTTTTTTTATGCTTATGCTGGGTTCGCTTGGATTTCCAAGTTCAATTTGATGTCTTCGCCGACAAGGACGCCGCCTGTTTCAAGCGCCTGGTTCCATGTCAATCCGAAATCTTTGCGGTTGATCTTGCCGTTGACGTTGTATGCTACGACTTCTACGCCCCAAGGGTTGGTGGCTTTGCCGCCGTATTCCGCTTCGAATTTCGCCGGGCGGGTAACGCCTTTGATGGTCAAATCGCCTTCAAGCTCGTATTCGTCATCGTCTTTTTTGCGGATATCGGTTGCGTTGAACGTAATGTAAGGATGCTGTTCAGCGTCAAAGAAATCAGCTGAGCGCAAGTGGTTGTCGCGGTCTTCGTTATTGGTGTCGATGCTTGTCACATCGATTTTGAAATCGATCAATGCATTTTCCAGGTTGTTTTCATCTGCTTCCACCTGTGCTTCGTAAGAACCGAAAGAGCCTTTCACTTTCGAGATCATCATGTGTTTTACGGAAAATCCGATTTCTGAATGCGCTTGGTCTACTGTCCATTTTTTCATGAGTAATTCCTCCAATTTCGTATGTGTTAGCCTTACTATAAACAATAAATATCTCGAAGTCAATAGGTTTTAATTAAAATAGTTTTAATTAGAGATAAAATTTATCCATACTTTAGTCCTTAACAAGGCAATATCGCTTGTCAAAACATGATGAAAAATGGATACTATTAAGAGCGAAAAGTTTAGAAGGGATTTGCTTGGAATGATGAAAGAAACTTGGTTGGCGGATCTGCGCCGTTTTGTGGCAAAAGATCACGTCAAGATGGACGAGCCTTTGCATTTGCATACATTGACGAAAATGGGCGGGCCGGCCGATATATTTGTAGCACCGACAACGGAAGATGAAGTAGCTTATACTGTAAAATACGCATATGACAATGAGATCCCGCTTTTGATGCTCGGGAATGGCTCCAATATGGTCGTCCGAGACGGCGGCGTGCGCGGCATCGTGCTGACGTTCAAGAAATTGGACGGCATCATGATCAACGGCACAACAGTCATCGCACAAGGCGGCGCCGACATTAAGACCGTATCCCGCGCAGCAGCGGACAGCCAGTTGACAGGCTTGGAATTCGCCTGCGGCATCCCCGGTTCGATCGGCGGCGCAATGGCGATGAACGCCGGCGCGTACGGCGGCGAGATCAAAGACGTCATCGTCCAGGCGACCGTCTTGACGAAAGAGGGAGAAAAGCTGGTCTTGACGAAAGAGGAGCTTGAACTTGGCTACCGCAAAAGCATCATCACGAAAAAAGGGTTCTATGTCCTGGCAGCCGAATTCAGCCTCGAAATCGGCGAACAGCGTGTCATCAACGCAAAAATGGACGAATTGACTTTCCAGCGGGAAAGCAAACAGCCTTTGGAATTCCCTTCTGCAGGCAGTGTCTTCAAACGGCCGCCGGGCAATTTTGCCGGGAAATTGATCCAGGAAAGCGGATTGCAGGGCAGAGGGTTTGGCGGCGCGGAAGTTTCGACAAAGCACGCCGGATTTATCGTCAACAAAAACAACGCGACAGCCAATGACTATATCCAGACCATTGAAATGGTGAAAAAAGCGGTATTCGAGAAATTCGGCATCGATTTGGAGCTTGAAGTGAAAATCGTCGGCGAAGATATGGCTTGATGCAAGTGAGCGGCACTCCTTATACGGAGTGTCGCTTTTTTAATTAGAGCCATTATTATGGTATAATGAATTCAAAGTAATTTACGGAGTAGGTGGTCAATATACAGAGCTTTAGTGTAGACGGTATAATCCTGATCGGTGGAATTTTCCTCCTGGCTGGCGTCTTGATGACGAAAGTATCGGCACGCGCCGGCGTTCCCTCGCTCGTTTTGTTTATGTTCCTCGGCATGGTGTTAGGCAGTGATGTTTCAGGCCTCATCTATTTCTCCAACGCAGAAATTGCCCAGATGGTCGGAATTGTCGCCCTCATTATTATCCTCTTCGAAGGTGGTTTACAAACCCAATGGAAGCATATCCGCCCGGTTCTTGGCGGTTCACTCGTCCTGGCGACGCTTGGGGTTTTGATCACGACAGGCATCGTAGCTGTCGCAGCGTACTATGTGTTTGATTTGACTTGGCTGCAGGCCTTTTTGCTCGGCTCCATTGTCGGCTCGACGGATGCCGCAGCGGTTTTCTCCGTTCTCGCAGGCCAGAACATCAAATCCAAGATTTCCTCAACGCTCGAAGCGGAGTCAGGAACGAACGACCCGATGGCGATGTTTTTGACCATTGCATTTGTTCAATTGATCATGATCCCGGAGTCATCGGTCTGGAACATGCTCGGCAGTTTCCTGCTTCAAATGGGGCTGGGATTGGTTCTTGGCCTGGCGCTTGGATTTTTCGCATCGTGGACCATCAATAGGATCCGGCTGGATGCCTCGGGGCTTTATGCGGTGCTTGCCGCAGGCTTTGCGATTTTCATCTATAGCTTTACGGCCGTCCTCGGCGGCAGCGGGCTGCTGGCGGTATACTTGGCGGCTCTTGTAATCGGGACGCGCGATTTGACGCATAGTTATTCGATCGTCTCCTTCCATGAAGGTTTCGCTTGGCTGATGCAGATCGTCATGTTCGTCATTCTCGGGCTTCTCGTCTTCCCAAGCCAATTGGCTGACTGGGATCTCATCTGGAAAGGGCTCGTGCTCTCATTCGTGTTGATTTTCATCGCGCGCCCGGTAGCTGTCTTCATCAGTACGGCGTTCTTCGATTATGATCTGAAAGAAAAGCTGTTCATGTCCTGGGCAGGGCTTCGCGGTGCGGTACCGATCGTTCTGGCGACGTTCCCGATGCTCGCCGGCATGGATAACAGCATCCTGTTTTTCAATATCGTTTCGTTTATCGTGCTGACGTCCGCTTTATTGCAAGGCTCGACCATTCCATTCTTCGCGGAGAAGCTCGGTTTGAACGGGCGTCCGGTGCCAAAGCGCATCCATTCGCTGGAATTGGTATCGATGGATCGTGCCAATGCGGAAATGCTGGAAGTCGAACTGTCCGAGAAATCGCCTTTTGCCGGCCAGTTGGTGCAGACGATCGGCCTTCCGAACCAGACCTTGATCAGCGCCATCATTCGTTCAGGAAAACTCGTTATGCCGACCGGAACGACGCGTCTCAGAAAAGGCGATGTGCTGTATGTCCTTACCGAAAAGAAACAAGTGCCGAAAGTCAAATTGGTGCTTGGAGAAGAAGATTTCGTCAACTAAGCTTGCCCATGCGGCAGGCTTTTTTGATGGCTAGGAAGGAATTTCCACTAAGCCGGTCGAATGAAAATCACAAAGGGGGATTATCCATGAAAAAGAAAAAATGGGTGAAATGGCTGTTGATTGCATTCGGGTCGTTACTCGCACTGGCAGTCGTTGCAGTGATTATTGCAAGCGCTTACATATCGAAGTCGAAACCGGTCATTGAAGGGGAAGTGGCTGTGCCCGTTTTAGAACAACAAGTAACGGTCGTACGGGATGATATCGGCGTGCCGCATATCCGGGCAGAAAGCGATGCGGATTTGTACAGGGCGCAAGGGTATGTGCAGGCGCAGGACCGTTTGTTCCAGATGGATCTATCGAGAAGGCAGGCGAGTGGACGTTTGGCTGAAGTGATCGGCGAAGCCGCTGTCGATACCGATAAATATTTCCGCACTTTCAGCTTGCGCCGTGCTGGGGAAGCGTCTTGGTCTGGCTACGGGGAAGAAGCGAAACAAGTGCTTGAGTGGTATGCGCAAGGCGTCAATGCGTATATCGATGAAGCGAAAGAAGAGGGGCGCCTCAGCTATGAATTCGCGCTGCTCGGCTACGAACCCGAACCGTGGACGCCTGTTGATTCCTTGGCAATCGGCAAGTTCATGGCCTATGATCTCGGCGGCCATTGGAATTCGCTTGCGGTCCGGCATTGGGCGTTGAATGAATTCCCGGAAGACAAAGCGCGCGAATTGTTCATCCGCTACCCGGAAGATGCGCCTGCGATTTTGGCAGCCAATAAAAAACAGCCGGTCACAGTCGCCGGTGCTTTCGATCCGTCAGTCATCCCGCCAGAGTTCAATGGCAGCAATAACTGGGTCGTGTCGGGGGACAAGACGGAAAGCGGGCTGCCGCTACTAGCAGACGATCCACATCTCGGCCTCAGCACCCCATCGATCTGGTACCAGATGCATCTGGAGTCGCCGGAACAAAATGTCAGCGGCGTCATTTTCGCGGGCATTCCCGGGATCATTCTCGGGCATAATGAACAGATTGCGTGGGGCGTGACGAATGTCGGGCCGGATGTGCAGGATCTGTACATCGAAACGCCAAACCCTGACGATCCGACACAGTTCCGCTATGAAGGCCAGTGGGAGCAAGCACAAGTATTGAATGAGCCGATAAAAGTGAAAGACGGGGAAACCATTGATTTCGAAGTGCTCGTGACGCGCCACGGCCCGGTCGTGTCACCGGTCATGTTTGACGAGGAAGAGCCTTCCGCCGTCTTTTCCATGCAATGGACCGCACTTGAGCCGACACTTGAACTGCAGGCCGTGTTGAATTTCAATAAAGCGGAGAACTGGGAACAATTCGAATCGGCGCTGGAAGATTTCCAGGCGCCTGCACAGAATTTCGTGTTCGCATCGACGGACGGCACCATTGCGTACAAGGCAAACGGCCGCATCCCGATCCGCAAACAAGGCGACGGGCAATTGCCGGTGCCGGGCGATTCCGCGGAGTACGGATGGGACGGTTATGTACCGTTCGATGAATTGCCGCGTTCGGTCAATCCGGAATCCGGTTTTATCGCGACTGCCAATAATCAAGTCATTAATGACAGCTATCCGTACCACATCACGGATTTCTGGGCGCAACCGTATCGCTATGAACGCATCGCGGAAGTATTGGAAAGCAGCGACAAGCTGACAGCGGAAGACATGATGGCCTTGCAGATGGACCAGAAAAATCTATACGCTGCAGAATTTCTTGAAGGCATGATGGCAGAAGTCGAAAAAGTGACAGATGAACACGGCGAGTTATTCGAGATGCTTCGCAATTGGGACCAAGTCGATAGCGCAGGGCAGGCGGCACCTTTCGTGTTCCATACGTGGATGCGCCAATTGCCGGACACTTTATTCGAGGAACAATTTCCTGAAGATGTTTACGAGATGCTGTCGGGCAAAAACCATATCACGGACGCCTTATTGCGCAGGGCTTTTGAAGGCGACGAGGGGGCATGGGTGCGTGAATACGGCGGCACCGGCAAGTGGCTGGCGGATTCACTTGATATGGCACTTGCCGATATCGAAAGCGAACAAGGCGATAATCCCGAAGCTTGGGAATGGGGCGATTACCATCAATTGACCTTCCCTCACCCTGTCGCCGGGGCATCGCCGATTCTCGAGCGTTTCCTGAATCCGGACAAAGTGCCGGTGGGCGGCTCGAATATCACTGTACAGGCGGCGGCTTTCAATGATGACGGCGATGTCGACCACGGGGCTTCGTGGCGTTTTGTCGCCGACCTATCCGATTTGTCCAAAGCTTATCACATTGTCGGCCCGGGGCTCAGTGGCCACGTGAAATCCGATTTCTTCCATAACCAAGTCGACAAATGGGCGCAAGGAGAGTTTCATGCAACCCGAATCGAAGGCGATGTGGAAGGAGCGGAATTAACGCTCGTCCCTGAATAAGGTATACTAGAGAAAACATTTCGGGGGATTTTATGAAAAACATCTTGGCTGTAGGATTTGGCGGCATGGCCGGATCGCTTCTCCGCATGGCCGTGTTTCAATTCGCTGGAGCGGGACTGGGCTTGTGGCTGGTGAACATTGTCGGAAGTTTCGCCATCGGCATCGCAGCGGCCCGATTGGCAAAACGGTCGGCGGAGACGCGGCTATTCGTCTCGACCGGGCTGATCGGTTCGTTCACGAGTTTTTCGGCTTTTTCGGCGGATTGGTTCCGTTTGCTTGAAACGTCCTTAATAACAGGGATCATTTATGCTTTTGGCATGACGGCCGCATCGATTGCGGCGGCAGCTTTAGGGCTGTTGGCAGGGCGCAAGGGGCGGTGGAATGATTAGCGTCGCTGTCTTCGGCTTTTTTGGTGCAGTTGCCCGTTATCTCTGTTATATGGCGGTGGAAAATCGTGCGCGCCAGCCAAAACTTGCGACTTGGTTCGTCAACAGTCTCGGATCGCTCATTATCGGCGCATGCATCGGGGCGGAATTGCCGGCAGCTTCAGGGGTTTTCGGGTTTCTTGGTGCCTTCACGACGTTTTCGACGATGGCGCTCGATTGTGTGAAGGATGTTGAAGATGGCCGCTGGAAACAAGGCATCTTATACATTTCCGCAACGCTTGTTTGCGGCTTGCTGCTGTTTGCTGTCGGTTATTCCATCGCTTCTATGTAAAAAACCGTTCCGCTGAAGAAGCGGAACGGTTTTTGTGTTTTGTTTTTATTCGAACAAGCCTTTTTCGACGACGCGCCCCATGCGCCCAAAAGTGGTCTCGGCATGGAACAGCGATTGATAGACCGCTTCTTCCGTTGATTCGATGACGCCTTGGAAAAGCGCAGCCATCACCTCATGGTCATCGCGCAGCAGCTGTAAATCGGTAAAAGGGGAATGCTGCCGATGGGGAATCGTATAGGCGGTGGAAAAGGCGATGATGATGTCCCCTGAGCCGTTATATACATGGGTACCCGTGCGGCCAAGCCCGATTGCCGCCCGTTTGGCAAGCCGTTTCAGCTGGCGGCTGTCGAGCGGCGCATCGGTGGCGATGACGATGATGACGGATCCATCGGGGCGCTTTTCCGGGGCGTTTTCAGGCAGCCAGTCGGCGATGGCGATTTCTTCTTTGCGCCCGAAATTGGTCAGAGCAAGTGCACCGGCCGTGAACTGTTCTGCCCCGTCTCCTGCAATGCGTGAAGAAGAGCCGATGCCGCCTTTGACGCCGTAGCAGATCATTCCTTTACCGGCACCGACAGCCCCTTGCGCAAAGTCAGCGGAAGCTGTGCGAATCGCCTCGGCGGCATGAGTCGGTTCGACCGCCATCCGCCGCATCGAATTCAAGTAGCTGTCGTTGCATTCACCGACAACCAAATTCAGCGAGCTGGTCGAATCGCCGATGGCCGGATTCCCAGCGAGCATATAGTCCATCGTCCCTTGCAGCACTGCGGCCACGCTGAACGTGTTGGTCAGCATGATCGGGGATTCAAGCACGCCCAGTTCATCGACCTGGACAAGCCCTGCAGTTTTCCCGAACCCATTCAACACAAAAGATGCGGCGGGCACTTTATGTTCAAACCAATTGCCGGCATGCGGCAAGATCGCCGTGACGCCGGTGCAGACAGATTCCTCTTCATTGATCTTTTCATCGAGCGTGACATGGCCGACGGTGACTCCAGGTACGTCGGCGATGGAATTGCGTATCCCTTTATGCATCATGATCCCCATTTCCGTTTTCCTGCATTATAACAAGAAGCCGCGCGGCGGAAAACCGGGCGGCTGATGGAAATGCATTTATTTGACGATTAGGACGGGTGCTTTGACGCGTTTCGCCACTTTATGGCTGACGCTGCCGAGCACGAATTGCTGGACGGGATTCAAGCCACGGCTGCCGATGACGACTGCATCATAGCCTTGTTCATTGGCATGCTCCACAATGGCGGGGCCGGGTGAGCCGTGGAGAACGACTGTCTTGGAAGTGACGCCGGCTTCCTTGAAAAGCATTTCGAGCGGCGCCAGGAACTCTTTTCTCGCTGCCGCTACTTGTTCGTTCGTTTGCCCCTTGCTGATTTCTTTTTCCGCCTTATCGTAATCGATGGCATAGGCGATGGTCACTTCGGCGTCCGGAGTATCTTTCACAAGCCGGATCGCTTCCTTGGCCGCCCGTTTGGAATGCTCAGAGCCATCCATTGCCACTAATAGATTTCGATACATGATCATTTCCCCCTATCCGGCGATGTAATCGCTTTCATTAAATAGAGTATATCATATACGGGATGGGGTATATAGCGTGGAGTACTGGAGTTTTTCATTCAAACGATGGTTTGACTGTTGGGCCTCATGGACGTATACTGAAGTCAATCAAATGAAGATTTGAATGAAGGGCGTGAATTAGATGGAAGAAGTATGCGAAATAACAAAGATCCATCCCGAAGCGGTTGACCGGGTACAGCAGCATATGGCGGAGCTCGATGGCGTTGCCGCTCTATTCAAAGCACTGGCGGATGAAACGCGTTTGAAGATCGCTTATGCACTGACCATCGAGCCGGAAATGTGTGTTTGCGATATCGCTGCCGTGATCGGCTCATCAACGGCGACCGCTTCCCACCACCTGCGGTATTTGCGCGAGCGGGATTTGGCGAAATCCGAACGCAAAGGCAAGCAGATTTATTACTCGCTATCAGACGACCATGTACGGCAATTAGTAACCATCGCCAATGAACATGTGAAAGAAGGTGTTCCGGTTGAGCAAAACCTATCGTCTTGAAAATCTATCTTGCACGAGCTGCGCGGCGAAGTTCGAACAGAACATCCGCGATTTGCCTGAGACAAAATATGTCGAACTGAACTTCGGCGCATCCAAACTGCGGGTTGACGGAAACGTGTCGATCGAAGAGTTGGAAAAAGCGGGCGCGTTCGACCATATCCGGGTTTATCCGGAAAAGCAGCGCGTGCCGCATGTGCCGTTCTATAAGCGGCGGCAGACAGTCGAAACGGCCATTTCGTTGGTCTTCCTGATTGCCGGCATCATCGCTTCATTCCAGCTTGGCGAGACGCATCCCGGAGCGGTCGGCCTGTTCGGTGCCTCGATGCTGATCGGCGGTTATGGAATGTTTTCCACCGGGGTGAAAAACCTCAGCCGGCTGGAATTCGATATGAAAACCTTGATGACCATTGCCATCATCGGCGCGGTCATCATCGGCGAGTGGCGGGAAGGCGCGGTCGTCGTCTTCCTGTTCGCCATCAGCGAAGCCTTGGAATCGTTCTCGATGAACAAAGCCCGCCAATCGATCCGTTCGCTCATGGATCTGGCTCCTTCACGGGCATTGATCCAGCGCGACGGCGAATTGATTGAACTGGAGACCGAAGACATCCGCATCGGCGACATATTGATCGTCAAGCCGGGACAAAAAATTGCCATGGATGGCACCGTGCTGCGCGGCGAGTCTGCCGTCAACCAAGCAGCGATCACCGGTGAATCGATTCCTGCCACTAAGCAGCCGGGCGATGAAGTGTTTGCCGGCACGATGAACGAAGAAGGCGCACTCGAAGTGACCGTGACGAAGCGTGTGGAAGATACGACCATCGCGAAAATCATCCATCTGGTGGAAGAGGCGCAGGCGGAAAAAGCGCCTTCCCAGCAATTCGTCGACCGTTTCGCCAAATACTATACTCCAGCGATTATCGCCATCGCTTTCTTGGTGGCGCTCGTCCCTGGATTTATGACCGGCAACTGGGAATTGTGGGTGTATCAAGGCTTGGCCGTGCTTGTCGTAGGCTGTCCGTGTGCACTTGTCGTCTCGACGCCTGTCGCGATTGTCACGGCAATCGGCAATGCGGCAAGGCAGGGCGTGCTCATCAAGGGGGGCATCCATCTGGAGGAAACCGGGCGCCTACAGGCTGTCGCATTCGACAAAACCGGAACCTTGACGAAAGGTTATCCGGAAATGACCGATGTCCTGCCGCAAGAAGGCTACACGCAGGAAGAGGTGGTCAAGCTCGCGGCGTCGGTCGAAGCCTTGTCGCAGCATCCGCTCGCCCGTGCGATCACCAAACAAGCGCCTGAACTATACCCATCCGAGCGTTTCCAATCCTTGACCGGGAAAGGCGTGCACGCAGAAATCGGCGGCACGCGCATCCGTGTCGGCAGCTTGAAATGGGCAGAAGAACACGGATTCCATGTGCCGGCAGCGGCGTATCGCTTACAGGAAAACGGGAAATCGGCGATGGCGGTATTTTCAAGCAAGCATCTGTTTGGGGTGATCGGCGTGGCAGACGCGATCCGGGAAGAAAGCCCGGCGATCATCGAGCAGTTGAAGGAGATCGGCATCGGCCACACGATCATGCTGACAGGCGACCATCCCGCAACGGCAACAGCGATTGCAGGGGAAATCGGCGTAACGGATATCCGCGCCGGCTTGATGCCTGAAGATAAGTTAGCGGCCGTTAAAGAGCTGCAGGGAAAATATGGCCGCGTGGCGATGGTCGGCGATGGCATCAACGACGCGCCGGCACTTGCGGCGTCCGACATCGGCATTGCAATGGGCGGTGCCGGTACGGATGCGGCGCTGGAGACAGCCGATATCGCCTTGATGGCGGATGATTTGGAGAAACTTCCATATACGATTCGACTAAGCCGAAAAACTTTGCGTATAATAAAGGAAAATATCATCTTTGCACTGGCACTGAAAATCTTGGCTTTGCTCTTGATCATTCCTGGCTGGCTCACATTATGGATCGCAATCTTTGCGGACATGGGGGCTACGCTATTGGTCATCTTGAATGCATTGCGTTTGGTGAAAGTCCAGAAGTAAGAGGCGTTTGGGGGTTGCGATTTGAAGTTAACAGAATGGACCATGGAAGAGCACGAGAAATTGATCGAGTTTATGACGACCAACTCATGGCCTTATCATGGCCACGAACATCCGGTGCGCGCCTTGATCGAGAAAACGATCGTAGAAGGCGGCTATAAATCGGACCAAGTCAAGACCTTTTGGATCGAAAACGACGAAAGCGAACAGGTGGGATTGGTGAAAATCTTCGACTTGCAGGATGAGATCCCGTTATTCGACTTGCGGATCGCCGATTCCTACCGGGGACAGGGCTATGGGCCGAAAGCGTTGCGGATGATTGCCGATTTCGTCTTTTCTCTGCCGGAGAAGAAAATCCGGCTTGAAGGGCATACGCGCCATGATAATTTTGCGATGCGTAAAGCTTTTGAGCGGACCGGTTTCGTCAAGGAAGCGCATTTGCGCCAAGCATGGTTTTCGCCGAAGGAGAACCGCTATTACGATGCAGTGACGTATGGCATGACGCGTGAAGACTGGCAAGCGGGCATCACCACGCCGGTGATGTGGGACGATACTGTCAAAGAGCCTGCCGAACTGCCGTTCAATCCGGTATTGCTGGAGTTTCCGGATGCTTTCGAATCGGAGCGGCTATTGATCCGTGCACCGAAGAAGGAAGACGCCATGCTCAGCTATGAGGCGGTGCGCCATTCGCTGGAAGCGTTGCGGCCCTGGATGCCATTTGCGCAGAGCGAGCCCGATCTCTCGTTGATGACGGCCAACCTTATCGAAGCGGCGGCTGATTTCGAGCTGCGCAAAGATTTGCGGTTGCATTTCTTCGATAAAGACAGCGGGCAATTCATCGGTTCAAGCGGCTTGCACCGCATCGACTGGGAAGTGCGCAAATTTGAAATCGGCTATTGGGTGGACAGCCGTTTTGAAGGGAAAGGCTATGTGACGGAAGCGGTGGAACGCATTACGCGCTTCGCGTTTGAGGAGTTGAAAGCGAACCGCGTCGAAATCCGCTGCGATCCGGACAATGTCCGGAGCCGCGCAGTTGCGGAACGTCTTGGATTTGAACTGGAAGGCATATTGCGCAAGGATAGCCTTTCAAGGCATGACGGGCAAATCCGCGACACCTGCGTCTATTCGAAAGTGAGAGCATGAAAAAACCCCGGGAAGGCAGATCATTCTGCCTTCCCGGGGTTTTTGGGTCAGGTGCTTAGCTAAACACCTTTCCTGCCTGTCACTAAGTTAATGATCAAGACGATTGCTGCGATAACCAATAGAATGTGAATAAGACCGCCTGCTACGTCCATTAAGAATCCGATTATCCATACAGCAAGGATGACTACCAAAATAATCCAAAGAATGCGTCCCATGTTCTCCACCTGCCTTTCAATTTCATGTATCTTTTGTGTTATAACTATCATTACCCTGAGCGAAAAGCTGTTAAACCTCTCCACATCCCTGCGATGCCGTATATATGGAAGTTGGAAAATTGCCTTTATTCGGCGCTTTGCAAAGTAAGCGGCAAGCGCCTATGCTCAGTTGTCCACAGGGCAGCAGTATAGTAAACTGAACATAGCGACGCGAGGGAGGAACGGAACTTGCCTACTCCAAGTATGGAAGATCATATCGAAATCATATATTCATTGATAGAGCAAAAAGGGTACGCACGCGTCTCGGATATCGCCGAGGCGCTATCGGTGCTGCCATCGTCAGTCACAAAAATGGTGCAGAAGCTCGACAAGGACGGCTATTTGATCTACGAACGCTACCGGGGATTGATGCTGACGCCCAAGGGGCAAAAGCTCGGTAAGCGATTGCTCCAGCGCCATGACCTGCTCGAGCAATTTTTGCGGCTGATTGGCGTGGATGAAGATAAAATCTATGGCGACGTGGAAGGGATCGAGCATCATCTGAGCTGGAATTCCATCGACCGTATCGCTGACCTTGTCCAATTGCTTGAAGAAGACCAAAGCGTGGCAGAAAAGCTGAAGCAATTCAGCAATGAACAAAAAAACGACGAATATAAATAAAGGAGGTATGCAGCATGGCTTTGCATCCAGGATTGAAAGCATCATTGCGCATTAAAGACCGTTCCACATCCCAGTGGATCTTGACGGATGGTTCCGGGGATGAAGTAACGATGAACGCATCGGAAATTGAAGAAGGGCAGGAAATCGGTGAGGAGATTGAGGTCTTCTTGTACCGCAACCGGCAGGGGGGCATCTCCGCGACGCCGATGATCCCGCATATTTTGCCGAGCCAGTATGGATGGGCGAAAGTATTGAAGGTTTCACCGCGTGAAGGGGCTGTCGTCGACATCGGAACGACGCGTGAAGTATATGTGCTGCCGGCTGATTTGCCACAAGTGCAGGACCTATGGCCAAAACAAGGCGACCATATTTTCATGACGCTTCGCACGGACCGCTACGGCGATCTCTACGGACGTCTTGCGACGGAAGAAAAGGTGCTGGAACTTTACGAACGGGCGCCGGCTGAGGCCTATAATAAAGATTTGAAAGCACGGGCTTACCGCCTGCTGCCGGTTGGCTCGTTTATGCTATCGGTGCCGGAAAACTACCGTGTCTTCGTCCATGAATCGGAACGTGAAGCAGAACCGCGCCTCGGTGAGGAAAAAACGGTGCGCGTCATCGACGTCAAAGACGACGGTACGCTCAACGGCTCTCTATTGCCGCGCAAGCAGGAGCGCCTGTCGGATGATGCGGAAGAAATCCTGCGTTATCTGGAAAATGCCGGCGGGCAAATGCCGTTTACGGATAAATCATCGCCCGATGAGATCATGGAAATGTTCGGCATGAGCAAAGCGGCATTCAAGCGTGCGCTCGGCCGGCTCTATAAAGAACGCCGAATCGTCCAGGAAGACGGCTGGACAAAATTGACCGGTTAAGGAACCTTTCTGCCTCAAATGCGTACTAATATTTGTAGAAAGGGGCAAAAAATGATGAAAAAAACAATGACTCTTGCCGCATTGGCGCTTGCCTTCGTGCTGGCTTTTGCCGGTGCAGCATCCGCGAATGTCGGGATAAATGAAAAATTCGGCTTGCCGATCGTCGTCTACGGAGGGGATCTGTCCGCAGATGAAAAAGCGCAAGTCGCCGAAAGCCTGGAAGTTTCAGGCGAAGCGGAAGTGGAAGAAATCGAAGTGACCGGACAGGACTTGGTCAAATACATTACGGATGGGGACGCGCGTGCGCGCATGTATTCCTCTGCCAAAATCACGCGCACTGAAGAAGGCGAAGGATTGGTCATTGAAATCGCCACGCCGGATAATATCACCCAAGTGACAACGGAAATGTATGCCAATGCCATGCTGACGGCCGGCATCGAAAACGCGACCGTGGAAGTGGCCGCACCGAAAGCCGTGACCGGGCACTCGGCGCTTGTCGGCATCTACAAAGCCTATGAAGTGAACGGGGAAGAGCTCGACCCTGAACGGACAGATGTCGCGAATGATGAATTGTCTGTCGCAACCGAGTTGTCCGAAGGCGGCGTCGACCAGGAGAAAGTCAGTGAATTGCTGACAGAAATCAAAAAGCAGATCGCCGAGCAAAATCCCGCGACGCGCGAAGACGTGGAGCAGATCGTTGAAGAGCAATTGAGCCGTCTCCAGATTGAATTGAGCCCGGAAGACCGCCAATTGCTGGTCGATTTGATGGACCGCATCCGCCAGCTCGATATCGACTTCTCGAAATGGTCGACTGAACTGGAAGACTTAAGCAAGACGATCGAAGATAAAATCGGCACAATCGTCAACGACGAAGGGTTCTGGGAAAACGTCAAGCAGTTTTTCCGCGATTTGGCCAATGCCGTCCGTGGCTTATTCAATTGATCCATTACTCTGGGTATAAATTGAGTGCCTTTGAATTTCATGGAGAATAAACAAAAAAACTGTCCCGGGACATCATGGAAATGATATCCGGGACAGTTTTTTTGCCTGTTATTAGCTTGTTCATGAAACAGAAACAGCTATCTTGCAGAAGAACACGGATGAATGCTAAACTGGATGTAACAATCTCGAATTCGAGATAAAGAAAGGGTGCTTTTCATGCAGGTAGCAGGGATTCATCATGTTTCAGCGATTACGGCAAATGCAGATAAAAACCATGATTTCTTCACGCGCATTCTTGGGATGCGCCTCGTCAAAAAAAGCGTCAACCAGGACAACCCATCTTCCTATCATCTATTTTATGCGGACGCAGTAGGGACACCGGGCACCGACATGACTTATTTTGATATTCCGATGGCGGGCAGAACCTATCCGGGCGTCACTTCCATCAGCAACACGGGCTTCCGGGTGCCATCTAGTGAAGCGCTCGATTACTGGCTGGAGCGTTTCGGGGAATACGGGGTCCCACATGGCAAAAAAACACAACGTTTCGGCCGTGAAACTGTGGAATTCCAGGACTTTGAAGGGTCGCGCCTGATGCTTGTCGTGGACAATGGCGAGGGCATCCCATTCGGTGTGCCTTGGACACAGCAGAGTGTTCCGGAAGAGTTTGCGATCCGCGGGCTCGGGCCGGTCAGGCTGACAGTACGGAAATCGGAGCGTACCGCCAAGGTATTGACGGATATTCTCGGGTTTACGAAAATTGGCGCCTATACCCCGGAAGTGGAAGGGCAGCCTGAAATTATCGTCTTCTCGACAGGAGATGGAGGTCCTGGCGGAGAAATACATTTAGAGGAACGTTCAGACCTTCCGCCGGAACGCCCGGGCCGGGGAAGTGTCCATCATGTAGCGTTCCGGGTAAAAACTTATGAAGAGTATCATAAATGGAACGATTATTTGCGTGCCAATGGCTTCCAGACATCCGGGGAAGTGGATCGCTATTATTTCAAGGCGATCTATTTCAGGGAGCCGAACGGGATCTTGTTTGAACTGTCGACAGATGAGCCCGGGTTTGCGACAGATGAAAAAGCGGAAGAACTCGGCAGGGCTTTGGCATTGCCGCCGTTCCTTGAGCCGAGGCGCAAAGAAATCGAAGGCTCTCTCCGCCCGTTGGAAATCAACCGCTAATCGGCGTTTATAGCCCAGGCGGCGGAAAGTCTCGATTCACCCGCACAGATAAAGTGGACATAAGGAGGAATTGGACCGATGGATTTGAAATTTACAGAACTTGGACAGGATGAATTCGCTTTTCGCGAGACAGACGGCGAGACAGTAAAAGCGGAAATCACATGGACGCAGCTGGCAGATTTGATGGTCATGGAGTATACCTTTGTCGAAGAAAAGCTGCGCAATCAAGGGCTTGCCAAAGAACTGGTCGACCGTGCGGTTGCTTATGCGCGTGAAAACCAGTTCAAGATGCAGCCGGTTTGCTCGTATGTAGCGGAAACATTCGAACGTTCCGATGAATACAACGACGTCAAAGCCTGATCTGCCAAACCGTATAGCAAGACGCAAAAAAAGCAATCCGTCTCCTTTTGGGATGGATTGCTTTTCTATGTATTGATGAATGGTTGACCCATAGGCTCACTCCTTCTTACAGGCTTGTCATGAAGAACACGATGGCTGTAAGGATAGATGCGCCGCCTACTCCGTACATGAAATCCGCTTGGTTAAAAATTAGTTTATTTTCCATTTTTTAGAACTCCTTTTATATTTTGTATTTGTCTTGCTGATAGTAATAAAATACCCAGCTTGACAAAACTTAAACAAGTTTTAATAACTTTTTAGCGGGAATTGAAGTAATGCGAAACCAAAACAGCGTAAAAACGTATGAATGAGGGAAGAGAAAGCAATAGAAGCCAAGGGGCGGCACCCGGGATGGAACCCTCATTGCGGCGGAAAGCCCCGAATTAGAAAGAGGAGGTTTTTTTATGAATCAGGCACCAGGGAATTACGGCACCATCAAAAGGACAGGGGAGAAAGTTCTCGGCATCATCGGCAGCGTTTTCAATGTAATCGGCATTATTTTGTCCATCATTTTCATCACCAGTTTGTCGGGGTTTGAAAACAGCGATATGCACCGCCAGATGGAACAAGATTTGCGCAATGATCCGATGATGACGAGTCCGGAAGAAGCACAAATGGCAGTCGATACATTCAATGCGTTCATTGCAGGATTCGATGTCGTCGGTTGGGTATTGGTCATCTTACTGGCAATCAGCACCGTCTTTGCCATTTTGGCCATCACGAAGTTGAAATCATTCGATAAGGCGAGCACGGCGGGTATTTTCTTTATCCTTGCCGGCATTTTCGCCGGGATCCTATCCCTGACATCCATTCTCTTCTATATCGCAGCAATCATGTGCTTCGTGCGCAAGCCGCCGCTCCGTGAAGACGAATTGATGGGCCATAGCAACGAACCAACCCCAAGAAACGATACAGTGACGCGTGAAGACGACACGCCATACCGCCCGTTATAAGAAATAATAATAAAACCCCCTCGAAATGGATTCGAGGGGGTTTTATGTGGCTGATTTATTGCGCTTGTCCTGAAAGGTCATAAACGTATTTAGCTGTTTGAAGGGGATGCCCTTCAAACAATTCCTCGAATTCCTCGAGCAACAGGAAGCCGTTCGCTTCGTAGAACTGGCGGCCTTTGTGGTTTTCGCTTTCAACGTAAACGAATAATTGCTGGCCGCCTTTTAGGCGCGACAAGCCATCTGACAGCAATTGCTTGCCGAAGCCTGAACGCTGGTGTTCAGGTTTCATGTACATGGCGATCAATTCGGCATCGCCGTCTTCATCGACTTTCGTGAAGTTCGCGAAGCCTACAGCCTGCCCGTCTTGTTCGGCAAGCAGCAGGATCGTCCGTTCCATGCGCATTTCAAGCATCGGGGTCGAGTAGGACTGCTCCAAAAACTTCTGTTGTATGGGAGATGGAATGATCCCTTCGTACGTATCATTCCAGCTGATGTGAGCGATTTCCCGTACAGATTCGATATCTGCCGGTGTACCTGTGCGAATCATGAGATCACCTCTGGAATTATTTTTGCTATCATATCAAACTCTAGCCTGGATAGCCATTGTTGTGGAATAATGAAATCACAGGAGGCGATTGATTATGGCGTGGAAAAGTTATCAATTTGACGACTTCACAGCACAAGCATTATACAATATCTTAAAGCTGCGTGTCGAAGTATTTGTTGTAGAACAGAATTGCCCGTATCCCGAATTGGACGGGCTCGACGAAGTTTCAACCCACATCGTTTATGAGGAAAATGGCGAAGTGCTTGCCTATGCCCGGCTGGTGCCTGCAGGGAAGAAATACGATGCGCCATCGATCGGCCGCGTCATCGTCCGGAAAGAGGCGCGTGGCCGTGGGCTGGCGAAAGAACTCCTTGAACGCTCCATCCGCTATATCGCCGAGCAATGGGAAGAACCCGAAATCCAATTGCAGGGGCAAGTGTATTTGAAAGATTTCTATGGTTCATTCGGCTTTGAAGCGATTTCAGATGTTTATGACGAGGATGGCATCCCGCATGTCGACATGAAACGTTCGGCTGCCAAAACAGCTGGCTGATCGATGATTAGCTTTAGCCGATTGGGGTAAACAGGAACTAATAAGAAAAGTAAAAGGAGTGCTGCAAATGGCTAGGAAAAAAGGTGGCGGCAGAGGCTTGCTTTTGGCGGGTCTCGCAGCCGGTGCATATGCATATTTCAAGAAACCGGAAAACCGTGAGAAAGCGACGGTCGCATTTAATGACGTGAAAGCGAAGGTGAATGAGTATATGGAATCCCAAAACTTGGACCACAATAAGAACCAGCAAGACCAAAAGAGCGAAGGCTTGGACAAGACCGACCTGCAGGAAAACAAGATGACGGCAGAAGGCGGCACACAAGCAACCGTCCAATACTACAATGAAAAAGAACAGAAGGAAAAGAAAGAAGACAATGACGACGTCAAACTTTCTTCAAACGATGACAGCGAGGAAAAATCGGAAAATACCGAGTCCGTATCATCCGAGCCGCGTTTGAATACCGATAAGCTGTAAATTTTATAAAGACCGCCTCGGCACGTATGCTGAGGCGGTCTTTTGCGTTGCCAAAAAAATCAGTGTTTGAGCGTCAGCCAATTGGCCAAAGCGACGGACAGCAATAGCGAACCGCTGAACAGGAAACCTCCGTCTGCAGTGAGTGCCAGAGCTCCAGTGATGCCCGATCCTGCGACGACGCCGATAGAGAAGAAGGCATAAAAGTATCCATAAGCCCGTCCTCTTGAGGCGGGTTCTGTCGCATCGATCAATAAGGAATTGATTGAAGGGAATAAGAGGGCGAATCCGAAACCGTATGCGCACATTGCCGCATACAACAGCGGCTCTGATGAGATATTGGCCAGTGCGAATAGCGAAGTCCCCATCACGCTGAAGCCGATGATCAATGTGATGATCGGGCGGACAGCATCGAATAGCCGATTGATCGGCAACAGGAAGACCAGGATGGCCGACAAGCCGAATGTGCTCAGCAAAAGCCCGCTGAGTTGGGCCGGGTAGCCAAGCGCCTCTACTTTCAGCGGCAGCATATACGCGAGCACGCCTTGGGAAAACATCAGGAAGAACGCGCCTGAAAAAGATCGCCAAAGCCCTGCATTCCATTGGAAAGATTCGTGTTTGGCCGGGCGGTCCTGTTGCTTTTTCACCTGATGCTTACGCAATAGGAAGAATGCTGCGACGGCGAGCCCCCCGATCAATGTGCCGGTCACGGCCATCGTCTCGGGAACACTGCCCCTGCCCGTATAGATCGCTCCGTAAGCAGGGCCGATAATTGCAGCAAGACCGACAAAGGCACCGGAAATCGCTGCATTTTTACCGCGGCGGCTATGGTCGGTACGATTGGCCAAATAAGTGAACGCGGCCGGAACCGTCAAGCCGGCAGCCAAGCCGTGCAGGAAACGGATGGCGAGGAGGCTCTGAGGCCCTTCCGCCAAGCCATAGGCGAACAACGCCACAGTTGTCGAAACTAGCCCCGCGAGCAAGATGGCATAAGGGCCTTTGCGGTCGGAAAAGATCCCTGAGATTACATTGCCGAATGTATTCGACAAGGAGTACATCCCGACGGCCAAGCCCGCCAGAAATGGGCCAGCCCCGAGTGATACAGCAAACGGGCTGATGATCGGCAGTTGGGCAAATAAATCGAAAAATGCGAAGAAGATGATAAGGTAAATGAAAAAGCGCAAGGGGGTCCCCAACTTCCTTTTAGATGTAATGAAAAGTGAAATACCGCTTTCCATACCGCGCTTTCCGAATTGCCGGCGCAGTCGAAAGAGGCTATGTTGGAAAGAAATAAATACGGCTAGATGGATTATATTCTACATTATTTAGGGTATTGAAACATATGACCTTATTATAGCACCGGAGGGGAAAAGATGAAAAAAGCGATGTTCATATGGAATCCTTCTTCAGGGAAGGAAAAAGCGGCGGATTACAAAGATTTTGCGGAAAAAACATTAATCGAAATGGGGTATGAGGCCGATACGCGTGAAACGACAGGGCCGGGGGATGCCACGCA
Source organism: Planococcus plakortidis (assembly GCF_001687605.2). Classification (NCBI taxonomy): domain Bacteria; kingdom Bacillati; phylum Bacillota; class Bacilli; order Caryophanales; family Caryophanaceae; genus Planococcus; species Planococcus plakortidis. Next base: position 513,668 of record NZ_CP016539.2, read on the forward strand.
ATTTGCGGAAGAAGCCTGCGAAAAACACTATGATCTTGTCGTTGCGATGGGCGGCGATGGGACGATCAACGAAGCGGTGTCGGGTTTGGCAGAAAAACAACATGAACCGCTATTTGGGTTGGTCCCGCTTGGCACCGTTAACGATTTTGCCCGTGCGCTCGGCATTTCCCTCAATCCCGAAGAAGCGATTGAGGGCTTGAAAACGGGACGCGAAAAGCGTGTGGATATCGGAAAAGTCGGGGATCGGTACTTCATGAACATTTTGGCGATTGGCGAGATTGCCGAATCGACCTACGAAGTGGAACCTGAACAGAAGACCAAGCTTGGGGCTTTCGCGTATTTTCTCGAAGGCGTCAAAGCTGTCGCTTCCGATGAAACCACGACATTTTTGATCGAACATGACCACGGTTCGTGGGAAGGGGAAGCCAAGCTCGTCCTTGTAGCATTGACCAATTCCGTAGGCGGCTTCGAAAAACTCGCACCGGAAGCGTTGGCGGATGATGGCCTGCTTCATCTGTATATTGTCGAAAACGCCGCCCTTCCGGCGTTCGTCCGCATGGCGTCCGCTTTGGTGCGCGGGAAATTCGAAGAAGACCCGGCAGTGGAAGCCATCCACACGACAAGGGTCTCGATCCGCACAAGCGAACCGCTATCATGCAATATCGATGGCGACGAAGGGAACACGACGCCTTTCGATATTGAAATCATGCCGCGCCACATCCGGGCGGTCGTTCCTGGAGAAACCGATTGATGGCTGCTACGCCCGGGCTCTTGGCATTCGATTGGAGTTAAAGGCAATGCAGAACAGGCCGTATATCGTCGACGGCCTGTTTTTGAATTTTTTGTAAAAACGCTGGAAAACGGAACTTTTTCGTCGCTGAAACGTACAGTTAAGTGTATAATTGGGTTTAACTGTTACCGATGTCATATGTTTGTAAAATAAATTAGCTCATTTTACTTAAAAACTTGTAAATTTATCTGTAAAACGCTATTATTATTATTTATTCAAGCAGTTCATTAAATGAATAAGTTCGTTAAATTTTTTACATAGAAAGCCGGGGAGAAGATGAATATACTCGAAACGCCATCCATTCAGGAAACCATTTCCAGAATCTTCATGAATGAAACTGAAAACGTCGCACAGCTCGAGGGGCTGGAACGTTTTTTTGAAGTGGAGACTCAATTAATGCACGAAATCCACAACCTGGAGAAAGACCGTGCCAAAGAAACATTGCGTGAATTGATCGATATGCTTGCCCTTCATGCTGGGAAAGACATCATCCGTACCGTCCGCAATTATTACATCATCTTATCGTCTGTCATGGCGCGTAAATTGTATGAAATGCGCGTGCCGCCGAAAAAAGCGTTCGCGTTCAATGCAGCGTGCGTCGAATTGGTCGATAAGCATATGAACGATTCGGAATTCATGTACGTCGCCGATGAACTGATCGAATTTTTCACATCGATCATCTCGGAACGCAAGCAGCCGTCATTCGGGCACCAAACCGTCAACAAAGTCGTCATTTTCATCAATGACGAAGTCGAGCGCGATTTGTCGGTGGAGGAAATCGCCAAGCACTTCAATATTTCGACAAGCCACTTGTCGCGCATTTTCCGTGAACACGCAGGGATTACATTGGTGGAATACTTGAACGTGCGCCGCGTAGAGGAATCGCAATATTATTTGCGCCATTCCAATAAAGGGATCTCCGAAATCTCCAAGCAATTCCATTTCTGTAACCAGAGCTATTTCACGCGGATCTTCAAGAAATATACCACGGTGACGCCGAAGCAATTCCGCGACAGCCAGCATATTCCTTATTTCCGCTATACCTTGCCGAATGCCAAATAAAGGAGAAGCAATTCTCCTTTTTCTTATGCCTAATTTTTGTCACAAGAAATGAAAAAAGCAGACAGTCCCGGGACGGTGCATTGAATTTTTGCTCCCATATCGTTATACTTCTTAGTAGTCCAAAAAGGTGAAGGTGACAAATGTGAAAAAGAAAATTACATTACTGCTCATGCTTGCGGCCACGATCGCTTTCTTGAGCGGCTGTTCAGCAGTTGAAAACAAAGAAGGATTTTTCTACACGGTTTTTGTAGCGCCGTTTGATTTTTCGCTCGATTATTTGGGGAACCTTTTCGGGGGAAGCTACGGCATGGCGATTGTGGTCATCACGATCATCATCCGCCTTGTCTTGATGCCGTTCATGCTGCGTACCTATAAACGTCAGCAAGGCATGAAAGTGAAGATGGATAAGATGCGCCCGGAAATGGAAGATATCCAGAAGCGCTTGAAGGCAACGAAGGACAAAGAAGAGCAAATGAAGCTCCAGCAGGAAATGATGGGGCTCTACAAGAAGCACGACGTCAACCCGCTCAATATGGGATGCTTGCCCGTCGTCATCCAGATGCCGATCATCATGGGCTTGTATTTTGCCATCCTCTATTCGCCGGATGTGCGTTCGCATGAATTCCTGTGGTTCAACCTCGGTTCGCCGGACATTGCCATGACCCTGATTGCGGGTGCGGTGTACTTCTTCCAGGCTAAAGTGTCGCTATGGACCATGCCGGAACAGCAGCAGAAACAGATGAAATTCTTCATCTACCTGTCCCCGATCATGATCATGTTCATCTCGTTCACATCGATGGCTGCATTGCCTGTTTACTGGGCAGTCGGCGGGATCTTGTTGATTATCCAGACGTTCATCGGCCGGAAATTCTACTCGGAACACCCGGAAAAAGCGTTGGAAGCGGTGGAAGAGACGGAAACAACCGACAAGAAAAATTAATCAAAGAAGCCGGCGCAACTGCCGGCTTTTTTTTCAGGAGAGATTATTATGAACCCGAAAATCTTACAAGGCGTCTTGATTTTATTACTCAGCATATTGGCGATCGTCTTCCTGTTCATGGGCAGCATGGAAATCGCCGTATTGTTCATGACGCTATTATTCGTCTTGACGAACACGTTCCGTTACAAGCAAATGAAAGAGCGCGGCATGGACCGTGAAGCGAAATGGATGAAAGGCATGGCGATCATGTTCGGCATTCTGTTCTTTGTCGTTCTTGGCACGATCTTCATCTAATGAAAAACAGCACAGGCTAATTTGCCTGTGCTGTTTCTGTATGGTGGTGTTTATCTTTTTTGCGTTCTTCAAGAAGAAAGTCCAACTGACTCATGAGGGTCAGCAGGTCATGCTTTGATATCTCTTTCAAAATTCCCAGCTCCCTTAACAGTTATGCCATATTATTCGCGGCCGCGAATTCCGTTAAGGGGGTCGGAACATTATTTTTCAATATTTTTTTAATACGCGAATCGTTTGCGCGTCAACAGCACGAGCACGACGGCTGGGAACGAAGACGCTGCCATCCCGAGGAATGAATAGCCCGGAGCGATTTCGTATAGATAGCCACCGATAAATGTCAGCAATGCGACACTCAAGCTCATGCCGAGTGCAGCGTACATGCCTTGTGCCGCCGGAATATTGAGTGGATCGAGCTTTTTGAAGATATAGCGGATAAAGGCAAAATGCGCGACGCCGAAAGACAAAGCGTGAAGCGTCTGCGCCAAGATGAACACCCACACCGACGGGAACAGGAAAATCAGAATCCAGCGAACGGTCGAACCGATGCCTGCGAGCAGGAACATCGAGGACACCGACCATTTCTCGAACAATGTATCGGCTTTGACGAAAAAGACGATTTCAAAGATCACGGCGACATTCAAGATCAAGCCGATATAGAAGCTGTTGACGCCGATATCCTGCAAGTAGATGAAGCCGTAATTATAATACGCCGCATGCGCTCCCTGAAGCAGGATGGACACGACGAGAACGGTTATAAACCCTTTCGATTTCAGCAGTTCTGCCGTGGCGCTCGGCCCTTTCTTTGTTCTCGGTGCCGGCCTCGATTGCAGCGGCACTGGGGACGCAAGCGATTGGGTGATGGCCATGAACAGCAAGCCGAGAAGCATGATCCACAAAATCGCATTTTCCTGCCAGATGGCGGTCGCTGCCCCGACAATCAATAAAGCGATTGTATAGCCGAGCGACCCGTAAGAACGGCTTTTGCCGTAATGGATGCGATCGGTCTGCATCAAGACGGTCGCCCCGCTCTCCATCGCCGGCAACAGGTTCGGGTAGATAAAGCTGAAGGCGAATGTGATGATGAACAGTAAGGTATAGGAATTGGCTGGAATGTAGAGTGCCATGGCCGCAAACGAAGCGATGGCCAAAATCTGCATCAAGCGCCCAAGCGAGAACAGCCGCGTCAGCAACGGGAAGAAAAACAAAGTCGACAGCGAGCGAGCGACCATGCCAGCCCCCATGATGACACTGGCTGCCGATACGCTCAATCCTTTTTCATTGGTCAGCCAGCCGGTCCAGTAAGGCAAAAAGACGCCCCAGGTAAAGAAAAACGCAAAAAAGTTCAAGGAAAGCCATTTTTGATTGTTCATGAATAAATCTCCACTCTTTTCCAAAAGTCTGATTAAAGTATACCGAAATATTTTCACGCCGGGGGAATTTCCCGAAAGAAAATGATAGAATGGAAAAGGAATTGACAGGAAAGTTGGCCAGCCCGTGAAAACGACAAAAAAGAAACGTGAATTCGACAAGAAATTTTATATAAAATGGATGGTGATCGCAATGACAGCAATCTGGGCAGCTATTGCCGCAGTCTGGCTCTCGATGCATAATTGGGATACTGAAGAAAGCATGAAAGCATTGGCGAGAGCCTTTACCGAACAATCGGCAGAAAGCGGGCAACAACCCCCTGCGGAGGAGGAACCGGCAGTGAAAGAAGAACAAGCAGCGGCAGAAAAAAACGACCAGCCTGAAAAGCAAGCGGAAGAACAGCCGAAAGAAGAAACGCCTGCACCGGCACCGAAAGACGCCACCGTCTATCCGGAGATCGATCAATTACCGGCAGAACCGACTATCGTGAACGGCATCCTGCTGGCGAATAAGCAGCACCCGCTGCCTGCAAGCTACGCACCAGGCGAGAACGCGAAAGCCCGTGCCGCATTCGATTCGATGGCACAAGCAGCTGCCAAAGACGGCCTGCAATTGGTCGCCTTCAGCACATACCGCGGATTCGACCGCCAAAAGCAATTATACGAAGGCTATGTCGCCAAAGATGGCCAGGCAGCAGCCGACCGTTACAGCGCACGCCCTGGTTTCTCTGAACACCAGACCGGTCTCGCGTTTGACATCGGCGAAGCCGGCCAGGAGCAGCATTGGGCATCCTCTTCCTTCGGCGATACGGCAGGGGGGAAATGGGTGAAGGAAAACGCGCATAATTACGGCTTCATCCTGCGCTACCCGCAAGGAAAAGAACAAATCACAGGGTATATGCATGAATCCTGGCATTTCCGCTACGTTGGAAAAGAAGTGGCCACTGCGATCTACAACCAGAACATCACCTTGGAAGAATATTTGGGAATTTAAATGACAAGCGAATAAATGGAACCGGCTGTTTTCCTGAAAAGGGGAAGCGGCCGGTTTTTTGTTGGATATTATTTATGAGGAAATGTCACTGTTAGATGTCTTCATCCGCTGGTATCGTCGCTTAGCTGGACTCGATAGTGAGATGAATCAGCCAATGATTGTTTCATCGCGATATAGTCGCCTCCCGCCATAAGCCAAGAAGGGCACTTGTCTTATGGCTTCGGCTCGACCGTGTCCGCGGTTCGGCTTTTAGATTTCATCGGATGTTGCGTGCGAAGGCGTATCACTGTTGATTGACTTCATCCGCTAGTGGGGACGCTTAGCTAGACTTGATAATTGCAGAGAAATTCCACGCGTTGTTCAATTTGAATTTACGAAGATGGTTAAAGTTTTTCATGCTTACTTCAGTGTATGATGAATTTCATTTCCTCTCTAAAACTAGAGATGAAGCGGAAGGGAGGCGACGCCTGGGGGACTGCGCGGGCTGGCGAGACAAATGTGCTGCGCCCTTTGCAGCACATTGGCGGGTCACCCGCCCATCTCTCGGGCAGCTGAAAGCGCGACGTCCTGTCGCATCAGCTGCATGACTCGCATCCTGCGAGCCCCAAGCGGCCTCCCTGGAGCGTAATCTCCACCTCCATACATTTTCTCTATTATTTTCCGATGAAAAGAATCCACCATATAAGCAATTCACCAAACAAAAAAAAAACGCCCTTCCAAATGGAAAAGGCGTTCACTGGTTTGATTACAGAATCGGTGCCAACAGGCGGGCGATGGATTCTTTTGTCTTGATCATGCGGGTTCTTGCCATGTACATCTCATACGTCAGTTCCGACGATAATTCCGTATCCTGCCTGAACATATCCGCAAGCTCCATCGACACCTTGTCATCGTAAATGAAGGCATTCACTTCGAAGTTCAGCTTGAAGCTGCGGACATCGATATTCGCTGTCCCGACAGTCGATGCTTCATCATCGATGACGATCATTTTCGTATGGAGGAAGCCATTGTCGTAAATGAACACACGAGCCCCTGCCCGCAGCATCTGCCCGGCATATGAATACGTCGCCCAGTAGACAAACGGGTGGTCCGGCTTGTTCGGGATCATGATGCGCACGTCGATTCCGGACAAAGCCGCAATTCGCAAGGCGTCATAGAAACTGGCATCCGGAATGAAATACGGGGTCTGGATGTAAATATATTCACGCGCCAAATGGATCAGCTTCAAATAGCCGTCCTTGATCTGTTCCCATTCCTCGTCAGGGCCGCTCGAGACAATCTGCATCGAAGTCGAGCCGTCTTCAGGTTGTGGTGGGAAATACGCTTCGTCGTATTCAATGTCATGGCGCGCGGACGCCTGGTTCCAGTCGAGGATGAAACGGGTCTGGAGCGGATACAGGGCATTGCCTTCCATCCGGAGATGGGTATCGCGCCAATAGCCGAAGCGGCGGTTGAGCCCGAGGTATTCCTCCCCGACATTGAAGCCGCCAATATAGCCGACCTTGCCGTCGATGACGACGATTTTGCGGTGATTCCGGTAGTTCAACCGGGGATTGATGATCGGCATGATGGAAGGGAAGAAGGTTTCCACTTCGCCGCCGGCTGCCGAGAATTCCTTGAAATGGCGTTTGCTCAAGCTGCGGGAGCCCATATCGTCATAAAGCAACCGTACTTTCACGCCTTCTTTCGCTTTGGCGAGCAAAGCTTCCATAATGCGATTGCCGAGCTGGTCCAAGCGGAAAATATAATATTGGATATGGATATGGTCTTTTGCCTGTTCGATATCGCGGATCAAGGCATCGAACTTTTCACGGCCGTCATTGAAGATCTTTACATGGTTATTCTGTGTCAGTAAGGCGCCATTATTGCGTAAATGCAAGTAAATCAAGTTGCTGTAATCTTTCGTGCTGACATCCTGGAAAGGGAAGGTGCCGTCATGGATTTCATTCATTTGATGGGCGATCAAGCTTTCGATCCCGATCCGTTTGCGGCCTTCCTCCCATTTGAAGAGTTTTTTCTGGCGCAGCTTACGGCCGAGCAAGAGGTAGATGAAGAATCCGGCGATGGGAACGAAGAACAACACCAATAGCCATGCCCAGGTGGAGGAAGCATCCCGGCGTTCCAGAAACACCAGCGCCGCTGCCAGGAAAATATTCAGGATGAAGGTTGCAGCAGTCAACACAGAGATGATGGTGACGGTCATGGCCATGCTCCTTTTAAGGTAATTAGTATAGTTGCTTCTAGTATAGACCAGTTGTGTAATCGAAAGAAAGGAAGAGCTGGATGGAGATTATATCCTTTTGACATGTTTTATTGTAATTAACTGTCTCTTAACTTTATGGGCGACTAAAAAAACTGCACTCTGCAAAGGAGAGTGCAGTTTTATTTAGCTGAGGCGTTCTTCTTCTTTTAATTGTTCGACAATGCCTTCAACTTCCTGGCGGCTCATTTTTTCCTTGCCGGACTTGAGCGCCTTTAAGGTGCTATGGGCTAATGCAAGCGGCACTTTGCAGAACATGAGAATGCGCTTGTTCTTAATGGATTTTACGTATTGGTCGGCTTCCGCCAGGTTTTCACGCGCATAGCTGAACATATCGTCGCGCGTCCAGCCATCCGGCACGAATGTGACACCGCGTTCATAATCTTCGTCGTAATTGCGCAGCATGTTGACGGCTTGCAAACCACGGCCGAACCCGATGGCGAGCTTTGTATCGGTTTCGGTGCCATCATGCCATCTCCAAAGGTCGGAAAGCATGACACCGACAAGCCCGGCAACATAATAGGTGTAATCGTCCAAGTCTTCGCGCGTGTGGATGACCCAATCCTTTTCGACCCATTTGGCCATTCCGCCAGCCATGATGGCCGTTGATTCGAGCACTTTTCCGCGGATTTCAGGCGGGCACACTTCAACCCAATCCGGGAGCCTCATCGTCACGGATGGCAAATAATCCGCATAAGGGGCGACAAGAGCTGCGTATTCGGTTTCGTCCATATTCGTTTCGAGCATATGTTGGATGGAGCGCAGAAGAGACGCTTTCACTTCAGCTGGAAGCTCGGGATGATCCTCGATTTCATCGATTGCGCGCATGCACAAATAGGCGGAGCCGACGGTTTTTTTCAGGATGGGATCCAAAAAGCTGATCGGAATGAAAAAGGTCCGGCTCGTTTGTTTCAGCATCGCGAGTGATTCTTTTTGCAGATTGGCGACTTTGCTCATCTTCAGTCCTCCTTTTTATAGGTTTTGAGCGTGCTTATGTACAAGGGATTCGTAAATGTCTTCCTTCTAAATATAAACGAAATGGCTGAAAAAACAAATGATTACCTATAAAGCCAAAAGAAAACCCTTTGGGAGAAACGAGTTCTCCAAAGGGTTCAGTCTACATGGAAATGGTTCCACGCCTCATAAATTCCGCCAGCACAATGGCGATTCGCCCGGAAAATGAGCGGGTGTTCTTCATGGGTCTTGAGTTCGGGCTGGGCGTTTCCAACGATGACGGAAGGAAAACCGAGCGTCAGCATTTCCAGGTCATTTCCGGAATCACCCGCCACCAAAAGTTTAGCATCGGACAGGCCGTGCCGTTCCAACAGATAACGGAGCGCCTGGCCTTTCCCGCTTGCGGGAGGCAGGATATCCAAATCCTTGCCTCCGCTGAAGATCAGCTTATGGGGCACATTTTCTGCTTCGAGCAGATTGCGGAACTGCTCGACCGCCTGTGTATCCGTGACATGGTAGGAGCGTCGGCTTATCACAGGCAAGTCCTGTGGTGTCAAGCCGCTGATTTCTCTTGCGAGCGCTTCGACTTGCCCAGGCGCCCACTCGTCCATCAAATGGGCTTCCCATTGTGCATCTTTCCGAAAATCGGGGCCTGTATAGATTTCAGTCCCGACATCGGTGACAAGCGCTTCCGGGACCGGGAGCGCTTCATCTGCAATCAGCTGCCGTGCGGATGCGAGATGACGGCCGGTAATATAGATCAAGCCGACTTCATAAGGCTGCCGCTCATAAAAATCCAGCAGTTCCTGCAGCCCTGCTCTATCACCGACTAAGGTTCCGTCCAGGTCGGTCGCTAACAAGTGTGTTGCTCCGTTCACGGATGATCACCTCATACAAAGTATTTATTTTTTTTGAAATGCTGTCCCAATTGAAATCTTTCCGTGCAATGCGCACCGCTTGGCGGCTAAGGCGTTCCACCAGAAGCGAGTTAACGGACAGCACTTCCATGGCAATCGCCAAATCGATCTCATTCTGTGCTTCGACAAGTAAACCACTGACGCCGTCCTCGACGACGTTTTTCAAGCCGCCTACTTTCGAAGCGATGACCGGGCTGCCGCATGCCTGGGCTTCAGCGGCCACCATGCCGAAGGATTCGTAGAAGCTCGGGACGATGGTGGCGGTAGCTGAATTGAACAGCAACGCCAATTGTTCCTGGTTTTTCGGGCCGACGAAACGGACATAATGTTCGATGCCGCTTACCGCTTTGCGCAATTCCGGATCTTTCGGCAAGCCTGTTTCTGTATCGATGGCATCCGGTTCACCGCCGGCAATCACCAATTCAGGCGTGTAGCGGCTGCCGCTTTTTTCTGTCAGGAGCTTGAAGGCTTTCAATAAAGTGAAGATGCCTTTCGTTGCCTCCAGGCGGCCAGCAAAAACGAAGAGGGGATCCTGGTAGCCGAATTTCTTCCGGATATGGTGCCGGCTACCGCGGACACGGAACGCCTCGTCAACGCCGATAGGGATCACCGAGATGGGAGAAGCCGCGGAAACGTTCTCTTTGATCACTTGCTTTTCCGTATTGGTCGTCGCCAGGATATGGTCGCTATGGGCGAGGATGGTTTCTTCCGCTTTTTCGCGGCGGGCATCATGCGTGCCGGTCGCTTCTTCCTTTGCCCATCCGAGCGAATGGGACGTATGGATATAAGGGAGGCCGAACTCCTCTTTGAGTTTCTTGCCGATCAATCCTGAAAGCCAGTAATGGGTATGGACAATATCGTAATTCGATAGCGGCAATAAGCGCTTCATTTCTTCATAAAATGCCGGGAGCATGGAATACATTTCGTTTTTTGAAACGAATCCTTTATAGCCGGCTTCTACACGGATCACACGGCAGTGTTCGCCGAAATGTTCGATTTGGGGCGCGTTTTCATCGCACCAGTGGGTCACGACATCCACCTGCCACCCTCTGTCTTCAAGAGCGAGTGCCAGTTGCTTGACGTAATTGTTTTGGCCGCCTGCTTGTTTTCCGCCGAGCTTTGCCAAAGGATCGCCATGGTCTGATACAAAAAGCACTTGTTTGGTCATTGTCGTTCATCTCCGTTCGTTATTCCCTCCCTCATAGAGCCGGGAGTGCATATTATATATACCCAAATTCAGGGAATGCTAAACAGGATTTCTGAAAAGTTCCAAAATTTTTGGCGGTATTAAAAAAGAGCGCTTATAGAAGCGCTCTTTCCAGGCTGTCGAGAAAGTTAAAAAGCCGTATTTTCCGAAGCTTATTGCTCGCTTTCCGTGGGGCGGGAATCGAGCCTCCTCATTCTCTGCGCTCACTGCGGGGTCTCTCAAACCCGCTGGTCCCACAGGAAAGATAAGGCCGAACTACGTGAGACCTTATCTTTGCGAAGTAATGCGCAGCATTATTGAGCAGAAGGGTTTACGAGCAAACGCTTCTCCAAATACTTAAATAGGTCATTGATTTTTGAATGTCGAAAAGATGGTCAGCTTTTAATTTAATAACCGTCTAACAGACTTCTTCAACAAGCTGAAAAGAGCGCTTATAGAAGCGCTCTTTCAATCTTTCATTTCGTGTGGACAAACTTTCCGTGAGATGGAACGGCGACATCCGGGAAATGATTCGCCAGCTCAACCAGCCCTTTTGCCAATTGAGAACCTTTCATCGGCTTGCCGTGCCCTGTGGCAGCGAAAGAAGGCTTCAAGTCGGCAAGTTTCGAAACGGACTCCCAGGCAGCGCGCCAATCCGTCGTTAAATACACAGGCGGCCCGTGCACTTCTTTTTTCTGGCGCATCACTTTATAAAGTGAATCCTGCTTGACGGTGACAAAGGCATCTCCCGCAATCAATACGCGGCCGACGTCCTTGAAGAACGAGACATGGCCTTTCGTATGGCCAGGTGTATGGAGCCAGCGCCAATTCGGCAGGTCAGGGATGCTGCCGTCTGGCGGCAATTCCACTAAATGCTCGGAAATGTCGATGGCCTTGACAGGGAAGGTCTTGGACATTTTCGTGACCATCCCGCCTTCGACGCTGGAATCCGGTTCCGGGTAATCTTCCTTGCCGGTCAGGTACGGAAATTCTTCCGGATGGGCATAAACCGGGACTGGATGCTTTTCGAGGATGTCGATAAGCCCGCCGACATGGTCAAAATGGCCGTGGGTCAATAAAATCGATTGCAATTGCTGATCCGGGCCGAAGCGTTTTTCCGCTTCTTTCAGAATCTTGTCGGCGGAATGTGGCATCCCCGCGTCCACCAATACCCAGCGCGGGCTGATGGATGGGTTGCCGATCAGGAAGACATTGGAGATTTTCGTCGTATAGCAATACGTATCGGGGGCGATTTCGATGCCCGAGCCGCTGCGGATTGACGTCATCGGCATGATTGCCTCGGTTTCAGTGCTGCGTTCCATATACATTGATTCCTCCTTAGCGATTGACTATTGAATTTTCTTCATATGGATGGTTTACCCGCTATGCAGAATTCAAATCCTGGCGGTGTTTGAGTCTGCTGGCGTGATTCGGTAGAATGGAAGGAAGATTGCCAAGGAAGCAAGGTGCATAAAAATGAAATCAATGATTATCATCGGCTCGGGAATCGTCGGGGCAAGCGCGGCGTATTATGCGGCGAAAGCGGGGAATCACGTCACGTTGATCGACCGCGCGGACCGCGGGCAGGCGACAGGGGCGGCAGCGGGGATCGTCTGCCCATGGATTTCCCAAAGGCGCAACCAGGCCTGGTACCGTCTCGCCTCGAACGGTGCCGCATACTATCCGGTACTCATCAAAGAACTTGAAGCGCTCGGCGAGAAGGAGACCGGCTATAAACAAGTGGGCATCGTCAGTATCCACGAAGAATCGAAGCTCGATAAAATGGAGCAAAAGGCGCGCGAACGCCAAGCGGGATCTCCCGAGATGGGCGAACTTGAACGATTGACGCCTGAACAAACGAAAGCCAGGTTCCCTTATGCCGGAGACCGTTACGGTTCTTTATATGTCAGCGGCGCCGCGCGCGTCGATGGCAGCGCCATCCGTGATGCGCTGATCCGTTCTGCGAGAAGTTTAGGCGCAAGGTTCATCCAGGGTGACGCCATGCTGCTGATGGAAGAAGGGCAGGCGACCGGCGTGGAAGTGAATGGGGAGAGCTTGTCGGCAGACCAGATCATTTCTGCCGGCGGCGCATGGGCGGCTGAACTGTTTCGACCGCTCGGGCTTCACTTAAAAGTCGTCCCGCAAAAAGCGCAGATTTTGCATTTACAATCAGGCGACACGGGAACAGGCGACTGGCCGGTTGCGATGGTGCCGTTCGGGCAATACATCGTGCCGTTTGAGGGCGGGCGCATCGTCGCCGGTGCGACGCACGAGAACAATACCGGCTTTGATGACAAACTGACCGCCGGCGGCATTCTTCATATTTTGGAGAAAACCTTGGACGTTGCACCGGGTCTTGCCACGGCCGAATTCACCGGGGCGGCCACGGGGTTCCGTCCGGCGACACTCAGCGCCTTGCCGTTCATCGGCCAAGTGCCGGGGCAGAAGAAGCTATTCGCCGCCAATGCGCTGGGTGCCTCGGGGCTCACGGCCGGGCCATATCTCGGCATGCAACTAGCGAAGCTGGCCGTTGGCGAAACGACGGACCTCGACATCAGTTTGTATCCAATTGAAGAAGCTTTCGAAGAAAACGAATAAGAAAAGGCAGGAGGCCCGGGTCTCCTGCCTTTTTTATATTGAAGAAGTCTATATTCTGCTGCGCATTACTTCGCGAAGCTGGGTTCTCACGGAGTTCGGGCTGCATTCATTTCGCCGGCAAGTTAATATCCATCAGCTTGCGCGAAAATTTTCCGGTAAGTTTCCAGGATGAACCGTTTATGGGGGAGCTCGGGCATCGGTTCGATCAACTCTTTCGCTTTTTGGGCATACGTTTTCGCCTGTTCGTGGTCGCCCAGCTGTTCGTAGATCAAGGCCATATACGCTTCTTTTTCATAATGCATCGCCAAGTCGTAAGGGTGATGGATGAACCGGTTCATGCGGTGCTGTTTGAAGCATTCGAGTGCTTCTTCGATCCGTCCCATCCCGAAGAGCGCCTTGCCTTTTTCCAGGAAATAAAAATCCTCTTCATCCAATAGTTGGCGCGTTTCTTCGAGCAGCCGGTCCGCTTTTTCGTACTCATGGGTGAAGGAATTCCAATAATGGATCTCGACGGCATGGGCATAAGCGGCGATTTCGGGATCATCGGAAAACTCCGCAAACAGTTTGAGCTTGCCGACATAATAATCCTTGCGTTCCAAATCTCCCGCGAGCATCGCTTCAAAGCCCGCAAGCCGGTACAGCGCATTGATCTGGTAAAAGATTTGATGCTCTTTGGAATAAGCGATCGCCTCTTCCATCAAGCGGCGGGCATTTTTCTTATCGCCAGTCGCGGAACACAGGATCGATTCGTAATAATCGAAGTCCAGTTTCTTCAGCGGGTCGAGGCTGCCCGATTGTTCTTCGATCAATTTGCGCGATTCCTGCAGCGACGCCAAAGCTTCCGCATATCGATGTTCCGTGAATTTCATGAGCGCACGGAACATATGGAGGTCGGCGACGGAATTGATCAAATGCAATTGTTCATAGATTTCTTCTGCCCGGTCAAACGCCGGCTTCCAATCATAGCGCTTCGAATGGTAGCAGCAGCGGCTGTAAATCTCGAGCAGGCGCGCCGATTCGTATCGAAACGGCAATTTCTCCACATACGGATGGATGTGTTCTGCGATTTCCGTATAAGCCCTTAGCATCTGTTCATCCGTTCCGGAGACTTTCCGGCGCTTTTCTTCGATTTCATCAAGCAAAGCGCGAAGTTCCGCGGTCGGCATCTCCTGTAGCAATTCCGTGCGGTCGATGCCAAGCCGTTCTGCGATATAGGAAAGGCTCTCCATCGAAGGGTTCGCTTTATTGTTCTCGATCAAGCTGAGCATGCCTTTCGTCAATCCATCCCCTGCAAGCGCCTGTAGGGTCAGGCCCTGCTCTTTACGTAAGCGTTTGATCCGCTCCCCTAAAGTTGCCATAAATTCACCTGCTTTTTTCTTATTTAGCTAAAATCACTGGCATGGCAGCGGCTGCCGTGCCGTTCTTGCTTTCATTGTAAACGAAGGAAAGGCGTTTTACCTGCCCGAAACACAATATGATTTTAATTAGTTTAATTATATTAAACTTTTGCTTGCAATGCGAATGAAAGCGTGATATATTTTGTTTAATTAAATTAAACTTATTGAAAAGGGAGCGAGAAACATGAACGAAGCGGGTAAAATCAAACAGGCTACGTACCATCTGTATACGTTCACCATCAGCAAACTGATTTCCACATTCGGCAGCTCGGTTTACGCATTCGGCATCAGCCTCTACGTCCTGGCTTTGACCGGTTCCGCTGTCAGTTTCGCCATCAACTTGATCTGCAGCATCCTGCCCCGGACCTTGTTTGCGCCTTTTGCCGGTTATGTCGCGGATAATTACCCGAAAAAAGCGGTCGTACTCTTGTCCCAATCGGCGAGCGTGCTGTCAGTGGGCGGGTTATTGCTCTACAGCATGTCGAACGGCTTGTCGCTGGCAGCAATTTACACGGCGACCGCATTGATTTCCGTCAGTTCCATGTTCACAAGCGTTGCCTTTTCATCCTCGATTGCCAATTTAATCGACCCGGATCGCATCCAGAAAGCGATGGGCTATAATCAATCTGCACTTGCCATCGCAACAATCGGCGGCCCGGTCATCGGCGGCATGCTGTTCGGTTTTGTGTCGATGAACGTTTTTCTGCTGATCCAAGTGATCGCCTATGCGCTTGCTGCGGCACTCGAAGCCACGATGAACTTCCGCCTCTACACGAGACGCGTTGAAACAGAAACCGTAGAAGATAAGCAAGGCGTCTGGCAAGGCATGAAAGAAGGTGCCGCCTATTTGCGGAGAAACCGTGTCATCACCGTCATCGTCACGACGGCCGTCGGCTTGAATTTCTTTTTCTCCGCCTTGATGATTGGTTTGCCGTTCATCGCCGTCCAGCAATTAAAAGTACAAGCGACACATTTCGGCTTCATCGAAGCGATGATCGCGCTCGGCATGCTGTTGGCATCGATTTATTTCTCGGTGCGCAAGGAAGTCAAATTCCCGCTGCAATTCTCTAAGCGCGCCATCATGATCATGTCGCTATTGCTTGCGGCAGTCTCCTTGCCGCTTGTCGCGGGCTTGTCGTATTGGGGAAATGTCATCTACTTGCTCGCATTGATGCTGGCGTTCGGCATCTCCAATGTCTTCGTCAACACGCCGATCGGGGTCATGATGCAAAAAGATGTCGACGAAGAATACCGCGGCCGCGTTTTCGGAATCCTGGAATCGATGGCGATGGCCATGATGCCGCTTGGCTATTTACTGTTCGGCTTGCTCTATGACTTGGTTCCTGCTCAATACGTGTTATGGGCTTGCAGCCTTTGCCTCTTGATCTTGACGGCTTACAGCATGCGCCCGGCCATCATCAGGGAAGCCTATCCGGAGCTTGCGGAGAAGTCGCTTGATAAAGTGTTATCCTGAATCAATAAAACCGCCTTGTGGAAAAGGCGGTTTTTGTTTTACACCGGCGCGGTTCCACGTTTTAGGAGAACAAGGAAGGGGAAAAGCGAAGAAGACATAATAACTGAGAAAGGTGGAGATGTACGATGAAGGACAAAGTGGAAAAAGTCCCGGCACAGCATCAGGACCGCCAGCCCGGTTTTGAAACAGAAATGGAACCGCGGCCGGATTTCCAGGGCAATCTGGCCGGTGCTTCGCAGCGTTTGCCCGGTAAAGCGGCTCTCATCACCGGAGGCGACAGCGGAATCGGCCGCGCAATCGCCGTCGCTTTTGCAAAAGAAGGGGCAGATGTGGCGATTTCCTATCTAGATGAACACGAAGACGCCGAGGAAACGAAACAGCTTGTCGAAAAAGAGGGCCGCAAATGCCTGCTCATCGCTGGGGATATCGGGGATGAAGCGTTTTGCAAACAAGTCATTTCACAAGTGATCGAGGAGTTCGGAAAACTTGATGTGCTGGTTAACAATGCCGCAGAGCAACATGTACAGGAATCGCTTAAGGACATCACGGCAGAGCAATTGGAGAAAACATTCCGCACCAATGTCTTCAGCATGTTCCACCTGACAAAAGCGGCACTGGACCATTTGAAACCTGGCGCATCGATCATCAATACGACATCGATCACCGCGTTCCGCGGCGAGCCAAGCTTAATTGATTATTCTTCTACAAAAGGCGCGATTCTGGCATTCACCCGCGCCTTGTCCGGATCGCTCGCAAAAGAAGGCATCCGGGTTAACGGAGTCGCACCCGGCCCGATCTGGACACCGCTCATCCCAGCTTCCTTCCCAGCGGAAGAGGTCGAAGGATTCGGAAGCAGCACGCCGCTCGGACGGCCAGGGCAGCCCGATGAACTGGCCCCGGGATATGTCTATTTGGCTTCAGACGACTCATCCTATGTTACAGGCCAAGTACTCCACATCAATGGAGGTACGCCATATTAAGTATTTTCAGGCATTCGATCAGTCTAATTGATCGAATGCCTTTTTTATCCATAATAAAATTAATTTACAGGGAGGAGAGGTGCGTGACATGTCCGAGCAATTGAGAACGCCGCTAAAGAAACCGATCTGGACATTGGTCGTATTGAATTTAGCGGATGGTTTTTTAACTTACTGGGGGCTGTTGGCAGGAGCGATCGAGGAAGCGAATCCCTTGCTCAGCGGGCTGCCGCCGCTTGCGATCTTTTCGGTTAAGCTATTGTTATCCGCCTGCCTTGCCGCATTCCTCTTCACCCCGCTCGTGCGGCTTGAGTCCCGGGTCTGGCGCTGTTTCCTTCTGGCTGCCAATTTCGTCTATGCTGGCATTTTGTCGCTCCATGTCATTTGGATCGCTTTATTGTATCTATAAAAAATCCCCAGACAGCCGAGCTGTCTGGGGATTTCCTATGCCGGATTTTGGCCGGCTTGTTGTTCTGTATAGCGCAACGATTTTTTGGAAGCTTTGAACAGGACGATCAAGATGATGCTGAAAATGGCCAATCCGCCCGAAAGATAATAGATGGCGCCGGATTGCATCGTGAGCAGCCACGTGAAAAACAGCGGGCCGATAATGCGCCCGAGGTTGTCCATCGAGTAAGTCATGCCGGCCGCTGTACCGTATTTGCCGCCCGCTTCTTTCGAAGTGAGCGAGACGAGCACGGTGCGCGCGAGGGCGTTTCCGGCAGTGAAGATGCTGAGTGCGACACCTGCAAACACCAAGCTGGTCGTAAACGGCAACAGCACCAAGCCTAGCGCGGTGACGATCTGTGCGCCGATGATCCATTGCGTCTCGGTGCCGTTTTTCACACGGCGGACAACGCCGCCTTGAATCGCGGCATCCACAAAGCCAGAGGCCATGAACAAATAGCCGAGCTGGAGCGGGGTAATTTGGATTTGGTCAATCTGGAACAATTGGAACGTCGACTCCAAGCCTGCGAGCAGGAACGTCACCATGAAGGAGAACAGGAACAAATAACGGATGCGGTAATGCCAAAGCGTGCTGGCGCCTTTTGGCAACAGCTTGCGTTTGACTGCTTCGCCTTTGCGGACCGGTTCTTTCAAGACGATGCTTGCATAAACCATCAACAACAGCACAAGCGCAGCTGAAGCGGTGAATGGCAAGGACAAGGAGACCGCGCCGAGCAAGCCGCCGATCGCCGGTCCAAAAATAAACCCGAGGCCGATCGACATGCCGAGAAGGCCCATGTATTTATTGCGCTCTTCATCTGTCGTGATGTCCGCGACATACCCTGTGACCGCCGTATAAAGAGCGCCCGAGAACAAGCCGCCGATAATGCGCGATATGTACAATAAGGCAAGATTATCGAGGAATAGCGAGAATAGGAAGAAGCTGAGCGCAAATCCGGCAAGGCCGACCAGGATCAGCTTCTTGCGGCCCGTGCGGTCAGATAACTTGCCCCATAGCGGCGCCGTGAAAAAAGACGAGAGGGCATATATTGTAATTAGTCCTCCGACATGGATGTCCGCATACCCTTGCTGGACGATCACTTCGGGGAGAATCGGGATGATCAAGCCGAAGCCAAGATAGACGAAAAATTGGACGGACATGAGCAATAAAATGGTTTTCTTCATAAAGGAATTCCTGCTTTCTGCAAAGACTAATGCCTTCATTTTACTCTTGTTTGCCCCTCAGAACAACGGCAGCGGAAAAAAGTTGGCCAATGAAAAAAGCTCCCGCTTGCCTGATGGCAGCCGGGAGCTTTGGGAATCGCTTACTTATTCAATTTCACGCGCTGCAGACGCAATGCGTTCATGACGACCGAAACGGAACTGAACGCCATCGCAGCGCCTGCGAGCCAAGGCGCGAGGAACCCGGCGGCAGCGATCGGGATGCCGACGGAATTATAGGCGAGCGCCCAGAACAGGTTTTGCTTGATGTTGCGGACGGTCAGGCGGCTCATGCGCACTGCATCCGCGACGCGCATCAAATCGCCTTGCATCAAGGTGATGTCGGCCGCTTCGATGGCAATCGCTGTGCCGGTGCCCATGGCCATGCCGATATCGGCAGTCGCAAGCGCCGGTGCATCGTTCAAACCGTCTCCGGCCATCGCGACTTTCCTGCCTTGTTCCTGCAGTTTTGCCACATGTCCCGCTTTTTCAGCGGGCAAAACGCCGGCGACGACTTCGTCGATGCCGACTTGCCTTGCGATGGCATCAGCTGTGCGCTGCTGGTCACCTGTCAGCATGACGACATGCAGCCCCATGCGTTTCATTTCTTCGACGGCGGCTTTCGCGGAATCCTTGATCGTATCCGCGACAGCAATCAGGCCGGCGTATTTCCCGTCGATGGCAATGAACATCGCGGTCTTGCCGTCTTGCTCCAATTGCTCGGCCGCCCGTTCATCGACCGCAATGCCTGCGAGCAAGCGGCGGTTGCCGACCCAGACTTCACGGCCGTCCACTTTTGCTTTAATGCCGTGTCCGGGTATCGCTTCAAACCCGTTGACCGGAAGGCCGGCGGAACCGAAGTCGGCGATCGCTTGTGCGACAGGGTGTTCAGATTCGCTTTCCGCACTGGCCACGAGCCGTTTGAGATGATCCGAATCGATATCCGGGGCCGTAATGAAGTCGGTGACAACTGGCTTGCCGTTTGTGATGGTGCCGGTCTTATCGAGCACGATTGTGTCGATATGCTTTGTTGTTTCCAGGGATTCCGCCGTCTTGAATAACACGCCTTGTTCGGCGGAACGTCCGGAACCCGCCATGATCGAGGTCGGGGTTGCAAGCCCGAGCGCACAAGGGCAGGCGATGACGAGGACGGCAACCGTACTGGTCAGCGCCGCCGCGAAATCCCCGGGCGCGGCCAGGAAGTACCAGATAAGGAAAGTCACGATCGCGATTGCGACAACGATCGGGACGAAAATGCCCGAGATCTGGTCGGCCAGACGCTGGATCGGTGCTTTCGATCCTTGCGCCTGTTCGACGACGCGGATGATGTTCGATAGCACTGTATCCTTGCCGATCTTATCGGCGCGCACTTTCAGTGAACCGTTGGCGTTGACGGTTGCAGCGTACACTGCGTCGCCTTCCGCTTTATCGACCGGCAAGCTTTCGCCTGTCAGCATCGATTCATCTACCGCTGAACTTCCGGAGATGATGGCCGCATCGACGGGGATGGAAGCGCCTGGTTTGATCAGCAGCACATCGCCTTCTTTGACCTCTTCGATCGGCGCGCTGACGAATTCCCCGCCGCGTTCGACGAGCGCGTGCTGTGGCTGCAGCTTCATCAGTTTCTTGATGGCGTCGGACGAGCGGCCTTTCGCGCGCGCTTCGAACACTTTCCCCAGGACGATCAAGGTGATCAGGACGGCACTCGTTTCAAAATACAAGCCCATATTATGGCCCGTCCCTAAGTTCGCAAGCACGAGATAGACGCTGTAGAAATAAGCGGCCGAGGTGCCGAGTGCGACCAATACATCCATATTGGCGCTTTTGTTTTTCAATGCAAAATAGGCGCCTTTATAGAAGGTCGCGCCGACCCAGAATTGTACCGGTGTCGCGAGCGCCCATTGCACGAATGGATTCATCAGGAATTCCGGGACGTACATCCAAGACGTGAACGTGAAATGACTGAACATCGTCCACAGGAGCGGCAAGGAGAACGCGGCTGAGATCCAGAATAGGCGGGTCTTTTTCTTGATTTCCTGTTCTTTGTAATCAGTCGCTTCCTGCTGGTCCTGTTCAAGCACCGCGTCATAACCGAGCGATTGGATTTTTTGGACAAAATCTTCAGGAGTCAAGGTGCCAGGGCTATAGACGACGTGCCCGCTTTCCATGGCAAGGTTGATCGTCGCGTTTTCGACACCGTCCATCCGGTTCAACGCTTTTTCGATCCGCGCGGAACAGTTCGCGCACGTCATGCCCTGTATCGAGAAATCGACTTCTTCTTGCTGGATCCCGTAGCCGAGCTGTTCGACTTTTTGGTGCAAATCATTGAGATTGGATTGTTCGTCATCGAAACTGACCGATGCTTTTTCGGTTGCGAAATTGACGGTCGCGGATGATACGCCGGGAAGCTTCTGCAGGCCTTTCTCGACCCGGTTCGCGCAAGCGGCGCAGGTCATGCCGGTAATCGGCAGTTCCGTTTGCTTAGTAGCCATGTATAATCCCACCTTCATACCTTATAGGGGTATATTGTTTTGAAAAAAATAACTGCGTTTCCGCAGTTATTCGCTTAATGCCGCTACATCATAGCCTTGGTCTTCGATAGCAGAGGCGATTTGTGCCACATCAACATTCGCGCTGTCATACGTCACATCGACTGCGCCTTGCTCAAGTGAAACATCCACCTTTTCAACTCCGGATAATGCACCGACGCTATCTTCTACAGATTTAACACAATGCTGGCAGCTCATGCCGCTTACTTGCAAATGAACTTGTTCTTTCATGGGAACTCCTCCTTAAATATTATGGTTATTTCCTCATCAGCTTTTGGAAGGTGACGAGCAGTTCGTCCAGGATCTCTTCGTCGCCTGATGCCAGGCGGTCTTTGACGCAGCCTTTCAGATGGCCGTCGAGCAGCACTTTCGTCACGCTGTTCAATGCAGACTGGGTCGCAGCCAATTGCGTGATGATATCATCACAATAGACATCCCGGTCGACCATGCCTTTGATGCCGCGCACTTGCCCCTCGATGCGATTCAGCCGGTTCGTCAAATCACGTTTGACCGAAGGGGGATGGTGGCTTTTTCTGCAGGCATCCGGGGCTGGCATTTCTTCAATCGCTTCACTCATTCAAAACCCCTCCATTTATAGCTGGCGAATCATTCGCCGGCTTTATTCAATCAATAGCTGGACAGTTTCGATTACACCCCGATTATACCTTAAGGGGGTATGTGATTCAAGAGATTAACTTCAGCTTTGCATTTGTCATCAAATTGATACGTTTGAAAAGCTGAAATGATGGTATTATATACGTAGATAAAGAAAAGTCAACTATTTCGAACGGAACAGTCACATCAGCGAGATCTGCACACGTCCAAATAGCAACAACTACTTCCTGAAGAGGTGATCATGGATGATTAAAAATGGAGAGATCCGCAACATCGTATCGAATCTTGCAAAACTTGGTGTCCAGGCGAAGATAACAAAATCCCGTGTGGAGCTGAGCAAGACCCTGGCATTGCCGCAACCGCCGCAAGCTCCTTCCCATTCTTCATAAAAAAACTCCGACGCCCGATGCGCCGGAGTTTTTATTTGGTTCATGAATTTTGGCGCGACCGGTCGAACATATAGTTCTTGTGATGGAACCGCATACTGAAGACGACGCCGAGCGCGAGCATATTGCCGATCAAGGAACTGCCCCCATAGCTGATGAAAGGAAGCGGGATTCCGGTGATCGGCAGCAATTGGATCGTCATGCCGATGTTCTGGAAGACGTGGAATGTGATCATCGCAATAATCCCTGCGCACACGTAAGTGCTGAAGGTATCCTTGAATTGAAGCGTGATTTTCGTCAAGTGGTAAATGAGCATAAAGAACAAAATGATGACGGCACTTGCGCCGATAAAGCCGAAATCTTCCGAGATGACGGTGAAGATGAAATCGGTGTGGTTTTCAGGCACGTATACTTGGCGTCCTTGATAGCCTTTTCCGAACACTTCCCCGGAACCGATCGCATTCAAGGCAGCAATCAGGTTATAGCCGCCTGACTCTGCATAGGAATATGGATCAAGCCAGGTGTAGATCCGCTCAAACATATACGGCTTCAAACCGAAGCGTCCCAGCAACTCCTGCATATTGAGCGTCATCCACAATAAGGTGGCGCCGATGAACGCCACACCGCCGAAGCTCGGCAAGATGATTTTCCAGGAGATGCCCGATACGATCACGATGGCCAGCGTAATGGCAATGAACACAAGGGCCGTTCCAAGATCTGGCTGGAGCAGGATGAAGCCGAGTGGCATAGCCAGCATCACTGCAATTTTCCCGAGCAATAATAAATCGGTTTTGATGGTGCTCAGCACATGATGTTCATGATGCGAAGAAATCATTTTCGCAAGCGCCAGAATATAGAAGGTTTTCATGAACTCGGCTGGCTGGATATTGACGAAAGGCGTGTGGAACCAGGCTTTTGCGCCATTGATCGGCTGTGCGATCTGGCCTTGCCCGTCCGGTGCGACCATTAAGGCGAACAATAGCAAAAGGCCCGCCCCGTACAAATAATACGCCATCTTTTTGTATTGATCGGTATCGAAGTACATCAATACCGCAATCATCCCGGCTGACACGATGTAGAACAGCGCCTGGCGCGGGACGAAGTTGGTCAAGTACTGCCCCGAAGTCTGGGCAGAAGAGATCGCGACCAAGCTGACGATGAAAAACAGGAACAATATAAAAGTGAGCGACCAATCGAAACGATCGGAAAAGCTCTTATTAGTTTGCATATCAATTCACCCATACTTTTCTTAATCTTTAACGCCCATCATTATACAGCATATGCCAAACTTATGCGCATGCAAAAAGTAATGACGATTTGAAAACAGGAATGTTTCCTAAGCGGCGCCCAAGCCGTATAATGAGAGAGGAAATGGAGTGGGGCACATGGAGAAAAAGCCGTTGAAGGCGGATTTTTACATACAGCATTTATATATCTATGTGAGCGAAGCGGACCGGATGGCGCTTTTCAGCGGTTTCGGCTTCGGGCATTTTCTCGAAGCGGTCGACATGCCGGAGAATTTATTGCTGTTGAAGCATCCATACGAGGAAGCTTCTTTTAATATGCACACCCACCTGGACTTCGCGACAAAGGAAGAATACAGCCAATTGAAAAGGGCGCGTTCCAACCGGAAAAGTGAGTTCTGTTGGGTGGATTTCCGCAGTGAAAAGCAATTGAATTCACTGACGGCCCAGGAGCAGGCGGAACTTCTCTACTTGGGCCATAAAAAAGAACCGGTGAAAAGCCCGTTCTTCACGACGCTGCAAAACGAGTATGTGTATTTGGCAGGCGAGGAAAAGGAATGGACGAAGATCTATTTCCGGCGCATGGAAAAGCTCGGCGCATTGATCGCCAATCATTTCACGCAAATCATCCGCAAAGAAACGAACGGCCAGCATTTTTTCCGCCGCCGCATGAGGGACTTGATCCCCGAACTGTCGAAAGAGCAATTCCATAAATTGCGCATGGACATGGGTGAAGGGGTGTTGTTATCGCTGGCGGACCCCGAAAAAACGAAAAACACGATTGAGCTTCATGTCCGGACCGTCGGCGAAATCGATTTTATGGATGAGTTCTGGGAAGATCTCGGGGAAACGATCCGCAAACCGCTATCGGGACGGATCGTCTATGACCGAAAACAAAAAGGCTGGAAATGATACCCGTTAAGACGCGGGTATCATTTTTATTTGTCAAAGTTAAAAGGATCCGTGTCATGCCTGTTCTAATAGTGGAGATGAGAGAGTGGAAAGCGTCCGCCTGGAGCGATTTAACTACTTTCTTTCAAGCTATCTAATTCTGTAACCAAGCTTAATTCAGTGCGATTTTACAGCCGCTGACAAAAAGATTTTTCGGCTGACAACGTTCGTGATAAACTAAGCAATATGCAAAACGAAATGAGGGTCATTGATGAAAAAACGAATTGGGCTTTTATACGGCGGCAAATCCGCTGAACACGAAGTATCGTTGACAACAGCCAGCGCATTCTCGAAAGCGCTTGATTTTGATAAATACGAAGTATACCCGATCTACATCACGCAAGAAGGCGAATGGCGAAAAGGCACCCCTTTAACTGGGCCTGTTTCTTCTATAGAAGAACTTCAATTGGCAGGGGAAGCGGAACGTAAAAACGATATTTCCAGTTTCCTTCCAAACGCTCAAGAGCCGGCGCTGGATGTCGTTATCCCATTGCTTCACGGGCCGAACGGGGAAGACGGCACGGTGCAAGGCTTGCTTGAAGTGATGAACTTGCCGTACGTCGGCAATGGCGTCCTGGCCTCGTCGGCGGGAATGGACAAAGTGGTCATGAAGCAATTGTTCGAACAAGCCGGGTTGAACCAGACGCCTTACGTCTATTTCCTGCGCCGCGATTGGAAAAACGGACAGGACCTATGGCTGGATAAAGTCGAGCGGGAGCTGGCATGGCCGGTATTCGTCAAACCGGCGAACCTCGGTTCGAGTGTCGGCATCAGCAAAGCCGAGTCACGCGAAGAACTGATTGCAGCAGTTGAGGAAGCACTTAAATTCGACCGCAAAATCGTCATCGAACAAGGCGTCGTCGGCCGTGAAATCGAAGTCGGCGTACTCGGGAACGATGAGCCGGAATGCTCGGTAGCAGGTGAAATCAAACCGTTGAAAGCTTTCTATGATTATCAGGCAAAATACAAAGACGGCAATACGGCGATGATCATCCCGGCAGAACTGCCGGAAGTGGTTTATGCAGAACTTGTCGAGTCGGCGAAAAAAGCGTTCAAGATCCTCGATTGTTCAGGACTTGTGCGTGCTGACTTTTTCGTGACGGATGCACACGAGATCATCATCAACGAAGTCAATACTTTGCCGGGATTCACGCCGTACAGCATGTTCCCGCTATTGTGGCAGCATACGGGGCTTGAGTATCCTGATTTGATCGAGAAACTCATCACACTTGCTATCGAACGCTATGAAGAAAAACAATTATTGCAATTCAAAATGGATTGAGTGGGGAGAACCGATGAAAAAAACGATTGAACAGATGGCCGCATGGCTGGACATCAAGACGAATTTAAAAGGGATTGAAGTGACTGGCGTGTCGATCAATACGCGGACGCTGAAGCCGGGCGATTTGTTCATTCCGTTCCGCGGCGAAAATGCCAATGGGCACAAATACGTCCGCTACGCGATTGAAGCTGGGGCTGCTGCTGCATTATGGCAGCGTGACGAGCCGGATGCGCCGACTGACTTGCCTTTATTGATCGTTGACGATTGCGAAAAGGCATTGCAGGAAATGGCGCGCGCTTACCGCAATGAATTGAAGGCGACCGTGATCGGCATTACCGGATCCAACGGCAAAACCTCGACGAAAGATCTGGTCGCGAGCGTCTTGAAGCCATACTATAAAGTCCAGAAAACGCAAGGCAATTTCAATAATGAACTCGGGCTGCCGCTGACGATCCTGTCGTTGGATGAAGACACCAAATACGTGGTCCTCGAGATGGGCATGAGCGGCTTCGGGCAGATTCAGTTCTTGTCGGAGCTTGCACGCCCGGACTATGCGGTCATTACCAATATCGGCGAAGCGCATATGCAGGACCTCGGATCGAGAGAAGGCATCGCCGAAGCGAAGTTCGAAATCGTCGCCGGCCTCGAGCAACATGGCAAGCTGTTCTATGACGGCGATGAGCCACTATTAGTGCCGTTTGTCGAAGATTTCACCCAAGCGGTATCATTCGGCTTCGGCCCGGATAATGAACTGAGCGTAACCGACATCCAAGCGACCGAAGAAGGCAGCAGTTTCCTGGTCAATGGCATCATCGACGCGAAATTCTCCATCCCTGTGCTCGGCGAACACCAGGTGAAGAATACGCTGCCGGCGATTTTGATCGCCCTAGAAGCCGGATTGACGGAAGAAGAGATCCGCCGTTCATTGAAGAATGCGGCGTTGACCGATATGCGGATGCAGCTGGTCCCTGCCGAAAACGGCGCGGTATTCATCAACGATGCGTACAATGCGGCGCCGACTTCCGTGAAAGCGGCACTGAACTTCATCCGTGAGACGACGATGAAAGAAACGAAATGGGCTGTGCTCGGCGATATGCTTGAACTCGGGGAACATGAGCAGCGCTTCCATGAAGAGCTCGCAAAATCGATCGGCCCGGAACTTGAAGGTGTCTGCCTGTTCGGCCCGCGCATGAAATGGCTTTACGACAAACTTGCCACTTCCTATGAAGGGAAATTATTGTGGAGTGAGGACGATTACGGACCCATCATCGACTTGTTGAAGAAAAATGTCAAAAAAGACACGGCTGTTCTCGTCAAAGGGTCGCGTGGCATGGCGCTTGAAAAAGTCATCGAACCGTTCACGGGCCAATGAGAACCGGCGTCCTGTGCATTCATGGATTCACCGGGGGGCCGTTCGAAGTCGAGCCGTTTGCCGATTACTTGAACGAGCAAACGGATTGGCTCATAGAGATTCCTACATTGCCGGGCCATGGCGAAAAGCTTGAACTCGGCGCGCAAAGTGCTGAAGTGTGGATGATGGAAGCGGAACTGGCGTTAAAACGCTTGAAAGCGAAAGCCGACCGCGTCATCATCGTCGGCTTCTCAATGGGTGGCTTGATTGCACTTTACTTGTCGATGCGCTATAAAATCGACCGGCTCGTGTTATTGAGTGCCGCGGTAAAATACATCAGTCCGGTGCAGATGCGGGCAGAAGTGCGTGGAGCGCTCCGCGATTTGATCAGTAAACGGATCACCCAAAATGCGCTCTACCATTTATATGAATACAAATTCCGCAATACCCCGATCCGTTCGACTGTCGAGTTCTTGCGCGTCGTCAAAACAGTGGAACCTTATTATCACCTGATCGATGCGCCGGCTTTCATCGTCCAAGGGGAAAAAGACGGCATCGTCCCGCCGTCCGCAGCCCAACATATTTACGACCACCTCGGTTCTGCGGAAAAGCATCTTTACCGCTCGGCGAACGGCAAGCATTTGATCTGCTATAGCGACGATGCTGCCGAATGGTTCCCAAAAGCCTTGAAATTCATGCGCAGGTAACAGTAAACTGATAATTGGAACCTTTGCATATCAATTGCATGTGCTGTTAAAGCGTGTTATTCTGTTTAGAGCAATGGATACATTTTTGAGACACTCTTCCTTCGTGAAGAGGTTTTTTTTGAGCATAAACGGTTTGTTCTACTTACTGGGGAAGACAACCCCCGCTGTGCAGACCGCTCGGCAACGACCGAGCTTTTCCTG
This sequence comes from Planococcus plakortidis, assembly GCF_001687605.2. Classification (NCBI taxonomy): domain Bacteria; kingdom Bacillati; phylum Bacillota; class Bacilli; order Caryophanales; family Caryophanaceae; genus Planococcus; species Planococcus plakortidis. Next base: position 541,832 of record NZ_CP016539.2, read on the forward strand.
TTCACACATCCCCTCTGACTTAAAACTCCAGAGCATGATTTTCGACGTGAAAGTTCTTAATAAAGGCTCGACCTTGTCATAAATTCATCTAAAATGTGTACCATTTGTAAATAAGATGAAGACAAAAGGAGATTGAAAAAATTTGGTTAAATTTGCAGATCTAAATATCAGCGAAACAACATTGAAATCCGTAAGACGTATGGGCTTCGAGGAAGCGACACCTATCCAGGAAGGCACAATCCGCCTGGGCATGGAAGGCAAAGACATTATCGGGCAAGCACAAACAGGTACTGGTAAAACAACCGCTTTCGGTATTCCGTTGATCGAGAAAATCGACACACGTGACGGAAATGTGCAAGGCTTGGTCATTGCACCGACACGCGAATTGGCAATCCAGGTTTCTGAAGAGCTTTACAGACTAGGTAAAGATAAAAACGTGCGCATTTTGTCCGTATTCGGCGGGCAGGAAATCGGCCGCCAGATCCGCGCTTTGAAAAACCGCCCTCAAATCATCGTCGGCACACCTGGTCGTTTGCTTGACCATATTAACCGCCGCACGTTGAAGCTTGAAAACGTCAATACACTCGTGTTGGATGAAGCTGATGAAATGCTGAACATGGGATTCATCGAAGACATCCAGTCGATCATGTCGAATGTCCCTGAAGCCCGCCAAACGCTTCTGTTCTCTGCAACCATGCCGGATCCGATCCGCCGCATCGCAGAAAAATTCATGAAGTCGCCTGAAATCGTCAAAATCAAGTCGAAAGAAATGACTGTCGAAAACATCGAGCAGTTCTTCGTGAAATCCGTAGAACGCGAGAAGTTCGATATTCTTTCCCGCCTGTTGAACGTTCATCAGCCGGAACTCGCCATCGTCTTCGGGCGTACGAAGCGCCGCGTTGATGAGTTGGCACACGCATTGAACATCCGTGGCTATTTGGCCGAAGGAATTCACGGCGACCTTAGCCAAGCGAAGCGCATGTCTGTCTTGAAGCAGTTCAAGGCAAACAAAATCGATATCCTTGTTGCGACTGATGTAGCGGCACGCGGACTTGATATCTCAGGCGTATCTCATGTATACAACTTTGATATCCCGCAAGACCCTGAAAGCTATGTTCACCGTATCGGCCGTACTGGCCGTGCAGGCAAGAAAGGCGTAGCCGTAACTTTCGTTACGCCACGCGAAATGGGCTACTTGTCAATCGTTGAAAGAACGACGAAGAAAAAAATGCAGGCGCTAGTGCCTCCGACTGCTGACGAAGCAGTTCTAGGGCTACAGCGTGTTGCCATGGAACAATTGGAAACGATGACCGAGAAAAACAATCTCGGCAGCTATCGTGAGCTTGCGACAGAAATGTTGGAGAAGCACGACGCAGTCGATTTGATCGCGGCAGCCCTTAAAACGCTGACGAAAGATCCGGAAGATGCGCCAGTCCAAATTACCGAAGAACGCCCATTGCCATCACGTGGCGGTGGCGGCTACAAAGGTAAAGGCGGCGGACGTTCCGGCGGCGGATACAAAGGCAAAGGCGGCGGACGCTCGTCTGGTGGCGGCTATAAAGGCCGCCGTGACTCAGGACGCGCTTCAGGCGGAGGACGCCCTGGACGCACTCGCCGTCACGAATCCTAATAAAGTTCAATCCAGTAAACCACAAGACGGAGAATCGGCAGCAAATGCCGATTCTCCGTCTTTTTTGCCGTTTCGGAATAAGGTACAATGAAATGAAACGTTCCGGTTCATGAACCGTATAGATGAAGAGAGTACTCTTGATTGGAGATGACATAATGAACCATCAACCGAAAAACCGGATCTCGCGAAAAGGGCTGACCGTCTGGCGGCTTTACGGGATGATCGAGACGGCGGTCATCGCTGTGCTGCTGGCCGGCATCGGCACCCTTACATATTTCTTCGACTGGCCGAATTGGATCTATGCCGCTGCGGGGGGCGTGCTATTGCTATTCGCTTTCCTGTTCATCTACTTATTCCCGAAAATCCGTTGGGAACGGTGGCGCTACGAAGTGCGCGACCAGGAAATTGAATTGCAGCACGGCTTATTCATCGTCAAGCGGACGCTTGTGCCGATGGTGCGCGTCCAGCACGTCGATACGGAGCAAGGGCCGATTCTCCGCAAATATGATCTATCGGAGATTTCCATCTCGACTGCCGCTACAACCCATACCATTCCAGCACTGATTACGGAAGAGGCGGATGAATTGCGCTCCCGCATCTCCGTGCTCGCAAGGGTGGCGGAAGATGATGTCTGAGACACGTTATAAACTGCATCCCATTTCTGCACTCATCAATTTCCTGAAAGGCTTGAAAGAGCTGATCTTGCCTTTCGTCATCATTTTCGGCGCAAACCTGTTTCGGGAAGACGGCATTTCCGGCATGTTCAACCAGGGTTGGCAAGGCTTACTGCCGGTGATCATCGGCGGTGTCGTCTTAGTATTCATGTTGATTGCCGGCATCATCAAATGGAAACGCTTTGTCTATTGGTTTGAAGATGGGGAGCTGCGGATCGAATACGGGCTGTTCGTCAAAAAGAAACGTTACATCCCATTTGAGCGAATCCAAAGTTTGAATTATACGGAAGGGATTTTCCACCGGCCGCTTGGGCTTGTCAAAGTCAAAGTCGAGACAGCGGGCTCTGGAAAAGCAGGGCAGTCGGAAGCGGAACTGACCGCCATATATCGTGCCGAAGCCGACCGCATCGAGCAGGAGATGCATATGGCAAAGCGTGGAAGCGGGGTCCATGCGGACTCGTCAGGTGAAGTGCTTTATGGTCCGGCCGAAGCCGAACCGGCACATGAGGCACCTGCAGAAGAGCCAGCGCGCGTGTTGTACCGGATGGGCATGAAGGAATTATTGGTGCTCGCGACGACTTCAGGCGGGATCGGCGTCGTCATTTCCGGTGTCGCTTTATTCCTCTCGCAATTTGCGGAACTGATCCCTTATGACGCGATCTATGAGGAAGTCATGTTATTCATGCGCTTCGGCTACCTGGTAGTGGCTTTGACTGTCTTTGCAGGGCTATTGCTTGCCTGGATCATTTCCGTGGCCATGACGCTCATCGCATATTATCAATTCACCATCCATGCCGACGATGAACGGATTTACATTACACGCGGCTTATTGGAAAAGAAAAAAGTCTCCGTGCCGTTCAACCGCGTGCAAGGCATTAAAATGACGCAGAATCCGCTGCGCCAGCTATTCGGCTATGTAAACGTCACGGTCGAAAGCGCAGGGGGCACCTTGGCCGATAAAGACGAGAAAATCCGCTTGTTCCCGCTTGTTAAGCAGGAAAAGATGAAGCCGGTCCTGGATGAACTGTTCCCGGATTTTGACTGGTCTCCGGAATTGACCCGCTTGCCGAAAAGAAGCCGGCCGTTCTTTTACCGGCTGTCGATCGGCTGGCTCGTGCCGGTATTCGCCGCGCTTGGTTATTTCTTCTATCCGTATGGCTTATGGGCACTTGCGGTCGTGCCGATTATCGTTGCAATGGGCCTCTGGCAGCACCGCTCGGCGGGGTACGCCATCTCGGGGCGCCAATTGACCGCGCAATTCCGCGGCATCAGCCTGCACCGCTTCTATATGCTGAAAAAACGCATTCAAGTGGTCGCGGTGACACGGACGATTTTCCAGCGCCGCCGGGATGTCGCTTCTGTCCATGCAACGATCAAATCAGGCATGCTCGGTGCCACCGCAATTGTACCGAATCTGGCGCGGGAAGATGCCGAACGCATCCTGTCCTGGTATGAACCTTCCAGGCAGCGCCAGGCAATCGATCGTGGGCAAACGAAAAACCCTCAACCGGATGAAATCGGCTGAGGGTTTTTTCATGGAAATCAGCGGCGGTTTTTGGCGCGCCAGCTGACGATGCGTTTCGGGTGGAAATAGCTGAGCCCGATCAGGAAACCGGTGATCATGCCGGCGATGTGCGCCGTGACATTGATGTTCGGTGTCACGAATGTCATGACTATACTAATGACGATGATCGGGAGTATAATTTGTTTGAGCTGCGGTAGCGCCCGTCCGCCGTAATAGACGAGGGCGCCGAACGCGCCGAAGATCCCGAAGATCGCGCCGCTTGCCCCGACATGTACATAATCGAGCGGCTGCAGGAAGTAGGTGGCCGCTGAGGCGAAAAGGCCAGCCAGCATATAAATCGTGATAAAACGCATCTTGCCGGTCAGGCGCTCAAGCTCCGGCCCGAACAAAAACAACGAGAACATATTGAACAGCAAATGCATGAAGCCGCCGTGGAGGAAGATCGGCGTCACAAAGCGCCACCACTCGCCGTTCGCGATGTGGAAATTCGACCCCACGCCATAATAGTAAATGTATTCGCCGAGCATCGGCAAAAACGTCAGCAAGTGAATGAACACATTCAACGCGATCAACGTCGATACGACCGGGTACATTCTTAAGTACTGTGAAAAACTTTCTCTTCTGATAAACAATAAGGTCACCTCAATTTCATAGCTTTATTATACCCGTTACCCATTTGCGAATGAAAGGAGAAACCTTTATGATAACAGGAATCGGTCTTGATATTGTCGAGCTGGATAGAATCCGCAAGCTCGATGAAAGATCTCCGAAATTCCGCGAGCGTGTCCTGACCGAAACGGAGCTAGCCGAGTACCTTCTATTGAAGAATAAACGCAAGACCGAATTTTTGGCAGGGCGCTTTGCGGCGAAAGAAGCATTCGCGAAAGCCCGCGGCACCGGAATCGGCGCGTCATGCCCTTTTTCGGATATGGAAATCAGAAAAGATGCGAATGGCAAACCCGGCATGTTTTTCCGCGGCGCGGAATGCGGATTTGTTTCGATCACCCACTCAAAGGAATTTGCTGCCGCACAAGTTGTTTTGCAAACCGAATGAACAGGATGTGTAGAATATGGAAATGTATCGCCCGACAAAGGCAATCATCAATTTGGAATCGATCCGGAATAATCTCACGGCATTTCAAAAACGGGCAGGCGACGCTGAAGTGATCGCGGTCGTCAAAGCGGACGGTTATGGCCATGGGGCAGAAGCAATCGCCCGCACTGCCATTGATTGTGGCGTCCGCATGTTTGCGGTCGCGACGCCAGACGAAGCGCTGATATTGCGCCGCGTTGGAATCGAACAGGATATCCTTGTAATGGGGGCAGTGCCTGCTGCATTCGTGCCCGTCGCGCAGCGCGAAGATATTATCGTCACTGCCTTGTCGCTCGAATGGATCGAGATGGCGGGGGAAGCTGCCATTCAGGGACGGCCGCTACGGGTTCATTTGAAAGTCGACACCGGAATGGGCCGTCTTGGCATACAGCCTGAAGAAGCGGAAATGGCATTCGGCAAATTAACTGCCGATGTATTTTCATTCGACGGCATCTTCACGCATTTTGCCGCAGCGGATGACGAGGATACGACGCTCTTTGAACAACAAGTCGAACGGATGAATGGCGTCTTGAAGCAGTTGCCGCAAGGGGTCATGGTCCATGTGTCGAACAGTGCCGCAGCGCTGATGCATCCATCTGTTGCTTGCGATGCCGTCCGTATCGGCATCTCGCTTTATGGGATCGCCCCGTCGCCTTATGTCGGTGAACATTCCCCGATTATGCTCGAACCGGCCTTGAGCCTGGAAACGGAAATCGTCCACATCAAGAAAGTGCAGCCGGGAGCGACCATCAGTTATGGTGCAACGTACCGCAGTGAAGGCGAAGAGTGGATCGCCACGCTTCCCATCGGATATGCGGACGGCATGCTGCGTGGTTTGCAAGGGCAGGAAGTGCTCGTGCGCGGTGAACGGATGCCGATTGTCGGGCGCATCTGCATGGACCAATGCATGATTCGCTTGAAAGAGAAGCTTCCAGTCGGAGAGCCGGTGCAGTTGATCGGACGCCAGGGAGATGAGGAAGTCTTGATCGATGAATGGGCCGAAAAGCTGGGCACAATCCCCTACGAGATCCCTTGTATTTTGACGAAGCGGGTGCCGCGCGTCTATGTGAATGGCACCAAAAATGCCGGATCGCCTTTTCAGTCGAACGATTCAATGGTAAGATGAGAAGGTAAACTAGACAGAGATCGGGATTTTCGGAGGTGTCGGCTGTGTACGAGAAGTCAAAGACGAAAGAAGTGGTAGTCAAGTTGCCGAAGCAATTCATGTCGGAGCTCACTGCCCATTCAGATGAACGCATAGAGGAGAACGGTGAATTCATCTATGTATCGACTCAACGGGTAACAAAAAATGTCTACGATTCATATCATATTCGGGAAGCGATGATCAAGGGCTACGTGGAAATGTCGCAGATCAACCTGTCGATTGCCTGCGAATGCTCGCACGCTGAGTACGAAGCGGAGCACACGACAGTGCAACTCGTAAGCGGAGGGTGACAACTTGATTGTAAAACGCGGGGATGTTTTTTTCGCAGAATTATCACCGGTCGTCGGGTCTGAGCAAGGCGGGACCCGTCCGGTTTTGGTGATACAAAATGATATCGGTAACCGATTTAGCCCAACAGTGATCATAGCGGCGATCACCGCCCAGATCCAGAAAGCCAAATTGCCGACCCACGTGGAGATCAATGCCAAGAAATACGGCTTTGAGCGTGATTCTGTTATTTTGCTTGAGCAATTGCGGACAATTGATAAATCGCGTTTGACCGATAAGATTACACAGCTGGACGATGCGTTGATGGAAAAGGTGGACGAAGCCTTGGAAATCAGTGTCGGACTTGTAAAGTTTTAGCATACATACTCCATGGAAACACCCCGAGATGGCTTTTCTCGGGGTGTTTTCGTATAGAAAATCATCATAATCGGGGCTGTTCATCAAAAAAGATGTGAATTACTTCGTTTTCCGATACAATGGATAGACAAGTATGAAATTGTGGCTGCTAGAGTCACCGGGAGGGTTTTACGACAAGATGAACAAACAAATGGCTACATATATACAAGAAAACATGACCGACATCATTGCCGAATGGCAGCAAATGATGCGAGATGAAAAGGACGAACCTTCATTTCAGGTGATGTCGGAAGATATGGTGAACCAAACAAGCCGTGAATTCGCAGGGCTGATGACTTCAAGCCTTCTTGAAAGCCATAAGGTGTATGAAGACCGCTTGCAGGATTTTGCCGAGAAAGTGGTCCGCCTTGGCTGGTCCATCACCTTCATGACAAAAGCGATCGACCATTTCGCAGAAATCGTTTACGAAGGGATGCGGGACGCGGGCACAATCCATCCGGAAAATATGGATGGATTTATCCACGAATTTTCGAAATGGGCTACGCCGATCCGCAATAGCATGATCGAAACTTACTCCAAAACTTGGGAACGGACGGTCAGCTTGCAGAAGATTGCCTTGCAGGAGCTTTCCGCTTCCCTGATTCCGGTATTCGACAAGGTTTCTGTCATGCCGCTTGTCGGGACGATCGACACGGAGCGGGCGAAATTGATCATGGAAAATTTGCTCGACGGCGTCGTCAAGCATCGTGCGGAAGTGGTGTTACTCGATATTACCGGCGTACCGGTCGTCGATACGATGGTTGCCCATCACATTATCCAAGCTGCAGACGCAGTGCGTTTGGTCGGTGCGAAATGCATGCTTGTCGGCATACGCCCGGAAATTGCCCAGACGATCGTAACCCTCGGTATCAACTTGAATGACTTTACGACAACGAGCACTTTGCAGAGGGGCGTAGAACAGGCACTGGCTTGGACAAACCGAAAAATTGTGGAGGTTGAAGAAGTATGAATGTGAGAATCCCAATTCTAAAACTGAAAGATACATTGATTGTTTCGATCCAATGGGAGCTGGATGACCAGACGGCTTTGCAGTTCCAGGAAGATCTTTTGACTAAATTGCACGAAACCAGCGCCCGCGGGGTGGTCATCGATTTGACATCCATCGACTTTATTGATTCATTCATTGCCAAGGTGCTGGGAGATGTCATCAGCATGTCCAGCCTGATGGGGGCAAGAGTGGTTATTACCGGTATCCAGCCGGCAGTTGCCATCACTTTGATCGAGCTCGGAATTCGACTTGAAGATGTTATGACGGCACTTGACCTAGAGAACGGCTTGGAGAAACTTCAACTGGAATTGGAGGCTTGAAGATGAGCGACCAATCCTCAGTGGAAATTTTAACGGAATGGGATATTGTCGCGGCAAGGCAGCTTGGGCGCAATGTCGCCAAAGAGCTCGGCTTCGGCACCGTGGACCAGGCGCGGATCACGACAGCCATCAGCGAGCTTGCCCGCAATATTTATCTATACGCCGGTCAAGGCAGGATCGAGATCCAGCAATTGACCGAAAACGGCATGAAGGGAATCCTGATCATCGCGGCTGACAGCGGCCCGGGGATCCCGGATGTCAGAAAAGTAATGGAAGACGGGTTCACGACATCGGGGGGACTGGGTGCAGGCTTGCCGGGTGTCAAACGCTTAATGGACGACTTCAAGATCGAGACTATCCAAGGCGAAGGGACAGATATACGGGCTACGAAGTGGCTCCGCTAGGGGGAACGCTAAATGCCTCAACACATTGAAGCACAGTACCAGGAGATTCTGAACGAATATGTTAAAAAGCAGACGGAACAAAATTTGTACGTCGGCCAAAATTTCAGCAGGCAACTTATTCTGGAGAACATCTCTCCCGAAGAAGTGATCAGCATGCACAAAGCAGCCATCCGGGAGCTCTATAGCGATCTCCCGGATGTTGTTTGGCATTCTTTCGATTTTCTGATCGAAATGATGATCAATTATGGGTTGGCCCTGCAGGAGCGCCAAAGCCTGCTGAAGCGCCAGGAAGAACTGAAAGTGGAAATGGACTTGGCCGCAAACGTGCAGGAAACTTTGCTCAAGACGAAATTGCCGTCTCTTGACGGGTTGGATATCGGCCTATTGTCGATTCCGGCCAAGAAGATGAACGGGGATTACATCTATTTTGTCAGTGATTATGATGGATACGCTGGAGTGGCTGTTGCCGATGTCATCGGCAAAGGACTTCCGGCGGCTCTTTGCATGTCCATGATCAAATTCGGCATGGACAGCCTCAATAGTTCGCATGCCATGCCAAAAGATGTGCTCAGCGTCATTAACCGGATCGTCGAAAAAAGTGTCGATGATTCGATGTTCGTGTCGATGTTCTATGCGAATTACGATGCGGGGGCAGCCAGGCTCACTTATGGATCGGCCGGACACGAGCCTGCCATTCTCTATCGCGCGGATACAGGAGAATTTGAGGAACTTGAAGCAAAAGGCTTGCTGCTCGGTGTTTCTCCGGCAGCTGTCTACGAAGAGCATTCTGTCACTTTGGAAAAAGGCGATATGGTCATCATGATGACGGACGGGGTGACCGAGGGCCGTACAGAGGAAGGCTTTATCGAGCGGGACGTCATTTATGAATTGATTGGGCAAAAGAAGGGCGAACCGGCTCAGGCGATTGTCCAGCATGTCTACGATGAACTTGAACGGATGCAAAATGCAGAACTTCAGGATGACTTCACTTTAGTGATTTACAAGAAGGTTTAAATCCATGTTTAAAGGCATTGCATAGCGGGTAAAAAAGCATATAATGGCTTTTTTCAGCCGAATTGAATCATACAAAACGGGGTGTCATATAGAGATGAATATTCAAGTTAATTTGACAGAAAATGACAATACATTAAAAGGCGATATCCACGGGGAAATCGATGCGCACACAGCACCGGTACTCCGCGAAAAACTAGAAGCGTACCAGGCACAGGAAGGCTTGAATGCCGAACTGGATCTATCCGGTGTCGATTACATGGATAGTACAGGCTTGGGCGTTTTTGTCGCGTTCTATAAATCCATCAATGCAAAAGGCGGCCATCTGAAATTGACTGGCCTCTCGAGCCGCTTGAAGCGCCTCTTCGATATAACGGGCCTAGGCGATATCATGGATATTGAAGCAGCAGTCGGGAAGGGTGGGAATTAATCATGCGTCCTTTCGATTATGTAGAGATGCGCGTCCCGGCCAAATCCCAATACGTAGGCGTAGCTCGCCTGACGATTTCGGGGCTGGCAAGCCGCATCGGTTTTTCATTTGATGATATTGAAGATTTAAAGATCGCTTCAAGCGAAGCAGTAACAAACGCCGTTCAACACGCATATTCAGAAGGTGAAGAAGGCGAAGTGGTCATCGGTTGCGCATTATATGAAGACAAGATTGAAATCATGGTAGCCGACCACGGCCAAAGCTTCAACTTTGAAGAAACGAAGGCAAAAGTGGGCCCTTACCACGACCAGGAAGAAGGAGCGTTCCTGCGCGAGGGAGGTCTCGGCCTGTATTTGATCGAAACGCTTATGGATGAAGTGAAAGTGCATCATCAGGAAGGCGTTACTGTCTTTATGACCAAGCATGTTGAAGGAGAGCGGGTGGAAGAGGATGTCGAAACAATCTCATCCTAATCAGCCAACGAAAGAACAGGTACTGGAATGGATTGAAGCTTATCAAAAAACCGAGGACGAGGAAGCCCAGACTAACCTTGTCCTCAATTATCGCCGTTTAGTGGAATCGATTGCCCGCAAGTATTCAAATGGGAAATCCTACCACGAAGACATTGCACAAGTGGGCATGCTTGGCTTGCTCGGTGCAATCCGGCGTTATGATCCGTCTTATGGCCGCAGTTTCGAAGCTTTCGCGGTGCCGACTATCATCGGTGAAATCAAGCGCTTTTTGCGCGACAAAACATGGGCAATCCATGTGCCGCGCCGCATAAAGGAACTGGGGCCGCGCATCAAAGCGACGGTTGAAGTGTTGACGACAGAGCTTCAGCGTTCTCCACAAGTTTGGGAAATCGCTGAATATCTGGATGTTGATGAAGACGACGTTTTGGAAGCGATGGAGATGGGCAAAAGCTATCAAGCACTTTCCATGGACCATTCACTCGAGGCGGATTCGGACGGCAGTACGGTTACATTGTTTGATGTAGTCGGCCAGGAAGACGACGGATATGAAAAAGCGGATCAGCGCATGCTCGTGGCGGAAGCGATGAATGTCCTTTCCGATCGGGAAAAGCAGATCATCCAATACACCTACATAGAGCAGCTGAGCCAGAAGGAAGCGGGCGACCGCCTGGGGATTTCCCAGATGCACGTTTCACGCCTTCAACGAAAAGCCATCAAAAAGCTTCAGGAAGCGATTTTGGCTGCTGGCGGGGTTTCCTAGTGGAAGAAATTCGACACGAAAATGTGGAAGCCTATGCCTACAACGCGGCAAAAAAAGGGAATTACGAATCCGGCGACAGCTATTTCACTGTATTGACGGATGATTACTTTATTTGCTCCGTAGCCGATGGTTTGGGAAGTGGCCCTGTAGCGCGTGAATCGTCGCAGGTTATCCCGCAAATTTTGAAAGAATATCATCATGAGACAATCGATCAATTGATGAACCGCTTCAATGGTTTAATGATGCAAAAACGTGGGGCTGCAGTCGCCATCTTTAAAGTGGATTTCAAGAAACGCACTTTGGAATACAGTTGTGTAGGCAATATCCGTTTCTACCTTTATAGAAGAGAAACCGATGAAGTGATTTATCCGCTGCCAGTCATGGGCTACCTTTCAGGACGCCCCCAAAAGCTGAAAACACAGCTTTATACGTATTTGGAGAACGACTTGTTCCTGATTCATTCAGATGGCGTGGACTTGCGCAATCCAAAAGCGATGATGAGAAAAGCGGGATCACCTAGACGGCTATACGAAGACATTCTTGCGTCCATTCAAACCGGCGACGATGCCACCTTAATTTCAGGAAGCCTCCTTCATTGAGAAGAGGCTTCTTTTTTATGGATAAAACGATTTGGCAAAGGCTTGTTTCTCCAGCTTTCCATAGGCATGTTAAAATAAAGAAATAGAAAGGAAGTGCATGGAATGGATACTCAGCAATTGCACGCATTGATCGCCAAAGAAGCCGGCGTTAAACCAAACCAGGCAAAGCAGGTCATTGAGCTGCTTGTAGATGGAAACACGGTGCCATTTATTGCCCGTTACCGAAAAGAAGCGACCGGTTCATTGGATGAAGTCCAAATAAAAGCAATAGAAGATCGCTATACATACATCCAGAATTTGGAGCAGAGAAAAACGGATGTACTCCGTTCAATCGAAGAACAGGGCCAGTTAACCCCTGAGCTTGAAAAAGCCATCAAAGCCGCCACTGTCCTTCAGAGAGTGGAAGATTTGTACCGCCCTTACAAACAAAAGCGCCGTACAAAAGCGATTATCGCAAAAGAAAAAGGCCTCCAGGGGCTGGCAGATTGGTTGTTGAAACCAGGAAAAGAACAAATCGAAACTATTGCAGGCCGCTATATCAATAATGAAAATGGTGTTGAAACAGCGGAAGAAGCGATTGCAGGTGCACGGGATATTTTGGCCGAACTCTTTGCAGATGACCCTGAAATCCGTGAAAAAGCCAGACGGATGACCCGGGATAACGGTATTTTGGAAACTGCGGCCAAAAAAGGGCATGACGATGAGAAACAAGTGTTCCACATGTATTACGAATACGGTGAGGCTATCAAAAAAATCGTCCCACACCGCATACTAGCAATAAACCGTGGCGAAAAAGAGGGGGTATTGAAAGTTGCTATTACGCCCCCAATAGACCGGATCATCCGTTCGATGAAAGATAAATGGTTGAAACCAGGAAGCCCTGCCGCGAGAGAAGTGGAAGCGGCCATTGAAGATAGCTATAAACGCCTGATCCAGCCATCCATTGAACGTGAAATCCGTACGGAACTGAGTGAAAAAGGTGAAACGCAGGCCATCCATATCTTTTCGGAGAACCTGCGCAATCTATTATTACAGCCGCCGATGAAAGACAAAATGGTGCTCGGCATCGACCCGGCATACCGTACAGGCTGTAAATTAGCGGTTATAGATGCAACGGGGAAACTGTTGGAAGTGGCCGTCATCTATCCGCATCCTCCCAAATCCGATCAACAAGGTGCTAAGGAAACCTTGCAGCGCTTAACTGATACCTATCCCATTGAAATCATGGCGATCGGAAACGGCACTGCATCACGGGAAACCGAACAATTCGTTGCGGATTTCCTAGGCGAAACTGCAAAGGAAGTCTCTTACGTCATTGTCAATGAAGCAGGCGCCAGTGTATACTCGGCTTCCGATATAGCCCGAGCAGAGTTTCCGGACTTGCAAGTAGAAGAACGCAGTGCGGCTTCCATCGCCCGCCGCCTTCAAGATCCGCTTTCGGAACTGGTGAAGATCGACCCGAAAGCTGTAGGCGTTGGGCAATATCAACACGATGTCTCACAGAAAAAGCTGGCAGACCAATTGACCTTCGTTGTCGAAACTGCGGTCAACCAAGTCGGCGTAAATGTCAACTCGGCCTCAGCCTCTCTGCTTCAATATGTCGCAGGTCTCAGCAAAACTGTTGCCGAGAATATCATTAAGGCGAGAGACGACAATGGCCGTTTTATTTCCCGTGTCCAGCTCAAGAAAATCCCGCGCCTCGGTGCCAAGACTTATGAGCAAGCTATCGGATTCCTGCGCATAACGGAAGGGAAGAACCCGCTCGATGCTACAGGCATTCATCCCGAAAGTTATGAAGCTGCCGAGCGGATCCTTAAGTTGATCGATGCCGATAAAAAAATGATTGGACGCCCGGAAATCATCGCTAAGCTGGAAGGTTTGGATGTGGAAGCATTAAGTGCGGAATTGGAAATCGGCAAAGTGACACTCAAGGACATAGTGGATGCGCTGAAAAAACCATTCCGCGACCCACGCGACGAGTTCCCGCAGCCATTGCTAAAGAGCGACGTCTTAAAGATGGAGGATTTAACTCCTGGGATGGAAGTGCAAGGCACAGTGCGCAACGTCGTCGACTTCGGGGCTTTCGTCGACATTGGCGTGAAGCAGGATGGTCTGGTCCACATCTCTAAGTTGAAAAAAGGATTCGTTAAACATCCGCTTGATGTCGTGGCGGTCGGAGATATCGTCACTGTATGGGTCGACCAGGTCGAAAAACAAAAAGGCCGGATCGCCTTGACGATGCTGCCGCCAAAAGAACAACAGCCCGACCTTCAGGGGAGATAAGATGACGAACGAAGAACTGACCCAGATGATTGCAGAAATTTCCCATGAAGTGTTCGGTAAACCTTTCCGACATCAAGGCGTATTCAATAAACGCCTCCGGACAACAGGTGGCCGTTACTTATTGGGAACACATAACATCGAAATCAACCCCGCTTCTTATGAAAAGTTTGGGAAGGATGAACTGAGAGGCATCATTAAGCATGAGCTATGCCATTATCATCTCCATCTTGAAGGGAAGGGATACAAACATCGGGACAAGGATTTCCGCGCGCTGTTGCAAGAGACCGGATCTCCGCGCTTTTGTTCGCTTCTCGCAGAGAAGCGGCGGAAGGCAACAGGCTTTCATCTATATGAATGCATCTCCTGTAAAACGGAATTCCCGAGAAAGATCCGAATGAACACAACCAAGTATAGATGTGGGCGCTGCAGCGGCAAGTTGCGGTTGAAAAGAGAAAAAGTTTTATAAGAAAGAGCCGCTGAAAAAGCGGCTCTTTCTTTTGGTATCTTGCAATATACAATGAAATTTTCCGGACAGTAAGCAAAAGATGGCGCTGGGAGTTTTTCTTTGTATAGAAAGGAGAGCGGATCCATAAAGTTTTGAGAATCATCCGCCACCTATTCTAAACGTGCGTGTTCGTATTCTCGAATGCTCATAATTTTTAGCGGACGATCCGTGCGGGCCGGTTAATTGCTCTTGGGACTCGGACAATATGAAATGGAATTTACTGAACGAAATACAGGGTATAAATTAAAATTTAAAATGATGAATAAAAGTATTGACGATTCTAGTCAGGCTCTTTATAATAGAAAAAGTCGACAAGTACTTAAACACTATTCCGAAGTAGCTCAGTGGTAGAGCACCGCACTGTTAATGCGATGGTCGTAGGTTCGAGTCCTACCTTCGGAGCCATTTAATTGGCCCCTTGGTCAAGCGGTTAAGACACCGCCCTTTCACGGCGGTAACACGGGTTCGAATCCCGTAGGGGTCACCATACATATTATTGGATTACTTTTTCTGATATAATACTTTTGTGCAGTACAATTGAAAATATTATTATTGTCGCGGGGTGGAGCAGTTCGGTAGCTCGTTGGGCTCATAACCCAAAGGTCGCAGGTTCAAATCCTGCCCCCGCAACCAAATGGTCCCGTGGTGTAGCGGTTAACATGCCTGCCTGTCACGCAGGAGATCGCCGGTTCGATCCCGGTCGGGACCGCCATTTTTTTCAATGGGGTATAGCCAAGCGGTAAGGCAACGGGTTTTGATCCCGTCATGCCCTGGTTCGAATCCAGGTACCCCAGCCAATTTTAGGGTGGCCAAGACGAGCTTGAAATATAACTATTGACAACAAGAATTAGAAGTCGTATAATAGAATTTGTCTCAAAAAAATATATTATTTGCGGTCGTGGCGGAATGGCAGACGCGCTAGGTTGAGGGCCTAGTGGGAGAAATCCCGTGGAAGTTCGACTCTTCTCGGCCGCACCATACATATTCAATTATTTGCGCCCGTAGCTCAATTGGATAGAGTACTTGACTACGAATCAAGCGGTTAGAGGTTCGAGTCCTCTCGGGCGCGCCATTTATCTTCTATAATATATGCGGGTGTAGTTTAGTGGTAAAACCTCAGCCTTCCAAGCTGATGATGAGGGTTCGATTCCCTTCACCCGCTCCATCATTATTTTGAACCTTGAAAACTGAACAGCAAAACGTCAACAATACAGCCGCGAGTGATCGCGGCAAACTTACTGATCAGCGTATGCAGATCAAAGCGAATCGCGTGTCTTTCGAGGCGGCGATGCGCCAGCAACTATTGAGCAATCAATACTACTCTATAATGGAGAGTTTGATCCTGGCTCAGGACGAACGCTGGCGGCGTGCCTAATACATGCAAGTCGAGCGGAACCATTGGAGCTTGCTCCTTTGGTTTAGCGGCGGACGGGTGAGTAACACGTGGGCAACCTGCCCTGCAGATCGGGATAACTCCGGGAAACCGGTGCTAATACCGAATAGTTTGCGGCCTCTCATGAGGCTGTACGGAAAGACGGTTTCGGCTGTCACTGCAGGATGGGCCCGCGGCGCATTAGCTAGTTGGTGGGGTAACGGCCCACCAAGGCGACGATGCGTAGCCGACCTGAGAGGGTGATCGGCCACACTGGGACTGAGACACGGCCCAGACTCCTACGGGAGGCAGCAGTAGGGAATCTTCCGCAATGGACGAAAGTCTGACGGAGCAACGCCGCGTGAGTGAAGAAGGTTTTCGGATCGTAAAACTCTGTTGTGAGGGAAGAACAAGTACCAAGTAACTACTGGTACCTTGACGGTACCTCACCAGAAAGCCACGGCTAACTACGTGCCAGCAGCCGCGGTAATACGTAGGTGGCAAGCGTTGTCCGGAATTATTGGGCGTAAAGCGCGCGCAGGCGGTCCTTTAAGTCTGATGTGAAAGCCCACGGCTCAACCGTGGAGGGTCATTGGAAACTGGGGGACTTGAGTGCAGAAGAGGAAAGTGGAATTCCACGTGTAGCGGTGAAATGCGTAGAGATGTGGAGGAACACCAGTGGCGAAGGCGACTTTCTGGTCTGTAACTGACGCTGAGGCGCGAAAGCGTGGGGAGCAAACAGGATTAGATACCCTGGTAGTCCACGCCGTAAACGATGAGTGCTAAGTGTTAGGGGGTTTCCGCCCCTTAGTGCTGCAGCTAACGCATTAAGCACTCCGCCTGGGGAGTACGGCCGCAAGGCTGAAACTCAAAGGAATTGACGGGGGCCCGCACAAGCGGTGGAGCATGTGGTTTAATTCGAAGCAACGCGAAGAACCTTACCAGGTCTTGACATCCCGCTGACCGCCTTGGAGACAAGGCTTTCCCTTCGGGGACAGCGGTGACAGGTGGTGCATGGTTGTCGTCAGCTCGTGTCGTGAGATGTTGGGTTAAGTCCCGCAACGAGCGCAACCCTTGATCTTAGTTGCCAGCATTCAGTTGGGCACTCTAAGGTGACTGCCGGTGACAAACCGGAGGAAGGTGGGGATGACGTCAAATCATCATGCCCCTTATGACCTGGGCTACACACGTGCTACAATGGACGGTACAAAGGGTCGCGAACCCGCGAGGGGGAGCCAATCCCAGAAAACCGTTCTCAGTTCGGATTGCAGGCTGCAACTCGCCTGCATGAAGCCGGAATCGCTAGTAATCGCGGATCAGCATGCCGCGGTGAATACGTTCCCGGGCCTTGTACACACCGCCCGTCACACCACGAGAGTTTGTAACACCCGAAGTCGGTGGGGTAACCCTAGTGGAGCCAGCCGCCGAAGGTGGGACAGATGATTGGGGTGAAGTCGTAACAAGGTAGCCGTATCGGAAGGTGCGGCTGGATCACCTCCTTTCTAAGGATAATATCGGAACCGAACTTCGTTCGGGTTGACGTTTTGCGTTCAGTTTTGAAGGTTCACTCCGCAAGGATTGGCTTTCAGACTTGTTCTTTGAAAACTGGATAGATCGACATTGATTAAGAAACAAGCATCAAGTAGCGTGATCGCCTCAAGCGATCAACTTATTGTTTGACCATCAGTGGTTAAGTTAATAAGGGCGCACGGTGGATGCCTTGGCACTAGGAGCCGAAGAAGGACGGCACTAACACCGATATGCCTCGGGGAGCTGTAAGTGAGCTGTGATCCGGGGATTTCCGAATGGGGAAACCCACTGTTCGTAATGGAGCAGTATCCATGTGTGAATTCATAGCACATGAGAAGGCAGACTCAGGGAACTGAAACATCTAAGTACCTGAAGGAAGAGAAAGCAAATGCGATTCCCCAAGTAGCGGCGAGCGAAACGGGAACAGCCCAAACCAGAAGGCTTGCCTTCTGGGGTTGTAGGACACTCTATACGGAGTTACAAAGGAATGGATTAGGCGAAGCGACCTGGAACGGTCCGCGAGACAGGGTAAGAGCCCCGTAGCCGAAAGTGCATTCCCTCCAGAGTGGATCCTGAGTACGGCGGAACACGTGAAATTCCGTCGGAATCCGGGAGGACCATCTCCCAAGGCTAAATACTCCCTAGTGACCGATAGTGAACCAGTACCGTGAGGGAAAGGTGAAAAGCACCCCGGAAGGGGAGTGAAAGAGATCCTGAAACCGTGTGCCTACAAGTAGTTAGAGCCCGTTAATGGGTGATAGCGTGCCTTTTGTAGAATGAACCGGCGAGTTACGATTGCATGCAAGGTTAAGGTGAGAAGCCGGAGCCGCAGCGAAAGCGAGTCTGAACAGGGCGAATGAGTATGCAGTTGTAGACCCGAAACCAGGTGATCTACCCATGTCCAGGGTGAAGGTAAGGTAACACTTACTGGAGGCCCGAACCCACGCACGTTGAAAAGTGCGGGGATGAGGTGTGGGTAGCGGAGAAATTCCAATCGAACCTGGAGATAGCTGGTTCTCTCCGAAATAGCTTTAGGGCTAGCCTCAAGATAGAGAATCCTGGAGGTAGAGCACTGTTTGGACTAGGGGCCCATCCCGGGTTACCGAATTCAGACAAACTCCGAATGCCAGTGATTTATGCTTGGGAGTCAGACTGCGAGTGATAAGATCCGTAGTCAAGAGGGAAACAGCCCAGACCACCAGCTAAGGTCCCCAAATATCCGTTAAGTGGAAAAGGATGTGGCGTTGCTTAGACAACCAGGATGTTGGCTTAGAAGCAGCCATCATTTAAAGAGTGCGTAATAGCTCACTGGTCGAGTGACACTGCGCCGAAAATGTACCGGGGCTAAACGGATTACCGAAGCTGTGGATGGACATCTGAGATGTCCGTGGTAGGAGAGCGTTCTAAGGGCGGTGAAGTCAGACCGGAAGGACTGGTGGAGCGCTTAGAAGTGAGAATGCCGGTATGAGTAACGAAAGACGGGTGAGAATCCCGTCCACCGAATGCCTAAGGTTTCCTGAGGAAGGCTCGTCCGCTCAGGGTTAGTCGGGACCTAAGTCGAGGCCGATAGGCGTAGACGATGGACAACAGGTTGATATTCCTGTACCACCTCCCCGCCGTTTGAGTAATGGGGGGACGCAGAAGGATAGGGTGAGCGTGCCGTTGGTTGTGCACGTCCAAGTTGTGAGATGAGAAACGAGGCAAATCCCGTTTCTGTATACATCAAGCAGTGATGGCAAGAGGTTTAACCTCAGAGTCCCTGATTTCACACTGCCAAGAAAAGCCTCTAGCGAGGCGGGAGGTGCCCGTACCGCAAACCGACACAGGTAGGCGAGAAGAGAATTCTAAGGTGAGCGAGTGAACTCTCGTTAAGGAACTCGGCAAAATGACCCCGTAACTTCGGGAGAAGGGGTGCTCTGGTAGGGTGAATAGCCCGAGAGAGCCGCAGTGAATAGGCCCAGGCGACTGTTTAGCAAAAACACAGGTCTCTGCAAAACCGTAAGGTGACGTATAGGGGCTGACGCCTGCCCGGTGCTGGAAGGTTAAGGGGAGTGCTTAGCGCAAGCGAAGGTGCGAACCGAAGCCCCAGTAAACGGCGGCCGTAACTATAACGGTCCTAAGGTAGCGAAATTCCTTGTCGGGTAAGTTCCGACCCGCACGAAAGGCGTAACGATCTGGGCACTGTCTCAACGAGAGACTCGGTGAAATTATAGTACCTGTGAAGATGCAGGTTACCCGCGACAGGACGGAAAGACCCCGTGGAGCTTTACTGTAGCCTGATATTGAATTTTGGTGCAACTTGTACAGGATAGGTAGGAGCCAGAGAACCCGGAGCGCCAGCTTCGGGGGAGGCGTCGGTGGGATACTACCCTGGTTGTATTGAACTTCTAACCCACAAGCCTAAGCGGCTTGGGAGACAGTGTCAGGCGGGCAGTTTGACTGGGGCGGTCGCCTCCTAAAGAGTAACGGAGGCGCTCAAAGGTTCCCTCAGAATGGTTGGAAATCATTCGCAGAGTGTAAAGGCACAAGGGAGCTTGACTGCGAGACGGACAGGTCGAGCAGGGTCGAAAGACGGACTTAGTGATCCGGTGGTTCCGCATGGAAGGGCCATCGCTCAACGGATAAAAGCTACCCCGGGGATAACAGGCTTATCTCCCCCAAGAGTCCACATCGACGGGGAGGTTTGGCACCTCGATGTCGGCTCATCGCATCCTGGGGCTGTAGTCGGTCCCAAGGGTTGGGCTGTTCGCCCATTAAAGCGGTACGCGAGCTGGGTTCAGAACGTCGTGAGACAGTTCGGTCCCTATCCGTCGCGGGCGCAGGAAATTTGAGAGGAGCTGTCCTTAGTACGAGAGGACCGGGATGGACACACCGCTGGTGTACCAGTTGTTCTGCCAAGAGCATCGCTGGGTAGCTATGTGTGGCCGGGATAAGTGCTGAAAGCATCTAAGCACGAAGCCCCCCTCAAGATGAGATTTCCCATTGCGCAAGCAAGTAAGATCCCTCAAAGACGATGAGGTAGATAGGTTCGGGGTGGAAGCGTGGCGACACGTGCAGCTGACGAATACTAATCGATCGAGGACTTAACCAACCAACTGAAACGCACGTTTCCCACAATGTCGATTTATCCAGTTTTGAGCGAACAAGCTCAAAAAAGTCCAGTGATGATGGCAAAGAGGCCACACCCGTTCCCATCCCGAACACGGAAGTTAAGCTCTTTTGCGCCGATGGTAGTTGGGGGTCTCCCCCTGTGAGAGTAGGACGTCGCTGGTCTATAATTTTGGTCCCGTGGTGTAGCGGTTAACATGCCTGCCTGTCACGCAGGAGATCGCCGGTTCGATCCCGGTCGGGACCGTCATTCCAAAAAGTGAGCACAGCGAAACCGCTGTGCTCTTTTTCTATGGGAATAATATATTTTGATTTGCGCGGCTATCTCGGCTAAACTATGAAAAGACTCAAATGAGGTGAAGAGACATGAGCTTTACGATTAAAGTGCAATCGCCAGAACAGACAGAAAAACTTGCCATTCGATTGGCTTCGCTTTTACAATCCCGTGATCTTCTGACCCTGGAAGGCGATTTAGGGGCAGGGAAGACGACATTTACTAAGGGCTTGGCAAAAGGCCTCGGTATCGAACGAACGGTCAATAGCCCAACTTTCACTATCCTTAAACAATATGAAGGCCGGCTGAATTTGAATCATTTCGATGTATACCGCTTGGAAAATAGTGAGGAAGACATTGGATTTGATGAATTATTTGCGGAAGATGCTGTGTCAGTGATTGAGTGGGCTCAGTTCATCGAGGACTATTTGCCGAAAGAACGCTTGGACATAGTGATTCGCCGCTCGTCTGAAGAGGGGCGTGAAGTTGAATTTTATCCACACGGAAGTCGTTATGAAAATTTATGCAGGGAGCTAATGCAATGATTTTAGGAATCGATACGTCGAATTCACCGCTTGCGATCGCACTGGTGAAAGACGATACAGTTTTAATAGAAGAAACTCAAAATCTAAAGATCAATCATTCCTTAACTGCTATGCCTGCAGTGGAGGAATTGATGAAAAAAGCGAAAATTGCTCCAGGCGATTTGACGCAAATTGTGGCTGCGGAAGGGCCTGGATCTTATACAGGGGTCCGCATTGGCTTGACGATTGCGAAAACTCTCGCCTGGTCGTTAAAAATCCCATTCGTTACGGTATCGAGTTTAAAGGTGCTAGCAGCGAACGGACAGGGGTTTGAAGGCATGGTCTGCCCTGTCATGGATGCAAGACGCGGTACCGCTTTTACGGCACTGTATAACGGGCATAACCTGGAAGCGGTCATTTCTGATCAGCATAGTGACTTTAAAACGTTTTTAGAACAAGTCCTTATACATGAAAAACCAGTTTTGTTTACGGGAATTGATCTTGAGATTCACCGTCCATTGATTGAGGAAATACTTGGGGACTTGGCTAATTTTTCGTCGTTCCCAAATAGGTTGCCTAAAGCGTCAAATTTGATTGCTCTGGCAGCGGCTGAAGAAGCGAAAGAGGTACACCATACGGTTCCTGAATACCGCCGGATTACAGAAGCGGAAGCGAATCTTACAAAAACGGGTGAAGGAAAAAGCCGATGACCGAATCAGTGAAATTCCGGAAAATGACCATTCATGATGTGGATGCAGTTTATGAGATTGAAAGACAATCATTTACGCTCGCCTGGACTAAAGAAGCATTCGAACAAGAGATGCTAAAAAATGAATTCGCGTATTATGTTTTAGCTGAAACGGCAGACGGAGTTGTCGGTTACTGTGGCATGTGGCTTGTCATGGACGAGGCACATATTACGAATATTGCCATCTCGCCCCAAAAACGAGGCAAGAAGTTCGGGGAAGCTTTGATGAGGGAAGCGATGGAAAGGGCAAAAGCACAAGGTGCAAAGCTGATGACATTGGAAGCGCGTGTCAGCAATATAGCTGCGCTTAATTTGTATAAGAAACTAGGGTTCAAAAATGGTGGCATCCGAAAGGGTTATTATACGGATAATCAGGAAGATGCCATAGTAATGTGGGTGAATTTTGATGAATGAAGATATTTTCGTGTTGGGCATAGAGACGAGTTGTGATGAAACGGCGGCTTCTGTCGTGAAAAATGGGAAAGAAATCATCTCCAATGTAGTGGCATCACAAATTGAGAGCCATAAGCGTTTTGGCGGCGTTGTACCGGAAATTGCATCGAGGCATCATGTCGAGCAAATTACGATTGTGATTGAAGAGGCTTTGCAGCAGGCGAATCTAGCGCCAGCTGAATTATCCGCGGTGGCCGTAACGGAAGGGCCTGGTCTAGTCGGGGCCTTGTTAGTTGGTGTCAATGCAGCAAAAGCATTTGCGTTTGCACATGGTTTGCCATTGGTGGGTGTGCATCATATCGCAGGACATATCTATGCGAACCGGCTGGAGCAGGAAATGGAATTTCCACTTTTGTCGTTAGTCATTTCAGGAGGGCATACTGAGTTGATCCTCATGAAAGAGCATGGTGATTTTACAGTCATCGGCGAAACGAGGGACGATGCTGCAGGAGAAGCCTATGATAAAGTGGCGCGGACATTGAACTTGCCGTATCCGGGAGGTCCCCATATTGACCGATTGGCACACCAAAGCGTGGAAGCAGTCGACTTTCCACGGGTTTGGTTGGAAGAAGGATCCTATGACTTCAGCTTCAGTGGATTGAAATCGGCTGTATTGAACTATATGCATAACATGAAACAGCGCGGGGAAACGCCCGTGCCGGAAGCGGTTGCGGCGGGCTTCCAGAACAGTGTAGTGGAAGTCGTAACGGCAAAGACTTTGCGTGCTGCACGGGAATTTGGCGTGAAGCAAGTGATTGCAGCTGGCGGTGTCGCAGCCAATAAAGGGCTCCGTAAATCGCTTACCGAGACTTTTGAAAAGGAGAATATCCCTTTCTTTATTCCGCCGCTGCCGCTTTGTACAGATAATGCAGCGATGATTGCCGCGGCTGGAACGGTGATGTATGAAAAAGGATTGATAGGTGATATGGCCATGAATGGGCGGCCAGGCATGCCTTTGAGTTCATGGATTTAATTGAAAGCATTCCCGCAATTTATTGAGAATTGCGGGAATGCTTCTTTTTTTATGAATAATATCCAAATCTTACAAGGACATAGAAATATGTTTTCTGTCAATAGAGAACATTTGTACTTATGCACAATTTGTGAATAAGCTGTTAACAACCTATCGATAACTAGTGGATTTACTATATATTGTGGGCGTCTGAGTGGAAAACTGTGTGGATAAAAGAAATAGGACTTGTGGATAATGTTTATAACTCTGTTGATAGTTGATTCTATAGCTCACGGAATGTGTACAAGTCTGTGGAAATATTTATTTTGCTAAACGGTATTGACCTACATATAGGCAAAGAAAAACCGCATAGCCAGTATGCGGTCAAGAGTTTACATTTTCAAGTTGTTCTTGTATTTCGAGCCATTCGGCCATAGCTTCTTCGTGTAATTGTTTCAGCTCTTCGAGACGGACTTGTAACGGCATGACGCGTTCATGGTCCTGGAAAATATCCGGTTCGCATAGCTGTTCTTCAATTGCCGCGATTTCTTCATCGAGCGATTCCATCGTTTGTTCGATTTCGGAATTTTTCCTTACTAGCTGGCGTTCTAGTTTTTTGGCTTCCTTGTCGATTTGCGAAGTGGAGGCGGAAGCTTGTAACTCAGGCTGTTTCGCTTGTGATTCAAGTGCATCGAGCGCTGCGAGTTCTTCGGCTTCAAGCTTTTTCTCCACATAGTAATCGTAATCGCCCAAGTACTCGGTAGTGCCATGCGCCGACAATTCCACCACTTTTGTGGCGATTCGGTTCATGAAATAGCGGTCATGAGATACGAATAACAATGTGCCGGGATAGTCGATCAAGGCGTTCTCGAGAACCTCTTTGCTGTCGAGGTCCAAATGGTTGGTCGGCTCATCCAGCAGCAGGACATTGGCTTTTTGCATCATGAGTTTGGCAAGTGCCACGCGGGCTTTTTCGCCGCCGGATAAAGTCGAGACCGGCTTTAGCACATCGTCCCCAGTAAACAGGAAGCGGCCAAGGATGCCGCGTATGTCTTTTTCATTCACATGCGGGTAGTCGTCCCACAATTCATTGAGGACGAGCTTATTGCCCTTTAAATTGGCTTGTTCCTGGTCGTAATAGCCGAACTGGATGCCGGTGCCGTAATGGATTTGGCCTGCGAGTGCGGGCAGTTCCTTCATGATGGTCTTGAGCAGTGTCGATTTCCCGACGCCGTTCGGCCCGACAAGTGCGAGGCTATCGGTGCGGTAGAGCTTAAGCGAGATATTACTCGATACCGCATGATCGCCATAGCCGACGGACAGAGACTGGATATTCAAGACATCGTTGCCGCTTTGCTTTTGGATATCGAAGCCGAAACGCGCTGATTTTTCGTCGCCTTCCGGTGCTTCCATCCAGTCGGTCTTCTCGAGCACGCGGCGCCTGCTTTGCGCCATTTTCGTCGTGGAGGCGCGGACCAGGTTGCGGGCGACGTAATCTTCGAGCTTGGCTTTTTCGCTTTGCTCTTTCTCGAATTGTTTACGATCGAGTTCGTATTGCTTCGCTTTCTCGCTTAAGTAGCGGCTGTAGTTGCCGGTAAATTTGCGGACCTTCTTGCGCGACACTTCGTAGACGAGCGTGACGACTTGGTCGAGGAAATAGCGGTCATGCGAGACAATGAGAATGGCGCCTGGATAATTTTTCAGGTAGTTCTCGAGCCAGCTCAAGGTTTCGATGTCCAAGTGGTTGGTCGGCTCATCGAGAATCAAGAGTTGGGGTTTGGCAAGAAGGAGCTTTGCCAGCATGAGGCGGGTTTTCTGGCCGCCTGACAGGGAAGTGATTTTCTTTTCATAGTCTTCCGGATAGAACTTCATGCCGTGAAGGACAGCGCGCGTATCGGCTTCGAACTGGTAACCGCCCGCATCTTTGAAGTTGGTTTGCAGCAAGTCATATTCCTGCATGACTTTGGCGTTGCGATCTGCGTCGTTATAGACAGCCGGGTCCGCCATCGCCGCTTCAAGCTGGCGCAGCTTCGTTTCCTGCTCCCGGAAATGGGAAAAGATTTTCATCATTTCCTGCCATATGGTGGCATCTGAGTTCAAGTCGGTTTGTTGTTCCAAATAACCGATGGTCAAGTCTTTCGGCATGATCAAATCGCCGCTGTCGTAGGACATTTCCCCGGCGATGATTTTTAATAACGTGGATTTTCCGGCACCGTTGCGGCCGACGAGTGCAACCCGGTCGCGATGCTGGACTTCGAGTTTGGCGCCTGAGATGATCTCCTCGGCACCGAATGATTTATGGATTTGATTAACTTGCAATACGATCATTAGGGTCACCTCTATTCTTCTTAAGTGTAGCTGATGGGCGGGCGCTTCGCAATCGCGCAAGCCTTTACATATCAAGGCCTGTCATGTAAGATTGATACGATTTGACAACAGTTCAGAAGGAAGCGATCACATGCTTGACGAATCAGCGAAAATCCCGCAAGCGACAACGAAGCGGCTGCCCTTGTACTACCGGTTTCTCCAGAATTTCGCCAACGCCGGGCAAAAGCGTATTTCCTCCCAGGAGTTGAGCGAAGCGATGAAAATCGATTCGGCGACCATTCGACGAGATTTTTCACATCTCGGTGCGCTCGGTAAAAAAGGTTATGGTTATGATGTGCAGGAGTTGTTGGCGTT
Source organism: Planococcus plakortidis (assembly GCF_001687605.2). Taxonomy (NCBI): domain Bacteria; kingdom Bacillati; phylum Bacillota; class Bacilli; order Caryophanales; family Caryophanaceae; genus Planococcus; species Planococcus plakortidis. The sequence goes on from NZ_CP016539.2 coordinate 568,040, forward strand.
TTTCCGCAAGACGCTTGACCAGGATGAAGCGACCAATGTCGCCTTGATCGGTGTCGGAAGCCTTGGTAGCGCATTTCTAAAATACAATTTCCACCGCAACCATAACACGAAAATCATCCTCGCCTTCGATACGAATAGCCCCCATGAAGGCAAGAAAATCAGCGGGATCGATACGTACCATCCGGATTTGATTGAAGAGAAGATTAAGCAGTACGGTGTTGAAGTGGTCATTTTGACGGTGCCGTCGCGTTCGGCCCAGGAAGTCACCGACCGGCTCGCCCAGACTGACATCAAAGGCATCCTCAATTTCACGCCAGTGCGCATTTCTGTCCCCGAACATATCCGTGTCCAGACGATCGATTTATCGGTCGAGTTGCAGACTTTGATCTATCAGATCAAGCACGATTAACATAAAACCTTCACATTTGAACGGCCTTTGGAAATAGCCAAAAGGCCGTGTTTCATGTACACTAGAAACATACTACAGGAGGTGTCTGATATGGCTCCAGGTCCACTTAGCTTAATCATCATCGGAATCGTGGCATTGCTTGTTTTCGGCCCGAAAAAATTGCCGGAACTAGGCAAGGCATTTGGCTCGTCCCTGCGCGAATTCAAAAACGCTACTAAAGGGTTGGCGGATGATGATGAAGACGATAAAAAAGTCGAAGCCCCTAAAAATGACTTAGACAAGAAAGACGAGCACAAGTAACACGATAGGATGTTTGTCCGATGAACCAACAAAACGAAATGACAGTTGTTGAACATATAGGTGAACTCAGAAAACGGCTGACCTTGATAGTCGTTTTCTTTCTGTTCGCGCTCATTGCCGGGTTCTTTCTCGCTGAACCATTGATCCGCTATTTGCAATTCAGTGAAGAAGCGCGGAATTTGACGCTGAACGCGTTCAAAATCACGGATCCGATCAAAATTTACATGCAGGTCATGATGATCTTGGCTTTGATCATTACGTCTCCATTGATCATGTACCAGTTCTGGGCATTCATCAGCCCGGGGCTCTCTGACCGTGAGCGGAAAGTGACGCTCAGCTACATTCCATTTTCTTTGTCGCTTTTTATCGGCGGCCTTGCGTTTTCGTATTTGGTACTGTTCCCGTATGTCATCGGGTTCATGCTCAATATATCGGAAAATCTGGACATCCAGGAGACGATCGGGATCAATGAGTATTTCCAGTTCCTGTTCCAGATCACCTTGCCGTTCGGCTTTATCTTCCAGCTGCCGGTATTGATGCTGTTTTTGACGCGTCTTGGCATTTTGACGCCGATGATGATGACGAAATACCGGAAATACGCGTATTTGGTACTGGTCACGATTGCGGCGTTCATTACGCCACCGGACATTGTGTCCCATCTGCTCGTGACATTGCCGCTGATTTTATTGTATGAGTTCAGTGTCATCATCGCACGCATGGGGTATCGCAAATTCCTGCGGGCAGAACAGCAGCAGGCAATTAAAGAACAGACAGAAGACCTTCCGCCGAAATGATGGCGGGAGGTTTTTGGTTTGGAATGAAAAGCATTGGTATTAGGAGACTGCGCTGCAGGAGCTGCTTGGGGCCCGCAGGATGCGGGTCATGCAGTTGAAGCGACAGGACGTCGCGTTTTCAACTGCCCGGGGATAGGGCGGGTGTTGAGCCAAAGCGGAAAAGCACCGCCTTTGTCTCGCCAGCCCGCGCGGTCCCACAGGCATCAGCCCCCTACGCTCCGTCTCTGAGTTGAGATTGAAGAGAAGTCATTTCACTAGAATTTCTATGCGGGAGATATCACTAGACCAACCTTAAGAGAGTTTGCGGCTCGATTATGGTTGCTGGATTTTGGCAATCAAATATCCATAGCTAACCTAGTTCTAACGTAAGGGATATGCAAAAACCGCTACTCCAACAAGGGAGTGGCGGTTTTTGGGTTATTGCAGGTTTTCCATTTGTTTGATGAAGGTTTCGATCTTGTCCATATTGAGCTGGATGAGCATGACGTAGCCATTCAGCAGGATGTGCGCGATGATCGGGGTGAGGATGCGCTTGGTCCGCTGATAGAGGGCTGCGAGGATCAAACCAGTCGTAAAGTAGAGCAAGAGGTGCGTGAACTCGAGATGGACGAGCGCGAAGACGAGTGCCGAGATGGCGGTCGCGATCCAGAAGTTCATCGTCTGGTTCAAGGAACCGAAGACGACTCTGCGGAAGACCAGTTCTTCGAGTATCGGGCCGAACAGGACGACCGCGATGATTGCGTATGGCACGACTTCAGCGATTCGGACGAGCGTCTGCGTATTGGCGGAGCCCGGGTCGATGCCGATCGCCATTTCGATCATGGCGGCGATTGATTGGCCAACGATGAGCAAGAGAAAGCCGAGGACGCCCCAGCCGATTGCAGCGGGGAGGCTCGATTTTTTGCCTTTCCAGATGTTGAAGAAATTGCGGTCGCGCAAGATGAGGGCCATCGTAACTAAAAAGCCGACGCCCATCGTCAGGAAGATCAGCCAACCGGACGTCGAAGCGCGGGCTGTCGCATCGTCAAGTCCCTGGTCGCGGAAATAGCCGAGCGTCGGGCCGATAAAGAGGATCGGCATGAGCTGGACGGCTACGAAGACGAGCAGGACAAGGAGTGGCGTGCGCATGTTTTTACGCTTATAGCCTTTCGCTTTCTGGGAAGAGGCAGTTTTATGGGTTGAGGTCATGAAGTCAGATTCCTTTCTTTTCACATGCTCCTTTTATTGTAGGGCTTAACGGAAAAAGGCGCAAAGAATTCAAAACGCCATAAGGTTTCTGCTTGCAATTAACTGAAGATTTTATTAAACTTATTTATGGGTTAGCACTCAAAGGTTGAGAGTGCTAAACGACTAGTAGCTATTTAATTTGAGGAGGGTGTTTCAATTGTTAAGACCATTAGGAGATCGTGTCATCATTGAGCTCGTCGAAGTGGAAGAGAAGACATCTAGCGGAATCGTCTTGCCAGGTACGGCGCAGGAAAAACCGCAGGAAGGCAAAGTGATTGCGGTAGGGAATGGCCTTATCCGTGAAAACGGACAGCGCACAGAGCTGGACGTAACAGAAGGAGACCGCGTCGTCTTTTCGAAATACGCGGGCACAGAATTGAAATACGAAGGCAAAGAATACTTGATCTTACGTGAAAACGACATTCTCGCGATTGTCGGCTAAATAACCATAAATTCTATTTCATAGGAGGAACCGAATCATGGCAAAAGATATTAAGTTCAGTGAAGATGCACGCAGCCTGATGCTGCAAGGTGTAGATAAATTAGCGGACGCAGTCAAAGTAACGCTTGGGCCAAAAGGGCGCAACGTTGTGCTTGAGAAGAAATTCGGCACGCCGCTTATCACAAACGACGGCGTAACGATCGCCAAAGAAATCGAACTTGAAAACGCATTTGAAAACATGGGCGCAAAACTTGTGGCGGAAGTGGCTTCCAAAACAAACGATATCGCTGGTGACGGTACGACAACTGCAACGGTTCTTGCACAAGCAATGATCCGTGAAGGCTTGAAGAATGTTACAGCTGGCGCCAACCCTGTAGGAATACGTCGCGGCATCGAACTGGCTGTGGAAAATGCGGTTACTGGATTGCAATCCATTTCCCAGCAAATCGAAGGCAAAGAATCGATCGCGCAAGTAGCGGCGATTTCTTCAGGCGACGAGGAAGTCGGCAAATTGATCGCGGAAGCAATGGAGCGCGTCGGCAACGATGGCGTCATCACATTGGAAGAATCACGCGGCTTCACGACGGAACTTGATGTCGTAGAAGGGATGCAATTCGACCGCGGCTACCAGTCTCCATACATGGTGACAGATTCCGATAAAATGGAAGCGGTTCTTGAAAACCCGTTTATCCTTGTCACTGACAAGAAAATCGGCAACATCCAGGAAATCCTTCCAGTGCTTGAGCAAGTCGTCCAGCAAAGCAAACCGCTCCTCATCATCTCTGAAGATGTTGAAGGCGAAGCGTTGGCAACACTTGTCGTGAACAAATTGCGCGGCACATTCAACGCAGTGGCTGTTAAAGCTCCTGGATTCGGCGACCGCAGAAAAGCGATGCTCGAAGACATTGCTGCACTCACTGGCGCTGAAGTGATTACAGAAGACCTCGGCCTTGACCTGAAATCCACTAACATCGCACAACTTGGACGCGCAGCGAAAGTCGTCGTCTCTAAAGACAACACGACGATCGTTGAAGGCAATGGCGACTCCGAGAAAATCATCGCACGCGTGGCGCAAATCCGCAGCCAATTGGAAGAAACGACTTCTGAATTCGACCGCGAAAAACTGCAGGAGCGCCTAGCGAAACTCGCTGGCGGCGTAGCAGTCATCAAAGTCGGCGCAGCAACTGAAACAGAACTCAAAGAACGTAAACTGCGCATCGAAGACGCATTGAACGCAACACGCGCAGCGGTTGAAGAAGGCATCGTGGCAGGCGGCGGTACAGCGCTTATCAATGTCTATAACCAAGTGGCGCAAGTGGCGACTGAGCAAGAAGGCGACGTTGCGACAGGCGTGAACATCGTGCTTCGCGCACTTGAAGAGCCGGTTCGTCAAATCGCTACGAACGCTGGCCTTGAAGGTTCAATCATCGTTCACCGCCTGAAAACGGAAGAAGTCGGCATCGGCTACAACGCAGCAACAGGCGAATGGGTCAACATGCTTGACCAAGGCATCGTAGACCCAACGAAAGTGACGCGTTCTGCACTGCAAAACGCAGCATCCGTTGCAGCTATGTTCCTGACAACTGAAGCAGTCGTAGCAGATCTGCCGGAACCAGCAGCACCAGCTGGCGGCGGCATGCCTGATATGGGCGGCATGGGCGGCATGATGTAATCATTAGCCCATCTGGAAAAATCCCCTTTCACTTCATGTGAAAGGGGATTTTTTTGATATTGGAACGATAGGGATCCTACTTCCTAGAAGTGTACTGGAAAACCGGATCCATCAACTCGAACTCATAGGTGTCACTGTTGACCTTCCCGAGGACTTTTTCGCTATCGTAAAGCTCCAGCATAAACTGTGCCATCTCTTTTGCGGTGTGGAACTTCTGCACATTGTCGCTATAGCTGAAGTCATCAAGCTCCCGCGCCGTTTTCACGAATTCGGTTTCTGTCATGGATGGCGCGAGTATTTTTACTTTCATGAGTGCGCCGTTATCCTGCAGTTCCTGGGCCAGGCCTTCTGTAAATGCGCTCACGTAAAACTTAGTCGCAGCGTATGTAACGGCATTTGGCACGAGTCGGTAACCTAGGTCAGAGGATACGTTGATGAGCTGCGCCCCTTCTTGATCAGCATAGTCATGTGCATAAAGAGTGGAGAGGGTTGTGAGTGCTTCTATATTTACGCGAAGCATCTTTTCCGTTTTATGTACATCTTGTTCAGCAATAGTTGCACTGTTTCCGAAGCCGGCGTTGTTCACAAAGGTTTCGATGTCGTATTCTTTCAGGCTTTCGTACAGCGCGTGGACTTGCTCGCTGTCGGATAGGTCGGTGGGGTTGATGACGACGTCGAGATCGGCGTTCATGTCTTGGATGTTCTCCTTAAGCTTATTGAGTTCAGCTTCCCTTCTTGCTACAAGAATCAGGTTTTTGCCGCGTGCTGCGAAAGCCATGGCCGCTTCATATCCGATTCCTGAGCTGGCGCCTGTGATAACCGTGTACTTCATGTAAATCCCTCCATTGAAATGAATAGATAGCAAGTGTACAGAAACAATGAAACTCTCATGAAAGAATGCTGGCTCTTAAAGTGGAAGAGACAGCAATTTATAAACTAAGGATTTCTTGGAGTACTTGGAATTATAAGAGTTCTTAAATGAAGATTATACACTATTTTCCTGCCGGCAAAGAAACATACAGATTATCTTAGCAAGGAGCAGTACGTGAAAATACTCTTTTCTACTTTAGTGGTGAGGAGTATTCTGATGAAATGATTTCGAAATCCTCTATTGCCATAAAATCAAAGCTCTGCTATTGTATTAATCATATTAAATTACTCGGCATTATCCCGAGTACATAATTTCTTATCCAGAGAAGTGGAGGGACTGGCCCTTTGAAGCTTCGGCAGCGGAACAGATTGGATTCCAATTTGAAACTGTGCCAAATCCAGCAGGTGCGCAAGCGCTTGAGAGATGAGAAGAGCCGGACGGTGAGCCACTCTTCTTTTTTATGAAGAGGGGCTTTTTCTATTGGGCCGAAGTTGATAGCATTTCATTCAAAATAAAAAAGACCAAGGAGAGATGGCAGATGAACAAGCGTTGGGTTGGCATGATCGGGATTTCAAGTGCGTTGTTATTGGCTGGATGCGGCGATAGTGGGGAGGCTTCAGGAGATGATAAGAAAGAGGTGCGTGTCGGCTTTGGCGTCGGGACGTATGAGCAGCAATTCAAGGAAGGGATCTTGCCTATTTTGGAGGAGAAAGGGTATAAAGTGGATACGACGACGTTTTCCCAGAACATGCAGTTGAATCCGGCGATGCAGGAAGGCTCGATCGATGCGAGCATTTTCCAGAGCACGGCGTATATGGAAGGGATCAACGACGAACTCGGCATGGACATGACGGGCATCGCGTTTGTGCCGAGCGCGCCTCAAGGCTTGTATTCGGTGAATCATCAATCGCTCGATGAAGTGCAAGACGGCTCGACTGTCGGTTTGCCGAACGATCCGGTCAACCAGGAACGCGCAGTGCGCATCTTGGAGGAACTCGGGTGGGTGACGGTGTCAGACGATGCAGGCGTGACGGATTTTAATTTGAACGCAGTGGAAAATGCGGATTACGATCTGGACTTGAAAGTATTGGACCCAGCGCAGATTTTGGTGTCGCTTCAGGATATCGACTTCGGCGTCGTCAACGGCAACTACATCGCCAATGCGCCGGACCGCAAGATTACCGACGCCTTGAAAATCGAGAACACGCCGGAACAGCACCGGATTGTGGTGACGATTGAGGAAGAAAATGCGGATACTGAGTGGGCGAAAGATTTGAAGGAAGCTTATGAATCCGAGGAATTCCAGGAATACATCGAGTCGAACGAGCAGTACGACGGCTTTATTTTGACGGAGGAATGGACGCAATAGATAGAAGAAAGGTGAAGACTGATGGATATCACAAAAGCGAAAACATTCGAAGAACGCATGGACATATTGAATGAGACGGTGGCGCCGTTCACGGAGCGGGCTGCGCAAAACGATCTGGAGCGGAAATTCCCGTTTGAGAATTTCAATGAGCTGAAGGCGATCAATTATCCGGCTCTGACGATTCCGAAACAGTACGGCGGAGCGGGCATTTCCTTAGTTGAAATGCTGCGCTATCAGGAAGCGATCAGCCGCGCGGACGGGTCGACGGGTCTGTCGATTGGCTGGCATATGGGCATTGTTCAAGACTTGGGAGAAACGAATAAATGGGATGAAGCCGTGCTCGAGACTTTATTTGACGACATTAAAGCGCGCGGCGCCTTGATCAATAATTGCGCGACGGAAAAGCAGACCGGAAGCCCGACGAGGGGCGGCAAGCCGTCGACCACAGCGAGAAAAGTGGGCGGTTCGTGGGTCATCGATGGGCGCAAGTCGTTCACATCGATGGCGCCGGTGCTGGATTATTTCAATGTGACTGCTGTGATTGAAGAGACCGGGGAAGTGGGTTATTTCCTCGTGCCGCGGTCGGCTGGCGGTATAGCGATCGACGAAACATGGGATAGTGTGGCGATGACCGGCACGGGAAGCCATGATTTGGTGTTGACGAATGTCCGAGTCGAGGAATCGGCGTTGGTCGAGATCAGTGTGCCCGGTAAAAAGCAGCCGGCCGGATGGCTTTTGCATATTCCGGCGTGTTATCTCGGAATCGCTCAGGCTGCGCAGGATTACGCGATTCGTTTTGCGCAAGATTATTCGCCGAACAGTTTGAACGGGCCGATCATCGAGTTGCCGAACGTGAAACAGAAGATCGGCCAAATAGAATTGGAATTGCAGCGGGCGCGGCATTTTCTTTATTCCGTGGCGAAACAATGGGACGAATCGGACGAAGAACAGCGCTCGCAGATGGCTGCGGAACTCGGGGCCGTGAAAGTCGCAGTGACGAATTCAGCTGTCGACATCGTGGATTTGGCGATGCGGGTGGCGGGTGCACACAGCCTGTCGGAAAAATCGCCGTTGCAGCGCTATTACCGCGATGTGCGGGCAGGACTCCACAACCCGCCGATGGAAGATATGCTCATTCCCTCGCTTGCGGATTTTGCGATCGGCAACGCGAAATCAAAACAACCGGTCAAATAAGATAGAGCCGCGGATTCCTTGGGATCGGCGGCTTTTTCTTTTTATAATTGGAAAGATATAACGAATATAAGTGCAAATTATGTCGGCGCTTACATTAAATCCTCCTAATATGACATCTGTCACTAGCCACCACGGCAGAACCCCCTGTACGTTAACTACAGCAGACAACTGCTTCCGATATGGAATTTGCATCTAGAGGGGAATTTTTAGAATGAAAAAAATCGCATGGATTACGGATACAGCAGCGCAATTGGATGATGCATTCATCCAACGGCATCATGTCTATGTGTTGCCCCTTAGTGTCGTGTTTGAGGATGGGTCGTACCGTGAGTCGATCGACCTGACACAAGGAGAATTTTACGATAAATTAAAGGCGGCGAAAGTATCGCCGAAAACATCACAGCCGGCCATCGGCGAGATGACGGCCTTATACGAACAATTGCAGTCCGAAGGTTATGATTTGGCGGTGGCGCTCCATTTGTCGAGCGGATTGTCCGGTACTTACAATAGCGCGCTATCAGCTGCCGAAATGGCGGATTTCAAGGTGTACCCGGTCGACTCGAAAATCGGTTCATTCCCGATGGGGAAAATGATCGAGATCGGCAATGAATTGTTCGCAGCCGGGAAAGAACCGGAAGAAGTCGTGGAGACCATTAATCAATTAGCCGCCAAATCGCATCTGTCGTTCATTCCGTCGAGTTTGAACCAATTGCACAAAAGCGGGCGTGTATCAGGGACGCAGGCATTCCTCAGCAATATCCTGAACATCAAAGTGGTCATCACGTTCGTGGACGGAATCACGGTCATGAAGGAGAAAGTCCGTTCAAACAAGCGCGCCAAGGAAAGCGTCAATTCAGCCTTGCGTGCGGATATGGAGACGGGCATGGTGCCGGAAGTGGCGGTCATCCATTGCAATAACGAAGCCGGTGCCGAAGCATGGAAAAACGAATTAATGAAAGAGTTTTCTGGGCTGAAAGTGGAAGTCATCCCGTTGAGCGTCTGTGTCGGCGTCCATGCCGGCGAAGGCACGACCGGCTTGAGCTGGGTCAGTTATTGAAAATTTAGAGAATCATCAGAAACCCCTGGACTGCGGTCCTGGGGTTTTTTTGAGGACGAAAACAGCCCACTTTCCATGGGCACGCGAATCGTGTAAACTGTATAAGGTTAAGAAAAGAAGAGCATGTTGAGAAGTTGGACATTTTTGGGTTCCCATTATAGATGACAGTGAATTTTTGGATGAAGGAATGCTTCATCCCGTAAGGAAAGGATTGGAATTGAGTTATGAAAGAGAATTTTTGGCGTGACTTGCCGAAGCCGTTTTTTGTATTGGCGCCGATGGAAGATGTGACGAATGTGGTGTTTCGCCATGTCGTGGCGGCAGCGGCGAGCCCTGATGTGTATTTCACGGAATTTACGAATACGGAAAGCTATTGCCATCCGGAAGGCATCCACAGCGTGCGCGGGCGTTTGACGTTCACGGAAGACGAGCAGCCGATCGTCGCCCATATCTGGGGCAACAAGCCCGAGCATTTCCGCGACATGAGCATCGGCATGGCGGCGCAGGGCTTTAAAGGCGTCGACATCAATATGGGCTGCCCGGTCCCGAACGTTGCGGCCAAAGGAAAAGGCAGCGGCTTGATCAATTATCCCGATAACGCAGCGGAAATCATCCAGGCCGCGAAAATGGGCGGATTGCCCGTCAGCGTCAAGACGCGCCTCGGCTATACGAGTGTCGACGAATGGCGTGGCTGGCTGACACATGTCCTGGAACAGGACATCGCCAATTTGTCGATCCATTTGCGGACGAAAAAGGAAATGAGCGCCGTGCCTGCGCATTGGGAGTTGATCCCTGAGATCAAGGCATTGCGCGATGAGATCGCGCCGGATACGTTGCTGACGATCAACGGCGACATTCCGGACCGCAAGACCGGCCAGGAACTGGCGGATAAATATGGCATCGACGGCGTCATGATCGGGCGCGGGATTTTCCATAACCCGTTCGCGTTCGAGGAGGAGCCGAAAGAGCATAGCACACAGGAATTGTTCGACTTGTTGCGCCTGCACTTGGACCTCCACGATAAATACTCGACGGAAACCGAGCCGATCGCGTTCAAGCCGTTGCGCCGTTTTTTCAAGATTTACGTGCGCGGCGTACGTGGTGCGGGTGAACTCCGCAACGATTTGATGCACACTGAATCGACCGATGAAGTGCGCGCGTTGCTGGATGAATTCCAATTCGCTGCGAGCGGCGCAGGAAGCTCAAGTTCAGAATCATAAAGCAAGAATCCCTCCCCGCCGTTACGGCGGAAAGGGATTTTTTTAATTGGCGTCACGATATCGGTAGATGGACTGGTAGAAGCGGGTTTGGTATTCCGTTTCGAACGACGAGCGGCTCCAGATGCTCTCTTTATCGGACGTTTCCTCGGTCTCGACCAATTTCAATTCGCCGGCTTCAAGCCTCATGATTTTGGACTCCACAGATTTCAGTTCATTTTGCTGGCGGTCGAGCGCACGGATTTGCACTTGCACTTGTTTCGTTTCATCCAGATTGTTTTTGACGAAGAACGCGTTTTGGTAATCGCTCGAGTTGCAGTTTTCGGTGCGGCGGCGGACGCATTGCTTTTCGGAGCTCATGAAGACGATCGTGATTTCCTCGCCGTCTTGCTTTTCATCCGCAGCCGCAATCGCGGAATCGAGCCGGACAATATACGATGCCTTTTCCGCTAAAGGGTAGACCCAGACGATGAAAAACAGCATCGTCGTGCAAAGGACCGCTGTGAAGCCCCATACGACTTTCGGGTTGTAAAACGATTTCGGTGCCCCTCTATAGACGATGCCGGCAATGATATTGATGATCGAGAAAATCACTAGGAAGGCGCCGGCGACGATCAGTCCGACCGTCAATTCAAATCCGCTCTGGAAAAATGCGAGATTATACGCCTCGGAATAAACATAATTGAGCACGGCGCTGATCAGGATCAGCCCAATCAGCACAGCCATCGGTTTTTTCCAGCGATAGGTCTCCACCATGCCGGTTTTGTTGCTGATGCTGCTCCAGAGAAACCAGCCGTAAGGAAAAAAGAAAATCAGGATGACTAATGTGACGATGCCCATGGAATCATGCCTTTCATAAGAGGATTATGTGTAATTGGCTATTGTTTACATTATACGAGGGAATAGATAAAAAAGATTCAATTTTTTTACAGTTTCTTTATTGACTAGAAGATGTTTTGCCATGCCGGGTTGAACTATACCCGGGAATGGCAGCGATTATGGTATAGTAGTTGACTTAAGGCAATGATAGAGGGGGACTAGAAAGCCTCCAGCCAATCCTAAATTGAGGTGTAACCGAATGAATAAACGATGGACGATCGATAAAATCCGGACATTCGTCAACAATAACTCCGAGAGCACATTATTGTCGACCGAATACCACGGCTTCTCCCAAAAGCTCTTGTTCAAATGCGCGTGCGGCAATAACTTCGAGAAGACCTTCACGAAGTTCAATAAGAGTAACCAGCGCAAATGCGATACGTGCCAGCCGCCGAAAGCATCACGCGGGCAGGAACAATAACGGAAACGCCAATTCCCCTTTACAGGGAATTGGCGTTTTTTTAGGCTAAACCATTATAGCTTGCGGATGAACAGGATGATCTGGATGTACATCTCCGCCATTTCTTCTGGCGTCTCCGTCAAATCATTATCCAGCCATTGCTCGATGAGGCCGAGGAATGCGGAAGTGGCGAAGGCTGACAGATAATCGTCCGGCACGCTGGCGCTTTGGAAGAAACGTTCGTTTTTAAGCATATTGCCGATAAAATGGCCGATGAAAAATCCTTTAAGCCGCTTGTGGAAGCCGTTTTGGTTATGCTCACTTAAAAACGCGCGGAAAGCGGCAGCATTCATTTCGATATAGCGGAATACTTCAACGGATTGGATGGACACATTGCCTTTATCCGCTTCGGCCAAAAGCATTTCGGGCTGCAATTCTTTCAACTGCTGGGCCAAGCCGTCGAGCAGCTGTTCTTCCATTTGGTCCAGCAAATCGTATTTGTCGAGGTAATGCAGATAAAACGTTCCCCGGTTGATCCCGGATGCTTTGGAAATATCCTGGACAGAGATCTTGATGAAATTCTTTTTGGCCAGCAGCTGCAGGAAGCTTTGCTGGATTTTTGCTTTCGTTTTTTCGTTCATGTCATCATAAATGGCTGGCACGCTATCTCCTCCAAACCGCTTAACAGCTGTGTCTTTTCTGTTTATTGCTTCCAGTATAGCAGGCATTTAAAATAGATAGTAACCACCCAACAGTGTGTTGAGTGAAATTACAGGATAGGTGATGGACATGAAGAAAAAAATGGCCGTAATGGGGATTGCGCTGCTGGTTGCTCTGTATATGCTCGGGAAAGCATTTTTATTGAATGAAGAGATCAAAATGTTCTTGCTGATCTTTTTCGGAATTGGACTCGTCCTCGCGCTGCTCCGTTTGTTAGTGAATAACTCGATCAAGAAAATGAAAGGCAAGGATTGGAAAGTGAAAGTGCTGTTCTTTACGGTATTGCTCGGTTTCGGATTGCCGTTCCAGTCCTGGTTCCGGACAGAAATCTTATTCAAAATGGACTCCGCTTATTTAGCGGGCAGTGTGGCCATGCTCGTATTAGGGATGGTTTTCATGACCCTATTCTACGGCTTTGCCAAAACAAAAATTCGGACCATGCAATTAGCTTGATGAAATGTGCTAAGCGAGATATTTCCAAGGAAAAATAAAATAGTTTTGAAAATTCGGTTGACTTCTTTATTTCCTAGTATTAAGATAGGGATTAATTTAATAATCTTATCCAGAGAAGCCGAGGGACTGGCCCGTTGACGCTTCAGCAACCCCTGATATTATTCAGGAAGGTGCTACTTCCAGCAAGGAGAGATTCCTTGGGAGATAAGAGAGCGGACCCGACTATTCAAATAGCCCTCTTTTCTCGTTTTATTGAGAAAAGAGGGCTATTTTTATTTTCCAGTGAGGGCTGCGGAAATTGGAATTTCAAAAGGAGGAATTTGACGATGACGAAGAAACGGATTTATTTGAATGCATTTGAGATGGTGTGTGCAGGCGGGCACCAGTCGCCGGGATTGTGGCTTCACGAGGACGACCGGTCGCATACATACAAGGACAGCGAATATTGGATCGAGCTCGCGAAGCTATTGGAAAAAGGAAAGTTTGACGCGGTGTTTTTGGCTGATGTGCTCGGGACTTACGATGTCTATGGCGGCACGCGCGACGCGGCGCTTCGCAATGCGGTGCAGACGCCGGTCAACGACCCGCTATTGGTCGTGCCGCTCATGTCGTCGGTGACGGAGCATTTGAGTTTCGGGGTCACGGCATCTGTCAGCCACGAACATCCGTACACCTTCGCGCGGCGCATGTCGACACTCGATCATCTGACAAAAGGGCGCATCGGCTGGAACGTCGTCACTTCCTATTTGAAAAGCGCCGCAGTCAATATCGGGCTCGATGACCAGATGAGCCACGACGAACGCTATGAATTCGCGGCCGAGTATTTGGAGGTTTGCTATAAATTATGGGAAGGCAGCTGGGAAGATGGCGCGGTCGTGCGCGATCAACAGTCGAAAGTCTATACCGACCCGTCGAAAGTGCACGACATCCGCCACGAAGGCACATATTTTAAAGTGCCGGGCGCTCATCTATCTGAACCGTCGCCACAGCGCACGCCGGTATTGTTCCAGGCAGGCGCTTCGCCGCGCGGCCGGGAGTTCGCCTCAAAGCACGCCGAATCGGTGTTTACGGCAGGGCCGACGATTCCCGTCGTGAAAAAAGGTGTCGACGCGCTTCGTGAACGCATTCAAGCGAACGGCCGGAACCCGGAAGATGTGTTGGTGTACACCACCTTCACCGCAATTGTCGGGAAGACCGAACAAGAAGCGCAAGAGAAATACGAAACCTTGAAAAGCCATGTCAGCTACGAAGGCGCACTCGCACTTTTAAGCGGTTGGACAGGCATCGATTTCTCCGGATACGAGCCGGACGATACGCTCGAATACATCCAAAGCAACGCCATGCAATCGGCGGTCGAAGTATTCACGCGTGCCGATCCGGACAGAAAGTGGACGATCGGGGAACTGGCGACTTTCGTCGGCATCGGCGGAAGAGGGCCGGTCGCGGTCGGGACGCCGGAGCAAGTAGCCGATGAAGTGGAGCGCTGGAGAGATGAAACCGGCGTCGACGGTTTTAATTTGGCGTATACGCTCGCACCCGGAAGCTTCGAGGACTTTGTCGAACTGGTCGTTCCTATCTTGCAGGAACGCGGGCTCGTGCAGAAAGAATACGCAGACGGCACATACCGCGAGAAAATCTACGGCAAAGGCCAAGCGCAACTGAAAGACAATCATCCGGGCAAAACGTTCAAGCACTTGCACGAAACAGTTAACAACTAGAGGGGGAATGAGGATGCTGACAGCTTATTGGATCGCCGTCGCCGTCTTTTGGATTGCGGGGCTGGCTTTATGGAACAAACTCTATCCAAAACAAAAAGGAGGCGAACGCAATGGGGGATGAGACAACTTGGCTATTGCCGCTGATTGCTTTGATGCTCGTCGGCTATTTCGCCTTGACGACATGGCTCGGGAAAAAAGGCAAAGCCCATAGCGGATCGATGAAAGGCTTTGCGATCGCCAAAGGCAAAGTCAATCCGGCGGTCGTCGGCATGAGCTTCGGCGCCTCATACGCCAGTGCGAACTTGTTTCTTGGCGTGCCGGGCTGGGCGTATACATACGGCTTGTCGACTTTATGGTACACAATCGGCTGTTTCGGGGTTACGTGGCTCGGGCTGTTGCTGTTCACGAAAACCTTCTGGCGCTACGGGCAGAAAAATGGCGGCAGCTTGACGATTCCCGAGTGGCTCGGCAACCGCTACAACAGCAAAGCCTTGCGCGTGCTCGTCGCATTATTGGTACTGTTCAATATCTACTATATCGTCGGGCAGAACGTCGGCTTAGCTACGATGTTCGAAACGGTCATCGGCATTCCGTATTTATGGGGTATCGCGATCGGCGTCATCATCACGATCGTCTACGTCAGTCTCGGCGGCGCGTTCGCACAGATTGTCAGCGACGGCATCCAAGGGGCGACGATGGCGGTCGTGTCGCTATTGTTATTCATCTCGTTATTGTGGACAATCGGCGGCGGATGGAATGTGTTCGGCACGCTGCAAGCGGAACTTCGCGCGATCGACCCGGCGCTTGTCGCTCCGCTGTCGACAGGCGGGCCGTTCTATAGCGGCTTCGCCATCTTGAGCATCCAGTGGCTGCTGTTTTCATTCGTGCTATTGCCGCATTTGATGAATAAAGTGCTGACTGTCGAAAAAGAGGAAGACTTGCGGACCTTCACTTTGTCTGCGGGCGTCTCTTTGTTCACCTTGTCAATCTTCTCGGTATTCGCAGGGCTCGCGGCGCGCATCATCCTGCCGGGGCTCGCGTCGGCGGACAGCGCCATTCCGGCGTATATCATGGAAGCTTTCCCGGTCGTCATCGTCGCGCTGCTTGTCATGGGCTTGATCTCCGCGATCCTGTCGACGACCGACAGTCTGTACCTAGGCATCACCAACAGCATCGGCAACGATTTGTTCAAAGTGCTGGCTGTGCCGGTTCTCTACAAAAACAGGAATCTGACGGAACGGGAACTCGATGCCAAAGTGCTGAAGGCGTCGAAAGTGTCGCTCGTCTTCATCGGCCTTGTGTCACTTTATATGTCGATCAACCGGCCGGAATCCTTGGCGCTGTTGACGAATTTCGGGACTTCCGCGATCATCAGCGGCATCGCGGCACCGATCAGCCTCGGCTATTTCTGGAAACACTCCAATAAATCCGGCGCCATCGCTTCCGTCGTCAGCGGTGCCGGCTGCTATATGATCTTGACTGGCGCAGGCATCATCGAACACGTTTTCCAGGCGATGTTCTTCAGTTCGATCCTCGGCTTCACGTCGATGATCACGGTGAGCCTGCTTGCCGAAACTTTGAGAAAGCGCGAAAAGACTTCTCAGGAAGCGGTTCGTGGATTGTAAAGAAAAGCCCCGAAATCATTTGGGGCTTTTTTCTATGCCGCCAATCTTCAGAGAAATTTCATAAATCCAAGTGCACCGCTCTTGTTTCTTCCGTTCAAATGAAAT
The DNA here is from genome assembly GCF_001687605.2 of Planococcus plakortidis. Classification (NCBI taxonomy): domain Bacteria; kingdom Bacillati; phylum Bacillota; class Bacilli; order Caryophanales; family Caryophanaceae; genus Planococcus; species Planococcus plakortidis. The sequence continues at coordinate 584,492 of NZ_CP016539.2, forward strand.
AGGCTAAAAAGAGTTGTTGCACTATTTGAGTTGACTTAACAAGAAAGAAGGAATCATACCCATGAAGAAGACTTTGGTTTTATTAAGTGCGTTGTTGGTTTTGCCGATGACGGCACATGCCCATTCGGTGCTTGAATCATCCACTCCGGCAGAAGGTGAGGTTGTGGCTGAGCCAATTGAACAAGTGGTGCTCGATTTCAGCGCAGGCATTGAACAAGGCAGTGGCATGACGATGACGATGGATGGCACCGCTGTGGATTTCAGTGAAGTGGCTGTGATGGAAGACCAATTGGTCGGTACGCCGGCACAGGAACTAGAAGACGGTTCGTATGTCGTGGAATATGACGTGCTGAGCGAAGACGGCCACCCGATCCAAGGCTCACTTGCTTTTGAATTGCAGGCGGGCGAGGAACAAGCGGCGCAAGAAGAGCCGGCTGAAGAAGCGGCTGAACCGGAAGCTGATGAATCGGAAACGACAGAAGCGGCGGAAGCAACAGATACGGAACAGGCAGCAGCGAGCGATTCGGAAGTTGCTTCAGAAGAAGGCGGTTCGAGCATGACCTTTATCATTGCCGGGCTTGCCATTGTCCTATTGGTTGCTGCTGTTGTGTTAATGCGTAGAAAACGATGAGTTGGTTGATCGCACTGTCGGATTTTTTCCTCTATGTGATGCTGGCGTTTCTGGCAGGGGATGTCGTCTTGCGCTCCGTCAAATCGGAGAAAAAACCGTTAGTTGAAGTTCCGAAAAAACTGCTCTTGCTGGCGCTTGCGCTTATTCCGCTATTGCTCGCGCCGCCCGTCATCCAGCTGATCCTTTTGCTTTCGGACAGCTTTGGACCGGCGCAAGCAGTGGTGGATGTCGCAACTGAATTTCGCGCAGGCCAAAGCTATGTATTCGGCGTCTTGATGGCAGTGGCATGGTTAATCGTAGTATGGCGCAACGGTTCATGGGTGTTCCGCGCGTTTTGGCTTGTGCTCAGTGTGCTCAATGCGGCGTATGCGAGCCACGCTGCGTCGATTGCGGACTGGCAAGGCTTTGCCGGGCACGCCATCCATTTTTTAGCGCTCGTATTATGGGCAGGTGTTTTGATCCACATCGCCTGGTTTTTGCGCGACGGGCGCAATTGGCGTGCATTTCTCAAGTGGTTTACACCGTTTTCTATTGCTATGATGATCCTGTTGATCGGCAGCGGCATCTGGCTCATGCTATTTTTTGTGGCGCCGGAAGATTACGCGAGCTCGTGGATTTTGCCTTACGGGCAGCTCTTGCTCTTGAAGCATTTGAGCATCGTGCCGCTGTTGCTCGCGGCGTTCATCAATGCCTTCTTATCCAGAAGCGACGCTCCGAACCGCGCATGGCTTAAAGTCGAGAGCTCGCTATTGTTGTTGGTGTTATTGATCACCGCCTTCATGAGCAAGCTCGCGCCGCCGCATAACATCAACGAAACATTTCGCGTGGAAGGCAGCGCGCCATTTATCGAATGGTTGGCCGGGCCGCAATATTTGCCGGTGCACGCGGTGTGGACGCCGAACATCGATGCATTCCTGATGCTTTCGATCGGCTTGATTTTCCTGGGCTTGCAATGGCTAAGCTACCGTAAACAATTGCCTGAATGGCTGTCGTTCATCTTCGGCCTCGGGTTTGTCGTTTCGGTATATACCGGATTGATGTTCAGCTTCTTATTTTAATGAAGAACCTTGCCGGAGATGGCGAGGTTTTTTTCTTGGAAAGAAAATTTCGACTATCGGATAAGTTGTTGTGAGTTGCAGGGGATTCAGTTACACTTAAAATGGCAAGGAATGGATTTTAATTATTCAAAAATTTACACTTTAACAATAATTAGACAACTAGAAGTATTTTTGTATGCTGCTATTCCTTTCTCATAAAAATCACAGAATGGCGAGGTACATATAATGGCAGATTTACGGGTGCCTGAAAAGCGCTTCAGGCCCGAGCTGGAAGGAATCCGCGCGGTCGCCGCGCTTTTGGTGGCGGTCTATCATATTTGGATTGGGTCGGTTTCCGGCGGGGTTGATGTCTTTTTCATCGTCTCAGGATACTTGATCACAACGTCTCTTTTGTCACGGATGGTGCGCGAAGGCCGCATCAATTATTTGGAAAATTTATTGGGACTCGCGAAACGGTTGTTTCCGCTGGCATTTACGGTGCTTGCCGTAAGCGCTGTGCTGTCGATTTTCCTGTTGCCGCTCAGCACATGGCGCCAGACAATCGCCGAGTTGTTTTCGTCGATGTTCTATTTCCAAAATTGGCAGCTTGCCAATAGCGCCGTCGATTATTTGGCGCAGAACAATACGGCGAGCCCGTTCCAGCATTTCTGGGCATTGTCGATCCAAGGCCAGTTTTATGTAACATGGCCAATCGTCATCACGCTTGTTTATTTGCTGGCGACAAAAATCCTGAAAACGCCGGTGCGCAAAACTTTGCTCGCCGTGCTGACGGTGATTTTCCTCGCATCACTCAGCTATTCGGTTTATATCACGGCAGTCAACCAGCCGTGGGCGTATTTCGATACCTTCGCCCGCGCTTGGGAATTCTCGCTCGGCGGGATGCTCGCGTTGCTGCTCCCTTATTTGAAATTCTCAAACCGTGCACATCTCATCATGGGCTGGGTGGGGCTTGCAATTATCTCGTTCACTGGCATAGTGCTGCCCGTTTCGACAGTATTCCCTGGATTTGCGGCATTGCTGCCGACCGGCGGGGTGATCCTTGTCATCATCGCCAGTGAAAACGGCCAGGCATTCGGCGTGCAGAAATTGCTCGGGTCGAAGCCATTCCAGTATTTCGGCAGCATTTCTTACGGCTTTTATTTATGGCATTGGCCGCTATTAGTGTTTTACTATGCCTATTTCAATACCGAAACGGTCACCGCACTCGGCGGCATCGGCATTTTGGCCATCACACTCGTTTTGTCGATCATGACCATCCGGCTCGTCGAAAAGCCGGTGCGCGAGATGCCGGTCAAGCATTCGAAAAAACGCTTGTCGAAAGTATTGGTCGCGTTGATGACACCGGCAATTCTGGTCGGTCTCTCATGGGGCGTATTCGTCCAAGCAAGCAGCGGCGGCACAGCAACGGTAGAGGACAATCCAGGCGCACGCGCCGTCTCGGAAAATATCCAGCCGTCGAAAGAAGCTAAACTGCAACCGGATTTCTTATCGGCAAAAGAAGATTTGCCGACATTCTATAGCGATAAAGATTGTTTCTCGACAGGCAGTGTCAGCTCGAAACTCAAGGAATGTTCGTTCGGCGTAACGGAAAACCCTGAGCGTGTCGTGGCATTGGTCGGCGGTTCGCATTCCGGACATTGGTTCCCGGCACTTGAAGCCGTCGCAGAAGAAATGAACATGCGCATCGATGTCTATAATAAAGACGCGTGCCGATTCTCAAGCGGCGATTTCGACGGCCAATTGGATGAAGCGTGCATGACGTGGAACGATAACCTTCAAGAGCGCTTGATGGCAGAACCGCCTGATTTGATCTTCACGACAGCGACGGTGAATTCTGGCGATACGGTGCCAAAAGGGTATCTTGCTAAATGGAAAGAGTTCGAAGGGATCGCGGGGATTTTCGCCGTGCGTGACAACCCCCGCATGAAAGTCGATCCGACGCTGTGTCTCGATGAATTGAGCGTCGACAATTGCTCGGTTGAACGCAGTAAAGCGTTGTCGGATGTTGTGCCATGGGAAAATACAGAAGACATCCCGGACAATGTGACGTTCGCCGATATGTCCGAGTATTTCTGCACGGACGATACGTGCCCGCCGGTCATCGGCAATGTGCTCGTCTACCGCGATAAGCATCATTTAACGACGCTTTATTCGCAAACGATGGGGCCTGCATTAAGAGAACATCTCGAACCGGCTTTTGAAAAGTTGAACTGATGAATACTGAACGCCTCCGGAAGGGCACTCTTCCGGAGGCGTTTTCTATTGATTCGTTTTGCAGGGAAAACAAATGCTGTGTCGAAAGAGAATAGCAAGGAACAAAGTGCGCAGCAAAATCGGAGAGGGGTATGTGGCATGAAACGCAGATGGCCGGTTTTAGCATTGACGACGCTCGGGGCATACGGAATTTACCGGAAATATAAAGACATGACGCGGCTTGTTAAACCGACATGGCCGGAAGTCCGGCACGCCGGTGAAGTGGAACAGGCAAGAACGGACAATCTTCCAAAACCGATCGCCAAATGGCTGGAAGTGAGCGGCGCGATCGGCCGGGAACAGGTGATGGGCGTTTACGTAAAGCAAGTGGGCTGGATGAAAACGAAACCCGACCAGGAAGAATGGAGTGAATCGACCGCCGAGCAATACAGCTTTATGGAGCCGCCGTCGTTTTATTGGAAAGCGCGCATGAAAGTGGACGGCTTGTTCGTTACAGGGGCCGACAGTTTTCGGGATGGCCGCGCGGGCATGCGCCTCCGCTTTGCGGGCCTCGTGCCGATCAACCGGTCGATGCCGGACGGCAAGCTGGATGAATCGGCCTTGCAGCGCTTTTTAATGGAGATGGCGTGGCTTCCGGGACTGGTGTTCAGCCCGTACGTGCGGTTTTTGAACAGCAATGCCCATTCCGTGGAAGCGGAAATGACCTATAACGGGTCGACCGCCAATGTAACCTTCGAGTTTGATGAAACAGGGCGCATGAAGCGGGCGCGGGCGATGCGCTATAAAGACGTCGGCGAAGAGGCGAAGCGCTTGCCGTGCATTGCCGAAGTGCATGAATGGCAACAAGTCGACGGCATCGAAATCCCGCGTCGCATCGACATTACGTGGATCATCGACGGCCAAGCCTTCACGTGGTATAAATTCACTGTCGAAGCCGCCAAATTCAATCCGCGCGTTCCGGATGCCTGGTAAAGGCCGGAAATGTAACAGAAAGTTCTTTGTTTTTTGATAAATCACCTTGACCCAAATCATCGCAGGGGGTATCATGTGGGAATACTGAAAACTGCATAGTGAATTCTTATCTAGAGAAGTCGAGGGACTGGCCCGATGACGCTTCAGCAACCAGCCGTTAGGTCAGGTGCTAATTCCAGCAGGCATATGCCTGGCAGATGAAAAGGAACGAGTCCGATATCGTAAAGCCTTCTTTTTCATGGAAGGCTTTTTTTGTTTCATATCGATGCGTCCGCAGCTGCACGGCAAAATCAGACAGAGGAGGACGAATCATGTTATTGGATGAACTGAAAAAACGGATGCTGACGGCGGACGGCGCCATGGGAACGCTGTTGTACTCGTACGGCATCGAATATTGCAACGAGGAATTGAACATCCAGCGCCCGGAAGTGATCGAGAAGATCCACCGCGATTATATCGCAGCCGGGGCCGACATTATCCAAACGAACACATACGGGGCGAATGCCCATAAACTGGCGCGCTACGGGCTCGAAGAACAGACCGAAGCGATCAATAAAGCAGCGATCGCCATCGCCAATAAAGCCGCAAAAGACGGCGGGCAGTTTGTCGTCGGTACGATCGGCGGCATCCGCGGCATCCGGAAAAGCGATGCCACTTTGGATGAAATCGTCGCTATGGTCGACCAGCAGGCGAAGCATTTATTGTCCGGCGACCCGGACGGCTTATTGCTCGAGACGTATTACGATTTCGAGGAACTGGCGGCGACCGTCACCCATTTGAAGAAACTGACAGACGCCCCTTTAATCGCGCAATTGTCGATGCACGAACCCGGCATTTTGCAAAACGGCATGAGCTTAAACGAAGGATTGAAACGGCTCGATGCGCTCGGCGCGGAAATCGTCGGCGTCAATTGCCGGCTTGGCCCGCACCATACCATCCAAGCATTTGAAGGCGTCGAACTGCCGGAAAAAGCGTTTTTATCCGCTTATCCGAACGCTTCGCTATTGGATATCGAAGACGGGCGCATCGTCTATGAATCGGAAGCCGATTATTTCGGCCGTGCGGCACTGCTTTTGCGCGAAGAAGGCGTGAGACTCATCGGCGGTTGTTGCGGCACGACGCCAAAACATATCGAAGCAGTGAAAAAACGCATCGGCCATTTGCAGCCGATCACCGAAAAGAAAGTCGAAGAGAAAAAGCCGATTGTCATCCGCGAGGCGGAGGCGTTAAAAGACAAGCCCTTGCACGAAAAAGCGAAAACCGAGCGGACGATCATCGTCGAACTCGATACGCCGCGCCATTTGGACATCGAGAAATTCCTTGAAGGTTCAAAGGCATTGGACGCAGAAGGCATAGACGCCATCACGATGGCCGACAATTCACTCGCTTCGCCGCGCATCAGCAATATGGCGATGGGTTCGATCATCAAGCACAAGCAGGATGTCAGACCTCTTGCGCATATTACGTGCCGCGACCGTAATTTGATTGGCTTGCAATCGCATATCATGGGGCTGGATGCACTCGGCATCCACGACATACTCGCCGTCACGGGCGACCCGACCAAAGTCGGCGATTTCCCAGGCGCGACAAGCGTCTACGACGTGTCGAGCATGGAGTTGATCCAGCTCATCAAAAAGCTCAATGAAGGCATTTCATTTTCCGGGAAACCGTTGCGGAAAAAAGCGAACTTCTCAGTTGCCGCCGCGTTCAACCCGAATGTCCGTGTGGTGGAACGGGCGGTTCAAAGGCTCGAGAAGAAAATCGAAGCCGGTGCGGATTACTTCATTTCGCAGCCGGTCTACACAAAAGAGAAAATCATCGAAATCCACGAAGCAACGAAGCATTTGGACACGCCGATTTTCCTCGGGGTCATGCCGCTGACGAGCATCCGCAGCGCCGACTTCTTGCATAACGAAGTGCCGGGCATCAAATTGTCGGAAGAAGCACTTGACCGCATGCGGGCTTGCGGTGAAGACAAGGAAAAAGCGACCGCAGAAGGCATACAGATCGCAAAAGAATTGATCGACACGGCAGCGGAATTGTTCAACGGCATTTATTTGATCACGCCATTTGTGCGCTACGACATGACGGTGGAATTGATCCGCCACATCCGACAACTAGATTTAAAGAAAGCGAGCGATCGTGCCTATGCCTAAACATTTAATTGAACAGCAACTCGAAAAACGCATCTTGATCATTGACGGCGCGATGGGAACGATGATCCAAAACGCGGATCTGTCCGCAGAAGATTTCGGTGGTGAGGAATACGACGGCTGCAATGAATATTTGAATATTGTCCGTCCCGACGTGCTTGAAGGAGTACACGACGCTTATTTGGAAGCGGGTGCTGATATCATCTGTACGAACACATTCGGCGGCACGCCAGTCGTCCTCGATGAGTACGGGCTCGGGCATCGTGCAGCGGAAATCAATCAAAAAGCGGTCGAAATCGCCAAAAAGAGCCAAGCGAAATATTCGACGCCAGAATGGCCGCGCTTTGTTGCGGGTGCACTCGGGCCGACGACGAAAACTTTGTCGGTAACAGGCGGTATCACGTTTGATGAATTAAAGCAGGATTTCCAAGTACAGGCGAAAGCCTTGATCGAAGGGGGAGCGGATCTATTACTCCTTGAGACGAGCCAGGATATGCTCAATGTCAAAGCGGCGACGATTGCCATTCGCGATGCTTTTGAAGAAACTGGTGTGGAATTGCCGGTGATGATTTCAGGGACGATCGAGCCGATGGGCACGACGCTTGCCGGGCAGACGATTGAAGCGTTCTATGTATCGATCGAACACATCAAGCCGCTTTCAGTCGGCTTGAACTGCGCGACAGGGCCGGAATTCATGACCGACCATTTGCGTTCATTGTCTGAATTATCTTCAGGTTACGTCAGCTGCTACCCGAACGCCGGGCTGCCGGACGAAGAAGGGCATTACCACGAAACGCCGGAATCCTTGTCGAAAAAACTGCGCGGCTTTGCTGAAAAAGGCTGGCTCAATGTCGTCGGCGGCTGTTGCGGCACGACGCCTGCACATATCAAAGCGGTGCGTGAAGCGGTCGACGGGCTGGCCCCGCGCGAACGCAATGAAACAAGCCATGGCCATGCAGTATCCGGTATCGAAGTACTCGAATACGACGAGTCGATGCGCCCGCTATTTGTCGGCGAACGCACGAATGTCATCGGTTCGCGCAAATTCAAGCGGCTCATTATCGAAGGGAAGTTCGAGGAAGCGGCAGAAATCGCCCGTGCCCAAGTGAAGAACGGGGCGCACGTCATCGATATTTGCCTGGCGAACCCGGACCGCGATGAACTGGAGGACATGGCGGCATTCATGCAGGAAGTCGTCAAAAAAGTGAAAGTGCCGCTCGTCATCGACTCCACGGACGAAGACGTCATCGAAGCGTCGCTGAAATTCTCGCAAGGCAAGGCGATCATCAACTCGATCAATCTGGAAGACGGCGAAGAACGCTTTGATGCGGTCATGCCGCTCGTGAAAAAATATGGCGCTTCGGTCGTTGTCGGCACGATTGACGAAATCGGCATGGCCGTGACGCGTGAGCGCAAACTCGAAATTGCGGAACGTTCGTACGGATTGCTGACCGAAAAATGGGGAATCGCCCCGGAAGACATCATTTTCGATCCGCTCGTGTTCCCGGTCGGAACGGGCGATGAGCAATACATCGGCTCGGCGGTGGAAACGGTTGAAGGCATCCGCCTCATCAAGGAAAAGCTGCCGCGCGCCTTGACGATCCTCGGCGTGTCGAACGTGTCGTTCGGTTTGCCGCCGGTCGGCCGTGAAGTGCTCAATGCCGTTTATCTTTACCATTGCACACAAGCCGGGCTTGATTACGCAATCGTCAACACCGAGAAGCTTGAGCGCTTTGCGTCGATTCCGAAAGAAGAAGTGAAGATGGCGGAAGAATTGTTGTTCGAGACGACCGATAAAAACTTGGCGGACTTCACGGATTTCTACCGCGATAAGAAAAAGGAAAAAACCGAAGACGATATTCCGGATACCGTGCCGGAGCGCCTCGCGTACTATATTCTTGAAGGCACGAAAGAAGGACTCATCCCGGATCTTGAAAAAGCGCGGGAGATGTACGAAGACCCGCTTGAGATCATCAACGGCCCGCTTATGGAAGGCATGGCGGAAGTCGGCCGCTTGTTCAACGACAACCAGCTGATCGTCGCGGAAGTGCTGCAATCAGCAGGCGTCATGAAAGCGGCAGTCTCTTATCTTGAAGGCTTCATGGAGAAAAAAGAAGACGATAGCGGAAAAGGCAAGGTTGTACTCGCGACCGTCAAAGGAGACGTCCACGACATCGGCAAAAACTTGGTCGATATCATCCTGTCGAATAACGGATTCAAGGTTATCGACATCGGCATCAAAGTGACGCCGGCGGAACTGATCGAAGTGATCCGCAAAGAACAGCCGGACATCGTCGGCTTGTCGGGGCTGCTCGTCAAATCCGCCAAGCAGATGGTGCTGACGGCGCAGGATTTCCGCGAAGCGGATATCGACGTGCCGATCCTGGTCGGTGGAGCGGCCTTATCCCGACGCTTCACCGAAACGAAGATCGCCGCGGAATACGACGGCCCGGTCATTTATGCAAAAGACGCCATGCAGGGGCTGGACCTCGCGAACCGACTGCAAAGCGGCACCGGTAAAGCGGAATTGCTCGATGAACTCGGCGCCAAGCAGGAAAAGCGCCAGGCACAGGAAGCCGCGCGTGCTGAAAAAGGAGCCGTTGCTGTTGCCGAAAAACCGGTCAAGACCGTGCGCGAAGATGCGCCAGTTTACGTGCCGAACGATTTGCGCAGGCATGTCTCGAAAGAGTATTCAGTGGCGCACCTGTATCCATACGTTAATATGCGCACCTTGATCGGCCATCATTTGGGGCTGCGGGGGTATAGCGATAAACTCTTGCAGCAAGGCGACGCGCGGGCAGTGGAATTGCATGAACTCGCAACGAAGTTTCTCCAGTCCGGGTTCTTGAAGCCGGCGGGGATGTATCAATTCTTCCCGGCGCAATCGGACGGTGACGACGTCATCATCTACGATCCGAAAGATGCCAAGACAGAAATCGAGCGCTTCACCTTCCCGCGCCAACAAAAAGCGCCGTTCTTGTGTTTGGCCGATTATTTGAAATCGGTGAGCAGCGGCGAGATGGATTATGTCGCGTTCATGCAAGTGACGGCAGGACACGGCGTCCGTGCAGAAGCGACGCGCTTGAAAGAAGCGGGGCGTTTCCTGGAAAGCCATGCGCTGCAGGCGACCGCTTTGGAACTGGCAGAAGGTTTCGCAGAACGCATGCATCAGGAAATCCGCGACCAATGGGGATTCCCGGACGCGACGGACTTCTCGATGCGTGACCGGTTCGCGGCGAAATACCAGGGGCAGCGTTTCTCGTTCGGCTACCCGGCCTGCCCGAATCTGGAGGACCAGGCGAAGCTGTTCAATCTCATCAAACCGGAAGACATCGGCGTCCACTTGACGGAAGAATTCATGATGGACCCGGAAGCATCGGTTTCGGCGATCGTTTTCGCCCATCCGGATGCGCGTTATTTCAATGTAGAGTAATAGGGACGGACCGGGGGAGCCCGGTCCGTTTTAAAATTATAAAAGAAGTAATGACCGTCGAAACTTATGAAAAGAGTAGATACTGTTGTCAGATCAAAATAATCAATGATGATGCTAAGTGGTTTGGAGAAGTGTCTGCGCGTAAAACCTTCTGCTCAATAATGCTGCGCATTACTTCGCAAAGATAATGTCTCCCGTAGTTCGACCTTATCTTTCCTGTGGATCAGCGAGACGACCGAGACCCCGCAAGCAGCGAAGCGGCTGAGGAGGCTTGGGCGCGAGCCCACGGAAAGCGGGCAGTAAACTTCGGAAAGCCACCTTGAATTTAATTGTTTGATATATGATAAAGCGGACTGGCAGACCCCGGTCCGTTTTTCTTTGTGTTCGAGTGGTAAGATGAAGAGTAGAGAGTTACAGGAGGTGGGGACGGATGACCGTCTTGAATATTTTGGATTACTCGCCGATCGATGAAGGCGAAACGGCAGCTTCCGCGCTTCGTTCGACTGCGGAGCTCGCGCGTCTTGCGGACCGTTTGGGCTATAAACGCTATTGGGTCGCCGAGCATCATCAAGTGTTTTCGGTCGCGGGCAGTTCGCCGGAGATGCTCATGATGCATCTCGCGACACTCACCGAACGCTTGCGGATCGGTTCCGGCGGCGTCATGTTGCCGCATTACAGCGCCTATAAAGTGGCGGAGAATTTCCGTCTGCTCGAAGCGTTGCATCCGAACCGGATTGACCTGGGCGTCGGGCGCTCGCCAAGCTTCCGGCTCGTCAACCAGGCGCTCAATGAATCAAAAGGCAAGCGCGTCCCTTACGCCCAGCAACTCATCGACCTGGAGAAGTATATCACCGATGATGTGGACAGCGAACACCGCTTCCAGAAACTGAAAGCGACGCCGATCACAGAAACAGCGCCTGAACTATGGCTGCTCGGGACTGGCGAAGGCTCGGCGAAACTCGCGGCTGAACGGGGCATGGCTTATGCGTATGCACATTTCGCCCGCCCTGAACAGGCGGGCATCGACGCGATCAAACGCTACCGGGAAACGTTTACCCCGTCTGGACTACGGAAACAGCCACACGTCGCGATCGCTGTTTTCGCCATTATCGGCGAGACGGAAGAGCAAGCCGAACAGCTCGCCAAAGCGTTCGACCTATGGCTGTTGTTCGTCGAATCGGATTTCCAGCCGCCATATTACCCATCGGTCGAAACCGCTGAAAAGCGGCGCCTGAGTGCAGCCGAGCGAGAACGCGTCGAACGCAACCGGAGCCGCATGCTCGTCGGCACGGCCGAACAAGTCAAACGGCAAATCGAAACCGTCGCCGGACAATTCGGAGCCGATGAAATCACCATTATCCCGAATATCGCCGGCCACCAATCGCGCATGGACACCGTGCGTTTATTGGCTGAAGCATTCAATATGCAGTGAACGGATTGGGAAATCCAATATAAGTAAGTATTTCTCAGTATTGTCCTAATAATGGCATGCTTTGGATGAATAAGTATTCTAAAAATTTTATAAAGACTGAGAATATGAAATATTGCCTTTTATTTAAGGAAATTGTCCTTTATAATAGTAAAAAACCTATTAGGAGGGGAACATATGAACAAATATAAATTAAGCGCTTTCACGGCAGTAGTCGCTGGCGCCATGACGCTTGCGGCTTGTGGCGGCGGTGAAGAAGGGGGATCCGGCGGCGAGGGCGGCGGAGAAGGCCTCGAGTCGAACATCGTAACGATTGCAACAGGCGGTGCATCAGGCCCTTATAACATCATCGGTTCCACGCTTGCCGATGTATACAGCAATGAGTACGGCGTCAACTCCCGTACACAGACGACCGGCGCTTCCGTTGAAAACGTCAACTTAATGAAGGAAGATAAAATCGAAATGGCGTTCACGATGAGTGATGTGGTCAGCCAGGCCGTTAACGGGGAAGAAAGCTTCACGGAACCGACTGACAAAATCAGCCAAATCGCGGCACTCTACCCGAACTATGTGCAAATCGTGACGACAGAGGATTCCGGCATCGAAACTTTCGATGACCTTGTCGGCAAACGCATTGCCGTTGGCGACCAGAACTCCGGAGTCGAAGTCAATGCCCGCACACTTCTTGAAGGGCATGGCATCACATATGACGACATCCAAGTCGATTACCTTGGCTACGCAGAAGCGGCAGACGGCTTGCGCGCCGGGCAATTGGACGCGGCGTTCTTGACGAGCGGCCTGCCGAACGCTTCACTTCTGGAGCTTTCCGAAACACTCGATATCCGCATGGTGTCAATCGACCCTGCCGATGTGGAGGAAATTGCACAGGACAAGAGCTATTTCGTCGCGCTTGATATCCCGGCAGACACGTATGGAAATGAAGAAGCGGTTCCGACTGCAGCGATCATGAATGCTTTGGTCGTCCGTTCCGATATGAGCGAGGATGATGTCTACAAATTGACACAGACGTTCTTCGACAACCTGGAAACACTCGGGAATTCCCACCAGGCAGCAACCGACATCACGCTTGAAAAAGCGCAGGAAGGCCTAGTGGCGCCATTGCACCCAGGCGCTGAACGCTACTATAGTGAACAATAAAAAGCTTTTGGGGGGAGGAGCATTCATTGCGGTGCTCCTTTTTTTCCTGCTGATAAAACTGCCGGTCATTGCCTTTGAAACAGATGGCGAGCGGTTTTATTTGAAGGAAGAGGCATTCGAATTATCGTGGATCCATTCGGTCGAAAAAGAGGAATGGCGCGAATACTACGAACGGGATGGGCAGATGCTTCGGCTGACGGAAACCCATTTCAAGACATTCGGGGCAGGGGTTCCGTCAGATGGCACGATTTTGCCGTCGGATGACGGATTTGTCCATATGCGGATCGACCGGGAATTCGAGGAACTGAATTTAACGGTATCGGAAAACGCCCAGACCATGATCCGTGCCGGCGGGCGGGAAATGCCGCTATACAGCTTAGCTGAAGATTACGGCACGTTCCGCATTTCGGTCGAGTACATTCATTTATGGAATTATGTAGGAGGGAAGACATTATGACCAAAGATAACCGGGATTTGGATGTCGAGAGCGTATCGGCACATCCCGAAGATAAAAACGTCAACCAGGAAGTGCTGGAGAAATACGATGTGGATGCGAAAGTCCGTAAACTGCGCAGCCGCAATATCGTTTTCGCCATCGCGGCCATCGCCATCGCTTATTCCCTTTATCACCTTTGGGTGACATTCAATCCGCTGCCTGCGCTTCAGGCGCGCTCGATTCACGTAGCGGTCGGGATGGGGCTTGTGTTCCTCGTCTATCCGGCATTCAAGAAGCAGGACAAGACACGCATCCCGTTCTATGACTGGATATTGTTCTTATTCAGTTTGGCCACTGCCGGGTATTTGATCTACGAATACGAAGCGATCATGACGACGCGCGGCGGGATTCCGAACACGCTCGACATCATCATGGCCATCGCGACCGTCGTCCTTGTACTCGAGGCGGCGCGCCGCGTAACCGGCATCATCCTGCCGGTTCTCGCGCTTGTGTTCCTCGTCTATCCGTTTATCAGCCACAATTTGTGGATGCCGGATATGCTCATGACACGGCCGTTTGACCTTGGCGATATTTTCGGCCAATTGTACTTGAAGACGGAAGGTTTGTATTCGACGGCGATTTCCGCTTCCTTGCAATTCATCTTCCTGTTCATCTTGTTCGGCGCGTTCCTCGCGAAATCGGGGATGGGCCAATTGTTCAATGACCTGGCGATGGCTCTTGCCGGATCCAAACAGGGCGGCCCGGCGAAAGTCGCGGTCATCTCATCCGGCTTCATGGGAAGCATCAACGGTTCCGCGATCGCAAACGTTGTCGGAACCGGCGCGTTCACGATTCCCTTAATGAAGAAAATCGGCTACCACCGGAACTTTGCAGGCGCTGTCGAAGCGAGTGCCTCGGTCGGCGGGCAGATCCTGCCGCCGATCATGGGCGCCAGTGCCTTCATCATGGCAGAAACGACAGGCATCGCCTACGGCACGATTGCGCTTGCTGCACTGTTGCCAGCGGTCCTGTATTTCCTCGGCGTCATCATGCAAGTCCATTTCCGCGCCGGCAAAGACAGCTTGCGGGGCATCCCGAAAGCCGACTTGCCGCGCACGAAGGAAGTGCTGAAAGAAAAAGGGCATCTGCTTTTGCCGATCGTAGGGTTGATCTTCATGCTCTACACCGGCATGCCGATCGCTTATGCCGCCTTCTACACGATCGTATTGACTGTTGTCGTCGCGGCGTTCCGCAAATCGACGCGCATGGGCGTCCGCGATATCCTCGAAGCGCTTGAAAACGGCGCGCGCCAATCGCTTTCCGTCATGATCGCCTGTGCGGTCGTCGGGATCATCATCGGCGTCGTCAGCCTGACAAGCTTCGGGACCGTCATGACATCTGCGATCACGGCATTCGGTGCCGGCTCCCTGTTCTGGACTTTGTTCCTGACGATGCTTGCATCGATCGTGCTTGGCATGGGCTTGCCGTCCATTCCGGCATACATCATCACGGCGACGATGACGGCACCGGCACTTGCCGAGTTCGGCATTCCCGTGCTCGTCGCGCATTTGTTCGTGTTCTACTTCGGGATCTTCGCGAACATCACGCCTCCTGTCGCACTGGCTGCCTTTGCGGGTGCCGGGGTATCCGGAGGGGATCCGATGCGGACCGGCTTCAATGCCTTGAAGCTCGCGATCGCCGGGTTCATCATCCCGTACCTGTTTGTCTATAATCCAGCGATGCTGATGATCGACACGACGGATGTGGCGGTCAATGCGACAGAATTCGCCTTGCCGCCGATACTCGAGATCCTCCTGATCACGGTAACCGCGATCATCGGGATCATCGCACTCAGTGCTGCAGCGGAAGGCTATTTCCAGACGCGCATGAATGTCGTGACGCGTATCCTGCTCGGTGCCGGCGCATTGATGACGATTGTCCCGGAAACCTTGACGGATACGATCGGTCTGGTCATCGTGCTTGGGATCTTCGCCTTGAATTACATGAATGCACGCAAGAAAAACCAGTCGCCAAATGCGGCCTGAAGAATGAAATGAAACCGCCAGGAAATTTCCTGGCGGTTTCATTTTTTTATCCGGAATCCAAATACAATGAAAATGGATGCCTTCATTTTAAAGGTTTGACCAAGTTGCAGTTCCGTCATCTTCATCAAATTCAATGATGACATCCGTGACATTCTTGATGTTCTCTTTCAGTTTCTCTTCGATATAATCCCGGATTTCGTCTGCTTCTTCAATCGTCATCGACGGATCGACTTCGACCCTGATTTCAATATGCAGGCTATCCCCTTCTTTAATGGCATACAGATCCTGGATGTCCCTAATTTGTGGATGTTCCATGATCCTTGCGCCGATTCGTGCTTGCAAACCAAGATCCGCTACACCCAGTACGCCGGCCGCATTGTCCAAGAAAATACGGCCGACGACGACAATGAGTGCGATCCCGATCAGGATGGAAGCATAGCCGGTCGCGCTATGGAAAGGCGTATAGGTGGAGACCACAATGGCCAACAAGGCCAATAGGGCACCACCGACTGCTACATTATCTTCCAAAAAGACCAGCTTGGTGGCCGGATTCGCCTCTTTGGCATGGCGGTAGCTCGCGGGAATGATCTTAAAGCCGCTCACTTCCTCTTTCGGCAAGTGGGCGGTGATTTCTTTCATGGCTTTATAAAGAACAATGGCTTCGAGTATCGCTGCCGCTCCCAAGACACCAACATTAAGCCAGAACCAGTCCTCGGAATGGGCGGCATTTGAAATGTGGTGGATTCCTTCCACGATCGTTTCGTAAGCGAGCACCCCGACTACAAGGACTGCGCCCAGTAGCACCAAGTTCACTAAACGCCCGAATCCGCCAGGAAAACGTTCGGTCGGCTGCTTCTTGCTGAGCGCAGAGCCGATAAAGACGAAAAACTGGTTAGCGGCATCGCCGAAGCTATGCATCATTTCTGCAAACATCGCAACATTGCCGGTGATGAGGTAAGCAGCAGTTTTAATGATTGCGACAATCGTATTCACAATAGCTGCCCAAAGAGCGGATTTGGTCCCGAATTTCAACAAGCTGATAAATTCTTTCATAACTTTTCCTTCTTTCCAGGAAATTGATAAGTATATGTAATTCGTTTCCCTTAATTTCAGTCGCAAAACATTGAAAGAAAGCAGGGCCGGGCGAATTTTACCCTTCCTGTGTATAATGGAGCTAAAAAAGCATATTTTTCGAATGTGTCCATTATTTGGGCGACAGGGATCGATTCAATAGCTGATCAAGCAGCAAGGAGGACGGATATGGGGAAAAGCCTTCTGTTTTCAAATGTTTTGGTAGTGGATGAGGATGGTGTAGAGCGGATAGATGTGCTGACCGCAGATGGGCGTATCGAAAAAATGGGGCATGGGCTCGTGGCTAAGGATGCGCAAGCCTTTGATGGCCGCGGCAAAATCCTGATGCCGGGGTTCATCGATATCCATGTGCACGGGGCGAACGGGTTCGATGTGATGGATGCGGACGCTGCGGCGCTGTCGGGCATCGCGCAAGCTTTGCCGAAAGAAGGGGTGACGGCGTTTGTTGCGACAACGATGACGCAAACCGAAGGACGCATCGCACGTGCTGTCGAAACGGCAGGGAAGTATAGAAGCGCGGACGGCGAAGCGGAATTGCTCGGGATCCATCTCGAAGGGCCGTTTTTGTCTCCGGAACAGGCGGGTGCACAAAATCCCGAGCATTTCCTGAAACCTGAGCTTGATTTATTCAACCATTGGCAAGCGCTTGGCGGCGGCCGTATCCGCATCGTCACCTTGGCGCCCGAGCTCGAAGGGGCGGATAAATTTATCGCGGGACTCGAAGCGTCGGGGGTGATCGCCTCCATCGGGCATTCGGCGGCGACTTATGAACAAACGGTCGCCTCGAACGCGCAGCATGTGACGCATCTATTCAATCAAATGACGGCGTTCCATCACCGCGAACCGGGCGTGGTGGGGGCAGCGATGCTGGATTCACGTTTCCGGGTCGAGTTGATCGCGGATTTGATCCATAACCATCCAGCGGCGGTGAAACTGGCGTATCAACAGATCGGTGCGGGGCGGTTGATCCTGATTACCGATGCGATGCGCGCCAAAGGCCTTGGTTATGGCAATTATGATCTCGGCGGCCAGACCGTGGTGGTCGATGAAACAGGGACAAGGATCCAGACGGGGAGGCTCGCCGGAAGTGTATTGACGATGGATCGGGCTCTCCGGAATGTCCGCGATTTGGCGCAATGCAGTTTGCCGGAACTCGCACAGATGAGTTCCGGAAATGCCGCAGCGGCACTCGGGCTTCACGGTAAAGGGAAGATTGCGCGCGGAATGGATGCCGACCTCGTGCTGATGACGGAAGCGCTGGAAGTGGAATTGACTGTATGCCGAGGGGAGATCGCTTTTTCGGCAAATTAAAATGCCTGGATGAACAATCCAGGCATTCTTTTGGTTACTGAGCGGTTAATTCGCTTTCTGTAACCCATTTATGGTTGCTGACTGACTCTCCGGTTTCGGTATTTTCGAAATCGACCATATAGACGGTCGTTTCTTCAGCACTGTCGACTGCTGCACTTGCGCCTTCCATGCCTTCCATATGGTCAGCCGCGAGCGTCACGGCATCGCCTTCAGTGTAAGGGGCATCTTGCGCATCTTCAAGTTCTTCATGAATCACCCATTTATGGTTTTCGACAGGTGCCCCTCCGTCTGTCGGCGTGTAGCTGACGCTGTAGGCAGTCGTGTCGTATGCACCGGCGATGGTCGCTGTGGCACCATCCATTCCCGGCATATGGTCTGCTTGAATGGTCGCCTTATCCCCGACAGCATATGTCGGATTAGCGGCTTCCATCAACTCATCCGGCACTTCGCCATCGCTTGAATGGTCCATGCCTCCGTGGCCATCGCTTTCTTCGCGTTCTTCTGGGTCATCGATTTCTTCGAGCACTTTGCCTGCTTCGTTGGTCGTCTCGGATTGTTCTTCGGGAGCGGCTGAATTATCCGCTTCCTCGCCTCCGCACGCGGCAAGTGTCAGGGCTGCTGCGAGCGATGCGCTGCCCATCATGAGTTTTTTCCTGATCATCCAATTCCCTCGTTTCCTGAAAATCTATTTCTACCTGCCACATACCCGATACGTGGCGAGGTATGTATTTTGTGACAAAGATGCATCATTTTGCGCAATTAGTTGACCTTTTATTCGGACCATGAAACTATAGAAACAGCACAACAGAGAGGAAGATCGAGCGATGAAAAACAACTGGTTATGGCCGGTGATCGCAGCCGGGCTGTTCATTTCAGCTTGCGGCGCAGAAACGGCTCAACAGGAAACAGAAAATCCAGCTGACGCGTCTCCCGAATCAACTGAAGAAACCGAAACGGCTTCAGCTGTGGATAGTGCGGCAATGGAGCTGGAAGTGCCGTTTGACGGCGTGATGGATCACGTCCATGGCATGGGTTATATCGAAGAAAACGGCGGCTTGTATTTCGCTTCGCATCATGGATTGAAAGTGCACCGCGACGGAAAGTGGACGGAAATCGAAGATCAATACCATGATTTCATGGGCTTTAATGCGACAGCAACCGGTTTTGTGTCATCAGGGCATCCTGATATGCAATCCGGCATGCAAAATCCGCTCGGCATCAAACGCAGCGATGATGGGGGAGAAACTTTCGAAGACCTCGGGTTTGAAGGAGAAACGGATTTTCATGAAATGGCAGTCGGCTACAATACGAATAATTTATTCGTCTTCAATCCGCAGGCGAATTCCGAAATGGAAACCGGCTTCCACCGCAGCGACGATGCCGGAGAGACCTGGCAGCAGACAGCAGCAGAAGGGCTTGACGGGAAAGTGACCTATCTTGCGATGCATCCCGACGATTCGATGATGATCGCAGCAGCGTCGAACCAGGGAATCTTCTTGTCTGAAGATGGCGGCGAGAGCTTCACGCGCATCACGGAAGGTGAACTCGGAACGGCCGCATTCTTCAGTGAAGACGCGCTTTATTATGGCACGTACAGTGAACAGGCAAAACTGGTGAAACGCGACTTGTCAGGCGAGGAGCAGGAGATTTCCTTGCCGGAGATGACGGAAGACGGAGTTGTCTATGTTGCGCAGCATCCGGAAAATCCGGAGCAGTTGGCGATTTACACCGTCAAGGGCCATGCGTGGCAAACACAGGATGCCGGTGAAAACTGGACACAAATCTTGAATGCGGGGCAAGTGCAGTAAGCAGTAATGAGTGAATACCTTATTTAGTGGAAGCCTAGCATGACAAACGATCAATACCCGCCCTCAAATCTGAGGGCGGGTGTTTTTTACGTCAGCAAAGCTTTTCCGGAAATTGAGCGTGCGCAATGGATGCCACTTGCGGCGACGCCGATCGTGCCGCCGCCAGGGAAGATATGGTCACCCGTCAGATACAGTTCCGGCAAACCGCTATGATGTGAAATGGACTTGAACAACGCCGCATCCAAAGTCTGCGCGAAGCCGCCCACATAGCCGTTCGGACGTCCGGTATAATGCTGCCAGGCGAGCGGGGCGCCGCTTTCGACATGGACGATCGCCGAACGGAATCCTGGGATATGCTGCTCGATCAACTCCAGCATGCGCTCTGAGAGTTCGGTGCGCATCGCTTCATAATCCTCCTGCGGCTGCCAATAGCCGGGCTTCGAATGCGTCGAAATGGTCACCGTCTGGAAGCCTTCAGGGGCGCGCAGCCGGTCATCGGGCCGTGATGCCGACATGAAGAAATGATGCCCTTCGTCCATGGCCGCACCGCTCGAGAGCTGGCGGAATTCGGGGAGAGGTTCTGACAGTTTCTCTGCATCGATCGCCAAGTATAAAGTCAAAGTCGTCCAGGTTTCGGTGCCGATGCCTTCTTGCAGCGGGCGTTTCAATCGGTGATGATGATCGACCGGCAACAGCTCGGTCAATTGCTGGATCGGCGCATTGAAGACGACGGCGTCCGCTTCGTAGGAATTGCCGCGCTGGTCGCGGGCATGCCAGACGCCTTCTTGATACTCAAGCGTCTGTACGGTGCGCGGCTTTTTTACTTTGCCGCCATTTTCTTTAATGCTGTCCGCCATCAATTCCGCGAAACGGTACAAGCCGCCCGGGACGTAATAAGCGCCTTCATGGTAAATATCGAGCGCCACTGCCGCAAGCAGATACGAGACATCTTCCGTTGTCGTCTGCATGCTGTCGATCAACAGCCCATCGAGCACATGGCGGAACGCATCGAGTTCGTGGAGGCCGTGCTTTTTCAACACGTCACCGAGTGTCAGCCGGAACTTCGGCAACAGGCGCAAGTGAACCGGGCGCAAAGCTTTCACGAGCGCCGCCCATTCCCGCACATTGGCAGGCGGCAGCGCAGGCAGCGGCCCCATCAAGGTACGGGTGATGCGCGCCGTGCGATACAATTCCGCATAGAACGACAAGATCGCGGTTCGGTGCTCCGGAAAATGGGCAGCGAGTTCACGGACATGCGTCCTGCGGTCCTTGTGGAAAACGAAAGTGCCTGACGGATGGACCATTTCCATCACCCGCCCGAGCGGCTCGAGATCCATTTGCTTTCCGAGATGGCGGAATACGCGTTCATGGATGCCGCCGGGTTCGAGTCCCATGCCGAGGGTGGCGCCGACCGGGAATAGGTACGGGTGGCGCTTATATTTTCCGGCGCAGCCGCCGAGTTCAACTGCGGCTTCGAGCACGGTCACTTCATAGCCTTCTTTTGCCAGCAAGGAGCCGGCCGTCAATCCGCCGATGCCGGCGCCGACGACCAATATGCGTTTCGTCATCATTTCCCCTCATTTCTCCCATGAAAAAACGCCCGGCAGATCAGCCGGACGCATCTTGCTTATGCCACTTGTCTGCAAGCTTCTGCGCATTTCATGCAAGCTTCCGCGCATTTTTGGCAATGGTCATGGTCATGTTTTTTGCATTCGTTTCCGCATGCTTCGCAAATCTCCGCACATACTTTCGCGAGTTGTGACACAAACGGCGAGTTGCGTTCGATCGCTTGGGCGAGATAGCTGCAGATGTCTGCACATTCGCGGTCGAGCCGGATGCACTCGGCCATCATTTTCACATCGTCTTCCTTCAGGCAAGCATCGAAACAATGGTTGCACGCCACCATGCATTCATGGAGCGTCTTGGACAGTTCTGCGTGTTGTGCATGTTCTACCATTCCGTAAAACCTCCTATAAGAATTATGGTCATTCGCTTATTCCTTGGATTTCCCGCCTGACAGGAAAATAAACAATGGCGAGTGGATTCTATCCGTTTTTGCGCAGTCCTGGCTTCTGCTCAAGTTCTTTCATGCGCTTGCGGAACTCGTCTTCCGACAGCTCGCCGCGCGAGAAGCGCTCTTTCAATAACTGCGCTTCGTGGTGGGGAGGTGGCAGTTTATGAGGTTTATGGCGAATGAAAAACAGCACAAGGCACAGGATGATGAGCACGACCATCAAAGCGACGAGGACAATAAAGAGCCTGAACATAAGCGTTCACTCCGTTCGCTTTCTTTTCTTCCAGTTTACGCCAAAAGACCGAAAATTGCGTCTTTTTAAGTTACAAAAATATATTCTTGTAAGATGCTAGATATGCTACGCTTATGGATAATTCAGGAAAAGGAGGAAGTGGCATGTTTGTACATAAGATTGATGAAGAGTTAGCGTTGAAATTGGTCGAGATGCAAGACGCAGAGCGGATTTTTGAATTGACGGACCGTTCGCGTGCTGCACTGAAGGAATGGCTGCCATGGCTCGATCACACGAAAACCGTCGAGGATACGAAAAATTTCATCCAGTCGTGCGCTGAAAGTTTCGCGCTCGGAAAAAGCTTGAATTGCGCGATTGTCTACCAAGGCGAACTGGCCGGAATCGCCGGCTTCAACGAAATCAATGAAGCGAAACAGACGGCCTATATCGGCTATTGGCTCGACACGGAATACCAGGGACAGGGCATCATGACAAGGGTGGCGGGAGCGCTGACAGATTATGCGCTAACGGAGCGTGGGCTCAACAAAGTCGAGATCCGCGCAGCGGTCGGCAACGGGAAAAGCCGCAACATCCCGATCCGTCTCGGCTTTACGGAAGAAGGCGTAATCCGCCAAGCGGAATGGCTCTACGATCATTTCGTCGACCACGTTGTCTACGGCATGCTGAAATCGGAATGGCCACCTGAAAAAGACGCGTGAAATTCATCCATCTTTTTTTACGCAATGTTTCCCACAGCCTTCCTCATTTAGTAAAATAAGAAGGAAACTAGAATTACAGGAGGAATATTATCTATGAAGCATTTTCTACTCGGCCTTCTTGTGTCAGGCCTTATCGCACTCATCGCTTTCCTGGCAGATGACTGGTCGCTATTGTTCCCGATTGCGGGGGCCGTCGCCGTCATCGCACTCGTCTGGGCGGTCATCTCGTCCGCCACGGCAGGCAAGCAAGTGAAATCTTCATTCAACACGAGCTCGGAACGCCGCCGGGCACAGCAGGCGCGCAACGCCAAAGTGAAAAACCTTGTGCTGTTCGCGTTGCCGAACCTGGTGTTGGCGCTCGTCGGGTTGTTCATACTTTCCTAAAACGGAAGAGGGGGATGTCATGCTCAGCTATTATAGTTCCTTGTCTGCTGAAGTTTATGACCTGGATAAGCCGATCGGCAAATCGTTCGGCGATGTCGAGTTCTACAGGGAGCGGCTCGCAGGAAACGAAGGGCGTATTTTAGAACCCGCCACAGGGACCGGGCGCTTGCTTGTGCCGCTATTAGAAGATGGCCTTCACATCGACGGCTTCGACAGTTCATCTGAAATGCTTGATATTTGCCGCGCCCATTGCAAAGAACGCGGTTTGCATCCGAAATTATTCGAAGCGGATATGGAAACCTTCCGGATCGACGTCGAATACGATGCGATCATTTTGCCGGCCGGGACGTTCCAATTGCTTGCAGGGCGCGAACAGGCAATCAAAGCCTTGAAGAATTTCCGCAAGCATCTGGCGCCAGGTGGCCGTCTGCTCGTCGACCTCTATGTTCCGCAAGGTTTCGAGATCGACCGGCCGAGAACACGGACGTGGCAGACAAAAGCAGGCGCAGTGATCACGCTCGAGAGCAAGACCGTCGAAGTCGATTGGATCAAGCAATGTTCCGTGTCGCATAACCGCTACGAGAAATGGCAGGGCGGCAAGCTAGTCCAGACCGAACTCGAACGCTTCCCGATGCGCTGGTACGGCGTCGAGGAATTCAAGCTTCTGCTCGGCAGCCAGGGGTTCGAGGATATCATCGTGTCGTCCAATTACGAATACGGCCAATACCCGAAAGACGCTCAGCATGCCATCACCTTTGAAGCCATCGCACATATCTAAAGATCAAAAGCTGTTTGGAGAAAACCTCCAAACAGCTTTTTGCATGCCCGAAATTCTCTTTATGGCAGGAGGTATTGGTTTCATTAGCAGTTGAACCGAAAGATTCTTTGCACGCGGTGGTTAGATTCGGCGTTATTTCGGGTAAACTCGGTAAGGTCTGGAAGTGAAATCGCTACAGCGACCACTTATGGAAATATACTACATATAGGCTTTCAGGCAGAACGAAAAGGGGGGCAAGCATGATTACCATACATAAATCCTCTGCGGACGGCACTTTACAAACAATTGAGGCAATCGAGAAGAATTGCTGGATCAATATGGTGGCGCCTTCCGAAGGGGAAACCAGGGAAATAGCGGAACGCTGCAATATCCCCATAGAATTTTTAGAGGATCCATTGGATTTGGAAGAAAGCGCACGGATTGAATACGATGAAGAGACGAATTGCACATTGATCATCAATGACTTGCCGATTGTCGATGACAATAGCCCACAGCTCGACTCGTATATCACGATCCCCATCGGCATCATTTTGGGGGGAGATTTTATCGTCACCATCTGCAGCCAGGCGACGAACTCTGTAGAAAACGTCATCAGGAAAAACGTGAACACGGCGATGAAGAATCGCTTTGCGCTCGAAGTGCTATTGGCGATTTCCACCCAATACATAGTGAACCTGAAGAAACTGAACAGGCAGCGCCTCAAGGTCGAAAGCAATTTGAAGGACTCCTTAACGAACAAGCAACTCTATAAGATCATGGAGATCGAAAAGAGCCTGGTCTACTTCCTGACCTCATTGAAAGCGAATGGGGACGTCATCACGAAGCTGTTCCGGACGCCTTCGGTCAAATTGTATGAAGACGACGAAGACTTATTGGAAGACGTGAAAATCGAGAACAACCAAGGAATCGAAACGACCGAGTTGTATACGAGGATCCTGGACAGCATCACGGGATCGTATTCTTCGCTCATATCGAATGAATTGAACAACACGATGAAAACCTTGACCCTTTTCACGGTTTTCCTGACCTTGCCGACCTTGATCTTCAGCTTTTTCGGGATGAACGTGGCCTTGCCGATTTCCGGCGAACAGCCGGGGTCGTGGATCACGACACTGGTCCTGTCAGCCATTTTGATGCTGGTCATCGCTGTTTCTCTATGGAAAA
Source organism: Planococcus plakortidis (assembly GCF_001687605.2). Lineage (NCBI taxonomy): Bacteria > Bacillati > Bacillota > Bacilli > Caryophanales > Caryophanaceae > Planococcus > Planococcus plakortidis. The sequence continues at coordinate 609,523 of NZ_CP016539.2, forward strand.
GAAGGATATTCTAGCGGAAAACGCCTGGAGAAAATTCCAGGCGTTTTTCATGTGCTTTTTAATTGGAATCCATCCGCAAAATAATTAGAGGGTTCGTGAGCGGCAAGGCGAATGTATATACTTACAATCGACAGTGCGGATCTATGCCGCTTGCCATTACCGCTGCCTTGGCCATGGGAATTCATCTTCCAAAAAAGGAGTGTAGAACATGGATGACAAAGAAAGGCTTCCGTTCCAATCGTCCCCGGTACGCCCGATTTTCGAAAAGTTTTCGACTGCGCGTGATGTATCGCTCGTCTACGGCGACCCGATCGAGATGCAAGGCCGGTCCATCATCCCGGTTGCGCGCATCCGCTACAGCGTCGGGGCAGGTGCTGGCGGCGGCTACGAACGGGAGGACAAAGATGCAGAATCGCCCGGTTTCGAAGAAGTTGAAGGCGGACACGGGGAAGGGGCAGGCGGGTCATTTTCGGTCAAACCTATCGGCATCTACGACGTGACAGCGGAAAAAACCGTCTATCGCCCGATCGTCCCGATCGAGCTTATCGTCATGCTGCCGCTCGTGATGACAGGCCTCGGATTCTTGATGGCCTCGAGCCAGAACAGCGGCAAAGGCGGTAAGCATAAGAAACGCATGCAAGCCGGAAAACGCTGCGAGAAGAAAGGCAGGGGCAAGAAAATGAAAGGCCTGCATAGCGGCTGAAGAGAAAGCGAAACCCACCTGGAGATTGATTGCCAGGTGGTTTTTTTGGGGGTAAAGCAGTCTTCTATTTAGTATTAAGTAATTGAATGAGTGGCTTTTCGGAAGAAATAATATCCACTTGATGTTCCATACAGGCAAAAGAGAAATGCAGGAAGTGGATGCCCCTTTGCTTTTCCTGTTCCTTCAAATTAGATTGATGCGCCAAAAAAGTGAGAAGATCGGATTGGTGATAAATGCGATAAGCAGGAGCCGTACCACAGCCAGACATACTGGTAAAATCTTCGGAAGTCGCCGAGTAGAAAGCATATGAACGAAAATCAATATGCCATCTATCCACTGTGCCAGGAAGGTTCAAGAGCAGGTCAGTTTCATTTTCGCTGCCACATACAAACACCCGCACTGCTGCCTCTGGAAGCCTGGTTTCTGCAAACCCTTCAAAAGCTATAAAATAATTTTCTCGTGATAACAAACTGGCATCTCGCATGGTATCCTATCCTCCAAGCTTGGTCATTCTGTGTGCGATTAAACCGTCTTTGACGACACCAACAGAAATTTCACTTCCTTGTCGGTCAGATTGAACCAATAATGCGTTTGGCTGGCGTCGAACATCGTCGAATCGCCAGGGCCGATCGTTGAGCGTTCGCCTGCGACTTCGACAGTCAATTCGCCTTCGACGACGAAGAGGAACTCGTAGCCGCTATGGGCAAAAGGATTGCCTTCGCTGTCGCCAGGATGCAAGGTGACGAGCACCGGGACGAAATTCGCTTCCTGGACGCCATGTGTCAGGTCTTTGTAGTAAAATCGCTCGAGCCGCGATGTCCAGTCGGCCGCGTCTTGTTCCGAAAAAAAGACGCTCGGGTCGACGTGAAGCGCATCGGCGATTTTCCTGAGCGATTCCAGGGTGACGCTCGATTTGCCGCGTTCCACTTGCGACAGGAAACTGATCGAGACGCCCGTGTTCTCCGCCAATTGTTTCAATGTCAGCTTGCGCTCTTTGCGCAGTATTTTTAAAGTCGTGCCAATGGATGGATCAGCCATAACGGATTCCTCACTTTTTCTACATGCTCCTTTTATCATACAGGAGGCCACAGAACAGGGGCAAATAACGCTAAAATTAATTTTGAAATGTTATTGACAGAAAATTGATAGTTATCTAAACTATTGCTCAAGGAGAAAATTAAAGTGTCACTTCAATTTTTGTGAATCAAAGGGGGAAATCAGTTTGGATAAGAAAACAACACGCCGAGTCCTGACGGCGAGTCTTGTGGGGAGCTCGATCGAATGGTTCGATTATTTCCTGTACGGGACGATGGCTGCACTGGTCTTTAACCAATTATTTTTCGTCAATGAAGATCCGACCGTCGGCTTGATGCTGGCGTATGCTTCATTTGCCTTGGCATTCTTCATCCGCCCGTTCGGCGGCATCATCTTCAGCCACATCGGCGACCGCATCGGACGCAAGAAAACCTTGGTCATCACGCTTAGCCTGATGGGTATCGCGACATTCGGCATGGGCTTATTGCCGACCTACCAGGCAATCGGCATCTGGGCGCCGATCCTGTTGATCACGCTGCGCCTCGTCCAGGGGCTTGGCATCGGCGGCGAATGGGGCGGGGCGCTATTGCTTGCGACCGAGTATGCACCGCCTGAAAAACGCGGCTTGTTCGGAAGCATCCCGCAAATGGGGGTCACCATTGGGCTTGTGCTCGGTACGCTCGCTTTATGGATCATGAATTTGCTACCGAACGACGCCTTCATGACATGGGGCTGGCGCGTGCCGTTCATCTTGAGCGCCTTGCTCGTCGTGTTCGGCTTGTGGATCCGCAAAGGCGTCAACGAAACACCGGAATTCAAGGCGGTCCAGGCATCTGGGGAGATCCCGAAAGTGCCGATCGTCGAAACTTTGAAATACCACTGGCGTGAAGTGTTGATCGCCATCGGGGCGAAAGTCGTCGAGACGGCGCCGTTTTATATTTTCGGCACGTTCATCGTATCCTACGCGACGACCAATCTCGGGTTCTCACGCACAGCGACACTCGGAGCGGTCATGGTCGCGACAGTCATCACCACGATCCTGATCCCGGTGATGGGCTCATTGTCTGACCGTGTCGGGCGCAAAAAATTGTATATCACGGGAGCGGCTGCGATGGCTCTATTCGCGTTCCCGTATTTCTGGATGATTCACCAAGGTTCCGTATTCATGCTCGTGCTGGCGACGATCATCGGCCTCGGCGTCATTTGGGCACCGATCACCGCTGTCCTTGGCACGATGTTCTCGGAAATCTTCGACGCCAAAGTGCGCTATACTGGTGTCACGCTCGGCTACCAGATCGGTGCTGCGCTCGCGGGTGGTACCGCACCGCTAGTCGCGACGGCGCTTCTCGCACGCTTCGACAATTCGTATGTGCCGGTGGCCATCTACATCATCTTCACCGCGTTGATTTCGCTTGTTTCCATCTGGGCAGTGAAAGACTTGAAACAAAAACAAGCGGCGCATCCAGCCGCCACCATAGCAAAAGAGAGCCGCGCATAAGCGGTTCTTTTTCTTTAGGAGGGCCCCATGAAAATCATCAACGAACAGCAAATCCAGCAAAACTACAAAATGAGTGACGCGATCGGAGACGTCACCGCCTTGCTACACGCCAAGCAGCAAGGAAAGATCGACAACCCGCACCGCACAGTCCTTGATTTCCCGGAGCGGCAAGCCTCTGCCTTGTACATGCCGAGCGCCGATACACAAGAGGAACTCGCAGGCGTCAAAGTGGTGACTATTTTTCCGGACAATCCGAAACAAGGCAAGCCGACGACGCAAGGGGTGATTTTATTATCCGACGCGAAAAACGGCGAGCATGTCGCGATGATGACCGCCTCGTATTTGACACGGCTGCGCACCGGCGCGCTCAGTGCCATCGCCACCGATCATCTCGCACGCAAGGACAGCCGCGTGCTCGCGGTCATCGGGACCGGCGCCATGGCGTTCGAGCAAGTGCTCGGCGTGCTCGAAGTCCGGGACATCGAGACGATTTTGCTGTTTAACCGCACAGAAGAAAAAGCCATGCGCTTTAAAGAACAATTGGAAGCGTTCGGTGTCCAAGCCAGAATCGAAATCGCAGCGAATGCGAAACAAGCTGTCGAAGCAGCGGACATCGTCGCTTGTGCCACGCGCTCGACTGAACCGGTATTTGACGGCAATGACTTGAAGCCAGGCACGCACATCAACGGCGTCGGCTCGTATTTGCCGCATATGCGCGAGATGGACGAAACGACCATTGCGCGGGCGGATAAAATTGTCGCAGACGATCTCGCAGGCGTCCAGGAAGAGGCGGGGGAGTTGATCCACGCCGCGGATTCCGGCAAGTGGTCGTTCGACCGGCTCCATGCGGAACTGGCCGAACTCGTAACGGGACAAAGTAAAGGGCGCGAGACAGAAGATGAGATCACGTTCTTCAAATGTGTCGGGGCGGCGTATTTCGATTTAGCTGTCGCGAAAGGCGTTTACCGGAAAGCGCAGGACGGCAAGATGGGAACGGATGTTGAACTGTAAATGAAAACACGAAACTGCCCAGAGGCCTGGCCTCTGGGCAGTTTTTGTATTCGGATTATGAGTCAGCCGGCGTGCCGGGTTCGATCTCATACGATTTCTGGACGGTTTCGTTGCGCTCGCCCAGTCCTTCAGTGGTCGTTTTGCTCCACATCGCTTCCATGTGTTCTTTCACTTGCGGAATCATTTTTTCCGGGATGACGTTGCGGTATTGATTCGTTTCGCCGAGAATCACTTTGACCGATGGCTCGGTGACTTCTTCCGGGTCGAATTGTTCGTAAGGGAAAGCGGCTTTCTCGTAGTCGAAGACCGTTTCTTCCGAATCGGACTGCCAGTTTTTCCACGTCTCGAACTCGCGGTCGTTAAAGCCAGTCAAATATGGCCCAGGGTTGATCGTCGCCACTTCCACCTTGAATTCCTGCAGCTCCTTGCTCAAGGAATCCGCGAAAGCTTCCGTCGCGTGTTTCGTGCCGCAATAAGGCCCCATCAACGGGTCTGCCATCAAGCCGGAAACAGAAGAGACGAAGACGATGCGGCCGGCGCGTTTTTCGATCATTTGGCGCGCAAAGCCTTTCGTCAACAGGATCGGCCCGAAGACATTGACCTCGAATTGGTGGCGCAGGTTTTCTTCCGGGATGTCGACAAGCGATCCGCCTTCGGACACTGCCGCGTTGTTTACCAAGACATCGATGTCCCAGCCCCACGCTTTTTCACGGTCTTTCGGGTTGGTGACGTCCAATTTCTCGATTTGCATCGACACGCCGCGCTCTTTCGCTTCCTGCTCCAACGCGGAAACCTGGGAAATGATTTCAACGCCTGCGATGACGGATTTTCCTTGTTCCGCCAAGCTGAACGCAATATTCTTGCCGAATCCGGTGCCGGCACCGGTAATCAATATTTTTTCAGTTGCCATGGTGAATTCCTCCTCGGGTTGTTTGCTTTCGTTGATTTACTTATACTTCCAATGCATACCCGGGATGCGCCCTAACTTAAACGGAAATTGGCCAAATCGAAAAGAGACGAACCGTCTTCGGTTCATCTCTTCGAAAGCTGTAAGTTAATTATAGAGAAGAATGATTTCGTGTTTCCAACCCGTGGAGAAGCTTCGCCGATGCCAAGCGGTTCCTCACCGAAATGCCGATCCATGCAGCGAGTACCGCTTTGATGACGCCGACGAGAATGAACGGTGCAAATCCGCCCATGAAGGCGCCCGCCCAGGAAAGTTCCGCGAAGATCTTCAGCCACACTGTCCCGAAACCGAGCGCGACGAACATGCCGAGAATATTGGCGACGACGGCGTTCCGGATGGTGAAGCCCATCTTCTCGAGGTAATAGCCGATGACGAAAGCGGTCGGGATGAACCCGAATAAATAGCCGCCCGTCGGCCCGAACAAACTGCCCAATCCGCCAGACATTTGCGCGAAAACCGGCATGCCGGCAGCGCCGATAGCGAGATAGACCAAGATCGATAATGTCCCATAGCGAGCGCCTAAAATCGTGGCGGCAAGGCCGATCGCCAAAGTCTGCCCGGTGATTGGCACGAGCGGCAAGGGGATGGTGACTTGAGCGAGGATGCCGATAATGGCGGCGAACAAAGCCGTCACGATCATCATCCGCAATTTGTTGTTTGATGCTGTCATGTGAAAACGTCCCTTCATTTTTAGTTAACTAAAATATAAAATAAGTTAACACAATGATATCCGAACGGCAAAGAGGAAGTCAATAAGCTTTTCGCCGAACAAGAGAGTGGACCCGACCATGAGCGCAAAAATGAGGACGAATGCTGCAGGGATGCAATGATAAAATGAGAAAGATAGAATAGAAAGTAAAGGAGGGCGGCGGCTATGGAGATTCAAGCGAAGTTCACGTTCGATGAGATGTGGGAGAAATTCCTGGCTTGCGACCGGGCACACGACGGCTTGTTTTTCACATGCGTCAAGACGACGAAGATCTATTGCCGTCCGTCCTGCCGGTCGCGCAAGCCGAAAAAGCGCAACGTGGAATTCTGTTTCTCCGTCGAAGAAGCGGAGAATCGCGGATTCCGGGCATGCAAAAGATGCCAGCCGGAAATCGGGCAGTCACCAGCGATTGAATTCACCCAGCGAGTCATCGCCTTCTTGAGGGGCCATTACGACCAAAAAATCGGCTTGGACGAAGTGGCTGCCCATATCGGCATGAGCCCCTCCTATGTGGACCGGCTGTTCAAACAGGAAACCGGTGAAACGCCGCGCTCTTATCTGGAAAAGATCCGCATCGACAAAGCGGCCGATTTACTTGCGAACACCGGTAAGACGAATTTGGAAATTTCCCTCGAGGCCGGCTTTCAAAGCACGTCTCATTTTTATAAAGTGTTCAGGCAGCTGAAACAGCAATCGCCGGGCGACTACAGAAAAGCGAAAGGAGCGCGGCACAATGGATAGCGAAATGGAACCATCAAGGCTGAAAATCCCTGCGCCGGCCGATTTTAATTTCACGGAATGCCTGGCCATTCTCGGCCGCTCCGACCAGGAACTGCTCCATACAATCAAAGACGGGCGAATCACCAAGCTGTTGGTTCTTGAAAATGAAGTGGCCTTATTCGATTTGAGTTATTCCGAAGGGGCGCTGCACATCGAATTTCCGCACCAGTCGCCGTCCCAACAAGGGAAGCAGGCAGTCGTCCGGTATGTGACAGACTGGTTCGACTTGGAGACAGATTTACAGCCGTTTTACGCGATGGCGGCACGCGACCCGCTTCTTCGGAAAGTCGTGGAGCATCACGCAGGGCTCCGGATAATGGGCATGCCGGATTTATTTGAAGCGTTCGTGTGGGCGATCACCGGCCAGCAGATCAATTTGACTTTCGCCTACACCTTGAAACGGCGCTTGATCGAGCAGTTCGGAACTTCGCATCTAGTGGGCGGAATCGAGTATTGGGCGTTTCCGTCCGCCGACACGATCGCTTCGCTGCAAGTGGAGCAACTGAAGAAGCTGCAATTTTCGGGGAGGAAAGCGGAATACATCATCGGCATCGCCCGTGAACTGGCTGAAGGCCGTCTCGCAAAAGACGAACTGCTCGAAAAAACAGAGCAGCAAGCCGAAAAACAATTGGTGGCGATCCGCGGCGTCGGGCCATGGTCCGCGCATTACGTCATGATGAAATGCCTGCGCTTCAACTCCGCGTTTCCGGTATCCGACGTCGGCTTGCACAATGCCTTGAAGCAGCAATTAGGGCTCGAGCAAAAACCGGCGATTGCCGAGATTGAGAAGTTAGCGGAACCCTGGGTAGGCTGGCAAGCGTACGCGACATTTTATTTATGGAGGGTGTTATTATGAGTGAACTGCATCAAGTGGATTACCCATCGCCGATTGGCGTCGTTGAAATCACCGGCACCGAACAAGGCATCGTATCGCTTTATTTCAGCGAACGGGAGCAGCCGCTCTATGCGGTGGACGTGGATACACCTCAAGTGCTGAAAGACGCGTTACAGCAACTGGATGAATATTTCAAAGGGCAGCGCATGGAATTCACCGTGCCGTGTCTTTCGTCCGGAACCGACTTCCAGCAAAAAGTATGGGCGGCGCTGCCCGCGATTCCTTACGGCGAAACGGCCTCGTACCGCGATATCGCAAGGGCTGTCGGCAACGAAAAATCCGTCCGGGCAGTGGGGAACGCCAATAGCAAAAACAAGATCAGCATCATCATCCCGTGCCACCGCATCATCGGGTCGAACGGCAAATTGACCGGCTATGCCGGCAGCCTGACACGCAAGGAATGGCTGTTGAAGCACGAACAAGCGGTCCGGAACGGCCAATCACTCGATACATGAAAAAAAGGGCAGCAAATCCGAGCGATTTGCTGCCTTTTCCTGTGGCCTGCCGATTAGTTTTCAAGCGTCTTGATGACGACTGCGGGATTGCCGCCGACGACGGTATTCGCCGGAACGTCTTTCACGACCACGGCGCCGGAAGCGATGACGGCGTTGTCTCCGATCGTGACGCCAGGGTTGATGACCGCCCGCCCGCCGATCCACACATTATCGCCGATGCGCACCCCTTTGCCGTATTCGTAGCCGGAAAGCCGCTGTTCGATATCGAGCGGATGGGTCGCCGTATAGATATGGACGCCAGGGCCGACGAGGCAATTATCGCCGATGCGGATGTCGCAGACGTCGAGGAAGACGCAGTCGAAATTGGCGAAGAAATTGTGGCCAACATGGATATTGTAGCCGTAGTCGCAGCGGAAATTCGGCTCGATGTACAAATGGTCGCCGCTCGAGCCGAGCAATTGGCTCATGAAGCGCTTGCGTTCCTGCCCATCGGTCTCCATCGATTTATTGAACAAACGCAATAGCCGCTTCGCGTTCACGCGCTCGCGCACGAGTACCGGATCGTCCGCCCGGTAAAGCGCCCCGGCCAGCATTTTGTCTTTTTCCGTATTCATCAAAATCCCTCTTTCCCGATCTAATTAAAATCCAAATAGCCGCCTCGCGATAAAGGCGAATGCCGCGACCGCGGTAATGAACGCCGCCACGAAAAACGCCACGGCATAGGATACCAGATTGCCCGGCAGCACCGCTTCGCCGATTTCAAAGAAATAGAAATGGATCGCGACCGGTTCCGTGGCATGGCGCATCAGCCATACTTGGACGCCTTTGACGGCAAAGAGGATGCTGATGGCCAGCAGAACCGAAAACGCCGTCCAGCGAATGCCTTTCCACACAAGAACCGCCTCCCTATTGGTGATATGGATATTATAACAGAGAAGAAAAACCGCCCGTAATGAAGTTTTCGAATTCTTAGGAAAATTTACATGCAATTAACAGGAAAAACTTTATACTAGAGGAAAGGGGTGGAAACAATGAAAACAATCAACCGGACAATCCAAGGGGACAAAGGCCAGGCGATCAATTACAGCCTTGTCCTGAACCAGGACCAGACGAGAAAACTCGCGATCTTCCTGCCGGGCATCGGCTATACGGCCAAAAGCCCGTTATTTCATTACACGGAGCGCCTGCTCGCAGAACAGGAATATGATATCCTGCGCATCAATTACGATTATACGAACCCGTTGTACGACCAGTACACGATGGCAGAGATCGACGAAGCGGTAAAACGTGACGTCAAACAAGTGGTCGACCAAGTGCTGAAAGGAAGCATTTACGAAAAATTCTTCCTCGTAGCCAAATCGCTCGGCACGATCGCGCTCGCAAGCGAACTCGAGCGCAAGAAATTCAAGGGCGCGAAAACCGTCTGGCTGACGCCGCTCATCAAGCACGAGGACGTCTTCAAGGCGATGAAAGAGTGCCCGAATCCTGCGCTGAGCTTCATCGGCGACAAAGACCATTATTACGACCGCAACCGGATGGAAGAACTCCAGGCCAATAGCCGCCTGGATTCGCACGTCTTGAACGAGGTCAACCACGGCATGGACTTTATCGGCGATCCATTGAAATCGATCGACATCCTGAAAGACGTCATCACGGACATCCGGGATTTCTCGAACAAGAGCATCGAACACGCCTGACCAGGAACCGCCCGCGAGGCGGTTTTTTCATGCCGTTTTTTTACTGGCGTGACGGGGTATAGTCTCAGCAAAAGGAGGGTGCACGATGGCATTCGATTACGATCTGGACTATAAAAACCTGGACTTGAGGAGAAACCCCGAACTATACCGCGTCGGAAAAGGTGAGCAGGGTGTACTCCTCGTCGAACCGTATAAAAGCGAAATCCTGCCCCATTGGCGCTTCAAGACGCCGGACATCGCCCAGGAATCGTGCGACAAGATTTCCGAGATGTTCGAGGAGTACCGCAAACAGGACGATTTCGTCGGCATGGACATGGCCCGCAAATTCATCCAGATGGGCTACACCCGTGCGCGGCGCTACACCAATTACAAAGGCGGCCGCAAATATAACGAAGACGGTTCGATCAAAGACCGCCAGATTGACGAGGAAAAAGCCGAATCCGCAGCCATCTTCAAAAAACGCTGGGACGAAATCCGCGAAGACGAGGATTATTTGCGCCGCAAAAAAGACCACCAGAAAAAATACGGCTGAACCCGCAAAAGCGTGAAACGCAGCCGCCAAAAAAACGTCGAATAGACGATAGGAAAGGGGGAGTGCGATAATGAATCCATTTTGGAAAACGCTGGCCCTGGCAGCCGTCTTGCTTTTGCTCGGGGCTTGCGGCGGACAGACGTTCACGAACGGCGAAGAGTCCGGATCATACGCCGGCATCCTGATGGTGGAAGGCGAAGAATATCTATGGGAAGGCGAACTGGATGGCAGCGAATACAGCGAATCCGCGCGGCTTGGTGCCATCACCCAATCGACCGAACCGGAAGTCATGCCGACTGCCGATTTTTCTTCCAACTTCCTCGCTGAAGGCGCCGAGATCTACACAAGCAACGAAGACCCCGACGTGCTCCTCGCCAAACGGCAAGACGGCAGCTGGGATGTGTTCAGGAAAAGTGAAGGACAGGAATAGCGAAACTGCATCCGATCGGGTGCGGTTTTTTTGTGGGATGGGGAGGGTTTTTTGCGGAAAGGAGAGGTTTATTTGTGGAATGAGGCGGATTATTTGTGGAATAAAAAGTTTATTTGTGGAATAGAGCGATTTATTTGTGGAATGAAGCAGGTTTTGTGAAATAGAGAGTTTGTTTGTGGAAAGGAGAAGTTTATTTGTGGAATGAAGCGGATTATTTGTGGAATAAAAAGTTTATTTGTGGAAAGGAGAAGTTTGTTTGCGGAATGAATCAGTTTATTTGTGGAATTAAGATATTGTCATATTTTATCGATTGGGTATTCGCTGCCCCTGCTTTTTATTGGTGGTGTGTAGATAAAGATAGGGAAAAATCGCTTGCCGGCACGCGGCGTCAGGAATGTTGGTGCTTGGACCAGAAATTTGATTGGTGGATCAGAACTAATTAACTTCCATTCATTTGCGTAGCAGAATGCCCGAACACAATGAAATTTGGGCACCTGTCCCGGGCAGCTGAAAGCGCGGTGTCCTGTCGCATCAGCTGCATGACCCGCCACTGCGAGCCCTAAGCAGCCTCCTGGAACGCAGCCGAAAAGCGCAATCTTCTCCTCTCGCTTCTTTTCAATCCCACACACATTCATTTCCAACAAACAGATGCAAAATAATGGGGGATGGTGTAATCTGAAAGCCAAGCAGATCAACGGAAAAGGATGAATGTATGATGAAACCGACAGTCAATGCCAAGGATGTCGCAAAGCTCGCAGGGGTCTCCCAGTCCTCAGTTTCACGCGTGTTTTTCGACGGAGCGAAAGTCACCGAAAAAACCCGCCAAAAAGTGTTGGCCGCAGCCGAAGAGCTTGGCTACCGGCCGAATGAATACGCCAGAAGCCTGATCACCAACAGTTCAAAAATCATCGGCCTGGTCATGAAAGGCGTCCAGAACCCCTTCTATCCGCAGGTCCTCAAGCAATTCACCACTTCGTTCAAAAAGCACGGCTATAGCGTCTTGTTCGTCCATACGAACAATGACGAAATCCAAAGCGACGACATCGACACCTTGCTCAATTACAACGTGGCGGGAGTGATCATCACGGATGCGTCGATGTCGATGAACGTCGCAGAAGCGTTTCAGGCCAACCGCATTCCGCTAGTCTTTTTCAATCGCAAACTGACAAGCAGCCAATTCCATTCGGTGTGCTGCAATAACTTGAACGCCAGCCGTAAAATCGCTGAATACCTGGTGGCGGGTGAAACGGGGGAGATGGTGTATATTTCCGGAAACGAAGACACCTCGACGAGCCGTGAGCGCGAACAGGGATTTGCGGAAGTATTGAAGCAGCGGGGCATCGCCTATAAAAAATACACCTCGGATTTCAGCTATAACGGAGGTTACGAAACCGCGCAGAAGATCCTGTCGGAAGGAGCGGCCCCATCTGCCGTTTTTGCGGCGAACGATATCATGGCGCTCGGTGTCCTGGATGCCTTCCGCAAGCAAGGCGTCAAGATTCCCGAAGACGTCAAAGTGATCGGCTTCGACAATATCGACATGGCTTCCTGGCCGGCGTACGAACTGACGACGTGGGAACAGCCGATCGAAAAAATGGTCGATGAAACGGTAAATTATTTGCTGTCGGAAATCGGCGAATACACGGGCCGGGCGCGGGCTGTCGAAGTGGAAGGAAGCTTCGTGGAAAGAAAAACCACATAATCTGTGGTTGACTTTCTGAAATAATTAAAATATTCTTGTTCTTAACAACAGTTTTGCATACGTATTCAAAAAGAGCTTGTAGCTTGATTTGAATACGTATGCAAGAAATCAGTAATGGAGGTTTTCATAATGGTCAAAGTATTGAAAGCAGGGAAATCACAGGAAGAAGTGAGCGCAAACGATTCGAAAGTATCGCAGATCGTTGCAGAGGCGTTGAAGGACGTGGAAACGCGCGGAGACGCAGCGGTCCGTGAACTGTCCGAAAAATTCGATAAATGGGCGCCTGAATCGTTCCGCTTGTCTGATGCGGAAATAAATGAAATCGTTTCCAAAGTTCCAGACAGCGTCATCGAAGACATCAAGTTCGCACAAAAGAACATCAAGGCGTTCGCCGAAGCGCAGCTCGATTCCTTGAATGATGTCGAAGTGGAACAGATCCCGGGTGTGGTTCTGGGGCATAAAAACATCCCCGTCAACAGCGTCGGCTGCTACATCCCAGGAGGCCGCTACCCGATGGTCGCTTCCGCCCATATGAGCGTTTTGACAGCGAAAGTCGCTGGCGTTAAACGCGTCATCGCATGCACACCGCCGATCAACGGCGAAATCCCGCACGCGACGATTGCGGCGATGTCCCTTGCCGGAGCGGATGAGATCTACTTGCTCGGCGGCATCCAGGCAATGGGAGCGATGGCGATCGGCACGGAAACGATCGAAGCGGTCGACATGATCGTCGGGCCGGGCAATGCGTTTGTCGCAGAAGCGAAGCGCCAGCTTTACGGCCGCGTCGGCATCGACTTGTTCGCCGGGCCGACCGAAACTTTGGTCGTTGCTGATCATACGGCTGATGCGGAAATGGTCGCCACCGATATTCTCGGGCAAGGCGAACATGGGCCGACTTCACCGGGAGCGTTGATCACCACTTCAGAGCAGCTCGCGAACGAAACCGTGAAAGAAATCGAACGCCAATTGGAGACCTTGCCGACAGCGGACGTCGCGCGTGTATCCTGGGATGATTACGGGCAGATCCTGCTTGTCGATTCAATCGAAGAAGCGCGCATCGAAGCGGACCGTTTGGCATTTGAACACGTCGAGATCCTGACGGAAGATCCGGATTACTTCCTGGAACACATGACCAATTATGGGTGCTTATTCCTTGGTCCGGAAACGAACGTCGCGTATGGCGACAAAGTCATCGGCACGAACCATACCTTGCCGACAAAAGGCGCCGCCCGCTACACTGGCGGACTATGGGTCGGGAAATTCATCAAGACCGTCACCTACCAGAAAGTGACGACACCCGAAGCAAGCGCCTATATCGGGGAATATGCAGCGCGCTTGTGCCAATTGGAGAATTTCGCAGGGCATGCCGAGCAGGCACTCCTCCGCGTCAGAAGATACGGCAAGAACTAATTCTATTTAGGTGGTATGGGAGGAATAACAGATGCTTGGTTTCATCGGCATGTTTGGTGGATTGATTTTACTCATTGTCCTGACGATGCGCGGCATGAACTTGCTCATCGCAGCGCCGCTTACGGCATTGTTCGTGGCGGTATTGAACGGTTTGCCTTTATTCCCGCAGCTTGCGGGAGATGGGGCAGCCAATTATTTGACGAATTATATGGACGGCTTCACCGGCTTTATCGCGTCCTGGTACTTAATGTTCCTGACCGGGGCGATTTTCGGGAAAGTGATGGAAGACACGGGCGCTGCCGACAGCGTTTCGCGCTGGATCGTCGGCAAGATGGGCATGAAACGCGCAGCGCTTGCGGTCGTCCTTGCCTGTGCCGTCCTTACATATGGCGGTGTCAGCTTGTTCGTCGTCGCGTTCTCGGTGTACCCGATGGCGCTCAGCCTCTTTAAACAAGCGAATTTGCCGCGCCGTTTCATTCCGGCGGCACTCGCTTTCGGTTCGACGACATTCACGATGACGTCTGCCGGCTCACCGGAAATCCAGAACTGGATCCCGATTGAATTTCTCGGCACTTCGCCGTATGCCGGCTGGGAAGTCAGCGCGATCGTCGCAGTGTTCATGATGGTCTTCGGTTATTGGTGGCTGACGAAAATGATCAACAAAGCGAAAGCGAAAGGCGAAGAGTTCGAATCACGCCCAACCGACCCGGACAATGAATCGCGCAAAGAATTGCCGAACCCGCTCCTCAGCATGGTTCCGCTTCTTGTCGTCCTTGGGTTCTCGTACATCTTCCATGATTCGCTCGGCACTTCCGCGTTGATTATCGCCTTGACTGGCGGGATCGTCTCGACTTGCCTGATCAACATCAAATTCATCCGCAATTTGAGCAAAGCGCTCGGCGACGGCGCAATGGGAGCGGTCATCGCGATCGCCAACACCGCCGCAGTCGTCGGCTTCGGCGGAGTCGTCAAAGCGACGCCATCTTTTGAAGCAGCCGTCGATGTCATGACCGGCATCCCGGGCAGCCCGTTGATCGGCGGGGCACTCGCTGTCGCGGTCATCGCCGGGCTCACCGGATCGTCTTCTGGCGGCCAGGCGATTGCGCTTCCGCTGCTCGCGCCCCATTATCTCGATATGGGCGTGGACCCGGAAGCCTTGCACCGGACCGTCGCCATTTCGTCCGGCTCGCTTGATTCCTTGCCGCAAGGCGGTTACGTCGTCACGACGATCCGCTCGATCGCGGGGGAAACCCACCGCGACGCCTATCCGGCATTCGGCGCATTGTCCGTTGTCGTGCCGCTTCTCGGTGCGGTACTCGCTGTGATTTTATTCTCAATCGGCCTATAAGATTCACATGCCCAACAGCTATCCGATTCGGAAGTTGTTGGGTTTCCTTGTATCATCCATCCTAAAAAAGAGGTGAACTCATATGGAGAAATTGACAATACTCGGAGCGGGAACGATGGGGCATTCGATCGCCCTGTCCGCGGCCTGGTCCGGCCACACGCCGACCGTCTACGGGATCAACGAACAGGACGTCACGAATGCGGACAAAGGCTTGGCGCAAAAACTGGCCGTCATGGCAGACAATGGCTTGTTCGATAACAATGAAGCGCAGGCAATCCGCGAGAGAATCCTATTTACGACATCGCTTGAAGAAGCGATAGGAGAGGCGACATTCATTCTCGAAGTCGTCCCGGAAAAGCTGCAATTGAAACGAGACTTGTATAAGCAATTGGAAAGCCTCGTCGATCCTTCGGTCATCATCGCAAGCAACACATCAGGTTTCAAGCCTTCGCTGCTCGCTGAAGGAATGAACCATCCGGAACGCTTCATCGTCGCCCATTTCTGGAACCCAGGACATTTGATCCCGCTTGTCGAAGTCGTTAACGGGGAACGGACCCAAGAAGAAGCGACCGCACGCACGATGGCCTTATTGAAGGCGATGAATAAAAAACCGATTCTGCTGAACAAGGAATTGCCGGGCTTCATCGGCAACCGCCTGCAATATGCATTGTTCCGGGAAGCGCAAGCGCTGTTGGATGCGGGCGCTGCGAGCAAGGAAGACATCGATGCCGCGGTCACTTACAGCATCGGGCGGCGCCTTCCGGTAACGGGGCCGTTGATGACGGCGGATATGGGCGGGCTCGATGTGTTCTCGGCCATCTCGAATTATTTATTCGAAGACTTAGCGGACGATCAGCGCTCCGGCAAAATCTTGTCAGAGTTGGTCGACCAGCACAAGCTCGGCGATAAAACAGGGCAAGGCTTCTACGAGTGGGCGCCCTACGTGTCCGAAGAAATCAACCGCAAACGCGAGCAGACCTTGATCCAGTTTTTGAAAAACGATTTGGAACAGGAGGGCTAAGATGACAAATTATTTCGCTGAACTCAAAGGGCAAACGGTCGTCGTCACCGGCGGCAGCAAAGGCATCGGCAAAGACATCGCGCTGACATTCGCCGAACTCGGCGCAAACGTCGCGATTTCCGGAAGAAACGAGGAAGCGCTCGCAGCCGCGCTTGAGGAACTGCGTGCCCATAACCCGAAGTGCATCGCGGTTGCAGGCGATTTGAGCGATATTGGTGAAGTGAGAAAATTGATCGATACCGCGGCCGAGGAGTTCGGCACAATCGACGTGCTCGTCAACAACGCCGGCGTCAATATCGCGAAGCCAGCGTTGGAGGTGACGGAAGAAGATTGGGATGCGGTGCTCGATTTGAACTTGAAATCCGCCTTTTTCGCTAGCCAGGCAGCAGCGAAATACATGCTCGCGCAAAACAGCGGCCGCATCATCAACATCGCGTCGCAAATGGCCTTTGTCGGTTATATCAAGCGCGCCGCGTATTGCTCGAGCAAAGGCGGCATGGTGCAGATGACGAAAGCGCTCGCGGTCGAATGGGCGAAGCAAGGCATCCGCGTCAACGCCGTTGCGCCGACATTCGTTGAGACGGAGTTTACGGAGAAGATGTTCGAGGACCAGGCGTTCAAAGACGACGTCAACAGCCGCATCCTGCTTGACGGCCTGTCGCAGCCGAAAGACACATCCGGCGCGGTATTGTATTTAGCGTCTAATCTATCGAATTTCGTCACCGGCGAAACGATCAAAGTCGACGGCGGCTGGACCGCGATATAAGAAGAGTGATGTGTGGCATTCAGATGAAGATAGCGAGGGTTTGGGTGTGGAAGTGTTTTTGGATTCTATTAATGCTTCAGCAATATAGCCGCTGCCTTGCTTTGGGTTGAGCTCCCGCCGTAAGTCAAGAAGAACACTTGTCTTACGGCTTCGCTTCACCCTGGAGGCTTGGCAGCTGAGAGATTTCATTGCATCTAGATTGTTTAAATGGATTTGCTTCTGTAATCAGTTGCCGTCTAGCGGGGGAATCGCTTCCCCGGGTGATAGTTAAAGTAAGATAGCGAGGGTTTGCTTGTGGAAACGTTTCGGTTTTCTGGTTGAGCATCGTCTTGGCAGTCGCCGCCATGCTTTGGGATGGCCTCTTGCAATAAGCCAAGAAAAGCACTTGTCTTATTGCGTCGGCTCACCCTTGACGCTTGGCGGCTTGGAGATTTCGTTACATGTTGCTTGTTTAAAGTGATCTGCTTCTATACCTAGTTGCCGGCTAGTGGGGGAATCGCTTCCCAGAGTAAGCTTGAAGCAGATAGTGAGAGTTTGTCTGTCAAACTGCTTTGGTATTCGATTCGAGTATCATGTGGGTAGCCGCTGCCGTGCTTTGGGTTGAGCTCCCGCCGTAAGCCAAGAAGAACACTTGTCTTACGGCTTCGCTTCACCCTGGACGCTCGGCAGCTGAGAGATTTCATTGCATCTAGATTGTTTAAATGGATTTGTTTCTGTAATCAGTTGCCGGCTAGCGGGGGAATCGCTTCCTGAAATGAGGCATCCATCTAACGGGAATTGAATCAGAAACTTTGTTGATCATAGGGATGAGCGAGAGTTCATTTTCTGTTCTATATGAAACGATGTACAAAGTATAGTGCATTTCCAGATGTAGCTTAGATAGAATGAAGAAATATTTTTCCGCTCTAAAGGCGGAGGCGAAGCGAAAGGTGGGGACGCCTGAAGGATCAGCGGGTTTGAGAGACCCCGCAGGAGTGCGTACTTTGCACGACGAGGAGGCTCGATTCCCGCCCTTAGGCAAGCATCCACCTGCAGCGCAGCCTCAAACACTAAACGATTTCCATATGTAAAGTGGCGATCCATAATCATATCTCCACAGAGAAAGCCTCCCGGTATCGCCGGGAGGCTTTCTTCTATTTTATGCTTCTTGCGTGTCGATCGTTGTTTCTTCTGTCAAGCCGTGCTTTTTCTCGGTTTCTGCGACCATCAATGCACAAGCCGCATCGCCGGAAATATTGATTGCGGTGCGGGACATGTCAAGCAGGCGGTCGATCCCGAGCACAAGCCCGATGCCTTCAACCGGAAGGCCGACACTCGACAGGACCATCGCGAGCATGATCAGCCCGACACCAGGAACGCCGGCTGTCCCGATACTCGCAAGCACAGCCGTCAAGACGACCGTCAGCAATTGGCCGAAAGTCAGGTCGACCATGAAGGCCTGGGCGATGAACATCGTCGCAGCCCCTTGCATGATCGCCGTGCCGTCCATATTGATCGTTGCGCCGAGCGGTTGGACGAAGGAACTGACCGACTTCGGAATCTTCAAGTCACGTTGCGCCACTTCCATCGATACCGGAAGCGTGCCCGTGCTGCTCGATGTACTGAAAGCGACCGTCATGGCCGGCATAAAGGTCTTGAAGAACCAGACCGGGCTCTTTTTCGCCATCAGCCACACGGTGCCGCCATAGGTCAAGATGGCGTGGATCAAAAGCGCGCCGATGACGACGAGCATATAGGAACCCATCGCCTGGATCGCCGCGAGGCCTTGCGAACCGATCGCCGTGGCAATCAAGCCGAATGTGCCGTACGGGGCAAAACGCATGACGATGCCGACAAGGTACATCATGATTTCATTGCCCTGTTCGACGAGATTCAAGATGCCTTTCGTCTTGTCGCCAAGCGCGGTAAGCGCCAGGCCGACAAAGACCGCGAAGACGATGATCTGGAGCATATTGCCTTCGGTCATCGCTTCAAGCGGGTTTTTCGGGATGATGTTGAGCAAGGTGTCGGCGATCGACGGGGCATCGTCCGGGCTGTAAGTCGCCGCGTCGATATCGAAATCACCTGCAGCACCTGGCTGGACGAGTGCAGATAAGCCGAGCCCGATGGTGATGGCGATGGTCGTCGTCACGAGGAAATACGAAATCGTCTTGATGCCGATGCGGCCCAGTTTCGCCGGATCGCCAAGCCCTGCAGTTCCGAGGACAATCGACAAGAACACGAGCGGCACGACGAGCATGCTGATAAGGGCAAGGAAAATCTGCCCGACCGGCACGAAAACGTAAGGATTGAGTATTTCGAAAACTTCAGGCGCAAAAAGATTTAACAGCAAACCTGTGATCGCACCTAAGATCAAGGCACTGATGACTTTAAACGTTAAGCCTTTCTTTTTCTTCAATTCATCCACCAACTTTCTTCATTTAAGGAAACGCATAAAAACAAGTGTAACCGAAGCGGAACAAAAGCAACAGTTTCAACAGACCTCTCTGCTTGGAAAGGGATTCCCTAAAAAAATGCAACTATTCTTATAGATCTGTCGTCTATCATGATAGAATTACGGCGAAAAGAGGTAAAAATATGGTTAAGAAAGCAGTCATCGCAGGCGGCACGGGGTTCATCGGAACGTACTTGAAAGAAAAATACGAGCGTCTCGGCTACCGCGTTCACATCATTTCCAGACAGTCAGGGCATATCCAATGGGACGACGCACGCGCCATGAAAGATGCGCTTGACGGGGCCAAACTGGTGATCAACCTCGCCGGGAAATCCGTCAATTGCCGCTACACCGAAGCGAATAAACGCGAGATTTTTAATTCCCGCACCGAAACGACCGAGACGCTTGGCCGAGTGATCAAAGCATGCAGCACCGCTCCCGAATTATGGGTCAATGCCAGCACAGCCACGATTTACCGCCATGCCGAAGACCGCCCCATGACGGAGCGGGATGGGGAAATCGGGCGCGGATTTTCCGTAGCCGTCGCGAAAGCCTGGGAAGACAGCTTCTTTTCATGCCACTTGCCGGACACGCGCCAAGTGGCATTGCGCATCGCCATTGTCCTCGGTGACGGCGGCGTCATGGAGCCGTACCGCAAGCTCGTGAAATACGGGCTCGGCGGCAAACAAGGAAGTGGCCGGCAGATGTTCAGCTGGATCCATATCGAAGACTTGTACCGCACCGTGCGTTTCATGCAGCACCGCGATGAACTGTCGGGCGTCTTCAACGCATCCGCGCCGAATCCGGTCACGAACCAGGAATGGATGAAAATGCTGCGACAATCGATGAACCGCCGTGCCGGGCTCCCTGCATCGAAATGGATGCTCGAAACAGGCGCAGCCGCACTCCGGACCGAAACGGAATTGATCCTGAAAAGCCGCTGGGCCGTGCCGGAGCGGCTCGTGCGGGAAGGTTTCCGCTTCCGCTATCCGGGCCTCAGGAGCGCGCTGGCTGACTTGAATAATTAAGAAACGCAGGCATTCAACAGAATGTCTGTATTTTTATGCGCAATTCTGCACCAGGTAGGGTATGCTAAAGACAAACAGACTTTGGGGGAAATAGCCATGAAAGAACGTTTGGATCCGATCCATGCAGCAAAAGTATTTGTCGAAACGAATTTCCGCCATTGCCGTGGTGCGCTGCTTGCGGGAAGCGTCGTGCGCGGGCAGGAGACGGCGACTTCGGACCTCGATATCGTCGTGTTCGATGAAACCTTGATGAACTCGTACCGTGAGTCCTTGTTCGCGTTCGGCTGGCCGATCGAAGTATTCGTCTACAATCTTACGTCGTATAAAATATTTTTCGAAAACGACCGGAAAGCCGCCAAGCCAAGCATGCCGCGCATGGTCAGCGAAGGCATCGTCCTGAAAGACACCGGCATCATGGAAAGCATCCAGCAGGAAGCGAAAGCCTTGCTCGAAGAAGGGCCGGAACCGTGGAGCACGGACACGATCCGCACGAAACGCTATTTCATCACCGATGTGCTCGACGACTTGCGGGGCAGCGAAGACCGGAAAGAACGGCTGTTTTGCGTCAACACGCTGTCGGATTTGGTGAGCGAATTCATCTTGCGCACCGAGCGCAAATGGATCGGCTCGTCCAAGTGGGTGATCCGTTCACTCGAAGCGCACGACCATGAACTGGCAGTCCGCTTTGTCGAAGCCTTCGAGCATTTTTACTGGACCGACGAAACGGCGCATATCATCGAATTCGTCGAAAGCGTGCTCGAGCCATACGGCGGCCGCTTGTTCGACGGGTTCTCGATCGGGAAAGCGGAAGCGGAGAGGAAGCCGGAGAAGCTTTGAGGTTATGATTCAAGAGGATTTAGTTTTTATGAATGAATGACACAACTAATAAAACAGGACATATTATGAAAAGAAGTGATAGGAAAAGCTTTCGTTTTTCGACTGCGTTCCAGGGGGCTGCTTGGGGCTCGCAGGATGCGAGTCATGCAGCTGATGCGACAGGACGTCGCGTTTTCAGCTGCCCGGGGATGGGGCGGGTGCCCGGCCAACGTGCCAAAGAGCGCGGCACGTTTGTCTCGCCAGCCCGCGCGGTCCCACAGGCGTCAGCCCCCTTCCACTTCGTCTCTAGTTTTAGAGTATAGGATCTCTGCTTCAGCATACTCAATATGAGATGTAGAAGAGCATCATGCTTTGCAGCTCAAGGTGCCTTAATCACAGGGCTTACAATTATTCGATCAAGTACGTCTATAATGAAATAAAATTCGCCGTCAAGTGAACATTAGGACGGCGAATTTTAATATAAAAATAAATAAAACCTCTCTATATTAACCGAGAGCTTTCATAAAAAAACACCGCTAAAAGCGATGTTAGTTGTCAGTAGTTAATAGTAAATTTTCAGTTTGGCCATTCCATGTAATTTCTACTTCAATTTCCTCGTCCTCTTGAATAACAGCGCATCCTTCACAACTACTTCTCCCGGTATCCGCGGTTCCTTCATTTAGTGTAATTCCTGTTCCTTCTGAACCGCTTCCACTGGCTTCTATTTCATAATCTATCATTTCAGGTGCATTGCCTTCTCCTACGTATTTAATTGTTCCGCTTTTTTCTTGATTTGTCCCATCAGAAACGTCCACAACATAAAACACATCCCAGTTTTCACTGCTGCCCGAGAAGTTGTATCTATCACCATCTACACATCCACTTAAATCGAACGCAAGAACCAGAAGTCCAATTATCTTTTTCATAAAGCTCCCTCCAATCTTTGATATAAGTTCTACTTAATGGGAGCTGTTCCCTGTTCTTCATTATTCTACCTTATTATTCAGAAAATATTCACAATATCTTTCATAAAACAATGGTTTTACTTGATTATTGTGGGGCAATGGAAAGTTGAATAGGTTGTTTACATTTTTAGCGTTGAAAACACTGATTTTGTGCCTAGGTGGCTAAACTCTGGAGATCACACGGAAATATGTTTCGCCGATTCCAATGCAGATTGTTTTTGCAGAAGAAATTTCAATCCGACACCCATTTTCAATCCGCCATCTATCAGAGCAAACACAAGAAAAGGGACATCCACAAGCAGTAAGCCAAGTGCACCGTTGCCAATTGTCAAAATGGCGAGCACTACCATCCAACTGCCTTGAGAGAAATAAAAAAGGACGAAATGGATTCCGACGGCAATGAACAGGCTCAGCCAAAATACTCTAAGGTCCGAAAAGCCGATGACGAGTCCGCATGCTGTACATAAAGCAACATTTAGAAAAATTGCCCAGTTATCCAGCTGATCTTGAAACTTAGAGTTTTTGCCGTATGCCAGTTTCTGGTTCACAAAAGGCAATACCAAAATCAACATGAATCCGATCGCATAACCGAACCCAAGCAATATAGGGTGAACGAGCAGTGGCCCTCCGGCAAATGCGGCGGCGATAATAATCATTCCGATGTAGAGAAGCCAAACCCCACTTGTTCGTTGAGTGGGGTATTTAATTGGATAATCCGATTTAATCGTCAAATGCTATTCCTCCCGCTTTATAATAAGTTCTAATGTCAGATACGAATCAAGGCCATAAAAGTTTCCTGGAAATCTTCGGCATAAAAAAACCTTCACCGTGCATGAGAAATCTGCACGATGAAGGCTTTTTTTTATTAATACATTTCCAAACGCTGCAATTCCTGCCCGTCTGCATCGAGCAATTGAAGCGGGATCGGGCGTTCTTCGGGTGCGTTCTCGGTAAACCAGACCGCTTTTCCGGCAAGCCCGGTTTCTTCCATTAACTCGCCCGGGAAGCGTTCGCCGAGCAAAAGTTGATCAGCCGGCATTTCGCCGATCTGCACGTGGCGCCCGTCTGCCGGGTCGAACAGGCCGTAGACAAAACCGTCTTCATGGCTCATATAATTATCGATCCGGTCGGGGTCATCGAACGAAGGGATGGTGCCTTCACTTCTCGTCTCGAGCCGCCAGCCGAACCACGATTCCGTCGC
Organism: Planococcus plakortidis; assembly: GCF_001687605.2. NCBI lineage: Bacteria > Bacillati > Bacillota > Bacilli > Caryophanales > Caryophanaceae > Planococcus > Planococcus plakortidis. Next base: position 632,926 of record NZ_CP016539.2, read on the forward strand.
CGTCGCCGCGCCGAAATGGCCATCCCCGCGGATGAAGAAAAACAGCGCGCGGCCGTTCAGTTCATACACAGGCGTCAGCACCAAATCATCGTCACCGTCGCGCACGGCCTGTTCCGCCGTCTCGACGGTATCCGAGCTCCACACGAGCGCAATGATCAAGGCTGCAGCGAGCACGAGGCCGATCAATACGAGCATGCGTTTTTGGATTAAATTTTGTAGGGTCATCCATAATTTCCCCTTCCGTATCTCGTTGCTTCCATTATACGGTATTTCATTCGATAGGGGGAAATGAAAAAACGCCCGGATGCACCGGGCGTTTTCGTCAGTCTTTTTCCGTCAAGAACGTGATGACCATAAACAAGGCGAAGGCGAACAGCAACAGCGTGCCGCCGACGATGAAGAAGATCAAGACGAACGTATCGTTCATATTGAACGGATTTAAATTATAGAACCACATGCCGGCGGTCAGACCGACTGCCCCGATCATCGCAAGGAATCCGTGGATGGTCACGAGTTTTTTGTACTTCACCGTATACAGGCGGTAGAAAACGCCCCAGGCAAAGACCGATAGCCAGCCGACGAGCAGGATGTGGGCGTGAATCGGGCGCAGCGCGTAATCCATCTGGCCGGCCATATGCGAGCCGAGATACGTCCCAAGCAAACCAAAAATCGCCGAGAACTGGATCAGGCGCAGGCTCCATTTTTTCTCTACTGAATTATTGCGCGGTGTAGCTGTATTGTTCATGTAAATCCTCCTATAGCTTTTGGGCACAGCGCCGAACAATGACGGCCGCTGCAAATCCCCTGAATTCGTATGACTGTATCATACCGCACGAATATAAACGCTATATGAACGCGGCGTGACAGATCATCGACAATTTTCCTTACGGTGCATCGCTTTCGGCCAGCGGTTCAACGATTCCATGCGCCTTTGTTTCCTGTTTCAGGCCTTTGGCGAGGCGGTAGATGATCCAGGCCGTGAGCAATGCACTGATGATCATGATGATGATGTTCGCGAACGCTTTCGTTTCGATGTCAGCCATCGTCGTGACGACAAACCAGTCGATCGCGAAAACCTCATCGACCGGCACATACATCGACAAAGCCGCCAGCGCATTGTTGAGCATGTGGAACAAAATCGGCAGCAATAAATTACCGGTGCGCAAATACAGGAGCGACGCGATAATGCCGAACAGGAACGCGCCGACGAAATCAAGATGCAGCACGCCGAACAGCAAACTCGAGATCAAGATGCCGCCCCACATCGAGGTTTTCGCCGCGAAACGAGTTAAGAACACACCGCGGAAGACGAATTCCTCGACAATGGGCGCGAGGATCACGAGCGTCAGCAACATGAAATATTCATATCCGCTACCGCCCTGCATGTCGACCGGCTCGAGCAATAATTCCGCAAGCCACGGAAAAGCCGGGGAGAGGATGGTGAGCTGCAGCCAGAAAATCGCCAGCGAAAACGCAATCGACACGAATACCATGCCGACAATGGCAGGGAGCCATGGCTTGATGCCTTTCGTGGTAGCCACTTCACTCAGCGACCAATCGGGATTCTTGCCCCAATAATAATGAAAGAAAAAATACGGGACGACAATATAAAAGGCAATCTGCACCGCGATTTCGGTCGTGACGGCATCCGCGCCAATCAGCATGAAAATGATCAAAGTCGCAAGGACGCCGAGGATGGTGAAGAGAATCAAATAACGCGATTTCATTTCAGCGAACATAAATGGCCTCCTTTTCTGCCTTAATTATACGGAAGATCGGGCGGTTTGTTTCATATTGAATGAGATTCTTCCCGAATTCCACTCCCTTATCCAAAAATTACCGTATTGAAGAGAGCGTTTTCAGGGTAAGATGGTAGAAAAGGCAATGGAGACGGAGGGATGGCAATGGGGAAAGGGAAGCTATGGATGGCCGGGCTTGGGGCGACGCTTGTGCTTGCGGCGTGTTCTGACGAGGAAGCGGAAACGCCGGTGCCGGAAGAAGCGGAGCCGGAGACGGTCGCATCGCCGGAACCGCGCGCAGAGGAATTCATGGAGTTGTGGCAAGCGGGCGAATACGAAACGCTATATGAGGAATTCTTGACGGAGCGCGCCAAGTCGGCGTTCAGCGAAGAGACCTTCATTGAGTGGCAAGTGGAACTCGAAGAGCAATTGTCGCTGTCGGAGCGTGAGATCGATTGGCAAGTGGGCGAAGAGCCGTGGCTGAAAAACGAGCCGGCGGATATCCCGCTGACGATTTCGATGGACAGCGTCATCGGCGAGATCGAATTCGGCAAGACCTTGAGCTTTGTCTACGAGGAGACAGAAGAAAACGAAGCGGGCGAATGGTTCGCGGAATGGGATCCTTCCTTCATCTTGCCGAACCTGTCGGAAGGCGATAATGTATCCGTGCAAATCAGCGATACCGAACGCGGCGAGATCGTCGACCGCAACGGCAAGGTCATCGCCGGCAATACGGATGCATATGAAATCGGCGTCGTGCCGGGGAATTTCGACCGCGACGATTACACGGAGCGGCTTGCGGGGCTTTTGGATTTGTCCGTCGAAGACATTGACGCAGAACTCGAAAAGCCGTGGGTCGAGCCGCATCATTACGTGCCGCTCGGGACTGTCCGGCCGGACCGCGAGAAATTGAACCGGCTGTTTGCGATTCCCGGCACGAAGCGCACGAAAGTGACGATGCGCCATTATCCGTACGGCGAGTCGATGGCGCATCTGACCGGGTACATCGCGCCGATCACCGCTGAACAGCTGGAAGAACGCAAGGGGCAAGGCTACGGCCAAGGCGATATTGTCGGCCGCGAAGGCTTGGAGGAAATTTTCGAAACCGAGTTGCGCGGGAAACGCGGGGGCAAGATCTTGATTGAAAAGACCGCACAGAACGAAACGATCACCGCCGTCGACAACTCCTCGGCAGCCGGCGAGACGATCGAACTGACGATCGATGCGGAGCTCCAACAGGAAATCTATCAAGAGATGGGCGATAAGCCGGGCACTGCCGCTGCGGTCGACCCGTACACCGGCGAGACGCATGTGCTGGTCAGTTCGCCGGCTTACGACCCGAACGATTTCATTCCCGGCATCAAGGAAAGCCGCTTCCGAGAGCTCGCCGATGATCCGGACCAGCCCTTCTTCAACCGGGCAGCTGCGGCCTATCCGCCGTCCTATGTGATGCAGCCGATCACGGCGGCCGTCGCCATGAAGGAAGGGACGCTCGACCCGGCAGAAGGCATCGAGATCGACGGGGAAACGTGGCAGAAGTTCCCGTCCTGGAACGATTTCCGCATCACCCGCCCGAATCCGGGTGTCAAAAATCCGGTCGACTTGGAAAAAGCGCTCGTCCACTCCGACAGCATCTATTTCGCGATCCAGGCGACCAATATGCCGGACGATAGTTTCACGGAAGGCTTGAATGAATTCGGCTTCGGCACGGCCTTCGACTATCCGCTGCAGCTTGCGGCGTCTGAAATCTCGGAAAGCGGAACGTTCGGCTCGGAAGGCCAGCTCGCGAGTTCCGCATCCGGACAGAGCCAAGTGCGCCTCAATATCCTCCATACGGCGCTCATGTACGGCACCTTTTTGGCGGACGGCGACCTGAAAAAGCCGGTCCTAATCAAAGACGCCGAAGAAGAAAACCTGAAGCAGGGCCTCTTCAGTGCAGAACAAGCGGAATCGGTCCGCGCAGCGTTTGAACAAGCAGGCGACGAAGAGGGACATGAGCTTGCCGGCAAGACGGCTGTCATCAAAACCGACGGCGGCGACATGGCCTGGTTCGCCGGTTACGACCCGAAAGTCGGCAATCTGTCCGCTGCGGTCATGATGGAAGATGAGAAAGACGCAGCGGGCATTGCGGGCGCATTGTTCAGGGATGAATAAACAGGGAGAGGTGGACATGAAAAGCTTTTCGACGCATGACGAACAGCTCGCGATCCTGAAAAGCCGCGGACTCGCAATCGAAGACGAAGCGGCGGCAAGACGCGTGCTGTCGCGCGACAATTACTACGCGCTGATCGATGGTTACAAGGAGCCGTTCCTTGAGCGCAATGAAACGAAAAATCCGTACGGCGAGGAACTGTACGAAACCGGCACGACGTTCAATCATATCCTCGCGCTGTACCAATTCGACCGCAAGCTGCGATTGCTTGTGCTCGGGGAATTATTGAAGTTCGAGCGCAGCATCAAGTCCAAGCTTGCCTACCGGTTTTCCGAACGCTTCCCGGAAGTCGACAGCTTTCTCGACAGTGCGAATTACAGTCCGGACGAAATTCATTTTCACGAACGCGACCGCATTACGGTGACGCTCAATAATCTGATCGAAAGCCACCGAAAGCGCCACCGCGTGCGCTACCCCGAGCTCCGTGAGTTCTACGAAAAGCACAAGAACTTGCCGCTCTGGGTGCTCGTCAATTTCCTGTCGCTCGGCCAGATCACGAACTTCTACACGGTCATCGACCAAGACTTGCGCATGCGCATCGCACAGGATTTTGCAGACGATGCAGGAGAGCATGGCACCGGACTGAACGCAGCGGAACTCGACGAGATCCTGTCGATTGCGTTCCCGTTCCGGAACAAAGCGGCGCATGAAGAAGTGCTGTATTCGTTCCGGCTCAGGTCCCCGCTCGAACTTACGCGCTTGGAGGCGCAGCTGCATCAGGAAAAAGGCCAGATCACCCGCGGCACGACGGCTTCCCTCATTAAAGTTCTGAAAGCTGTGTCGCCAGCAGATGAGTATGAAGTTTTCACTCGGGAGCTGTTGGAATTGATCCGGAGCTTGGAGGAAGCGTTGCCGGAGCGGCCGTATGTGTGGATTATGAAAAGTGCGGGATTCCGCGAATAAAAAAGACTTTGAGACAGTCTTTTGGTATTTATAGAGCTTGGTTGCTGTACATTCCAGCAACTGAGTGGATTATAAAAGAAGCAGGATTCCGCGAATAGAAAAAAGGCCTGGTCCGCGGACCAGGCCTTTTTTCTATTAAAGACTCTGTGATTTTTGATAGTTACGTATACTGCGTTCAATCGCCGGGCGCGTTATCGAGAACACCGCACAGCCGAGCGCAATTAGTACGATTACGGCGCCGACCCAGGCGGTGCTCGTGACGGAGCCGGTTTGCGTCAAGGTGAGGCCGCCGACTGCGGAGCCGAGCGCGATGCCGACTTGCAGCGCGGAGTTATTGAAGCTCTGCTGGATGTCGGATGTGGCCGGATCGGTTTCGATCAAATAGCTTTGCTGCGGCGGGGCAAGTGCCCAGCTGAGCGCGGCCCAAATGACCATCACCGGCAAGAACACGATAAGCGAGAATGTCGTGAACGGAAGCACGAATAAGCTGACGGCAAACGCCGAGATGACGATAAGGATGCTCTTTTTCGAGCCGATTGAATCGGACATGGTGCCGCCGATTGCGCCGCCGCTCACTGCCGCGATGCCGAAGATCAAGTAACAGGCGCTGACCCAGAACGGGCTGAGCTGCATGGTCGTTTCCAGAAACGGCGTGAAGTAGGCATATACGGTGTAATGGCCGGCGAGCATGAACAGCGTCGCGAGGTGGGCGGTGCCGATCTTGGCACTCGCCACCGCTTTTAATTGCTGCTTAAGCGGAATCGCCGTGCCTCCTGGGATCGGCTGGATGTAAAGCGCGATCAAGGCCATCGAACCGAGCGACAAGGCTGCGATCGCAAGGAAAATGACGCGCCAGCCGAACGCATCGGCGATCAGGATGCCGAGCGGGACGCCGAGCACGAGCGACGAGCTGATTCCCATGAAGATCAAGCCGATCGCTTTCGCGCGGTAAGGCGGCTCGACGATTTTTGCGGCGATGGTCAAGGCCAATACGACGATGAGCGCCGTACTCGCCGCGGTAATGACGCGCGCGATCATCATCCATGTGAAGTCGGGGCTGAAGAAGGTCATGATGTTCCCGAGGAAAAAGATGAACATGGAAACCAAATACACTTTCTTGCGCTCAAAGCGGCTCGTCGCAATGAGCAGCACCGGGCCGGCCACGGCATAAATCAAGGCGAACAAGGTGATCAACTGGCCGGCAGCGCTCACGGACACATCGAACTCTTCGGCGATGGTCGGCAAGATGCCGCCGATGATCAATTCCACAAGCCCGACCGCCACTGTGGCGAGGGCTAAAATATAAACTTTCAAATTCATTACATACGCTTCCTTTCATATATACAAGTTTTACGGATTTGCGCCTTTTAATGGCTGGAGTGTTTCACCAGATATTCCGCAAAACAGCTGGCTTTCCGGGGGGCTCGAGCTGAACTAATTCGGGCTATACGCCCGAATGGATTTCAGCACTTCGCTGAACCCCCAGGAGTCTGCGCTGTTTTGCTCCATATCTTTTGCGTATCAGCTGAGTGGTCTCATCTTTTCAAGGCTTCGTAAGTCCAACTTGCAGAAGTATCTTCAGAAAATAAAAAAAATCCTGATTACAGAAAACGAAAAGATCGCTTTCTGTAATCAGGATTTTTCGGTTCCTGGTAGAGACCCTTAAGCCGTATCCTTAAGGTTATACAGATAGATTATGGGGGTTATTCACTTTGAACAGCTTACTACATAGACAGGTTTTATGCAAGAGAATATACAATAGACGTCCGACCTCTTGGGAAACCGAAACTTTTTCAAGGACTGGCCGTATACTTCATTACAATGGAAAACACAGCAAAATAAGAAAGGGTGGAGACGATGAAATCGACAGGGCACGTCTTTCTCATGCTCGGGTTCATCTTTTTGATTTTGAGTTTCACGGGCGATATGTCGCCGGCGCTCGGCATCGCGTTCCTGGCGCTCGGCATTATCTACAGCTCTGAAAACGCCGATAAAAAAGCGAAAAAGCCAAAAGGCAATTCTTAAGATTTTCTGGGGATTGGCGGATCCCGCTAGTCACTCGGAGCGAAAGCCTGTATCGTAGATGATAACAAATCTACCGGTACAGGCTTTTTTCATTTTAACAGGAATAGGGGAATATCAATGAACATACTCGTAGTCGAAGACGACCGGACGATCGCTTCCGGCCTGACATATTCGCTCGAACAGGAAGGCTTCACCACGGTGTTATGCCACACGGCAAAAGATGCCACCGCAGCAATCGAAGGGCAGCTCTCGGCAATCGATTTATGCCTCTTCGACCTGTCCTTGCCCGATGGCAGCGGCTATGATTTATGCGCGCTTGTGAAAAAGAAAAGCGACATCCCGGTCATTTTCCTGACGGCTTTCGATGATGAAGTGAATGTCGTCATGGGGCTCGATATGGGCGCGGACGATTACATTACCAAACCGTTCCGCGTGCGTGAATTATTGTCGCGCATCAATTCCGTATTGCGCCGCTATCAGCGTCATGCACAGCCGAAGACCGTCGTCGAACTGGGCGACGTTCAGATCAACACTTCGGATGGCAAAGTCCATAAAGCGGGCAATGAAGTTCTCCTCACTGCGCTCGAATATCGCTTGCTGCTCATTTTCGCGAACCACCTCGGCCAAGTGCTGACGCGGGCGCAATTGCTCGACCGCATCTGGGACGTCGGCGGCGATTTCGTCAACGATAATACGCTGACGGTCTACATTAAACGGCTGCGCGAAAAGCTGGAAGATGATCCCGCACGCCCCGAACTCATCAAAACGGTCCGCGGCATGGGCTATAAGGCGGGTGAGTAAGGATGCTGCGCAATATTGAAATCCGCTGGCTGCTGCTTGCACTTATCACGATCAGTGCGCTCGGCACGATCTTCTCAGCCATCTTCGTTTCCTATATAGCCGCGTGGTTCGTGCTCGGCGTTGCGTTATTGCTGAGTGCAACGGCGATCATCTTCACCTGGTGGCGCTACCGGGAAATCGAGCGCTTGTCCGGTTTCCTCCAGCAAATCAGCAGCGGCGATTTTCAGCTCGACGTGCGCGACAACCGCGAAGGCGAGCTGAGCTTACTCAAGACGCAAATCTACAAAGTGACGAAAATGCTGTCGGAACACGGCGCGCTGCTCACTGAAGACAAAGGCAAGCTGACGAACGCCATCTCGGACATTTCCCATCAATTAAAAACGCCGCTCACCTCGATGATGGTCATGGCGGACCTGTTGCGCGACAGCGACTTGGATGACGCGAAGCGCAGGGAATTCATCCGCAACCTCCACACACAGCTCGAGCGCATGGACTGGCTTGTGGCGTCATTACTCAAACTGTCGAAGATTGACGCCGGCACGATTTCATTCAAACAAGACCGCATCCCGGTGTCCAAGCTCATCGAAAAAGCGGTCGAACCCTTGCTCATCCCGATGGACATCAAAATGCAGGATTTGCAGATCGAAGGCGACCCGAATGCCGTGTTCAGTGGCGACCTCAACTGGACGGCCGAAGCACTCATCAACATCCTGAAGAACTGCGTCGAACATACCGGGGAAGGCGGCAAGCTCACCATCCGCTACGGTGAAAACGCGCTCTACACCGATATCACAATCGAAGACAACGGCAGCGGCATCTCGAGAAAAGACTTACCGTACATCTTCAAGCGCTTCTATAAAGGCGAAAACGCGGCCGACGATTCGGTCGGCATCGGCCTCGCCATGGCCTACAGCATCATCACCAGCCAGAGCGGCGGCATCGAAGTCGCAAGCACACCCGGTGAGGGCACCCGCTTCCATATCAAATTCTACAAGCAGGTGATCTAGCGCCTGCTTTTTTTGGTGGAACGAAAAAACAGAAACGCCGCGCCGTCGGAATTCCTGTTCAGTATTTATTAGTTAACCTTAAGGTTTATCACGAGGTGCTATTAAACCATCAGACGACCAGCGCAATGCTGGCAACACCCCAAGCGGTAACGCCCCATACCCACCATATCAAATGCTTGGTATCTTCGGCAGTTTCCCCACTGTCCGGCTTCGCCTTGACCCGCGCAAGCTTCGCATCCATCCGTTTCTTCATCGAAAGGAACACAAGCAAGCCGATAAGGATGAACCCGCCCATAAACCACAATAAGAAATCCACGTTTTCCCTCCTCTATATGGGTGAGTCGTTTCACGCTAAATCCGTGCAACCAACTGAACTCAATAGGAGTTTTGATAATGAAATTGTAACATGGAATCAATACCCGGAAATTCCCTTCCACTTTCAAACGGACTAAAACAGATCTCCAGCCAATATTCCTTAAGTGACCAGATTGTCACTTAAAAGTCACCGGACAGTCATGAACCCTCTCTATACTGAAGTTATCAGGTAAATCAAGAGTTCATAATCTGGTGAATGTATTCCGTTAATTTTTGATTAACCCGCATCTCTATCTATTTGATGATAGAAAAATGAAGTAAACTGCGAAGACGCCTGCGGGAAAGCGAGACAGCTAAGACCCTGCAGGAGTGCAGCGACGAAGCGGCTTAGCGCTCGCCCGCGGCAAGCGTAGCAGCTTTACGGAATGCTTCGAAAATACTCGATTTCAATATAAACAGTAACCAAACGGAGGGTACACTCATGACAATCATGGAAGTAAAAAACTTATCAAAAGTATACGGCAAGGATGAAATGGCAGTCATCGCACTCGACGATGTGTCGTTTAGCGTCAACAAAGGCGAATTCATCTGCATCATCGGGCCATCGGGTTCCGGCAAATCGACTTTGCTTCACCTGCTCGGCGGCGTCGACCGACCGTCTAGCGGCAAGGTCTCAATCGACGGCACGGACATCTATCAACTCGACGAAACGCAGCTCGCGATTTTCCGCCGCCGCCAAATCGGCTTGATCTATCAATTCTACAACTTAATCCCAATCTTGACGGTCGAAGAAAACATCACCTTGCCGATGCTGCTCGATGAACAACGCGTCGACAAACATCAATTCCGAAAAATCTCCGAGGCGCTAGGGCTCGACCAACGCCTCAACCATTTGCCGAACCAATTATCCGGCGGCCAGCAGCAGCGCGTGTCGATCGGACGTGCGCTCGTCAGCAACCCGGCAATCATGCTCGCGGACGAGCCGACCGGAAACTTGGATAGCAAAAACAGCGAGGAAATCATGGAGCTCCTGAAGATGTTCAACAAAACCTTCAAGCAGACTTTGATCGTCATCACACACGATGAGCGCATCGCCTTGCAAGCCGACCGCGTCATTTCGATCGAAGACGGCAAGATCGCCAAAGACGAGGTCATCCGCTCATGAACATCGTCAATAAAGTCACCGTCCGCCACTTGAAGGAAAACAAACGGCGCTCGCTTGTCACCATCATCGGCGCCATCATTTCCGTCGCCATGATCACCGCCGTCGCAACGCTCGGCGTGTCGTTTCTCGATCTGTTGATTCGCGGGGACATCGAAGAAAACGGCGAATGGCATGTGCAGTATCAAGACGCAAATGTCGAACAGCTCGAAGCGGTTGCTAAAGACGACAACACCGAACAGCTTATTGTCACGAGCGATGGCTTTGCCGCATTCGACAGCGCCAAAACGGAAAACAAACGTTATCTTTATTTTCGCAACTTCGAAGCACAAGGCATGGATCATTTCCCGCTTGCGCTCACAGAAGGGCGCTTGCCTGAAAACGCCAATGAAGTCGTTATCTCGGAAACTTTAAACACTAATTCCGACGAAACGTACCAAGTCGGCGACACTTTGACCGCTGGCATAGGCGAACGCATGCACAGCTTGGAAAATCGCAAGCTGTCAGAGTTCGATGCCATGCAATTCGGTGAAGGCGATACGTTTAATGAAGAACTGGTTAATGTAGAAGAGCAAACCTTCGACATCGTCGGCATCATCGAGCAGCCGGGCTGGGAAGTGTCTTGGCTGCCGGTCGTGAGCGTCGTCGGATTTACTGACACCAACACGGCCGCAGTGGATGACACGTTTGACGGTTACGTTGTCGCTTCAAAAATCAACAATGATTTATTCGATGATGCCAAAGCGTTTGCCGAAGCACAAGGCATTCCGTCGGTTGACTTCAACTCGGATCTTCTGCGCTTATACGGCGCGACGCAAAACGATAATTTGCGGTCGACCTTGTTCTCGCTCGCCGGCATCATGATGGGCATCGTTGTCATCGGCTCCGTGGCCCTTATCTACAACGCGTTCGCCATCAGCGTCTCCGAACGCGCACGCCATCTCGGCATGCTCGCAAGCGTCGGGGCGACGAAACGCCAGAAACGCAACTCGGTATTTTTCGAAGGGGCCATCATCGGCGCCATCAGCATTCCGTTTGGCATACTTGCGGGGCTTGGCGGCATTTGGGTGACCTTCCAGTTCGTAAACACCTTCTTGCAAGGCGCGCTCAATGTCGAGCAAGAGCTCGAAGTCGTTGTCACGCCGATGATGCTTGTCGTCGCAATCGGCGTCTCGGCACTGACGATTTTGATTTCAACGTACATTCCGGCGCAAAAAGCGTCGAAGATCTCGGCGATCGACGCCATCCGCCAAACGCAAGACATCAAACTGACGGGGAAAGCCGTGAAGACCTCGAAATGGGTGCGCAAGCTGTTTGGCTTGGAAGCGGAAATCGGCTTGAAAAACTTGAAGCGCAACCGCAAACGTTATTTGGCTACGGTGTTCTCACTGGTCATTTCGATTGTCTTGTTCTTGTCGGTGACGTATTTCACCAATAACTTGAAAACATCGCTTGAAATGACGCAAAGCGAGCTGCGATACGATATCCAATTGTATGGCGGTGAACTGAACGAAGATAGCCTCGAACAATACGCAAACCTTCCGGATGTCACGGAGGCCGGCTTGATGCGTCAGGCAGGAGGCGAAGCGCATATCTCGCAAGACCGATTGCCGGAAGCCTTGCTTGAAGAAATTGAACGGGGCGAAACGGAGCTCGTCGACGACCGCTACCGATATTACGTGTCGGTCTATGCCATGGACAGTGAAAACTTCGAGCAATACGCAGAACAAATCGGCGTCGATCCAGCCGATTTCGGACAGGAAACGCCGCGTGCCATCCTTATCGACAAAGTAGTCTACCAAGACGGCATGTCCGGCACGTTGAAAGAAACGGAGACTGTCAAAGTGGAGCAAGGCGAGAGTTTAGAACTTCTTGGCAGTTCCATCGATGAAATGGGTGAGGAAATCGAACCGGAAGTGCTCGCCAATGTCGAAATCGCCGCGCTGACAGACGAAACGCCTGCGGGTGTGTCCGCTTCCTATCTCGGCAATTTGGATTTGATCGTGCCGATGGATGCGCTCGATGAACTCGGCTTTATCGCGGACGACACGTACCCGTCCATCACGCTTGCATCGAGCGACCCAATGAAAACGGAAGCCGAGATTCTGGAAATCAACGAAGCGGGTATTGACATCTCGAATGTCTTCCAGCGGCGCCAGCAAGAAGAACAATTGGTCTTGCTCATGCAAGTGTTCACGTATGGCTTCATCACCTTGATCTCGCTCATTTCCATCGCGAACATCTTCAACACCATCTCGACCAGCGTTCAGCTCAGAAAACGGGAATTCGCCATGCTGCGCTCGGTCGGCATGACCCCGAAAGGCTTCAATAAAATGATTCGTTACGAAAGCCTGTTCTACGGCGTCAAAGCACTCGCTTACGGTTTGCCGATAAGTTTCGCGGCGATGGTTGCCATGCATTTTGCACTCGGCCAGACCTTCGATTACGGATTCATCGTCCCGTGGGGCAGCGTCGCCTTTGTCATCGTCGTCATCTTCTTGATCGTCGGAGCGGCGATGCTGTACTCGATCGCGAAAATTAAAAACGATAACATCATTGAGAGTTTGAAACAGGAAAATGCATAAGAAAAACGCGCTCTGCCTTTTGGCGGAGCGCGTTTTTTGCATAGAACATTAGATTCTACGAACAGTGTCTTTCTTGCGGAAAATCCCGATCAATAACAACACCAAGCCGATAATGAACGTGCTAGGGTACAGGATGGCAAGCATCGCCACTGCGGCCCAGCCGCTTCGCTCATAATGGGCATAGCCCATACTGACAAGCCAGGAAAACAAGGGGCAAATGATAAACATCGTCGTGACGCCCCAGATGATGTATTTGCCTTTACGCGAATAGTCCTTACCGAGCTGAAAGGCGAGAAGCAGCGAGACGAGCAAAATGCCACTGGCTGCGGCGTATTCCATATTGAACAGCCTCCTTTTGGTGGATGCCAATCTGAGGTGAGTGTCTGTATAGTTGAGTACAGTTTAACACAAATTTCCAAGTGCTGAAGTTCTGCTTGAAAACCAACCAGCGATCTTACCGAAAAGGTTTCCAATTATTCCCTGAGGGTAACAGGGTAGGAGAGTTGGGAGGAGAAAAAATGAATAACCGATGGAAAAATGCGTTATGGGTGATCCCCACTTATGGCGCAGTCGCTTTGATTATAGGGTACATCATAGAAGGAAAGCCGGTTTGGAATCTGGTCATCAGTTCCGTCATTGCTGGATTTCTTCTTTCTGTATTTATTTGGCCGCGCATGGAGAAGAAGCGGCTAGCAAAAGAGAAGAAGACACAAACCAACTGGGAGGATAATCGGAATGATTAACCTTACAGTAAAAGCTATTTTATGGGCAGTAGCATACGCTGTCGTCGCGTTTTGGGTGAGTTACATATTTGGAGGCGAGCCGGATTGGTTGTTTGTTGTCGGCTCATTGATTGCCGGATTCATTCTATTCGGTGTGCTGCGGCCCATCGTCCAGAACAAGCGCCGCAAGAAACAAGAGCGGGCAGGTGAACGTGTATGAACTGGCCGGAAATCAAGGAATACCTGACAGAGCCGATCATTTCGAAACAAAAGGACCCTTTGCTTATTTTTCCGTTAGGGGTTCTCGCTGCCTGGGCCGGGACAATGGTCTACCGAAGCAGTGGCATCACGTATTTTGAGTATCTGCAGTGGATGATTCCAGTCGCCATCCTTGCTTTCGCTTTATACTTTTTGCTGATTGCCTGGCTGAAAAAGCAGAGGGCAAAAAATAATCTATTCTACAAACGTCGATCACCAATAGATCGGCGTTTTTATTATGCGCTTAGGAGCCACCAACAAGCCTGCAAAACCGATTTCTCCACACCATAAAAATAATTTATCCCACACCCCAAAAACCTATTCTCCAAATGAGCAGTAAGTGCTATTATATGTAAGATATTCCAAATCGAGAGGGAGAAAATGATGAGCAGGACGAACATTCAATCAGATAGAGAGAGCATTTATTTTATTCTTAGCGTCATTATCAGTGTGTTGATTTATGTGTTGGCCGCCGTATCCATTATCGGAATCGCCATCGCCTTGGCGATTTTTGCCTTTTTGCTATTCACGAATGCAGTCATGCTCGGGACAATCCGTGGCAACGGGGTGCGCATCCACGAGCGCCAATTCCCGGATGTCTACGAACGCGTAAAGATATTGTCTGCGCAAATGGAAATCGGCCGAGTCCCAGACGTATTCGTCGTTCAATCGGAAGGAGCACTCAACGCTTTTGCAACACGCTTCTTCGGGCGCGACATGGTCGTGTTGTATTCGGAAGTGTTTGAACTGGCGCGCGAGCAAGGCCAAGATGAACTGGATTTTATCATCGCCCACGAACTGGCTCACGTAAAACGCTGCCACGTCTGGAAAAACCTGTTGATCCTGCCGGCCGGGTTCATCCCGTTCCTCAGTACGGCGTATAGTCGCTCGTGTGAATACACATGCGATCGCCACGCCGCCTACGAAATTCAAGATGCTGCTGCTGCGAAACGCGCATTGACACTGCTTGGCATCGGCAAGAAAGCATATGCGGAAGTGAACGAAGATGCGTACCGTGAACAGATCCACACCGAATCGAATGCATTCGTTTGGCTGGCCGAAGTATTGTCGACGCATCCGCGTTTGCCAAAACGCATCCAATCGATCGACTGGTTCAGCAAGGCCGACGTCAAATTCTACCAGCCGAAACACGGCCGGATTGCTCTTGGGGCAGTCGCCATCGCTCTTGCCTTGAGCTTGGCGTACGCTGGAGTTCTTGGCGTGTTCGCCACCACCTCAGCTATTGCCGATTCGTTCTTACCCGAATTTGACGATGCGTTCTACGATGAAATGTATAGCATCGAAGGTGAGACTCCGCTCATGGCAGCCGCAGCAGCAGGTGATGTCGCTGGTGTCGAACAAGCACTCGCTGACGGTGAGGACATTCATGCGAAAGACTCGGAAGGCTCTGACGCCTTGATGTACGCCGTCCACTGGGGCGACCCTGAGGTGATCCAAACATTGGTAGACGCAGGGGCCAAGGTGAACACATCCGACTATTACACAACGGCCTTAGCAGTTGCCGTCATGTACGAAGATTACGAGAGCGCCAAACTGCTTATCGAAAATGGCGCCGACCCAACATTTGAAGGACCCGACGGCTTAAGCGCTATTGATGAAATGGGCGCAGATTCCGAAGAAGAGTTCATGGAAATGCTCGAACAAGGCTATTAATAGATATCAACAAACAAGCGTCGATCGCTAACAGATCGACGCTTGTTTCATTTTTACGCTGCCGTCATCGCCATCGACATGATCGATGCCCCATTCACAATTTCCTGCGTTCTCCCACTCCACTTCATAGCGCCCCCAACTGTACTCGATGGACAGGACCTCCGCATCTCCGAACGGATTCGTATGAAGCTCTTCAATGATTGCGAGGACTTCGGATTCAGTGATCTGCGGTTGTTGCATGCAGCCTATAAGAAAAATACTTAAGAATATAATGAGCAAACTCAAGCGCTTCATGGCTTCACCTCTTTCCCAGATAGACGCGACTGCATCGACAAAAGTTACATAGATTTTGGCTGAATAGGTTATGTGTTGGCGCTCGGCGGGTAGGCAGGGAGTAACCCCCAATCAGTCAGCAATCGGAATGACCTTGATGAATAACAGACACGGCCCTACTTACATGAACCCTCAAAACCTTAAGTAGAGAGGACTGTTTGAAATGAAGAAATTTGCAGGACTTATCTTGGCAAGCGGTTTGGCATTGTCGGCATGTTCAGGAGACAGCGAACCGGAAACGGAACCGCTTGAAGAAAACGACGGCGCGGATGATACATTGACCGATACGGAGGATGGCGAAGAGGAAGAAGAGGATTGACCCGGTGCCGGTATCGGTAATAGGGTTTTGAAAACACCGACATAAAAATAAGAGCTGGGAAAAGAGCCTGTGCAACCGCAGGCTCTTTTTTGTGTGTAAATCAATTTTCCAGCAGGACTGTTATCTCCTTGTGATGAATAGGTAATATCAGTGAAATAACCCATTTAATTGGTAATTATATATTTCATCTAGTATAATTTGTCATTAACAACATAACATTTATTCGTCATTCCGATGAAGAAAAGATGACACGAGAGGCCGTCTTGATTCACTGGACACCAAAGAAATGAGGAGGACGAGGAGAATGATTAAAAAATGGTTTGCGGCAGGAACGATCGGTGCAGCATTGACGCTCAGCGCCTGCGGTTCGGATACGACCGAGGTCAATGAGGAACAAGATACGACAGCTTCCGAAAGCGTGGAAGAGACGGAAGAAGAAGTCGGCGAAGCAGAAGAAGAGCCTGCTGAGGAACAAGCAGCGGAAGAAGAAACGGAAGAGTCGGAAGCGGGCAAACGCTCGAATCCGGTAGCGGTCGGTGAGACGAAAGTAGTCGACATCACCATCTTCGACAATGAGTCCAATTCCTACGAAGGCAAAGCGGAAATCACTGTCAATTCCGTGACGCGCGGCGAGGAAGCATGGGAAGAAATCCAAAGCACAAACGAATTCAACGAAGAGCCTGCAGAAGGCCATGAATACCTGATGGCTGACGTGACGGCGACACTCGTGGAAGCGGAAACGGAAGACTACGCCTGGTATGTGGATGCCATGAACTTCAGCTTCATCGGCAGCGACGGCTCGCCGTATGACTGGACATCGGTCGTCGTGGAGCCCGAATTGAACGGGGAAGTCTATGAAGGCGGCACGTTGGATGGCAAAGTGGTCAATATGGTGAAACAAGATGATCCGATCCTCTTGGTCTTTGAAGACGGAAATTGGGACAATGTGTTCTTCAGCACAGAGGAAT
This sequence comes from Planococcus plakortidis, assembly GCF_001687605.2. Taxonomy (NCBI): domain Bacteria; kingdom Bacillati; phylum Bacillota; class Bacilli; order Caryophanales; family Caryophanaceae; genus Planococcus; species Planococcus plakortidis. The sequence continues at coordinate 649,949 of NZ_CP016539.2, forward strand.
AAAACGGAGAAACCACAAAGGGAGAAGGATATTTTATGAAGAAATTTGCAGCAATCATCGCAGCGAGCGGTTTGGCACTCGCCGCTTGCTCGAGCGACAGCGAACCTGAAACGGAACCGGTTGAAGAAACTGACGGAGCGGCAGACACGATGACCGAGACGCAGGATGCAGATGCAGAAGAAGCGGAATCAGATGAAGAAGGCGGAAGCGTCAGCGTCGATGAAGGGCTGTTTGACGTCGAAGTAACCATTCCGTCCTCGTTCTTCGAAGGGGAAGACCCGGAACAAGTCGCAGCGAACGTCGACAACGCAGAAGAAGCGATCGTCAATGACGACGGTTCCATCACTTACAAAATGTCGAAAGCCCAGCACGAAGAAATGATGGAAGAAGTCGCAACAAGTGTCAAAGAAGCGACCACTACCATCACCGAGTCCGGTGACTATCCGTCTATCCAGGCAATCGAAACATCCGACAACTACGACCAATTCATCGTCCAAGTCGACCGTGAAGCGTACGAAAACAGCTTCGACGGCATTGCGACGATGACCCTTGGAGTAGTCGGTTCCTTGTATCAGCTATTCAACGGGGAAGACCCTGACAGCTACAAAGTCATCGTCGAGATGGAAGACGCGGAGAGCGGGGAAGTGTTCAATACGACTACTTATCCTGAGGCGTTGGAAGAGATGGGTGAAGAGTAGAATAAATTTCAAGAAGCCCGAATCCTTTATTGGATTCGGGCTTCTTATTATGAAAAAATTTTTAAAAAAAATTTGCTTTGAAAATAAATTAGAATTTTATCAATAAAAATAAAAAAATTCTGTTTATTATAAATTTTTTATGCTATTATGAGAAAAAGTTTTCTTAAAACATATTTTTTACTGTGTCACTGTAATTTTAGAAAGTAGGGAATCTATCATGGATGAAATTCACCAAAAGATTAAGCATTTAAGAATCGAACAAGGTTTAACTTTGAAAGACCTGAGCGAGAAGACAAATCTATCTGTCAGTTTTTTATCACAAATTGAGCGAGGATCTTCCTCTTTGGCGATTACTTCTTTAAAAAAAATAGCGGATGCATTCGAAGTTCCGATCACATTTTTCTTCGACACTGAAGTGAACCACAATTACATGCTCCCGGCGAAAGAAAGAAAACCTTTCAAGTTGGAAGGGGCGCCGACAACATACAGTCGATTGAACGGTGAATTCGGCGGCAGGAGTTTGGAGCCGCTGCTCGTTACGTTAGCTCCAAATCAGGAGCAAAATCAGACTTCGAATCACCCGGGTGAAGAATTCTATTATGTTTTGAAAGGAGCTGCCTTATTCAAGGTGGATGGCAAAGAATATATCGTGAGAGAAGGTGATTCCATTCACTATCCTTCAGAAGTGCCTCATTCCTGGGAAAATATTTTGAACGAAGAAACGGTCATCCTATGCGTCCTGACTCCGGTGATTTTTTAATTTAAATGAAGGAGAGTTGATTATTCAATGAGAGTAGCTACTGATATTGGAGGAACATTTACAGATTTGGTTTATGTCGATGATCAAGGTGTTGTGGGAGTTGCAAAGTCCCACACGACTCCCCCCAATTTTGAACAGGGAATCATTGACGTCATTAAAAAAAGTGAAATTGACCAGCAAACGATTGAAACCTTTATCCATGGAACGACTGTCATTATCAACGCTCTAACTGAACGAAAAGGTGTGAAAACCGGGCTCATCACGACGCAAGGTTTCCGAGATGTATTGGAAATCGGAAGAGGAAATCGGCCGGATCTGTTCAACGTGCGCTACAAGAAACCGGCTCCTTTTGTGGAACGCTACCTGCGGCAAGAGGTGGAAGAACGATTGAACCAAAAAGGCGAAATCGTTGTTCCGCTCGACCAAGATCGCATTAAAGAATTGGTGGCTTATTTTAAAAAGGAACAAGTAGAAGCACTCGCCGTTTCTTATTTGCATGCCTATAAAAATCCGGAACACGAGCAGCAGACGGTCCAATTGATCAAAGAGCTTTGGCCGGAAATCTCAGTCACTGCTTCCCATGAAGTCACCAAAGAATGGAGAGAATATGAACGTACTAATACAGCAGTTTTGAATTCGTACGTTAAACCGATTGCATCAAAATATATTAATAAACTGGATGCGAAATTGCTTGAAAATAAGGCCAATAGCTTTAACTATATTATGCAATCCAACGGAGGGACGACGACATTTGAACAGGCCAAAAAGACGCCAATCAATATGGTCGAATCCGGGCCGGTTGCCGGTATATATGGTGCAGCCTACCTGGGAGAAATCATTGGAGAGAAAAATGTCATTGCCTTCGATATCGGTGGGACGACGGCAAAGTGCTCGCTCATCAGCAACGGCGAGGTAAAGGTCTCTACGGATTATTACATCGAAAAGGATAACCTGAATGCAGGATATCCGATCAAATCCCCCGTCGTTGATATTGTGGAAATCGGAAACGGCGGTGGCTCAATTGCCTGGATAGATGAAGCAGGATCGTTGAAAGTCGGTCCCCATTCAGCAGGAGCTGTGCCAGGCCCTGTGGCGTACGGACAAGGCGGGACTGAACCTACTACGACAGATGCCAATTTACTTACGGGCCGGTTGTCCCCGGAGAACTTCGATTACCAAGTGGATATGAAACGTGTCGAACAGACCATTGATGAAAAAGTGGCCCGAAAATTCGATATGACAGCAGAAGAAGGAGCTCTAGGAATCATCCGGATAGCCAACGCCAATATGTTGAATGCACTGAAATTGATTTCGGTGAGAAAGGGATATGATCCAAGAGATTTCACTTTAGTAGCGTTCGGCGGCGGCGGATCGATGCATGCGCCCGCTTTGGCCCAGGAGTTGGGCGTAAAAAAAGTCGTCGTTCCTGTAGCTTCCTCAGTGTTTTCTGCCTGGGGGATGCTGATGACCGACTTGCGGCATGACTATATCCAGACCTATATCAACCAATTGGAAAAAGTGGCACTCACCGAACTAAATGCAGAATGGGAAAAACTAGAGAGCCAATCGATCGAACAATACAAAGAAGAGAACATCAATGAAGAAAACATCCTCTTCCACCGTTTCCTCGATATGCGCTATGCCGGCCAGGAGCATACAGTGAAAGTCCCGTTGAAAAACGGGGAGATCACGGAGCAGACAGTTCAGGAAACGATCGAACTCTTCCATGTCATGCATGAACAAAGCTATACCTTCAAACTAGTGGAAGCACAAACCGAGATCGTCAACCTGCACTTGACCGCGTTCGGCCATGTACAAAAACCGCAATTGCAGAAACTGAAGACAAAAGGGACAGACACGGCCCAGGCTTTGAAAGAAACCCGCAATGTCTATTATGAAACAGGTGGCTGGGTAGAGACGAAAGTTTATCACCGCTATCTCCTTTCACCGGATATGGTAATCCAAGGGCCAGCCGTCGTAGAAGAACCAACAGCGACCACCGTCATTTACAAAGGCCAAACCTTGACTGTCGATGCCTATGGGAATTTAGTGATTGAGATGGAGGTTAAACAAGATGCCGATTACCAATAATGAAGTGAAAGTCAATCCGTTTACAGTTGAAATCGTCAAAGATTCATTAATCGCCATTGGCGAAGAGATGTTCCAGGCGCTGGCCAGAACCTCCATGAGCCCGATCATCTATGAAGTGCTGGATTATGCCAGCGGGTTGACTGATTCTAAAGGACAGCTATTGACGCAAGGAAACGGGGTTACAGGCTTTATCGGGATGCTGACTTTCATGGTCAAGGAAACCTTGAACAAGTTCGGCGAAGACGGCTTGAAAGAAGGTGACATTTTTATCATCAACGATTCCTATGTAGGCGGCGGATCCCATTTGTCGGATGTAGGACTTGTCATGCCGATTTTTCATGAAGGAAAAGTCATCGCATTTTCCGCCAATAAAGCCCACTGGACAGATGTAGGCGGGAAAGATCCTGGGTCGTTCAGCAACGATGCAACTGAAATTTACCAAGAAGGTCTGCAATTCCCTTGTGTCCGTTTATTCGAAGAAGGTAAGTTGAATGAATCTGTCTTGGATATTATCAAAGCTAATATCCGCTTCCCAGATTTGTCGATTGGCGATCTCTGGGCACAGGTAGCTGCCTTGCGTACGGGAGAAAAACGAGTCAAAGAGCTGTGCGTGAAAAACGGGGCGGAAGTCGTGCAAGCATCCATAGACCATCATTTGGACCACGGCGAGCAGATGGCACGTAAAGAACTGGCAAAACTGCCAAAAGGCGAATTTACGGCAGAAGATTTTGTGGATGATGACGGCTTCGGAAACGGACCTTTTCCGATCAAAGTAAAAGTGACGATTACCGAGGACAAATTCATCTGCGATTTCCGCGGCAGCCACCCTCAAGTACCTGGTCCGGTCAATTGCACGTACACAGGATTGGTATCTGCAGTACGCACCGTGTTCCTGGCTGCGACTAACCCTTCACAAGATGTAAATGATGGGGTCTTCCGGCCGCTTGAGATCATCACGGACCGGAAATCCATTCTCGCCGCAGAACGGCCAGCGCCGGTCTCGATTTACTGGGAAAGCATGCAGGGAGGCGCTGACCTCGTATGGCAGGCCCTGGCTCCATCCTTACCTGACCGTTTATCGGCTGGTCAATTGCTATCGGTTTGTGCCGTGACCTTATCCGGAGAACATCATGTATCGAACGAGCCGTTTCTCATTGTTGAACCTTCTGCCGGTGGCTGGGGAGCTGCCAAAGGACAGGATGGCGCGCGCGGTCAGTTCTGTATAGGGGACGGCGAAACATACAATGTTCCGGTTGAAGTGGCTGAAACGCGGTATGGCGTTATGATTGATGAATATAGCTTGCGAACAGACGGAGCAGGAGCGGGCGAATTTATCGGCGGTGCCGGTGTAATACGGACGTACCGGGCAATGACGGATAAGCAGCATGTTTCTGCCACCTTTGGCCGAAACAAATACTTCCCATGGGGCTTGAACGGCGGCAGCGAAGGATCTCCAAATGAATTCGTAATCGAAAAAAACAACGGGGAAACAGATGGTCCGTTCGGCATTTACCCACGCTACCCGCTCAACAAAGGGGATTCAGTGAAGCTGATGACGGCGACTGGCGGCGGATACGGTGATCCTTTAACGCGTCCAGCCAAGCAAGTGGCACAAGATGTGAAAAACGAATACATGACAATCGAACAAGCAAAAGAAGTTTATGGAGTGGTTGTGAATCCTGAGACATTCACCGTAGACGGACTAATCGGGAGGAAAGAATAACCATGGACATTATCAATATCAATGAACTTATTCAAGAAGGCAACCAAGCTTATTCAATGCATACAATTTTCAAGGAACAAAAGATGGATGCTCAGGTCAAAGTAGGCCATGTCGTCATCTATCCGGGGCAAACAGTGCCACTCACAGGCTTTTCGAAGCATGCAGAAAACGAATACTCCGTCATCGTTAAGGGATCAATCGTTACAGAAATAGACGGCAAGAAACACCGGATCTCTGCTGGACAAGCGAGCTTTATCCCGAAAGGGGAAGAGCATATCGCTGTAAATGATTCCGAGGAGAATTGCGAATTGGTTTTCGTCATGGTCGGTTAATCGAGAACAAATGGGACTATCAAAGGGGGAATAACGATGGAGAATAAAGGAATAACTAATGCAGTGGGAAAAGATGAAGCATTAGCGGCCATTCCTGCAGGCAAACGCCAGCATTGGCTGACGCCCGCCATGATTTTCGGGGGACTAGAGTTTACGATTCCAGTTTTGATGGTAGGAGCCACACTGGCAGGAGCTTTTGGCATGTCCCAGATTTTCTGGATTCTGCTCGTTTCGTTGTTTGTCGTTCAATGGATCGGGAACGCCATCGCCGGTTACATCGGAGCAAAAACCGGCCGGTCTTCTTCCGTTATTGCCCGGACCAGCTTCGGGGCGGCTCAGGCAAGGTTCATCGTCGGAATGACCATTTTCATCGTGTCTCTTGGTTGGTGGGCGCTTCAGACCGCCGTCGCTGGAAATGCCATATCTGCGATGCTCGGAATTGACTACCAAAACGAAATCCTTCCATGGGCCATCGTGACGATCGTCGTCGGACTACTTTTTGCGATCCCTTCCATTATCGGATATGGATCCATGAAGTGGACAGATTATATCGCTGTACCCGCAGGGCTTCTTTTGATCATTGGCGGGATCTTCTATGCATTGCAAAATACAGGCTGGTCTACAATCATGGCCTGGAGACCTGAACCTTCGATGACGTTTCTCGCTGCATTGAGCCTCGTCATCGGAATCAATGTATCCCAATGGGTCATTGCTTCGGATTACACCCGTTATGCGAAACCGAAAGTAAAAGATAATGTCCTGATTCCACTTGGCATCATTGCTGTTGGGTTTCCTTTGTTCTACGTCGGAGCCATCATGTCAGTGGGTGTCGGCGATGCTGATATCGTAAACGTCATGATGAACCTCGGCTTCCCAGTATGGGGCTTCCTAATTTTATGGTTTGCCACTTGGACTAGCCAACTCGTCAACAACTACAGCATGGGACTTGCGATGGCCAATATCTTTAACGTCAACTCAAATAAAGGAAGAGCGATTTTGACATTAATCGGGACGCTACTCGCCATCGTTGTCGCTTTGGCTGGAATTCTCGATTACTTCATGGATTTCCTTTATATGACCGCATTAGTCTATCCTGCGATCGCAGGAGTCATGATGGCAGACTTCTTCTTTATCCGCAAACAGCAATGGGCAGATAATAAGGGGTGGAACTGGATGGCAACTATAGCCCTAGTCGCTGGGGTACTCGTGGGATACTTTACGCAATACGTCAACAGCTTTGGTCTCCCGGCAGTCCAGTCATTATTCGCAGCAGGAATCGTCTATTTTGTCGCTATGAAAGTAAAAGCAGCAGTCAAACCGGATCATTTCACTGTGCCGATTGAAAGTTCGAAAGCAGTGGATGAGCTCCATGAAGAAGGAAAGCCCGTCTAAGCACGCTATACACAAATAATAAATTGAGAAAAGCCTTTAAGCGTTAGCAGCTTAAAGGCTTTTTCTGTTTACTTCATAATTTATCGATTTATGACCTTTGATTAATAATCTATCAAAAATTGTAGTAATATTGCGAAAAGTATCCTCACATTAGTTAAATAATGCTAAACTAAAAATAAGTTAGATACAGGATTTTACAACTAAAGTAGATAGCGGTCAGCTGCACGATTAGCTATAACTAAAGTTTTTTAGAATTCATCAGTCATTAACTGGAGTTTCTTTCTTCTAGACCGTATGAAAGTGCAGAAGAATCACTCTATTCTTTATTATATTCGCCATCTAATCGCTATCCAGAATAAGTTAAAGCACATTAATTGCAGCAAAGAGAGGCTACATAATCATGGGAATAACAAAATTGAAAACCTGGGACTTTAATAAATCCACATTGGAAAGTATCAAGAACGATACTTACTTTGACTATCCAGTTGTTTATTTTCTCAACAACAATACAACGGTCTATATCGGAGAAACGGTAGCTTTTAAAAATCGCATGAAGGCTCATTTGAATAATATCGAGAGAAAGAAATTAGAGAAAATGACGCTCATCATCCACGAACAATTTCACCGGTCGGCTACATACAATATCGAAACCAAGCTCATCAATTATTTCTTAGGCGACGATCGCTACAAGCTTCAGAACAAGAGTCAGACGGCACAAAGCGTCACGCACAACTACCATAACAAGGAATTCTACGACAAAGAGATATTCAATGATATATGGAAAGAACTATTGAAAAGGAAGATGGTAAATAACCCTGCTCATGTAATTGAAAACAGGGACATATTCAAACTTTCTCCTTTCAAAGAGCTGACGATGACACAACTCGAGCTTAAATCAAAAATCTTAGAAGAATGCGAAAAGCATATTAATGATAAGGAAACGTTTGTCTTCATGGTCAAGGGCGAAGCAGGTGTAGGGAAGAGCGTGGTCCTAAGTTCCGTGTTCAACAGTATCCAGGAGCTGGCGGCTGATAAAAACTCTACCCTCCATAACACGAAGAATTATCTGCTCGTTAATCATTCAGAGATGCTGAAGACGTATAAAAACATCGCTGCCAATGTGAAGTTTCTGAAAAAGAATAACTTCGATAAGCCGACAAGTTTCATTAATAAACAGAAGAAAGCGGCTGAAAAAGCAGACATTGTCTTAGTCGACGAAGCGCATTTATTGCTGAGCAGAGCGGATGCCTTCAATGGATTCAATGAAAACAATCAATTGGAAGAAATCATCAGGCACAGCAAAGTCGTCATCGTTGTCTACGACGAAAAGCAGGTCTTAAAACTGAAAAGCTATTGGGACAAGAATCGGCTCAAGAAAATAGTATCAGGCTATCAAAGAGAAGAGCCCTACGTTTTAAGAGAACAGTTCCGTATGAATGCGGGAGACGATGTAATCGAATGGATTGATAATTTCGTAGATAAGCGGATTGGTAAGCTTCCAAAAGATGAGTTGTATGACTTTCAAATATTCGACTCTGCTAAGGAAATGCATGATGCCATAGTGGAAAAGAATAAACAACACGGCCTCTCAAGAGTAGTTTCGACATTCGACTATGAACACAAGAAAGACGGCGAGCAGTACTACATTAGAGAAGACAGTCTTGAAATCCCATGGAACTCAACCGATACCAAAAACACCTGGGCAGAGGAGCGGGAGACAATCAAAGAAGCGGGATCCATCTATACGATTCAAGGCTTCGATTTGAATTATGTAGGCGTGATATTAGGGCCGTCAGTTACTTATGATGAGCAAAATGATTGCTTGAAGATCATTACTGAAAAGTATAGCGACACCGAAGCTTTCAGAGGAAAAGATGGCATTGAGGATGTTGAAAGAGCGAAAGAGCAGATCATATTGAATTCGATTAATGTGTTGATGAAGAGGGGGATCAAAGGGCTTTATGTTTATGCTAGTGATGAGGGGTTGAGGGAGCGGCTTTTAAGGTTATGAGGTGAAACATTTATATAAGATATATAAGGAGGAATCCAATGGCGAAAATTTATGATGCTTTATATAAAACTGCTATCAATGAAACTATTGTTAATTTAACAAGCCTCACACCAAAAGATTATCGTGAAAAGTATAGAGGGAATTTATATTGCTCAACACCCAATTGTTCTGCAATGATTACATATGTAATGCGTGCAGGAAATAAAAATCACTTTCGAACATGGCGTGGAACACTACATAGTAAAGATTGCGAATATTATTCAGAGAAAATCGCAGGAAGAATTGGTATTAGAGCAAGTTTTGTAGATTACATATACCTTAGTGGTGATCAAATGTCTCGTTCAATGAAAGAGGCTTACCTTCAAGAATTAATGACACCGGAAGAAAAAGTATTAGCAAAACAAAAAGTAAAGAATCCACGAAAAAGAACCGGTACCTTAGAAGGAAACGAACAAATTTCTTTCGAGTTAACTACAGATCCCGAACATAAAGATAAATCGCAATCAGGACAGAAAGCCCGACTTTACCGTAGAGACGTTAATGCTTTGACTACTCGAGACATAGGCTTGACTCGCACAGTTATAGGAGAATATGTTGAAGCCGATTTTTCAAACGAGCGTCCAGTTGTACGTATAAAAAAGCAGGATGTTTACGCAAATATCTTGTTTGAAGAAGCTTTTTTTGCTGAAAATATCGCTGGCCGTGATCGATTATCAACTATTTCAAAATATTTCGATATATACACCTCTCTCATAATTGTCGCTGTTGGTGAAATACGACAAAGTTCGGTTTTAGAAGAATTCGAGATAGTGCTGTTTGATTATAAGGCGTTTAGAGTTAATGGAAGATCTTTAGATTCTTTAGCTGTAGGAGAGACCATTCAGCAATGGATCTTTTAAGTCTAAAACTGCTAAAGCAGTGAGGGTTACGAGTGTTTCTGATCTACGTCTTTTTAGGTATGTCTATTCTGACAAACGAATTGGTCCTCAAGAAGATGCACAAAACGAATAAAAATGAGATTTTTATCGATATAGAGTGAGGTATTTATCAAGCTCAAATGAATAAATGAGAATATTAATGAGGTGCTATTTATGGAGATATTATTAAAAGAAGTAAGAATTAAAAATTTCCGTTCATTAGAAAACGTAAGCGTAAAACTTGATCCTATAACATTACTGGTTGGTCAAAATAATGCAGGGAAAACGAGCTTTTTGAAAGCTTTGCAACTAGCTTTTGGCACTAGTCGAAAGCAAGTGACAAAAGAAGATATTTATGTGTCTCCGGATGAAATTTTACCTCTTGATCGCACCTCGACAATAGACACATTAATTGTGCCAACTGATTCAGAAAATAATAGAATTAACGAGTTTTCAGACTTTTGGGGTGAAAGATTTGGAGAAGCAATCCAGTTGACAGATACGGATGAAGAATACATAGCTATTAGAACCTTAATTGAATTCAATGATTTAAAAGGTGAATATATAGTTGTACAAAACTTTCTGAAAAAATGGAATGATAATCCTGAAATGGATATTAATACAGAAGACATAGATAAAAAGGTCTCAAGAAGAGTACTAGAGAAAATACCTTTATTTTTTATGGATGCACAAAGAGATATACAAGAGGATTTGAAAAATTCTTCTTCTTACTGGGGAAGACTAGCTTCCGATATCGGTTTAGATCTAGAATTAGTTGTAGAACTTGAAGGATCACTAAATGATGTGAATAGTAAAATAGTCGATGAAAGCGAAGTATTATCTCATATGAAAGAAGTTTTAGAGCAATTAAATCAATATACCAGTAGAAATGATAGTGGGATTCAAATATCTCCAATAACTAGAAAGATTCGCGATTTGAGTAGAGGCATGGATATCTTATTTAAAGATCATGGAAGTGAAAGCTTTCCTATATCTTTTCATGGTATGGGGACACGGAGTTGGGCAACCCTCTTAACTTTTCAGTCATACATATCTTGGTTAACTAAAAAGAATAGAAAAGAAAACGAAGAGTTCTTACCTATCCTTGCTCTAGAAGAGCCAGAGGCTCATTTACATCCTCAAGCTCAAAGAAACATTTATAACCAAATTAGTAAATTCGAAGGTCAAAGAATTATCAGCACACATTCACCTTACATACTTGGGTTAGCGGATCTCAAATCTATAAGACATTTCTATAAATTGTCGTCTGTCACTAGAGTGAAAGAAATAAGCTTAGAAGGAGTAGATGCGGAAGGGGAGAGAAAGATAAATAGAGAAGTATTAAATACAAGAGGAGAGATATTGTTCTCTAAAGCTATAATATTATTTGAAGGGGAAACTGAAGAACAAGCGTTACAATTATTTGCGCAAGAATATTGGGGATATCATCCATATGAATTAGGAATCAGCTTCATAGGTGTTGGTGGAGCGGGTAAATATTTACCTTTTATAAGGCTTGCGCAATTGTTAGAGATTAATTGGTTCATTTTTTCAGATGGCGAAGTACAACCTCTCCAAAGCGTTAATAGTGCTTTAATTCAGATTGGAAGAAGCATGGCAGATTCTAATATTATTATTTTGGAAGACGGATTAGATTTTGAAACGTATATTTTAAGAGATTATGAAACTGAACTTTCAGAAATGATAATAACAGAACATTGTAATGTTGCTTATAATGAACAGCATGCCGAAAGTATAAGAAGCAGAGGTATAGATAAAGAAGGCGTCTTAAGGGAGCTGAAAAATGGTAAAACTAAGTATGGACCTTTAATTGCCGAAAAGTTAATAGATATTACCGATAAAGAGAGAAGGATACCACAAAAAATTGATGATTTATTTAGAGAAGTATCTTCTGCTATAAACATTGAACGGAAAGGTGATTAAAGGATATGCAATACACTCTGACACGCAACCAAAAAGAAATTGTAGAATTTAATGAAGGAAGTTTATTAGTAATAGCAGGTGCAGGAAGTGGCAAAACTCATATTTTGACTGAAAGAGTACGTAAATTAATCTATGACAAAAGAGGTCATTATAGAGTCCTAGCCCTCACATTTACAAATAAAGCGGCTCAAGAAATGAAAGAGCGCTTAAATGACGTTGAAGAACTCGAGAATAAAGCATTTATAGGTACGATTCACAACTTTTGTTTAGATGTATTGAGTGCAAAGGGTGATGTAATTGGAATTAAAAATGATTTTCATATTTTTGGGAGTGATTCAGATAAAATTGAAGTATTAAGACAAATTGTTGAATCTACTCCTCAATTACAAAAGTATGTTCGACAACATCCGAATTATAATAATTTTCTTAGGCTTACTATAGATTATATTACTAGACAAAAGAGGTCTTTAAAATCGTCATATTTGGCTGAAGTTAGTAGTGCGATTTTTGAAAGCGATGAAAAAGCTTTTTCATATTTATATAGAGAATATGATGACTTATTAAGGAGTCAAAATGCTTTGGATTATGATGACTTAATTTTTCTAACTTATCGAATTTTTACAGAAAGACCAGCTATAGCAAAGCTATATAAGAAACTCTATAAATATCTGTGTATTGATGAAGCTCAAGACTTAAATTTCTCCCAATACCAATTAATAAAGTCGTTCTGCGGGAAAGATTATAATAATACAATGCTAGTTGGTGACCCGAATCAAGCGATCTTTGGATTCATTGGTTCGAGTAGTAAATTTATGTGTGAACAATATATAGAAGACTTTAGGCCCGAAGTATTTTATCTTAAGGAAAATTTTAGATCTGCAGAAAATATAGTTAAGGTTGCCAAAAGATTAGAGCCCGCAATGGAAATTGAGGCAGTTTTACCAATCCAAGGAGAAGTTAGTTTACAAACTTTTACTACTGAACTGGAAGAAGCAAAATGGGTTTATGATAATATAAAAAATGTTTATAAAAATGGCCATCCTGAAATAGATGGTGTAATACCATATGAAAATATAGCAGTTTTGGGTAGAAACAGATATGTCTTATCAGATTTGGAAGAAATACTTGAAAAAGATGGAATACCATATTACACAAAATTAAGCGATACTTTTGAAAGTGAGTCTGAATTTGCAAAGGCATTCGAATTGGGGGTTCGATTAATTATTAATCCAGTTGATATGCTGCATTTACAGCAATTATTAAATTTATTAAATATTAGTCATTTAAATGAAAAAATTAATGGCTCTAATAATACTAATGGTATAGAGTTGCTTAACGAAATATCTAAAGAAATTACTGGAGAATGGAAATCCCATATAGATATTATTAATCACGTACTTAAAGACTTATCAATTAAAAATCCTAAATTCAATGTTTGTATTGATAAACTAACTGAGTATGCAAATAAAACATGGAATGAAAGCGATGAGAATTTTTCGTTAGTTATTAATGATTTAAATATGTGGAAGGAAAAGTGGAGGTATTACGTTAAACAGACTAATTTAGATTCAAGAAATTTAATTCAATTTAGAAATCAAATATCTATGGGTATAACTCAAAAGCCAAGAGAAGGCGTGGCATTATTAACAGTGCATACAGCTAAAGGTTTGGAGTTCGATGTAGTATATATTATGGGGATGTGCGATGGAACATTCCCGGATTATCGTGCAATCAAAAAGGGAGAAGAAAGTTTACTTGAAGAAAAACACAATGCCTTTGTAGCTATTACAAGAGCTAAAAGGGTTGCTTATTTGACATATCCGTTAGAAAAGCAGTTTAAGTGGGGTACAAAAAAACAAATACCTTCTAGATTTTTAAAAACTATGGGTTTTATTTAAGGAATGGATATTAGGAATCTTGAAGTATTTAACATGTAGACTTGCAAATTAGGCTCAAGAGTCTAAAAGATAATTGCTTGAGGAAGTAAAGGGAGAATCAATATATAGGTGAGGATGCCAATACTTAAGTAAAAAATTTGAAATCGACTAATCGAGCTTTTGTTCCTTCATTATTTTCTGGCTTATCATGTTTTAGAGAGCTATGACATACTCAAAAGGAATACACATTCGATGGAAGGAGAGAGGTGTGTGCATATTGCAACTTGTAAACTATGCAACAAAGAAAGTGAACTTCAATTAAGTCATATAGTTCCCAAATTTATAGGGAAATGGCTTAAGCAAACTTCGGCTGCTGGATATATGAGAAATATAGTAAATCCTAATATACGAATACAAGATCTTCCAAAAGAATATTTACTTTGTAAAAGTTGTGAATTAAAATTTTCGGTATGGGAAAAACGTTTTGTAGAAGAAATCTTTCATCCCTATCAGAATGATGTGAAAAGAAAATTTGAATACAAATCTTGGTTAAAAAAGTTTGTTGTCTCACTTAATTGGAGGATAGGTATATCTCGATTTAATCGGAACTTTGACGCTAATCATGATAAATATCCGATCTTAGACAATACATTAGAAGAATGGCGAAAGTTTCTAAATGAAGAAACTAAGGAACCTGGACATGCAGAACACCATATACTTTTTATTGGGATGACGAATTTAGACGATTTTGGAAAAGTAGCTACAAATGGTTTTAATCATTTTATAAATATGAGGATATTAAGAAGTGTGGATCTGGCTACATATATTGACAGCAAAAACAGATTATTTATATACACATGTATTGCAGGAATTGCATTTGTTTCTCAAATTTCTCCTTATAGATTTGAGGGATGGACTAATCAAACGAGAATCAAAAAAATAGGTAGTACACAAACAATTCAAAAGAATGCTGATTTTATTTTTGCGGAATTTATTAGTGAGAGAATGGCAATTATGAATTATTTAATTGAAGAAAAGACTAGCTTAAAACAAGGAGAAATAATTAATAACGGTGTTCTAAATAATCTTGAAAAAACTTTGAACTCGAAATCTTTGGGAATAATGAATAAGTTGGGTAAACCCACTTAAATTGTATTCATAAATTTTTTAGAAACGGGACAATATTTATTACTTGATAAAATAGTCAATTGATGAAAAGTAAAATAATATAGCAAACTAATTGAGCAATGATAAAATCGCGTCCCTGGGAAAGAAACAATTCTAAACGATTTTGACAATACACTAAAATTTATACTCCATGCATGGCCACACCGTCTACATCAATATTTCGGTAGTGGTTTTTTCTGTTTATACATCTGTATAAATTGTTTGTGAATTGTGTCGCTCCCTGGGAAGCAAAGCTAAAACCAATTCTGCGGAAGATTGCGGAGTCGCTGTCGATTCCGATAGTAAACGGGAACGGTAATCCTTATAATACCCGGCAGCTTGATGCAGTGATTATTCGAGCGCTGCAGGTTGAGAAAGAAAGGTAGTTTAATTGTGTTGTTTTCTGGGAAGCGCAATTTCAAGCAGCTTTTAAAACGAACTTCCCTCAAGAAACAGATATGCAACAAATTGAAAGTGGGCTCAAGGTGAAGAAAACAGGGGAAGAAAAATTTATCAAACAGAATGCTGAAATGAGTATGCGTCTCCTGGAGTTTTGGCAATGGAGCCAATCTGATCTTTTGAATAATGCACTCCGGGGCACAATTGCGGAATTTATTGTGGCAAAAGCAGTGAATGCAACAAATGAAGTTAGAGTCGAATGGGATGCTTTTGACCTTATAACACCCGAGGGACTTAAGGTTGAAGTGAAATCGTCTGCCTATTTACAGTCGTGGAAACAAGATAGAGACTCCACTATTTCATTCAGTATCCGTTCTGCTAAAGGATGGGATGCCGCTACAAACATATCGTCTACCGAAAGCATTAGGAGTGCAGACGTCTATGTTTTTTGTCTCTTAAAGGAGAAGGACCGAAGTTTAGTAAATCCATTAAATTTAGATCAATGGCAATTCTTTATTCTTTCCACAGAGCAACTCAATCGGGAGAAAGGAACGCAGAAAACAATTGGCATTAACAGCTTGCTTAAAATGAATCCTATTGTTGCGGGGTATGATGAACTTGCATCAGCAGTCCAGCATGCAGTAGATAGATGAAGAGAGAATAGTTTCAAAATTGCGCCCTTTGGAAAGTAGCAATTCTAAACGATTTTGACAATACACTACAATTTATTTTCTATATACTACCACACCCGCTATATTAACAATTCGGGTGTGGCTTTTTCATTTTATTCATCTCTATAAATTGTGTGGGATTTGTGTTCAGCACATGGATAATATGGAGACTGCCGGAAAAACGTATCCATTATTAATGAACTGGTTGAAGAGACGATAAGAAAATTAATTTCTTAGTTCGGCTTTTTTTGTTTCTATAGTCCTTTTTCACCCGTTATTAATCAGGAGATTGTGGTAAAATTATGAAATAATGATAACTATTGTGCTTGTCTGAAATTATGCTTTCTTAAATATATAGAGGTGAGAAGATGAAACAAGAATTAGTCCATATGCGAGATAAATTGAATAATATCAGCAAGCGAAATCGCTCAATCGTATTGAAGAAGCTTTACGATAAATGGAGTTTTGATTTGACACGTAGTTCTGTTGAAATTACGGAATCAATTGTAGAAGGGTTAAAGAAGAATTCGACAAAGTCTTTTTCATTACTGACAAAAGATGAAGAGAAGGACGCTGCTAATACCCGTAAACTGACAACACTTTACAGAAATATAAAAGGCATTGTAAAATCGTCTCCCTAGGAAAGAAACAATTCTAAAAGATTTTGACAATACACTACAATTTATACTCCATACATTGCTACACCTGCTGTATCTACATTTCGGTTGTAGTTTTTTCTTTTTATTCATCTACATAAATTGTTTGGGAATTGTGTCGCTCCCTGGGAATCGAAATCAATAGGCCAGCAGCTGTTAAGATTATTTATCGTAGCGTCTTTTCATAACCTGAGATTTATTGTTTTGAACTGGAAATTTTATGTATTTCAAATTTCTCTTTTATGGTACTATTTACTCAATAGATGAAATAGTGAAAAAGTTTGGGTGGAAGAAAGGAGAGATTTTATTGACTAGCGTAAAAAAGATTCGCACAACTGCTCGGGAGGAAATTTTAACAGCTGTAAAAAGCATTACTGAGGAGCGGGAAGAAAAACACTTTCATTTAAGTGAGGTACTGCAATATATGAAGAATAGTGAAATAAGTTACAAAGAAAGTACGATCCGTACGCATGTAACTTCAAGATGTTGCTCTAATTCTCCAGATCATCACGGTTCAATTTTTAATGATTATGAAAGAATCGGTAAGGGTTTATACCGTCTGATTTTATAAATTTTAAAGACTGGGTTTGAAGTTGAAACTGCAAATGATTGCTGTTCATATTATTTCTTTTTAATGAACAGCAAGCTAAAAGGAAAGACTCCAAATTATTGTTGTAGTTTAATCGACTGCTGGCGGGTAATTTGACAGGATTTTTCCTGAAAGGGTTCGATAATTATATTGAACTCTGAGTGTCGGGAGCAATTGTATTATCTCAAATTTTATACGGAAAGCGGGACTGAATAATCATGGGTTTATCTGAAGGATTTAAAATGGGACTTGAACTCATGTGGGGGATAGTGACCGCGGAGCCTTTATTGACTGGTTTTCTTGTCTTATTTATTGCAGGTTCCCTATTGCTTACATTTATCATCAATACCTTAAGATACCAGAAACTGAAGAAATCAGGCATCTTGAAAGTTGATGAAATGACAGGAAGGGAATTTGAAGAGTACCTTCGGGTTCTATTCCGTGAAAGAGGGTACCAAGTACAATTAACACCAGCTACCGGTGATTACGGAGCTGATCTCATTTTATCGGCCAAAGGTCAAAAGGTTGTTGTGCAGGCAAAACGCTATAAAAAGAATGTGGGATTAAAGGCAGTACAGGAAATCTCGACTGCCAAAAACCACTTCAATGCAGATGAATGCTGGGTGGTTACAAACAGCCACTATACCGAACCAGCAAGAAAATTAGCTGCGTCCAACCGAGTGCGTTTGGTAGACCGTGAGCTGCTGATGAAATGGATGCTGGAGATGAAGAAGGATAATGAGACTCAAAGAACGGCTAGTGTGGGGAAAGTGGAATAGATAGGAAAAAAAGCGTCCCTCTGTCCCTCTGTCAAACACAATTCAACTTATACAATAAACCTGCATAAGAAATCCGCGTTATTCAACGATAGAGCGGATTTTTTTTACATGAATATCGAAAAAGTTAAGTAGTCATGATTGTTTTGAACGCAAGGAATATTCGGGAATCTGCTGGAAGTGAACGGAGCAACAAAAGATTTTTCTTCCAAATCTATATCAGGCTTCACAGCAAACCTCTCACCACTCAAAGTCTTCCGGATACTTCTCTTTAAAACGGATTTTCGATTCATGCGCATTTAATTCGCGAGCGGCATTTTGGACAGCCTCTTTGGCTCCAATATAGTTGTAATCCAGTTCGCCAAGTCGCTTTGCCATGATGTTGATGTTGGCCAGCCGTTTTTCCGGTTTCATTTTCAGGAATTTTGAAAATGTCGCTTTCCAAGGAATGAAAAAATTCCAAACGATTCTGAATATATATGACAATTTATGATTTATGAATTGACTATCTATAGAATCAACGTTTCTAACTATAACCGTTAAGTTTTATTCAGTTTTATAGATTGTTTGAGGATGGCGCCGCTCACAGGGATGCGAATTTACAGAACAGATGGCAATATAGATCACTTAATGCTGAGATCAATGTCGAATGCTGATATTACAATTGTCGGTTTCAATGTCAAAGAATATTACCACGATATCGAACTTAGCCAAGAGCAGAAAGCTGCACTGAAGAATGTATTGAATCCTTGTTTTGTACAGGTTGCAAAATATAAGTACAGGTTACTGAATTAATCTGTAAAGTATGTAGTCAGTAATTTTGGTGGTATGAGAAGAAAATTACCTATCTTAGAAATGGAGATTATTATGAAAAAAATACTGCTGTTCCTGTGTTTATTGATTGTCCTGACTATCGTTTCAGCTTGTTCCGATGAACCGGACCCTAATGTGTTGAAAATAAGTAAATCTTCTGACGAGATAGTTGGAGAAAATTTTGAAACAGTCATATCAGAACTGAAAGCAACAGGATTTACTAATGTTGAGACTGTGGTTCTGGATGATTTAATTACTGGTTGGCTAACTAAAGATGGAGAGATTGAAAAAATGGAAATTAGTGGGGAAGACGAGTTTAGTGCAGAGGACAGTTTTCAAAAAGACTCCAAAATAGTCATTACCTATCATACGTTTCCAGCAGATGAGAAAGAGGAAAAAGAAGCCACAGATGAAAAAAGTTCTGAGAAGGCTGAAGAGTCAGTCAAGGAATAAGTAGTAGAAGAAACTGATGAAAAAAAAGCTGGTGATGAGTCGAGCAAAGATAAATCAGATAAAGAAGCAAATGATAGTGCGTCAGATGAAAAAACAAAGGTAGAAAGCAATCAGCAAGTATTAACGACAGAAAATAATGAAGAACTGGCAGCACTTCTAGCAATAAAGGATGAATATGACCCGATTATCAGTGAATTTTCAAGCAAGTATGTTGGTAGAACAATTGAAATTGATGCGAATATAGTGAACTTGACGAATCATGGAAGTGCTAAAACCAGATATGACATCTTAATGTTTTCAGGAGATTATAGTGAAACTACATTTAGCGGACCTAATTTCAAGTTCGAAGATGTTAATATGAATGATTTAAATCTTACTGGCACTGATATACCGGATAGCTTAGGAATGGGGCAAAATCTTCGTATAAGAGCTGTAGTCGAAGAATTCGATGAAAACTTAGGAATTATCTTCCTTGATCCAATCGTTACTGAAATAAGATAGAAGTTTAGAATCGCCTCCTTATTCAAAGATATAAAAAGCACCTGCCTAGTTGGATGAATCCAATTAGGCAGGTGCAAATTGTTAAATTATCAAGCCCATGTTTTCTTCGCACGATCCAGTTCATAACGGATACGCTCAATATGCGGCTGTTTGGTCAACAGACTGACTACAATCGTTACGATTGCAGAGATGAAGATGGCAGGCAATGCTTCTGTCATGATCCAACTGATTTCAGGTGCAATACTCTTCCAAACAACTACAGTAATGAAGCCCGAAAGCATACCGGAAACCACTCCGGCATTGGTCAAGCGGTCCCAGTAAAGTGAAATTACTAATACTGGAGCAAATGTCGCTGCAAGCCCGGCGGATGCATACACCGTAATCCAGAAGATAGATGTTGTATTGGTAATCGCCACAACAGTTGACAGAATTCCGACAATGACGATGAAGAGGCGAGTGACCATTACGATTCGTTTATCTGAAGCATTTTTATCGATATACTTCTTATAGATGTCCTCTGCAAAAGTGGAACCGGCAGAAAGCAGCTGGGAATCGGCTGTAGACATCAATAATCCAAGGAACACGGAAATCATGAACCCAGCAAATAATGGGTGTGTCAATTCCACAAGGGCAATAGGGAAAATATATTCTGGGTTTTCAATGGCAGGGAAGATGACTCTGCCGGAGTAACCTACGAGGAATGCACCCCAGTAAGTGATACTTAAAGCAGTCAACGTAATTGCGAAAGACTTTTTAATTTCAGATGAACTTGAGATGGCAAAGAAACGGATCGTATCATGCGGACGGCCAATGATGGCAACTCCAAGTGTCAGGAATCCGAATATCATTCCGAATAATGTGGATCCGCCAGCTCCCATACTCGCTGTAGTGAGACTGGCGTCTGAAGCGGCAACTTGCGCTACGACTTCCGACCAGCCGCCGGCATGGATTATCATATAGATTCCAAGAATTGCCGTCCCTATTACCACTAGGATTCCTTGGAAATAGTCAGTAAGAGAAACACCCGCAAATCCACCAAACAGGCAGTAGAAGGTAACGACAATGCCCGCAATGATGATGGCGACCAGTGGGCTGACACCAAATACGGTTTCGATTGTCATACCGCCTGCAGCCAATTGGGAACCAACGTAAGCGGACATGAAAACTACGATAGAAAGTGCGGAAATAGCGCGAATGATATGTGCATTTCCTCTTACGCGTTTAACGAAATAGTCTGTATATGTGTAGGCTCCGACAATTTCCGAATAGTTTCGGATCCGTTTAGCGATGAACAGGTATGAAAAAGCAAATCCTAAATTATAACCGATTAATGTATAGAAGGAAGATGGCCCCATTGTATAGACCATGCCTACAAAACCAATTAGAACAAAAGCACTCATTCCGGAGAATGCATAACTGATGGCTGTTACCCAGCTGCTCATTTTTCTGCCGCCAAGATGGAAGCCTTCCCGGGAGTCGGTGAAGCGGTATGAGTAAACACCAATTCCGACAATAAAGACAAAATAAAGGATTATAGGGGCAAGAAGCATCCAGTTCATTGTTCATCCCTCTTTTCTGTAAGGTTATGCTGGACATCTTTATCGCCTTTCAGGTAAAACAGGATAGAAAACAAAGTAATAGCAAGTGGTACAATCACTACAACAAGCCAAGCACTTAAATCCCAACCCAACAACATATGAATCACTCCTCAATCTTTTTTCTTCGTTTAATTCTTCGGTTTACAAGAATGCGCAACTTCAGCAGGATTGGTTCAAGCGATAAGCTTGAACAATTCATCCAAGTTCTTTTCATCAATTTCCCGTTTGCCGTTCTCGATTTCCGTTATCAGCTGAACCAGTTGCTGGAGGAGTGGCATTTCGAAACCGAGCGCCTGTCCTTCCGCAATAATCGGATTCAATTGCTGCGGAACTTCTGTTTTCCTTTTTCTTACAGCCAGGTCGCGCCAAATTCCGGTGCGGGTTTTTGTATAGCTTCTAAGACGTGCAATCAGCGGAGCAAATGGATTATTTTCGGGATGATGCTCCGGGTACACACTGGAAGGTTTCCAGTCATCGAATTCTTCCGGCTCGACGCCTTTGCTATCAGCAACCTTTAAGACCTCCTGGCCAAGAGCTACGACAAGTGGGCGATATTCCATGTCTTCGATAAATTCTGCAATCGTCAGATTCGTGGTGGCTGAAGCGGTTAGGATGGAACCGTAAGCAAGCTTGCTCCATAAATAGCCGAGAATATTGTCGGTAATTTTTGCGTCTCCCCAGGACTGTAAAGCCTGATGGAGTTCCTGGATTCTTTCGGTTTTCTGGCCATCCAATTCACCGATATACAAGCTGCCGACGCCGCCATAGGAGATGACGCCAGGTTCCAGGTAATCTGCAAAAAGGTTGATGAAACAGCCCAGTGTGCGATGTTCCCCGATAATTTTCGCTATCAATTCTTCATTCAGGCCGTTTTGGAATGAAGCGACATAGCCGTCTTCATCCAATAGATCGGCGAATCCTTTTACAGCTTGTTCGGTATGCAGCGCTTTTACGGCCAGCAATACTTTCTTGAGCGTTTTTCCTTCTGCCCTGTATTGCTCCAGCGTATATGCTTTAGCGGAAACATTGAACTTATCGTCTTTTTCTTCGATGGTGATGCCTTGTTCATTGATTTTTTTGACATGTTCTTCATTTACATCGATGAATGTGACATCATGTCCCCTTTAATCAGATAAGCTCCAACGACGCCGCCGATGGCACCGGCTCCTACAATGGTCAATTCAATTGTTTCAGTCATGGGACTGCTCCTTTCAATATGCAAGATTGTAAACACCGGGCAGTTTAAGTTCAGCACCCAGTAGGGCAGCTGCTTCTTTCGTCCAATAAGGATTGCGGAGCATCCCTTTGCCAATGGAGATGAGGTCTGCCATTTCTTCCTGCAGGACCATCTCTGCAACTTTCGGATCCTGCAATTCACCGACGGAGATGACGGGAACGTTATATAAATCCTTCAGTTCTTTGGCGTAAGATGTCTGATAAGCAGGGTATACTTCCGGCCTGACCGGAGCATCTCCGCCCGTTGATACGTCGAGCATATCAACGCCGGCTTTCAGGAAACGGCCAGTAAATTCTTTTGCAAAGTCGAAGTCATACCCGCCGGCACCGTATTCTTTTGCTGAAATGCGAAGGATCAAAGGCATGTCCGCGGGCATTTCACTTTTCACTGCTTCAATCACGCGCAGCGGGAAGAGATAGGGATCACCATAGAGATCCTGCCGTTTATTTGATGCTGGTGACAGGAATTGATGTAATAGATAGCCGTGGGCACCATGTAGTTCAATAGTGTCGAAGCCGGCATCGACTGCAAGCTTTGTACTTTCTGCAAATCGTTCAATAATTTCGTCCACTTCGGAAGTTTCCAACTCTCTGGGAACCGGAGACGAATCTGAGAACGGAATCGGAGAAGGCGCTACGATATCACTGTTTTCAATAGTGGATTTCCTTCCGGCATGAGCGATTTGAATGGCACTTTTTGAACCATATTTATGGATTTCTTCATTAATTTCCTTGAATTTCTCCTGCTGCTGGACGTTGTACAGGCCGAGACAATTATCGGTGATTCTGCCGCGCTTTTCGACATTTGTCATTTCCGTCATCACAAGTCCGGTTCCTCCGATGGCACGTGAAGTCAGATGAACAAGATGCCAATTATTCGGTAGTCCGGTTCCGTCTTCTGCCTTATACTGGCACATGGGCGACAGGACACTGCGGTTCGGCAACTGAAGATTTTTTAGTGAAAATTCTTCGAAAAGTTTAACCATTTTGTATCTCCTCCCAATTCTTTAACGTTTGTTCGCTTAACTCCAATGCTTCACGCAAATTGAAATTCACTTCATTAATGTTACGACGAATAGTCGTTAGCAAACTGTAGTATGCAGGTGACGGCTCATGCTGTTCCAATTGTGAAATCTCCGCAAGCAGTGGAATAGGCATTTTCGGAGTCGCGGTGTCATGACTGAACCGATTGCCCCCGACATAATTCAGTCGTACGAGAATCCTGGAGAGCTGTTTATTCCAGTGGTTGTATGTTCGGATCGAGTGTGCTGAAGGGAAATCAGCTGCATGAACGAGATCCGTCAAGCGTTTGACGGTGGTGTCCAATTTTTCAAGCCTATTCAGTGCGATGCCGAGCCATTCAGGTTCAGGCAAAGAGCGCTGGTAATTTCTGATGAAACCGATGATTTCCTTTATCGCATTTTGCTGCTTGATTGGAAGGAGTGGGTTCGTGCATATTTCCAGTACTGTCGCCAAGTAGATTCGGCAATCTCTTTCAAGGAGTACCGGATCAAGCTTGTCAATTGTATCTTCAGTCGTATGCCACCACCAGCCAAAGCCGCCAGCTTTTCCGTCCCCGAATAACTTTGAAAAAGCCTGCGAAGCCGGATTATCGGATTTCACTTGTTCGGAAAGTCCCATCAGCAGGGAAGGGACACCCATCCCCCAAAATGACTGGTCGCCGGCTTTGCCATATCGCGTCGAATTGAATTCCTGATCGGCATATTTCAGGATAGGTTCTGCAACTATATCTTTTGTCTCCGCCATTGCATTTGCTTCAGACAGGACGGAGGAATTCTTGCCGCCGACTGAATCGATATTGAGGTGAAGCACACAATTATCATATAAATCTTCCCAGTGCTCATCGGCATATAGCGCAGATCCGGCGTAGCGGCCGTGGGAATGTCCGGACCAGAAAGCCAAGCGCAGCGAGCGGTGAAGCTTCGTTTTATTGGTTCCGATAATCCGGGCGACTTCCAGCATCGTTGCATTGGCACTGCCGTTATCCATCGCACCATGGTGCCAGGAATCGATATGCCCTGAAAACAGGACATAAGGATTTACATCTTCAGAGCCTTTATAATCTGCAATTAATGTAGGTATATCACGCCACGCAGTATCGACTTGGGTCATAATTTCTGCCAGCAGTTTTTCCTCCAACGAAAGTTTCGCTTTCAGTATTTCGCCATCTGCGAATGTAATGGATACTGCTGGGATTTTCGGATATTGCCCTAATTGATCGAATGCCGGATTGCCCCAGACAGTGGAGACGATCATCTCATGCGTATATTCTGCATTGATGAAAATCACTGCTTTGGGCATATGGGTTTGAGCTTGGAGCAATGCACCGGGCGTAGCCAATCCATCTGTTAGCAACACTTTGTCGGCTAAATCAGGATCCCTCTCCAGCGGGAATCCGTTTTCCATATAAACGATTTCACCTGAAACCCCTATTTCTGGCGTCGAGGGGGCCATAGAATGAGTAATAGATGTATAGCTTACTCCGTTGATTTGGAGTTTTGATTCCATTGGCAGGCTAATCAAAGCTTTTCGATGGTAGAGATTTGTTTCAAAGCCGAAAGATTTTAATTGTTGTTCGGCGTATCGGAAGGCTCGCAATTCCTCTTCTGAACCGGATAAACGTACTTCTTTTGAGATTTCTTCCGTAAATTCCATCAATGATTGTCGGCTGATTTGACCGAGCAATCTTTCATGTGATTCAGTCATTTAAACCGCCGCCCTTGCCGTAATGAATAAGGAGATGAGTCAGTAAAGCTGCCCGTTCACTCATCTTCTCCAATACAATTTGTTCGTCGATTGCGTGTGCCCCGCGACCCACTGCCCCAGACCATCCAAAGTCGGTGCGAGAGGTGCTGTGAGATTGCCGTCACTGCCACCGCCGGTCTCTTTCTCTGTCAGTTCAATATTTAATCGGGTTTTACCGATTTCTTGAGCGGTCTGGAATAATTCAAGGACGCGGTCATCTCTTTCAAGTGGAAAACGATTGACTCCGCCCCTAGTGATTACTTCAGTTCCTTTAAAATGAGGCTTCAGGTTCTGGATAATCGGAATGACACGGTCGAATTCGCTTTTTGTCTTCGCCCGGACATCTAGCGTTGCTTGGGATTTTTCTGCCACTACATTGTTCGCAGTGCCGCCGGAGACTTTACCGACATTGAATGTCGTCCCTTGTTCATAATCGTTTAATGAATTGAGGAACAAGGTTTGATAAGCCAGTTCCGTAATGGCGCTGCTGCCTTCTTCGGGCGCAATTCCTGCGTGGGCAGATATCCCATTGACTTCAATGTCATAAATCGCGACACCTTTTCGGGACGTCTTCAAACTGCCTTCATCGGATAATGCGGGTTCCAGGACAAAGACCGCATCACTCTTTTTAGCTTCTTCTTCTATATAAGTCCGGGAAGATGGATTACCGATTTCTTCGTCAGAATCAAAAAAGAAAACGACTTTCTTATCCAGCTCTATTCCTGCATCCTTCAATGCCTTTAAAGCGAACAGACCTTGAATAAGGCCGGATTTCATATCAAAAACTCCCGGTCCGTAAGCAATGCCGTTTTCTTTTTTGAAAGGCATCCTTTCCAATGTGCCTTTCGGCCAGACGGTGTCGAAATGACTGAGTATGAGAAGCTGGGAATCGCCTTGACCAAACTCGCAGCGTACATGGTTGCCATATTGATTATCCGGTATGATGGTGGTTGTTCCACCGGTCAAATCCTTGAATGTTTGAGATAGCCATTCCGCCACTTCATCAAGTGCTTCCTTATCGTGGGAAGGAGATTCCATCTCCACCAGAGTTTTTAAATAGTCTTCCATCAGCGATTGCTGGCTTTGCAAAGTTTGAAAAATTGGATCCATATGTTCTCCTCCTGTTGTCAAAGTGAATTCATTCTACTCGATAACGAAATTCGTATCGGTATAGTATTTATTGATCGAACGGACACGTTCGGAAATCTCATCTTCGTATTTGGATTCAATACCTGAGGTAATTAGGTTAATCAAACTCATCACGGATGAAATGGAAATCATCGCTTCCGAATGAATTCCGATGTCAGTAGTTAGGCAAATATCAGCTATGCGCCCGGTAGGTGAAAGCTTCCTATCCGTAATGGTTAAAATTTTTGCTCCCTGTTCCTTTGCGTGTTTGCCGATGTTCAATGTACTAACAACATAGCTCGGCATTGAAATTAGGATGAAGATCGTTTCTTCAGGTTCTGTCAGCAGCAAATTATCAAAAGAAGCATTAAGTTCATTCGATAACAAGGTGACATTCTCTCGCATCATGTTGAGCTTGAGATAAAACCAGTAAGCGGCAGCGTAGGAAGCCAAATTGCCCACAATTTTGACATGCTTGGTGTTCATCAATAAATCAGCGGTTTGCCAAAAAATTTTCCGGTCCATACCTTGCATTTGCTGTAAAATTTCCGTTTCCCTTGTAACAATCTTATTTATAAGATCATTATTTGGATCATCGAGCTGAAAGGATGATTCCTGTAAGCTTTCAGAATTTGGATCTGCCAGAAATTCCGCCTGAAAGCTTTTTTGCATATGTGAAAAACTTTTATAATTAAGTGCATAAGAAAAGCGAATCACTGTCGCTTCACTGACATCAATTCTTTTAGCAATCTGGGAAGCAGTCGAAATACTAAATTCTACGTGATTGCGCAGGAGGTATTCTGCTACTTTTTTCTGACCTTTCGGAAGTTTTTCGTAAATTTCAGTAACTAGGGATTCTACGCTCATTATTTTGCCGCCTTTAAAAATGATTTTTTTCATTCATTTTAAGTTATTAATGAATTTTTTGATTCTTTAAACTATAGAATAATAATTCTAATAATTCAAGGGAATTTTTAAACTATTTTAATTTTTATAAAATCTATTTAATGCAAAATGCTTTTATAAGCCGTTCAAATATTTAATTTGCGGTACGACTTACAAACAACGTATGCGAAATTCTTGCTCTTGGGACTGAAACAATTCTACAGAATGCTGACAACTCACTATGATTTCATGTGGAAAAGCTGCAGTCCACCGACACAAAGTTCCGTGAGCAGAAGGAATGATGTTTATACAGTAAATAGATTTGTAATGTATTGTGCCGCCCCACGGGACACACTTTATACATTGTTACAGCTGCTGCTTCAACATCACGGGAGTGGCTTTTTCATTTTAATCAGCCTTATTAATTGTGTGGGAATTGTGCGAAACACAGGGAATGTCTAATATCGGGTAAATTGGTTTGCTGGAATAGGGTTAAGGGAATGGTACGTTCACAAGGCAAGAGGATTCTATGGAAAAAAGATGATGCAGTTCAGGGAAAAGCTGTGGGTTTCAGGGGACTGATCCTTAATATATATTCAGTTCAATATTTTAGAAAAGGGAGGAAAACGATGACGAAAGTTTCGTGGTCCAGATTCATGTTCTTTACAATGCTGATCTTTCTATTGGCTCTGGCAGCATGTGGAGGCAATGATGAAACTTCAAACGAAGGATCAACGAATGACTCGGATGCTCCAACAGAAGAAAGTGCTGACGAGGGCACTGATGAAAGTACAAGTGCAGAACCTGCAGAAACTGAACCGAAAGTTACTGAGTTTGAGCCGGCATTTCCGGAACAGACAAGGGCACCTGCAGTAGAGACTGAAACAGAAATTAATGAGGAAGTTGTTGTTGAGGGTCTTGGCGTGACTTGGGGCATGGTGGAGTTTGAACCAAACCGCTTACTTGTTACGCAAAGGGATTCAGCGGAAGTTCTTATTGTAAACTTTGAAGATGGCTCTGTTTCAGATCCGATCGAAGGTACACCAGAAGTGAATAGCGAAGATCAGGGTGGTTTGCTTGATGTCACCATTGCACCTGATTTCGACGAATCAAGATTAGTTTTTCTGACGTTTTCTCAAGATGTTGAAGGTGGTACTGTTACTGCTCTCGGTAAAGGTGTTTTATCAGAAGATGAAGCCTCACTGGAAAATTTTGAAGTCATCTTCCAAGCGACACCAGCATATGATGGTACCTTGCACTATGGTGGACGTATTATCTTTGATGATGATGGCAACCTGTTCTTAACGACTGGTGAGCGTTCAGATGACGCAAGTCGTGACCGTGCACAAGAATTGGATGCTTATTTAGGTAAAGTCATTCATATTACACAAGATGGACAACCCGTAGAGACAAATCCATTTGTCGAAGATGAAGACGCACTGGATGGTATTTACAGCTACGGTCACCGTAATATTCAAGGTATAGACTTCAATCCTGAAACAGGAGACTTATGGATTGTTGAATTCGGTCCACAAGCTGGGGATGAACTGAATATCATTGAACCAGGCAATAACTATGGATGGCCGATTGTTTCTTATGGTATCGAGTACACCGGTGAATTAGTCAATGATGGTATTTCAGAACATGAGGCGCAAGGCTTTATTGAACCAAGATATTATTGGGATCCGACAAGTGCTCCAAGTGGTATGTCTTTCTATAATAACGACGCAATCCCTGAATGGGAGAATAACTTGTTCATCGGTGGATTAATGCCGAACTATATTGTACGTGTCGTTATTGAAGATGACATCATCGTTGGAGAAGAACGTCTATTGACTGACGAGGCCCAACGTTTCCGTGATATTCTTGTAACTGAGGATGGCGCGCTTATTGCAAGCACGGATGGCGGTCTGATTTATAAGCTTTCTGCAGCCAATTAAGGTGACGACGCTGAATAATTTATTGTTCTCTAATCCCGTTTGTCCATTTTTACGGAGGGTATACTCTTTATGAATGATAATTTAGAGGAGGGATTTTTCTAATGGGCCAAACTTTTGACGCATTAAAAGAAAAAATCAGCAATGCTGACATGGGAGAAGCGAAAGAAATCATCACTCAAGTCAAGCAGGCATATGACGATGGTAAGATTGATGAAAACGAAAAGGACGAATTGATGGATTTGGCAAAATCTAAACTTGGCGGAGGGCTCGGTGGCTTATTCTAGGAGCCGGAAGCCTAATCGAAAATAAGTTTCGGCTTCCTTATTGAAAGGTGCCGAAGCTTATTTTTTATGGTTGAAATTCTTTTATTGTCCAGTGACTGAAACGGCTGGATCCAATCGCTGCCAGGTCTTGAGCAGACATCCTAAGCGTCAAATAAAAATCGGCTGACATGAGCTCGGTGTAATACCGGACGCATCTCAGCCAATTCTCTGCATAAATAAAACTCTAACTAAAAAGGGACACTACCCTTTCAATTTAAACCGTAATTTTCGCTTTCTGAACAGTAAAATCGGTTTCGGGATAGTAGGCGTCTTTCACTAACAAATTCGGGCCGAGACATTTAGCCGCTGGGCAATGGCAGCCGATTGTTTTGGCTAATGGCCGCTCCAGCCAGCGGTCAAGCATTGCCGGCAGGGAATCGTGCTGGATATTGCCCATCGCGGGTGTGTCGCCGAAATCCGTGACGATAACTTCGCCAGTGAAGATGTTCACATTGAGCCGTGAGCGTCCGTCCGGGTCATTGCGGACGGTGACGTTTTTGCTTGCATGGATGCGGTTCAAAAGTTGAATGTCTTCGTCGTTTCGGCTGCACGGGTAAAACGGCAATGTACCAAAGAGCATCCAGACATTCTCATCGCGGGCATCCAGTAATTCGTGAATCGATGTTCTCGTTTCA
This sequence comes from Planococcus plakortidis, assembly GCF_001687605.2. NCBI lineage: Bacteria > Bacillati > Bacillota > Bacilli > Caryophanales > Caryophanaceae > Planococcus > Planococcus plakortidis. The sequence goes on from NZ_CP016539.2 coordinate 680,230, forward strand.
TCGAGCGACAGCACTTCCAATTGGCTGGCGAAATCGCTTGGGTACATCGGATGCACTTCGTGGCGTGCGCATTTCATTTCTTCGATGATTTGCTTATGTATGTTCTTCAGATGAGGCAATGTCCGCTTGTTCAGCATCGTTTCTGCCGAGACCATAACGCCTGCTTCTGCGAGTGCACGGCTGTTGTCGATCATGCGCTGGAACTGTTCAGCCCGGCGCTCGCGAGACGGCTTGCGTTCCATATTGGCAAATCCGCCATCGACAAAATCATCGATGGTGCCCCAGTTATGGGAAATGTGCAGGACGTCCAAATAAGGCGCGATTTCCATATAGCGGTCGAGCGGCATCGTCAGGTTTGAATTCATCTGGGTGCGGACGCCGCGTGCATGGGCGTATTTCAAGAGAGGCAAGACATAATTGGCGACCGATTTTTTCGAAAACATCGGTTCTCCGCCCGTCAAACTGATGGTCCGCAAATGAGGGATTTCATCGAGGCGCGAAACGAGCAGCTCGATCGGCAGTGCGTCCGGATCCTTATGCGCGAGCATATAGCCGACCGCACAATGTTCACAGCGCATATTGCATAAATAAGTCGTGGTGAATTCGATGCTGGAAAGCGTCAATTTCCCGTGGTCTTCGATATCCATATACGCTTCCCATGGATCGTATTGAGGGGTGATCTGTCTAAGTGTTGTTGCCTGGTTTTCCATATGTACCGAACTCCTAATCATTTTTTCGACTCTTAAGTATGCGCTTTTCCTGTGGCTCAAGCAAGTGCTTATTTTAACGCGCCATAAAGGGTGTGAACTAGTTTCATTTGTTCCTTTATCATTTTTTAACTAAAAATTCTATTTTTTTGAGCTTTTTACTAGTAATCAAACATTTGTTCTGGTATATTAAAAGCATATCACTATGGGATGAGGTGGATTTCGATGGTGCTAGCGATCAAAGAAGTGAACGGATTCGAAAAAGGTATGGAATACACGAGAGATCTTGAGTTTTTGTCATGCTTTACAAACGACGAACATCGGGTCGTCTCTTTAATAGATACAGAGGGCAATGTTTTTTACTGGACGACGACGGAAGATTCGCCTGAATATCGAAACTTCCGGTTAAAAGCGACTTATACATTTAAAGTGAGTTATATATCGACCATACTGGGCCCTTCCAGCCCGAAGGTCATTATTGCCGACTTGAAGGACGTATCAGCTAAGAAAAGTATGTATAACAAAGCAAAGCGCTTTAAATTAAATGCTTGATTCAAATAAATCGTCGCTCGGTGTCGAAATCGATTCAGGGTGTATATTGCAATTGCATATTAAATAAGCCGTATCCACTAACCACGGAGGTTTTTGGATACGGCTTTTTTGTGTATTTTCATAGTTGTCTCAAGCTCACTTCGCTCCAAACGCTTCGATCCCAAAAGACTCCAAATACATGTTCAGCACACGCAGCCATTGCCCATCAGTCGCAAGCGCCACGTGGCCATCCGGCCGAATCAGATACAGCGCATCTTGCTTGAATCCGGCGTCTTTCATGTTCGCTTCCCAAGGAAATTCGTGGAGTTCCATCGACTGTGAGCGGGCGAAGCCGATGAGTTCAGGAGTCGCTTTTCCGTAGACATGGATTTGCCAATCGATGGAACGCAGCGGCGCGAAATTATCGCTGTTTGCGGTTTCGATCCACGGCAAGCGCATGCCGGCGAAGATTTTGCCTGCTTTGCCTTTGCTCAGGAGACTGCTGCGATAATTGATGTGGATTTGAGATAAGATCCTAAATGCGTTTTTTGAGGCGAACGGAAATTTGAATACCGACGGCAAGACGTAAGGGACGGCATACTCCCGGAGTAAAGTCCCCGGCAGTTTCTGGTTGACGATTGTCTGGAATGCTTTGTCGGTCGTTGCGATCAAGCGGCGCGCAAAGGCGATGCGTTCTTGTTCGTAGGTGCTGAGTATTTTAGGGTCGGCTTTTTCTTGAACGACCGCTGCGAGTTTCCATCCGAGGTTAATGGCGTCCCCGATGCCGGTGTTCATGCCTTGTCCGCCGGTCGGGCTGTGCAAATGGCCGGCATCGCCCAGGATGAAGATACGCCCTTTCTGAAATCGCTCGCTGACGCGGTTATGGACGCGGTAAGTCGAGAACCAATTGACCTTGGCGGCGTTCACGCGGATTTTATTGACCACGTAATCGTTGATTTCCTCGTAAGTGACATCGCTGCGTTCGTAGAATTCTTCGGGCACGATGCCGAGGATCCGTTTCGTGTAGGCGTTGCGGACCGACATATACAGGATGAAGCCGTCCTCATCCATATACATGTCCATCTTTTCCATGTCATCTACCGGCTTCTCGGTTTCGACATCGGCGACAAAGAACAATTGCTTGTATGTGCCGCCGGGGAAGTCGAAGCCGAGCCCTTTCCGGATCATGCTGCCGGCGCCGTCGCATCCGCAAAGATAGGCGAATTCCGCTGTCTCTTCCGGCTGGCCTTGCTGCTGCAACACGGTCTTCACGCCATGTCCGGTATCTTCGAACGACAACAGGGACGTGTTCCATTCCACTTCGACGCCGATCTTATTCAATTCGTAAACGAGGATTTCTTCGTGTTCGTCTTGCGGCAAGCTCAGGATAAACGGGAATGGGCTTTGCCCTTTGCCGAGCTCGTGGAATTTGATGTGGGCCCGCACTTGTTTGCCATCGCTGACATCGAGCGACAAAACCGGGTGGCCGCGTTCGATATTGCGCTTGGCGAGACCGAGCTGGTCGTATTGTTCCAATATGCGCGCATGCACGGCGAGCGCACGCGAGGCGGTGCCGGGCCCTGCATTCCGGTCGATGATGCGGAACGGCACGCCTTGACGCGCCAAGCTATAGGCCAAAGCCAGGCCGGTGGGGCCCGCTCCGACGATTAAGATTTGTGGTTTCATCCTAGAGACCTCCTAATGGGTGTCACGTCTTCTGATGGAGCCTGGAATAAAGAATCGAGTAGAGGAAAAGTTCGAAGCGCGTGATCCCGGGCGAAATAATCTTGTACAGCTACTATATCCGTAATTGAGGGGTTTCAAGCATCAGCGTGGCCAATAAACTGAATACGTGAAAAGCGCATGCGATTTCCTCCGAAGGATTCCGCATACGCTTTATTCTGATATCTTGCCCATTTTTAGTTCGAAGTGGTTATTTATGGAAATCAAATGTAACGGCGGTCAGCTCTTCTGACACGTCCCACAGTTTCTCACGGGTGGCCGCGTCATTTACTGCCGGGTCCGGCTTCTCTAACGCCGGGTAGCCTCTCCGCTGGCCTTTGCCGTCCGGCCCGATGTATTCGCCGCCTGTGAGGCCTGGGTCCGTTGCGGCATAGACGGTGGGGAGTGCGCCCATCGCGGCAGGCTGCAAGTAGCGGTTCATGAGCCCTTTGAAAATGCGGGGCATTTCCCGGCCGCCGAGCTGGTGAGAAAATGTCCCTATGTACGGAACAATTCTAAACGATTCTGACAATACACGACAATTTATAGCGTATACACGGATGCAGCCGTTAGCGTTATAATCTACATATCAAATTTTCTTTTATGCAGCGTTATGAATTGTGTATAAATTGTGCGGTACACAGGGACAACCGCAAGAAAAAGAAAGGAGTTGGCGGAGTGAACAGAATGGTCGAACAGAAAATGAGCGAGATGACAGATGTCTTTAACAGGCTGCCGAATTGCCGGGTTGAAACGAGTGAGGACGGCAAAGTATGGATCGTCAGCGACAAGCCGGTTCCGTGGAGCGATGCGATGGATTCGAATGATGCGCTTTCTGCACACAAAATCGGTTCCATCACGCCCCATAAGTCGGCGCTCGGCTTGTATATCGACTTCCCGCATGGCCTTTTGGAGATTGACCAGCTGGACGACATCATCGACCCGGAGATGACCTTGACGTACTTTGAGCCGGGTGCCAAAACATCGACCGCGAAAAGCTGGTGGCGGTTCCGATCGGACGAGAAATTCGACAGCCTCCATATGGTTCTGAGAAAGACGGAACTGGAATTGTATGATTTCAAGCGGGATGAGTGGGTTCGGTTGATGGAAGAGATTACGGCGGTTCATAAGTGATTGCATTCGATGATGAAGAAGCGGGATCCGAAAAGGTGGAGCTTGGCGGGTGCCACTTTTAGCCGTTAGTCATCTGTACATATTCAGCAGGTGCAAACATGCCGCCCACGCCAGACGCTAGCAAGTTATCATCCACCTAGGGGGAATACTCATGAACTTAAGCAAGCTGGAAATGTACGTGCCGTCAAAGCTTTATAAACGCGGGCTTGATTATTTTGAGCGGGGTTTTGTAGAACAATTAACAGAAGATGCGCCGAACCGCTGGCATGCTTTGGTTTCGGGCACCCAGAATTACGAGGTGTCGATTAACCTGAAGAAAGGCGGGACGATTGTCGGTTCGTATTGTACCTGCCCGTTCGAATCGGATTCGCTGTGCAAGCATGAAGTGGCGGTGTGCCTGGCGATCGGTGAATATAAAGCGGTAAATGGCGCGGCTGCAGTGGATGTAGCGTCACAATTGAAGTCGCTGAAAAAAGCGCAGTTGCTGGAAATCCTGGAGGAGCTGGTGGAGCATCAGTCATCTGTCCATCATTATTTGACGGAGAAATTCTCGGAGACAGGTGACATGGATGAAGAAAAGGCGCGCCAGCTGATACGGATAGCTGCTTACCGTGCCGTCCGCAATGGCTTTATCGAATGGGACCGGACAGATCAAGCACTTGAAGGTGTTGAGGAAGTGCTCGAGTTTTTGGATGGTTTGGATCTACAGCAAGATGCCGAACAGATTATCCGACTCAGTTTGATCGTCATCAGAGAATGCACGGGCATGCTGCAAATTGCGGACGATTCATCCGGAGAGATCAGTTCAGCGATTTACGAAAGCTTGGAGAAGATCGACGAAGCTCTGAGAGATTGGCCGGGAGAAGTGGATGAAGCGGCCGTCGATAGGATGCTTGAACTGTTGTATCCGCATATCTTGTTTGGATTGGAGCAGGACATTACCGATACACCGAATGATTTGGTGGAATCTGTCTTGCGATGGAATGAAAAAGGAGAGTTCGGAGATAAGCTCTATAATTTCATTGAAAAACTGATTGCCAGTAAGGAAATGAAAAGCAAGACGTATCATTATTTAGAAGAGCGGTTCCGGGTGTACCAGCTATGGGTGCTGCAAAGAGACAGCGGGCAGCATGCTGTCGAAGCGTTTTATGCGAAGCATCATCGCTATCCGGCTATCCGTAAAGCCCAAGTTCTGCAGGCGCTGAGAGCCAGTGAATTCGAGAAGGCCCTTAAGCTATGCGAAGAGTCGGAAAAGTTAGATGAGGATTTTACTGGGCTTTTACATGAATGGGAAAAGCTGCGTTTTAAAGCTTACGAAGGGATGGGCAATACAGCGGAGATGATCGACCTTAGTGCCAAGTTTACACTGGATGGTGAGGAAGAGTATTACCATAAGCTGAAGAGTATGGTGGATGCCGAGCAATGGCCGAATAAGTTGGAGGCGCTTCTGGCCGAGATGAAAAACCATCCGCGGAGCCGGCCTTTGTATCTCGGGATTCTAATTGAAGAAAAGAGGATGGAAGACCTGCTGGAGTATTGCCGGAGGGATATCTCTGCAATCGAGCAGCTATATCCGCACCTGTTGGCGGATCATCCGCATGAAGTGAATGAAATCTATTCCGCCTATATTTACCGGCAAATCGATGGGGCTTCCAACCGTAAAGCCTATTGGACTGCTTGCCAAAAGATCAAGTCGTTCAAACACGCGCTCAGCACTCAAGCGGCGTCTCGGTTGGTCGAAGAAATCAAGTTCATGTATCCGAAACGGCCAGCGCTGTTGGATGAGGTGGGGAAGGTGAAGTTGGAATAACCATTTTGCTTCCTGATAAACGCAGTAAAAAAGCCGGATTCATTAATCTCACTTAAGGATTAATGGATCCGGCTTTAGTATGTTGAGTTAGAGTAAATGCTGTGCCAATAAATGATGGATTTTAAGCTTGCAACTCCGGCAAGGGTTTATCTTTTTTCATAATCGAAAACCCGCTCCAGGCGAATAGTGCAGAGGCGATATAGAAAATGCTTGATATTGTGAAGAAGTCCACTAAATAGCCGGTGGCAATGACCGCTGCCGCTGCAGCAATTGACGTCCAAATATGGTAATTGCCAATTTCCTTTCCGGCGCTTTCTTTTAAGACATGTCTGGCCAATACGGTTTTTTCAGAGTTTTTTTGGACTGCACCAAGCACTCCCATAAAGATTTGAAGAAGATAGACATGCCATATTTCGTTTGCCAGGGGGAAGACAAGCAATAGTAGCGCCATCCCCCAGGAATAGACGCTGAGCAGCACTTGGTCGCCCGCTTTGTCAGCGATTTTACCGATAAGCGGGTAGCAAATGGCAGCGGTCAACGCAAACAGCCCATAAGCCCAGCCAAATTGAGAGTAGGAATTTCCAACGTTTCTGAGCATCAAGATGTAAAACGGGAAGATTATGCTTGAGGCCATGACAATGGTTCCTTGATAGACGATGAATCTCTTATAGTTCATTCCTTGTACTCCTCATAGAAAATATTCACAAACCGCTCGCTTGGATCGTATTCTTTTTTCAAGTCGAAAAACTCGCTCGTCCGTGGGTAGGCTTCTGCCATTTGTTCTTTAGTGGGGTAGCCGAAATACGGCAAGTAATAGCTCCCGCCGTGGTCGAGCGTCACATCAATCATGTTGCGGACGACCCTTCCGGTATCTTCTATGCTCTGTGCATCGGTTCCTTGATTGATCAGGAGGACCAGCGAGAACATATCGTCTTTCGCATAAGACAGCACTGCTTTTTCATTTTCTTCAACATAGCGGATGGTGATATTCAATAAATTAAACTGGCCTTCATCGATTAAGGTTTCTCTTAAGTCGCCAATATACGCTTCAAAATTTTCCACAGGAACAAAATATTCCTGGAGGACTTCGGTGTTTTCAGGATGGCTGTATTCCATGAATTCGGAATCCGACCGCATGACGTTGTTTCGCGAAATCAATTTCCCATCAATCGAAGCGGAATAGGTTTTTTGGGTATTCCAGAACACTTTTTTCCCTTGCTCATTCAGCCGGGCAAGTCCAAGGAAAAATTTCGGAACAGCGATCAAGGTCTCCTGTTTTAATTTCTGGGGCTCCATGGGAAGGCTTTCCTGCTCGGTTTCCTGATAATTAATCACGTACATGTCTTCCAAAAACGAGTCAGGGGATAAGGAAATTCGCGCCAAATGCATTTTTGTCTTTTCATCTGCTCTGACGCTCTCGTTAAAATAATCACTGTATTCATCATACTGAAGCTGTTCAGAATGGATTTCGTACATTTCATCGTCTGTCAGCTTTAATGTCACGTCCAGAATGACACCGAATAAGCCGTAGCCTCCAACAACCGCTTGGAACAGCTCGGGGTTCTGCTCCGGACTGAGTGTTAGGATCTCGCCATTTTCATTTAGCAGGCGAAGTGATTCGACAGTGTCGATCAAGCTGCCTTGCCTGATATCAAGGCCGTGTGCATTGACGCTTAAAGAGCCGCCGACAGTAAAAATATTTTGGGACTGGCTGACTTTTAATGCCAGCCCGTATGGATTGATATAGTCCTGAATGTCACGCCAAGTCGCTCCGCTTTGGATCGTTATGGTTTTTTCGCGGGCATCGAACCTCAGAATTTTATTGTACGGTTTCATATCCAGCAAGATGCCGTCGGGATACACCGTATGTCCGCCTTGGCTATGCTGCATGCCGGCAATCGCGATGGAATCTCCTTGTGACTTGGCATCAAGAACCACTTGCCGGATTTCATCCGTGCTGTCGGTCGCTTTTATCGCTTTCATTTTTACTGGCAGCAAGCGGCTCTGGTCTTCTGCTATCGGTTCAGCGGATCGTTCAGTAACATAAAAAATCGATAGGAATAAGATAGTGATGTAAACAAAGAGCATCAAATAGCGATTCATAATAGGTTTTATGCACTTCCTTCTGGTCCGATATAACACTGCTTTTGATTTTACAATACCAAAGCTTTCTGGAAAATACTATGTTATTCAATATCTTATATGTTCGGTAAACAACGCCTAAGCGGCAGGTGAATAACTAATTGTTAAAATCGAGAAATGAAAGATGATTCATGAGTTTTTTTATCTTGTCGTAAATCATTAGCTTCCTCGCGCACAGGGGAGAGATTTAAAAGAGACTGAAAAGCTTCTTTTATCCTTTATGATCGGTTCTTTAGTAAAATATGAACTACCAAAGAAATGAGGCAGAGTTAATGGAATATATTTATTTCTTGATTGCGGCAATTTTAGTTATATTAGTTGGGGCCTTTATTTATTTCAGAAAGAATAAAGATGCATCTGTTCAAATAGAAGAAACGCCCAGTGAAGATGCGGCGGAGGGAATGGAAGCGGAGGAACCGGAGCCGGAAGACGACGATCGCCAGTGGAAACCGGTCGTGACGGAAGTGGAGGACGCGGAACTCGTCAAAAGCGGCTATAACCGCATTGAGATTCCGGCGAATTTGATTCCGGTCATCGCGGAGACCTTGAAAGACGGAGTGGTGATTTTCCAGCAAAGCCGGACCTTCCGCGTGGAGTTCAGCCCGGAAGTGGTCAAGGGCTTAAAGGATAAGAGCATGAGCTTGATCGAGCGGGTCAACGGCAAGGGCTATATGCCGGCGGTGAAAAAAGAGGGCGTGAAAGGGATATACGAGCAGGCGGTGTTGGTGAAGCGGGTGAATCCTGGGCTCGTGGCCCATGCGAGCATGAGCCTGTTGACGACGGTGGTCGGCCAGCAGCAACTCGTGGAAATCCAAAGCTCCTTGAAGAGCATGGAGAAAAAACTCGAGACGCTCATCCAACACCGCGAACACGATTTCGCCGGGAAGATCGACGCGCGCTTCGGCTATTTCAAGGAAGTCATCGAACGCTTCCGGAGAAACGGCATAACACTTGGCGGTGTGGAAGACGCGGAAATCGAAGGCTTCTACACGGCGACGCTGCAGGATTTGAAAGTGCTGACGAAAGACTTGAAAGCGATTGTCGCGGATGTTGAAAGTTTGAAAGAGCATGAAACGCTCAGGAAATGGGGGGAGGCCCCAGTGAAAAAAGAGTACGAGCAACTCATCGGGCGCTTCAACGCCAAACAGGAACTGGTGTTGTTGAATGTGCAGTTTATACAGGAATGCTACGAGCCATATCTCCGGACCATCCGGAATTACAAGGAAGCCGATGTGAAATCGCAGACTTTGGCAGAGATCGTGGCGGAAAATCATGCGTTGATCCAAAGCATTGAAGAGAAAGTGAAAAGCATTGAAGAAAACTATCAAGTGAAAATCAACTTCGGGATCAAGGCGCTGAAGTACCGCAATTTGGAGAGCTTGAAAGAATTGGCGCCTGTGAAGATTAACGAGCTAGAGGCTAAAGAGCAGGAGGTTCCGTCTGAAGTGTTGGTTGAAGTGACGGAAGATGAGAAGGCGTATGCGTATGTTCTGCGGAAAAAGTAAATGTCCCTGTGCTCCACACAATTCTTCGGATAAGAACCTTGATGTAGAAGGGAATGTCTAGCGTGGCGCCCCTGTGTAAGACACAATTTATTGCAAAAAATACCCTCCACCGGATCGCCCGGCATTTTTGCCAGCGTTTCAGTGGAGGGTGTTTTTTCGTGTCTAAAAAATTCAGTATGATTGCAGATCCGGTGCAACCCGCTTATGTGTCGCTTGTTCATAGGAATAAGCGAGCTCAATCAATCGGGCTTCGCTGAATGCCTGCGCACTGAACGTCACTCCGACCGGATGCCCGCTGCTCGTGTAGCCGGCTGGCACCGTGATCGATGGATAGCCTGCCCGTGCCGGTTTCGCTGCGCCGCGGTTGTTTTGGAATAATATTGCATCGAGCTCGTGTTCTTGCATGACGAGGTCGATGCCTTCTGTCGTGGAAGAGCGCCAATCGATTTCTCGGTGCTCGAGGTAAGTCGCGTCGTTCGAATCGTCACTTAAGCTTTGCGCTTTTTCGAGTTCCGCCTGGCCGAATTTCATGCGGCGCTCAGGGTCTTGCTGGTTGAAGGCGATGACGTCTGCGAGTGATTTGACCGGCACTTCGTCTGGTGTGGTGGCGAGGTAGTCGTTAACGCCGCGCTTGAACTCATACCATAAGACGTCCGATTCGAACTCCTGCTGTGGAATCGTCAATTCGACAACGGTCGCGCCAAGTGCCTTGATTTGCTCGATCGCCGCGTCCATGATGGCGCGTTCTTCCGGTGCTTCGTTGTTTAAGAACGACAAGTCGACGCCGATGCGCGCGCCTTTCAAGCCGTCCTTTTTCAGGTGCGGCGTGTAATCGGTGAGTGCCTGGCCTGCGCTTTTGAATGTCGCCAGGTCTTGTTCGTCGACGCCTGTCATGGCCCTAAGAGAATCGCCGCGTCTGTCACAGTGCGCGCCATCGGTCCTGCGGTGTCCTGGCTTTCAGCGATCGGGATGATGCGCGAGCGGCTGATGAGCCCGACAGTCGGTTTGATGCCGACGATGGAATTGGCGCTGGAGGGGCTAAGGATCGAACCGGATGTTTCCGTGCCGACCCCGACGACCGCGAAGTTCGACGCGATTGCAGCACCGGTCCCGGAACTCGAGCCGCCGACGTCTTCCGGTTCGAAGACATCGACGCCGTACGGATTTTTTACCTGTCCGGCGAGTGCGCTATAGCCGCTCGGGCCGTCTTTCGACATGAAATACGCCCATTCGCTCAAATTAACTTTGCCGAGGATGATGGCGCCTGCGTTACGCAGTTGCTTCGCAACGAACGCGTCGTCTTTCGCGAAATTGTGTTCGAGCGCGATGGCGCCGGCAGTCGTCGGCATAGGGTCTTTCGTTTCGATATTGTCTTTCAGCAACACGGGGATGCCGTAAAGCGGGCCTTGGCCATCCTGTCCGCGATTTGCGTCCAGCTCGGCTGCGATTTCGAGGGCATCCGGGTTGATGGCGCGCACAGCATTGATTTTCGGGCCGTTTTGGTCGAATGCTTCAATCCGGTCGAGATAGGCTTGCACCAATTCGACGGACGTCAGTTTTTGGTCACGGAACGCTTGCTGGATATCTTCGATCGTCGCTTCGATTAGTTGGAATGTGCTTGTCTCCATATGTAGGCTCCTCGCTAAAGTGATGTATTTTCTTTCATTGTACACGAATTGGGCATGCCCCTGTGTACGACACAATTCTGAAGGTGAAAACACTGTGGTAGCGGGGTTTGTGTGACGCGGTGTCCCTGTGCTCCGCACAATTTTTGATTCGCTGAAGAAAAATTTCAATAACTGGAATAAAGTCCTATTTTTAAGAATTAATCCTTTTGCCTACTTCGGATTACGAAATATTCTGTTATATTTAGAGCCAGCAATACAAATTTCAAGGTGAAGGGATGTTGAGTGGATGAAGAAAGTGTTTGCAGGATGGCTCTCGGCGGTGCTGGTAATTTCAGCATTTACGCCGACAATGGTCGCAAATGAAACGGGGGCTAGCGTGACTGAACAAGCGACTGCGCTTGAAGTGAGCCGTTCGGTCTTTTCGTTGACCGAAGCGCGCACCGTCGAAGTGTCGGCTGACCTGGGCGAAGGGGTCAATTTGGAAGATGTCGAATTCCGGTTTGGCGGAAAGCCGTTGTCTGAATGGCAGCAATGGACCCAAGGCCAAAGCTACAATGGCGATCCGTTCATCACCGTCGTGGAAGAGCCTTCTTTTGTGGAAGGCACGAACCAAATCACTGCAGTGCTGGAATTCGGTTTGCTGTACGGGACGGATGATTTGTCCAACCGGACGATCCGTACGCAATACCAGCAATTCATCGGCGATTATGAACTGGCGCTAGTGGATGCGGCAAGCGGCGAAAAAGCTGCAGCGACCGTCGAGTTGAATGTCTACGATGAGTTCAAGTTTTACGATGAATTAAAACCGGCGATCGATGAGATTTTTGAAGCCGCTGAACAAGATGAGGACAACGATCGCTACCTGGAGTACCAGACCGTCGGCAAAACGGTGGAAGGGCGGGATATTCATTTCGTCATTTTGGCTCGTGACGAAGAAGCGGTCGATCAATATTTGAATGAAACTTTGCCGACTGCACTCGAAGATCCGGAAAGTTTAATTGAAAAACTCGAGAACGACACGATGGGCGATTACCAAGTGCCGATCTGGTTCAATAATATCCACCCGGATGAAGTGGAAGGCGTGGATGTGCAAGTTGAGTTGTTGGAGAAATTCGCGTTGGAAGATGAAGTGAAATTCATGAATACAGACGGCGACACGGAATTCGAAGAGAACTTGAACGTGGACGAGGTGCTGGACGATGCGATTTTCCTCTATATGTTCACGAGCAACCCGGACGGCAGAGCAGCCAACACGCGCGCAAATGCCGAGGGCTTTGACTTGAACCGCGACAATGCGTACCAGACGCAAGTGGAAACGCAGCAAGTCAATGAAGTGCTGTCGAAATGGACGCCACTATCATTTGTGGATTTTCACGGCTATGTGGACGGGTTCTTGATCGAACCGGCAACACCGCCGCATAACCCGAACTTTGAATACGATTTGTTGATCGACAATATGATGGATCAAGCGAACGCGATGGGCCAGGCGGGCATCGCCAATTCCGAGCTGACGTCGTATTTCATTGCCAAAGACGGCTATGGTTCCGGTTGGGATGATATGACACCGGCATACACGGCGATTTATGCGATGCTCCACGGGGCGCTCGGCCATACGATCGAAGTGCCGACATTGAGCCAGGACGGCTATAACGCACTTGTCGGAAGTGGCCTTGGTGCGGCGAATTACGTGCACGACAATAAAGACCAATTGTACAAAGAGCAATTGGAGATTTTCAAACGCGGCGTGAACGGGGAAGATAACCGTGCCGTCGATGAATATTACGTCAATGCGGCAGGTGAAGTGATCGGCCGTGACCGCGGGGACAATGACAACTTCTTCCCGGATTATTACGTGATTCCGACAGATGACAAGAACCAGAAGAATGCGTTGGAAGCGTATGAGATGGCGGAGTATTTGATCCGCAACGGCGTGGAAGTCGAGAAGACCGTGAAACCTGTAAAAGCGGGTGGTGTGAACTACCCGAAAGGCACATTCATCGTCCCGATGGACCAGGCGAAACGCGGCTTGGCGAACGCCATGCTCTATGAAGGCGATAACGTCTCCGATTGGGATGCGATGTACGACCCGATCGTCGTCAACTTCTCCGATTTGAGAGGCTTTGATCTGGAAGAAGTGCGTGTTGAAAATGTGTTTGACGGAAAAACTCAGGAACTTGAAGAAGCGGTTGTTCCGGCAAGCACCGTAAAAGGAAATCCGCCGAAACAAATTCTCGAGAACTCGACGAACGATGCAATCCGCGTCGTCAATGCGCTACTTGCTGATGGCAAAACAGTGGAAGTGCTGACGGAAAGCAAAGGCAAAGCGGAAGCTGGCGATTTTGTCGTCGCGACGAACGACCTTCGCCCGTATGCCGATGATTATTATTTTGAAACGCAAGTGTTCGGCAACGGCAAAAACGCCGAAACCGAAGTGTTGGAGCAGCCGAGCGTTGCGGCAACCGGTTCTGCGCAATTGAACTTCTCGTTGCGCCAGCTTGGATTTGAACTGACGGACGCTGCAGATGCGGATGTCATCGTCAGCGATGGATCTTCATTTAATGCAGATCAAGTCACTGGCAAAACCTTTGTCGGAATCGGAGCACCTGCACTGAACGCAGTGAGCAAGAGCGGCTTGCTTCCAGGCTTTGCGTATACGAGCACCGGAAGCAGACACGAAGGGCTCGTGAAAGCGAATGTCGCGGAACATCCGCTGACAGCAGGGTACGAGCAAGAAGAGAATCTCTACGTCACGACCGGTTCGTGGATTTCTGGCGTCCCAGAAGGCGCAGACGTGCTCGCAAGTTTCCAGGACAGCGACGATTTCTACCTCGCCGGCTGGTGGCCTGGCTATGAACAGGCACAAGGCCAACCGATGGCCATCACGGCTGAAGCGGGTGAGACGACGTTCAATTTGTTCGCCAACTCTCTCGCGTTCCGTGCCCATACCGAACACAGCTACCGTTTCCTCGCAAACTCCATTTACGATGCGGTGAGCGTTGAAGCGGAAGTGGTGGAGAAGGGGAAAGGAAAAGGGAAGAAGAAACAGTAGTTGGTGTCCCTGTGCACCACACAATTCTCCGGGTAAGAAGCTTGATATAGCGGCGTTTGTGTGATGCGACGCCCCTGTGCACGACACAATTCGGGATCCGCTCCATTCGATAATGGAGCGGATCCCTTTTTGTTATCGGCTGAAATTTCGAGAGGCGAATTGTTTGAACTTGCGAAGATGCAAGAGTAATCTGAAAACAGACTCGAGAGGAGTGGAAGCAGATGGTAAAAGCAATTCCAGAAGTGACATTAAATGACGGCACGACTTTACCGGTGACAGGGCTCGGTACATACGGACTGTGGGGCAATGCCGGAGCGAACGCCGTCAGCAGCGGCATCAACGCGGGATACCGCTTGATCGACACGGCGTATAATTACGAAAACGAAGGCGCGGTCGGCGAAGGCATTCAGCGCAGCGGCATTCCCCGCGACGAGCTGTGGGTGACGTCCAAGCTGCCGGGGCGTTACCACACATACGACAAAGCCTTGGTGGCGATCCAGGAATCGCTGTACCGCGCCCAACTGGATTATTTCGACCTGTATTTGATTCACTGGCCGTTGCCGAATCAAGACACGTACGTGGAAGCGTGGCAAGCCTTGATCGATGCACAGAAATGGGGGCTCGTCCGCTCGATTGGCGTCAGCAATTTCCTGCCTGAGCATTTGGAGCGCATCATCAAAGAAACCGGCGTCACACCGAGCGTAAACCAAGTGGAATTGCATCCGTTTTTCAACCAGGCGCACCAGCGCAAAGTGCATACAGATCTCCATATCCAAACGCAGTCGTGGAGCCCAATCGCGAGGGCGAAGGACATCCTAACGAACGATACCATCCGCCAGATTGCCGAGGCCCATCACAAAACCATCGCGCAAGTCGTCTTGCGCTGGCAATACCAGATCGGTTCGGTGTCGATTCCGCGTTCCACCTCGCCAGAGCGCCAGCGCGAGAACTTGGCCATTTTCGATTTTGAATTGAGCGACAGCGAAATGACGGCGATTTCGGAGTTGTCCCGCCCGGATGGAAGATTGTTTGATATGGATCCGGCGACGCATGAGGAGTTTTAAGGGAAAGCTATTGGACAGTGATTTGTGCTGAAATTCATTCCAAAACTAGGTTCTGCAACTAACTAGAAGACCCGCCAATCCGTAAAGGGATGGGCGGGTCTTCTTTTTTAGAGAATTAATATTTCCCATACAACGCTGTCCACGTGCGGACCCCGACAATGCCATCAACTTTCAACCCTTTATCGGCCTGGTATTGCCGGACGTTCCGGTTGGTTTCGGGTCCGAAGATGCCATCCACCGAAGTTTTCAATCCGTAGTCGTTTAAGGTCCATTGCAGCAATTCGACTTCGATCCGTTTGCTTCCTTGGCGCAGCGTGAATTGATGCTCCGGTGCGATCGCCATTAAATTCTTCAGTCTTGTGGGAAGTTCGGTGCCGTCTGTGGGTTGTTGATGTTCGGCGTAAATGGCGACCCACGTATACATGCCGACGATGCCATCAACGACAAGGCCTTTCTCCTGCTGGTATTGCCGGACGTTCCGGTCGGTCTCCGCTTCGAAGATGCCATCGACTTCCGTTTTCAATCCGTAGTCGTTCAAGGTCCATTGCAGCAGTTCGACTTCGATTCGTTTGCTGCCTTGGCGCAGCGTGAATTGGTGCTCCGGGGCGATGACCATCAGGTTCTCGAGGTTTTCGGGCAGTTGGCCATCTGTTGCCGATCCATGGCTTGCGGCAGCGGCCGAATCAAAAGACAAGGGAAGTGCAGCGAACAAGCCGGATGCGAGAAGCAGTGGAAGCCAAACTTTCTTCATGGCGGATTCCTCCCGAATGATTAATTGCTTCATGTATACCCGCTTCATTGTCAAAAACAACGGAATATCAGCGAACTACTGATTCTCGAGCGGCTCCGCAAGGCCGATAAGAATCCCTTCCGGCCCGCGGATGTAACAGAGCCGGTACGCGTTTTCGTACTGCACCACTTCGCCGGCGAGTTTTGCGCCGTGCTTCATGAGACGGGCGACCATGCCGTCGATATCTTTGACGGCGAACATGACGCGCAAGTAACCGAGCGCATTGACAGGGGCCGTCCGGTGATCACTGGTAACAGCCGGTTTGAGAAAGCGCGATAGTTCGATCCGGCTGTGTCCGTCCGGCGTCGCCATCATGGCGATTTCGGCTTGCTGGTCGCCAAGCCCCGTGACGCGTCCTGCCCAATCGCCTTCGACCATGCCGCGGCCTTCGAGTTCCAAGCCGATTTCCTCGAAGAACGAAATGGTGTTATCGAGCGATTCGACGACGATGCCGACATTGTCCATTCGGAGCAGTTGATTATTTTGCATGGGAGTTCCTCCTTTTTATAAATGGTGGTTGCCCTAAAAGTTCTCGTTAAAGCGGTGGATTCCTTCCGAAAAAAAGGGAACGATGCTGGATCGGCATCGTTTCCGTTTTCATTTTCTATACAGATTTGCCCGGCTGCGCGGCATTTGATTGTGTAGCAACCGGCTGGGCATTCGTTTTAATGAAGACAAACAGCAGGCCAATCGCCGCGAAGGACAGGAATGCGATCGGGTAGGACAGGCCGTCGATCAAGACGCCCGCTGCGACCGACCCGATCGATTGCCCGATGCCGAGCGAGAAGAACGACAAGCTGACGCCGACAGAAGGGATGTCGGGGAAATGGCGCGTGCCCCAGACGATGAACAAGCCTGTCATGAAAATGAACGAGATGCCGAACAACACAGCTGACAAGTAGATGGCGGCAGGGTGCTGGATGGTCAAGGTGACGAGGGAGGCGGTCGCGACCAACACGCCCAGGCGATAAGACCAGCCGAGCCCGAGGCGTTGGATGATGGTCCCGGCGATGCGGCCAATAATGCCGGCGGCGCCCATGATGATCCAGAAGACCATGCTGCCGCCCGTCGAGAAATCCTGCGCTTCGGTCAGGTAGCTCCTTGAGAACGTCCAGTAGATGGAGGAGCTGAAGCCGATGCCGATCGCGGCAAGGATCATGAAGCGTACTTGTCCGAGCATGCCCAATTTAAACTGGGCTTCGCCGGCTTCTTTTGGCTTCTCTTTTGTGCGTTCGATCGCGCGCGCATTCCACCACAGCGTCAAGAATGCCAGGATCGCGAACAGCACATAGCCCCAGCGCCATTGTTCGGCAAATGCCAGTGCGACAGGGCCGCTCGCGACGACGCCGACGCTCGTGCCGGTATTGATCCACGTATTGCCCCTGTCACGCTCCTGGCTCTCGAGCGACTGTGCGACGACTTGGCTAAAGGCAGGCGAGATCCAGCCGCTGCCGAGCCCGGCGACAAACGCACTGATGGCGAGTGTGTAGAAACCTTGCGATGCCGCCATTCCGAGCATGCCGATAAAGGCGCTCGCCCCCAAATACAAGACGACGTGGCGGGCGCTCATCTTGTGAATGAAAATAGCGGCTGTCACCAAGGCGATTGTGTAGGCGGCATACGCCACCGAACCGATCAGCCCCGACTGGCTTTCAGAGAGGTTCAAGGCGCTGCTGATTTCCGGCAGGAACAAGCCGAAACTGTATCTGGCGAAGGCATAGGTGACGCCGATCATGGCGATGCCGGGTAACACGATTTTCCACATGCAAATCATCTCCTTTTATTAGATAGAACGGTCATTATATTTAATGGGTAAAAAAAGTAAGCGATCGCTTACTTATATTTTTTGGACCAATGCCATCAAAGCGTCTTCCACTTCATCCATCGGCGAGATTTCCGCAAGCGAGACAGCGCCTTCAAACAGCAGCGACAAGCGCGTCGCTTCAGCAGGCGTCAGCCCGTTCGACAAGAACAATCGCTTCGTGTCTTCTTTATGGGAGGTGACCAGCTGGACGATCGGATGATCCGGGACGCTCATGAATTCTTCTTTCGCGCGCAAGAACATGCAGCCATTGGAAGCGGTCTGCTTCAGCCAATTCAAATGGCCGGCCGCCAGCCGTTCCGCAACCGATCCCGTGCCTTGTTGTTTTCCTTGTTCGAGATAATCCATATAGACTTGCGATCGGCGGTTCAGGACCTCCAGGATTAGGTCGTCTTTGGAAGTGAAATGATTGTACAAGGTCATCAGCGCCACGCCCGCTTCCTGGACGATCGCCTTCAATCCGATGGCGTGGAAGCCGTGTTCGTAAAACAATTGTTCTGCAGCGGTAAGCAAATCTTCTTTTTTCGTGCTCATGGTCTCTATCCTCCATAGACTTAGATATAACGGTCACTCTAAAATTAACAGCTATGGGAGATGAGCGCAAGCGAAAGCCATTAACCCGAAAGCTCTTGCCGGTTTTGACGGTGAAGCGATAGGGAAAAGAATTGGATGAAGATGGAAGGGGTATGAAGCGAATGCATGGGCAGGGAAGAGAGCCACAATCGGATGATCGAGTGGCTGCGACTAACGAGGAGGGAACGTGATGAAACGGATCTTGGCCATCAGCGATATTCACGGGGAGCTGGAGCTGTTCAATAGATTGCTGGAGAAAGTGGGCTACGATGCTACAGAAGACCAACTGGTGCTGCTCGGGGATTATGTGGATCGGGGCCCCGATTCGAAAGGCGTGCTCGAGCGGGTCATCGAATTGAAAAAGCAAGGCGCAATCGTGCTGCGCGGCAATCACGACCAGATGATGCTGGACGCGGCGAAAGGCGAGACCGGCGCGGCAGGAAACTGGCTGCGCAACGGGGCGATTTCGACCTTGCAGAGCTATGACGCTTCCATCAAAGACATGAAGCTTCTAGCGGGCGAATTGTTTTGGGAACATGTGGAGTTTTTGAAAGGGACGGAGTTTTATTACGAAACGGATGGCTATATTTTCGTGCATGCAGGCGTACAGCCAGGAGTCCCGGTGCAAGAGACGGATCCTTATGTCTTGATGTGGATCCGCGATGAATTCCATGAAGGGTATATGGGAGACAAGAAAATCGTCTTCGGCCATACGCCGGCTTTCAAGCTGAGAGGGTCGAGAGATACGAGTATCTATTTCGGCGACAACCGGATCATCGGGATCGACGGTGGCGCGTTTTATGGTGGGCGTTTGAATTGCCTGGAGCTGCCGGGCGAGAAAATTCATTTTGTGGAGAAAGAATGAGCTCGTGTCCCTGTGCGAGACACAATTCGAGAGGCTTAATCCTTGCAGCTGCAGCATTTCAGGTGTGAAATGTCCCTGTGTTAGACACAATTTATTGGACAACACCCCATTTAGCCGCTGCGGGTGGCGCGGGCCTATTTCATTCATCCATAAACGCATGGGGCTCGTTCTCAAGAAATCAGCTGTTCGGTCTATCCGATGCCTGGGCTGCCGTTGCCAGGCCCCGGCTCAACCAGCCGATCACGAGCAGCAACAGCGCTGTGCTGATCATCAAGGCGAGGAGGTTCGGCGCGGCTTTCGTGTATAGCTCGCTGACACCGGTCACCGCCAGCCAGTCCATGAACGAAGCGCCGGCGAACGCCTGGTAAACGGCGAGCGCGTTGTTGGCGCTGTGCAATAAAATGGGCGCCAGCAAATTCCCGGTCTTTACATACAGCAAGGCCGCGATCAGCGCGAATACGAAAGCGCCGAGAAAATTGAGGTGGAAGATAGCGAAGATCAGGCTGGTGAAGCCGATGCCTTTCCACAGGCCGAACAGCTCGGCCATCTGATTGAGGATTACACCGCGGAAGACGAATTCTTCTGCAATCGGCGCGATGATGGCGATAATGAAACCGGTCGCGGCCAAATACCACCACACGTCGGGGAGCGGCTGTGGCGAGAGGAGCAAATCCACCAGAGCCGGAGCGGTCGCCATGAGCGCGCGCAGCAATAGCCAATAAATGCTGGTGGAAAACACCATCACGAGCATACTGATTCCGAGAATCGGCAGCAGCCAGCGGGCAATGCCGCGGAAGAACAAGACCTGGCGTATTTTCACGCCGCGCTTTCGGAAGTAATAGCTGCAAATCCAGCCAGGCAGGACAGTGTAGAACAGGAGCAACATGAAAATGCTATTGAGGAATGGGTTGCCGGCCGCCTGCAATATGAGGGAAACCGAGACGATGGCTGCGACTGTCATCAAACCGAGCACGAACCGTGGCTTCTTTTCCACGAACATCCTTATCGCCGCCTTTCGGTAAGGTGCAGAATGGATCGGATTTTGCTTTTATAGTAGCACGGATTTGTGTTGGGGATGGAAGAAATGAATGGATAAAAGCTTCGAAATATCAAGGCATGTCTGCCATGCGTTTACAAACCTTGCCCCCATTGATATATTGAGCGTGAATAGAGCATTTCATAAATAAAGATGGAAAAGGGGTTAAATAATGGATGTAAAATTTCCGATCGGGCAATTGCAAGTGCCGGAACAAGTGACAGCTGAAGATGTCGATAAGTGGCTCGGTGAAATCAATAGCTACACAACGCGACTTCGCGAAGTGGTGGATTCCTTGGACGATGAGGACTTGAACAAGACTTACCGGGAAGGCAGCTGGACGGTCCGCCAGCTCGTTCATCACATTGCGGACTCGCAAGTGGCGATGTATCAACGGCTGAAGTTGGCGCTGACGGAATACAACCCGGTTGTGAAGGGCTTTGATCAGGAAAAATGGGCCTATCTCCCGGACAACCGGCTGCCGGTGGAAAGTTCGATTCGCCTACTCGAAGGATTGAACGAACGCATCGTCGCACTCGGCAATTATGTGACGGGCACGCAATTGGAGCGCGTCTTCACCCATGAAACCGATGGCGAGATCCGCGTGGCGGAAAACCTGGCGAAACTGTCGTGGCACGAGGAGCATCATCTAGCGCATATCCGGATTGCTTTGGGGTTGGAGCTGTAGGTGTCTCTGTGTTTGTAGGCGTCCCTGTGTTAGACACAATTTTAGTGGCGAGAATGTTGGCGTGACGGGATTTTGGTTGCATGATGTCCCTATGCGCCACACAATTCAAATATGAAAAGGCCGTACTGGAGACTGATGAGTTTCCGGTGCGGTTTTTTAGCATGAATGAGAACTCAAATGAATTGCAAGACTACTCGACATAATCTGACAATAATAGGATACTGGAAGATGAAGGTTTCAATTTAAATACAGCTTGCAGACACACAACGTGTAGCGAGCGAAGGGAGAATACATATGGAAAATTCATTGATCCAGGCAGACGATCTGCTGACGCTTTGGGGCATTATCGTGATCGTCGCGGCGATGAGCATTGTGCTCGAGCAGAAATACAGCTGGGCCGGGAAGATTTCCGGCGCTGTCATTGCGCTCGTTTCTGCCATCATCTTATCGAATACCGGGATTATCCCAACGGCGTCGCCTGCGTATGACGCGGTGTGGGCATTTATCGTGCCGCTCGCAATTCCGCTGTTGTTGTTCCACGTGAACTTCAAGAAAATCTGGAAAGAAAGCGGGCGCATGCTGCTTATTTTCCTGATCAGTTCGATCGGGACCGTCGCCGGGACGATTCTCAGTTTCTTCTTATTAAAGGATACGATTCCGTTTCTTGACCGCATCGGCGGCATGATGGGCGCATCTTATGTCGGGGGCGGCGTCAATTTTGCCGCGATGACGGCGAAGTTCGATGCCCCGGAAGATTTGGTGTCTGCAACAGTCGTGGCGGACAATTTGATGATGGCGCTCGTGTTCATTACTTTGATGGCGATTCCGACATTCGGTTTCTTCCGGAAATTGTACCCGCATCCGCACGTTTTGCAAGTGGAGCGGGAAGCGGAGTCGAACGGCGGCAAGACCAACGCCGAAAACTTCTGGAAGCGCCAGGATATTTCATTGAAAGATATGGCGATGTCACTCGGGACAGCGTTTTTCCTTGTGGTGGTGGCGACGAAAATCGCTGAGTTTTTCGCGGGTATCATTCCATCAGGTGAAGAAGTCGCATTCGGCTGGAACTTGCTCAGCGGCTTGATCGGCGACCAGTATTTGGTGCTGACGACTTTGACCTTCCTTGCGCTCGCCTTGTTCCCACGTTATTTTGACGGCATCAACGGCAGCCAGGAAATCGGGACGTTCTTGATCTATCTATTCTTCGTGGTCATCGGCATTCCGGCATCAATTCCATTGATTGTACAAAACGCGCCGCTATTGCTGGTCTTTGTCGCGGTTATTGTCATCGTCAATTTGACGGTTTCACTGACAGCTGGGAAGTTATTGAAATACGATCTGGAAGAGATTTTATTGGTCGTTAACGCCAATGTCGGCGGCCCGACAACGGCTGCTGCAATGGCGATTGCAAAAGGCTGGCGCGAACTGATCGGTCCGATTTTGGTGGTCGGAACGATTGGCTACGTGATCGGCAATTACATCGGCACGACGCTTGGATTGTGGTTTGCGACGATGATGTAGGAGGCGGGGGGTGTCCCTGTGTTAGACACAATTCCAGTGGCGAGAATGTTGGCGTGACCGGATTTTGGTTGTATGATGTCCCTGTGTGCCACACAATTTGACTCAAAAAGGCCGTGCCGGAAACAGTTCAGTTTCCGGCACGGCCTTTTTCATTTTTATGATTTTATCGCTTCCTGCACGGCTTTTACGCTATTCGGGTCGAAAAACTTGTCGACCAAATCGTAGATGGTGATGAGTTCGTAGAGAATGGCGAATTCCGGCGGGAACAGGGAAGTGTTCGGTGCGTCGTTTGCCGGCACGCGCTTGCTGTTTTCCCAGAACAGGTCTGTGATGCTTTTGAGTTGGTCCTGGTGCTTTTTGTGGTCGAAATTGATGGAATGGCGAAGGTCGTCTGCCAGGGCGGTGACCGCTTGCATGATAAGGTCCCGCTCTTCTTTTGTCCATTTGATTTCTTCGAAAGAGACGCGAAGCAGGGCATTCAAATGGTATTCGAAATTGTCGAGGAACAGCAATTGCCGCTCCGCCATCTGCAGCTCGGCTTCCCGGTTGCGCACCCATGGGTACAGGCTCGCTTCGTCGCGCTGGTAATGGACCAATTTTTCGGTCTTGCGGATTTCGGTCGTCAACTGCTTCACGACTTTTTTATCTTCCTGGAGGTTGTCGTCCCCTTCATACAAAATGGTGCGGAACGTGTGCTCGAGCATGCTGCCGGCCCGCCCGCTGATGCTGTGGATGCTCTTCAATATATCGGTGCTGTAGTTCGGCGGAAAGACGAGCATGTTGACGGCGGTCGAGACGACAAGCCCGATCGTGGTCGTCCCGAGGCGAATGAAGAACGAAAACAGGAAATGGTCGTGGATGACTTCCACCATCGCGACGGAAGTCAAGGTCGCGACCAGCAAGCCCGCGTGAAGCTTGAGCCGGTAACAGACTAGAATCGTGGCGACCGCAGCGAGTGTATAAGTGATCGGGGAGTTCCCGAATAAGGTGATAAAGAGAACGGCGAAAGCCGACCCGATCGCCGATGCCGGAAAACGGACCAGCCCTTTTTTGATCGAGTCGCTGACTGTCGGCTCGACCGTCACGATGGCCGTGATGACCGCGAAGACCGGCGGCCAGTTGAACCAGACGCAGATCGTCGCGGTCAGGAAAATCGCGAGACCGGTTTTCACTATTCGGCTGCCGTTGAAACGTAGGGATCGCATCATAGAATAAGTACTGGCTCCTTTATGTAGAAAGTCTGTATTTTCAGTATATCATCCGTGTCGAGTGGTGGGCGGTGTATCCCTGTGTCAGACACAATTCGGAAGGCAGAAGCCTTGATAGAGCGGCATTTCAGTGCGCGAACGTCCCTGTGCACCACACAATTTGACGCATCCGCCAGCGCGGATGCGTCTTTTTTCTGCTTGTTGCAACGAATTGTGCGGGAATTGTGTGGAACACAGGGACAAACTGGTTGTGTGAACCAGCCTAAAACAGGGAACGCTTCTATATAGTAGCGTAATCCCTTGAACGGATTGGAAAAGGAGAATGTTAACATGCCAGAAAAACGAGATGAAATCATATTGCGAGGGCTTCGCGAAAATAATTTGAAGAATATCGATTTGAATATCCCGAAGGAGAAAATCAACGTGTTCACCGGCTTGTCGGGTTCCGGGAAAAGTTCGGTCGTGTTCGATACCTTGGCGACGGAAAGCAGACGGCAGATGACTTTGAACTATCCGTTATACATTCGCCACCAGATGCCGAGGTACGAGCGGCCGCATGCGGATTTGATGCAGCATTTGAGCCCGGTGGTGGTCGTGGAACAAAAGCCGGTCAGGGGCAATTCCCGTTCGACGGTCGGCACGTATATGGATATCGACCCGCTGATTCGGCTGTTGTTCTCGAGAATCGGCAGCCCGCCGATTGGCTCGGCGACGGAGTTTTCGAGTGAAAGTTCGTTCGGCAACTGCCCGGAATGCAATGGCTTCGGGGAAGTCGTGACGCCGGATATCCATAAATTGATCGACCATACGAAATCAATCCGGGAATCCGCAGTGCGCTTCAAGCCGCTTGCGCCTCCTGGCTGGCAGGGCAGGTGGATAAGGGACGGCGGATTATTCGACCCGGATCTCCCCATCAAAGATTACCCGGAAGAAAAATACAATCTGCTCGTGTACGGGCCGCCGGAAGGAGAACGGGCATTTAGCACTTATTATTACAAAGAAGGCAATCGCGACATCGAATGGGACGGCCTGCTCCCGAGGTTTATTCGCCTCTACATCAACCGAGACTTGACGAAACTGAAAGTCGTGTCCCAGGAAGACGTCTTGGCGCTGACGACGCGTACCCCGTGCCCGGTTTGTGAAGGTTCGGGGCTCAACCCGAGGGTGCTGGAGTGCAAAATCAACGGTTTGAACATTGCCCATTACGCCCGCTTGGAATTGACGGAACTGCTCGGTGAACTGGACAAAATCGACGATCCGATCGGCAAGTCGATTGCCCAGCAGGCGCATCCGAGCGTGAAGCAATTGGTCGGTTTGGGGCTCGGCTATTTGAGTTTGTCGCGCAAAATGGGCACTTTGTCCGGCGGCGAAGCGCAGCGCGTGAAGATCGCGCGCCACCTTGGCAGCAGCCTCAACAACATCACCTATATTTTCGATGAACCGAGTGCCGGGCTGCATCCCGAAGAAATCAATATGTTGACGCATATGCTGGCAAGTTTGCGGGATAACTACAATACCGTCGTCGTCATCGAACACAATCTGGCGGTCATCAAGACAGCGGATGAAATCATCGAAATGGGGCCGGGCGCAGGCAGAAGCGGCGGTGAAGTGGTCTATCAAGGCGGGCAGGAAGGCTTGAAGAAAGCTTCCGCCATCACGGATTTGGACCACACCGTAACGGTAAATGAACAGCCGAGAACAGCTGAAAACACGTTTTCGATCAAAAATGCATCGGATAATAATTTGAAAAATATCAGCGTGGAAATTCCACAGAATGCCCTCGTCTCGGTATGCGGCGTTTCCGGTTCCGGGAAAAGTTCATTGATGTTCGGTGCCTTTACCGGCAACTACCCCGAAACGATTGCGGTCGGCCAAAGCAGCATCGGCACATCCAGCCGTTCGACGCTCGCGACGTATATGGGCATCATGAGCGACATCCGGTCGATTCTCGCCAAACAAACCGGACAGCCGGCGGGCTTGTTCAGTTTTAATTCACTCGGGGCCTGCCCGGTCTGTGAAGGCAAAGGGATCACCACGCCGAACGTCGCGTTTGCGGATCCCGTGACGGTAACTTGTGAAGCGTGCAAGGGGACGCGGTATTCAGACGAGGCCTTGTCGTACCGCTACAAAGGAAAAAACATTGTAGAGATTTTGGAGCTGACGATCGACGAAACGAACGAGTATTTGGAAATGCCGAAAATCGTCAAGAAAGTGGATACGTTGAAAGATGTCGGACTCGGCTACCTGACACTCGGGCAGACGACCGGTTCACTGAGCGGCGGCGAAGTGCAGCGTTTGAAGCTCGCGAGCCATTTGAAAAAAGAAGGGCAGATCTATTTATTGGACGAACCGTCACTCGGTTTGCATACGCAGGACACTTCCCATCTCTTGGACGTCTTCCAACGGCTCGTCGATAAAGGCAATTCGGTCATCGTCATCGAGCACAACCTGGACTTGATCGCGGCGAGCGACTGGGTCATCGAAATGGGCCCGGAAGGCGGCAAAAAAGGCGGCGAAGTGCTGTTTGAAGGCACGCCGCAAGAGATGCTCGAAGCGGATACGCTGACTGCGAAATGGCTGAGAAAAGGGGTCGAGGGGTAGAGCGGGAGTGAGTTGTCCCTGTGTCAGACACAATTCGGAAGGCAGAAACCTTGATGCAGCGATGTTCTCTTGCTGGAATGTCCCTGTGTCAGACACAATTCCATGCGATTCATTGCGGAAAATCGTTTCACCGGTTGGCAAAATCGGGAAGATAGAAAGAAAGAGTCACATTTTGCCAGTGATTAATCTTTCGAAAGGATGAAGCCATCATGGATGAAGGCACAGTGAAAAAGACACAATTGTTGACGATCCTGAACCTGGTTGCTTATTTCGCGACGCTGGGCGTCAATTACCTCGGCTCATCGGGGTTCTTTAACGGCAACACGCAAAAGGACATTTCGGACAAATACATGACGCTCATTTCGCCGGCGCCGTTCACGTTTTCGATTTGGGGCGTCATTTACACGCTTGTCTTGGTGACGCTCGTTTATTTATTCATCAAGCGGAAAGACGAAAAGGCCAGCCGGCTGGTGCTGTTGATTTCGCCGCTGTTCCTCGCGAGTTCGCTGTTCAATATGGGCTGGATCGTCGCGTTTTCGTATGAAGCGCTTGGCATCTCGACCTTGTTGATCTTGGGGCTGCTGTTCTCCTTGCTTTTCATTGTCGAACGGATCTACAAGCATCGCTCTGAGTTGCCGTCGACGCTGGCGGGGCTTGCGTTCACCTTGTACGGAGCGTGGGTGTTCATCGCGACGATCGTCAATATTTCGCTGTGGTTGGTGCAGTTGGAATGGGACGGCTTCGGCATTTCGGATTCGGTGTGGACGCTGATTGTCCTCGGGCTTGCCATCGCGTTTGTGTTGTCCTACCTGTCGCGCTTCAAGAACGCCGCGTTTCCGATTCCGCTCGCCTGGGCGTTTTTCGGCATCTACAGCTCGTACGCGAACGGCCGGCTCGACCCGGAGATGGCGTCGGTCATCCAGGGTGTGCTGATTGCGGGCATCGCCCTATTCCTTTCGGCGGCCATCTGGCGGTTCATTAAAAACGGCAATGCGCTGTTCTTGAAACAAACTGCCCAGGAATGAAGGAAGCGTGGATTTGCGGGAATTGTCAATTTGTTTAAACGGGAAAACATTCGGGAACAACTAGTGTCAGAATGATTTTTCAGAGGAGGAACCATCAATGGCTAAAGTATTAGCAGTGCTATCAAGTGGACATAAAGATACAGAAAACAATTACGAAACCGGCTGGTGGGCAGAAGAACTGTTCGCGCCGATGGAAGTGTTGGAAAACGCGGGGCACCAAGTGGAACTCGCTTCGCCAAAAGGCGGCAAACCGACACTTGACGAAGTCAGCCTCAGTGAAGAGTATGACCCGGAAGGCAAGTACAAGAAAATGTACGAATCGGGGCGTGCGGATAACACGATGAAACTATCGGACGTCAATCCGGAAGAATACGACGCGATTTTCATCGTCGGCGGCCACGGGGCGATGTATGACCTCGCGGAAGACGAAACGCTTCACGGCATCATCAATTCCGTCTATGACAAGGGCAATATCGTATCGGCTGTCTGCCACGGACCGGCGCCGTTGATCTGGACGAAGCGCCCGGACGGCCAGAGCATCATCGCTGGACTCGACGTGACCGGCTATCCACAAGCCGTCGAACCGGAAGGCCTGCCGGAAATCCTGCCGTTCAGCCTCGAAGGCAAAATGAGCGAAGTGGCCAATTACACCGCTGACGAAAAAGTGGTATGGGGCAATGAACAGTTATTGACGGGCCGCGACCCGTTCGCATCCGAAGCCTTGGCCGAGGAATTGGTGAAGGCATTGGATCAGAAAAATAAATAAGTGATGGACAGGGCGTTGCAGCATCTAGCTGCAGCGCCTTGTTTTTTTATGGAATAAAAGCCGCCGCTAGCCAAAAATTTACACAAAAATTCAGACAACAAGTTGACAGCGCTTTCTTTTCCGTATACCTTTATAGATAACAAGTTAAGAGCTGTGTTGGAGACTGGAGATTCGCACATCGATGAGTCCTTCTTTAAGAAGGGCTGTCATTGATTGCGGATTTTTTTATGGCTTTTTTCACAGCTGTTAATTAATAAAAAAGGAGCAGTGGATGTCGGCGAAATAGGCCGGGGCAATTGGAGTTTCGGCAGGAATCAAAAGACCATTCGAGGAGGAATAGAGGATGAGCAAAAAGTACATTATGTCCATTGACCAAGGAACGACGAGTTCGCGCGCAGTATTGTTTAACCATAAAGGGGAGATCGTGGAAACCGCGCAGCAGGAATTCGAGCAGTTTTTCCCGAAACCGGGCTGGGTCGAGCACGATGCGAATGAAATCTGGACGTCCGTATTGGCGTGCATGGCCGGCGTCTTGCGAAAAGCGGACGTCGAGCCGAGCCAAATCGCGGGAATCGGCATCACCAACCAGCGTGAAACCGCTGTCGTCTGGGACCGCAATACGGGTAAGCCCATTTACAAGGCGATCGTCTGGCAGTCGCGCCAAACCGCTGATATTTGCGGCGAACTAAAAGCGCAAGGACACGAAGAATTGTTCCGCAAGAAAACCGGCCTGTTGATCGATGCGTATTTTTCCGGAACGAAAGTCAAATGGATCTTGGACAATGTCGAAGGCGCCCGGGAAAAAGCGGACAAGGGCGACTTGATGTTCGGGACGATCGATACGTGGCTCGTGTACAAACTATCCGGCGGCGCGGCGCATGTCACCGATTACAGCAACGCCTCGCGTACCTTGATGTACAATATTTACGATTTGGCATGGGACGAAGAATTGCTGGACATTTTGGACGTGCCGAAAAGCATGCTGCCGGAAGTCCGCCAGTCGTCAGAAGTCTACGCCAATACGGTCGACTACCATTTCTTCGGCTACAAAGTGCCGATTGCCGGAATCGCCGGAGACCAGCAGGCGGCGCTATTCGGCCAGGCGTGCTTCGAAAAAGGCATGGCGAAAAACACGTACGGCACCGGCTGCTTCATGCTGATGAACACAGGAGAGGAAGGCGTCGTTTCCGAACACGGCTTGCTCACGACCTTGGCATGGGGCATCGACGGCAAGGTGGAATATGCGCTCGAAGGCAGCATCTTTGTCGCGGGGTCCGCGATCCAATGGCTGCGCGACGGCTTGAAGATTTTGGATAACGCGCCGGAAAGCGAGCGTTATGCGACATCCGTCGACTCAACAGATGGCGTCTATATGGTCCCGGCATTCGTCGGGCTCGGCACGCCTTATTGGGATACGGACGCACGCGGCGCCGTGTTCGGCTTGACGCGCGGCACGACGAAAGCGCATTTCATCCGCGCGACGCTCGAGTCACTCGCTTACCAGACGAAAGATGTCGTCGACGTCATGATCGAGGACGCGGGCATCGAACTGAAAACCTTGCGCGTGGATGGCGGTGCCGTATCGAACGATTTCCTCATGCAATTCCAGAGCGATATTTTGGATGTCCCGGTGGAGCGCCCGGTCGTCCAGGAAACGACAGCACTCGGGGCCGCATATCTCGCAGGTCTCGCGGTAGGCTTCTGGAAAAGCAAGGAAGAAATCGCACAGCAATGGCAGATCGATAAGACCTTCACGAGCGACATGTCAGCGGAGCAAAGTGAAAAACTGTACGACGGCTGGAAACAAGCAGTCGCCGCGGCGCGGAAGTTTAAGTAGTGTCCCTGTGCACGAAACAATTCTAAACGATTCTGACTATTCACTACAATTTATGCTTTATGCATTCTCACACCTGGCAGCGAGTGGCTGTCGGGTGTTTTTGATGCGTGAATTGTGTGGCGCACAGGGACAAAAATCCCGACGCCCAAGAGAAACCCCGTGCTGCACCTCGCTTTCCGGTGAATTTCACGCTAGGAATTGTGTGGCGCACAGGGACACGGCGGGTGGTAGAATGAAAAGAGACAAGAAACAGAAAGGGATGAGCACATGCCACTGCAAATCGTGCGCAACGACATCACCAAAATGACTACCGACGCTATCGTCAATGCTGCCAATTCGAGCCTGAAGATGGGCGGCGGCGTATGCGGGGCGATTTTCCGGGCAGCGGGGCCGAAGCAGCTGCAGGAAGCGTGCGACCGGATTGAGTATTGCGCGGTCGGGGAAGCGGTTCATACCGATGGCTTCGCGCTGGATGCGAAGTTCGTCATCCATACGGTCGGCCCG
This sequence comes from Planococcus plakortidis, assembly GCF_001687605.2. Classification (NCBI taxonomy): domain Bacteria; kingdom Bacillati; phylum Bacillota; class Bacilli; order Caryophanales; family Caryophanaceae; genus Planococcus; species Planococcus plakortidis. The sequence goes on from NZ_CP016539.2 coordinate 710,758, forward strand.
GTATGGGAAGGCGGAGGTCACAATGAAGAGACCTTGTTGCGCAATTGCTACCGCAACTCGCTGGAACTTGCCGCAGAGCTTGGCTGTGAGTCGATCGCTTTTCCGCTCATCTCGACCGGTATCTTCGGCTATCCGAAAGAACCGGCGTTACGTGTGGCGACGGAAGAGATTGATACCTTTTTGAACTTGCGCGATATGGACGTCTATCTGGTCGTCTTGGACAAGCAGTCGTTCGGCATCAGCCAGAAGCTTTACGAATCGATCGAGACATTCATCAACGAACAGGAAGCCGAGGTCTTGGAAGAAAGGGCTGTCCGTTACCGCGACCGGCACCCGCTGGAAAGCCCGATGTACGAACCGAAAGAGATACTGGAACAGGAACTGAGCCTCGAAGAGTTTCTGGAAGAGGTGGACGAATCCTTCTCGCAGCGTCTGTTCAGGTTCATAGACGACCGAGGCATGACCGATGCCGAGACCTATAAAAAGGCGAATCTAGACAAGAAGCTGTTTTCCAAAATCAGAAACTCTCCAGGCTACACGCCGAAGAAAAAGACCATCCTGGCGTTTGCGATCGCGCTCGAACTGGATCTCGACGAGACGGAGGAACTGCTCGGGACGGCGGGCTACCGCTTGTCGAACAGCCATAAATTCGACTTGATCGTCCGTTATTTCATTGAGCGGGAACAATACAATATCTTTGAAATCAATGAAGCCTTGTTTGCATTTGATGAAGCGCTTCTTGGTTCGTAAAAGATTCTATACAGTTTCTAAATTAGAAACAGCCCTGTTCACGGAACGGGGCTGTTTTATATTTGCGAATTTATCGGACGAGGACTTTCTCCAAAAATTTCTTTGTACGTTCTTCTTGAGGAGATGAAAATAGAACTTCTGGTTTTCCTTCTTCAACAATATAGCCATCCGCGATAAAAACAACGCGGTCGGATACTTCGCGAGCGAAATGCATTTCATGTGTCACAATGATCATTGTCTGGCCTTCTTGCGCTAAATCTTTGATGACAGTTAATACTTCTCCGACAAGTTCAGGGTCTAGAGCCGATGTAGGTTCATCAAATAGCAATACATCTGGTTTTAAAGCGAGAATGCGAGCAATAGCGGCTCGCTGTTTCTGGCCTCCCGAAAGCTGTTCAGGATAGTGGTTTTTATGGGCTGATAAACCAACTTTTTTGAGTAGTTCCTCTGCTTCTGCTACAACTTCTTGCTTGTCTCGTTTTTGGACGATTAGTGGGGCTTCTATAATATTCTCGATAACCGTCTTATGCGGGAAGAGATGGAAGTGCTGAAACACCATTCCAGAGTATTGCTGTATATCGACTTTCTGCTTTTTTGATGGTGTCTTGCCGTTAAAAGTGACAACTACATCTTTAATTTTGAGTGATCCTGAAGTGGGAGATTCCAATAAGTTCAAACACCGAAGTAAGGTGGTCTTACCTGATCCGGACGGTCCGATGATGCTAAGTACTTCGCCTTTTTCAATTTCGAGGGAAATGGACTTTAAGACTTCATTGTCATTAAAGTTTTTGCTGAGCTGATCAACTTTAATCATTTTCAAAACTCCATTCATGTCACGACATAACGATTTGCTTTTTTCTCTAAATAATCCTGCAATACGGTGACAACAGAACAAATTGCCCAATAAATGAGTGCCACTAGAATATACAGCGTCAAGCTTTCATAAGTTTGTCCAACCACGACTTTCGCCCTGTAGAACATCTCGGAAACAGTGATGACCATTGCTAATGAGGTGCCTTTTATAATATCCATGAAAATACTGGATAAAGGAGGCAGAGCAATGCGTGTACCTTGTGGCAAAATGATACGGCGCATAGTCTGCCAGTAAGTCATTCTGAGAGTTTCCGCAGCTTCCCATTGACCTTTTGCTACCGATGAGATCGCCGACCGAATCACTTCTGCCGTATATGCGGAGAAGTGGATACTGATGCCGATGATGGCAGCTGTCAGTGGTTGCATATCGATACCGATCATGGGGAATCCGAAGTATAGGATGAATAGAATAACAAGAAGTGGTGTTCCGCGCATAAATGAGATGAATAGGCGGGCGGGAAAGGACAGCAAAGTTAGTTTATTCATGCGGGCAAGAGCGACGAACAACCCTAGAAATAGAGCAAGAAGCATGCTTACAATTGCGATTAATAAAGTATACCAAGCTCCTTCCAGGATAAACGGAAGAGCCTCTATTGCGACTTCTATGTTAAAAAGATATTCCCATTTAAAATCAGACATATTTTATCTCCTTTAGATGTGCAAGATAGAAAAAAGAGGAATCAAAGGATTCCCCCGGCAGGATTATTCAACATCAACTGGTTTTGTGACGTCAGCTCCTAAAAACTCAAGCGAAATTTCCGTTACGGTGCCGTCTTCAATTAATTCTGTTAGGGCGGCATCAAGTTGCTCTTTCAATTCCGGGCTGTCTTTTTGCATCACTAAACCACTGCTGTTAGGAGAAAACTTTACATTTTCAGCAAGCTTTAATCCAGGTTTATCAAATTGTTCCAGTGCTTGAATCAATACTAAATAATCATTGAGTGTAGCGTCAACGCGCCCTTGCACAATTTCAGGAAGCACAGTATCTGAACCGGTATAGACTACTACTTCAGCGCCTTGTTCTTTAGCATAATCCGAGTAATTGCTCGTCGCGGCTCCACCAACTTTTTTACCTGCTAAATCATCCACTGTGTTAATGCCAGAATCATCACTTTCCCGGACGATAGCTGATCCATAGGAATGCTTGACGGGAACTGTAAAATCAAATTTCTCGAGGCGTTCTTCTGTAATTGAAAAATCATTTGCTGCCACATCGATTTGGCCATTTCTTAATGCGGGCAGAAGACCGTCAAATTCCATCGTTTTAAATTCAACTTCAAGGCCCAGCTTATCTCCAATCGCCCGAACTACTTCCACATCAAATCCAGTCAACTCTTTCGTTGTTTCATCGAAGTAGGTAACCGGGAAATATAAACCTTCTGTACCCACCACTAATTTGCCTGAATCCTCAATTTGTTCCCAGGAATTCTGTTCGCCTGATTCAGAAGCGCTGGCAGAGCTATTGGACTCCTCATTTCCGCACGCAGCTGCAATCAATGCTGTTGTTGAGATCAGTGTGAAAAGCAAAAACTTTTTCGGCTTTTTCATATGTATGACACCATCCTTAATGAAATTAGCGCAACAGCAATGATTCTTCATGAAACCAAACAAAAAACCTCTTCAATAAGAAGAGGTTTGCATCTCAAAAAAAGATTTCAACTCTTCTTATCTCTCAAGCGATTCGCTTGCTGGATTTGGCACAGTACTCGAAAAGAGTCCGCTGCCGAGGTTTCGTAGGGCCAATCCCTCCACCTCTCATGATAAGAATGTATTAACTATTCAGCTATATTAGAACCATACCATCGACATTTAATTAGGTCAATATGTATTCCTATATATTTAGTGGGTTTTATTTTTTGAAAACATTTGAAGTATATAGCTGCTCTGATTTACGTGAATTGTGTTGTGGAATAAGGTGCTTGGTTCGTAAAAGGTCGCTTTCGAAGCGACCTTTTTTCTATGCGAAAATCGTATCCTTGGGGTAGCAAGTAACCCAAAGGAGGAAACGAAGATGAAAAATGAAACGACGGAATTGGTATTTATTCTCGACAAGAGCGGCTCGATGGCGGGGCTGGAACAAGATACGATCGGCGGCTTCAATGCCTTGATCGACAAGCAGCGAAAGCTCCCTGGCGAGGTCCGCGTGACGACGGTGCTGTTCAATCACGGATATGAATTGTTGCACGACCGGATTTCGCTCGAAGGCATTTCGCCGATGACCGATAGCGATTACGAAGTAGGCGGCATGACGGCTTTGCTCGATGCGGTCGGCTCGACGATCCAGAAAATCAGCAACGCGCAAAAAGGGACATTGGAAAAACACCGGGCCGGCCGGGTGATGTTCGTCATCACGACGGATGGCCTGGAAAACTCCAGCTGTGAATACACGTATAGGAAAATCCATGAAATGATTGCTTCCAAGAAGGCGAACGGCTGGGAATTCATGTTCCTCGGGGCGAATATCGACGCGGTCGCGACCGCAAAGAAATTCGGGGTCGATGAGGATTTTGCGGTGGATTACCATGCGGACGCGAAAGGGACGGAATTGAATTACCAAGTGTTGAGCGAAGCGGTGAGTTCGTTCCGGACCGGGAAAAAGATTAGTCGGGAATGGAAGCAGGAGATTGAACGGGATTATGAAGCTCGAGGAAAGAAATAAAGTGAAAAAAGAAAAGTGATTTGCATTTAAAATATTGAAGAATCCGTAATATACTCTGACCCATCGATAAAAGTTTTGATTAAATGCACTAAAAGCACTAATTTATATTTCGATATTAGGGAGTAATGTTATAATTGAGAAGGTTAATATTCGTTACTTAATAATCAAAGATATTACTCTTCTATGCTTTTAGTTTTAAAACTAATCTAAAATACTTTTAATTGAGTGAGATGGGAGATTTCCATAGTGGCAAAAGTTGTAGGGAGAAAAGCTTTAGAGTTTGCATTAGAAACTGCACAAACTGATGCGCTTAAAAAAGGTTTAAAAGGCGAATTAACCTTATTGAAGGTCCTGGAGTCAAAGTTAACAGCTAGCTCAATAGTGATCTGGGATCCTAAATTTCTAGAATTTAAGCCAGACATTTTAATTATCGATCCGAATTTAGGCTTTGTGTTTGTAGAAGTAAAGAATTGGTCACTAGCTTTCGTAGATCAATTTTTTAGCAACGGTAAGTCAGCAACAAAAAAAGGAATGAAATATCCTCTTGGGCAAACAGATAATTATATAAATGAACTTCAGAGATATATTAATACGTTAAGAAAAGATCAGTTAGACATTTATCGTTTGACATCTTCTTTGGTAGTTTATACTGGCTTTTCGAAAGAAGAATTTGAAAAAAGAATAGAAGTGAAAAGTTGGAAAGAGGAAGACTTTCAAAACTATTATAAAAAACATCTGTTTTTAGAGGACTTTGAATACGCTGCATTTCGTAAATTACAATCATCAAAGAAGTTCAATAAAAGTGTCACTCAGGATTTTACCATTGGAGAATTGAGATATATTGCCGATTCACTGGGAGATGATGATGAAGAATTTGAAATGAAAAAAGTTCAGAGTAGGTACTCTGAGAATGGAGTTGCAAATCAAAAATTTATAAGGAGGCATGAAAATAAGGTCACTAAAAAAGTAAGAAAGCTGACCTATTCATTGTCTGCTTTAGCGATTTTTTCTCTACTTATGTTCCTTATTATCCCTCTCGGTGCTGATAGTAATGAAAGCTACGATAAGGCGGTTGAAGATGCTAAATTCGCTATGGCGAATGGGGAATACCAAAAAGCTTTGGGTTTATATGAACTGGCTGTGAATGAAAAACCAGATGACCATGAGACAAAGTTTTTGTATTGGTCTTTACGTTTATTGAACGAATTAACTTTAATAGCTGAAAATGGAGATCAAGATAAGGTCATAGAAAAAATTGATAAATTAAGAGAGACAGATAAAATACCACACCATTTAGAAAGGCATTATCAGGAGTTGTATACAGTAAGTGTCGAAAAGCAGGAGCACGAAAACAAAGTAAAAGAAGGAATAGAGGAGATTGGAATTCTCGTTGCTAGTCAGAAGTTTGATCAAGCTCAATCTTCACTAGATAACTTGAAGACAGATCAATTAACGAAAGAAGAGTTGGATGAAAAAGAAATCAAACTTCTTGCCCTAGCTGAACAAATTGAACAGGGGCAAAAAGAATTGTTAAGGAAACAAGAGGTAGCCGCTGAATCTGAAATTTTAAAAAATCCGATAAAAACAGAAGGGCTAAGTAATAAAAGTGTCTATATGGATAAATTAGGGGGAATTGAAGCTGGATTGGCAGATTTGAATTACTTATACCAAGCTGGCGTCACTTCAAATATTTTAGAAGCGGAATATGAAACTTTGAAAAGATGGGATGATGCTTTAAATGAAATATACGGGGTGTTAAAAACTACCTTAAGTCTTGGGGAGATGGATAGATTAAGAGTTGCGCAGAGAGAATGGATAGTATACAGAGATTATGAAGCGGAGCTTGCTTCCCAAGCATTCGAGGGAGGCACTTTTGAAGAGGTGACACTCGTGTCAGTAAAGCATCAAATAACACGCGATCGTTGCTATAGCTTGGTAGAAAATTTTATGAAATGAGGAGATGGATGTGGCAAACAGAAACTGGAAGTGCAATGAAAAGGTCGAAGCGATTTTCGATAGTTCAAGTGAGTTGGATTGCAAATATCGGTATCTTTTGAAATGTGATTGGGATATTAGTTTGCCCAAAGTGACTTTTGTTATGCTGAATCCTAGTGTAGCTGATACAAATATATGTGACCCAACTTTAAGTAGGTGCATAAATTATGCTAAGAAGTGGGGGTACGGAGGAATTAATGCTGTGAATTTATTTGCTTACATTTCTACGGACCCTAAACAGTTGAAGAAAAAAACCGATCCAGTTGGAAAACTGAATGATAAATATATTATCGAAGCCGTAGAAGATTCGAAACTTGTAGTTTTTGCTTGGGGAACAGAGTATGGAAAGCTAAATAATCGTAATCGGAAAGTTGTTGCTTTATTAAAGACCTATAAGCCACACTGTCTCAAGAAAACAAAAGATGGTGATCCATCGCATCCCCTATATTTAAGTAAAGATTTAACCCCGATTTCTTATTAAAACAAAGCGAGTTGAGCATCTGACATATAAAATTTAAATGAAAAAAGATGAGCCCAAGCAAACATGCTAGAGCTCATCTTTTTTTATTTAAACAGCCTCAACTTCCGAATCCACCTGCTTCGCAGCGCGGTATTTCACAATCTGCGCCACATACCACAGGGCAACAGCCAAGGTGATGACCGAGCCGATCATGGCGGCGATGTGGTATTCCATGTTTAAGCCTTCAGGTGCATAGAAGATGTACATGGAGATGACGCCTGTCATGAACATGGCCGGCACACCGCTGATCCAGTGCATTTTGTAGTTCTTGAGCAAATACATCGTCGCGGTCCACAGCATGAAGGTCGCGACGACTTGGTTGGTCCAGCCGACATAGCGCCACAGGAAGGTGTAGTCGATCGTCGCCATGTAGAACGTCGGGATGGCGAGTGGGATGGTGATCAATAGGATTCTGACGGTGCCGTCGGTCTTGGTGAATTTCGACAGCAGGTCAGATAGGATCATGCGCGACGAGCGCAGTGCGGTATCGCCCGTCGTGATCGGCAAGATGATGACGCCGAAGATCGCGAGGATGCCGCCAAGCGTGCCAAGGAGCGAGATCGAGATTTCATTGACGACGCCAGATGGCCCGCCAGCTGCAAGTGCTGCGCCGAGTCCTTCGGTGCCGTTGAAGAAGGTCATGCCGGCAGCCGCCCAAATCAAGGCGATGATGCCTTCGATGACCATGGCGCCGTAGAAGATTTTGCGGCCGTCGGTTTCTTTTTTCATGGTGCGGGCAATGATCGGGCTTTGCGTGCTATGGAAGCCGGAGATTGCGCCGCAAGAAACGGTAACCATCAATAGCGGCCAGATTGGTAATTCGCCTGGATGCAAATTGCTGAAGGTCAAGTTCGGCATTGGTTTTCCTGAGAACACGAGTGCCACGGCTACTGCGATGGCCATGAACAACAGGATGCCGCCGAGTAGCGGGTAGATGCGGCCGATGATGCGGTTGATCGGCAAGATCGTTGCAAGAACGAAATAAGCAAAAATAAGTGCAAGCGCCCAGATAAAGGAGATCGGCGTGATTTGGGCGATCAATTGAGCAGGGCCAGCCGTGAAGGCAGCCGCTACGAGCAGCATCAACACGAGCGACAAGCCGTTGATGAAGACTTTCGCGTTCTTTCCGAGGTAGCGCCCGACCAGTGTCGGGAATTGCGCTCCACCGTGGCGCATCGACATCATGCCGGAAAAGTAATCGTGGACGCCGCCAGCGAAGATGCAGCCGACGACGATCCAGATGAAAGCGACGGGGCCGTACAATGCGCCAGCTACAGCGCCGTAGATCGGGCCAAGGCCTGCGATGTTCAACAGTTGGATCAAATTGCCTTTCCACCAGCTCATCGGCACGTAGTCCATGCTATCGGCCTGCGCATAGGCGGGCGTTGGCGTTTTGTCGTCGACGCCGAATACCTTTTCGATGAATTTCGAATAAAACATGTATCCCAATATCAATAGTGCAAGTGCTGCGAAAAAAGTAACCATATGCGTCGTCCTCCTGATGTCAGTGATATATCGTATACACATAATAGCATCTTTTTCAGAGAATTAAAGTTAATATTTTGAAAAAACGAATATTTCTATTTATTTATAGCAAACAAACAGAAAGTTGATAAGAGATGTTAATTTGGAAGCGTATTCAATGGGTTTGGAGGACTAAGAGGATTTTAACAACTTTTAAACTAGGATAATAAATCTTGAATTTAATTATCCTAAGATAAAGATAAAAGTCTGGGAGAGGACATGCTTTCAGGAAAAGTGAAGTGTGTGACACAGCGGCGTGATTGCATTATGCTTGAAATCAAGTACATATAGAGAAGAGAGAACTGACATGAAATTCGGAATCATTGGCACGAATTGGATTACCGATCGATTCATCAAGGCAGCGAAGCAGCACCCTGATTTCGATATCGGTGCCGTGTATTCGAGAAGCGAGGAGACGGGACACGCGTTTGCGGATAAATACGGGGTGGATGCGGTCTATACCGACATGAAAAAAATGTTCGAGGAAGGCGGGATCGACGCGGTCTATATCGCTTCGCCGAATGCGTTCCACGCCGAACAGAGCCTGCTCGCGATGCAAAGCGGCGTGCATGTGCTATGCGAAAAGCCGGCCGTTGTCAGCCTGGACGAGATGGACCGGGTGATTGCGGCTTCACAGGAAACCGGCATGACTTATATGGAAGCGATGAAGTCGACCGTGACGCCGGCTTTCCTGCGCCTGAAAGAAGAACTGCACAAGATCGGGCCGATCCGCCGCTACGTGTTCCATTACAACCAGTATTCGTCCCGCTACGATAAATACAAAGAAGGCACTATCGAAAACGCATTCAAGCCGGAACTCGGAAACGGCGCGAAAACGGATCTCGGCGTTTACGGCCTGGCGCCGCTCGTCCATCTCGCAGGCGAACCGGACGCTGTATTGCGCAACCGCTACCTGTTGTCGACCGGTGCGGAAGGGCAAGGCAGCATGATCCTTGATTACGGCGAATGCGAAGCGGTCGTCATGTACTCGAAGATTTCGGATTCGCATTTGCCGAGTGAAATCCAAGGCGAAGAAGGCGTCATCGAAATCGACAAGATCAGCGACCCGCAGCATGTGCTGATCAAATACCGCGACGGTTCGACAGAAGACATTTCCGTTATGCACGAATTCGATACGATGTATTACGAAGTCGCCGAGTTCATCCGTTGCGTACGCGAGGGCCAAATAGAGTCTGCCATCAACACGCATGAAATCTCCCGGCAAGTGACGAAGCTATTGCTTTGATGAAAAACAGCCAACAAAAAAACCGCTTTTCCCGTCCAGCATGTGTGGGGGAAAGGCGGTTTTATTTGTCCAGTTATTTAAGAGCATCACATCAAACCATTCCTTCCACATTTACTGCGTAAATGCGTCGCACATGAATTCGCTCAGCTGACTCTTCAACAATCCATTATCAACTGAACTTCCACCCCGAAATGGTCCGATACGAGCGGCTTGTGGTCGCCATTGAAGATGACTTTCGACGATTTGACCTTGAAGGGTTCGGTGGACAGGATCAAATCGATGCGCAAGTCTTGCTTGTTGTCACTCCAGCCGGTGATTTTGCCTTGGACGGTGATGCCGGCATCTTTTTCCTCGGCCAGTGTGTAGGTGTCGTGCAGCCCATTTTCCAATAAGTAGACATAGCCTTGTTGTTCGAGCGAGGCGTCGTTATTGAAGTCGCCCATCAAAAAAGCAGGGGCATCTGTTTTCATTTGCCCAAGCAGCTGGTCGGCCTGGAATTGGAACGGCTCTTCCACATCGTGCCACCAGCCGGTGTGGCAGGAATAGAACGTGAAGGGCTGGCCTTTGTAATGGATCATTGCGCCGACAATCTTCCGCGTTTTCGGGGAATGCTTGTCGGTGCTTTGGCTGACGAAAAAGCTATGTTCATCGATGACCGGGTGGCGCGTCAAGATCACCAGCCCTTCTTCGTAGCGTCCGTAGACGAGGTGGGAGAAATCCCATACCATCGAATAGCCTGTCACGCCGAGTTGCTCCAGCTCCTGAAGCAGGACCCGTGCGTAATTGTCGTGCTTGACGACATGTTCTGGTTCATCGTCGATCGACTGGTTGACTTCCTGCAAGGCGATGACGTCATACTCCTTTTCGGCAATGGCTTGTGCCAAGTGGCGGATTTTCTCCAGCTGGTTTTCTTCGTGCCAAGCGTGGCAATTCAAAGTCAGTAGTTTCATCGGTTCATTCCTCCAAGAATAGCTATTTTACAGAAAACCCGGACCTAAGCGAAGCAATTCACGCGGGTCCGGGTGTGAAGCTGGCAAGGAAAGCTTTTTAGACTTCTTCGTTCCCGCCAGTGATTTCGATCAGGTCTTTCGTATTCGACTCGACGTGGCCGGAGGTTTTGATGTTCACTTGCTGGCCTTCCTGAAGGCTCGTGAACACGACCGGCGTGATGATGGAGGGAGCGTGTTCGCTAATATAGGCGAGGTCCATTTCCATCAATAACTGCCCTTGTTCAACGAGGTCGCCTTGCTCGACGTGCGCCGTGAAGCCTTCGCCTTTCAAGTGGACGGTATCGATGCCAATGTGGATGAGCATTTCAGTGCCGTCATCCGCTTTCAAACCGATGGCGTGTTTCGTCGGGAACAAGGTGACGACTTCTCCGTTCACTGGAGAGAACACTTTGCCTTCAGACGGTTTGATCGCAAAGCCGTCGCCGACCATTCTGCCCGAAAAGACTTGGTCCGGCACATCGGTGATCGGCAGGATGTCGCCTGTGATCGGGATGCCGAAATCGACTGTGCCGAGGCGTACCGGTGCATCTCCCGCGTCTTTCGCCTGGTCGATGATCTCGGAGACGTCTTGTTTCGTGCGCGGCGTCTTGCCGTTGATGATGTCTTGCATTTGACCGCGCAGATTGTCGGAGACGGGCCCGAAGATCGCTTGGATGTTATTGCCGACTTCCATGACGCCGGAAGCCCCGAGTTTTTTCAATTTATTCTTATCGACTACACTTTTGTCTTCTACACTGACGCGCAGGCGGGTGATGCAGGCATCCAGGTGGGTGATGTTCTGTTGTCCGCCCATCGCTTGCAGGATTTCATAAGGCAGTTCGCCGACAGCTTCGTCGCCGTCTTCGTTTTCTTCTTCGTCTTCACGTCCCGGAGTCATCAAATTGAATTTTTGGATGGCGAAACGGAAGCCGAAATAGTAAATGACTGCGAAGAACAGGCCGACGACGATGACCCAGAACCATTCCGTTCTGCCCGGCATGACGCCGAACAGCAGGAAGTCGATCAAGCCGCCGGAGAAGGTCATGCCGATTTTGACGTCGAGGATGTGCATGATCATGAACGATAGCCCCGCGAATACTGCGTGGATCCCGAACAACACGGGAGCGACGAAAAGGAATGCGAATTCAAGCGGTTCAGTGATCCCTGTCAGGAATGAAGTAAGGGCAGCTGATGCCATGATGCCGCCGACAACTTTCTTGCGTTCAGGGCGTGCGCAGTGGTAGATCGCGAGTGCTGCCGCTGGAAGTCCGAACATCATGAACGGGAATTTCCCTGTCATGAACGTGCCGGCCGTGAATTCGACACCGTCCTGCAGCTGTTCAAAGAAGATGCGCTGGTCGCCGCGGATGATTTCGCCTGCGGCATTGGTATATGAGCCGAACTCAAACCAGAACGGCGAATAGAAAATATGGTGGAGCCCGAAAGGAATCAACGAACGTTCGATGACGCCGAATACAAAGGCCGCCAGTGTGCGGTTCGTTTCCAGCATGAAATGGGACAACGCGTTCAAGCCGTTCTGTGCGAAAGGCCAGACGAGGAACATGGCGATGCCGAGGAACAATGCCGAGAAAGCGGTGATGATCGGGACAAAGCGCTTTCCTGCAAAAAAGCCGAGAAATTGCGGCAAGTTGATATTGAAGAATTTATTGTACATGGTTGCGGCCAGTATCCCGACGATGATCCCGCCGAAGACGCCGGTCTGCAAGGTCGGGATCCCGAGGACCATGGCGTAGGCCGGGTCTGACGTGGCCATGTCTTCCGTGATGCCGCCGACGGCTTTCATCGTGACGTTCATGATCAAATAGCCGATGATCGCGGCGAGGCCTGCGACCCCGTCGCCGCCGGCTAAGCCGATCGCGACGCCGACCGCAAATAGCAGTGGCAGGTTATCAAAGACGACACCGCCGGCTTCCGCCATGACGTGGAGCAAGGACTGGACCCACGGGGTGCCGAAGAATGGTACCGCTTCCACAAATGTGTCTTGTGAAAAGCTTGTGCCGAATGCCAGCAAAATTCCGGCTGCGGGCAAGAGCGCGACCGGCAGCATCAATGCCTTCCCGACTTTTTGCAAAGTACCGAATACGTTAGTAGACATAAAGTTTCCTCCTTTATTGGTAAAACGAAGTGCGAATGCAAATGGCTTGAGCGTGTTTGGCGGAAGTTGAAGCATACAAAAAAGGCATGAGCGGAAAAGGCATCGGTAAAAAAGGGGAGAAGCCCCTGGATTAACCGTTGTACCTTTTCATACTCATGCCTGATCGAATCAGTAACACGTATGAATCAGTTTGTATGGGTCAAGCGCTGCAGATGAATCGTCAGATAAAGCACTTCCGCTTCGTCGACAGGCTTTTTTAATTGGTTTTGCATGACTTTGATCAGCTTCCAAGCCAAATTATAGCACACGGGATATTCGGCTTTCAATAGCTCCTGGAGTTTATTCTCATCGCCCAGCGACTCGCCGTGATGGATGCGGTCAATCGCCCGGTGCAGGTGCTGGATCAGCCGGTGGTGATTGACGGTGTCTTTGCTCAAATCGACTTTCAGCCCGTCTTCGATCAATTGCGTCAGGCGCGAGATGAGCGCATGGTCGCGGTTGATGTCACGCAAGGATTTATCGGTCACGGCGCTGTGGATGTGGAGCGCGATAAAGCCGATCTCGCCTTCCGGGAACACGATGCCCATGCGGTTTTCGAATGCCTTCACGACGCCTTTTGCCACCTGGTATTCTTTCGGATACAAAGACTCGATTTCAAACAGGAAGGAGTTCGAGAACTGCATGTTCTGCTGGATGCGCTTGATGGCGAAAGACAAATGATCCGTCAGCGCTACATGGATGTGTTCATTCAACTCGGTACCCATCTGTTCTTCGATGTATAAGAGCTGGTCGTTGATAAACGCGATGAGGTCTTCAGCGATATGCGGGATCAAATTGACGAATTGTTTCTTTTCCGCCTCGTCTTTTAACAGGAAGGTCTTATCGGCATGGCCAAACGAAATGACATCGCCTTTTTTCCGGTTGAAGCCGAGGCCATTTCCGATCAAGACGACTTCCTTATAGGTATCATGGCGGGCGATCACGACATTGTTATTCAATACTTTCTCGATGGTCAATAGCTGTTCCATGATTTCCTCCATTCAAAAACACGCCTCGATGTGTTAAGCATAATTCAAGTTATACAGGAAATGGGCGTGGGAAAACAAGTTCGAAGTTTGAGAGGTGCTTTCTTGAGTGTCCCTGTGTCAGGCGCAATTCGCTCCACAGAAAACGCATAGGGAGGGGATTTCGGTTTGAATTGGTCCCTGTGTTAGACACAATTTCGATGTCGGTCGGTTGCGTCCCTGTGTTAGACACAATTAGGCATTGAATTCCCTGTGTTTAAAAGGTTTTGTTCAAGACGAAAACCCAAAGAAAAATGCATGAAGGAACTCTCTATTGTAGGGAGCTTTTTCATGCATTTTATATACAAAATAGTGGATGGCCGGTTTTAAGAGTTAATTTCAAACAGGCGTATCATCAGTTTGTACCTTGAACATTTCATATTCAACGTCATCTAATTTACCGGTCCATCGCAAACCTGAAACTTCCGGCAACAAGGAACGATGATCACCCCAGTTTAAGACATGTATGAGTTGAAGTTCTTTTTCAGGGAAGGAAGCAATACTTCTGGCATTGTAGGCAGGCTTATGGGAGTAGATTAACAAACGTTCTGCCAAATCGATATAGGTAGACCATGTGTCTTCATTTAACGGTTGTGCTCCATGAAGCCTGCCAATATAGATTTTATGGTTGTTCGAGTCATTGGTATACAACCAATTTTCCTGAGAAATTCGTTTGCCTAGTGTTTGATAGTCTGCTTTTCCAATATAAAGCAAGACATCACTTCCATACACCGGGTGAGTTCCATAAATTTGATAGATTCCATAGTCAGTTTCGTCATTCATTAAATTGGGCAAGTCCTTTAGTTTATAAGAACCTTCCCATTGGATTTGAATCAAAGTTGATGCAGTGATGGTCATATAATAAGCTCCTTTTAAAAAATAAGATATTATAAAAATATAAGATGATCATAACTTAAATTGTTAAATATTTGTATATTAGTGTATAATTTATAATGCTATTTACACAAATAAATTAATAGTTAAAATGTATTAATTAAGTTAAATGTTTTTAAAGATGAATAGGGGGAAACTTATGAAAATTACTATGGAGATGAGTGAAAAAGCATACCCGATAGCCAAAAGAGTTTTTGCAGGACATCTTACAAGAAATAACGGGAAGATTGAAATCAATAGAATTTCGGGAATGAACGAAGGATCTGCGCAAGCGTACATCATGATTTTTCTGGCTATGATGAGTGGAGAAGAATACAAACGGGCATTTAATAATGAGACAAACAAGTTTTTGTTGGAGAGTATTCGAAAAGATTACGGTGAACAGCGCTTCGTCAATGCATTAAATGCTGTACAGAAGCATATAGATTATTACTCCACTCTCAATAAAGGAAATTTAACAGGTTTGCAAACTATTGTTGATGAGTTAAGGCCATGATTTGTTAAGTTGTTTTGCACATAGTGGGCGAAATATGAAAAAGAATGAAGCCGCTCCGAAAATACGGAGGGGCTTCTTTTTTTTGCTTAAATTGTGTGGTGCACAGGGACGAATTCAGTCATGCGCAAGAGATAAACTCCGCCATATCCATACTCTCAGTCATTTCCTTACGTTTAAATTGTGTCTGACACAGGGACAGGAACAGAAATATGCCGGAATTTCGCGACATCGAACAATCCCCGGTCGGTCAGTTTCAGGTGGGGAATGACCGGCAGCGACAGGAACGATAAAGTCAGGAAGGCATTGAAATGGGTTGGAGCACCGATCTGAAGCAGGCTGTGATCCATTGTCTTCAGCTGCTCATAAACTGCAGGAAACGGTTTGTCGGACATCAAGCCGGCAATCGGCAGCGGCAAACTGGCCAGGACTTCGCCATTTTGGACGACCGCCAAACCGCCTTGCAGCTGCTGGAGTGCATTGATTGCTGCTAACATATCGTCATCATTCGTCCCGACCACAATGACATTATGCGAATCGTGCGCGACGGTTGTCGCGATGGCGCCGTTTTGGAGGCCGAGCCCTTTGACAATGCCGAGCCCGATGTTGCCGGTCGCCCGGTGGCGTTCGATGACGGCGATTTTCAAATGGCCGCTTGCCGGATTCGAAACAAACATGCCGTCAGCGACTGGCACGTCTTCTATTAAATGCTCGGTGATCAATTTGTTCGGGTTGATGCCGATAATATGTGCGGCCGCATTCGTGCCCATTGGAATTTGCAGCATGTCTGCGGACAGTTCGGCAATGCGTACTGTTTCCCGCACCGAGGAGCTGTCACAGTCTGTATTTACGGGCCCTGCATAGCGGCCGTCTTTCGCCGCCAACTGCCCACTTTTATAGACTTCAGCAATCGTGAAGTCTTCCAAATTATCGAGCAAGACAAAATCTGCGTCATAGCCAGGAGCGATGGCACCTTTATGATGAAGCCCGAAACATTGGGCAGCATTCAAGGTCGCCATGGAAATGGCGGTGATGGGGTGGATGCCATACTGAATGGCTGTCCGGACGTTGTAATCGACGCTGCCTTCTTCGATCAGATCATCAAGGTGCTTATCATCTGTGCAGAACAAGCAGCGCTGCGCATTTTGTTCGGTTACGCCTTCGAGTAAAGCGTGCAGGTCTTTCGCGACAGAACCTTCTCGCAGCATGACGTACAGGCCGCGTTCAAGGCGCATCGCCATTTCCTCTTTCGTCACGCATTCGTGGTCCGTCAAGATGCCGGCGGTGCCGTAAACATTGATATCATTTGCGCTGAGTCCCGCTGCGTGGCCGTCGATTTGATTGCTCAGCAGGAGTTTATCGAGGATCGCTTCATCTCCATTCAATACGGCGGGGAAATCCATCACTTCCGCCAAGCCGAGCACTGAATCGCGCCCGGCAAAAGGCCGCAAGTCGCCCGCAGACAACCGGGCTCCCGCATTCTCGAATGGCGTCGCCGGGACACACGACGGCAGCATCATTTTAATATCGAGCATTGCCGATCGCGCATCTTTCAGCATGAACTCAAGCCCGTCCGTCCCGCTGACATTGGCGATTTCATGCGGATCGGTAATGGCAGTCGTCACGCCGTGCGGCAGCACGATTTGCGAGAACTGCTGGGGCGTGACCATCGACGACTCGATGTGGACATGGGCATCGATCAAGCCGGGTGCGATGAACTTTCCTTTGGCATCGATTTCCTCGATGCCCTCATACTCACCGATTCCGACGATCACGCCATCGCTGACCGCCACGTCTCCGGTCGTCAAGGTTTTCGTGAAGACATTGACAATCGACGCATGGCGGATGACGAGGTCTGCTTTTTTCCGTTTGTTGGCAACGTCGATCCTGTTTTTCAATTGGGCTTTTTTCAAGTCCATTCACGCTCCTTTTGCTGCTCGCTTGTGTATTCAAGGAGATTCGAGTTTTGCTTTATTCTACAGCAGGGCGGCTTCAAGCTCTAGCAAAAAAGAGAGGAATGTTTGAGGTGTCCCTGTGTCAGACACAATTCAAAACGCAGAAAACATGTGGGAAGTGGATTCCGGTTTGAATCGGCCCCTGTGTTACACACAATTCCCGTCAAAAAAAGGCAAGCGCAAATTCGCGCTTGCTTTCTCCATTTATTCTCCGAAAATCTCCTCGGAAACTTCCACGATGTAGCGGAGTTTGTCCCATTGCTGCTCTTCGGTCAGGAGATTGCCGTGATGCGTCGAAGCGAACCCACATTGCGGGCTGATGCACAGTTGCTCGAGTGGCACATATTTTGCGGCTTCTGCGACGCGTGCTTTGATCGCTTGTTTGTCTTCGAGTTCGCCGTTTTTCGATGTGAAAACGCCGAGTACGACTTTCGGGCCGCCTGATGGAATGTGCTCGAGTGGCTGGAAGCTGCCCGAGCGGTCGTCGTCGTATTCAAGGAAGAAGCCATCGACTTTTTCCTTGGCGAACAAGGTCGGGGCGATCAATGCATAGCTGCCTTCGAATGCCCAGTCGGATTGGTAGTTGCCGCGGCACAAGTGGGTCGTCACGGCAAGGTCTTCCGGTTTGCCTTCGAGCACGCCGTTTGCCACGCGAAGCGCCAAGTCGATCAAATAGTCGCGGTTGTATTTGCCGTCGTTGAACGGGATGTCGGGCGATGACAGCCCGGCAATATAGACATCGTCGATTTGGATATAGCGCGCACCGGCGTCATAGAACGCTTTGAGAGCGTCACGGTATGCTTGGACAACGTCTTTCGCATAGTCTTCCAGGTCCGGATAGATTTCTTCGTTGCGGATGCCTTGGTTGAAAAATTGGTTCGGGCTTGGGATCGTCAGTTTCGGGACGGCGCGGCCGCCGACGATTTCCTTGAATTCGACGAAATCGCTGAGGAAGGGATGATTTTCATTGAATGAAATCTTGCCGGTATTGCGGACGTCGTAGGCTTCGGTTTCGACGTTTTTGAACTGATAACCTTTTTCCGGCGTATAGCCTTCGAAACCGTTGATATGAGACATGAAGTCGGTATGCCAGAACGTGCGGCGGAACTCGCCGTCCGTCACGGCTTTGAGCCCGACTTCGATTTGCTTGTCGACGATGCGCTTGATTTCCGACGTCTCGACTTCCCGCAGCTGATCTGCCGTAATGGCACCTTCCTTGAACTGTTTGCGGGCTTCGTGAATGCTGTCGGGGCGCAATAAGCTCCCAACGTGATCCGCCTTGAATGGTGCTGTAGTTAGTTTAGGGCTTGTTTGAATAGTTGAATGGGTCATGTGAAATTCCTTCTTTCTGTTTTTAGTGTAGGTGATGGAAATGAAAAATGGGGCTTTCTTCAAATAAGAAGAAAGCCCCGTTTATGGGAAATGCATTCTTCTTATCTTCTAGGCTATCGCCTATTGGAAGTAGCACCTTGTCCTGGATCAGGGCGGTTGCTGAGACTTCACAGGGCCAAATCCCTCCGTCTCTCTTGATAAGAAATCGATTATTGAGTTAGTTGTAAATGATTGATGTTCACATTAAAGCAATCTTCGGACAATTGCAAGGGAGAGGGGAGTTTTTTGTTTGTGTCCCTGTGCATCACACAATTCAAGAGATACCGTATACAAGATGGGTGAATATGAAATGCTTAAAAAGATAGCTCTTCGGATGTCGTCGTGAATTTTCATGCTAATTGATAAATAGTCATAATTGTGCCGGACACAGGGACAGCTACAATTCGGGGCAGCTGCAATTCATAGGGGTTTCCTGCTCTCAATTGTCAAAAACAGGCCGCCGTAATAGGATTCCACATTCACGATTTCCAGCGGTGAACGGTTCACCAAATCGAACGTATCGCGGTTTAAATGGCAGCCGTCGCAGAGCTTTTTCCAGACGGGGGTCAAGGCTTCCTGGGTTTTGCCCATGACCGGCTGGTCCATTTTGACATGTTCGAACATGAGGATCTTTGCACCCGGTTTACTGACGCGGCAGATTTCTTCAAGTGCTTTGACAGGGTCAGGGATTGTGCAGAACACCAATGTCGCAACGACGGTATCGAAGCTGTTATCGTCAAAAGGCAGTTCTTCAGCAATCGCTTCGTACGTATGGATCGGTGTTTTCGATTTCCGGATGCGTTTGCCGGCTTGTTTGCCCATCTCCGGGTTCGGTTCGATGGCATCGACCCGTTCGGCATTTCGGTAATAGCGGAAGTTCGCGCCCGTCCCGAAGCCGATTTCGAGCACGTGCCCCGTCGCTTGCAAGACGAGGTTTTTGCGGATCTTCTCAAAGCGGGTTTTCTCTAACGGCTTCATGGCCGTGTCGTATATATGTGGCAGGAATCCAGCCATCTTATCAGCTCCTTTTTCGTTTGCTTACTATTCTTCTCACTTTCCCGTCTGGGGCTTTATCTACTCCTCTAATGAACAGCTCGTATAGGATTATACAAAAACTATACAATATGCGTTTTTAAGCTTATGATGAAGGGAATAACAAGGATATTGGCTGAGGGTTAAAGAAATTTCCATATAGGCGGTTTTAAAGTAAAAAGCGATACATATTTCATTAAAAAAGGGGCGGTACATATATGGGCAAAGCGAAAAAATCCGTAATCGTGATCGGGGGAGGCCTTGGGGGCTTGTCGGCGGCGATTTCATTGCAGCAAAAAGGCTATGAAGTTTCGTTGTATGAAAAGAACGGGCATATCGGCGGGAAAGTGAACCGCTTGGAGCGGGACGGCTTCGGCTTTGATTTGGGCCCGTCGATTTTGACGATGCCGCATATCTTTGACCGCCTGTTCCAGGGCAGCGGGAAGAACATGGCGGATTATGTGCCGATGCAGCGCCTGGAGCGCGAGTGGCGCTCGTTTTTCCCGGATGGTACGGTGATCGACTTGTATCACGATCTTCATTTGATGGAGCGGGCGAACCCGGCTTTGTCGAAAAAGGACATGAAGGAATATTACGCATTGCTCAAGTACGCGAAGAAGATTTACGAGACGACCGAGCGCAGCTATTTGAAGGAAGGCTTCGAGTCGCCGAAAGAAGCGGTCGCCCAAAACGGCATCCTCGCGACTTTGACAGGATTCGATTTGACTTCGACGATGTATAGCGCAATCTCCAAACGCATCACGAACCCGCATTTGCGCGACATGCTGTCGTATTACGTCAAATACGTCGGCTCTTCGCCGTATAGCGCACCCGCCGTGCTCAATATGATGATTTACATGCAGCATGCGCAAGGCTGCTGGTATGTGCCGGGCGGCATGCACAATCTGGCAGGCGGCCTGGAAAGATTGGCCCGCGAAATTGGCGTCCAGATCCATACCGGGATGGGCGTGATCCGCGCCTTGACGAGCGCGGAAGGCAAGATCACCGGTGTCGAACTCGAAGACGGAAGCTTCCAAACCGCTGATTATTACGTATCGAATATGGAAGTCATCCCGTTCTATCAAAAAATGGTCAAGGCGGAACATGAGTTTGTCGACAAACTGGAGAAGAAATACGAACCGGCAAGTTCGGGGCTGGTCTTGCATCTCGGCGTCAAGAAGACCTATCCACAATTGAACCACCATAATTTCTTCTTCTCGGACAATTTAAAAGAGCAGATGGACAAAGTATTCGAGCGCCACGAGCTGCCGGACGACCCGACAATCTATCTCGTCAACGTCAATAAGACCGACCCGAGCCAGGCGCCAGAAGGGCATGAAAATATTAAAATCCTGCCGCATATCCCGTATATCCAGGACAATCCGTTCACACCGGAGCAGTACAAGGAATTCGAAGAGCGTGTCATCGATAAGCTCGAACGCATGGGGCTCGACGGCCTGCGCGACAATATCGTCGTGCGCGACGTCTGGACACCGCATGATATCGAGCGCATCTACGGTTCGGACCGCGGCGCGATCTACGGAACCGTCTCCGACAAGAACAAGAATGGCGGCTTCAAGCACAAGAAGCAAAGCGAACTATACGACAACCTGTATTTTGTCGGCGGCACCGTCAACCCGGGCGGCGGCATGCCGATGGTGACCTTGAGCGGCCAGCAAGTGAGCGATAAGATCGTCAAGCGCGATAATCAAAACAATTAAAAATCTACAATCCTGAGACGGTTTTTTCCGTTCTTACGGCTTATGCTACTTACAATTCAAAAGGCGATGCCAATGACTTTAACAAGTCGTCGGCACCGCCTTTTTGCATGTTCATTTTCCGAGTGTCACCGGCAGTTCACGGACGCCCCGGACGATCATGCCGGGACGCCAGTCGAGTTCGTTTTCCGGAACGGCGAGCGCCATGCCGGGAAAGCGTTTCAATAGCCCATCGATCGCGATTTGGCCCTCAAGCCGTGCGAGCGGGGCGCCAAGGCAGAAATGGATGCCTTTTCCGAATGCCAGATGGGCACTTTTTTCGCGGTGGATGTCGAACAGTTCCGGGTTATCGAACTGCTCGGGGTCATGGTTCGCCGCGTTCAGCGCAACGATGACCAAATCGCCCCGGTGGATGGTTTTTCCGCCGAATTCCAGGTCTTCCGAGGCCCATCTTGACGTGCTGAATTCGACCGGCCCGTTCAAGCGCAGCGACTCTTCGATGGCCTGGCCGATCAGTTCAGGCTGGATGCATAATTCCTGCTGCTGTTCGGGATGATTCAGAAGCGTAAGTACGGTATTGCCGATCAAGTTCACGGTCGTCTCATGCCCCGCGATGATCAGCAGGGACACGAGGCCGTACAGTTCTTTTTCCGTCAGCCGGTCGCCTGCTTCTTCAGCTTCGATCAATCGGCTAATTAAGTCGTCTCCCGGTTGTTGGCGCACTTTTTGGAACCATTCACCGAGATAGCGGACAAATTCATTCATATGCTCATAAACGCTAACGCCTGCTTCGCCACTCGTGCCTTCGATGAGCGAGTTCGACCAAGTCCGGAATTTATCTCGGTCCTGTGAGGGCACGCCCAAGATTTCGCAAATGACGATGATGGGGAGCGGGAAGGCGAATTCATCAATTAAGTTGACGCTCGATTTGCCTTCGAACCCATCGAGCAAGTCGTCGGTGATTTCCTGTATGCGTGGCTTCATGCCGTCAATCATTTTCGGGGTGAACGCTTTTTGGGCGAGGCCCCGCAGCCGTTTATGGTCGGGCGGGTCGGAAAACAGCATGTTCTGGGTGAATACGCTCATCTCGTCCATGCTGCCGCCGAACAGTTTCGAGAAATCCTTGATGAAACGCGGGTCTTTCAATACGGCTTCCGCGTCGGCATAGCGTGTCACGAGCCAACCGAGCTGGCCATCCGGGAAACGCACCTGGTGCACGGGATCTTCCTCGCGCAGCCGCTTGTAAGCGGGACAAGGGTTCCGGGTGAATTCGGGGCTGAACAATTTCGTTTCGTCGTTATCATGCAAATTCATTGAAATGCCTCCTTTTTTAGTCTATACCCTGGAGCGCGCATTTCCTGTCTCGTTCCTTCCACCCATTTTTCCCCTTCTTCATGGCGTAATAAGCTGAAACGCCGCTTGCCATTCATCTCGAGGTGAATGGCCATGAAAAAGCACCGCCACCGCATTTCCCATCGGTGGCGGTGCTTATAGGGCGTTGCCTGTTCAAGATGATTTTTCAAGAGGTATCGTAAACCAGAACACGTAGCGGCCGTCTGTGAGGTGCAAGCCGATGGTGCCTTTATGGAGCTCGATGATTTCCTTCGAAATGGCGAGTCCGAGCCCGCTCGCAGGCACATAAACTTGCAGCGTATAGGAGCGGTTAAAGTCGAAATTGAAGAACGGGGGGGGGCGGTCTTCGACTTCAATCGCTAGGCGCCCGCCTGCCGCTTTGGTGTTTAAGCTGAAGCCACCGCCATTGCCCAACAGCATGATGCGGGAACTTGCACCATCGCTTGGCATCGTTTCCACGCGGGAATTGTCAACCATGATTTCCATTGCCTCGATGTCTTCGGTGAAGCTTTTTTCCTCGAGCACTTTCTGCTGCGCCGGGCTCGAATTGTAGACAAGGTATATGACGATGCCGACACCCACAAGGAACACGCTCGCGATGATAATCAAAATCCTCAAGAAAGCTCCCATGTAACCATTTCCTTTCAGCTTGAAATTCATTTGATTTGTTGGCGAATCAGGTTCTAGTGCTTGAACAGGAATAAAAAGATGTCTTTATTTTACTATAAATATCAGAAAAGTCAGTTTATTTTATTGGAAACATGCTATATTAATAAATATAGGAAGATGGTGGAAGAAGATTCGCCGCCAGCCGGTCAAACCGGAAATTCTTAGGCAAGGGAGGATGCCAATATGTGGAACATAAAAAAGCGGGTTTTCATCGATCGACGGGTGGGGGAGGTCCATCAATTCGCTACGAATCCGAAGCACTGGTATCAATGGTATGCGGGCTTATCGGAAGCTGAAAACCTGAAAGGCAAAGGCGGCAAGGGCACGAGCATGGATCTGATGTATTTCTTTTTCGGGAGGGGCTTGGAAATGCATGTACTGGTCGTGGAAAATGCTCCGGTAGGAGATGGCTATGTTTGGCGTTGCTTGATCAGCGGGGCTTTTGACGGCAACCAGACGTGGCGGTATTTACCAGTGGAAAACGGCACGGAAGTCCAGTTTGAAATGGATTACGATCTTCCGGGCAGCATCTTCGGGAAAATGGCCAATACGCTTTACATCAAAAAACTGATGAACAACTCAATCGAACTGACCTTGCAAAACTTGAAGGACATCAGTGAAAGCGATTGAGCTGCCAAGGTGGTCTAAGAAGTCGGATGGAAAGTTTCCGGCGTGCCTTTGCGCTCGAAAAAGGTAAGCCGAATAGCTGGAGGAGGGTTATGCAGTGGAGCAAAATCAAAAACGCGATTATTCCCAGATTCCCTTTACCGGTTTGGGTTTGATATTCGGGACGGCGATCGGTGCCATTGTCGCCCTTATCCTGACAGGGGATATCATCTGGGCCGGGGCAGGGACAGGCGTGGGGCTCGTTCTCGGCGCAGCGATCGATGGCATGAAAAAGCGCAAATAAGGTTTATGATGCTGGAAATGAAAATCTGTTGCGGAAAAGAGGAGATTGACATGAATAAGTATTTGGCGGAATTTATCGGGACTTTCATTTTAGTGTTTTTAGGGACAGGGACAGCCGTCGTGTTGGGCGGCTATACAGGGGGGACGGAAACTGGTTATCTTGGGGTGACCGCCATTGCGCTCGCGTTCGGGCTGTCAATCGTGGCAGCGGCGTACGCGATCGGCCATATCTCAGGTTGCCATGTGAATCCGGCTGTTTCGCTTGCCGTCTGGATATCGGGCAATTTAAGCGCCAAGGAATTCGGCGGCTATGTCGTCGCACAAATTGTCGGGGCTTTTGCCGGCACTGCGTTTTTGGCGTTCCTGGTCGCGAGTTCCACCAGCCTAGAAGGATTCGGGGCAAACGGCTATGGCGGTTTGAGTGCGGTCGGCTTAAACCTGGGCGGGGCATTTGCCGTTGAAGTGGTGCTGACCTTCATCTTCGTGTTGGCGATTCTCGGTGTCACCTCGAGCAAGGCAACATCCCATATGGGCGGGCTCGTCATCGGCTTGACGCTGACGCTCGTCCACTTGATTGGCATTCCGCTCACGGGGACGTCGGTCAACCCGGCGAGAAGCTTGTCGCCGGCTGTTTTTGCCGGAGGCGATGCGCTTGCACAAGTGTGGGTGTTCATCGCAGCGCCTTTGATAGGGGCAGCGATTGCGGCAATGGTATTCAAATCGTTCTTCTTCGTCAAGGAAGAAACGGGAATTGAAGTAGCCGGCGATTCGGATGGCGAGGAATTGATCAAATAAGAGACACCTCAATTTGAAATGAAGCTTCATATGCGAAAACCACCCGGAATTTGGGTGGTTTTTTGATGATAAAGGAGAACAAAGCCCAAGTGGTGAATTTTACCAGATGAAAGTTCATCAACCAAAAAGTGAGTGAGACATTGTGGAATTCAAATTGGGAAACGGCACACTGATGTTGCCGGAACTTCATATCGTGGTAATGGCAATCCTCATCATTTATTTGCTGTCCAAATGGAGCAAGGAAGTGGAAAGCGGGCGCATCAAAATCTTCATCTATTTTCTGGTCGCCGCCTATGTCATGCCGGTTCTTTCCTACAGCACCTTGGAATACGATTTCGAGCTTTGGGTGCCAGCGGGCTTCGTGCTCGCGTTCTTTTACATTTTCCGGAAAGAACGATACCATCCCGCTAAAATGAAAGCCAGTGTGCTCGGGCTGGCCGTGGCGCTCTACCAGATTGCCGGCCATATGTGCTAAAGCCCAGCAGCCATTAGTCGCTGGGCCTGTGCCATTCCGGGAATCGTCGGGCTTTTACCGGCAAGCGTTCTGGAACAAGTTCAATCAATAATGATTGCTTTTCCCTGTTCGCGAAGCGATTTCAATGAGTCGAGCATATGGTTGATCTGCTCTTCGCTATGGCGTTCCCAGAAAGCGAGTTCCGCCACGATTTTCAATGGTTCTTTGGAGCGGTAGGAACGTGTCGGGTTTCCGGGAAAGCGCTTGTCGGTCAAATTCGGGTCGTTTTCGAATTCGCCTGTCGGTTCGACAATGTAGATCCGTTCCGGCGAATCCGTCGCAGCGAGTTCCGCGCCCCATTTGGCTGCTTCGAGCGTGGCGGTGAAATAGATATAGTTGGATTTCTTGTCCTGGAAGTTGGATGGGTTCTGGGCCTCCAGCAAATCTCCTATTGCCAGTTGCGCTTTTGTCCCGTGGAAGAAAGGGCCAAGGTCCAACACTTCTGTCGATTCATTCATCATTTTAGCCTCCAATCTCAGTTCGGTATCCTGATTATAGGGCAGAAGCTGCTGAAAAAGTAGGCTGCAACTAATTTTTTCATTCAGGTATAATAAGAGTAGAGAGTAAGCTCGGCAGCCCGATTTTCATTATCGCAATGAGAAATCGGGCTATTTTTATGCCTGCGTATAGCTGGGAGTCCATTCGTTTAACGGCTTCTTCAGCGGGTAGATATGGATATACGTTTTAACTATAAAAGAAGAGGTGTCCACGAATGAAACATAATGTGACTATCAAACATAAACTCGGCCTCGGCACAGCGCCGCTCGGGAATATGTTCCGGGACGTGCCGGAAGACGAAGCGATGGCGACGATCGAGTCGGCCTGGAACGAAGGCATCCGTTATTTTGACACGGCGCCGTTTTACGGGGCAGGGCTCGCGGAACTGCGGCTCGGTGAAGCGTTATCTTCTTACGATCGCGACGACTATTTGCTGAGCTCGAAAGTCGGCCGCATCGTATTGGACGAGGAAGAGGAAAAAGAAGGGTTGTTCGAATTCGGCCGCAAAAATAAAATCCACACCGACTACACGGAATCGGGCACGCTGCGTTCGATTGAAGACAGCTTGAAGCGCCTGAAGACGGACCGCTTGGATATGGTCTATGTGCATGATATCTCCCCGGACTTTCTCGGTGATGAATGGATCACGAAATTCGATGAGGCACGCCACGGCGCCTTCAAAGTGCTCGACCGCCTGAGAGACGAAGGCGTCATCAAGGCGTGGGGCCTTGGCGTCAATACGACCACGCCGATCGAAGTCGCACTCGAGCTCGAAGAAGCGCATCCTGATTTGAGCTTGTCCGCGACGCAGTATACCTTGCTGCAGCATGAACGCGCATTGGAACGCATGATGCCGCTTGCCGAAAAAACGGATGGCGGCCTTGTCATCGGTTCGGCGTTCAACTCCGGCGCTTTGCTCGGCGGCGATCATTTCGATTATGCGGAAATCACGCCGGAAATCAAAGAGCGGGTGGCGCGTTTCAATGAAGCCGCCCAAAATCACGGCGTGCAGTTGAAAGATGTCGCACTGCAATTTTCAACTGCGCATCCAGCAGTCAAGGCGGTCGTCACGGGGTCCACTCGCCCAGGCCATATCAAGGAAGACTTGGCTGCGATGACAGCCGACATCCCGCCCGCTTTCTGGGACGAACTCGTCGACAAGGGCCTCGTCTCCCCGAAAGCGCCTTTGCCGAAAAAATGATAATGAAGAACAATAAAAGGTTCCGGCCAGCTGGCCGGAACCTTTTGTCATGGATATAACAGCTTTCCCGAATCGCCAGGGGAAGCCGTTATGAAGTGACATCAGCCCTGCGGCGCATGGTAGATTTCCTCATATGGCTGGACGACGACGAAGCCGTTGCCCGAGAATTTCATCTGCACGGATTCCCCGCTCCCTCTGCCGAAAAAGCTTTTCAACTGCACGTCGGTGACGAAATCGGGTTCCAAATTGCCTGACCAGGCGACCGTTGCGTTCGGGTCGGTGAATACCGGCGTGTCCGGCGTGACGAGCAAAGTTAGCGGCTCGTAATGGGAAGTGAACGCAACGAGCCCGTGGCCTTCCAAGCGGACGTTGAACAATCCGCCCGCCATCATGCCGGCGACGCGGCGCATCAATTTGATGTCCCAGTCGAGCCCGTCCTGAAAGGCGAGCAAGTCGTTGCCATTGATGAAGATGCTTTCGCCTTCAAGGTCCAGGATGGTGATTTTCTTGCCGCTGTCGGCCACATACAGCTTGCCGTTGCCGTTCGCTTTCATCAACTGGGCGCCTTCCCCGCTGAGCGCTTTTTTGACGAATTTCCCGAGGCCGTGTTCGAGCATGCCTTCGCGTTCGAATTTGATATTGCCTTCATAGGAAATCATCGATCCGGCCTTGGCCCACACTTGGCCGTTCAAATTCACTTCGAGCAGGCGGTCCGTTTCAAGTTCAAAAAAGTCGCGTGCGCTTTCTTCCTGTTTGGTTTGCTGGACAAATTGCTTGATGGAATACTTCGACATGGATGATTCCTCCTTTGATTGGATACTATGCTATACGGACAGGCTGCAAAATCGTTTCGCTTTGCTTTCAAGTTAATCGTTGATTTTCCGCAAGGGAAGGAGTAAACTGTCGGAGAATGAATGTTCATTCCGTAACAGAAGGAGGAGTTTTTCCAGATGCCGACATCCACTACTAAACGAGACGACATTCTCGACAGCGCACTGACTTTGTTTGCCGAACGCGGCTTTGATGCGACGACGATCCCGATGATCGCGACCGATGCCAAAGTCGGAGCAGGGACGATCTACCGTTATTTCGCCAATAAAGAAGTGCTCGTCAATACCTTGTTCCAGCATTATGTCACTTTGTTCAAGGAGGCGCTGGAAAAAGACTATCCTGAGGGAGCGGGCATCCGTGAGCAATTCCATCATCTATTCCAAGGGATGATCCGCTTTACGAACGAGCACGATCATGCTTTGTATTTCATTAAAACCCATACATCCGCTTATTTTCTGGACGCCGAAAGCCGGGAGCAATTCAGCTGTTTGCTGATGATCCTCGAAGATTTCTTCGAGGCAGGCAAACAGCAAGGGCAGATCCGTGAGCTTCCGTCCAAGGCGCTGATCGCCATTATTTTCGGCGGCTTTTTGCAACTGTACCAATTGATCCGCGCAGGGGAACTAGAAGACTCGGCTGAACTATTGGCAGGAGTCGAGGAAAGCTGCTGGGATGCTGTGCGTCATCATTCGTGATGATGCCAGTTTTTTTCTCGTTTTATAGGAATGAATATTCATTCCGTTTTTAATTTTACAGAAGAGGTGCTAATAAATGATCCAAATGAAAAACCTTCCACAACCGAAATCCTATGGCCCGCTTGGCAATTTGCCATTGATCGATAAAGAAAAACCGGTGCAATCGTTCATGAAGCAGGCGCGTGAACTTGGGCCGATCTATCAATTCCATTTCCCTGGGCGCGCCAGCACGTTCGTTTCGAGTGCGGAACTGGCCGCGGAAATCTGCGACGAGACGCGCTTTGATAAAAAGATTGGGCCGGCTCTCCAGAAAGTCCGTGCGTTCGGCGGAGACGGCTTGTTCACGAGCGGAACCGAAGAGCCGAACTGGAAGAAAGCCCATAATATCCTGTTGCCGAGCTTCAGCCAGCAGGCGATGAAAGGCTATCACGAGAAGATGATCGACCTCGCGTCACAATTGGTCCAGAAATGGGCACGGCTCAACCCGAACGAGGAAATCGATGTGCCGGATGACATGACGCGGTTGACGCTCGATACGATCGGCTTGTGCGGGTTCAATTACCGCTTCAACAGCTTTTACCGCGAAGATTCCCATCCGTTCATCGAGAAGATGGTGAGGGCCTTGGATGAATCGATGAGCCAGACGCAGCGTCTTGGCATCCAGGACAAATTGATGGTGCGCTCGAAGCAGCAATTCAAGGAAGACATCGATTATATGTTCAACTTGGTTGACGAATTGATCGCAGAACGCAAACAAGCGGGAGACCAGGGAGAAGATGATTTGCTGTCGCATATGCTAAAAGGCAAAGACCCGGAAACCGGTGAATCCTTGGATGATGAGAATATCCGCTTCCAGATCATCACGTTCTTGATCGCGGGGCATGAAACGACGAGCGGCTTGTTGTCGTTCGCCATCCAGTACCTCTTGAAGCATCCGGAAAAACTTGAAAAAGCCTATATCGAAGTAGACGAAGTGCTCGGCGATGCGACGCCTTCATTCAAGCAAGTGAAGCAATTGAAATACGTGCGCATGATTTTGAATGAAGCGCTGCGCCTGTGGCCAACCGCCCCGGCATTTTCCGTCTACGCGAAAGAAGATACGACGCTTGCCGGCAAGTACGAAGTCCAAAAAGGCGAAGCGTTCACTTTGCTCATTCCGGAACTCCACCGCGACAAAAGCGTTTGGGGACAAGATGCCGAAAGTTTCCGGCCAGAGCGTTTTGAAGACATTTCGAAAATCCCGCATCATGCATACAAGCCATTCGGCAACGGCCAGCGGGCATGCATCGGCCAGCAATTCGCGCTTCACGAAGCGGTGCTCGTGCTCGGCATGGTGCTGCAGCATTTCGAACTAGTGGACCATACCAATTACCAGCTCGAAGTGAAAGAAACTTTGACCTTCAAACCAGACGGCTTGACGATGAAAGTAAAACCGAGACGAAAAGTGCAGATGTTCCAGGCGCCAGTTGCGGAAGATCCGGTAGAAGCCGTGGTCGGCCAGCAAGCGATCGAGTCGCATGGCACGCCGCTTCTCGTACTTTACGGATCCAATCTCGGAACGGCACAAGGCGTGGCCCGGGAACTTTCGGAAACGGCACGCTTTAAAGGCTTTGAGACACAAGTAGCCGCACTCGATGACTATGCGGGCAATTTGCCGACGGATGGCGCAGTCGTCATCGTATCCGCTTCCTATAACGGCAACCCGCCGGATAACGCCGTGCGCTTCATGGAGTGGCTGGAAGCGGCTGGTTCCACGGAAGGCGTCACTTACAGCGTGTTCGGCTGTGGCGACCGCAACTGGGCAACGACCTATCAGCGCGTGCCGAGCATCATCGACGAACAACTGTCGGCAAATGGTGCCTCCCAGCTTATCGAACGCGGCGAAGGCGATGCCAGCGAGGATTTCGACGGTGAGCTTGAGAAATGGCAGGGAGCGCTATGGCCAGCACTCGCCGAACGCTTCGGGCTCGACTTGGAAACCAATACGCCAGCAAGCAATCAATTGTCGATGGAATTCATCAGCGGCGTCAGCCATACGCCGGTCGCCCGGGCATATGATGCGTTCACTGCGGTGGTCAGTGGCAATGACGAATTATTGAAGACAGCCGACCGCAGCACCCGTCATATTGAGATTGATCTGCCTGAAGGAGCGATGTATCAAGAAGGCGACCATCTCGGCGTACTGCCGGAGAATTCTGGGGAGTTGGTAGGCCGCGTGTTGAATCGTTTCGGTTTGAAAGGTGACGAGCATGTGGTTCTTGAAGGAAGCTCTGGACGCGCGAACCATCTGCCAACTGGGCAACCGGTCCAACTTGCGCAATTGCTCGCAAGCTATGTCGAATTGCAGGAGCCGGCGACGCGTGCGCAGCTTCGCGAACTCGCAAAAAGCAATCCGTGCCCGCCGCATAAAGCAGAACTCGAAGGATTGGTGGAAGACGAGACGTATAAACGCGAAGTGCTCGCGAAGCGTTTGACGATGCTCGAATTGCTCGAGCGCTTTATGTCATGCGAGATGGAATTCGAGAACTTCCTGTCTTTACTTCCGCCATTGAAAGCGCGCTATTACTCGATTTCCAGTTCACCGCGTGTCTCATCCAGCAAGGCGAGCATCACAGTCAGTGTCGTGAAAGGCGATGCCTGGAGCGGCACAGGAGAATACGAGGGCGTCGCTTCCAATTATTTGGCGAAGCGCGAAGCGGGCGATAAAATCGCTTGCTTTATCCGTACGCCTCAAACCGCCTTCCAGTTGCCGGACAACCCGGAAACGCCGCTCGTCATGGTCGGACCAGGCACTGGCATCGCGCCATTCCGCGGATTTATTCAGGCACGAAAAGTGTTGAAAGAACAAGGATCCACACTCGGTGCCGCGCAGCTGTATTTCGGCTGCCGCCATGCACAAGAGGATTTCTTATATGAAGAACAATTAAAGCAAGCTGAGCAGCTTGGCTTGATCGAATTGCACAGCGCCTTCTCCAGACAGCAGCAAGAGAAAGTCTATGTGCAGCATTTAATGGAACAAAATGCACAGGATATTCTTGGACTGTTGGAACAAGGCGGACATCTGTATATTTGCGGCGACGGCGGCAAGATGGCGCCAGCCGTGGAGGAAAGCTTGATCCACAGCTACCAGGAACTGAAAAACGCAACGCATGAACAAGCGCTTGTCTGGCTCGGTGAACTTGAACAATCGGGCCGTTTTGCGAAAGACGTTTGGTCGGCTTCATAACATAAGCAACAGAACAATTTAAATAGATAATGAAATGCCGCCTTCCAAGAAATCAGCCGATTTTGAAGGTGGCATTTTTCTATTTACGGGTAAAGAAGGTTAAGGAGATTTTCAAGAGGAGGGGGCTATCATGAACATCGGCATTATCGGAACCGGCAATATAGCAACGTATTTGCTCGAACAGGTGAACGAAAACCAGATGGTGGATGGGCGCATCACCGCGGTGTTCGGGCGTAACGTGGAAACCGGTACGCGTTTGAAAGAACGCTTTGGCATGGAGTTTTACACTGACTTGGACGAATTTCTTTCGGCTCCTGTCGATACGGTCGTGGAAGCTGTGACAGTGGATGCGGCAAGGCTGTTCATAAGCCAGGTGATTGAACGTCAAAAAGACCTCATCGTCAGCAGCATCGGCGTGTTCAAGGACTTCGCGTTCCTCGAGGAACTGACGAACCTGGCAGAAGCGAATGGCACGAAACTTTACTTGCCATCCGGCGCAATTGGCGGATTGGATGTGTTGCAATCCGCAAAGGCGCTTGGCGGGTTAAAGACGGTCCGTCTCACGACAAGAAAATCGCCGGAGTCGCTCGGGATGGAGACAGACCGTGAACAAGTGCTGTTTGACGGGACGGCGTTTGATGCCATCGGCAACTTCCCGAAGAATATCAATGTGGCATTGGTGCTTGCCATTGCAGGCATCGGGATGCATGAGACGAAAGTGCGCATCATTGTCGACCCGGACGTAAAACGCAATACGCACACGATCGAAGCCCAAGGGGATTTCGGCAAGATGCAGCTGCAAGTCGAGAACCACCCGATGGCAGCGAACCCGAAAACGAGCATGCTTGCTGCCTTGAGCATTCTGTCGGTGCTGCAGAATAAAGGCGGGGCATTGAGAATCGGGAATTGAGAGAGGTAATGAAAACAAAAGGGTTTTTATCGAAATCAGGGGAAAGGGGTACGAGAAAATGGAAAACGTCAAAGAAGGATTCATTCCCGTGACCGGGGGCAAGGTCTGGTACCGCATCACGGGAAACGGGCCCGGTATTCCGCTTTTGCTGTTACACGGCGGGCCGGGAATGAAAAGCAGCGATAGCGACCCGCTGCGCCAATTAGGTGCTGAGCGTCCGGTCATCCAATACGACCAGCTTGGCTGCGGAAAATCGGAGTGGCCGGAAGATACTGCCCTTTGGACAGTCGATCGTTACGTCGAAGAGCTCGGGCAAGTGATCCGAGCGCTCGAGTTGGAAGAAGTCCATCTGCTCGGCCATTCCTGGGGGACGATGCTCGCTGCGTCGTATCTATTCACGAAACCAGGAGGCGTGCGCAGCGTCATATTCTCAGGGCCAGCACTCGATGCCCAGCGCTGGGAGCGGGACCAGCGCGCTTATTTGAAGCGATTCCCGGAACCAGTGCAGAAAGTGATCGAGGAGAGCGAAAGCCAAGGCACGACCGATTCGGACGATTACCAGGAAACGATGATGCAGTATTACAAAACCCATATGTGCCGCGTCGATCCTTGGCCGGACGAGTTGTCGGAAGATCTCGATCAATTGAACCCGGCTGTCTACAATTATATGTGGGGAGCATCGGAATTTACGGTCACGGGCACTTTGAAGCATTTCGATGCGACGGAGCGCCTGCATGAAATCGAGGTACCGGCCTTGTTTACGTGCGGCCGGTACGATGAAGCCACACCCGAAGCGACGGAACAGTATGCGAGCTTCGTGCCGAATTCGGAATTCCACGTATTCGAAAACAGCTCGCATATGCCGGCATTCGAAGAACCTGAAGTATATGTGGAAACCGTCCGTGAGTGGGTCAACCGCCAGGAAATGAAGCCGGGGGGATGATGATGAAAAGTTTGAATCAGCTCATACACGCCTATACGGCCCAGCTGCAGCAAGGGGAGATGCAGCTGGCCTATAGAGGGATATTCGACTTGATCGGCAAATTGAGAGCGCGTTTTATGAGGAACTACCCGTCTCATGACATCGGCAGCATCTATCCAGGCTATATGGACATGACTTATTTTTCATTGACTACAGAAGTGCTGAAAGCTAAAGGGCTGAAAATTGCCATCGTCTATATGCATGAAAAGGGAGCCTTTGAAGTGTGGCTGTCTGCCCGGAACCGGGAGATCGCAAGGAAATATGGATTTCTGTTAAATGGCAATATTGCAGATGAACTTCCCGTGTTTCATGACGAAGCGAACCAAGACGCCATCATCGAATACACAATAGCATCCGCTCCGGATTTCGGGAATCAAGAAGCGCTGATGGAACTTATCGACCGGCAAGTGCAACAGTTCATAAATGCGGTGTCTTCCCGTTTGTAGCCGGCGGGAAGCCTGATTCCCCGCCATCTCCCGGTTTCCGGGAGCGTCCGGCAGTGCCGGTTTGTGCGGAAATCGTCCGCTTTGAAAAGATTCGGGCAAATGAAGGAGCGAGGACAATGGGGCAACATCAATGGCAACAAGCAGCACACGCTCTGGCCGCTATTACCGTAGAGGCACAGCCCGATAATGAACCGGTGGCCATCACGGGGGCGGCGCAAGGTTTTCGCTGCATCGGCGTCGGGACGGACGCAGCGGTGTTCCAGTCCGGGGATTTTCCGCAATATGCATTCAAATTATACGCAGAAGGCAAAGAGGACAAGCTGGAAGCGGAAGCGAAAGTTTATGGGCTTATCGGGCAGTCTCCTTATTTTTCGACTTGCTATGGCAGGGACGAGCGCATGCTCGTGCTGAAATTCGAGGACGGCCCGACTTTATTCGATTGCCTGCTCCAAGGCATTTATGTGCCGGAAGAGGCGATCCAGGATGTGGAAAAAGCGCGCGAGTACATCCGCGAAATCGGATTGAACCCAAGGGACATCCATTTGAAAAATATCATCCTGCAGAACGGGCGCGCGAAACTGCTCGACGTGTCCGAGTACATCAAGCCCGGCAACGATTTTCGTTGGGAACACCTGAAAAAAGCGTATCAGGAATATTACGCGATCATCGACGGGAAGCCGGTGCCGTTCTGGTTGCTCGACACGATCCGCAAATGGTACCACCACTGGAACCGCTATTCTGCCTCATTCGAAGAATTCATGCGCATCGTGTCCAATCAATTGAACTACCGGAAATAGTACTAGTTGATGAAAGGCTTTCCATGTTACGGAAAGCCTTTTTTTATCTGTCAATAAACCGAAAGCTCGTTCGGCATGATTAAATTCAAAATTTTATATATTTTTTAAGAAAATTGGTATTTGTATATAATGAAAGGAGACACAATGGAGCGATAGACTTAGGAGGATTCATAAATGATTAAACGAAAAAAAGCTTGGGCTTTGGCATTAACCGCCAGTTTGTCCATGGCGCTTTCGGCATGCGGAAACGAAGAACCGCCAGCTTCCGATAACGAAAGCGCCGCAGGAAATAATGAATTGGATAGTGTCCAGGAACTGCGCCTGACAACAGGGTCCGGGATTCCCACAATGGATTCGGTAATGGCGGACGATGCCGTCTCATTCACCATGTTGAACAATGCCGGTGAAGGCCTCTACCGCCTTGACCAACAGAGCACCCCCATTCCCGCGATGGCATCCGGCGAACCGGAAATCAGTGAAGACGGATTGACCTATACATTCACCTTGCGCGAAGCGAATTGGTCGGATGGCTCGCCCGTGACGGCGCATGATTTCGTCTTTGCGTGGCAGCGCGCAGCCGATCCCGAAACAGGCTCCACTTACGGCCCGTATATGATGGCGGGCACGATCAAGAATGCGGCGGCGATCGCGGAAGGCAAGCTGGATAAATCGGAACTCGGCATTACCGCACAAGACGACCAAACGCTCGTCGTGTCCCTCGAACGCCCGATTCCTTATTTCTTATCCTTGATGGCATTCGGCACATTCTATCCGCAGAATGAAGCGTACGTGACAGAACACGGAGATGAGTATGCGATGGATTCATCCAAGCTATTATCGAACGGTCCGTTCGTCTTGGCGAACTGGGATGCAACTGCCGCCTCGTGGGAGTTGGAGAAAAACCCCGAATATTGGGATGCGGACAATGTAAAACTGGGTAAAGTCGAATTCAATATCATCCCTGACCCCGGAACAGGCGTCAATTTATACGAAACAGGTGAAGCGGACCGCGCCGGCCTGGCAGGCGAATTTGCCATGCAATATGCAGAACATGAGGAAGTCGTGCGCATCCTGAAGCCGTCTGTTTATTACCTGCAATTCAACCAGGAACGCGATGGCAAAGCGACACCGCTTGCCAACCCGAAACTGCGCAAAGCGTTGGCGCTGTCATTCAATAAACAGGACTTGGCTGACATCGTTTTAGCCAACGGGTCGATACCGGCAGATTTCCTCGTGCCGACGGAATTCACGTTCGATGCCGACCAGAATGATTTCCGAAGCGTGAATGGCGACATGATGGAATTCAATGCCGAACAAGCGAAAGCCTTATGGGAAGAAGGCATGGAAGAAGAAGGCTTGACGGAAGTCAGCCTGGAATATTTGAGCGGGGATACCGAACTGTCGAAAAAAATCGATGCCTATATGAAAGACCAGATGGAAGGCAATCTGTCCGGCTTGACGCTCGAGATGAGCCAGGTGCCGTTCAACGTCCTGCTCGATAAGAACGAAGCGCAGGATTACGATATCCAGAGCACGGGCTGGGGCCCGGATTTCCAGGACCCGATTACATTCCTTGATATATTTGCAAGCGGGTCCTCCCAAAACACGATGTCGTATTCCAATGAACATGTGGATGAATTGCTGGAACAGGCGAAAGGGGAACTGGCCTTGAAGCCTGAAGAGCGTTGGCAAGCCCTGGCGGAAGTGGAGAAAATCATTGTCGAAGAAGATGCGGCCGTTGCCAATATGTATCAGTTCGGCAGCATGGCGCTTCAGAAACCGTATGTCCACGATGTGATTGCGCATCCGTTCACCGGCGATTTCAGCTATAAATGGGCTTATATTGCAGGAAGAGAATAATCAACAAGGGGATGGCGGCTGCCATCCCCTTTTTTCCAGTAGTTGAGGAAGGGATGCCTTGTACCGGGAAGCCAGTCAAGCCACCATCCTTCCATTGGAACCGAAGCGAAGCTTCTCAGTTTGTCGAGAAAGGTAAAAAACCGTATTTTCCGAAGCTTATCACTCGCTTTCCGTGGGCTCGCGCCCAAGCCTCCTCAGTCGCTTCGCGCCTTGCGGGGTCTTGGTCGTCTCGCTGATCCACAGGAAAGATAAAGTCGAACTACGTGAGACATTATCTTTGCGAAAGTAATGCGTAGCATTATTGAGCAGAAGGGGTTACGAGCGAACACTTCTCCAAATACTTAGAAAAATCATTGATTATTGCATGTAGAAAAAACGACGCCATTCTAACTCATAATGGATTAATAGACTTCTTCAACACTATGCGAACCGAAGCTTCTAATCAGAGTTTTGAAGGAAGACATAATATAGAAAGATTTTTTGCGAATGGAAGGCCTATAGCCGGGCATCTATAGTAATATGGAAGGCAGGGAAACAGAGGGGTCTGGGAAAGGGCATTTAGTGAGGGATTTGCAGGTAAACAACAACGACCACTTAGCGGGAATGGAGAGTTACGGTATGGTGAATGATCAATCGCGGTATTCGAGGCTTGCGAATATCACACGCATTGTCAATATGAAGCTGGATTTGTATGAAGTTCTGCAGCAGGTCACAGCGGCCATTTCCGAGGAAATTGTCCGATGCGATTCTGTCGGCATCTATTTGCCGGAAGGCGATGGCACTTACCGCGGATTTGCAGGGAAGCCGGAGATCATGAGCGGAGTGACGCTGCAATCGCAAATTATCGACCCGGAAACGGATTCTCTCGCCGCGGAATTAATCGAGACCAGAAAAACCATTTATATAGCGGATACTTCAACGGACAAGCGCCCGGATCCACGGTCGGTGGAAGCCTTCCAAATCAAGTCCTTATTGGCGTTGCCGATCTCCTATGAAAAGGATTTCATCGGCATGGTATTCTTGTTCGATTACGGCATGCCGATGAATTTAACAGAATCAGAGATTGAAAGTGTTGAAGCTTACGTAAACATGGCAGCGGTCGCGATCGAAAACGCAAAAAGCTTCCATCAAAAAGAGAAGTTATTGGCAGAAAAGCAATTATTGCTCGACCTGACCCGTGAATTGTCTTTCTGTTCGACGATCCGTGAAAGCCTGAAGGTTTGCTTCGCCTATTTGAAACTGGCCTTAGGCGACGGGGATTTTGCCGTGCACATCATAAAATCTTCGAGCACGCATGGCGGCACGCCGGCCCAATTCCATGCAGCCGATGGCATGTCTGAGCAGAAATGGAACGGGCGTCTCGTTGGCATAGCGGGGACAACAAGCTATGTGGAACTACTCAAGCGAGCCGTATCACGAAAAGAGCCAATCCAGACCCGTCTGGGAACTGGCCAAGAGTTGCTGCTGCTCCCGATGATCTCCATGGGGAAAGTGCATGGCATCGTTTCTGCGTTATGCAGCGGAGAAGCGGCAGAACAGGCCATGGACTTGCCGATTCCTTTCGCGCAATCCATTATCGATGCCGCCGCCCCGGTTTTTTCGAATTTATTATATATGGATCGCTTGGAAGGCATGGTCGAAGAGCGAACAAGCGCATTGTATGCTGCGAACAAGCGGGTCAATAGCGTGATTGAGAACATCACGGACGGTTTTTTTGTACTGAATAAAAACTGGGAATACACTTATATCAACAAGCATCTTTTTTTACCGAAAGGCAAAAGGGCGGACGAGGTGTTCGGCAAAAATATTTGGGAAGTGTATCCGGAAACGATCGGAACACTCACCTATACAGAGTTCCATCGCGCCATGAACGATCGGGTGACGGTTCGCTTTGAGACGCAATCCGATGAGCAAGATTTCTGGTTTGAAATCACGGCCTATCCCTTTGATGATGGCATATGCTGCGTGCTGAAAAACATCAAGGAAAAGAAAAAATACGAGAACGAACTGAAAAGGCTGGCCAATTTGGAGTTGATCGGCCAGATGGCGGCGGGGATCAGCCATGAGGTCCGCAACCCGATGACGACAGTGCGCGGCTTCCTGCAATTGATGGTAACCGATGAGCAATTGAAGCCGCATGCTGCACATTTCAATCTGATGATCGATGAATTGGACCGGGCGAATGCCATCATCACCGAATTCCTGTCGGTCGGCAATACACGGACGTCCGACATGAAAATGATGGGCCTGAATACGATTCTCGAGGATATTTCGCCATTGATCAAAATCGATACAGCCAACCAGAACAAACAGATCCAGATTTACACGCAGGAAGTACCGGAACTGTTGTTGAACCACAATGAAATCCGGCAATTGATCATCAATTTATACCGCAATGGCCTCGAAGCGATGGATGAAGGGAAGACGTTGACCATCGGCACGTATTTGGAAAATGATAATTGCGTAGTATTAGCAGTACAGGATCAGGGAAGCGGGATCGATCCCGCCATCATCGAGAAAATCGGCACGCCTTTCTACACGACCAAAGAACAAGGGACGGGCCTCGGCCTGGGCATCTGTTACGCGGTAGCGGCAAGGCATAATGCCACGATCGACATCGAAACCGGACCCGAAGGCACCATCTTTTTTACGAAGTTTCCGGTCAAAGCGGAACCGGGCGCCACACATGGATCTTTCCATGGCGAAACCGAATGATATTCATAAAAAAACTCCTCTCACCTAAGTGAGAGGAGTTAGTAGGCTGCCAGGAAAATCCGGCAGCCTTTTTGCTATGTGGATTATGTTTAGAATGCGCCCGAGCCGCCGCCACCGCCGCCGACTCCGCCACCAGTCCCAGCGATTCCACCGCTCGCGCTGGCACTTGAACTTACCGTGGTGCTTGCCGAAACGAACACGGCCGTCATGAGGATGGGGTTCATGGCGAAGCCGGAGACATCGTTTGCCGGTTCTGCCGGGGTGAAGGCCTTCGCTTTTCGCTCGGCCGTTTTCAGATCGCTGCCGAGCAGATACGCATAAGCGCGCTGCTTTTCATCCATCGTCAGCTGTTCCCATTGCTCAGCCGGCAATTGTTCCATCGCGGTTTTCATGCTGCGCCATTCATAGCGCACCCGGTGGCCTTCGCGTGTGATCGGCGAGTAGCCGACCGCAAACACGAAAGCGAGCATCGCAAGCGCAATGGAAATGGCCATCCAAGGCAAGAGCCCGTAAATACCTGACACGATGGCGAGGCCGATAAAGACGGCGCTCAACACGCCGGTTCCCCAGCGCAGGCCGATGTGCTTTTCATAAAAGTCGTGGGCCGTCACTTCGGCTTTCACTTCTTTATTCCACTCGGTGGTCGCTGCGTTATAGTCTTCATGGTTGAGTTCATTTTTCGTATAGGCCTCAACCTGTTCAAGCGTGAACGCCTGGCCGTCTCCGATCGTATCGATCAATAGCCCGATCAGCACCGCTTCGTGCGGGTGGTCGGTACTGCGGTCAAGCAGTTCAAAATGGTCGTCCGACAGTTGGCGGATCTTGCCTTTTCGCATCAAATCCAAAATCGCCGCCGACATGCCGTTCGCCGCTACATAATTCGGGTGGGTGAAATGGAGCAGCGCGGGAATGCTCATCGAATCTTCCGGCACGAAAAATTCATAAGTTCCGCTCCGGGCTTCCCGCTTGCGCCGGGATGCCTTGATCCAGGCGAATGATACGAGCCCGATGAGGAGTGCGCCCAGTATCGCGATGGCGGGAATCCCGATGGCTTTTGCGCGTTGCTGGTTGCGGGCGAACGCCGCTGCCTCGTTTTCGAGCTCTTCGCGGTCATTCGCGAGTTCGTCGCGCACCGTGCCGTCCTGGGCTGTAACGCCTGGGAACAACCCCGGTTCAAAAATCGCGCGGATGTCCGCATTTTCTCCGGATGGCACATCGCCTAAGTCGAACACTATAGTACCGTCTTCTCGAATGTCTGTGGTATCGAACGCCTCGCCGTATCCGAGCGCTTCGGATTCACTGGACGGGGCAGGCGGGATGACCGTAATCGTCATATCACCGTAGTTGCTTTCATTGCTGGCATCAAAGAACGGCCAGTAGAATTCGGCGCCGTCTTCGAATTTCTCGACAGCCCCGACGATCCGGTAGTTCAGTTCGACTTGGATCGTATCGCCGTCATTGCCGGAGCGATAGATTTTGTACAGGCCATCTTCAACTTCCACTTCCAAGTCCCGTCGGCTGTCATTTGCGGTAAATCCCTCGATTGACATTCCTTCTTTCGGAATCAGGCTTCTCGTGATGCCCTCGAAATCATCCTCGAATTCATACGTGAACTGTTCGGTCACATCTGCTGTGCCGTCTTCATTCAACTGGGCCTCGATCTCCACTTCCGTAATATCGAAATCAATGGCGAATGCCTGGATGGGAATGAGCAGCAGGAAAATGAACAATACGACAGCCAATCCTTTTTTATTCTTCACGATTCATCACCTCTTGTATAGGAGTACGGATGAGGAGGGGGAAGGTTTCATTTATGAACTGGTTTGAATAGACGCCATGAGATTTTCGTAAGGGAGCTCTTCAAACTTTGAGGGCAGCGAGTTGTATGAAAAGAGCACATTATCCTTACTAATTAGAATAATTTGTAATATTTATTTGACAGCGCTTTCATTATTAAATATACTAGGTATAAGTTAATAACTTGTCAGGAGATTAGGAGACACATTAATTACTTTGGGGCGTGGACCAAAGATATTTAATGTGTCTTTTTTCGTCTCAAATGATATTGCATGAAGGGGGACGGATAATTGGGAATGAGCTTTTCGACGGTGTCACGGCTATCACTACATAAAAAAGGAGATTAGTATGAAGAAGTTTAAAAAATCACTTGTATTTTTGATTGTTGCTTTGTTATTAGTTTTCATTGGCAGCGCAGTTGCTGCGCAATTCAATAGCTCGAGCGGGGAAGTGGGTGTCTCAAGGATTTATTTTGAAACTGAACGGGGTGAATTGTCTGGGCTGCTATACAAGCCGGATGGAGCGGACAGTGAAGCAAGACCGACATTGGTTGCAACCCACGGATATTTGAACTCTGGGGAAATGCAGGACGCCCAGGCTATTGAGATGTCCAAGCGCGGCTATGTGGTGCTGGCTCTCGATCAATACGACCATGGTCACTCGACAGGCACAATGGAGAAACCAGTCCCGTTTTTCTCGTTCTGGCCTCAAGCGATGTACGATGCCGTTCAATATATGTATGATCAGGATTACGTGTTGAAAGATGCGGAAGGCAACGGCATCATTGCCGTCTCGGGCCATTCGATGGGCGGGTTTTCATCCACGCACGCCGTCATGCTCGACGAAGTTGATTTCCAGGATTCAGGCATCCGCAAAATCCACAGCTCTTTGACGATGGGATCGGATTATCAATGGCTGAAAACTTTGGGCTATACGGATGAAGAAATCAATGCTTCCTACGGCCCGCGCATGTCCGGGAAAATTGCGGGCGTCTACGATGAATTTTTCTTTGATGCAGAAGCGTCGGCTGCCGGACAGCCCGTCGTGAAAAAAGATTATGTCAGCACAGCAGAAGGCTTGGGCTTCCTAGGCGGCTTGGAATCTGCGCAGGCGGGCGAGTTTTATGAAGTCGATGGTGCTCAGCGCATCATTTATCAACCGAACGAAACACATCCGTGGAATCATTTCTCCCAGCAATCGACAGCACACGCCATCGATTTTTACGATGCCGCATTTGCTGAATACGGAGATTTGGTGGCGATCGGCGACGAGGGGCAAACGTGGATGTGGAAAGAATGGTTCTCGTTCGTAGCGTTGATTGGCTTTTTCTTCTTGTTCATTCCGGTCATCAATTTGTTGACGAAATTGCCATTTTTCAACTGGGTCTACACCGAACGGCCGGCATCCCTGTCAGCACCGAAAACACATGGCGCCAAGCTTGCTGGCTATATTTTACTGATCTTCGGTGCACTTTATCCTGCCTTGTTCTTTACAGCACTTTATAGCGGAGATGCTACAGGAATGACTTTGCTTCGCCAGATTAGCATGATTACGATTGGATTGGCGGCATTGATTTTCATCTTCAGCTTTGTGAAAAATGGCGACAAATCTATCAAAACAGGATCGGGTCTTATCCTCGGGATTGGCATTGTACAGTATATTTATTTGCGACAACAGGAACGCTTTTTTGCGACGACGGAATGGTTCGGCGCGGCGACGGTTAACCCGGTCGTCTTTTGGGCGATCAACGTGGCCATTGTAACTTTGATGATTTTGGTCGGCTACCATTTCGTGGCGAAAAAAGCAGAAGGCGCAAGCTTTGCGAGTTACGGCTTGAAGGCGAATTCCAAAACGATTGCTGCCGCTTTAGCTACGGCGATTGTGGCTGTAGTGATCGGTTATGGCCTGCTGTACTTGGTCGACGCACTGTTCAAAGTCGACTTCCGCCTATGGACCTTGGCAGTGAAAACGTTTGAAGATCAGCATGTTTGGGCGCTTCTGCGTTATGCCCCATTGTTTTTCATCTATTATTTCATTGTCGGGCTGTCCGTGAACGTTAATACGGCAAGCAGCATATATGATGGCTGGAAAGGCTATGGAATTTCCATCCTTCACTTTATCGGCGGATTGGTTCTGTATCTTGCTTACCATTATGGATTGCTGTTCCTGACAGGGACTGGCGGCTACCCTGCCGAATCTTTGTCGTCGATCATTGTTATCGGACTTGTTCCGATTTTGCTGGTGGCAGCCATTTACAACCGCTATTTCTTCAGAAAAACCGGCAACGTCTATGTTGGGGCATTCTTGAATACCATCTTGATGACGCTCATTACTTTGGCGAACACGGTTCTTTATACGATTCTTTAAATAGCAGGGCAAGAGGTGAACTTCCCCTCTTGTCTTTTTTCTATCTGCTGAATTCCAGTAGATTCAAATGATAGAAAATGATCGTGAGTTTCTGGTTAGGTTGGGGTTTTCATCTACACTGCAGGCGGTTTCGGCTGTTGAATATAGGGAAATGGATACAGCCGGTCAGTACTGTGGCTGGAGGGCATTTACAATTTGACTCATCTGGAAATGTTGATGAACATGTTTGACGACAAAATGAAAGATGTGGAAAAAAACATAGGCAGCCGTCATCATCACTGCCCATCCCGAATGCTTGCTGGAAATGTGTGCCGAGATTGAACGGGACGGGTTTGGCGATAAGATGCGCGCAGAACATATTGTGGATTTTCTGGCAGAGCGGTTCAATATCGCTTGATATAGTGGGGTGTCCCGCTAAGAGAACGAAAAAAGCCTTGTTGCCCGCATATGGGGCAACGAGGCTTTTTAATTGGCGGCGTCTAGTTTGATTTCCTTGGTCCGACCGCGGTACCACAGGCGGAAAGTGCATGTCAGAGCATTCGGCACATCTTCCAGATGGGATGTGTGGATAGGCCGGGCGCGTGTGACCATCTTGAGGGAAGACAGACCGAATGCGCGCTGGATGCGGTTTTGTTTGATTTCGACTTCGACAATCTTTTCACGCTTGGTGACGAATAAAGTGGAAGTGAAGCCGCCGTCTTTCAACTGGATCAATTCATCGTTCAGTAAATAGCGGGTATGCAAAAAGTCCAAAATACGGGATGCGAATATGACTATCAGGAACAGGATGGAGGCGATCCACCAAGTATCAACGATGCCAAGGAAATTCGGTTTGAAGTAAAAAAGCGCGGCTGTGGCAAACAACCATAACCAGCTCGGCTTGAGTATGCGAAGCCATAGCGCGCGGCGCGGCAAACGCTGCATGTCTTCTTGGATGCAGTAGCCTGGCAGCAATTCGGCAACGAGGGCATAAG
Source organism: Planococcus plakortidis (assembly GCF_001687605.2). Taxonomy (NCBI): domain Bacteria; kingdom Bacillati; phylum Bacillota; class Bacilli; order Caryophanales; family Caryophanaceae; genus Planococcus; species Planococcus plakortidis. The sequence continues at coordinate 755,496 of NZ_CP016539.2, forward strand.
CTTTTTGTTTCGGCAGGAACGGATAAAGCGAGCTGATATTCAAGTCTTCCGCGCCCATCGCCAGGCTGCCGGCACTGATTAATTTCACTTCCGCAAGCCCGAGAACCTGCTTGGAGAAAGATTGCGTAATTTCCACGGCTTGCACACGCTCTTTGGCGATTGAAAAGGATGCTTCCGAGACAACGCCTTTTTTGATGTAGACGCGCTGGCTATCTGAAGAAATTTCGTATTTGCCGTATTTGATAAACGTATGGATAATGCCGAACGTGAACGAAGCCGCAATTATTACTGCCACGGCAATAGCTATGACCCAAGGCGAACCGAGCAGGCTTGCACCGATGCCGCTGAAGCGCTCTTCAAGGGAGATGAATTCGGAAACATTGTAATAAAGTGAAGCAATCAGCGGGACAAGCAGCAAAAAACTGAACGAAGTCATCGATGCTTTCAGCAGATCGCGCCGCGTCGGCTGGAAATGGATGACGCGTTGTTCGGGCAGTTTCTGCGCGGACGGCGCGTGTTCAGTTTCGGAGCCATCTTCGACGATATTCGTCGTATCCGGTTCCGCGTCGGGCGATTCCTTGTGTTTCTGGACCACAGATTCCAAGCGCGCCGCTTCTTTTTTCGTCGCGACTTCGAAATTCACCGTTGCATCTTCCCCGGCGATGCCGGTTTCAAAACGGATCGAGGTCAGCCCGAGCACACGGTGAAAAAAGGATGTCTGGCAGTTGATGTTCTGGACTTTTGAAAACGGGATCGATTGATCGGTTTTGCTGAAAACGCCGCGCCTTAAATAAAAGCGTTGGTCGTCGAGTGCATACGTCGTTGTAAGCCAATTCGAAATAACGGACACGATAGACCACACGAAAAACAGCAAAAAGGCATAGCGGCCGTAGACAAAGAGCGGTCCATCATTGTCGGCTTGAAGGATGAATAAAATTAAGATGACAAAAATGGAGTTACGGAGCAATTTGCCGACTTTAAACAGAACCAGTACTGGATGATGGCGGCGATGGTCGTTCATTGTTCCACTTCCTTGATTTTGGCGAACTGGGCGATGCGCTCGCGCAGTTCGGCAGCTGTCTCTTTCGGCAGTGCCGGGATGGCATGGCTCGAGCCCATCGTTTCAACGGACAGGGAAGCGAGTTGGTATTTGCGCATCAATGGCCCCTGGGTCAGCGAAACGGCTTGGATTTTGGTCATCGGCACCAATTGCTCAGTGCGGCTCCAGATACCGAATTGCAAATGTAAGAACTCTTCATCCAAATCGTAGCGCCAGCTTTTAAAGGTGAGCGGCGGGCTGAGAAACGACCACACCAAACCGATGACGAAAAAGACGGCTAGGGCTAACAGCACCCAGAAAATCCAGCTGTACCAATCAAAGCGAAAATCTAAATAAAACAGAACAGCAAGGACGATAAACGCGATGATGTTGGAAATCAGTTCCTCCATGCGCCAGTATTTGACTGCATGAGGGGAGAGTGAATGCCGCGGGACGACAGATTGACTATTCATATAGAGTGCACCGCCATTTTTGTAAGATAGCATTCTATACGTATATATTGCATTGAAGTTTCACTGATATAGGCAAGTTGACCTTTTAAGGAATAATATGGTAAAGTTACGGCCGATTGAATAGATAAAGAAAGTCTTAAAAAGCTTCATTTGAAAATAGCCGATTTAAGGAGGACAATCATGCTTGCAGAAATGTATAAAAAAAGGGAAAAGCTTGCTTATGTCTTTTTGGCGGTTACGGTGCTAGTAGCAGCCGGCTGGCTAATCTTTCAGACGCCTGAGAGCAGCCGGGATTGGTGGGAGCTGCTATTCTTTTTGCTGCCATTCGGATTGAGCATCTCGATTATTGTCATCAGCCGCTCGCATTACCTTAAAGTAAAAGACATTGAAATACCGCATTCCGACAAGCAGCTGCTGGAGCTGAAAGAGCTGGTCATCAAAAAAGATGCCACCTTTGTTCCGAGGCTTTTATTGTTTGAAAAAAGTGGTGGATTTATCGGCAGTGTGGAGATGGCTAATATTAAATGGTGGATGTATCCGATGCTGTTAAGGGACGCTTCACTTTTGACATGGTTTCCGATGACCTATCAATTTCTCGATGATGACGGCAAAATCCAATTGAGCTTCCGTAAAACAGGATGGTTTAAACAGTCCAAGCTCGAGATTTTCAGTGCGGAAAACAATATGCTCGGCACATACATACAAGAAGAATTAAAGGCATTCGTTAATATCAAAGGCAAACTCTACAATGAAAGACAAGAGCTCATTCTGCCGATTCAGGCATCGGGTTTTTCGGGCAGTTTCAGCTGGAATGACCAGCAGGAGTGGCGCTGGGCTTATTTCTATAACGGAATGTTCCCACACGAGTACACGCATCTTTTCAGGGACATGCAAAATGATATTGTGGAATTATCTGAGGATATCGGCAAAGATAACAAAAAACGCTTGCTTGCGGTAATTGGCTATTTGTTTATTACACGCATCAAATCGTGAATAAAGCAAAGCAATATGAATGAAATTTCTGTAATTTAAAAAGCTATCTATGAACCCCTAAGGGTTCACGGATAGCTTTTCTCTATACAAGTTCAACCTTAATGCTGCCATTGTCCGACTGCAAATCCACCGCATTCTCGCCGCTGCCGAACACGCTGTGGCGATTTTTCACGCCGAACACGGAAACTGTGCCCCAATCGACGTTCGCACGGATCGTCGCATTTTTCGGCTGTGCCTGGGTCTCGACCGAAATCGCCCCGTTGTCGGTTTCGAGACTGATTGTACGGTCGAGGTCCACAGTCGACAAGCGGATGCGCCCGTTGTCCGTTTTCGCACGCACATTGCCTTCGATGTCTCTCAAGTCGATGGCGCCATTGTCCGTCGACGCCTGGAGTTCGTCTGTCTGGATGTTCCGCAGCTGAAGCTGTCCGTTGTCTGTACCGACTTTCAGTTTCTTCGCCCGTATCTGTGCCAATTCGATATCGCCGTTGTCCGATTTGACCGTCGCTTGGTCCGCCGTCATTTGCGCGAGCTCGATGCGGCCGTTATCCGTTTCGATGGACAACTGGCGACTGTCGAGGCGCTCGCCAGTGATGGTGCCATGATCGGAGTCGATTTGGATTTTGTCATACAGTTTCTTCGGCAAGCGGACGTCGAGCTTCGGCGATTTCATGCTGCCGGTGAAGCTGAAGATGCCCCATTTTCTCGGCTCTTCTTTCAAGGTGATGACGAGCGTCCGGTTGAGGATATCGACGTTCAGCTGCTGGCGGTAGCTTTTGTCGGTGATGTCGGCATGCATCTTGCCGTCTTCTGAAGGGGCGATCGTCAGCATGCCATTATCGATTTGAATATCGACTTGATCGAATTTGTCTTCTGTCAGTTCATTCGCCGCCGCGCTGATATCGCCTTGGTTGAAATCAAACGACTCGATCAGTTCATCGGCGATTTCCTGCGGCGATCCGAGTTCAGCAGCGATTTCGCTATCGGTTTTGCCATCTGCCTGGCCGTTCGCGAAATACTCGCGAATGTCTTGGAGAATGTCGTTTTGTTCTTCTTTCGGCAATCGTTTCAACGCTGTTTCAAGTTCTTGCAAAAATTGGTTTTCAGTCATTTTGCACACCCTCTTCAATTAGTTGGTTGACCCCATCCGTGAAACTTTTCCATTCTTCGAGCTGTTTCTGTAAATACGTACGGCCGAGTTCGGTGAGCGAGTAATATTTCCGAGGCGGGCCTTCGCTTGATTCCTGCAAGTAAGTGGTGAAATAGCCTTCCTTGGTGAGCCGGCGGAGCAGGGGATAGACCGCGCCTTCCGAGATGGCGATGCGGCTCGAGATTTTCTGGACGAGCTCATAGCCGTAGTGGTCTTGTTTATCCAACAGTACCAGCACGCATAGATTCAACACGCCTTTTTTAAACTGGATGTTCAATGGGATTTCCTCCTTTCTCAGCTAGTGTTTTATAAACAGTAGTGATTAATGAATAATATATCATCTAGTATTGTTCAATGCAAGGTACTGAAAAAAATAATTGAAAAATTTTTTTCTTCATTCAAACCGCTTTTCAAACCATAAAAAAGCTGGCTCCCATTCTGTAGAAAGGGAAGCCAGCTGTTAAGGCAATTATTCAAAATCGATTTCCGCGGTCATGACGCGTCCTGTCGGGTGCGGGTCAAAGCCGGTGATATTGTCTTTGCCGGCAAGCGATGGGGACGTGTGGACGAGCGGGATGATCGGCGGGTCTTCATGCAGGATGACTTGCGCTTCGCGGTACAATTCGTTGCGTTCTTCCTGGTCGGTGATGATGCGTGCCTGATCCAATAAAGCATTCAGTTCGGGGTTGTCATATTGTGTCGAGTTGGTTGAACCGGCGTTGTCCCCGTGCAATAGCGTATAGATGAAATTATCGGCATCGCCGTTCATGCCGGTCCAGCCGAGCAGGAACGTATCCGCTTCGCCATTGATCGCCTTTTCGATATAGGTCGCCCATTCAAACGAGACGATTTCTGCATCGACGCCGATATCGGCAAAATTGGACTGCAAGTATTCAGCGACTTTGGCACCATCCGGCATATAAGGGCGCGATACCGGCATGGCGTAGAGCTCCATGCTGAATCCATCGGGAAGACCCGCTTCGGCGAGCAATTCTTTCGCCCGTTCGGGATCATACGCGTATGGTTCGATGTCGTCATTATAGCCTTCGACAGCGGGCGGAATGGCGTTTTTCGCCGGGATCGCGCCTTCGCCGAAGAACGCTTCGACGAGCGCTTCTTTATTGACGGCATGGCTGAGCGCTTGGCGCACAAGCGGGTCGCCGAGCGGTTCATGGGTCAAGGTCATGCCGAGGTATCCCAGATTAAGCGGCGGCCGGGAATAAAGCTCAAGGCCCGCTTGTTCTTTGATCTGTTCGTGGGACTCGGAATCCAGGCCAGCCACGAGATCCACTTCGCCGCTCAGCAAGGCATTGAGACGGGAAGAATTATCCGGAATCGTGCGGAAGATGACTTCTTCCAGTTTCGGCAGCCCGTCGACCCAATAATCTTCGTTTTTCTCAAGGGCGATCCGCTCATTCGGCAGCCACTCCTGGAACGTGAACGGGCCGGTGCCGACCGGGTTGCTTCGGTAGTCATCCCCGAACTCTTCGATCGCTGCGGGGCTCGAAATTGACAGCGGCGTCAGCGCCAGATCTTTCAATAGCGTCGGCTGCGGCCTGTTCAACTTGATTTCCACCGTGAAGTCATCGACAGCCGTAACGGATTCGACATTATGGGTGTCATCGCCCACGTAGCCGCCGAACACTGTGCCGTACATCGGGAATCGGTCGCCGCCCCCGTTCATCCAGCGGTCGAAATTGAAGGCGACGGCGTCTGCATTAAAATCGGTGCCGTCGTGGAACTTCACGCCTTCACGCATCGTAAAGGTATGGGTCAGCCCATCGTCCGATTCCTGCCACTCGGTTGCAAGCATCGGTTCGACGGTCGTTTCGCCTTCCGCGAAGGTCGTCAATGTCTCGAGCACGCTTTGCGCGACGTTCTCGGATTCATTATCGGTCACTTCAGAAGGATCAAGGGATACGGCATCGCCGCCGCGGGCGAAAATGAGCGTCTCCTGTCCGGTGGATTCCTCGTTTCCGGCATCACCACCGGAACACGCCATCAAGAGGAAGGGGGACATCGTCAATAGGGCAAGCATTTTCATGGTTCGTTTACTCATTGAAACACTCCTTTGATTTAGTGAGTAGTTGGCATCATATTTTAATGAAGCAGTCTTGAATGTTGCAAAGAAAAGCTGTATTAACTTGAGCTGTGCATTTACTGCTCTTGTATATGTATAAGATCCAAAATCGACAATAGGTCAGTTGGGTGGAATTCAAAAAACGGAGAAATTTTAGAAACAAGCAAATGCCATAACATTTAGTATAAAGTATAATGATTCAGTATTGTGATAATTTAATCAATTTAGTCTTTTTGTACCACTTCAAGTCCAGCATGCTTCAATATCCCCTGAAAAATAAAAATGCTATCTGAACAATTCGTTTTTCGTGAATTGTTCAGATAGCCCCGTGCTTTTTAAAGAATCGCTTCCGCAATGATCCTGTCCAGCTTGCGGATATCGACTTTCTTATTCAAGTTCAATTTGAAGGTTCCGGCTTTTGTCCACAGCTGGATTTCCGCATTGGCATCGAAAGTGCCGGCGTTTTCGGTCGAGTACATATTGACCGATGTGAACGGGATGGTGTAGACTTCGACTTTTTTCCCGGTCAAGCCTTGCTTGTCGGAAATGATGATGCGCTTGTTCGTCACGACAGCGGTATCGCGCAAGGTTTTGTAAGCGACTTTCGCCTCCTCGCCGTCTATCAGCAATTCCTTTACCGATTTCGGCACATCGATTTCCTGGACGAAGGTCCAGCCCATCATTGCATTCAGTTCTGCCATTTGAATTCCCCCTAATCCGTTATTGATACCAGTATGGCATATGTCGAAAAGAGCTGCTATAAAAAAACGGGCCGTTCTAGAGAAGCTCAAGCAGCTAAATTCTGATTTGCCTTCATGGCGACCGCGTCCTTCAGCAATTCTTTCAGCAGATCGGCAAAACGGCCAAGATTGCAGGTCGATGAATGCATGTACCATGAAGAATGAATCAGCGTTTTAAGGGGTATGAATGATAATGGAATCCCTAAGTATCGGAGGGTGGAGATGGATTTTTTGCCAGATGATTATCTCATCATCACTTTACGGCTTATGATGGCTGCCTTGTTAAGTAGATTTATCGGAATGGAAAGGGAAATGAAAAAACAGCCTGCAGGACTCCGCACCCATCTATTGGTTGGCATCGGGGCCTGTTTGATGATGCTGCTTTCCATCACCGGTTTTGATTATTTCTTAAGGAATAGCAATGGGCCTGTTCAATTCGATCCTAGCCGTATTCCATCCTATGTTATCAGTGGTATCGGTTTTCTTGGGGCGGGCACGATTATCGTCCATGGCAAATCGGTAAAAGGATTGGCAACGGCTGCTTCGATCTGGGTCGCTGCAGGACTGGGATTGGTGGTAGGTATTGGAATGTATTACGTGGCTGTATTAGCTACATTCATTGTCCTGGTCGTTCTATTCGTATTGGGAAAACTGGAGAAGAAATACATGGCCAGTTCCAAGCAAAGACAGATAAAGGTAATAGCCGAGGACCAACAAGAAACGTTTTCGAAGCTTAGCCATTCTTTTAAAGAGCACCGATTGGCCATTATCGACTTTCGCATCGAGAATGAAGCAGCATATAGCGGCAAAAGTGAATAGGGCAGGAGATCTTATCGAAGGTTCCTGGGAACAATCGACAGACGGTGTTCACTGGGAACGTGATTTCAGCTTGATTTATAAAAAATGTAAGGAGCGACAGCCTTCCGGATTGCCTGGAGGGCTTTTTAACCGTGGAAATGAAAAATTTGGAAAAAGTTAAAGGGGAGCAGGACTTTTGATGTCTTTATGATCATTATACCAAAAATATCAAAAATTATATTGAATTATTTGTTAATTCAGACTACTATATATTTTGAGGGAGAAAATAATGGTAATGAAAGGGGAATTTCATGAAAAAAGGAATTGCTGGAATTTTTATGGGATCATTTTTAGTGATGGGGGCTTCTCTAAACGTAGCTGCCGATGAACATGTCGATAAAGACTGTGATGATTTTGCGAATCACGAAGAAGTGATGGAATTTTGGTACACAAACGGGTATAGTGCAGAAAACGACCCGCACGACCTCGACCGTGATAATGACGGACTCGCTTGTGAAGTCAGCCAATCAGAATACGATGATTATGTAGCAAGCCAAGAAGCTGCCGGATCTGATGACGAAGCTTCTGGTGATCAGGAAGAAGCTATAGAAGAGGAAGAGGAAGGTGCAGCTTTGCCGGATACTGCTTCGAACGGTCCTCTTATGATGTTGTTCGGCGCTGGAATTGCCGGGGCAGGATCATTGCTCTTAATCCGTAGAAAGAACCAAACAGCCGAGCAGCAATAGGCTGTCTGATAAGCACTCATACAAAAGAGCAGCGGGATTGGATATCCGCCGCTTTATCCGAATCTAAAAAAGGACTGTCCTTGAAAGTCATGATCATGACCTTTTGGGGCAGCCTCTTTATTGCGAGGTGATGCTAAATGAAGCGTTGGTTGGGCTTGGTGCTCCTGTTTATTGGTTTAAGTATGGTCATAGTGAATTTCTTGGAATGGAATACCGGCCACACAGCAGCGCAGGACTTCACTGAGAAAGAAGCGGACGAAGTGGCGAAAGTAGCTCAGACACTGGAAAAAGAAATGATCTTTACACCGCCTTCCATTGAAGAGCCGACTCCCGTGTTCACAAGCGATATTCAAGAAGAGGCAGGTGCGAATATCGCTACACTGCTCATCCCCAAGATTGAACAAAAATATTCTATCTATTGGGGAACGGACCCTTCAACCTTGACTCAAGGCGTCGGCATGTTCGTTAGTGATTTAACGACGGTGCCCGGCGGTTATGGACATACCGTTCTAAGCGGCCATCGGGATACGGTCTTTACTAGATTAGGTGAACTTGAAAAGGCCGATTTGCTTCATGTGCAATATGACGATGAAATTTTTATCTACGAGGTCACGGATACGTGGATTACGCACGAAGACGATCGAACAGTCATAGTCGAAAAAGAGGAATCTACTCTCACTTTAACGACTTGCTATCCTTTCGACTTTATCGGTTATGCTCCGGATCGGTATATCGTCCAGGCCGAGCTGGTCGCTGAACAAAAAATTAAGAACTAATAATTGAAACGCTGCGTATGCAAGTCAATGTTGCAGCCACGAAAAAAACAGCTGCCCGGATGGATTTCCCATCCCAATGGGCAGCTGTTTTAAATTGGCGAATGCCAAGATCAGTTGGTGGATCGGCGAACGGGGTTTCAGTCCGCATTCATGCTGTAGGTGTCGGACGTTTCGCAGACGGCTTTTAAATTGTTCAAGGTTTGCTCCAAGGAATTGTTCATCAGTTTTTGGATGATGAGTTTATTGGCGACTTTGCCCACCAATTTACCAGGCAGTTCATAATTCATGTCCAAAGAGATTTCGACGCCCTTTCCTTCCGGGATATAGGTCCAGAATTGTTCGGATGTGATCGCTCCTTTGACGGTGCCTCTCCATGAGTATCCATTGCCATCTTTTCCCGTTTCCACGACTTCAACTTCAATCGGCAAATGCATTCCGAGCATCGTGTATTTCATGTCCATGGTCGTGCCGGTCTCTCCTTGGCCAACCAGGTTTTCGGGTTCCGAAAGGCCGACGTACCATTGGAACCAATCGCTCGGGTTGATTGCGTAATGGTAAACTTCATCAATCGGCCGGTCAATATAGACGCTTTTTTGATATTCCACATACCATGCTCCTCCTCGTTCGTGCTCCGGGTACGGGAAGTGAGGTTCGAATCGTTCTTCGCCTCATGGGTGTTGAAACGATGCGGGAACTCTTTTTGCTGATCACAACTGATGCTAAACAACCGCCAATTCTCCAAACCGGATGAAGTGAATGCAACAGGACAGGAAATAGAATGACTTCGTTTTTCGATAAATTAAGCACTACTATTATATAGGAAATAAAGCTAAATTGCAAAAAAGTTATTAGAAAATTCAAACTAAATAAAGTTGTGCTAACTAATATCAACTGCGGGCAGGAAGGACTTTAAAAGTTCCTTAGCGAATATGCTCGAAGAAATAGATTCTGCACATACCGGCAATGAAAATCATGCCAGGAGGAATCGCAATGAAAATACTGATTCTCGGCGGCACCCGGTTTTTAGGGCGCTTTCTCACGGAGTCGGCGTTAAAGCGGGGGCATGAAGTGACATTATTTAACCGTGGAAAAGAAAACCCGGAACTTTTTCCAGAAGTAGAGAAATTGACCGGCGACCGTGGAGGCGATTTGTCTGAACTTGAAGAAGGCGAGTGGGACGCGGTCATCGATACATGCGGGTTTGTGCCGCGTGTGGTCCGTGAATCGGCGAAGCTTCTCGCAGATCGCGCTGGGCATTACACCTTTATCTCCAGCGCTTCTGTTTACGATGAATTGGAAAGCCCAGGAATCGACGAGCATCATCCCGTCGGCCAGATGTCTCTGTCGGATGCGGAAGAGATGACGAAAGGGATGACCAATCCGCCGGTAATGAATACTACGGCGAACTGAAATTCTTATGCGAACAGGAAGTGGAGCAGCAATTTCCCGAGCGCAGCCTCATCGTACGCCCGGTGCTGATTGTCGGGCCATATGATTTCACAGGACGCTTTAGCTATTGGGTCAATCGCGTGGCGAAGGGCGGTAAAGTTCTAGCGCCCGGCCGTAAAGATAAACGCATCCAATTTATCGACGTCCGGGATTTGGCGGAATGGATCATCCGCATGGTCGAACAACAGAACAATGGCGTTTTCAATGCAGTAGGGCCCGAATCGCCCTTGACGATGGAAGCCTTTTTGGACGAATGCAAAAGAGCATTGAAGAGCGAAGCGAAATTCGTGTGGCTGGATGAAGCGTTCCTCCTTGAAAATGAGGTCGGCTATTGGATGGAGTTGCCTTTATGGATACCGGATAGCGAGCAGATGGAAGGCTTCCTGTCGCTTAATATCGATAAAGCGCTTGGGAAAGGGCTCACGTTCCGCCCGCTTTTTGAAACCATCCGCGATACGCGTGAATGGGAGCTCAGGCAAGAAGCTTTGGAGCGTAAAGCAGGGCTTGATGACGATAAGGAACAAGCGGTGCTGGGAAAATGGAAAGCAAGAAAGGCGAATGCGTAAATCTCGGCATGTATATGACTGGATAAAACGCATACTTTTTCAGGGATTTCTTCCAAAGTTTAGCGACAATTCATTGCGGGAAACTAAGAGACTGTACTTAATTAATCGCAGGTTACTAGTTGAATGGAGGAGAAAGAAGATGGCACAACAGCATACACATGAAGAAGCAGTGGAAACAGTCAAAGATCTTATCAAGGATATTAAGGTTGCGATGATGACGACAGTCGTGGACGGCAAGCCCGTGTCGCGGCCGATGCAAACGCAGGAAACCGAATTCGATGGCGATTTGTGGTTCGTTACTTTGAAAGATACGGATAAATACGACGAGATTGCATCGAATCCAACAGTCAATTTGGCGTATGCCGGAAAATCTTACGTCTCCGTCAGCGGGACGGCTGAATTTATGGAAGACCTGGAGCGCAAGAAGAAATATTGGAACCCGATCTTCGATAAAATGCTGGAGACCAGCTACGATGACCCGAATGTCGTGCTGATCAAAGTAACACCGGAAACTGCGGAATATTGGGAGTCAGGCAATACGCTGAAAACCGTGAAGAAGTTTGCGCAAAAACTGACGAGCAAAGATTCCGTAGATGATAATGACAGTGAACTGAACGACACCGTCGATTTCAACAAGCCAAATAAATAATTGAAATCACAGATTAAACAGCATCCGCTTCTAACAGGATGCTGTTTTTTATTGACGGACTATTATGATAAACTTAAAGCAGAAATGGGTGATAGTGGAAGATAAGTTGAATTTCCCAAGGAGGGCTTAAATGAAGAAAAGCTTTGAATTCACACATGAAGGCCGACATATCGTCATTGAAAATCGATGGTTTGAAGGCGAAAAATTATTCGTGGACGGCCAATTGCAGGATGAAAATCTGGGGCTCAGTTTTGGCCGGGAGTTGAACGGCAAGCTGAAAACCTCTGAAGGCATAAAAGACTTGAAAGCCACTGTCGGCGGTTTTTTTACGATCGAGTGCAAAGTGTTCGTCGATCATCAATTAGCTTACTCCAGCAAGGCGTAGGCAATTCAATAGCTTAATTTGAGATGAGAAAAAATTACAGCGAAAGGGGTGATATCAGATGGCAATCCGTAATCAATTGTCAGCGTCAGGAACAACTCACGCAAAGCCTGTATGGAATGGCGATCCTTTGTGTGGGGCAAGCAAGAATTGAATCACCCATCACGCGTCATTTCAGCACACGGCTTCCTTATTAAATAAAAGAATCTACTTTATAAGGAGTGTCTTACAATGACGCAAACAGAACAGAACCGTGCTGAGAACAACATTTCTGGCAGACGGGTGGAAGCATTCATCCGCAATGACCAGTTTAACTTTATCAAAAACCAGGCGAAAATCCTGGTCAATGGCAAGGCGTCGAGCAACGACCGCGAAGTGGTGGATGTCCTGAGGCATTTGGCGCAGGAAAAGGTTTCCGGCTTGTTTCCATTAATTACTGAAGAACAGTCATCGCTGCTTGGGCAATTGACCGATATTACAGATCAAGCGCAAACCGATGCTTATTTGGAGAAGTTGGAAGCTTATCTTGTACCGTTTAAACAAGTGTCGCCTGTGGGATTGAAAAAGCTGTTTCCGAAAGCGAAAAAGTTGAAAGGGCCGAAGCTTGAGTCACTGGACTTTAAGCGTATATCTTATTTGGGCTGGATCGAAAGTTCGAATGTGATGTACTTGGTAACGGAACAAGACGGGCAGTTGCAGGGAATCCATGGCAGCTTCACACGCAGTTCGAAACAAGGCATCTGCTCGATCTGCAACCGCCATAGTGAGGTCGGCATGTTCATCGCGAAGACGAAAGGCTCCACTCAGGATCAGTTCATCAAGCGCGGCAATTATATTTGCCAAAACAGCGAAACCTGCAATGAACACATCGATACCTTGGAGCGTCTGGATGAATTCGTCGGACGGCTGCAAAAATAAATGACCCAAAAGCTCTCCAGCAAATGCTGGGGAGCTTTTGTCTTAAAAAAGTTCTGATTCTCAACGGGCGGAGCGGTGTGAAATGGCAGGGATGGGGGTACTTTATCTGTAATCACGAACTCTGCCACTGCTGCCGGCGCACCGTGTCTGGTACAAGACAAAACCAATTGTGTTGTTGGAGAGGGTGGGTTCGATGGGACCGGAACAGAATAAAACAGCGTTCAGCCTTGCCGCTTCCTGGTTCATGAAATGGGTGCTGAACAATAAAGCGGTATCAGTACTGATCATTTTGTTATTGATTCAATTGAATATTCTATTGGTGCCGAGAATCAGCTTCATTTTCGAGCCGCTTGTGGCCTTGTTCGGCGTCATGGGCTTGCCGCTCATCATGGCAGGAGTCCTGTATTATCTGCTCAATCCGTTGATCGACTGGATGGAGTCCAAGAAAATCCATCGCATCGGGGCGATTTCCATCGTTCTCATTGCAATCATTGGCCTAATTGTCTGGGGCATTGCCACTTTGATCCCGGTTATCCGTGAGCAGACCATCAGCCTGTTGGATAATTGGCGTGAGTATGTGGACCGTTTCATCGCACAAGTCGATGCGTTCTTCCAGAATGATTTGCTGTCGAGGCTTCAGACGCAATTGACTGGAGGGGAGGGCGATTTATCGACGTCGATTACGGAGCAAGCCGATGAAGTGGTGGGGACGACTGTCAGCGGCATCGGCAATGTCTTCGGCATCGTCTCGACGACGGTCCTGGCGTTGATCACGACGCCCTTCGTCTTGTTCTATTTGCTGAAAGACGGCCATCATCTGCCGTATCACATCATGAAATTCGTGCCGTCGCGCATGCGCGAGCAAACTTACCGCTTGCTGCGAGAAATGAATATGCAGATCAGCCAATACATTCGCGGCCAGCTGCTCGTCGCATTCTTTGTCGGTTTGATGTTCTGGATCGGTTTGAGCATCATCGGCCTCGAATACGCATTGACGCTCGGCATACTGGCAGGCGCGTTAAACCTGATTCCGTTTTTGGGAACGTTTATCGCCGTCATTCCGATCGTCGTCATCGCCATCGTGTTGCATTCTCCGTTGATGTTGTTAAAAGTACTGGCTGTCTTTACGATTGAACAAACGCTGGAAGGGCGTGTGGTGCAACCGCTCGTTCTTGGAAGCAGCTTGAATATCCATCCGGTCACGATCATCGCGGTTCTTTTGACAGCCGGGAGTTTGTTCGGGCTGCCGGGAGTGATACTGGGCATTCCAGCTTATGCGGTGCTCAAAGTGATGTTGGTTCACTTGTTCACATGGTACCAATCCTATACAGGCATGTATGCCGATGATTACAATCCGGCACCGAAGCCTTTGGTTTCCGAAAAGAAAAAGAAGAAGCTGCTGAAAAGCAAGAAGAAACTGACTTAGGCATGGCTTGTGGCAAAGTCGTCAATTCGTGCGGGCAGAAAAAACTCCCAGCCAACGAAGTTAGCTGGGAGTTTTCCTGTATTAGCGAGTTTCGCTTTTGACGACCGGGCAAGACGGGTCGCTTGTCCATTCGTTCATGGAGCCGTCGTATACGGCAACATTCGGCTGTCCGAGTTTATTCAACATCAAGGCGTTCCACGTTGCCGCAATGCCGCCGCCGCAATACGTGATGACTTTTTTGCCAGGATCGAGTGCGCCGGTCTGTTCAAAAGCAGCACGCAGCTTTTCATCGTCGTGCAATGCTTTGGACTGTTCGTCTGCATGAACGCCGAAAAAGACATTGTGGCTGCTTGGAATGTGGCTGCCCTGGAATTCTTCAGGGGACAGGCTATCGATGAGGACGGTGTCTTCGTCATCGATCGCTTTTCGGACATCTTCTTTCGTGGCGAGCATAGCGTCTTGCCGTTCTCCAGTGAAGCTGGCTTTTGGATAAGCCGTCTGGCCTGTTGATAAGTCGCGGCCTTCCGCTTGCCATTTCTGCAAGCCGCCTTCTAAAATGGCGATTTGATCGAACCCTTCGTAGCGCAGTTGCCATGCAAGCCGCGATGCCCAGTACGAAGCGGCGACTGATTCGCCGACAAGGGCATTTTGGTCGTAAACGACGGTCCGTGTGCCGTCACCAATGCCAAGTTCGGTCATTTTGTCGATAAACGCATCACGCGGCGGCACCGTGAACGGCAAATCCGATTCGCTGTCCGTCAATTCACCGAGCAAATCAGCATACACCGCTCCGGGGACATGGCCTTGCGCAAAAGATTCTTTGCCGGATTCGACATCCGGCGGCCCGCCGGCTTCAGGGAACTTCATGAATACCGTTGCGTCCACAATCCGCAAATCCGGGTCCTCCAAATGTTCTGCCAGCCAGTCGGTGGTCACGATTAATGGAATATCATTCATCTAAGAACTCCTCCTTCGCATAATTGTCTTTACTGTACGCTTTCCGTAAGAACTCCGTCAAAAAATAGGTTTCCAAAAGGGGAAGAGGCCCATGATCTATGCAGCGCTGCTTCGCGGAATCAATGTCGGCGGCAACAATAAAATCAATATGAAAGAACTAAAAGAAGTGTTCGAACAAGCAGGCTTGTCGTCGGTCAAAACGTATATCAACTCAGGGAATATCGTCTTCAAAGACGCCCGTAATAAAGAGCAAGTAACGCTTGTTTTGGAAGAGGCGATTTTTGAACATTTCGGGCTGCACATCAAGGTACTCGTTTATTCATTCGACGAATACAGCCGCATTGCACAAGCGGTCCCGCCAGAATGGGCTAACGACGAACGATTGAAAAGCGATGTGCTGTTTTTATGGGAGCAAGCCGATGGTGAAGGCGTGCTGGAGCAATTGACTTTGAAGCCAGGCATCGGTCGCGTGCAATACGTGCCCGGGGCAATTCTGTGGTCGGTCGATCGAGGGGATGTAACGAAAAGTGGAATGGCGAAAATCGTCGGGACCAAGCTGTATAAGCTGGTCACCGTCCGCAACGTCAACACTGTCCGGAAGATTTATAAGCTAATGAAGGAACTGGAGTGAAAAAACAAAATAGCTTTATTGTTGATGGATAATTCTGATAATATGAGAGTGATACAAAATATGGAAGTGGAGGCGATAGGATGGAATTGGCAGGTAAAGTGGCAGTGGTGACAGGCGGAGCTTCCGGAATCGGATTGGCGGCAGCAAAAGCATATTTGGCGAAAGGTGCAAAAGTGGTCATTGCCGACTTCAATGAAGAAGGCGGCAAACAGGCGGCAGAGAGCTTGAAGAACGATGGCGACATCCTGTTCATTAAAGTGGATGTGGCAAGTGAGGATTCGGTGAAGGAGATGATCGATTTCGCGATCGAACAATTCGGCACAATCGACCTGCTCGTAAGCAACGCCGGCATCGGCGCGCTGACGGAAACCCATGAGCTGAGCTATGAAGATTACCATAAAGTCATTGCGGTCAATCAGGACAGCATCTTCTTTGGTGCAAAGCACGCCATCCGTCATATGATGAACCATGGAGGTGGCGCCATCATCAATACTTCCTCGATTCTTGGAAGTGTCGGGGAAGGGGCGGCATTTGCCTATAATGCATCCAAAGGCGCGGTCAATCTGATGACGAAATCATTAGCGCTCCAATATGCGCCGCACGGCATCCGCGTCAATGCCGTCGCACCGGGTTATGTCGAATCCGGCATGGTGAGCCGTGAAGCGCTCGGCGAAGAATTCTACGGGCAGCTGGTCAGCAAACACCCAATCGGACGCATTGGAAACGCGGACGAAATTGCCCATGCGATCATTTTCCTTAGTGAAAATGATTTCACCACCGGCACGACGATCCTGGTCGACGGCGGCTATACCGCACAATGAACTGAAACGAAAAGAAAATCATTCGAAAATAGCTGTGCGCCCGGTGGTTTCGAACGAGGCCGGGCACACAGTTTTTTTGCATTCATTTCATCATAGGAACTCAAGGCAACAGTTTTTTCGGTTCTTTCACTTTGATGGAAACGACTTCGCCGCAATCGAGGCATACTGTAAAGACCCGCTCTGAACCGAAAGACATTTTCTTGTCCAATGGGCGCAAATTGACGAAATCCGTTGCTTGGACGAACGAAATCCCTCCGCAGTCCGGGCATTTCTTTTCGATATCCTTCATATTCTTCGTCCCCTTTATCTCTTTTCTCTAGTTACGCTTTTGATGCGATAAAGTTTCAAATTCTTTAGGCACGAAATTGTGTGAGACGAAAGAAGCGTTTCCTTTAAAATACATAAGTTCAGAAAACACAAAGGCCCTCTAGGTGATATGATTAGAAGATACGATCGACAGCGAAAAAACGGAAAACCAGCCGGGTTATACTATTTTTCAGTTTGACGGAACAGGTGATGACACAATGGCAGCGAAGACAAATACATACGAGACATCCATACGTTTAACTAAAACCGCATCGGAAAAGATGAGAGGGTTCGGCATCAGCGAACGCTCATTTTTTATGGCGGACAAGCCGTTTCAAGTATTTCTTGAACGCTACCCGTCCACTGCGGATGGCTCGCTATCCGTTGCGTTATTATTCAACGCCGAAGAGACGGCGCGGCTGACGGGCCAGGCAGCGGGACAACTCGCCGTGCTTCATTGCGTGTTCGCGAACCATCAATTGCTCGTGACCAATGTGACGCTCCGAAAAGCTTACCACTCGCTCGGCACCAATTGGCAGCGCGAGGAATCGATCCGGTTCAATAATTCACGCGCTCCCGTACCGGTAGCGTTCATGAACTTGATCAATCGGATGACGCCGGCGAAAGAGCGTTCGGATTACGTGAAAAAACGCATCTCGAGCTGGGAAGGCTATTTGAAAATCCAGGAACAAGGCATGGACATTCCGGATATCAAGACGGGCTATTCGAATTTGGCGTTCAACCACGATTTCAGCCGCATCACCATGACCGGCTGCCGGATGGACGAGAAGGAATGGAAAAACCTGCGCAATTTGAGTGTCCGCTTGACCGGCATCCAGGGCGATGTCGGAACGGCCATCAAGACGAAAAACCGTGCGATCGAAATCGAATTGAATCCATATATCATCAAGCAGCTGCGCGACAAAGCGCACACGCTTCATAAGAAAGAAGCCGTGTTCAGCAACTTCGCGGCACTCAGCCAAATCCGGAGATTGCGCCAAGGCTTCACCAATCTCGAGAAGGGCCTTGCGGTCAATCCGCAGCTCGACCGCCTGTTGTTCGAGGAACGGCCGAATGTGGCGCCGCTAAAGGAGTTGCCGAAGCTCGAGTTCCACAACCGCTTGAATGAATTCCAGCAGCAAGCGGTGACAGGGGCGATGTCTGCAGAGGACCTGTATGTCATCCAAGGGCCTCCCGGAACCGGCAAGACGACGGTCATTTCGGAGATCTGTCTGCAAAACGCCAAGAAAGGCTTGCGCACACTCGTCGCTTCGCAGTCGAATCTGGCAGTCGACAATGCGCTCGGGCGCTTGCTTGCCCATAAAGACATCCGCATCTTGCGCGTCGGGCGCACCGAAAGCATCGAAGAAGACGGACAGAAATTCATCGAGGAAAACGTCGGCCAATATTGGAAAGACCATACCTTAAAAGAAATCACGGCACAGTTCGAAGCGCGCAAAGCCCGCGAAAAAAAAGTCGCCCAAAAGCTTGAAGAAACGGAACAGGCCTACGTAGCGTTGCAGCCGGTTTTTGAAAAAAGGAAACAAGCTGTTGAAGATAAAAAGACAGCCCAAGCGAAACAACGCGAATTGCAGTCAACCCTCGAGCCATTGCAAAACAAAACACGGGCATTCGAGCTTGAACAACGGCAAGCAACAAGCCGCAAGCATAACATCCAAGAGAAAATGGCTGCCTTGCAAACGGCAATCGATCAAGCGCAAAGCATGCTTGATAGCGGGCATGGGCCTGAGTGGTTCGAACAACAACAGCAGCAAACAAGCGAAGCCATCGAACAGCTCGAACGTGCACGTGAGTTCAATCAACTGAATGAACAACTCGCTTCACTCCGCCGCGAGATGAAGTTGACCGAAGAAAAGCGCGACGAAGTGATGGCGAAAGCGCAGGAAAAGCAAGCCGTGCTCGAGGCAGTCGAGGAGATGAAAAAAGTCGACAGCCTGCTTGAAGTGATGAACGAACAACGAATAGAAGAAGTGCCGGCGATCACGTTCTCACTCAGCAAACTCGATATGATCCGCGACAAGATGGCAGAGCGTAAAAAACTCGAAGCCTATAATACGAGCGTCACGTCGGCGGTCGGCTATGTCGAGAAAATGCTTGCGGGTTCTGGCATTGATGCGGCACAAGTGAAAGAACGCGCCTTGTCGCAAGCGGAATCGTTCACCTCGGCCAATATCGATGAGTTTCTTGAAAAGCTGCGTACGATGCTGAAAAGTTCCCAGCACATCGAGTCGGGCGTTCTCGCGAAGGCGTTAAGCGGATTATACAAACGGCAAAACGATGTGTGGCGCAGGGGCGCGATGCTAAAAGCCGCCGATATTTATATCGAAGAATCCAAACGGGCATTCAGCCAATTGAAAAAAGCGCTGTCCATGGAACTCGAAAAGCACAGGCAGCGCTACTTGGACTTGGACGAACGAGGGCTGGAACAATTCGAAAGGCAACGTGCAGAAATTTCGCGTATCGAACGGCGAGTGGGCAGTTTGTCCGTCTCGATTGAAGTGCCGGAAGATATCGCACAGGCAATTGCCGATCACGAAACCCAATTGGCGCAGCTCCGGAAAGACCAAGCGGATTCCGCACGGGCGGCAGCGGATTTAGAGCAGCAGCAAGCCAAATTGCTCGATGAACAAACAGCATTTGAGAAAGCCGAACAGCGAATCGTGGAGATTGCAGCGCAACTTGATGTGGCGATGCGGCGTCTAATAGAGAAAGAGCAGGAACTACATGCTTTGGAGGCCATTCTTTCAACAGATCCGGAAGCGGCCTATGAAGAAACCGCGAAACAGCTCGCGAGTCTTTCATTCGATATGGAATCGCTCAAGCAAGAACAGAAAAACTTCCCCTTGCTGCAATCGGTGCAAAAGCAGTGGATTGGGCTGCTCGAGACGGCGAACGAGCACGATTTGGACGAAATTCGCAAACTGTATATCAAACACGCCAATGTCATCGGAACGACTTGTGTGGCATCGGCGCGCAAGGATTTCCAGGACAATTACCCGGTATTCGACGTCGTCATCGTCGATGAAGTGTCGAAAGCGACGCCTCCTGAACTTTTGTTGCCGATGCTCAAAGGCAAGAAGGTCATTTTGGTCGGGGATCATCACCAACTGCCGCCATTGCTTGGCAACGATACTTTGGAAGAGACCTTGGAAGAAATGATCAAAGAGGATAGCGGCTTCGAGGAAAAGCGCGAACTTGAGAAACTGCTCGAAGAATCACTGTTCGAACGCTTGTATAAGAACTTGCCGGAGTCGAACAAGACGATGCTCGCCCTTCAGTACCGCATGCACGAAGATATCATGGAAACGATCTCGCCGTTCTACAAAGACGAGAATGTCCAATTGCAATGCGGTCTGGCAGATTCAGACACCGAACGCGATCATTTTTTGGAGTCGCCATCCGTCAAACGGCACAATCATTTGATGTGGCTGGATTTGCCGAACGAAGCGGCGTATTTCGAAGAACGCATGAGCGGCGGGAAAAGCTTGTACAACCCGTCGGAACTTGCGGAAATCAGCCGCCTCTTGGTGGAGCTCAACGATGCCGTGGCTGAAGCGAAAGCAGCCGGGCGGATCCCAGCGGACGAGTTGAAAACCGTCGGTGTCATTTCGTTCTACGGCGAACAAGTGAAGCGGCTGCAGCGCATGATCGACCAGGAATTGCGCTTGCCGCATTTATTGGTCCGCACCGGCACGGTCGACCGGTTCCAAGGCAGCGAAATGGAGATCATTCTCTTAAGCATGGTGCGCAATAACCAGAATGAACGCGGCGATATCGGGTTTGCAAAAGATTACCGCCGGTTGAACGTCGCGTTGTCGCGCGCCAAGCAATTGCTCGTGATGGTCGGCAGTTCCGATATGTTCACGAAGCGTGCGAAACAGGAACAGACGAAACGGATGTATCGGCACGTACTCGATGTGGCCGAACAAAATCAAGGCGTAAAAGTGCTGCAGAAGGGGTGAGCAAATGGACAAACTGATCAACAGGCTGCGCGCGGAAGTGGCATCGAACAAAGAAGTGACGATCATCCAAGAACTTTCGTGGCATGTGCCGCTGGTTGCTTATGAAGTGTCGTTTGAACGCGTCAAGCGGCTCAAGATGGACATTCTGATGAAGATGCTCTTGCTGGCGTTCCAGGAAGCGGACATCCGCTGCCCGGCAGCGCTTGCGGAGATGCTGTTTGTTGAAGAGCTGTTCATCCGCGATTTGATCGATAAAATGCACAGCACGCAGCTGATCCACCTCGATGCAACAGGCTACCGCCTGACCGACAAAGGCCGTAGCCACTTGGAGGAAGGCATTTTTGAAGAAGCGATGGAAGACGGCGAGACAATCGTCTCCTTTAACGCCGTGCACGATGAGTATCAGGTAGTGGAAGAACTGTTTGAAGAAAAGGCAGATGATTTGCCCGCTTACCGCTATGCAAGGGATCAGAAAGCTGAAACGGTCCGCATCCATGAAGTGCTTAAGCAAGAAAAAAATAGCGCAGAAGAGGGTTATCAAGTGATCGTTACGGGTATTTCAACTTGTGATGAACTGGGGGTGGAATATATTCCTTGCCTCGAGTTTCAATTATATGACCGGAAACAGGATCTCTTCTACGCCCGTGTCTGGAACACAAGGCTTGGCACTTGGGACGAGGCGCTTCAGCTGGAAATCGAAGAAAAGGAACTCATCGAATGGCGGGAAGCGATGAAACATGCGGCAACGCCCTAGAAATGTGCTTTTAGCTTTGAATTCCTAATAAATGGGAGTACAATGGAGTTTGTTTCTTTTAACGGGCAGGCATGTTGATACTGCTTTCAGATAAATGATGAAAAGGTGTAATGCAAATGAATAAGAATAATAAGATGAAAATGAATACATTCATGCCCGTATTTCTCGTGGCGGTGGCCATGTTGTGGGCAAAAACCTATATTACGCAAAAGACCCAATTCACGCTGGGAGTGGAAGGGACGCTGCAGGAATTCCTGCTGGCGATCAATCCTCTTGGATCGGCGCTGCTCTTGCTAAGTTTCTCGCTGTTCTTCAAAGGAACGCGGAAATACTGGGCACTGTTGATTATCTACCTCGGCATGTCGATCCTGCTGTATGCAAACGTCGTCTATTACCGGTTCTTCAGCGATTTCATCACTTTGCCGACATTATTCCAAACACAGAATTTCGGCGATTTGGGCGGCAGCGTCCTGACCTTGATCCAGCCGCTGGATTTCCTGTTCTTTGTAGATGTGGTGTTGCTTGGCGCACTGGTCATTTCCAAGCGGATGGAGAAAGACATGCGTACGGTCAAGAAGAGAATGGCCCTGCCATTGATCGCGGCAGCGTTATTGATTTCCTTCTTTAACTTGTCGCTTGCGGAATCAGACCGTCCGGACTTATTGACGCGCGGTTTTGACCGCGCATACATCGTCAAATATTTGGGGATGTACAATTATGCGCTGTATGACACGGTGGAGAGCGCGAAAGCCTCTTCCCAACGGGTCATGGCGGACAGCGACGACAATACGGAAGTGTTGAACTACACGAAATCCAATTACGCGAAACCGAATGAAGCCTATTTCGGTGCAGCGGAAGGCATGAACGTCGTCTATTTGCATCTGGAATCTTTCCAGACCTTCCTGATGGATTATGAACTCGACGGGGAAGAAGTTACGCCGTTCCTGAATTCGATGATGGATGACCCGAACACATTGTACTTCGATAATTTCTTCCACCAAACGGCGCAAGGCAAGACTTCGGATGCCGAATTCATGCTGGAGAACTCGCTGTTCGGATTGCCGAAAGGCTCTGCGTTCATCACCAAAGGCCAGAATACGTATCAATCGGCGCCAGCGATCCTGAAAGACCAAGGTTACACCTCGGCTGTATTCCACGGCAATAACGGGACTTTCTGGAACCGCTCTGAAATCTATAAAGCGTTCGGCTATGACCATTTCTTCGATATCGAATCGTATCCGAATACGACAGCCGCCGACATGGCAGAATATGGCTTGATGGACAAACCGTTCTTCGAGCAGTCGGCCCCGATCTTGGAGTCGCTGCCGGAGCCGTTCTACACGAAATTCATCACCGTGGCGCATCATTTCCCTTATAAAATGGACCAGCAACTGGCGACCATCGAAAAAGGGACGACAGGGGATGCGAGCGTCGATAATTATTTCCAGACGGCGCGCTATGCAGACGAAGCGATCAAGCAGTTTTTCGAACAGCTTGAAGCGTCGGGCCTCGCGGACAATACGATGATCGTCATGTACGGCGACCATTACGGCATTTCCGATAACCATAACGAAGCGATGTCTGAAGTGTTGTCAAAAGACATCACGCCGGTTGAAAACGCCAAGCTTCAGCGCGTGCCGTTGTTCATCCACGTGCCGGGAATGGAAGGCGGCATCAACCATACGTATGGCGGCCAGATCGACCTGTTGCCGACCGTGATGCATCTGCTCGGGGTGGAAACGCAGAAATACGTCCATTTCGGCACCGATTTATTGTCGGAAGAACATGAAGAACTGGTCATGTTCCGAAACGGCGATTACGTCAGCCCCGGTGCCTATTCAATCGGTGAAACATTCTATGACCCCGAAACCGGCTTGCCGCTGGAAGGTGAACAAGAGCTCGAACAAGCGGAAACCTTGAAGCAGCACGGAACATATGAATTGCAGTTGTCGGACGGAGTGGTCAATGGCGACCTGTTAAGGTTCTATACGCCGAAAGGATTCACGCCGATCGACCCGTCGGATTATTACTACCAATCTTCGACAGATATAAATGAATAAGAAAAAAGATGCCCGCTAACCGAAAATCCGGTTGGCGGGCATCTTTTTTTAGAAAACAAATAATATATTGCATACGTCAGAATAGTATGATAAATTTAACGAAATAATAAATGAAGTGTAAACTTCAAAAAAACTTAAAAAGATGCCTAAACTTTAAGGGTGAGACTATGAACATTAAGGAATTAATCAACAGCCATTTTAATAAGTTATCGAAATCACAAAAAAAGGTGGCAGCCCATGTGCTGGATCATCCGCGGCAAGTCGCACTGAAATCAGCGCAGGAACTGGGTGCAGAGATACAAGTCAGCGAAACGACAGTGATCCGCTTTTGCTATAGCCTGCAGCTAGGTGGATATAAAGAGTTGCAGAAAATAATCCGTGAGCAGTTATTGAACCAGGAAAGCAGCCTGGCTGCTTATCGGCAATCGAAGGTGGAACTTCAAGAAGGGCCGCATTTTCTCTCACAGGTGATGGAACAGGACAGGCATATGATTGCACAAACGATGGCCGGAATTCAGGAAGAGGAATATGACAAAGCGATTGAACGCCTCTCTTCTGCAAAGACGATTTACGTCTTGGGCATGCGGTCTTCTTTTGCTGCAGCCAGTTGGCTGTCTTATGCACTGACACTTGTCAGGCCGGATGTACGGCTGATTCGGCCAGAGTCGGAAGACGTTATCCAAACGGTCAGTGGAATGGATGAAGACACGGTATTGGTCGTTATTTCGTTTCACCGTTACTTGAAAGAACCTATTCACATTGCGGAGCTGGCAAAAAAGCAGCAGAGCTTTATCGTCGGCATCAGTGATTCGCAAATAGCACCGATCCATGCAATAGCTGATGTTTTGTTTCCGGTCTATTCGCCGAATAAATCCACTTTGGATGCGACAGCTTCTTTATTCTCATTCATGAATGCAGTGGTTGCGGGCTTGATTGTAGAAGAAAAAGACGGCTTCGAAAAAAGGCAGGAACGCTATCGTGAATTGAATAGCGATTTCTTATTTACAGAAGGGACGGAAATGAAATGAAAGAAGTCATCGATGAAATAAAGCCTAAAGTAGAAGAAGTATTCGACCATCTTCATAGCCATCCCGAAATCAGCTGGAAAGAAGTCGAGACGACCAAGTATTTGAAGGATTTGCTGGAACGGGAAGGAATCGCAGTGGAAACTTTTGAAGATTCGACCGGACTGGTCGCTGTAGTAGGGGAAGGAAATCCTTGCATTGGGCTGCGGGCGGACATCGATGCGCTTTGGCAGGAAGTTGATGGTGAATATAAAGCCAATCATTCCTGCGGCCATGATGCCCATATGACATTAGCCATCGGCACATTCCTTGCGCTGAAAAAAATAGGGGTACCTTCACACGGCCGCCTGAAATTGATTTTCCAGCCAGCTGAAGAAAAAGGAACGGGTGCTTTGTCTTTCGTTGAAAAAGGGATTGTCGATGATGTGGATTATTTGTACGGCGTGCATTTGCGCCCTGCCCAGGAAGTTCAGGATGGCTATGCCTCACCGGCGATTTTGCATGGCTCCGCGAAAATGCTGTCTGGCCGCATCATCGGAACGGATGCCCATGGCGCCCGCCCTCACGAAGGGCAGAATGCTATTGAAGTGATGGCGCTGCTGGTCCAATCGATTCGTTCGATCCATGTAGATCCGATGGTCCCGCATTCAGCTAAAATGACCATGTTCCAGTCAGGTGGGGAATCGGCCAATGTCATTCCAGGAACAGCCACATTCAGCATTGACATCCGTGCCCAGACGAATGAGGTGATGGGCCAATTGTTCGTGAAAGTGAAACAGGCAATCGAGTCGATTGCAGAACTCACAGGCGTGGAAATCCCGATCGAAGTCAAAGCGGAAATAGCGGCTGCACAAGTGGATGCTACGGCGGTAGAAATCATGTCGCAAGCGATCGGGGAAACTTTAGGGACAGAATATCTAGAACCTCCGATCGTCACGCCAGGCGGTGAAGACTTTCATTTCTATACGTTAAAGAGGCCGGCAGTGAAGGCGACGATGTTAGGTTTAGGCTGCGGGTTGACTCCAGGGCTTCATCACCCGGCTATGACATTCAACCAGGAAAGCCTATTTGGCGGAATTGAAATTCTTGCCCGGACTATCCAGCATACTTTCAAGCGCTTGGAACAAGAGGGGTGATTCAGGTGGAAAAGAAGTTTACGATACGGAAATTGGAAACAAACGACGATATGCGGCTCATCCAAATTCTAGAACGTGAAGTTTGGGATATGGATCCGGTTCCAACGCATCAAACCTTTACTGCTTCCAAAAACGGCGGCATTCTCGTCGGCGCTTTCCATGAAGAAAAGTTAATTGGCTATAGTTATGGATTTGCAGGATTTAAAGAGGGGAAAGCCTATTTATGTTCTCATATGATGGGCATCCATCCTGATTTCCAATCTAGCGGAATCGGCAGAATGCTGAAGGAAGAGCAACGGAAAGCAGCCAAGGAAATCGGATATGATTTGATCCAATGGACGTTCGATCCGCTGGAGAGCCGCAATGCCTATTTGAATACAACCCGGCTTAACGGAATATGCTCGACGTATTTGGAGAATTGCTACGGGAAAATGGATGATGGGCTGAACAGAGGCCTCCCGACTGATCGCCTTCAAATCGAATGGTGGATTTCAAGTGTCCATGTCGAAAATAAATGGCGCCCTGAAGGCATGCATTTCGAAAACCCTTATCGTACGCATCTGTCGGAACTTGGCCATCCGGCCCTTGAAGTGGATGGCAACGAACTGGAAGGTCGTGCGGAAGCATATGAAGTGCCTGTTCCTAAAGCTTTCCAAACGATCAAGAAAGAAGAGCCGGATTTGGCGCTGGACTGGCGTTTGAAAATCCGGGAAATTTTCCAAACGCTATTCGCCAGAGGCTATGCCCTTATAGGGGTCCGGAAAACTGAAGATGCTGTCCAATATTATCAGTTCATCCCGAAAGAGATGATGTCATTAGAAAAAACAGAAAGAGGAGAAGCCGTATGAAAATCATGGAAGTGAATGTGCGAAAACTTAAAATGGTACTGAAACATCCTTTCACCACAAGTTTCGGGACGTTCCAGGAAAAAGAATTTCTTGTCGTCGAAGTGAAAGATGAAAAAGGCAATTCAGGATGGGGGGAATCGGTTGCTTTCCATTCACCCTGGTATAGCGAGGAAACGGTTGAGACCAATCTCCATATCATCCGTGATTTCCTTGTGCCGATCGTCTTGGAGAATGACATCATTCATCCAGAAGAAGTGAATGGGCTGTTTGCGCATTTGCGAAAAAACAATATGGCGAAATCGGCAGTTGAGGGTGCGGTTTGGGATTTGTACGCGAAACGGGAACAGATTCCACTTGCCCAAGCATTGGGTGGCCAGCTTGAGAAAATCGAAGTCGGTATCAGCATCGGCATTAATGAGAATATGCAGGAGCTTATCGAAACAGTCCGCGGATTTGTGGAGGAGGGCTATAAGCGCATCAAAGTGAAAATCAAGCCGGGCTTTGACGTTGGCGTGATGCGGGAATTGCGCAAACAATTTCCAGATGTCCCGATGATGGCTGATGCCAATTCAGCATATCGCCTTGAAGACACGGAATTGCTGAAAGAACTTGATGAATTCGGCTTAACGATGATTGAGCAGCCGCTCGCATCAGACGACATTATCGACCATGCAAAACTGCAGTCACAATTGAAGACACCGATTTGTCTGGATGAAAGCATACATTCACTCGAAGATACAAGAAAAGCCATTGAATTGGGCAGTACGAAAATCATCAATATTAAAATCGGCCGTGTCGGCGGCTTGACGGAAGCGAAGAAGATCCATGATTATTGCCTCGAAAAAAATGTGCCGGTATGGTGTGGCGGAATGCTGGAGTCTGGAATCGGGCGCGCACATAATGTTGCGCTGACGACTTTGCCGAACTTTGTATTGCCGGGCGATACGGCGGGATCTTCAAGATATTGGGAACAGGATATCATCTTGCCCGAAGTGACGGTGGAGGACGGTTATATCACCGTGCCGAAAGGAAATGGCATCGGATACGAAGTCGACCGCCAGGCATTGGAACGCTACACGGTAGACAAATGGCATTTCTCGAAACAGGAAGAACCGGTCCAATAAAGTAGGAATAACATTATGAAAAAGCGGGGGGAAGAATGATGAAGAAGAGTTTTCAAATTGGTGCTGCGTTCATCGGCGTTATTGTGGGAGCAGGATTTGCATCTGGCCAGGAAGTATTGCAGTTTTTCACTAGTTTTGGCGCGTGGGGTATTTTAGGGTCGGTCATTGCAGCCGGATTGTTCGCATTTCTGGGCATGAATTTGACTCAACTCGGAAGCCGGTTGCAGACGAAATCCCATGAAAGTGTGGTTTATCATATTTGCGGAAAGTATTTTGGAACTGCAGTCGACTTTATCATTACATTCTTCCTTTTCGGTGTAACGGTGGTCATGTTCTCGGGATCAGGCGCAATTTTTGAACAGCAATTCGGCATTCCAAGCCTTGTCGGCAATATTCTAATGGCTGTTTTGGTCATCGGTACGGTTTTGCTGAATGTGAACATAGTGATTTCACTCATCAGTATGTTTACGCCGATCTTGCTTTTGGTCGTCATCGCATTGACGATTTATTCGCTGGCGATGTTCGACTTTTCGACGGCTGATTTCGGTGCAGCGGCCGGAAGCCAGGCAGCTCCACATTGGCTGCTTGGCGCTTGCCTATACGTTTCTTATAACCTAGCTGCAGGCGCAGCAATGATGACGGTTATGGGAGGCACGGTGAAAGATGAGAAAGTTGCAGGATGGGGCGGCCTGATCGGAGGACTCGGGCTTGGGCTGTTGATTCTCCTGATCAATGTCACTATGCTGACGCAATTAAAAGCAATTGCAGCCGTGCCGATGCCGACATTGTTCCTCGCGAACAATATCAGTCCGGTGATGGGCGTTCTCATGTCGGTCATCCTCTTGGGCATGATTTACAATACAGCCGTTGGAATGCTATATGCTTTCACGGCGAGATTGGTAAAACCGGGCACTCAAAAATTCAAAGCATCTGTTGGCATCTTTGGAGTGGTGGCATTTGCTTCAAGCTTTGTCGGCTTTGTAACCTTGGTTGGCACAGTCTATCCTGTAATGGGTTATTTGGGCTTTGTGCTAATTGCGGCAATCGTGATTGCTTGGTTCCGGACAAAAAAAGCGGCAAAACAGAAAAAGGCAGCAAAAGTATTGAGTTTTTAACATAAGCCATCAGCATGACAAGCAAGTTTTGCCTTAGCAAGGACGTCAAAGCCAGAATGGACATCACTTTCCAGTGATATCCATTCTGGCTTTTTAAAGCTGTTTTCAGCTGGCAGTGATGATGGAATAAAAGTATGGGATAGCTTGATTGCGAAAAAATTACCCAAATCTTATCGCAGGAGGGATAATGGGGAAAGCAGAGTTGCGTTTCTATTAAAGGAGGATGCACATGGCACAGAAACTGACGATTTTCGGAGCAATCGCTGTGTTTTTCTACGTTTTCCACGTCTTGCTTGGCGGATGGCTGTGGGAAGGTTACCGCCATCTGCATCAGCCGATCAGCGATTTGACGGCTCAAGGGGCGCCGGACCGCGGGATGTTGACGGCCATTACGTTTTTGTACGGTATCTGTTCGATTGTGTTCGCGGCGAGTGGCTATCTAGTCTTTAAACGCTTTGCGCCGAAAATTTCACGCGCAGGCATGCTGGTTTTTCTGGCGATGCATATCGTGTCGATTACGTATGGCTTGTTTCCTCAAAATGCCCCGGGAGCACCGTTGAGCTTTACCGGCGTGATGCATTTGGCGGTAACGGCATTGATCGTCCCGCTGACGATTCTGGCACCGCTGCTGATCGGGATTGGGTTGAGAAAAGACCATGATTTCAAAGTATACGGACAGTATTCCATCGCAACAGGATTGTTCATCTTGATTGCCGGGGGAACGACCGCAATCTTTTTCGCCCAGGGCTGGCCGTATTTCGGGCTGGTTGAACGGCTCAATATTGGTGCGCTGCAGCTATGGATGCTCGTTAGTTCCCTTCTGCTTTTTACTATGAAACAATAAAGGTACCTGGAATCTAAAATCAAAGGAGCGACAGGATATGTTCTCGTTTTTCAAGAAGAAATGCGCGGTGTGCAAACAAAAAGCGCGGGAGCCACGGAAATACTATAACGATTGTGATGAAGCGGTCGTCGTCTGTGCGCAATGCGCCATATACGCCGAACGGCGCGCGTTCCGGAAACGCAGTGCCTAAACGGAAAGCCTGCCGGGTCATCGGCAGGTTTTTTCTATATAAAAGGAGTTATATTTTCCGTTATAATTAAAAGAAACCGTGTATACAGAAAGGGACACTCATGAACCATAAAATTGAACTTAAATCCGAAAATCTCCACTCTTCGTTCAATAAAGAATACAAACCGATTTTGACAATCCAATCAGGTGATACGATCGAAACGCGGACACCGGATATCCAATGGGGCTACTCAGCGCATCAGGATGAAGAACGGGTCATTTACAGTTCGCGCGAAAACGAAGAACAGCTCGGCCATCCGCTCATCGGCCCGATTGCCATTGAAGGCGCAAAGCCTGGAATGGTGATCGAAGTGCGCATTAACCAAAATGTGCCTGGCTGGTACGGGCGCAATTGGGCGGGCGGTACGCCGGCTTGGCAAAACGAAAAGCTCGGCATCGTGGACAGCGAACGCCTCCAAGTGGACTGGACGCTGGATCGTGAGCAGATGACCGGCAACTGCACAATGTCCGGCAGGCAATTCAGCGTCGCCTTGTCGCCGTTTCTTGGGCTCATCGGCCTGGCGCCTGGAGAGGCGGGAACGCACCGCACTTCGCCGCCGTACCGGACGGGCGGCAATATCGATTGCAAGGAACTGGTCGAAGGCAGCTCGCTGTTTTTGCCGGTCGAAGTGGAAGGGGCGCTCTTGTCGTTCGGCGATGGTCATGCGCTACAAGGCGATGGCGAGAACTCCGGAACGGCAATCGAATGTCCGATGGATCTCGTCAATTTGACAGTCGTGCTCCATGAAGAAATGGAACTTGCCATGCCGAAAGCTAAAACGCCCGACGGCTGGGTGACATTCGGTTTCGATGTAGACTTGAACGAAGCCGCAGCGACGGCTCTCGACGAAATGGTCGGCTTGATCCAGCAGTTTCATTCGCTATCAAAAACGGAAGCGGTGGCGCTCGCGAGCGTCGCTGTCGACATGCACGTCACACAGATTGTCAACGGCGTCAAGGGGGTGCACGCCATTTTGCCGCACGGTGCGATTCGTTAAACAATAAAAAATGCCAGGGAAGAGGAGTTGCCTCTTTCCTGGCATTTTTCTATTAGACGACGCCGACCAATACGGAGACAGCGAGCAAGACGATGCTGAAGCCCCACATAATCGGAAGGGAGTAGCGGATATGGCGGCCCATCTCGAGCCCTGCCAAGCCAAGTGCGAGCCAAAGGGCAGGTGAGAACGGGCTGACGAATGTGCCGATGATATTGCCGATGATCATGGCGTAGGCAGCTGTCAGCGAGGACACGCCGGCGCCTGTGACGACTTGTTCGACAATCGGGAACAAGGCGAAATAATAAGCGTCGGTACTGAGCAATAAATCGAACGGCACGCCGAAGAATCCGATGATCAAGTGCAGGTAAGGAATGACGAATGCCGGCAGGATCGTGACCAAATCACTGGCGATCGAATCGAGCATCAAAGTGCCTTCCAGGATGCCGAGGAACGAACCGGCAGCCAAAATGATTGCCGCCATGAGAAGCGCATTCGGCGCATGGTCTTTGATGCGATCCATTTGGTCTTTCATGTCCGGGTAGTTGAGCGGCAAGGCGATGCTGACGCCGATCATAAAGGCAAGGCCTGCTGGAATGACGCCCCATACGAGCACGCCGATGACGGCCAGCGCCAAGAGAGTGTTTGCCCATAAGAGCTTCGGCCGGCGAAGGGCGGCGGCTTTTTGTGACTTTTCGTCTTGAGCCGTCATATCGAGCGGGTCAGCTTCTTCGAAGATTTCCTTGTTAAAATCACCGCGTCTTGCGATGAGTCGCTTTTCACGCATTGCGAGCAAAACAGCCAGGGCGATCAATAGGATGAGCCCGATCACTTGGACTTTGATCAACGGGCGCCATAATTCGGTTACGTCCATGCCAAGAACGGCAGCGGTGCGGCCGAGCGGTCCAGCCCACGGCAGCATGTTCATGATGCTCGCCGAAGTACCGACCAGCAATAGCAGGAGGTAAGGGTTCATTTTCAAGCGCTTATAGAGCGGAAGCAGTGCTGGGATGGTGATCAGGAAAGTGGATGCGCCCGATCCATCAAGTTGGGCAACCGCGGCGATGACGACGGTGCCGACAGCGACAGCGATGACGTTTCCTTTCGAGACAGCGATCATTTTATTGATCAATGGGTCGAACAAACCGACATCTTGCATGATGCCGAAGAAGAGAATCGCGAAGATGAACATGATGACGACGCTGATGACCGATTCGACGCCGCTATTGAAGAAGTCGCCGATTTCCGCGAAGCTGAATCCTGCGACAAAGGCAGCCACAATCGGCACAAGCACAAGTGCGACGATTGGCGT
Organism: Planococcus plakortidis; assembly: GCF_001687605.2. Lineage (NCBI taxonomy): Bacteria > Bacillati > Bacillota > Bacilli > Caryophanales > Caryophanaceae > Planococcus > Planococcus plakortidis. Next base: position 787,820 of record NZ_CP016539.2, read on the forward strand.
GATTTTATTGCTGATAAGAAGTGCCACAATGATGATAATCGTAAATAAGGCAATAATGCTTAACATACTGGATTCCCCCTAGGTGCAAAATAGCGCGGAGGATTATTTTGTAAACGCATACATATTGGCGCAAAAAATAAATCCCCCGGTTCAAGTTATAAATAACAACTTATCACAGAGGGATTTGAAAAATAAGATTATTCACTTAAGGCGACTAAAGAGCGTTTTGGGGGTTTTGTTCATTTTGTCCACGGGACGTAACGCCGTTCAGGACGGCCGATTTCCCCGTAATTCAATTGCGCTTTCGCATCACCGCTTGCGACCAGATGCTCCAGGTAGCGCCTTGCGGTGGAGCGGCTGATGCCGACAGCTTTGCCGGCTTCCATGGCGTTGGCCCCTTCAGGTGGAGAAGCGTTCAAAAAGTCGCGGACGCCGTCCAAAGTCAATTGGTCGATGCCTTTCGGAAGCTCTTCGCCATTGTCTTCTGTTTGGGCCATTTGTGCAGCGGTCACGCCGAACAGGCGGTCGAGCTCGCTTTGCTGCCAGTCTCGCGGCTCAGTGAGCAACAACCGCTGATCACGGAAGCGTTCCAAGGCTTGCGCAAACCGCCCGAAGTCGACAGGTTTCAATAAATAATCGAATATGCCGCCGCGAACGGTTGCTGCAATCGTTTCAATTTCATTGGCGGCAGTCACCATGATGATGGCGATTTGAGGATACTTAGTGCGGATTTCCCAAAACAGTTCCAGCCCGAGCGGTCGGGGATGAAGACATCGAGCAGGATCAGATCCGGAAGCGGCGCTGCCTTCTCTAAATAGGCCATGGCTTCATCTCCTGATTTGGCAATCGAGGCAGCTGCATACCCAGCGACTTGCCCGGCGAGTTCGGCGTTGATGCCGGCCACGCGGAAATCGTCTTCGATAATCAATACGTGAAGTGGTGTGTTCATGGGTGTATTCCTTCTTTCGGTAAAGTCAGTACAAAACAAGCGCCTCCGAGTTCACTTTCTTCGATCAGCACTTCGCCGCCAGCCGCTTTGGCGAGGCGATTCGTCGTACTCAAGCCGAAGCCACGGCCAGCAGTACTTTTCGATGATGTGCCTTCATTAAAGATACCGCTCGCAATGGCCGGGGAGATCCCGGAACCGGAATCATCGATTTCAAAAATGATGTCATCTCCGATATCGGTAAATGTCAGGGAGATGAGCCGCTCTGATATTGGCTGTTGCTTGACGGCTTCAAAGGCATTATCGAGCAAGTTGCCGATGGCGGTCAAGAGGGCTTGTCGCTGCGGTTCAGCTACAGCTTGCTGGAGGCTGCTATCCTCGCCGATTGTCAGCTGCACTTGCTGTTCACGTGCTTGATGGATCTTGCCGAGCAACAAGCCGCTGATGAGCGGGTCTTTCACTTTGCCGATCAACTGTCGCGACCATTCGAGCTGGATATGATGTTCGGTCCGGATGAATTCAAGGGCGTCTTTTCTTTTGTCCAAATGAAGCAATCCGGAAATCGTATAGAGTTTATTCGAAAATTCGTGAGTTTGGGCGCGCAGCGCATTGGCGTATTGTTTTACTTGGGCAAGTTCTTTCGCCAACTGGTCGATTTCCGTTTTGTAGCGGAAAGTCGAAACCGCCCCGACCAATGCCCCTTCGAAATGGATCGGGCTTGAGTTGACGTAGACCGGATGCTCGCCGTAAAGCCGTTCCTGGTCGAAATGGCTCGTGCCGCTCGCCAAAATTTCAGGCAGATCGGAAGAAGGCAGCACTTCGGTGACCGGTTGGCCGATCAATGACTGTTCGTCTTTCTCATTTCCGAACAATAATTGCTTGGCCTGGTGATTGAGCAAAGTGATGTGGCCCAGGCGATTAACGGCGATGATGCCTTCATGGGTCGATTGCAGAATGGTTTCTTTTTGGAATAGCAGATGGGCAATTTCTTCGGGCTCAAGGCCGTGAAGTTTGCGCTTGATATACGAAGCAATGGCGATTGCCATCAAGAAAGCGACAGCGCCGATGATGAGCAGCATAAGCCAGACTTCCTGCGTATAATCGCCGATCAAGCTCTGGACGTCGGTCGAAAGAAAGCCGACTGAGACGACACCGATAATTTGCCCGTCGGAATAGATGGGCACTTTCGCGCGCAGCGAATCACCGAGGGTGCCGGCTGCTTTCGAGACATAGGATTGGCCTTTATTAAGAGCCCGTTCGTTGTCTTCGCCGACCATCCGCCCGCCGATCTGTTCGGGATTCGGATGGGAATAGCGGATTTCTTCGCGGTTCCCCACCACGATGAATTCCGCTTCGGTTGCTTGCTGCACGGGGGTGACGAGCGGCTGGATGACGGCTGCCGGGTCTGGTGCATCGAATGCTTCGATGATATCGGGGTTAAGGGCGATGGCTTCTGCGACACTGAGCGCTTGTTCCCCGAGCTGGTCTTCGGTCACGGTGCGCACAAAATAATTCGAAAACAAGCCGATCACCAAGAGAACCGCTGCGATCAACAGCGCAATCAAGGCGACCATTTTAGTTTTTAATGAAAGCGCACGGCCCGGTTCATCGTTCCAGCTGCGCTTCTTGGCTGTCTTTTGTAGAAACATGTAGCAGGCTCCTTGTGGATAATTTCTGTAGACATCATACCATAGCGGGCAAGGCGTAGAGGGTGCAGTTCCATCAACCGGGCATGCAAAAAGCCTTGCCGGATGAATGGGCAAGGCTTCGGTAGATTTTACATTTTGATTGTGACGCGTTTGGTCAATAATCGCATCAACGAGAAAAGAAGCAGGACTAGGATGGACGATCCGAGTGCTGTCAGCCAAAAATTTGCTTCGAGCGGGTCGTATGGCAGCCATTCCATTGCATCGGCCGTATTCGGTTTCCATAGATAATCATTCAAGCCAAAGATGATGAATGATAAGGCGATAAAGCCGAAGCCGGCAATCCAGCCAAAGCGGTAATAGCCGATACTGATGATCCAACCGGCTAAATAGAAAGTCAGAGTATTTAGGAACAGCGCAATCGCAGCAGCAAACCAGCCGCCTGTCGTCTCGAAAGCAGAGGCTGTATCCAACTCGACAGGCAGTGAGATCGATTCAGCAAGCAAGTGTTGAAGACCGTTGATGACGAGTGGAACCAAGGTAGCGAATGCAGACAACGCGAGTGCTGCCAGGGCAGTGCCGAGATAAGAATCTTTGCGGCTGACGCCTTGCTGGATGTGGCGGCTCATGAATACATAAGCGGACATGATGCCGACGACCAACATGAAAATATTCACAGAATACTGGGAAAAGACGAAGAAACCTTCAATTTGATTGGTGTCGCCATTCAACCAAAACACTCTTATCACATGGATCGTCAAAAGAATGGAGAAAAACCACAAACTCCATTTGAACATATCGGAAAAGACAGCGGCTGCAACTCTTCTATAGCGCGGGGATGTCATATTATATTGCCTCCTCGGTTAAATGAATAAACAAATCTTGAAGTGAAACCGGCCCGATTTCAAGCCCTAGCGCACGTGCTTCTTGTCGTTTGGCATCGTCGAGTTCGCCATAGACCATGACGGATTTGGTCCCGCCCAACTGCTGTTCGTTCAAGCGTTTCATATCAGATGTGAATGCCTCGACTTGCTCGGCAGATCCCGTGATGGACGCGCCGTGTGCTGACACGGTTTCATAGGGCTCGTTCAATAACAATTTGCCTTGGTCGATAATGACGACATGGTCGAATAAATAATCCATTTCCGACACCAGATGGGTGGAGAGGATGAATGTGCGCGGATGCTCCGCTTGATCATTCAGCAATTCCTTGTAGAAAATTTCGCGTGCCGGTGCGTCCATGCCGAGATAGGCTTCATCGAAAATGGTCAGTGGCGCGCGGCTGGCAAGGCCGATCACGACGTTCATCGCCGATTGCATCCCTTTGGACAGTTTATTGACCGGCTTGTTAAGCGGCAGTTTAAAGCGTTTGAGCAACTGATCGGCAAACTCCTGGTCGAAGTTCGGGCGGTAATAGGCAGCTCCTTCGACTAGCTTTTTCACTTTCTCGGTTTCTTCCTTATAGTCCTTATCGTAAATGAACGCCACTTGCTCCATCTTCTCGGGATTTTCGAACACCGGGGAGCCGTCGACAAGCACTTCGCCAGCCGTCGGTTCACGGAAAGCGGCGATCAACGACAACAAGGAGGTCTTGCCGGCGCCGTTTCGGCCGATGAGGCCATGGATTTTGCCTGCTTCCAATGTCAGTGTTACATCTTCCAAGGCTTCAAATTTTTTGAATTTCAATGTTACGTGATTGAGCTGGACTGAGGCTGCCATCATGCATCACGCCCCTTCGTGGATTTGATCAATTCGATGATTTCTGCTTCCGTAATGCCGAGTTTTTCCGCTTCCTGGACCAGGCCAGTGACATAATTATCGACAAATGCCTTTTTCCGCTGCTGGACTAAAGTTTTCTTTGCGCCTTCTGCTACAAACATGCCAATCCCTCGTTTCTTAAAAAGTATGCCTTCGTCGACGAGCTGGGTGATGCCTTTGGAGACGGTTGCGTGATTGATTTTGTAAAAATTGACCAATTGATTTGTCGATGGAGCTTGGTCGCCTTCTTTCAATTGATCGTTGACGATCTGGTCTTCGATCAATTCGCGAATCTGTAAAAACAGAGGCTTCGCTGAATCGGATGGGTTGACCATGAAAACACCTCCTTGGGTGATTGGGTAATATGGTTATATACTTGTGTGTATAACCATATAACGGTGAACGGATTTTGTCAATGAAGTTGCCGGAAAAATTTCGGGCATAAAAAAGAAGCCGCACTAGAGGCGGCTTTTAAAGGGAAGGAGTGAATTCAACTAAGGAATGTTCAACGACCTCAAGGAATCGATCGATGTCTTGGGTGCTTGTTTCCCGGTGGAATGAAATGCGGATGAATTTTTTCGCGGCGTCGCTTTCCACTCCCATCGCAAGCATCGCGGACATCGCTTCGCCATAGCCGATCTTGCAGGCGGTGCCGGTGGAGATGGCGATCTGTGCGCGGTTGCAGGCGAGCATCATCCATTGCCCTTCGACATGAGGCAAAACAAGTCCGTGAATGAACGGGGATTTTGACTTTATGTCGCCTGTCGCCGTCACGCCATCCGGCAAGTGTTCAAGCAAATATTCCTGAAGCTTGCGCGCGTGTTCAAAGCTTTCAGGCTGTTCCGCGACAGCGTGTTTTGCGGCGATGGTCGCGGAGACGATGCCCGGCACGTCGATTGTACCGGCACGGAAACCGCCTTGGTGAGTCGTGCCTTCATACACCGATTGCCAGTGGATCGATGGGTCAAGGTAGGCGATGCCAACGCCTTTGGGGCCGCCGATTTTATGTGCTGAACAAACAGCCGAAGCGACGCCCCATAAGCCGATATCGACCGGCAGCTTCCCGAAGCCCTGGACGATATCCGAGTGAAGCGGCACGCCGAAGCGGCGGGCGATTTGTGCGCATTGTTCGACCGGCTGCACGGCGCCCATCTCGGAGTTGACGAGCTGCATGACGACGAGCGCCGTTTGTTCGTTGACCGATTGTTCGTAGATTTCCATGTCGACAAGCCCGAACCGGTCGACCGGAACGTAGTTAATCTCATAGCCTTCACGTTCGAGTTCATGAAGCGCCGATAGCACGGAAGCGTGTTCGAGTTGCGTCGACACGATCGACCGGCAATGGCCAGGACGCCCTTTCAATAACGAGCGGATGGCGAGCTGGTTCGCTTCTGATGCGTTGCCGGTGAAATATATGCCGTCTTGCCGCACGTTGAGAAACTGTCCCCATAATTTCCGGCACGAGGCGAGATAGTCTGCTGCGAGAGATCCTGCATCATGCAAACTTTGCGTATTGCCGAATGCGTTTGTAGCCGTTTCCACATAAGCATCGATCGCTTCTTTACTCATCGGGGCGGTTGCCGCTGAATCCAGGTAGATCATCATTTTCCATCAACTTCTTTCCGTTGCTGACTTTATTCTTGTAATCACTTTATCTTTATGTCATTAATAGTGTCAAGACACTTGTAAAGAAGGTGTAAAGTTTGTTCGATGTTTGCATCATCGGGGGAGGCGTCGCTGGGCTTATGCTCGCGCGCTCGCTCCCTGATTCTTATTCCATCGCTGTCGTCACGAAAGAACATGCCGGGACGGGAAATACGAGCCTCGCACAAGGCGGAATCGCCGCGAGCTTGAGTTTCGATGACCGGCCGGAATCCCATGCCACGGACACTTTGCTCGCATCGGCAAATCATGCAGATGCCGAGCGCGTCGAAATTCTGGCCACTGAAGGTTCTGCCATCATGAAGCATCTAATGGCGCAAGGATTGCCTTTCGATACCGATGAGTTCGGAATGCCGAAGCTTGGGATGGAAGGCGCCCACAGCATGCGCCGGATTGTGCATACAGGGGGTGACCAGACCGGCAAGCTGCTCATGCGGTATCTAATGGAGGAAACGTCCGGAAAAATCACGCGTTTCGCTTTTCATCAAGCATTGGAATTAAGGATGGAGAGCAGCCGCTGCACCGGCGTGCTCGTTTCGGATCTGTCTGGAAAACGTTCGGTCGTTCAAGCACGCCACGTCGTCCTCGCGACAGGCGGCATCGGCCAATTGTACAGCGAAACTTCCAATTCATCCGTTGCGACAGGCGACGGGTTATCGTTGGCATATCACGCAGGCGCCGTACTAGAAGATCTCGAGTTCGTCCAATTCCATCCAACCATCCTGACGCTCGAAGGCAAGTCGCGCGGGCTTATTTCGGAAGCGGTGCGCGGGGAAGGTGCTTTATTGGTAAATGGAGACGGCAAGCGCATCATGGAAGGCATCCACCCGTTCATAGAACTTGCGCCGCGTGATATTGTGGCGAGGGCGATTGAGCGGCATTGGCAAGCCGAAGGGCCGGTCTTTCTCGATGCCAGGCAATTGGCTGATTTCAACCAGCGTTTTCCGTCGATTTATAAAAACTGCCGGAATCACGCAGTCGACCCTACAGAAGAGTTGTTGCCGGTCCGGCCAGGTGCCCATTTCCATATGGGTGGCGTGAGGACGGATAGTTACGGTCGGACGTCGGTTCCGGGGCTGTATGCCGTCGGGGAAGTTGCATCGACCGGCGTCCACGGCGCCAACCGCCTGGCGAGCAATTCCTTGTTGGAAGGGCTGGTATTTGCCAAGCGTCTTGCACAGTGGATTGGCGAAGAGCCCGGGCATAGAAAAGAGGCTGGCTTAGTGGAAAGTGATGCGCCCTCGCCTTTTGCATCTTTCGAGAAGGTTGAAGAAGGCAAGCTGCGACAGGAAATGACGGAAGTGGCTGGGATCCTGAGAGAACCGCGAGCCTTGAAGAGATTCCTCGCGGAGCATCCTTTAAAGACATATAGGATCCAGGATTATCCGGATGATCTCATTGCCCTTATCCATCGCCAAACCGCAAGGAGTCTTATCGCATCCGCTGCGTTATTGCGGGAAGAGAGCAGGGGCGGCCATTACCGGATCGATGCACCTGAACCGAAAGCCGAGTGGTCCGGGCAAGTCATCGGGCTCTCGACTAGCGGCGTTCATCTGTCCATGCGAAAAACTGAACTCAAGGAGATTATGCTATGAATCGTTTGAAAGCAGAACAAGCATTAAAGCAATTTTTACTTGAAGACATCGGAGACCGCGACGTGTCCTCCGTGTTATTTGATCGAACGGATACAGGCGAAGCAATTGTCCGCATGAAAGAAAGCGGCGTCGTAGCCGGGCTTGAGTGCTACAAATGGGGCTATCGCCTGCTTGACGAGTCAGTGCAAGTGGAGTTATTGAAACAAGACGGCGAGCGGGTGGAGGCAGGCGAGGCAATCGTGAAAATCACGGGGCCTGTCGCATCGCTTCTTGCAGGCGAACGGGTGCTGTTGAATCTGGTCCAGCGCATGAGCGCGGTGGCAACATTGACCGCGAAATGTGTGGCAGCGCTCGATTCAGAGCACACGCGCATCGTCGATACCCGCAAAACGACGCCCGGACTGCGCATGTTCGAAAAATACGCGGTCCGTGCAGGCGGCGGTTTCAATCACCGGATTGGCCTATACGATGCCGTCATGCTGAAAGACAATCACATCGCGGCGGCCGGATCGATTGCGGAAGCAGTGAAAAAAGTACGCGGCTCGCTCGGCCATATGACGATGATCGAGGTGGAAGTCGAAACGGAACAGCAGTTGATGGAGGCGATTGATGCACATCCCGATACGATCATGTTCGACAACCAAACTCCAGATATCATTCGGCGCTGGGTACAGCTTGTTCCGGAGACAATCCGCACGGAAGCGTCCGGGGGCATCGACCTCGAGAAATTGGCACGTTACCGCGACACCGGTGTCGATGTCATTTCCATCGGCGCCTTGACCCATAGCGTGTCGAATCTCGACATCAGCATGAATCTATCCATATCCCCTAAGGAGGTACTTGCCTAATGGCTTCATTGCTCGAAGAACTGCAAATGGCGGATGCCATGCCAAAAAGTTATTTAACAGCGTCCACGGAAGAATTGCATGAGCGCGCGAAACTTGCACGGGTAGCGCTCGGCGACCGGTTATACATTCTGGGCCATCATTACCAGAAAGACGAAGTGATCAAATATGCCGATGTGACCGGCGACTCGCTACAATTGTCGCAAATCGCAGGGAGGCAGACGGCGGACTACATCTTGTTCTGCGGCGTCCATTTCATGGCGGAGACCGCGGATATCCTGACCGAACCGCATCAAGCGGTCATCTTGCCGGATATGCGTGCGGGCTGTTCGATGGCGGATATGGCCAATATCGACCAAACCGAACGCGCCTGGGCAGAGCTGCAGGAACTTTTCGGCGACACGATCATCCCGCTCACTTACGTCAATTCGACAGCGGCCATCAAGGCGTTTGTCGGCCGCAACGGGGGGGCGACGGTGACTTCCTCGAACGCACAGGAAATGGTCGAATGGGCATTATCCCAAAAGCAGCGCATGCTGTTTTTGCCAGACCAGCATCTCGGGCGCAATACCGCCGTAAAGCTCGGCATCCCGCTCGAGCACATGGCGGTTTGGGACCCGATCAAGCAAAAGCTTGAACGTGCTTGTGCGATAGAAGACGTGCAAGTGATTCTCTGGAAAGGGCATTGCTCAGTACATATGAACTTCCTGCCGAAACACGTCGACAATTTGCGCGAAAAAGAACCGGACCGCAATATCCTTGTACATCCCGAATGCACCTATGAAGTCGTCAGCGCCTCCGATTTCGCCGGCTCGACGAAATACATCATCGATATGATCGAAGCGTCCGAACCCGGCTCGAAATGGGCGATCGGCACGGAGATGAATCTCGTCAACCGGCTCATCCAGGATTTCCCGGACCGCGACATCGTTTCCTTGAATCCGTATATGTGCCCGTGCTTGACGATGAACCGGATCGACTTGCCGCATTTCACGTGGATCTTGGAAGAACTGGTGGAAGGGCGTGTCCTCAACCGCATCCAAGTGGATGAACAAACGGCAGTTGAAGCAAAGATGGCTCTGGAGAAAATGTTGTGACAAGAAATCCCGCTGCCCATTTCCAGGGCATCGGGATTTTATGTGTCTTCAATAGATTGAATCTTGAAACAATTATACTTACAATTGAAGAGTGGGAAAATAAAAGAATGAGGTGCTTCTTTTTAACGACTTATTGTTAATGAGGCCAGTATCGTAAAAGACCGAAATGGAGTGGATGATGTGTCGAGCAAACTTACATTCATGCCGATCAGCCATACCGGCTGGGGCGCATTGGAACAATTAACGGACGAAGCGGAACGGCTGAATGCGAGCAATGTCCTCATCGTCACCGACCCGTTTCTCGAAGAATTGGGGATGACGAAAAAAATCGTCGAACCGCTTGAAGCAAAAGGGTGGAAAACAAGCATCTATACAGAAGTCGTGCCGGAGCCGCCGCTTGAAGTCGGGGAAAAACTGGTCGCCTATACGAAGGAAAATAAATTTGATTTGGTCATCGGACTTGGTGGCGGAAGCGCACTCGACCTTGCGAAATTAGCAGGCGTCCTCGCGACGCATGAAGGAAATGTGGCTGACTACTTGAATCTGACGGGTGAACGGGCGCTAGTCGATAAAGGCATCCCAAGAATTTTAATTCCGACGACTTCCGGAACGGGTTCCGAAGTGACCAATATTGCTGTATTGTCGCTGGAATCCTCAAAAGACGTAGTCACTCATGATTATTTATTGCCGGACGTGGCGATTGTCGACCCAGAATTGACGGTTTCCTTGCCGCCGAAAGTGACGGCTGCGACAGGTATCGACGCGTTGACGCATGCAGTGGAGGCGTATGTGTCGAAGAACGCCAATCCGGTGACAGACGGCCTGGCGTTGCAGGCCATCCGCTTGATCAGCGGGTCGATACGCACAGCAGTAGAAGACGGGGAAAACAAAGAAGCGCGCACGAATATGAGCTACGGCAGTTATTTGGCAGGATTGGCCTTCTTCAATGCCGGCGTTGCCGGTGTGCACGCCTTGGCGTATCCGCTTGGCGGCCAGTTCCATATCTCGCACGGTGAATCCAATGCCGTCTTGCTTCCGTATGTCATGGGCTATATCCGCCCGAGCTGTGAGAAGAGAATGAAGGACATCGTCGAGGCGATGGGCGTCAACGTCACGCAATTGGATGACCAACAAGCTTCCTATGCATGCGTCGAGGAGTTGAAAAAACTCGTCGCCGACGTGAATATTCCCGTGTCGCTGAAAGGCTTCGACATTGGGGAAGACGCCTTGGACAGTTTGGCAGACGACGGCATCAAGCAAACAAGAATCTTGGCGAGAAGCCCGATGCCGCTTGAGAGAGAAGATATTTACGCAATCTACCATGCCGCCTATTCAGGAGAAGTCGCTGAAAAGAAGATGGTGTGATATGAAAAAGTTAGGAAGCTTTAATTGAAAAGAAGGGTTCATAGTACAAAAGAATTCTTCAAGTATCAGATATGAATCTCTGCTTATGTCAGTGAAGTGGAAGCCGGCGACTCCTGCGGGAACAGCACGAGCCGAAGACCCTGCAGGAGCGTCAGCGACGAAGCGGCTGAGGCCGTGCCCGCGGAAAGCGTCCGGCTGGAACGAAACATAAAAAGCTGAAGCAGGAAACCATTCAGGTTCCCGCTTCAGCTTTTGTGTTTCTATAGAAGAAAGTGAGATTTACAGTTTAGCAAACTCCGGGTCAGCGACTTTCACCAATTGCTTGCCGAGGTTGCTGCCTTCGAACAAGCCAAGGAATGCTTCCGGTGTTTTCTCGAAGCCTTCTACGATCGTTTCCTCGTATTTCAGTTTCCCTTCTTGTAGCCATTTGCCGAGCTCTTTTGCGCCGGTTTTGAAATCATGCGCGTAATCGCCGAGCGTGAAGCCTTTCATCATCGAGCTCGTCGTGATGAATTTCCACTGGATGCGCGGGCCGATATCCCCTTCTGGGTTGTTGTAAGCCGAGATGGCACCGCATAAGACGACGCGTGCGTTGCGGTTGATTTCAAAAATGACCGCGTCCGATACCTCGCCGCCGACATTGTCGAAATAGACGTCAACGCCGTTCGGGACGGCTTTTTTGAATGCTTCTTTGAAGTTATCGTCTTTATAGTTTACGGCTTCGTCGAATCCAAGTTCGTTGATCAGGTAGTCGATCTTATTCTGTGAACCGGCGATGCCGACGACGTGTGCGCCTTTCAGTTTGGCGATCTGCCCGACGACTGAACCGACAGCTCCTGCTGCGCCTGAGACAACGACCGTTTCGCCTTGTTGCGGCTTGCCGATATCGAGCAGGCCGAAGTAGGCTGTGAGGCCAGTCAAGCCGAGTATCCCGAGACGAGTCGTGATCGGTGCAATGGATGGATCAACCTTCTGCACTGATTTCGCATCCGCGACATTATACTGTGCCCAATCCAATGTGCCAGTGACGATATCGCCTTGTTTGAAAGCATCGGAATTTGACTCGATGACTTCAGCCAGCACGCCGCCGGTAATGGCTTTGTTCAATTCGAACGGTGCCACATAGGATTTCTGGTCTTTCATGCGTCCGCGCATATACGGGTCAACGGAAAGGTATAAAGTTTTCAGCAATAATTCATCCGTACCGATTGTCGGGATATTTTTTTCGACAAAATTAAAGTCGCTGTCAGTGGGCGTGCCTTCTGGGCGGTTCGCCAATTGGATTTCTCTATATGTGTTTGGTGTCATGTAAATTCCTCCTTGGAATAAGTTTGCATAGAAGAGCGTACCACTCCCAAAGAAAGGAAGTAAAATTTCCAGCTCGCCAAGCTCGTATTGTTGTAGTTGTCCTAACGCTATGATATTTTAATATAACTAACTTTAATTCAAGGGAAGAGGTCATTAAATGAATCCGCAATACAAGCCATTATTCGAAGAAATCACCTTGCCGAACGGCGTTGTCCTGTCTGACCGTTTAGGCGTCGCGCCGATGACGACATATTCAGGAAATCCGGACGGCACTGTCTCGGATGCAGAACTTTCGTATTACCAGCGCCGCGCAGGTCTCGGCAGCCTGTTCGTCTCCGCCTGCATCGCCGTTTCAGAAAACGGCATCGCCTTCCCGAACCAATTTGTCGCATTCAAAGACGACGTTATGCCGCGCTTGAAGCAGCTCGCGTCGGAAATGAAATCACAAGGCAGCAAAGCCATCCTGCAAATGCAGCACGGCGGTCGCCAAGGCCAGCCGGACTTAATCCAAGCGGGTGAAACGGTCGCACCAAGCGCCATCGCGGAATCTGCGGACAAGCCGACACCGCGCGCGTTGACGGGAGAAGAAATCACGGACATCATCCGCGATTTCGGTGAAACGACGCGCCGCGCGATCGAAGCCGGATTTGACGGTGTGGAAATCCACGGCGCCAACACATATTTAATCCAGCAATTCGTCTCAGCCACTTATAATCAGCGTGAAGACGAGTGGGGCGGCAGCTTAGAGAACCGCTTGAAGTTCGGTGTCGCGGTATTGGACGAAGTGAAACAAGTCGCTGCGAAACATGCAGACGACAGCTTCATCATCGGCTACCGTTTGTCACCGGAGGAAAACAATGCCGATTCGGTCGGCTATACGATTGAAGAAACGAAACAATTGGTCGAATTGTTGATCGAAGGCGGCATCCATTATATCCACGTATCGCTTATGGAATTCAAAAAAGCGCCGCGCGGCATGGAAGACGGGGACAGCATCGTCCAAATTCTGTCGAAACAAATCAACGGCCGCGTCGCATTTGTCGTAGTCGGCGGCGTCACGCAGCCTGAACATGCGGTAGCCGCACTTGAAGAAGGCGCGGACATCGTCGTCATGGGCCGTCAAGCACTGGTCGATCCGGAATGGACCGAGAAAGTGAAGCAAGGAAATGAAGCAGACATCAACGAAACGATCCCGCAAGAACTGGTCGGCAAACTCGACATCCCGGAAATGATGTGGAACGCCATCACTTCTTACGGCATGGTCAAAGTTGACGCGAAAGTATAAAGAATAGCAAGCTCCCAGGCCGGATATGGCCTGGGAGCTTTTTGATTCGACAAAAGACGTGGATCTTCCATATTTGTTAGACTTAAATGAAGAATACGTATACGAGGAGTGATTGTGTGTCACTGATTCCAGCTGAACACTTGAAGCAACTCTTTTCGGTTGAGGCAAAGTTTTATCATGTCGAAATAGAGGACGAAAAGATTCTCATGCGCCGTGAAGCACGCATCAGGCGAAACGGCGTTTCTACGACTCGAGCAGACGCAGTGATCGTCATGATCAACCCATCCAATTGCGCGCAAGCTGGCGAAACTTTAAAGAGCCCGCATGACGCGGAGTGGATCTCCACCAAACCGAATCCGACGCAATACCAGTTGATGAACTTGATGGAGCGGCAGGAATGGAATTTGATCACGCTCATCAATTTATCGGATATTTGCGAAGGGAATATCGGGAGCTTCAAAATCATTGAAAACAAGTTCAAGAGAACGGGTATCTCCCACTCGCTATTCCAAGAAGACAATGTGCAAGAGCGTCAAGCTTTACTGGCGTCTGCAGATCATCTCATTTTTGCCTGGGGCTCGTCGACTGTCGCCAAAAGGCTCGCTGCACAGTTCGGCTTGTTCCAAGAGGGCAGCCCAGAAAAGTCGTATGTACACGCGAAAGCATTGTTGGCAGTTGAAAATGGTTTCCCGCGTCACCCGAAACCCGCGACGGTTGCGGACCGGATCGTCTGGTTAGATAAGATGGAAGCCTTGCTTCAATAATTGGAATAAGTTCATTATTTGAAAAATGCATATGCTATTATCATTTTTTGTTCTATTAAAAGGAGGCGGCAGGATGGACTACCGGATCAAAGAGCAAACAGGATTCTCACCCAGAGTCGGTGAACTTGTCTCGATGCTCAATTATACGCGCGCGGTTACATTGGCGGATGTGGAAGGTTTGTCGACCGAAGAGCTCGATTATTTGGCTGACGGACATTCGAATTCGATTGGGGCGCTATTGATGCACATGTCGGCGATTGAATTTGTCCACCAGGTCATTGCATTCGAAAATCGTGACTTGCCGGAGCGAGAACTGGAGCAATGGATTGTCCCGCTTGAACTGGGTGACAAAGCGAGAAGCGAAATCCGCAACCAGCCGCTTGATTATTACCTGGATGCATTAAACAAGGTCAGGGACAAGATGCTGTCGCTATTGGAAAGTGTCGACGATAGTTGGTTGTACGAAGAAGGAGAGTATTATAACGGAGTTGTCTACAATAAGTATTATCTCTGGTTTCATGTCGTGGAAGATGAAACAAGCCATCGTGGGCAGATCCGCATCCTTAAGCGAATGCTTAAATAATCGCACCAAAAAAGCTCAAGGCATACGATGCCTTGAGCTTTTTCTATGCGTCCGTCATGACGATGCTTGTGCTTTTACCTGTTCCAAAAAGCCGGTGGCATAGCGGATAAACTCTTTGACTGCGTCGGTTTGATGTCGGTCTTTATGCCATACCAATCCGACGGTGCGCGTACAGATGGGCTGGGAGATCCTCAATTCTTTTACTGCGAGAGAAGGCAGGCGCTTGCTTCGGATGAGGGACGGGCTGAAAGCGACGCCGAGCCCTTTGGAGACCAGTTCATAGGTGACGCCTGTTTCATCTCCTTCAAACGCAAAGTCGGGATAGAAACCGGCTTCTCCACAAAATTGCTCGGTCATGTCCCGAAACCCGTAGCCCGGAGGCATGACGATAAAAGGATCATTTTTCACTTCAATCAATTCGATGTCTTCGCGATCTGCAAGTGGATGGCTGGACGGGACGGCGAGGAAAATTTCTTCTTCGATGATCGGGCGCCATTCCAAATCCTCTCCTTCAAGCGGAAAGGTGGAAATGGCGACATCGATTTCGCCGCTTTCAAGCTGGTTTTTCAAACGCTCCGCAAAAGCCTGGTATTGGCGGAAGCGGGCATTCGGGTAGACATCCAGAAATCCAGCGAGCAGTTCAGGCAAGATGGTCGGAATGGTCACGGCGACAGAGACGAGGTTGTTTTGCTTTTCTGCCAAAAACGCCAATTCCTTTTCGCCTTTTTGAATTTCTCGGAAAACATTTTCGACAACTTGTAAATACGCTTCACCGAGCGGGTTTAATTGGATTTTTCGGCCGGAGCGATTGAATAGTTCGTAGCCTAAGCGCTGTTCGAGTTTGGAAATGGTTTTGCTGAGGGCAGGTTGTGAAACATTCAAAGCGTGGGCGGCTTTCGTTAAATGCTGGTGTTTGGCTACTTCCTGGAAATAGCGCATTTGCAATAAATCCATGGGGCGGGCTCCTTTCGCTGGAGGCATGTTCTATCTGTCAGTTTAGCCTACCCCGAAGCCATTCCGCAAATCGATTCAAGAAAGCTTACAAACCAAAAAAACCGCAGTTCCGAAGAACCACGGTCCAAGTTTATACGAGTGAGCCGCCTTCATCCAAGTAACGCTGGATGCCTTCCGCCGCGCGGTAGGAAAGCGCGCCGAGCGTTCCGGTCGGATTGAAGGAGCTATTGTGCGGGAAAGCGGAAGCGCCGACGACGAAGACGTTGTCAGCGTCCCACATCTGCAAATATGTGTTAACGGCAGAGGTTTCAGGGTCTGTCCCCATGATGACGCCGCCTGTATTGTGCGTATTGGTGTCTTTATTGACGTTGAAATCGCTTTGGGTGTCGTTTGTATCGATGATATCCGCACCGATTTCTTCTGCAATTTCATGTGTTTTTTGCGAAATGTATTTCACTAGTTCACGGTCGTGTTCTGTGTAATCATATGTCATGCGCAGCAAAGGTTTGCCGTACGCATCTTTATAAGTCGGATCCAAATCCAGGTAGTTGTAGCGGTAAGGCATGCTGGCACCTTGTGATTTAACTGGGAAGAAGCTATTGCTGTATTTGATCGACTGGCTCTTGAACTCTGCACCCCAGGCAGGCGTGCCTTTTGGAACGACGTTATTGGCAATCGGCCGGTTGCCGTATTGCGTGACGCGGATACCTGCACCGTGGATGAATTTTAGGTCAGAATGGTCGAAATTGTCGCCCGCGTATTCGGGGATTTCGATTCCCAAAGCACCGGCGCCGCCGTATAGATTGAATTCCTGGTCTTCGAAGAACATCATCGAAGAAGCCGAGCTGACTTGATAGGCATAGTTTTTACCGATCACGCCGGTATTGGATTTTGAGTCGTACGGTTTTCCGAGGCCTGAATTCAATAATAAGCGGACGTTATTGAAGACGTAGCTAGTCACGACCACAACTTCTGCTGGCTGTTCAAACTCTTCGCCGGTGATCATGTCGATGTAGAGGACACCGGTCGCTTTTGTTCCGTCGTTCAAGATTTCGGTGACATTGGAATAGGTGCGTAAATCCAGTTGTCCGGTATCTTTGGCGACGGGGATGACGGTCACGGCAGGATCTGCTTTCGCGCCGTATTCACAGCCGAAGTTTTCGCAAAATGCGCAGTACTGGCAGGCGCCGCGAGAAATGCCATCCGGGTTTTCGTACGCTTCCGATAAATTGGCGGACGGCAAGACGTATGGTGTATAGCCGAGATTTTTCGTCGCTTCTTCAAACATTTTCATGATGGGCGTCTTGAGCATTGGGCCGGTCGGATAAGGGTTCGAGCGTTTGCCGTAGGATTCCACTGTCTCGCCGGAAATCCCCGCCATTTTTTCGAACGTGTCGTAATACGGCTCCATCTCATCATAAGTCAGTCCCCAATCCTGGATCGGGTAATCGGCGCCGAGTTTGTCGGGACCGTATTTTTCATCGGTCATCGATTTGATTTCGAAGTCATACGGCAAGAAACGGTAAGTTTGGCCGTTCCAATGCGACCCGGCGCCGCCCACGCCGTCACCGACGATGAACGTGCCATAATCACGCATCGGCAAAGCACGCATCTTTTCGTTATTGCGATGCGTGATGGTTTCTTTTGATAGATCCTGCATCAATTCTTCACGGTGCTGATAGCGCAGTTCGTCGTGCGCCATCAAATAATCGCTCGTCTTGCGGTCTTTCCCGCGTTCGAGCCCGACGACCGGGATGCCGGCTTTCGTCAATTCTGCCGAGACAATCCCGCCAGCCCAGCCCATGCCGACCACGACGACGGGTACTTTAGGCAATTTTGTAGCCATGTTCATTCATCCTTTCTTTCCTCAATGCCCCATATGGCTGTTCAAGCCTTGTGGCGGCAATTCCACAAATTTATCCTGTTGAATTTCTTTGACGTACGCCATGCGGGAGCCTGGGTATTTTCGCATCGCCCAACCCTCCATATTTTTATTGCCGCCATATAACGGGTCGGCATAGACGCCTTCGATCGTCAAAGTTCGCAGCAAGCTGAAGAACAGGGGCGATTTGACGCTTGAAATATCGGGCACTTTTCCGTCGCTGAAATCCGTCAAGACCTGATCCTGCTGTTCAGGTTCAAGGTCGATGAATGGATTGTCGTATTGTTTCTGGCTATAGGCATCGAGTGCTTTCAAGCCAAGGAGGAATAAATCTTTGCGCAGGATGCGAATTTGGCTGCCCTGTGTTTCTTCTGCCTCAAAGAAAGGCGCAGCCATATATTCCTTGGAATTGATTCCCCATGGGCTTGCAAGCTGGTGATCGATGTAGATGGCCGCGTTCAATTCCATCGCGCCGGGGCCATTATCGTCTTTCGGATAAATGCGTTCGGCTACTGCTTGGGTCAATCGGTATTGATCGGGAGTGAAGAATTGGAGCGCTTCTGCCGGGTTGACCGTCAACTGCTTGGCAGGGGCGACGTCATGCGTAGCGACTTGTTCTTTGCCGCCGAGCAGGCTGCCGAGCGCGCCGCCTAATACGACACCGCCTACCGTGAGTCCCGAATTCCTCAGAAACTCGCGCCGTGTCGATCCTTTTTTTGTCGGGGATTTAGCGTCTTCCGCCATGGTAAAACCTCCTGTATCGTGTGGAATAAGTATGAATGAGAAACTGTTGGTTCTAGAAAGAACGGAGGATTTTAGAAAAATCCCACGTTCGAAAAACCGGTTTATACAGTCGTAAAACTAGCACAATGAATGATTATACGCTTAGGGACACGAAAAAAATAATACTTGTTTTCACATATTTAAATAACCTAATGGTTATATTAAAGAATAAAAAAAAGACCGCTCCCAAAAAGAGCGGCGCTGCTATCAAGAAAAGATGGCATGGAAATTATTGCTTAATGAAAACAAGGCAGTGCTGAATAATAAAGCAAAAATGAACAGCCAGTATTTCGTTCCGCTCCAAAAGAACACAATCATTGCTATTCCGACGCCAGTTCCAGCTAATGCGAACCAAGGGAAGGGGCTATAGAAGAGGGAAAGGAAGTAACTGAAGTCCAGTGCGATGAAAATCCCAAGAAGAACTTGGTTGATCATTCTCAATTCCTCGTCATTATATTTCGTCATGTTTATTTCACCTGCCTACAAAAATATTGATAACCTTAAATATATGATTTACAAATCATTAATTAAGAGTATAATGACTTTTTGAAAGCCGAGTCAATCTATATTTTTTCACGCAGCCTTGAGCCGAATGCAAAAATCAAAGAACCTTCCATATAGGCTCGATGGCAAAACTTGCGTGCACATACAAGCACGATGGCAGGCGAAAACTACAGATAGGAGGAGAGAGGATGCCAAATATCGGAGTCCCAGGACTGATTTTAATTTTAGTGATCGCGTTGATCGTTTTCGGGCCGGCGAAGCTTCCGCAACTAGGGCGCGCTGTCGGAGAAACTTTAAGAGAATTTAAAAGCTCAACGAAAGAATTGATGAGCGATGACGATGCGACTGACAAAACCAATGACACAAAAGAAACGAAAAAGGATTGAAGCCAAAAGCTTGAGCTTTAGAGCAGACCATTCAGTGCTTTTGCTTCGTCTTTATTAGGTGGTACAGGAAATGGAACAGGAATTCACGCTTATCGAACATTTAACAGATCTCAGGAAACGGCTGATCATCACCGTGATGGCGTTTATCGCCTCACTCGCCGCGGGATTTGCGAGCGCTGCACACATCTTGAATTTCATCAAGCTGCAGCCGACTGCGGTGAATGTTGATTGGAACGTTTTTGGCTTTACCGACGGTATCATGATTTATTTTAAATGCGCCTTGGTCCTGGCGGTGTTGTTGACATTGCCGGTGGCGTTGCATCAAACTTGGCTATTCGTCAAACCTGCCTTATCGGAAATGGAGGCCAAAGGGACCTATGTTTATATCCCGGCATCGTTCCTATTGTTTCTGCTCGGGGTGAGCTTCAGCTATTTCATCATGTTCCCCATGATGCTGAACTTCATGTCGGATATCAATCAGTCCATCGGAGCCACGGAAACCTATGGGATGAGCCAATATTTCACCTTCCTATTCAATTTGGTCATTCCGGTCGGGCTGGTGTTCGAGATGCCGCTCATCGTCATGTTTTTGACGAAGCTTGGCATCGTTACGCCGCAATCGCTGCGGAAAATGCGCAAAATCGCTTACTTCGTTTTGGTGGTGGTCGGAGTGTTGATTTCACCACCCGATTTTCTATCGGATGTGCTGATCATTGTGCCGTTGTTTGCGCTATTTGAAATCAGCATCATCATTTCAGCCATCACGATGAAGCGCTCAACGAAAAACAAATTGGAACAGAAAGCATGACGCTAGCGAAAGGGGGAGGACCATCGTGCCCAATATAGGAATCCCGGGATTGGTTTTGATCTTGATCATCGCCTTGATCGTCTTTGGTCCAGCTAAACTGCCGCAGCTAGGAAAAGCGGCAGGGCAGACTTTGAAGGAATTCAAAAGTTCGACAAAAGGCATCATCGATGAGGTCTCAGATGAATTCAAGATGGATGATGCAAGCAATCAAGACGTAAAAAGAAATGACGGCAAGAAAAACTAAACTTGACCCAAAAGCACGCTCCCTGCAAAGCCATCAAGCAGGAGAGCGTGCTTTTTTCCGTTGAAGAATTCGTTCTTGACTTATTCGGGGGAGATGCTAAGATTTAAAGCAATTGCAAAAAGCAACGACGAATAGGTTGAATGATGAATGAGTAGGCTCATTGCGCGCAGCACAAAGAGACTGGACGGAAGGTGGAAGTCCAGGCAGCAATCGGGGTGAATTACGCCATCTGCAGTTTCGACGGTCAATTGAGTGGATGTTCCAAAGCGGAAGGTCAACTAGGGTGGTAACGCGGAGAAAACCTTCGTCCCTTTTTTAGGGGATGAGTGGTTTTCTTTTTTTATTTTCACAATACAGGAGGAACTGGACATGTTTCATATTAAAGCGATTTTATCACCGGGTACGAAAGAAGCGGCGGCACTCGTCGCACTGGTCGTCGCGATCATCAGCGTCAGCATCATCGGATTTGAAGCGGCTCCGCATGTGCCGATCTTAATAGCGATTTTGTTGCTGATGTGCTACGGGCTGGCTAAAAAATTATCGTACCGCGAACTGGAGCGGGGGTTGATCGAAGGCGCGGGCGCAGGAATGGGCGCCGTGTTCTTGTTCTTCTTCATCGGCATCCTCATCAGCAGCTGGATGATGAGCGGGACGATCCCGACTTTGATCTATGCCGGGTTCAGCCTGGTGACGCCTGTGTTTTTCTTTGCGGTGGTCTTTGTCGTCACGGCGATCATCGGGCTGTCTGTCGGCAGTTCCTTGACGACCGTGGCGACGGTAGGTGTTGCTTTGATCGGCATCGCCGGAGCGCTTGATTTGTCGCTGGCCATCACGGCAGGCGCAATCGTCTCGGGCGCCTTTTTCGGGGACAAGATGTCGCCGTTATCGGATACGACCAACTTGGCGGCTTCCATTGTCGGCGTGGATCTCTTCGAACACATCCGCAATATGGGGTGGACAACGATTCCTGCTTTTATTCTGACACTGATTTTCTTCGGTGTGTTATCGCCTTCAGTTACCTTGGACCATACCGAGGACATTGCCCTGTTCAAGGAAGGCTTGCTTGAGACCGGCTTGATTCATTGGTACGCCATGGCGCCTCTCGTCATCTTGATCGCCTTGACGGTATTCAAAGTACCTGCGGTTTTGACTTTGGCCGCAAGTTCGGTGGTAGCGCTTATCGTTTCCTTGTTCCACCAGAGCTTGCAAGTCTCGTCGATGCTCGGCATCCTGTTCGGCGGCTACGAATCATCGACCGGCATTGATGAAATCGATGCGCTGCTTTCGCGTGGCGGCATGGAAAGCATGTTCTTCACCATCGCTCTGGTGCTACTCGCGCTCAGCATGGGCGGATTATTATTCAAACTCGGCATCATCCAAAGTTTGCTGGCGAAAATCGAAAGCCTGCTGAAGAAAGTGTCTTCTGTCATCGTCGCATCCGCCTTGACGGCGATCGGCACGAACATCCTCGTCGGGGAACAATACTTATCGATCTTGCTGACGGGACAAGCGTTCAGTGAATCTTACGGAAAAGTCGGACTGGCCGGAAAGAACTTGAGCCGCGTCATGGAAGATGCTGGGACAGTCGTCAATCCGCTCGTGCCGTGGAGCGTCTGCGGGATTTTCATCGCCTCGGTGTTGGATGTTTCGACATTGGAATATTTGCCGTTTGCGTTCTTCTGCTTGCTGTCGCCTCTTTTGACGGTGTTGCTTGGGGTGAGCGGGAAAACCTTGACGTATATTAAAAAATCTCCAGTAAAGTGAATGCTAAGCAAGCCAAAAGGGCTGTCGCCAAGTCATCTTCATGATCTTAGCGACAGCCCTTTTTCTATATTTCTACTGGTTAAGGATTCCCTTGCTAGCCTGGGAATCGGTTTTGTGCTTGCTGAAAACGCCGTACAAGCCGAGTGCTATTTGGATGAAACTGAGGATGAAAAAGAACACGAGCGGCAAATACCAGTCGCCCAGCAATACAATCGGCAACGCCGCGCTCAGCGATAACAGGATTCCTAAACTAATAGTAGCGACAAAACATGTCCGCGTTTTCTTAGTGAATCCGCAAACTGCTGCCACAGCGTTTCCGATTCCGAAGACAACCATTCCATAAATAGCTAAAGCAGGCCAACTAGTAAAAGGCATGACGCCGACCCACTCGGGCGGGAACTCCACGAACATCCCCATGAACGGCAGCATGGAAATCCCCATAAAAAACGCGCCTAACGACATTGCTAGATTAAATGCAGCGACCAGTTTTGTCAGCAAGATCTTTTCCTCCTTTGGTTTCGAAGAATGAACAAGTTGCTCTGAAATTTACTGTTACTAAAAAGCGAAGGAAGTCAGGACTATTCTTCCTCCTGGTATTCCATTACATCGCCTGGCTGGCAGTCGAGCACTTTGCAGATGGCTTCAAGCGTCGAGAAACGGATCGCTTTCGCTTTGCCGTTTTTCAAGATGGACAAATTGGGCATGGTGACGCCGACTTTTTCGGATAGCTCGGTCATGCTCATTTTGCGCTTAGCAAGCATGACGTCGAGATTTATGATGATTGGCATGGTATCACCTCAGACCGTAAGATCGTTTTCTGATTTGATGTCGATGGCGTGTGTCAGCAGCTTCTGCAAAACTGCTGCGAAAACGGCGATGACAAGTGCACCGAAGCCGATTGCTGCGCCCATGAGAATAAGTCCCGGGGCATCATCAATTTCTGCGATGATGTAAAACAACGGCATCGCGAGAACGTAAATGCCGGTAATCACCAGCGCACACCGTTTGATGTTTTTGATCGCCGTCACTGAGCGCACAGAGAAGGCGATATTGTCATCGATAAAGCTCAATAATTTATAAGTCTGGTACAGCGCGACGAAATACGCAACCGCCGTTGCATAAAGCAAGGCGACAAACACATATTGCAAAAACGCCAGCTGATCCGGTCCGTCCTGGATAATGCTCGAAAGCGGCAGCACCACGAAGATGCACAACGCGATGACCGGCAGCGCCATGAGAAACAGCACCACTTTCAAAAACAAAGTCTCCCGTTTCATAAAACACACCTCTTTGCTTGTTAATATTTAAAGTATAGTGACTTATTTATTGATTATCAATAAAAAATTGTCGTTTAGCGATATTAAAATTTTGAAAGGAAAGGCTGAACAGAGGTATTTCTAATCAGTTTCTAACAAGTTATGCTTGTTGATTAAAGAAAATCATCTTAATTGCAAATTCCCTAGTCTTTTATTATCAGAATATTGAAATATTTATTGAAAAAGAGTACACTGAAACTGTTTAGCTCTATGGAATTTGTCGCACGCCATCCGAATTCAAGGAGTAAAAAAGGAGGAGTCGCAGTGACTAAGTTCGAAGAAAAACAGCCTTCTGTATCTGTCGACAAGCTGATGTGGATGTACGAGCAGATGGTCAAGATCCGCTATTACGAAGACCAGATGGTGGACGCGTATACGGAAGGCAAGTCACCGGTGTTCAATATCGGTGAAGGCCCCGTACCCGGTGAGATGCATCTCGCAACCGGGCAGGAACCAGCCGCCGCCGGCATGATGGTGCATTTGACGAAAGACGATACGGTAACCGCGCCGCACCGTCCGCATCATCACGCCATCGCCAAAGGTGTCGACTTGAAGAAAATGACGGCGGAGATTTTCGGAAAAGAATCAGGTCTCGGAAAAGGCAAAGGCGGGCATATGCATTTGTTCGATCCGGAAGTGAAATTCTCATGCGGCGGCATCGTGGCAGCCGGCATTCCGCATGCGGTCGGTGCGGCTATGGCCAATAAAATGAAGGGAAAAGACTGGGTCGCCGTCGCATTCATCGGTGAAGGCGCAGCGAATGCTGGAGCGTTCCATGAATCGCTGAACCTCGCGGCCTTGTGGAACTTGCCACTGATTGTCGTCGTCGAAGACAATTCATATGGCATTTCGGTTCCGAAGAAATCATCGACTTCGGTTGAATCGAACGACCTGCGCGCGTCGGCATATGGCGTGGCGGGTGCTTACGTAAAAGACAATGACCCTGTCGCAATGTATAAAGCGTCTGAAGAAGCGGTCAACCGGGCACGCAACGGACAGGGCCCGACAATCATCGAAATCGAAACTTTCCGTTTCCTCGGCCATTTTCAGGGCGATCCCGAGTTATACCGGGACAAGGAAGAAGTGCCGGGACTGCGGGCGCGCGACCCGATCATGAAACTGCGCCAGCAGCTCTTGGATGCGGAACATGTGAATGAACCGGAACTGGAAGAAATCGAAACACGCGCCAAAAAAGAAGTCGATGACGCGTACCAATTTGCACGCGACAGCGATTATCCGAAACCTGAAGCCGCATTGGATGACGTCTTTACATCTTAATCCGAAAAGGAGAGATTCCGAAATGGAGACAGCGAAAAAAAGAATGCTGACGGGCAATAAAGCGATGGCGGAAGCGATTGCCCAGGAGATGGAGAACGACAAAAACGTATTTGTGCTCGGTGAAGATATCGGAAAATACGGCGGCATTTTCGGTTCCACGCAAGGCTTGATGGAGAAATTCGGTCCGGAGCGTGTGCTCGATACGCCAATTTCCGAGACGGCGTTTATCGGTGCGGCGATCGGTGCAGCGGCAGAAGGCATGCGGCCGATTGCAGAATTGATGTTCGTCGATTTCTTCGGCGTCTGTATGGATCAGATCTACAACCATATGGCGAAGATTCCGTATATGTCCGGCGGCAATGTACGCTTGCCGATGGTGCTCATGACTTCGGTCGGCGGCGGTTATAGCGACGCCGCGCAGCATTCCCAGACTCTATATGCAACGTTTGCCCATATGCCCGGAATGAAAGTGGTCGCACCAAGCACGCCGTATGATTTAAAAGGCATGATGACATCTGCGATCCGTGATGACAATCCGGTTGTTTTTATGTTCCATAAATCGCTTCAGGGCCTAGGGTGGATGGACCAGCTCGATTATGCAGTCGGCCATGTGCCGGAAGAATCGTATACCGTGCCGCTCGACAAAGCGAATGTCATGCGGGAAGGGAAAGACGTGACGATCGTCGGTATCCAGATGATGACGCATTTCGCGATGGAAGCGGCAGAACGTCTCGCACAAGACGGCATCGAAGCGGAAGTCATCGACCTGCGTTCCTTGGCGCCGATCGATAAAGACACCATCATCAACTCAGTGAAGAAAACGCATCGACTGGTCGTCGTTGATGAAGATTACCGCTCGTACGGCATGACCGCAGAAATTGCGGCCATCGTCTCGGAAGAAGCGCTCTATGAACTCGAAGCGCCAATCAAGCGCTTGGCAATTCCGGATGTGCCGATTCCGTACAGCCATGTACTCGAAGATTTTGTCTTGCCAGGCCCGACTAAAATTGTCGAGACAGTCAAACAGATGATGGATGAAGCGTAAGAGGAGGCGATTGGATGCATGATGTGACTTTGCCGAAGCTATCTGAAGATACCGATGAGAGCTTGATTGTCCTGTGGTTCGTGGATGAGGGCGATTACGTCAAAGAAGGCGCCGTGCTGTGTGAAGTGCAAACGGAAAAAGCGGTGTCGGAAATTCGTGCGGAAACGAGTGGAACGGTGAAGAAAATCCATGTGAAGCGCGGAGATTCCGCTAAAGCCGGCACGTTGCTTGCAGTCATCGATCCGAAAGGACAAGCTGCCGAGAGCACGGGGGCTTCTGAAAAAGTCCACCTCGAACAGGCGGAGGAAAACAAAGCGTCACAAGAGACAGCGAGCTTTACCCGTGTATCGCCGAGACTTCGTCATCTGGCGAAAGAACTGGGCGTTAAACTTGAAGACGTCAAAGGCTCTGGAAAGGGCGGGGCAATTACCGAACAGGACATCCGTGATGAAGCGGGATTATGAATAAAGAAAAGGCGCAACCGGTTTGAGCGGTTGCGCCTTTTTTGTTGATGAATAAATTATTCATCTTCCTTAGAATGCAATAATGACAACATTTGCCCCTTATTACTCGGCAATGGATAAATACTGGTGCAGCTTGAAAAGTGCTTGCTCTCATTGGATGAATAGACTTAGTCCATCAATTCAGGATAAACGGTTTCCGCAACTAACTGCACGGCTTCACCGATGCGCGGCCCAGGGCGGGAAGTAATGTCGGAATCGATGAAATGCACTTCCTCGTTTTCGATGGCGTCCACATCCGACCAGCTGTCGCGCGCTTCGATATCACCGACGGCATCTTCGACATAAGAAACGGTCGTCAAGATGACTTCCGGATCGCGGGTGATGACTTCTTCTTCGGAAATATTCGGCCAGCCTTCCAAGTCTTCAAAGGCGTTCGTCACGTTTGCGTGATCCAAAATCTCCTGCATGAATGTCGATTTGCCGGTTGTGTAGATTTCAGGGGACGGGCTGATTTCCACATACACTTCTTTTGGTTCTTCGACCGCGGCGAGGCGCTCCTGGACATCTTCGATTTGCGTTTGGATGCCTTCGATCACTTCAGCGCCTTTGTCTTCCTTGGCAAGAACAGCGGCGATTTGTTCGATATCGCCGTAGACTTCGTCGAATGAAGTGGCCGATTCGATAACGAATACCGGAATATCGGCATCTTCCAGTTGCGCTAGGGCAGCCGGTGCCTCGCCGGTTGAATAAGCCAAAACGACATCCGGGTCGAGCTGGATGATTTTCTCGGCATTGAATTCAACCGAATCACTGACGCGCTCGATGTCCTGCGCCGCTTCCGGGTAGTTGTCATAGTCGGTTACGCCGACCAATTGGTCTCCGGCACCCAAGGCGAAGACGATCTCGGTATTGCTTGGGATGAGCGAGACGATCGTTTCAGGCGCTTGTTCAAATTCGAGTTCTTCGCCGCGGTCATCGGTGACGGTGTACGGTGCGTCGCTTGCCGTTTCAGGTGAGGTTTGTTCGGTTGTTTCTTCCGTTGCGGGCGCTTCGGCAGCATCATCTTGGCAAGCGCCGAGTGTTAAAGCGAGTGGAATGCTGAGTAAGAGAAATGATTTGATTTTCACGAGTGAGTCTCCTTTTTCTTCATGTGTTTTGTTGGATAGGATTTGCTGACGAACGGGATTTCATTGACGCCGTGCTGCTTATTGGCATAGACGGCCATGACAAAAAAGACATTGGCGAGCAGGTTGGCGTAGTCCATCAAATGCTCCGGCACTTCGCGTTCAAGCGTCACATGGTGCAGGGCACGCACGGATTTTTTCGCTTCGCTGCGGCAGACGTGGAGAATGCACGCACCGTGCGTTCCTTGCGGCAAGACGAACTGGTCGATTTCTTCCTTCACTTCCGCCACGTAGCGGTCATACAAGTCACTGAGCTCGGCAAGATCTTGTTCAGAAATCGCCAGTTTCCCGCGCACCGAACCGTTCAAGTGGTAAACCATCGGCTGCAAGTAACGCAGATCATTGATGATTTGCGGGATATCGTTGACCGCGATGGCTTCACCGATCCGCGTCGTCAAGGAATCGGTGCGGATCTCGAAATCGACCGTTGAAGCGCTTTCCCTCATGAATGGGTAGCACAGATAGCGCATGTCTTTTTTCATCTTTTCACCTCCTGCATAGAATGCGTAAATATCAGCAGACGTATCGCTTTCAAAAAGAGACAAAAAAAGCCACTCTCAACGAAGAGAGTGGCACGATTGCGAATATCCAGCACAAGGCTGTCCATAGGAAAAAGTTGCCGTAGATCCTCTTATCTTCCGAAGAGCAAAAATACGTTCAGAAAAAGGTAGGTCTCCTGGCTTGTGCATCGCTTTACTCTAAGGCCTTCCCGGGTCTCCCCAGTGGCATCTCTTATTTCATACGCACTTACAGTTGCGGAAACAGCTCCGGATTTTCACCGGATTCCCTGTTAAGCTGACGAATCAGCACCTTTTCCCTGCATGATTATTTACTTAGTTTCAGTGTAGCATTTTTGGCATGAGTTTAGGAGAGGGGAATGAAAATGTTTAAAACTTGAATAATAATGGAGAAACTGTCGTGGAGGCCGCTTTGGGCATGGCTCCGTACATAGGCGAATGGATCATAATCAGTATTTCACTAGGAGTTGAAAAACGTTCGTAAAAGTCATCGAGAACCAGCGAACGTTCGTAAAGTGTTTTGGTATGTTTACGAACATTTTTTGCGCTTTATTAAGCTGTTTTGAGAGCGTTCGGAAAAGTGTACTTTTACGAACGCTTTTCTCGTCGTTGATTAGATACAAAGATAATTTTAAACTATTCTAAATAACCAAATAATGTTAATGTGAAAAGAAGAGGAAATAATTTTTCGATTCATTTTTATTATGAGAAAGAAGCGACGTTCGATTAAAAATTGAAAAAGAAGTGGGCGATGAAATGAAAAAGTGGGTTGGGATTTTACTTGTACTGAGTTCTATTCTGGTTTATTGGCTTTGGCCGAAAGCAAGCATCGAAAAACCAATTGTTGTATCTGCGCAAGTCATAGAGTCTACTAATACAATGAGTGTTTCCTATATTACTACAAAACAAGATGATGCCCATTTAATGGAGGTCACTGTGAACGGAAAAGGCTTTTATCCTCCATCTCAGACCAATGGTGAAACAGAAGAAGAAAATATGCAAATTATCAGGGACCTGATTGCGCAAAATGGATATCAGTTGCGTGAAGCGACAATTGAGTTGAGCGATGAGGAACTGGCTTATCTCATGCCTGAAAATTCGAGTCGCACTTTTTTGGCGAATGTTTCTTTTGAAGATTATTCCCCTATAGAAGCTGATGGCATTCTGTTACTGGAAGAGGAAGCAGCAGAAGGGAAATTAGAACAGGATCAATTGCATTATATATTTACGGCGCCAGAACCAATGGCTATTTCTACAATTGGCCATTACAGTTCATCTGCCACTGTCTCCTGGTCGCGTGACGGTAGAGAAGTGAAACTGCCACTTGCAATGGAAAAGGGAGACACGCTGGATATTCATTTTCATGGACCCTATCAGATGGGGGAAACGGACGGACTTCTGCTCGAAATTCAAACAACAGACGACAATTACTATACAAGACACCTAAGAGAAACAGTTCAGCTGCCAGATGGATACTTAAAACAACTTGTAAATGAACAACGATAGTTGTAATATAGCATCGCAGTTTACATACCTTAAGTCATCGGTAGTCCGATATATTTAGGATTTGCAACAAATAAAAAGCATTAATTTAGGGAAATTGAATGTAACTTAGGTGCAGTTAAGTTACATTCGTGTTTTAATATACTGACTTTTCTTGAAATAAGGTAAAAAAATTAAAGGAAAAAAGTTCCAAGTTAGAGGAGGAAAAGAATAGTGAAAAAAACACTGGTAATTGTACTCATTTTTACTTTGCTGTCAGCGTGTAATTTAATTGAGTCTACACCTAGTATCGAAAAACTAAACAAGGCACCAGAAAATGTGCAAGAACTATTAGATCCGGCTGTTCCTCTTCAATCGATAAATAAGAATGGAGAAATGGCTTATCTTATTTATGAATCAAAGGATGAGGTAACTGCTTCTCTTGAAAAACAAGGAGACAAGTTAAACATAAAACTAAAAGCTGTACCAAAAGATGGTGACAATATTAAACAGCATGTATTCAAGTTGAAGATTGACAAGGAGACGGAAATGATCGACGTACTCATAAACGGCAAATCAACTCCGATGGCTGTAATTACGGGTCCATAAAAACTTGGTTCTATTACAACTGAATGTAACTTAATGTGAATTAAGTTACATTCACTTCCGAAGAAAATCAATCTTAAAATATAAAGAGGATGCTCTAGAAGAGTAAGTAGTTCAGTTTTGGAGTACAAAATGACAAAATGTACTTCAAAATGGACTACTTTTTTCATTTTAACTTACATACCAAATTACATACAAAATGATTTATAAAATGCAATTGAAAATGATAATTGAATGAAAATTTGTGATTTTGTGGTATTATGATAATATAACTTATAGAAAAAATTGCTTATTCAACTAACGGGCAGGATAATGAGAAAAGGTTTTTTGATAGAAATAAGAAATTAGATGGTAAATTAGTTAAAAAGGCTGTGTTATAAATGAAAGTTTCTTTGATTGCTGCGATGGATAAGAATAGAGTGATTGGCAAAGAGAATGACATTCCTTGGAGGATTCCCAAGGACTGGGAATATGTTAAAAATACTACAAAGGGACATCCGATAATATTAGGTAGGAAGAACCTTGAATCAATCGGAAGAGCCTTACCTGACAGAAGAAATATTATTCTGACGAGAGATAAGGGGTTTACCTTTAATGGTTGTGAAATTGTTCATTCAATAGAAGATGTTTTTGAGTTATGTAAAAACGAAGAAGAAATTTTTATTTTCGGAGGAGAACAGATTTATAATTTGTTTTTCCCTTATGTTGAGAAAATGTACATCACAAAAATACATCATGAATTCGAAGGAGATACTTTTTTTCCAGAAGTGAATTATGAGGAATGGAATGAGGTATTTGCCCAAAAAGGGATAAAGAATGATAAAAATCCGTATAACTACTATTTTCATGTATATGAAAGAAAAAACTTATTGAGTTAACGGGTGCGTTAATTGAAGAAGAACAGTAAAGATAAAGCACAAGAGCTTGGGATTACTCCAAGCTCTTTTTGTCATTTGAAATAAATTATATCTTTCCAATCAAATTGTTTATCTGTAATCCCTAATCTTTGAGCAGGTGTCAAAACCTTTTTATCCGCTGATTTAAAAGGGCGACAAAAGTTGTAGTAAGTTCTTAGAATTGTAATCGCAAATTGAGCATACTTCGGATTGAAGTTAGCGTAAATATAGCTCTTCTTATCACCACGAGCTGTTGTTAATGGTCTTTCAAGAGATGATATATAACGTCTTATCTGTTGAATAAAGCTATTGGTCGAATGGTCATTAACATTTAATAGCATCTTTGCGATTTCGTTTGGTTCCAGAGCAGATAAATCCGTTCTACAATCAACTGAATAAAATCCTTTATCCTTAGTGGCTAATGGATGTTTGATAGGGTTATCGGCATATTTGCGATATCTTTCTCCATCTTTACTAATAGCCTCTTCGTGGAATTGATGACTTGTTAGTAATTCAGTTAGATAATGAGATGCCAAAGTCCGTAGAAACTTTGTTTTGAATCCTCTGATATCTCCCCAATCGAGCAGTTCTGCTTTTGCTTGTCCGAATTCTTTTAAGCATTGTTTTCTGCTTTTCGTCTTGTTAACTTGGCAAATAAAATGATGTGCATCGCTCAACCTTAATTCTTTCGTGAATACTCTATAAAAGGCGTTTCTAATAGAGAAGTCATCATCACTAATCATTCGCCATTCGTCGGCATTAACCATTTGTTTAATTAACCAATAGTGAGCAGTTGTAGTATAAGGAGCATCAACATTTAAACCATCGACAAATCTACTCCTATTAGTAATTTTCCCTAATTCGTGAAGATAAGCATTCCTATTTTCGCTATCGTTAGCGGATGGTTCTTGTGGATAATAAGACCAATCTAACCTATCATTTTTACGACTAAAAGTATTGAGATGGTCTTCTTTGAATTTTCTTGTATCTTCATTTAATTCATCCATTGAAATATTCCAATCATAGGCAACATCAGAACGGAACACATATCTTGATAAGACCTCAGCAGATACAACTATATACGTTTGCATATTAAGGTCTTCAAACCCCGTATATTTCTTTGAACCTTGTCCTTTCTTACGGACGTTATTTAGGTAGTAGTGCATCTTGTCCGTATTAAGCCACATCTCGTTAAATTTCTTTGTTTGAAGGGGTTGTGTCTCATATCGTTCTAAAAACTCCAAACAACGCCTATACAGCCACTCCAGCTTATGATAGTAGGTTCCAACTCCAATTCCTAAAATATCACAAGTACGACTGACTGAAACCCTTCCAACAACCATCTTAGCGAACATTGGAAGAATGGTGTTCTTTTGTTGGTGATAAGTAGTGGTTTCTTCTCTTTTTGGTAGAACATTAGTGAACTTCTTACACGCCTTACATTGATAGCGTTGAGATTTGCCCCTACTTTTCCCCCTTTTGTAAAATTGCTTCGGCTCATTGAATGGGGTTGATTCTTCTTCCGAGCAGCCTTCTTTATGAAATTGATAATCTGGCTCAACATCTTGGATGCTATTGATTTCTATAAGGCGTTTAATTTCTTCAACAACAGACCAATTAGATAAAGGGGTTACTGTACAGTTTTGCGATACACCTCTGCCAATAGGATTGTCATTGCAGTACATACCTTTATGACCTTTATCTTTGGAACTACCAGTCATTTTATATCGACTTGGTTTCCCTTTTACATCTTTGAATTTGTGCTGTTCTTTCCCAAAATTACAACAAAACGGATTGATGCAGTAATTATATTGAATGGGATATTCAGAACCGTTCCATTTAAAAGACGTTGGCAAGAACAACATTTTGTTATACCTTGTTGCAAATCGTTTTGGAGTTAATAAATCATATTGTTTAGCCCTATCTTTTAATTCTTCGTTTGAAATCGGAATTTTAACATCTACAATTTCATCTTCCTTCGTGGCTAATCTTTTAAGCTTGGTCATTGTCTATCAACCCACTCTATCTTTGATACCCATTTTTTCAACAATCCGCTTATTACTTCGCTTGTTGGCAATCCATTCAATAAACTTCTTATCGTCTAAAATGTTCAATAAGAATTCATCCACTGCTTCGCTTTCAGTACGCTCTGCATATTCAGCGTATTGCTTAACTATCACCCTTACTTGCTCTGATATTTCCCAATCCACAGACTTAGCGTTCTTATTTTTTGGCTCAAGAAATTGCATAGGAAAATGCACCCCTTTTTGCTTAGTAAATTGTAACCATTTTAACACACCAATTTGCATTCCTACAATAATTATTTCACGTTCGCATTTTTATATACATTTTAACTTACATTTTGTGGTGTAAATTAACAACAAACGTTGATTTAACAATAAAAAACGAGTATCAAATTCAGTTGCAATTTGATACTCATTTAGGTTTACATTTTCACTTTTTGTACTCCAAAACTGAACTACTTACTAGAAGAGAGCATCCTCTTTATATAAACCCATTAATTTTCCACAACATCGATCAAGTCAGTATGTATTTCTATAAAGTAATTTTCCAATAAAGTTTCTATTTTCCCATTCTCTGCGTAATACGCATTGTCCGCGGACTCTACCTTACTGTAAAAATTCTCTTCCTCAATTTCATTCTCTTCCAGAGCTTGGTACAGTTGCCACAAGTGCTCAAGGTAAGTCTTTTCAACGACGGCATAATCAGCAGCGCCGATTTTTTCCAGGATGTTTACAAGTTCTTCCCGATACTGTTGGATCCCAACTTCCTTGATATAATCTCCCAGCCAATGGAGGAGCATTTCATGTCCGCCACTTTCGAGCTCTGAATAATAATGATATACAACCCACGCTTCATTGACTCTCTTGCTTTCAAACGGGAAATCCTTTTCGCTAATCACACGAATAACAGCATTCCATATATCATCATTGGTCATCAATTCTTTTCTATTCATTTTCAGCTTCACAATCGTCCCTCCAAATGTATGCAGTGAGCAGTTCTTTGCAGATATTTGAATCAATACTCAGTTCGCCATTCTCCAGGAAAATCCTCTTAAGACCTTCTTTGAAAAATGAAGAGTTTCAATTATCATCAAAAGTAATTTATAGAGCTGACGATTGAGTTTTTCTAAATTCTGAATGTAACATAATCCTAATTAAGTTACATTCAATCTCCCAATTTCATTCGCTTTGTTAGAAAATCCATCGAAATCATTTTCAAACGAACATATGATACATTCAAAAGGCGGTGCCATAAGGTTTGAAAACTCGAATTTCAATAGTATTTGGGTTTACCTATCAAGCGTTATGGAAAGAAAAAAAGCTTGTAAATCCGGTATTGGAATTATTTAAGCCGTTATTAACCAGATTCGTATTTGCAGCGAAACGATTGCTGCTTATGAGGTGATTCCACGGACACTACATGGTTGAGGCAGGATGTGTGATACTAAATATCACTCAAGACCATAAGAAGGAGATTATTGAATGTTATTTAGAGGCTTTAATTTTCAAGATCGCTCACCACAACATCATAAACCTAAACAAAGTCAGTTTTATGTGGAAACCAACTGCATTGTGTATCTCTTTGAACAGTTTTTACCTAAATTTCAGTTTGATGATGTAAATAGTGTCCGATTTGAGTGTTACCCAAATGCCGAATTGGCTTGTCAACCTGTCATCATGGATGGATTACTACCTGTAACGATCCCCTACGATGTAAGTGATTTTTACCAGCTATCCGATTTAGAGAAAAAGAAAAAGACACTTGATCTAATGATGGATGGACTACAGGTTATCTGTAAAGACAGGGGTTGGAATGAAGAGCCATTTTTATATGCGTATCAAAAGGTAGTCGAAAATAATTACACATTCAAAAAAACGTATAAAAACCCCAAATCAAGTCCTAATCGTAAATTGAGAGCGAAAATCGAAATAGAGGTTGGGATATATGACTGTACGGCTTCATTAGTGATTGAAGATAAGCAACAAAAGCATATCTATTCAGAAGTCCTTTATCAAACAGAGCCAATATTCGACTTGCTCTATCCATTATTAGGAGATATTAAATGGATGAGTAATGATGAAGTCAGAGTTCATGAAAGAAAACCATGCGAATATCAGTTTAAAACAGCTTATTTACAGTGAAGAAAAAAGCGCAAATTCATATGTTAGAACTTCGACAAAAATATTTTACCGATGATCGATAGAGTCCTTAATCGTCAAAAGGAAAAGTGTACTTTTTAGAACGGAGAGCAAAATAGATGATGCAAAGTAAAGTCTCGCGAAACATAATGAAAACTTAGGTTTTTGGCTATGAATAGTAGTTCGAAGCTACCATTCTGCGATGATATATTCACCCCACCCAGTCTCTTGAATTTCTTCTGATGAAGGATCTATGGTTTCCTTAATATTTATATTTAATTGTGCGTGCAATGGATGGTACCATTCGCTATCACACTCTGAGCACTGTACCCAATATCGGTTCGTACCTTTAGCTTTCACGATAGTAGCCCATCCTTGATCGCAAACCTTGCACCAAGCAACTTTGTTTTTGAATTTTTCATTCAACTAAATCTTCCTTTCTCAACCAGTCAAATTACTTATATGGTCTCCATTAATTATACAAGAATGCCTTATTTAATATTCTGCTTTAACAATATAAAAGAGTAGTTTACATATCATGTGTTTTATCGGAAGTTGTATGAACACAAAATGGAGAAAAGCGGCCAATCAAAGCGTCTCTTTTCTCCAGTTTTTTCGTCAAGGTATATTTACGAGCAGATTTATTCTGACATAAAAAAGATAAGAGATATTAGAAAATTTTGATATAATATTAAAAGGGAGAAATATCCCTGCTAATTTATGTAAGTTAGGCTTAGGAAACAATACGGAGGAGGACATTCAGATGATGGAAGAAACGCGCATGCCGCCTGAAGCAGCCATATTTGGAACAGCAAACGGCGTATTTTTCATGGCGATATTCGGCACATTATGGGCATACACTGGCATTATGGGTTTGCAATGGCCGGGAGGAACGCAAACAGCATTGCTTATCATTGCACTATTAATCGGAATCGCTTTGTGCACAACGGGCTTTCTGCTGCTGCGATCGGGAAGGAAGTTTTCTGGCACCAGCGCTGGTTCAAAGTCCGGAAAAAAACAGCGCAATGCATTTAATCTTATTTTCGCTGCTGAAGGGATTGCCATCGCAATTGCCATCTTTGTTTGTAACGCGACACAAATTACGCAACTCATTCCAATTATCGTGGCGTTGATTGTTGGTGTGCACTTTTTCCCATTGGCTTCACTTTTCGGCGTTCGTGTTTATCATCTGACGGGGGGACTGATTTGTGCAATCGCTCTCGTCGCCTGGATTTTTATTCCGGAGAGAATTTCGATTGGCGGATATGAAGCAAATGCATACATGACGGTAGTTGGCCTGGGGTCTGCACTGGTCCTATGGCTCACGTCTTTGCAGATTGTCCGTATCGGCAGGGGAATTGTTCAGAATGCAGAAGCACGTTAATTCGAACAAAATTGGAGTTAAGAGATGGAGCCCGAAAAGCTTCTTCTCTATATTGATAAGCTCTTTTCTATGTATGAATTGTACTAAATCCAGTTACATATAATTGCTTATCTGAAGGAAAGAAGTGATGGAATAAGCTTCTTTCCTTTCGTTCGTGTAAGTGTACTTTTACGAACGCTTTCTAGACCAAGGATTCATATGCTTGTAAAATTCACAGAATAGTGAATGGCGCCTGTTGACTATTCCGTTTGCGGTAGAGTTATACTGAAAAGGAAAGAACTATCGGAGGTGTCTTATGTATAGTATTGGAAAAGTAGCAAAAGAATTTAACCTGACTGTTCGGACATTGCGCTATTACGATGAAATCGATTTATTGACACCTTCCCGAATTGCAGATTCAGGTTATCGTTATTATTCAAAAGAAGATATTCTAGTTCTGCAGCGAGTTATTGCCTTAAAGAAACTAGGATTTCAATTGGAACAGGTTAAATCTATTTTGAATGAAAATGACTGGGAGGATATTTTTGAAGAGCAATTGATTATTATTGCAAAAGAAAAAGCACACCTTGATTATTTGGAAAAAATGCTTAGGTTAACCCAGCAACTATCTTTTATTGAACAAGACATAAATTGGACCAACCTATTCCATTACATAGGACAAACGGAAGAAGATCAAGTTAAGCAAATGGCTTATTTGAAAGAATTCTTTAGTGAAAAAGAGAGGGAGGTTTTTAACAATCCCCTATTTCATATGGGTGAGAAGGAATCTATGGAAATAGTTTACTTATTGAGAATAGCCAGGGAACAGAAATATGAAAATCCAAGCTCGATGAAATCTCAGACCTTGGCTAGAAAACTTGTTTTGTTTCTTGATGAGGCGTTTAACGGTGATAAAGAACTAATCGAAAAGTATTGGAGGCTACAAAAGGAAGCACCAGAAAAAGGCGGATTAATTTTGGTGGAAGAAAACGTAATTGAATATATTGATAAAATTATCGATTTTTACGAAGCAAATGAGTTTAAAAATGAGGAGTGAATTGAACAAAGGAAACGAGCGGAAGCCCTAAAGGCTGAGAGGAAAAAGTCGGAAGAAATTTTTATATCGGCAAGCAAACAAAGGAGGAAAGACATGATAAATACATCGAAGAACTCTTACTTAATTTATATAACCATAGTCATTCTTGTAGTATCCTCTATATGGATTATTCTATCGAATAACGGGCGTATCATCGTCAGTGCAGACTTTGATGATTCGCTTTTACTGTGGCATCACTGGTTAATAGTCGGGTTACCTTTTATTATTTTATATTTGTTACCATATAAAAACCCAAAAATCCTCTCCTTACAAGAGGAAGAAAAACAGACTCTAAAATCACAAACGCATTATCTATTGATTGCTGCTCTTTTTTATTTTCTCGCTCTAATTATAACGCCTGCTGAACATGTTTTTGACTTTTTTTATATTTACAAACTTGTTTTTCTGCTTTTTGTTCCTCTTATAATTTTCAAATGGAAACCAAAAATAAAACTTCACAGACATTCTGCAAAAAAACAGTGGAAATTTGCCCTCATACCCGTTGTCGTATGGATATTTATGTATTTTTTCAGTCCATGGAGTTCTTCAGAGTCGAATACATACGAAATGAATTTTCTTATTTTATTGACCGGTGCTTTAGTTTCTTTTTTGCTTAACAGTGTTCTGGAAGAATTATTTTATCGTGTTTGGTTACAAACTCGATTGGAGATTTTTTTAGGAACATGGCCGGCCATTTGTGTAACTGCTTTGTTATGGGCTGTTTGGCACGTGACTATACAGAGCGCAGGCAGTTTTGATGTGACATTAGCAAATTCCATTGCTAATCATGGACTCATGGGATTATTTTTGGGGCTTTTATGGTCAAAATATCGAAATTTTTGGGTTCTCATCATTGTTCATGGATTAACAAATTTCCCTCTGGAGATTATTAGTAGACTGCTAGGGAACTAATCCCCATTTAAACACGAACATCTAATTTTATTGCGAATTAGATGTTCGTGTTTAATTAAATTGTTTAATATACCAGCTTGAAACTACTACTTTTTTCAGAAAACACACTTATTCTAACGTTAAGTTCATTCGTCTGATTTCAACCCCTTCTTCGAGGAGCAAGATGTCGGCTGATTCATCAGAAATCCATTCAATATCTATGGTCGTGTTCTCTTTGCCTTCCGGGTCAATATTGATACTGCTCATTCTATTTCTTGATTGATCCTCATTTTTTCCGTAGTAGGCTTTATGCGCTTTCCCGTCTATTTCCGCTTCAACTAGTTCAATTCGCCATTCTTCATTTGGAGAGACACTGATCAATTCCTTCCTCGGATCTGATGATTCACTAGACTCTTCTGTCGTAAACGCAAAATAGCCAAAGTATCCGAATACAGCTAATACAATGACGCCTAAACAGCCGATCAACCATTTCATGTTAATTCCACTCCTTTCGTTCCCAATAAATACGTACAAACACTGAAAAAGTTACAAAAAAACCGGACTCTTTTAGGGGGCCGGCGGAGCCATATGCTGGCTCCAATCAATTTTGACAAACTTATTGAACTCTTTCACAAAGGTCAAGGTCACGGCATCCGTTGGACCATTACACTGCATGGCAATGGTGATTTCAAGCATGTTTTGATTTTCTGTTTCTTTATCATAGTAATCTTCACGGTATAAGAAGGACACGCTATCGGCATCTTGCTCAATCGAACCCGATTCACGAAGACCGGAAATCATCGGACGCTTGTCTTGTTCGCTCCTTACTCTTCTATAACGTGCACCAAGCATCGATGTTGCTTCGAGCATCGTCATTTTGTCGTGTTTCGGCTGATATTCGATCAATTCGGTCACGAGTTCTGCTGTAGAAGAAGCATATGGCTCCAAATAGACAAGTAGCGTATTGTCGATAAATTCTACACCTCGGCGGTGATAATCGAACAGTACCACTTTTTCGGCTCTTTGTAACAGACGTTCGTCAATCACAATACTCGGTACTGGTTTGCGAAATGAAAATAAATCTGTCATCAAATGCTTGGAATTTTACCAAGTGATCACTCATGGGAAATCTGCTTCAATAAACAGGGTGATATTATTACCAAATGTAAAAAAGTTTATTTCTGTCATGTATATACGTTCAGTATTACTCCGATATGTGGAAATATGAAAGGTGAAAAGTCATGTATAGTAGCTGGACAAGTTGAATCTGAATCGTAAATCCAAAACAAATCTAGTTTACGTATCATGGTGTTATCGGAAGAGAAAAAGAAGCCGGGATGCGTATAATACTGCTTCCTAGCTTCCTTTATTTTATAGAAGGTTTTGTAATTGTATGGACCACTCTACAGGATCTTACGTAAAGTTTTATGAAATTGGTGTAATGAAGTCTAGACTCCAAGCGAACTAAGTTACTTGGTCACCATCATATACTTTGGAAATCTTTGGTTCATACTCTGAAACCACAATAAAAAATTCATCTCGGGTACTGTATAAATGAACTTCCGGCTTATCCCAGATTCCATCATAGATTGGAGCATTTCGATACTTTTTTAAGTCACTCCAATTTAGAATTTTGAAGAAGAATGGATCTTTTTTTGAAAAATTTGCAGGAGTATTAACATCATTAACCCACAAGTCTGGACGACCTGCATGTGTATCGTAGGTGAAATTCCAAACGGCAAATTCTGAAGTGCAAAATTGATCATAAGTTATCTTTATTTTATTTCCATAGTCATCGATTATGACAAGTTCTAAAAAAGTTGGGCTTTTATATATACTATATAAAATAATCTGTGAAGGATCTGTTCCTCTTAGCCATTCGATTCCTTTAGGCTGCCAAAATTGAAGTTTTTCTTTTACGGTATCCTTCATCCTATCTTCACCCCATTCGTATATTTCTAATAATATCTAATTTTATCTGTCACTCCAGATGTAGTGGATGGAAAAGACAGGGTTGGAGTACTTGTAGAGGTAGATTTTGGATAGTAAGTTAAAGTGCCTCCTGAATAACGCTTTAATCGAACACCGTCACCAGCAAGTTGATATGGACCTGGCATACGGTTAAAGTCATATAGCGCTTGATTTGTACCACCTGTTTTATTGTAGTTATTCACCCTCGGAGAAGTTTGAGTAGTTTTTATAGCTGAAGATTTTATACTATTCCATGTTTGTCTAGCTATACCACCACACTGGATAGTAATATCATTATTAGAACTGTCGTATGTGTGCTGAACCACCAGACTCTCATCAATGCTATAAATCCCACAATCAATTGGAGAGGCTTTTCCAGTTGAACTAAATCCTAACAACATAGTTGAAGCTATTAATGTAAATAATGAAATAAAAAACCAGCGCTTATAGTTTAATTTACTCATTAAACAACACCTGCCTTCTCATATTTTAACAAATTATATATTATTAAGAATATTTTTTAAATATATTTTCTGAAAAAAAAGAAAAATCAAATACCTTAATCACTTGCTCATCAGGGCTGTGATAGGGTTTCCAACTTGACTGGGAATGTTTTTCAAGTTGTTCCGAAGAGTTCTCTTCGTTTTAGTTAACATATGACACCTTATCGGAAGTTATAAAAATATAAAAGGCAAGAAAAGGCTCGTTATAGCGAATTCTCTTGACCTCAGTATTTACGTTTGTATCGACTAAACAATCACTGCATAGAACTTTTTGTGTTGCATAAGCTTACGTTATTTTTGCCATTTTAGATTGACGTTGCAGGATGTATTAGGGGAGTGTTAGTAAAGAAGTAGAAATGTAAATTAGCACATTTAAGTTTCAGTAATTTACAGGAAGAAAACTAGCGAAATGAATGGAACAAACGGCATAGCTTTTTAGAAAAGAAATGCCGACAGTAAGCTTGATGGATGGACTGCAAGAACATGCCACCTTATCATTTTTGGATTGGTTCATTGAAGAACAAATGGAAGAAAAAAAGATGTTCCGTGATATGATCATTCGCATAAAAGGCATCGAAGAAGGTGGCGAGTATTTCCTGAAAATGGACGACGAGTTTGCTGCAAGAAAACCGGAAGAATAATACGAAAGAAAAAAGCACAAGGCTGATTGTGTGCTTTTTTGTGTGAATTATAAATTTTTCATTATTCCTCTTCACTTAAGGAATGATCATTTTCTAACCAATCCACAATTAACTCTAGGATGATTTCTTGTGGTTCACTGACAGTGATCTGAGCTTCAATGTCGCCGGACTGACTACCATATACGCCAAAATACGCGTGGTTTCCGCCTGGAATTTCAATGAAATCCGTTGTTTCTGGCAAGTTTGGGCTGTTTTTCTTAATTTTTTCAGGCGTACTTAAGCCATCTTCTGAACCGCTTATGGATAAAGCGGGTAAGTTGGATTCGCTTAAATAGTCATTGCTTGCTGCGTATGCCCCAAGCAAGATGAGCCCGTTTACGCGAGCTAAATGTTGATCGAAATACATAGCGGCTGCTGCGCCTCCCATGGAATGTCCCGACATATACCACTCGATGCTGTGGTTACTTCCTATCATTTCATCAGCTTTTGATACGGCTAAAATTGATAAATTCAATCTGACGGAAGGTATGGCGACTGTGATGTTTTGGTTCGATAATTCTTGTGCTAAATAGCCATACGCTTCAGGTTCGACTTTTGCACCGGGATAGAGGATCAGCCCTTTTTCTGCATTTTCTGCTCGATAGATACACCACCCGTCCTCGGGTTCTATAACTTCCTCCATTTCGATTTGATCCGCATCTATCACTTCAAACGTATTTTGAGACCAAATAAAAAAGATAGTGAAGCTCAGAATTACGACTAAAGCTAGTGTGAAAAGCGAGATGAACAAGGTTTTTTTGTTTAGAATTTTTTCATCACCGTTACCGAATTATTCCTAATCTAATCGAGTAGAAAGATAGAGACAATCCACTGATTAACATTTTAAATAATTTTCCTTTCTGGGTTTTTGGGAAGTGTTACTTTAAGTTTTGTTAAATTAACACTTCATACAGCTTAAGTGTAACCATTAGAGGGTTCTCCATAGAAAAATTAAAATGAATCATCAAAAGTATCGATCTTAATGTGAATTATGACATTTAACTGATCAAACGTGATGTTTGCATACTAAAACGTCTATTGATAAAAAAACAGGTAAGTAATGATGAATCCTTGGTGAATATACAACAATTTACTAACAAAAGGTAATATGAAAAAGCAGCCTCATGAAAATGGGTAGTGTTCTTAACTTTTCTAATGATAGATGAATTATGATTTATAATATAATTTTTAAATTGATGCTTTATTTGAACTAAGGATAAAGCTTTTCCCTTCTTCAACTAACGCGATGATTGGAGATGTACGATGGACTGTGTCATTTGTGGAAAACAAGTAGTAAATGAAAACAATCGGTTGCAAAAGAAAGTGAAAGATTATTTGAGAACAACCAGCGAACTAGATGTAAAGCATCTATGGATTAAGCAATGGAAAATCTGTTATGACTGTAGTGAATTGTATACGAATGATAATCTTGTAGATAATTCTGAAGTTCTACAAAAAATAGAGGAGCAAAAACAGCGCAAGAAACAACTAGGAAAAGCTAAAAGAAAACAAGGGCCTGTGGGAGAAGCGCGTGCTTATTACATTGAGAGATATATTGATTATGCTACGTGTAAGGCGGAAGAAAATGGTCGTTATATAGCTAAACCAGC
The DNA here is from genome assembly GCF_001687605.2 of Planococcus plakortidis. Taxonomy (NCBI): domain Bacteria; kingdom Bacillati; phylum Bacillota; class Bacilli; order Caryophanales; family Caryophanaceae; genus Planococcus; species Planococcus plakortidis. The sequence continues at coordinate 831,065 of NZ_CP016539.2, forward strand.
TCGCTTAATAAATAGTCAACAATACGATGAGGCGTATATTACCTATGTGAAAAGCAGCGCATCTACCGCTGTGTTGATTGTGCGAGATATGGCAGAGGATATAGACACAAAAGGAAAATGGATTGACGTAAGGCATTTGGAGAAACGATTTTTGTCTCATCATGAGGGGGATTTTTCTTTTATCATTGTAGAATTATTTTCTAGAAAACAAAAACCAACTTATCCGAAGAAAATGGCAGTAGAGACTGATTCGGAGTATAAAAATCGGATAGCGTACATCACGTGGCAAACCGCAACGGCTGATATACACAATCAGCGAACTCAAGGGATAAAGGGTGATATATATATTGTGTTGCCCAGTTTAAAGAACGAACATGAGAACATGTATGATAAGCACTATATCACGTGGGATAGTAGGCACCATCACTTCAAGCGTGTTAGAGAAAGTAATCAATATGTAAATATTTTAAAGCCACCTAAATGGGGATACGATATCGTTGCTACAAAAAAGATAAATCATCAACAGCTGCGTTATATTGAGAAAAACTTGTTTCAAATCATTAGCAAAACCCATAAAAAAAGTGGCATTACTCTTTCCATGTTCAGCCCGCAAAAGAAAAAAGAAACTGCATCCAAATTGAAAAAGGGGCTAAAGAAAGAAAGCAATTAAAATCGCGCTTTTCCCTTTTAACAGGAGGTTGATGATTTCTATGTTGAAAATAATAAGTATCATTCTATTGTTTTCACCTGCCGTACTGATCTATACAGAAACGACGAGCGTACTAGTTGCCATAATCCCATTTGTTCTAGGCGCGTTGCTTTACACGTACGTCCTTAGCAAAAAACGTACCCAGCACCATCCAAGTCGATTAGCTAACAATCATTGAGCCAGCTTATTATAAGTTGGTTTTTTATTTTTGAATTTAATTCAGTCAGGAAGCTAGAAGATTCTATGGTGATGCAGTGCCAAAGATTGTTGCATGGCTGCACCGATGCGCAGCATAGGGCGGGAAGTGATAACAGGGTCGATAAGATGAACTTCGCTGTCTTGGATAACTTCGAATTCAAAGCAGCTATTGCGGGCTCGAATGTCCCTGACGGCAGCTGGGGGTAGTTCATTTTGCTGCGGAGTATAAATTCAGATTCCCTTTACGTACAAGTTTTTTCCGCTTTTCATCCGCCAGGACTAGTCGCTTCAAGACAAACGAGTTTAGTTAAAGTGCAAGACAGGAAAACTACTATTGAATCCATGAAATGAGTCATCAATCAATAGTGCGTTTAATCAATCGGTTGAAGGGGGAAGGGAATTGAAAATCGCCATCTTATCTGATATTCACGAAGGGCTCAATCGCAAAAAGACTGGAGCTGATATTGTCGGGTTGCTGAAAGAGTCGCTGGCCCAGCATGCGCCGGATGTCTTTATCATCAGCGGTGATGTGACAGCGGGATCGGAAAAAAGTTTGGCACTGCTGAAGCGGCTGCAAACTGAATTGCCGGATCTTCAAATTTTATTTGTCCATGGCAACCACGATCTATACTACGAGGATTCTACTAATGCGTATGAAAAACTGCTGGAATTCGATGGCAATCTGGGAAATGGCCCGGTTCATTTGAATGAGGAATGGATCGTGATCGGTGATGGCGGCTGGTACGATTATACATTCGGCATAGAAGGGTTTACGGAACAGGAGTTTTCAACAGGCCGTTTCAATGATTTTACCTGGCCAGACAAAGTCTATGCACATTGGCCAGAGAATGATGTAGCTATAACCGATAAGTATTTGACGAAACTGGAGAACTGGCTGTCATGGCATCAAGAAAAGAATATCATTTTGGTCAGCCATTTTGTGCCGTTTGCCCACTTTGTCCAAGTGAAAAACGACCTTTCCTGGGATTTTTTTAACGCGATGATGGGGAGCAAGGAAATCGGGGGATTGGCTGAAAAGTATGCGGTCAAAAAAATGATTTTTGGCCACATCCATACCCGCTATCATGAAGAATACAGGGGCATCGACTGCATCTGCAACCCGCTTGGTTATTATCCTCATGAATGGAGCGGCAATTCGGCACGGGAAGAAATCAATTCGGCATTGAAAATCATCGAAATCTGATGGATCTCCCTCCTACTCACGTTTAATGGTCTCTATCCCCAAGGTATAGGCAAGCAAAAGCTTAATGGAAAGGCAGGTATATTACTAATGGACATTTACACAATTGGCCATTCCAGCCATTCGCAGGATTTTTTTGATAAGATGCTGAAGAAAGCCGGAATCGAGCTTTTGGCAGATGTGCGGGCGTTTCCGGGCAGCCGGAAATGGCCTCAGTTTTCAAAGGATGAGTTTCCGGTATGGCTTGAAGCAGAAGGAATTGGTTATGAACATTTTTCGAAACTCGGCGGCAGGCGCCGGAAGTCGAAGGAGGTTGAAGAAGACAGGAATGCCGGCTGGCGCAACCAGTCTTTTCATAATTATGCGGATTATACATTGACGGAAGAATTTCAGCAGGGCATCACAGAATTACTCGAAAAAGCTTCAGTCAAACGGGTTGCCTATTGCTGTTCAGAGCGCCATCCATCGCGTTGCCACAGGCTGCTCATCAGCAATTACTTAGCAGCGAATGGCCACCGGGTTTTTCACATTATCGATGGTAAAAAAGGGGCGGTGGACATCGTCGAGCACGAAGTGGGGATGTGGGGAGCCGAAGCCGTTGTAAACGACAAGGGCGTAGTAACTTATCCGCCAACTGGATGAAGAGAAACTCCAACCAGCGAAACTCAACTTTCCATGGTTTCTAGAAAGCGTCTTCTGTCATGACTGGGCTCAACAGAAGGCCTGCTAAACCAAATCAAAACTTAACCGACCTATATTCGCAACAAGTTTTCCGATGCAGCAATGGCATAGCCAGCAAGACAATATCCGCTCGTGTATTTTGGAAAGGTCATCCTGTTCCTGGATGATCTTTTTTGTTCCGGATAAATCGATTCAGTGAGTATATATGCAGCATACTTTTATTGAAAAACAGGTTTATGTGTCAGGAATTATCTGCAGCGACATAAGTAAAGGGGGGGGAAGAGAAGTCTGGTTATAGCTAACTTTTCCCCTTTTTTATTTATATATATTTGGGCAAACCGATCAAATGGCTTTTGCAAAGGTTTCTAATTTTATTAACTTTATGTAATTTTTACTAAATAATATTGACGCTATAGAGGGGGTTCTGTAAAGTTAAATATGCGAGAAGAAAAAACTGTAAATTAGAATAATTAAGTACCAGTAATTTACAGAAGAAAACTCAGCAAATCAGCATTCCCTAGCTAAACGCTTTTACAAAAAGGAGGACGACAATAAGATGGACAACAGCTTATGGAACAAATCAGCAAAGGCTTTACTATCGGTAGGGTTGGTCGCGAGTCTTTGGGTGCCGGCTTCGCAAACGGCGGTGCAGGCAGCTGCCCCGGCAAGTGATCTTTTCATTTCTGAATACATTGAAGGCAGCAGCTTCAATAAAGCGATCGAAATTTATAACGGGACCGGTGCTTCCGTTGAATTGAGCCCTTATTCAGTCTCGCTGTACACAAATGGCAGCACGTACGCACAGAGCGAAATGACGCTTTCCGGTACTGTCGCAAACGGTGATACGGTAGTTATTTATCATAGCGGTGCAGATTCAGCGATTCAAGGCAAGGGAGATTTGCAAAATAACAGCGTGGTTAATTTTAACGGCGATGACGCATTGGTACTTGAAAAATCCGGATCTCCTATCGATTCGATCGGCCAAGTAGGTTCACGCATTGAAAACATGAAAGATGTGACACTGGTCCGCAATCCGGATATCCTGTCCGGCGACAGCGCAGTGAATGATGCATTTGATCCTTCGGCTGAATGGACAGCTTATCCTGCAGATACATTTACATACTTAGGAAGCCATACGGTAGAGGAGACGGATGAAACGCCAATCCCAGATCCAGATCCAACTCCTGTGCCATCTGGTTATTATGAAACAGCCGCTGGTTTGCAAGGATCTGCTTTGAAAGCGGAACTTCATGAAATCATTGATGACCACACGCAACTCAGCTATTCACAAGTATGGGATGCATTGAAAATAACAGATGAAGACCCGAATAATCCGAACAACGTGCTGTTATTGTATACGGGCGAGTCGCGTTCGAAATCTTTGAACGGCGGCAATGTCGGCGATTGGAACCGCGAGCACACATGGGCGAAGTCTCACGGCGATTTTGGAACGGCAAGAGGTGCGGGAACGGATATCCACCATTTGCGCCCGACCGATGTGCAAGTGAACGGGCTGCGCGGCAATTTGGACTTTGACTACGGCGGCAGTGCCGTCAGTGGCTGCGATGGCTGTCTGCGAACAGCGACTTCCTGGGAGCCGCCGGATGAAGTGAAAGGCGATGTTGCCCGGATGCTGTTCTATATGGCGGTCCGTTATGAATCAGGTGATGGCGTAGATCTGGAATTGAATGACCTGGTGAATAATGGCTCGACGCCTTATCACGGCAAAATCTCCGTATTGCTTGAATGGCATGAGCAAGATCCTGTCAGCGCTTGGGAGCAGCAACGCAATGAAAAGATCGAAGACATCCAAGGCAACCGCAACCCGTTCGTCGACCATCCGGAATGGGCGGAATCGATCTGGTAGGCAGTTGTTCGTATATATGAAAAACAAAGCGTAACGATGGCGTTAAACGATTCAGCAATAAAGTTGGGCAGTGAAAAGTCGCCAAAAGCGCATGCCGCAAAAATCCCCGCAGCTTCCTAAGAACAAGGAGTGCGGGGATTTTTGATATCTGGCATCATTCTTTTCTTTTAAATTCCAAGAGTATGGGGGTGGCATTCAATAAAATCGAGATGACCGTCAAGACCCACAGCACGATCGACATGACCGGCACCACGTCCGAGAGTGCAGACCAATCTTCTGCCCGCACCCAATCGGCGACCATGCTGTAGTCTGCCGCAACGGTCAAGGCGGTCAACGATAGACCCGCCGCCATCGCCAGTTTATAATCCTTGCCCGTTGTATATAGATAAAGGTTTACACCAGTCGCAGCGATTGCGGCCAGTCCGAATATGAACCACATCGTTTCGCCTCCAATTGTATAGGGGATTCACATGAATAGAGACTGTATGAGATTATCATTGGTTTCGTAAAGCCCTTGATATATAAATTAATAAATGAATAATTTACTGAAAATACCGATTTTGAAACTTCATGCATTTGAAAACGTATTACAAACAAATACGAAAACAACAAACAAGCGTAATGAAAGGGGATGGTTTCATGCATTGGATGATGTGGATTTTCTGGGGATTCTTTGGGGCTTTGTTTATCGGCAGTTATATAGTGGATAAAGTGACCAAGAAGAAATACAGCATGGATAAAAATGCGAATACTGCAAACCAGGATTCTGCTGCCGCGGATGCGATTCGGCAAGCAGGGCGCAATAACCACGAAAGCGGCATGTTCTAAGAGATTGGCAGCGGGTTCTGTTTGCGCCGAGGTGTAAGTTCCGGATGAGCGGGTACAGTATACAAAATGCACGATGAGGAGGAATGCTGTATGGCTAGAAAAGGAACGGCGGGACGCACGCCTGAAAAGCAAGTCGGGGCTCGCGAATCTGCGATCGATAAAGCGATCAACAAGACAAAAGAAGCCTTGGACGGAGATAACGAAGCGACGGATTACAGTGAAGAAAAAGGCAGAGATGAGCAAGAAGATGCAAAAGAATATTCGAAGCATGTCTCCAAAGAAGATGAACGCGACGTGCCAGATAACCGAAACTAAAAAACGGAGCTTGAGTGAATTCACTCAAGCTCCGTTTTTCTATTAGGACGGATTAGTCGACCACAGGCCGGCGCTTTTGACGAAGACGCGGGGGTGCAGTTTCAAACTTGCGACAATCAAATCAGCCAAATCTTCCGGATGCATGACGCGTTCTGCGTCGCCGGTGATCAGGTTGGACTCGTGGGCCAAGTCCGTGACGACTGTGCTCGGCGTCAACGCCGTGACCCGGATGTTGTGCTTGCGTACTTCGAGTGCAAGCGATTCGGTCAAGCCCATGACAGCGAATTTGGAAGAGCTGTAAGCGCTTGTAACCGGTGCGCCTTTTTGTCCGGCAGTAGACGAGATGTTGATGATATCGCCTGCACTTTGCTCGATCATGCCTGGAAGCACGGCACGTGTTGCGTTATAAACGCCCATCAAATTGACGTCGACAATGTTTTTCCATTCTTCCGGTGACAATTCCAAAAAGCCGCCGAATTTCCCGGTACCTGCGTTGTTAATGAGGATATCGATATCGCCAAGTTCGTTTTTGAGTTTCTCGATTGCTTGTTCAATCGCAGCGAGATCCGTAACGTCGGCAGAGGCAGTTGCCACTTTGACATTCGCATCTTGCAGTTCAACGGACACTTTGTCGAGGTTTTCCTGCTTCAAGCCGATCAACCCGACATTGACGCCTTCATTAGCTAGGGCGATGGCTGTCGCACGGCCGATGCCGCGTCCTCCACCTGTAATGATTGCTGTTTTTCCTTTAATTGATTGCATCATAACACTCCTTAAATTCGGGTAAGTAAAAGCCTTTCCATTAGTAAATACTTTCTTATTATCTGCGATTTGATTCGGAAATGCATGCAAGGCGTCTTGGCGGGAAATGAAAAACAGCCCGGGAAATCCCGGGCTGTTCGCGTGATCAATATTTATACGATTGGCCGCCGTCGATCGGGATGACGGAAGCGTTGATGAATTTCGCTGCATCGGATAACAGGAAAGCGACGAGGTTGCCGACTTCTTCCGGCTTGCCGAAACGTTTCATCGGGTTGACGCTGACAAATTCCTTGCCGGCTGCTTCCCAATCATCTCCAGCCATTTGCTTCAAGGAGCCTTCGACCATCGGGGTCATGATGGCGCCCGGTGCGATGGCGTTGATGCTGATGCCATACTGGCCGTATTCGATGCCGGAGTTGCGCGTCAAACCGACAACGCCGTGCTTGCTCGCCGCATAGCCGGACTGGTTGCCGACGCCGCGGATGCCGCCGACCGATGCGGTGTTGACGATCGATCCGTAGCCCTGTGCTTTCATCACTTTCAACACATGCTTCATGCCGTAGAATACGCCGTTCAAGTTGACGCTGACGACTTTCTCGAATTCATCAGAACCGTAGTCTTCCGTCAAGTTCTGTTTGCCTTCGATGCCGGCGTTATTGAAGAAGCCGTCGATTTTGCCGAAGGTATCGAGCGTGAATTGCACATAGTTTTTCACTTGTTCTTCATCGGTTACGTTCGCCTCGACGATTTCAATGGAAGCGTCTTTCGAATGTGCCAAGATTGCTTTGCGGCTTTCTTCGAGTGATTCTTTGTTCATGTCGACAAGGACGAGCTTGCCGCCTTGAGCTGCGATCGAGTCGGCAGCGGCGCGGCCAAGGCCGGATCCACCGCCGGTGATGATGACGACTTTGTCTTGGTAACTAATCATGGAAACATCTCTCCTTTTCATGGGTATGCTAAACTGAAAATAGGCTACTCTTCAACTATATGCCCATATAGGAAGAGGCTCAATCAGTAGAATTCCCGGATGTGTCGAGTAATTCGACAGATCCTTGAAAAGTGTCGAGTTTGAGGGGGATGGGCGATGAAAAGCAAGAAAGAGAAATTGTCTCCGCAGGCGGAACGGACCAAACAGCATATCAAAGAAGCGTTTGTCGAGCTGATCAATGAAAAAGGGTTCAGCCATGTCTCGGTGACGGATATTGTCCAAAAGGCGCAGTACAATCGCGCGACATTCTACTTGTACTATTCGGATAAGCCCCATCTCGCAGAAGAGCTGCGCGGAGAAATGTTCGAGCAGATCAAGCGGACCAGCACTGAGCGTTACGAGCCCGGAGCGGATATCCTGACAAATGCGATGGATGCGGATTCCTTCGAATTGGTGAGTTTTGTGTATGACAACCGTGCATTTTTCAATTTATATCTTTTGGAAGATACTATACCGGGGCTGAACGGGGAATTGGCGCGAGCGATTTTTGAAATGCTGGAAGAACGGTTCCGGCTTACGGCGATCGGCGATCACGACATTAATTCGACGTCCTTCAAATTGTATATGGCCCATGGGACGGCAGGGCTCCTATTGGACTGGGCTAAAACCGGTTATGAAAAATCGCCGATAGAAATAACCGGAACCTTAATTGCTATTTTTCGCTCCTTTGCTTCAGGTTTTCGCGTAAATTGAAGGCCAGCTTGCCGAATTTCGGGAAGCTGGCCTTTTAATATGGAGTTGGAATGCTGGTAAGAACGCATTTTATGTTTTTAATTAAGAAGGAAAATGATACGGAGCAAATGATTATAGCTCTCTCAGGAAGCAAACGATGCATTCCTACGGTCCCGTTTCTGGGACTAAATCCATATTCTCGGCGATTTGGACGTCAGTGACGCCAATATAGTTTAAACTAGAATCAATGTTCAGATTATTAGGAGGAATTCAATGGTACAAAACACGGAAACAAAAGAACCGAAGAAAAAGAGCAAGATAAAAGTGCCTCATATTTTCGTCATTCTCTTCATCATGATTGCACTGGCCTCGCTTGCGAGCTACGTCATCCCGGCTGGGCAGTTCGAGCGCCAGGCGAATGACAGCGGCGCGGAAGTCATCGTGCCGGGGACTTTCGAATATGCGGAATCATCTCCAGTGACATTCTTTGAATTCATGTTCGCGATACCGGACGGCTTTATCCAGACAGCCGAAATCATTTTCGGGATCATCATGATCGGCGGCATGTTCGCGGTCATCGAACGCACAGGGGTCATCGCGCTCGGCGTCAATAAACTCGCCAGCAAGTTTGCGGACAAAGGCTTGTGGATCATCCCGACCTTGATGCTGCCGTTTGCGTTGTTCACCACTTTCACAGGGCAAGTTGAAATGTCGCTCATCTATTTGCCGGCGATTTTGCCGCTCGTCCTGAAGCTCGGCTTTGACCGCATCACGGCAGCGGCCATCGTGCTCGTGTCGACCATTGCCGGCTTCTCTGTGGCGTTAGCGATTCCAGCGAACCTCGGGGTAGCGCAGGAAATTGCGGAGCTGCCGCTGTATTCGGGCATCGGGTTTAGAATCGTATTATTGGCCATCGTCATGCTGGCAGGCATGGCGTACGTCTGGCGCTATGCAAAGAAAGTACATAATAACCCGGAATTGAGCATCGTCTTTGATGAAAACGAAGCAGCGCCGGAAGTGGAAGAACTGTCGCCGCAAAAAGCGACCAAGCGCCAAGTACGGACCGCTTTCACTTTGCTTGCGGCATTCGGTGTCTTGCTTTTCGGCCTCTTGAATTACGGTTGGTATTTCCGCGAATTGACCGGACTGTACGCATTGATCGGCATCACGGCCGGGCTTGTGGCAGGGCTGAAACCTTCCGAGATCGCCGACGCGTTCAATGAAGGCTTCAAAAAGATCCTGCTCGGAGCGATTGTCGTCGGAATCGCCCGCGGCATCGCGGTCGTTCTTGATGCCGGCGATATCATGGATACGATCATCTTTGCGCTCGGCGAATTCGTCAGCATCATGCCGGATTCATTGACGGCGGTATTCATGCTGATTGTCCAGGCCGCACTCAATTTCCTCATTCCATCGGGAAGCGGGCAGGCGATGGTGACGATGCCGATCATGACCGGCTTATCAGACATCAGCGGCGTCACCCGCCAGACGGCGGTCTTGGCATTCCTGCTAGGTGATGGCTTCACGAATATTTTCTACCCGACCTCCGGATACTTCATGGCGACGCTCACTGTCGGCGGCATCCGCTGGGAGAAATGGCTGAAGTTCATTTTCCCGTTGTTAATCGTTTGGTATTCTGTCGCCGTTGTGGCGCTTGTGATTGCCCAGTTTATCGAATACGGCCCGATGTAATTCAAGACCGTCTCCCATGCTGTTTTACTGGCGCCGGGTGACGGTTTTTTTCACTCCAGCGAAATTAACTGAAACTAATATAGCCGAAGTTCCGTATTCATACTATTCAGCCATTCGTTTGCTTTGAAGGATTAACCGACGAGCTGAAAGGGAATCTGACAGGTAAAGAAGTTCGTGCCACGGCCAATGACATTAACGGAAGAGGAGAATGAAAATGGAAATCCTAAAACGATTCAGAGACATTATGACAAGCAATATCCATGCGATGCTCGACAAGGCGGAAGACCCGGAGAAAATGATCGACCAGTATTTGCGCGATTTGAATAGCGACCTCGGCAAAGTGAAATCCGAGACAGCCGCCATCATGGCTGCCGAGAAACGCGAGCGCCGGGAACTCGATGAGTTGAAGAAAGAGATGGACGATATGCAGCGCTACGCAGTCAAAGCGCTCGAAGCGGGCAATGAGGACGATGCCCGGAAATTCCTCCAGCGCAAAGCGGAACTTTCGGAACGCGTGACGGACAAGGAGACAGCGGTCGAACTTGCAGCGACGAACACGCAGCAGATGCGCCAAATGCACGATAAACTCGAGAGCGATATCGGCGAACTCGAATCGCGCCGCCAGGAACTGAAGGGCAAAGCGGCGGTCGCGAAGACGCAGCAGCGCATGAACGATTTCGCGTCCAGTGTCGGAGGGGCAGGCGAACGCATCTCGGCATTCGAGGCGATGGAGAAAAAAATCAACCAGCAATTGGATGAATCGGCAGCGATGGCTGAACTCAATAAAAGTTCCGAAACGAGCATCAAGGACTTGGCGAAAAAATACGATGACGGCCCGAACGTCGACGAGGAATTGGCATCATTGAAAAATGGCATCAATGTGGACGCGGAACTCGAAGCGCTGAAGAGCCAAGTGAATAAGGGCGAGTGATGTCCGAGAGCTGGACACGATCCTGAAGCACGAAGGGAGGAAACGCGTTTGCTCATCCATTATAAATGCCCGAATTGCGGCGCCGATATGGCGTTCGACAGCGACTCGGGCCATTTAAGCTGCCCAAGCTGCGGCCATGAAGAAAACATCGAGACCTTTCCCGAACAGAATATCGAACGGAAATTCGATGAAGGCGAAGCGAAGGAATATCATTGCGAAAACTGCGGGGCGGTCATCCTGACAGAAGCGGAGACGACCGCGACCCATTGCAGCTTCTGCGGCGCACCGGTCGTATTGGCAGACCGGTTGACCGGGGATCTGGCACCCGCCAAGGTCATACCGTTCACCGTTAGCAAAGACGAAGCAATCGCAGCATTCAAGAAATGGACGCGCGGCGGGCGTTTGACGCCGCGCGGCTTCATGAGCGGCGACCGCATCAAGAAAATGACCGGCATGTATGTGCCGTTCTGGCTTTACGATATCGAAGGCGAAGCCCATATCCAGGCGATCGGCACGCAAGTCCGTACCTATCAAAGCGGCGATACGATTTACACGGAAACGAATTTTTATGACGTGTTCCGTGAAATTGATTTAAGCTATTTGAAAGTGCCGGCGGATGCTTCCGAAAAGATGGACGACTTGCTGATGGACAAGCTGGAGCCTTACGATTACAGCGAATTGAAAGATTTCCGCATGCCGTATTTGGCGGGTTACTTAGCCGAGAAATACGATTTCGATGACGAGCAATTGTTCTCGCGCGTCGAATCGAAAATCGTCCCGTATATCGATGCGTATATCAGCACGACCATTTCGGGCTATTCGTCCGTCAGCTACACGAACAAGCAGATCAATGCACAAAAAAAGAAAGTCTATTACACCTTGTTCCCGGTGTGGATGGTGTATTACGATTTCGACAATAAAGAACATACCTTTGCGATGAACGGCCAGACCGGGAAAGTGGTCGGCAAGCCGCCGATCAGCAACGGCAAAGTCGCGCTTTGGTTCACCGGCATCGCCGCCTCAAGCTTTGTTGCCATGAAAGCCATCGCCTTTGCGGTAGGGGGTGTGTTGTGGTGAAAAAGTTTACATGTAAACGGGCGTGGCTGCCAGTGTTGGCTTTGCTGCTGTTGTTCATTGGCGGCTTGCCCGTTTCAGCACAGACCGGTGATTTGATCTACGACGAAGCCGGCTTGCTCAGTGGCGAAGAAGCGCAGGAACTGGAAGCCTTGGCGAAAGAATATGGTGCGGAACAAAACGTCGAATTCCTGTTTCTCTCGACCGATAGTACGGAAGGACAGTCCATTGAAGGTTATATGGGGGATTTCTTCGATGAGCGCGCCGACAGCACAGGCCGCGAAGATGCGGTGCTCCTCACGATCGATATCGGCGGGCGCGAAGTGTATCTTGCCGGATTCGGCACGGCCGAGAGGACATTGGATTCAGAGCGGATCGATCTCGTGCTTGACCGGATCATCCCGGAGATGCGCTCGGGCGATTACGCCGGTGCATTCGAAGAAACCGTGATTACTTCTAGCGAATACATGGAATACCGGCCGGGCGTCAACCCGGAAAGCATTTTTTTGAAGACCTGGTTTCATTTAGTTGTGGCTTTGCTCCTCGCAGGCATCATTGTCGGAACGATGCTCTATAATGCAGGTGGCAGGGTGACGACGACCCCAGGCACATACGTCGACCGCGACCATACGCGCGTGCGTAGCCATAGCGACCGTTTCCGCAATAAAACCGTGACACGGCGCAAGATTCCAAAGAATAAAGATGGCGGCGGCTTCGGCGGCGGAGGCGGCATGACCGGGGGCGGGCGTTCATTCAGCGGCGGCGGCCGCAGCTTCTAGGCAATCGAACAAAGGAAGGACTGAAGAACATGGCATTTTTCGGCAATCAATTTTCAGATGTGGTGGAATGGGAAGAATTTCGTGACGATATGATTTTTTGGAAATGGACGAATAAGGAAATCAAGAAAGGCAGCCGCTTGATCATCCGGCCAGGCCAGGACGCGATATTCCTCAATAACGGCAAGATAGAAGGGATCTTCGAACAAGAAGGCGAATACGACATCGTTTCCGACATCGTGCCGTTTCTGTCGACCTTGAAAGGTTTCCGCTTCGGCTTCAACAGTGGTATGCGGGTCGAAGTGCTGTTCGTCAATACGAAGGAATTCACTGTCAAATGGGGCACGAAAAGCCCGATCAATATACCCGCACCGCAGCTTCCGGGCGGCATGCCGATCCGTGCGAACGGGACTTTCCATTTCAAAGTGAACGATTATGTCAATTTGATCGATAAAGTCGCGGGCGTGAAACAAAGCTATTTGGTTGAAGACGTGCAGATCCGTATCACGGCACGGCTCGACCAATTATTGATGAAATGGATCACGCGCGAAGGCAAGGACATGTTCAATCTGCAGTCGAATGCCCATGAGATCGGCCAGGGTATCCAGGATGACCTGAACATGGAAATCATGGACGATGGCATGAAAGTGACCGGCTTCCAAGTGATGAGCTTCAACTACCCGAAAGAAATCCAGGACATGATCAACAAGAACGCCTCGCACGGCATGGTCGGCGATGTTTCGAGGTACCAACAAATATCTGTTGCAGATGCGATGGGCAAGTCTTCCGGATCGAATACCGCGTCTGACATGGCGGGCATGATGATGGGCATGAATATCGCTAAGGAAATGATGGGCGATCAAAAAGAATCATCGAATGCGAGCGGCCAAACGAGCGGCCAGCCATCAGCGGGCGGAGAAGAACAGCAAGGCCCGAACTTCTGCCCGAATTGCGGCGAGAAAGTGAGCGGCGCCAAGTTCTGCCCAAATTGCGGGCAGAAGTTGGTGAAATAGAACGAAAAAACAGGAAGAGAGCAGGTCGCTCCCTTCCTGTTTTTTTATGGGCTAATTGCGGATTCCGTTGAACAACAGCGCGAGCCAGCCGTCGATTTCCCCTACCAGATCGAAGTCGCCATCGAAAATCGCCCAGTCATAGAGTGTTCCGCGCATGCTGCGGGATACCAGTAGCGCGAGCCGGCCGGATGATGCGCAGCTGGTCAATTCCCCTTTTTCCTGCCCTTCGGAAACGAGTTGTTCGAGAATCGCATAGAGCGGCCGTTCCGTATCGGACAAGTAATTATCGACAGAAGGGGTGAGTGCATAGGCGTAAAGCGATCGGATGCCATCCCGCCCAAGCTCATCCCGCAAATATCCCATCTGAGCGATCGCGAGCTTGCGGATCTTTTGTTCGGCCGGCAAACTGTCGGGCAGGCTGTCCTGGAAGTCGCGATAGAATTGGTCGATTTCCTTGAATTTTTCAAGGAAGATATCGTATTTGGATGTAAAATGCCCATAGAACGCCCCTTTAGATGTTTCACTTTTCCGGACGATCTCATCGACCGACACCCGGTCAAATCCCTTGTCGCTGAACAAGTCCAGCGCCGTGCGCAGGATGCGTTTTCTCGTTTCGAGCGCTTTTTCATGTCGGCTCATCATAATGGCCACCTTTCTCTAAGTCAGATTGTATGCGTGCATCCAAATGCGACTGAATTGTTTGAAAACAATTGACAAAGTTCTGTTGAATTGAATAGACTATAGTCTATAGATTATAGACTGCGGTCTATGGAATTGACAAGATGAGAGAGGATGTTGATGATTTTGACAGCGGAACTGACATTGATCGATCTCTTAAACGCCCAATGCGAAAAACGCAGCGAGCAGCCGTTCCTGGTTTTCGAAGACAATAAAGAGCAAGTGACGGAATACAGCTATGGGGAATTTTTGGAGCGTGTGGAAAAATTCAGCGGCGCGCTATACGAACGCGGCATACGTAAAGGCGACAAAGTAACACTCCATCTGCCGAATTCCGCGGAATTCGTCGTGTGCTGGTTCGCGATCGCAAAGCTCGGGGCCATCATGGTGCCGACCAATATCTTGTCGACCGGTGCGGAAATGGATTATTTAATCGGCCATTCGGAATCGGTCATGCTCATCACGGAATCGGAATACATCGAGAAGTTCAAATCCATCCAAGGGAATCTCCCGAAGCTGCGGCAGATTATCCTCGCGCGTACGGATGAAGATGGAGAATTTGAAAGCGTTAACAAAATGATTGGAGCGTTCTCGGGCAAAACGCCGGAAGTGGAACTCCAGCCGGAAGACGTGGCAGCGATCCTGTACACATCCGGGACAACATCGAAACCGAAAGGCTGCCTCATCACCCATGCCAATTACATCTACACTGGGCAGGCTGTGGCGGAACATATCGGCTTTACGGAACAGGACCGGGCGCTTGTCGTCCTGCCGCTGTTCCACGGGAACGGCCAATATTACATGATCATGCCGAGCTTAGTAGCGGGTGGCAGCGTCGCCATCACTGAGCGCTTCAGTGCAAGCCGCTACGGCCGCCAAGTACAACGGTTAGGGGCCACACTCGGTTCGCTGTTTGCGGCACCGATCCGCATGATCCTCGCACAGCCCTACGATGAAGCAGAACGCAACAATAAACTGCGGGCCGTCATCTTCGCCCAGTCCGTTACAGCAGCGGAACTGAAGGCGTTTGAAGAACGGTATAACACTTCGCTTTACCAGATTTACGGCATGACGGAAACGATTGCGCCGCCTTTGATGAATCCATTGCAAGGAGCTAAAGACAATACGGGCATCGGCAAGCCGATTGCAGGTTCGCGAATTAAGCTGATCGATGAAGAGGGCAACGAAGTGCCGGACGGGGAGCCGGGCGAAATTTTGCTCGAAGGCATCCCTGGCAAGACGATCATGAAAGGCTATTTCAACAATCCGGAAGCAACCAGCCGAACATTGCAGAATGGCTGGCTCCATACAGGGGACAAGGCGCGTAAATCGGAGGACGGGTTCTATTATTTCGTCGACCGCCAAAAAGACATGATCAAACGTGCCGGCGAAAATGTTGCGGCGAGTGAAGTGGAAAATGTCATCATGGAGCACCCGGCTGTCTATGAAGCGATTGTCATCGGGATCCCGGATGCGATGCATGATGAAGCCCTGAAAGCATTCGTTATCCTGAAGCAGGGGCAAACGGCAACGGAGCAAGAAGTGATCGACTACTGCAAAGGCCAGCTGGCAAAGTTCAAAGTGCCATCAGCCATTGAGTTTGTCGAAGATTTCCCGCGTACGTCCGTCGGCAAAATCCAAAAGCATAAATTGAAAGAGATCGAATTGAAGAAACTGGATGAATAGAAAGGAAGACGGCTATATGGAAGACACATTAACCAATCAAGTGGCGCTCATTACCGGCAGCGCGCGCGGCATCGGCTTTGCCTGCGCGAAAGCACTCGCGAAACGTGGAGCCTCCATTGTTTTGACCGATATTCTGGATTGCGATGAAGCAAAACAGCAGCTCGAATCGGAATTTCCCGGCATCCGCGTGTTGGCGCTGCAAGTCGACGTCCGTGACCGGGCGCAAGTCGAACAGGCGATTCACGAAACGGTGGAGGAATTCGGCGGGATCGACATCGTCGTCAATAACGCCGGCACCGTGTCGCGCCTGAGCTTGAAAGATATGACGGACGATGATTGGAGCCGTGATATCGACACGAATTTGCGTGGCACGTTCTTGTTCACGCAAGCAGCGATCTATCCGCATATGGTCAATCAGGGAAGCGGGCGCATCATCAACATCAGCTCGATTTCGGGCATGATGGGCGGGGCGGTTTCCTACGGCGAAGACGGCGAACGGCAAGGGCGCTCGGGCCCTGCCTATGCGGCGTCAAAAGGCGGCATCATCGCCTTCACGAAATGGGTCGCGAAAGAAGTGGGCGAGTTCGGCATCACGGTCAATAGCGTCGCGCCAGGGCCGGTGGAGACCGCCATCACGAAAGGCGTCAATTATCCGCTTGAACTGCAATCGATCAAGCGCCCGGGGCAGCCGGAAGATATCGGGGAAGCGGTCGCCTATTTGGCATCACCCGCTGCGGGATACGTAACAGGCGAAGTATTGAAAGTATGCGGCGGGGCAGGAATCGGCGCATAAAAAAGGTTCCAGGGAACGCGTCCCTGGAACCTTTTTCTATTACTTCGTGCTGGTGAACCCGCCGTCGATGCGGATGACATCACCATTGATATATTGTGCTTTCGACGTAAGCAGGAATGCCACGAGTTCCGCGACTTCGTCTGCTGTGCCGAGGCGCTTTTGCGGGATGCCCGTTTCAGCGTTTTTCTTCATTTCCGGGTTGGCGTCGAAATACGCTTTGACCATCGGTGTTTCGGTTGGGCCCGGTGCGACGGCATTGACGCGCAAACCGTCTTTCGCGTATTCGGCGACGAGCGATTTCGTCATGCCGACGATGCCGTGCTTCGTCGCTGAATAGGTAACGACCGTATCCTGGCCGATGACGCCGGCGCTTGATGCGGTGTTGACGATCGAACCACCGCCGTTTTTCACCATCACTTCCGCTACGTAGCGGAGGCCGTATAAAGCGCCGAGCAAATTGATGCCGACGATCTGTTCGATTTCTTTTATGTCGGTTTCGAGGAAGTATTTGCCGCTTCCTGAAATGCCTGCGTTATTGAAGAAATAATCGATTGAGCCGAAATGCTCGACCGTTTTATCGACGTAGTTTTTGACTTCTTCTGCCTGGGAGACGTCCGCTTTGATGAAGATAGCATCCGGCCCGAGATCCTTCACTTTTTGGACAGTGTCATTGCCGCCTTTTTCGCTGATGTCGACGACCGCGATATTGATGCCTTCCTGTGCCAGGCGCAGCGCTGTCGATTGCCCGAGCCCGCTTCCGCCACCTGTGACGATTGCTGTTTTTGCCAATGAAATCTCCTCCTTATGCTAATTGCTTCATTTCTCTGTTTACCCGCTATGCGTGCTGGATAATCAATAAGGGTGGAGAGGCGGAAGCGGAAGATTCAAAGCCCCTCCTCAATCAACTGGCGCAAGCCTTCGTAAATCTCGACGATTTCAGCCTGTTTCATGCGCACGAGGCCGCTTGAGGAAGGGGCAACAAAGTCGATGACTCCGGGAATGACCGGATCCGGCTGTTTGCCCCAATGCGTCGATTTCTTGCCGCTGAACTGGAGGTAAACGCCTTTGCCGACAAAACAGACGGCTTTTGGCCGGTAGCGTTCAATTTTACGTTTTAATTGTTCGGCGCCTTCTTTGTATTCTTGCTTTGTGATATCTGCTGCCGCTTTGGTGGGGCGGGGACGATATTGGTCAAGCCGTAGCCGAGTTCGAGCAAATCATGGTTTTCCTCGGGGGCATATTTTCTGGGCGTCAATCCGGATTCAAATAGGATTTTCCAGAAACGATTGTTCGGGTTGGCGTAATGGTAGCCGGTTTCGCTTGAGCGGATGCTCGGGTTGAATCCGACGAACAGGATGTCGAGATGGTCCTTCAGGTGATCGGATATCGGTGTGAGTTCCAACAGAAAGCTCCTTTCGAATAAATGCATTTACAGGTTATTAGCGTATCAAAAAAATATAATATATTCTGCACTGAACCATCGTATAATAGAAGAAAATGGCAATGATGAATTCATCTTGCTCAAAGGAGCTGTGTCATGCAGGAGTTTTCTTATGAGTTGAAAGAACAGCAATATGTAGCGTTTAATCTCTATCACTCGAAACATTCGCAAGCGGTCAAACGCTCATTGGCAATTCAACGCTTTGTCGTTCCAATTGTTTATTTGATGATGCCGTTCGTGATGGGACCGATTTTCGATTGGTCGATCTGGGGACTGATGATTCCTTTTGTCATGTTCGCGATTTTGTGGATTGTTTTTTTTCCGCCTTATTTCTATTGGAATATTAAGCGCATAAGCCGGAAAATGATCAGAGAAGGAAAAAATGAAGGATTGCTCGGCGTCCATAAGCTGTTAATCGATTCACAAGGGATCCGGGAAGTGACGAAAAACGGGGAAGCCCAGGTGCACTGGTCAGGAATCGAAAAATATGGGGAAGATGCGGACAATTTGTATTTGTACAATAGCGCGATGTCTGCGCTGATTGTGCCAAAACAAGCGGTACCGGAGTTGGACTTACTACTTGAGCTATTGGCTGAAAAAGTCTCGGCAACTGCAGGAGGCTGACTGCTGACTGGACGAAAAAACCGAACCGCATTGAACGGTTCGGTTTTTTCTATTCGATTGTATGCTCGATTTTTGCCGGATAAGTCGTGCCTTCTGTCGGTGTCAACCATACTTCCAACGTGTAGGTGCCAGGTTCGAGATTGGCTTCCGACACTTGGATTTCGTATTGGAGCTCTTCGCCCTGGCGCAGGATTTCCTCGCCGAGCGCCTGGGTATACATGCTGACGGATGACATGCGGAACACTTCATTGCCTTGTTCGTCGGTCAATGTGAAATCATAGCGCTGCCCGCTCGTGAAGTTGAATGTTACCGCTTCTTGCGTATCGTTTTTGACCGTATAGCGATACGTTCCATTGCCGGTTTCTTCTATGGTCGATGTCACTTCGCCTTCGATGATCTCACCCCCTGGAGCCGGATCTTCCGGTTGATTATCGCTTTCGGTGCCGCATGCCGCGAGCACCATAGCGGCGAATAATGCCATTAGCCAACTGAGTGCGGCCTTTTGCCTCATCGGGTTCGCCCCCTTCTTTGTCTATGGAGTAGACCGCAAGAGGCCATGAAAAGTTACACAAATGAGAGCATTTCACTGTTCGTGGGCCTTCTTGCTATCCTATACTAGCACTATACCCTGAAGGGGGGCGTTCTAATGCCCGGATTATTCAATGATTTCCGTGAGGCACTAACGGCAAAGGCGAAATGCCTGGGAATGAGCACTTTCACTGTCGCCAAATATATGGCGATCGGCTTGATTCCTTTATACATCATTTATTTGTTCATGAATTGAGGCGCACGGCAAAAGCCCTGGAAGGGGTCTTTTTTTAGTTCCAATTATTGGTACATTGACTATATTTTCAGAATATTATAACATTAAATAACTAAGGCTCAGGCAGAAAGGGAGATTCATGAGCAATCAAAGGAGGAATGGAAAATGAACATTACAACATCGCTGACCATGAATGCGACGCGCCAGCCCGATTTACCCGCATTGAATTTTGAAGGGACATCCTATACGTATGAGGAATTGAACGCCGAAGTGAATCGCTTGGCGAATGGCTTGGTGCGTGAAGGGGTTTCGAAAGGCGATAAAGTGGCGTTGTTCATGAAGAACTCGGATGCTTATGTGATTGCGTTTTTTGCCGCATTGAAAGCAGGCGGCGTTGTGGTCCCGGTCAATTACAGGCTGAGTGCCGAGGAAGCGGGTTATCTATTCGCCCAGTCGGATGCAGCCTATGTGTTTTGCGATCAAGAATTCGAAAACTTGGTTGCGGAAGCGAAGGAATTGGACGACCTGCTGCACCAGGTGATCGTCTATCCGAAAGCACAACAAGAGGCACATCTCAGTTGGGGCGAGGTACTGGACGATGACCGCTCGGAGCCAAACGTCGAAATTTTACCGGAAGACGATGCGGAAATCCTTTATACATCGGGAACGACCGGCCCGCCTAAGGGAGCGCTTTTCGACCACCAGCGCATCGTCAATGTCAGCACTTCGTTCATTCTCGGGACAGGCGTCAATCATGATGACCGCTTGCTTCATGCTGCGCCGTTTTTCCATCCTTCCCAGCTCAATTTATTTCTCGTGACGGGGGTCATGCTCGGTGTCCCGCACACCATTCTGCGTGAATTCGCGGCCAGGGAAGTGTTGGAGGCTATCCAACGGGATGGCTGTACGGTATTTTTCGGGCTTCCGGATATGTACCATGCATTGATGGAGGCGCCTGATAACGCATACGACCTGGGCACGGTCCAGAAATGCATGTACGGGACCGATCCGATGCCGAATGGCCTGGTCGCGCGGGCAATGAAATTTTTCGGGCATGGGCAATTCTATAATCTCTGCTTTCTTACAGAAGGCGGCCCAGGTGGCGTCTATTTGCTGCCAAGCGAGCACGCCCATAAAGAGGGAGCTGGCGGCAAGTCGATGTATATGACACACGTTCGTGTGGTCGATGAGGAAATGAACGACGTTAAGCCGGGCCAAGTCGGCGAATTCATAATGCGCGGCGAGACGATCATGAAATCGTATTACAATATGCCGGAAGAAACCGAGGAAGCGTTCCGCGACGGCTGGTTGTTGACGGGCGATCTTGCGACGATCGATGAAGACGGCTATATTACACTGGTCGACCGCAAATCCGACCGCATCATTTCTGCAGGGAATAATATTTATTCGATCGAAATCGAACAAGTGTTGAATCGCCATCCGCAAGTCCAGGAAGCGGCGACCGTCGGCATTCCGGAAGAAGAATGGGGCGAAATCGTCGGTGTCGTCATCGTCCCGAAAGACGGTGCGCCGATCGACGAAGCAGCGCTTTCCGAATACTTGCTCGAGCATTTGCCCCAGCATAAAGCGCCGAAAAAATTCCGGTTTGCAGATGAATTGCCGCGCAATGCTTCAGGCAAGATTCTGAAATACCAATTGCGCGAACTGCATATCAGCGAATATACATGGTTCCGCCATACGTTTATCGAACGCTGAAAAATGGCGCCCTGATGCTCCGGGGCGCCATTTCTCTGTGTTATGATGGAACAGGATTCGAATAGAACATGGCAGGAGGATTTTTCATATGGACAATAACGATATTCTGATCCGGCTGCGTTATGCGCTGGACTTGAAAAATAGCGATGTCAAGGAAATTTTCGCACTCGGTGGCGAAAAAGTGGATGCGGTCGATGTGCCGTTGATTTTAACAAAAACGCCGGAACCCGACGATGAAGGGGCTGAGGACAATATCCCTTTAACGAACGACCAATTGGAGCGCTTCTTGAACGGGCTCATCACCTTTAACCGGGGCCCGAAACCCGGCGACTCCGGCCCGCCCGAAGTAAGCGGCGAGCACGTCAATAACCTGGTGTTGAAAAAACTGCGCATCGCCTTGGAATTGACGAGCGAAGACTTGCTCGACTTGTGGAAACTGGCCGGAATCAACGTCTCTAAAGGCGAACTCGGTGCCTTTCTCCGGAAAGAGGGCCATAAAAACTACAAGGAGCTGGGCGACCAGCTCATGCGCAATTTACTTAAAGGCATCACGCTCAATTATCGTCCATAGCACAAAGCCGCAGCATCCGATTCGGGGTGCTGCGGCTTTTGCGTTTCGCGCTTATTCGCCACCGCTCGTATAGCGGTTGTCGCCCATCGTGTAATTCGAGCTGTCGCCAGGCTTGGCGTCGAGATGCGTCGGCTTGTCATAATAGGCAGAAGCTCTGCGCCGGCGGTCGACGATAAAGCCAAGTCCCACCACAATAGCAATCGGAACCAGGAAATAGAACATATAATTCCTCCTTTTTAGTGGGGTGTTCGCAAATGAAACAAGTGAGCGAGATGGATGGTTCATTAATGATTTCATCACCAAGCAGCCGCCTCCCGCTTTGGGCTGGCCTCTTACCATAAGCCAAGAAGAACACTTGTCTCATTGCGTCGGCTCGCCCTTGTGCGCGGTTCGGCTTTAAGATTTCATTGGATATTATATGCAAAGAAATGTCACTGTTAGGTGTCTTCATCCGCTGGTGGCGACGCTTAGCTGGACTTGATAATTACAGAGAAATTTCGTGTGCTGTTCAATTCGAATTTATGAAGATGATTATAATAATTCACGCTTACTTCAATGTGTGATGAATTTCATTTCCTCTCTAAAACTAGAGATGGAGCGGAAAGGGGCGACTCTGGAGGGATCAGGACGAGCTGAAGACCCTGGACTGAGCGTTAGCGAGGGAAGCGGCTGAAGCCGGCCCCCTCAGAAAGCGTCCCCTTGAAGCGCAATCTTCATCCTTTACATTTCCAATACAATCTGTTGAAGTTTTATTTTTTATTTCAACCGATACAGAAAAAAAGCGCACCGCAAAGGGAGCGCTTTTTTTATATCATGTAATGGATGCTTCGTAGATGTCTTTGATGGACTTCTCGAGCGTCGTATTGAACTCTTCATCCGTCTGGCCAGCACTCAAGCCTTCTGACAAGGCGCGTGAGAAGCTGGCGATCAAGCCTTTGTTTTCCGAAAGCTTCTGGTTCGCTTCTTCGCGCGGATAGCCGCCCGACAATGCCACGACGCGCACGACGCGAGGGTGGTCGATCAATTCCTTATAGAAATTCGCCAGCGTCGGGATCGTCAATTTCAACATGACGTACTCATCGTCGCTGAGTTTATCGAGGTGGCTGAGGATTTCGTCGTTCAGCATGGCCTCGATGCGCTCTTTGTCTGCACTGTTGATGTCGACTTCCGGCTCGATGATTGGCACGAGCCCTGCGGCGATGACTTCTTTCGCCACTTCAAATTGCTGGTCGACAACTTGCTTGATGCCTTCTGCATTCGGTTCTTTGATGACCGAGCGCATTTTGGTGCCGAAGACATTGCGTTCGACCGCACGCTTCAACAGCTCGCCAAGATTCGGGTTCGGCTTCATCAACTGGACGCCGTTCTGTTCGTCAGCCAGGCCTTTATCGATTTTCAGGAATGGCACGACACCTTTCGCTTCCCATAAATAATCGCTTGTGTATTTGCCATAGACTTCGCGGTCCATCGTCTGTTCAAACAGGATGGCCCCGAGTACATAA
The DNA here is from genome assembly GCF_001687605.2 of Planococcus plakortidis. Classification (NCBI taxonomy): domain Bacteria; kingdom Bacillati; phylum Bacillota; class Bacilli; order Caryophanales; family Caryophanaceae; genus Planococcus; species Planococcus plakortidis. The sequence goes on from NZ_CP016539.2 coordinate 854,546, forward strand.
TCCGACGTAAATGCAGGCGCGGTCATGACGCGCGTTCTCATTTCGTGGATCAGGTCGAACATTTCCTCTTCATTGGAGTAAGCATCTTCATTCACGCCGTAAAGTTTTAGCGCTTTTGGCGTACTGCCGCCGCTTTGGTCCAATGCAGCGATAAAGCCCTTGCCGTTTTTCACTAACTCGAATTGTTTTGAATTCATCGTCTCAGCTCCTTGGATAAAGAAATTTTGACTGCATTAATCCTGTTCCCTGCTAAGTGTACCAATAATCGGATTTTTCATCAAAAATGAAACAATCCGCACTATGTCTCAGCGGTGGTCGGCCAGGCTTTCGCGCTGGGCCGCTTCAAAATCAAAGGTGACGCCCGTCAATTGCTCGGACACGGCCCATAGTTTCTGGGCAAGCGCTTCGTCAACAGCTGTCGGGTGGGGCGTATCGAGTGCGGGATAGCCTTTCCTGCGGCCTTTTCCGGCAGGTCCGATGTATTCGCCGCCTGCGAGATCCGGTTCTGTTGCGGCGTGGACCGTGGCGAGTGCGCCCATGTCCGGGGGCTGTAAAAAGCGGTTGGCGAAATCCCTCAGCAACACCGGTGCATCGTATTTGCCGATCTTGAAGATATTGGTGGCGGAAACGCCGGGATGGCAGGCGACGCTGATCGTCTGGATGTGGTGCTTTTTCAGCCGTCGGTCGAGTTCCATCGCAAACAGCATATTGGCAAGCTTGCTTTGGTTATAGAACTTTTTCGGGCGGTAGCCTTTCGAGCCGTCAAGATTATCGAAATCGATCGTGCCCCGGTTATGCGCGAGGCTGCCGAGCGTGATGACGCGCGAGCCCGGAGTTTTCGCGAGCAAGGGCAGTAGGTGGGCGGTCAGCGCGAAATGGCCGAGGTAATTGCTGCCGAACTGCAATTCGAATCCATCTTTCGTTTTTCCGTAAGGCGGCATCATGATCCCGGCATTATTGACCAAGAGGTCGATGGAGTGGAAATGTTTTTTGTAGCTGTCCGCAAAATGGCGGACGCTTGCGAGATCGGCCAAATCGAGCTTCAAGACAGCGACCGTCGCTTCGGGGTGGTAATCGAGGATCTCCCGTTTGGCGTTTTCGCCTTTGACCAAATCCCGGACCGCCAGGAGGATCGAAAAGCCCCGGCCAGCGAGCATATTGGCAGCTTCCCATCCGATTCCGCTATTGCCGCCTGTGATGACAGCGATTTTATGATCGACATTCTGCAAGAAATCATCTCCTTTTTAAAAACCATTTTGACTGCGCGAGCCTTCTATTTCTATCTAGTTTACCCCATTTGAAAAATGAAACCGCATACATTCGGGAAAAATCGAAAATCCGGCAAAATGGTCAATTAATTGTCTAAATTTTTACACAACAAAGGCCTCTGATGTGTTAGAGTAATTCAATAATCAAAATGAAGAGGGTGAATCAGATGGCAAAAAACATCACAGAGCTGGAAAGGGAAGTCGTCGCTAAAGAGGTGACCGTGGCCGATATTATGGTCGCCAATCAGGCGCTGAAGGATGTCATCATCCGGACGCCCTTGCAGCGCAACGAGATTCTTTCGGCACGCTATGGCTGTAATGTCTTTTTGAAGCGCGAAGACCAGCAAGTGGTGCGTTCCTTCAAATTGCGTGGCGCCTATAATTTCATCCGCAGCATGAGCGAGTCCGAACGGTCCAATGGCGTTGTCTGTGCGAGTGCCGGAAACCATGCACAAGGCGTCGCTTATTCCTGCCAGGCGCTCGGCATCGAAGGGAAGATTTTCATGCCGCTCACGACACCGAGCCAGAAAGTCTCACAAGTGAAACGGTTCGGCGGAGAGTACGTCGAAGTCATCTTGACCGGCGACAGCTTCGACGATGCCTTTGCGGCGGCGATGGAAGTCTGTTCGGAAGAAGGCAAGACTTTCGTCCATCCGTTCAATACGGAAGCGGTGATCGCAGGGCAAGGGACGGTCGCGGTTGAAGTGCTCAACGATATGCAGGAACCGGTCGATTATATGTTCTGTGCGATCGGCGGCGGGGGATTGGCTTCTGGCGTCGGTACGTATTTAAAAGGTATTTCTCCCGGGACGAAGCTGATCGGCGTCGAACCCGAAGGCGCGGCGAGCATGAAAGCTTCCCTAAAGGAAGGCCAAGTGACGCGGCTCGATACGATCGATACCTTCGTCGACGGGGCAGCGGTCAAGCAAGTCGGCGATCTATCGATGGCGATTTGCCAAAAAGTGCTCGACGACATCGTTCCGGTCCCGGAAGGCAAAGTGTGCACGACGATCCTTGAACTGTATAACGAAAATGCCATCGTCGCAGAACCGGCGGGCGCCTTATCGGTGGCGGCACTCGATTTCTACCGCGAGGAGATCCGCGGGAAAAATGTCGTCTGCGTCGTCAGCGGCGGCAACAACGACATCGAGCGTATGCAGGAAATCAAGGAGAAATCCTTGATTTATGAAGGCTTGAAGCATTATTTCATCGTAACGTTCCCACAGCGTGCGGGAGCGCTCCGGAAGTTCATGGGCGATGTGCTCGGCGAACAGGATGACATTACGCATTTCGAATACACCAAACGAAATAACCGGGAACACGGCCCGGTCCTGGTGGGGATCGAATTGAAAGACCCGGCAGATTATGGGCCACTCGTTGAGCGCATGGCGCAAAACGGCTTCCCGTATAAGGACATCAATAACGATTCCCTGCTATTCAATTTGCTGATCTGATGGCTGTGCTTTCTGCCGTGCATGTGGGGCAGGGAACACAGTTTTTTCAAACCTGGCGAATTATTAAGCTTTTTGATTCACTTAGACTAAAAGAAATCATTTCCTATCAATAATAAACAGAAAGATGATAATAAAATATTAATTTAAATATTCAGTAATTTAGGGTTTACAAGAAATGTGAAATATTGTAGGCTGATACTATCACTTTATATTATACAAAATATCAATTGCCATCTTTATTAGCGCTTTATGGGAAGATGGCATCAATAAAATTGAATGGCTACTTCCGGATAAGGCAGGGAACCAGGATTGCCGGTTCTGTGCAGCTGGAAACTTAAGCTTTGGTTGAATGTGACAGACTATAGTGCTGTGCGCAGCGCCGGAAATATTCTCCTCTGGATAGAGGAGTCTGTTCCGGTGCTTTTTTAGTACGGAATAAAGGGAGAGAAGGTTATGGAAGAAAGGGGAGGGCTTGTCGAGCCGTTGGGGAACGCTTGGCAAGAACCAGAAACATCAATGAAGGGCCGCCCTGGGTTCAGCGGCGGGACTGGGGGAACGATTCGTTTTCTTGGATACGATAGCGGGGGGCGTGCGGTCAATCAAGTGGAGCTCTGGCTGACTCGGGAAGAACTGCCTGTATTTATCGAGGCACTGGTCACCCACCCGATGCCACTGCCGACGGATTACCTGCAGACGGCTGAACCCCGGGACGATGGATTTTGTGTCCGGATCCGTTCCCATGAATCACCGAAAGTATTCGTTTCAAGGCTGAGTTCGGCGATTGGCTGTCTCGAGCAGCCGGCGTAAACAATCCAAATCAAGTGGAAGGCGGTAGTTTAAATGGATAATCGGAGTGACCTGATCAAACTGGGTGATGAAGACATTTACCTGATTCTATACTTGTGGAAAGTAAAAGGCTGTGAAACAAAAGAATTGGCACAGCGCTTCCATATCAGCGCCGATTCTGTGGATGATTTGCTGTCAGGGCATGCGAGGAGAGATTGCTACAGGGACTTCAACCGGATTGAAAAATATTTGGTGGAAACTTACTGAGCGGTAAATTTATGATGGGGAGTGTTCAATATGGGGAACCGCAACGAGATGAAGAAAATCAGCGCTGCTTTTGCAGCCCGCTATGAGCGCTTTATAAAAGGCTATCAGCAGTATAAAGCGGAACACATCCGGCAGCATACTGATGGGGAGGTCGAACGCTATGACAACAGCACACGAACTGAACAGGCTCAGCGATGAGGCCGTCTACAGCATCTTGTATTTCTATCATATTGAAGGATTTCCCGCCGAACACTTAGGCATGAAATATGGCGTCAGCAGTTTGACGATCGAAGGCATCGCCAAAGGCCGATACCGCCCGAAATGCCATGAAAATTTCATGATCGTCGAAGGCATTTTGGAACGCCGCTCGGTGAAGCGGGCCGAAAGCCTCTAAACCTGAAATGAAAACCGAAAAAGCCGGAAGCCCATTCAAACGGGTTTCCGGCTTTTATCTTGCTCACTCAAGTGCTTTGTCCGTCAGGTATCCGTAGCCTTGCGCTTCCATCTCTTCGAGCGGCACAAAACGCAATGCCGCACTGTTCATGCAATAGCGCAAACCGCCAGCTTCTTCCGGCCCGTCTTCAAAGACATGCCCCAGATGGCTGTCTCCCGTGCGGCTCCTGATTTCGGTCCGCATGCCGAACAGGGAAAGGTCGTCGTGTTCGGTCACGACTGCCGGATCGATCGGCTTCGTAAAGCTTGGCCAGCCGGTTCCTGAATCGTATTTGTCCTTGGAAGAAAAGAGCGGTTCGCCTGTGACGATGTCGACATAGATGCCGGGTTCGTAAAAGCCGTCGTATTCATTATCGAAAGCGCTCTCTGTCCCAGCTTCCTGGGTGACGCGGTATTGCTCATCGGTCAGCATTTCCCGAATTTTGTCTTCGTCCGGTTTTGGGTAATCAGCCGGATCGACTAATTGCGGCACTTCCTGATCTTCTAAGCTCGTAAAGTCAACATGGCAATAACCGTCAGGATTTTTCTCCAAATAATCTTGATGGTAATTCTCCGCGAGATAGTAATTCGTCAGCGGCTCGACTTCTGTGACAATGGGTTTCTCGTATTTTTGTTGCTCGTCGGTGATTTCCTTCTCGATTGTGCTTACAGCCGAAGGGTCGTCATAGAAAATGGCTGTCCGGTATTGGTTGCCGCGGTCATTGCCCTGCTGGTCGACGAGTGTCGGGTCGATGATGAGGAAATAGCGGTCGAGCAATTCCTCTAGCGACACACGCTCGGGGTCATAGCGCAAATGGACGGTCTCGGCATAGCCGGTATCGCCTGTCAGCACTTCTTCGTATGTCGGGTTTTCGATCGTTCCGCCTGCATAGCCCGACGTCACGTCATAGACACCGTAAATGCGGGCCATATAGGCTTCGACGCCCCAGAAGCAGCCACCCGCGAACCAGATGTCTTCCAGGTTTTCCGTATCAAATTCCAGCCCTTCGTTCGGGTTATCCGGGAAACGTGATTCCGTTGCAGAAGAGACGGTGGTCGAGTCGGTAACGGCTTCGCTTGAACAGCCCGCCAGCAGCAATAGCAAGAGCCCAGGCAGAAAATATTTTTTCATCAGGGATTCCGCCTTTCTAGTGAATCGAGTTCATCAATTCGAGTATGTCGTAGTTGGTCACGTGGCCGGTGTGTTGTTCGATAATCTTGCCGTCAGTATCGATCCATATAGAACTGGGGTAAGCTTCCAGTTGGTATTGGTTGAAGGTTTTTCCGCCTTCATCTAGGAGGACGATGAAATCGCCGTCATGGTCGATGGTTGAGAACCAGGCTTTGAATTCTTTGGGGTTCCGTTCGGCATAGGTCCCAGGGGAGACAATTGTGAGGACGATGAAATCTTCATCGCTTTCGATAAGCTCTTCCATTTCGTTCAATCCCGAGAGGCAGATGGAGCACCAGGAGGCCCAGAATAGAAGGTAGACTTTCTCGCCCCGGTAATCGTCGAGGTGGTGGACGGTGCCATTGAGGTCAGGCAATACAAAATCAGGTGCCGTGGGGCCGCGGTTTTCGGATAAAGCCTCGGAACAGGAAGTGAAGGCGAGCAGGACGGCAGCCAACATCAGCAACTGGAGCGGTAACTTCATAGTGATCATCCTTCCAGTGGGATCAGCAAGAGCTTGGCGTTTTCTTGCGTGATTTACTATCTATTTGAGCTATTCCCTAATTAAGGGCCCTTGAATCCTGGAACTGTAAGGATGTGGAATACTTAGCGGCAAAGTTGGGTAAACTGACGGTAAGTAAAAGTATAGGGGCGGTTAGATGGAGAGAGAAACGAAATTATCGGGATTTGCTTTTATTGTGCTTCTGGTCGGGCTTGGGCTGGCAGCGTCGTTCATAGTCCTGTTTGCGCAACTGGCCGATGAAATGCTCGATCAGGAATTGGCCGTATTCGACGCGGTCACCATCCGGTTGCTGGAAGTGGTCGGGAGCAGCGGAATGGATACAGCCATGTTCATCATCACCGAGCTTGGGTCGGTGTGGTTTCTTGTCTTGATGTCGCTTGGCGTTTTATGGATCCTCGGTGTCAGGATGCGCGACAAATGGGGCGTCTTGTTCTATTTAGTGGCAGTCGGTGGCGGCTCGTTGTTGACTCTTTTATTGAAGCATTTCTTCAGCAGGGAGCGGCCGGGCATCAATGAAGCGATCGATGCGGTCGGCTATAGTTTCCCGAGCGGCCATTCGATGGGGTCGCTCATCTTCTACGGTTTCCTCATTTACCTAGTTATCCGGACGAGGCAGAAACCATGGCTGCAATGGACGTCCGTTTTTGGCCTTGGCGCGCTGATCGTGCTGATCGGCATCAGCCGGATTTATCTGGGGGCGCATTTTCCGAGCGATGTCTTGGCGGGCTATATCGCCGGCACTATCTGGCTTGTGCTGAGCCTGGTGGCGCTCGAATGGATCCAATGGCAACAGCGAAGCCCGGTGCCGCCTGTTACAGCCTTGCGGAAAGTATTGGCGCCCCTCTACCGGGCGGTCATCGATAAATTATAAACACGAAGCTGCCGGTATTGCCGGCGGCTTTTTTCTCGTGCATGAGCCGGTATAATATTGTCTTAATGAGCAAGTAAATTGAATATGAAGATAGGCGGCCGGTGTCCTTTTGCTGATGGCCTTACTATCGTTCCTTATTGCCATCTTAATTTCATTCCCTTGACAGCGCAACTGATAATGACTGAAAAATCAAACAATTATGTAGCGTTTTTCTTCGAAAGGGCGTATGATCGAAGAAAAGGAGGTGCCCTTGAGATGACCGATATCGTTGGGCTATTGCCCATGCTCATTTTCGGCGGGATAGCTGTTGTCATCATCGGGATGGTATTCTCATTCAAGAATTGGACACATTAACGGAAGATGTGGGGAGCGGTTCTCGGAAAATCCTGCACAGGGAAAGATGGGTGCGGGATTTTTCCATGTTTTTAAAAGGGATTTCCGCATCTTTGCCGAATGACAAGCTAGTAAACAGGATTTCAAGGGGCGAGGGTGAGGGAATGGGTGAAATGAAGTCGGGGGCATTGATCATCGGCGGGGGCGTATTATTATTGGTGCTCCTGGGGCTATATATGCTGCAAGGCAAAGGGACATTTCTGATCGCGGGCTATAATACGATGCCGAAAGAAGAAAAAGCGAAATACGACGGCCCGGCGATGGCCCGGTTTATCGGGAAATTATTGATCGCTTTGGCATTCAGCATGCTTTTTTGGCTCGCTGGCGCGTTGCTTGAAAAAAGTTGGATGTTCTACATCGGCGTGGCCTTATTCCTTGGATTCACCGGTGCGGCGTTGATTTATATGAATACGGGCGGCCGTTTTCTGAAACAGCCTTCTGGGGATGGGCACGAAAAAAACAAGTGATACGGGGGTAGCCCGTGTCACTTGTCAGACTGTCGAGAAAGGTGAGAAATTGTATTTTCCGAAGCTTATCGCTCGCTTTCCGTGGGCTCGCGCCCAAGCCTCCTCAGTCGCTTCGAAACCCTTGTGCTCCCACATCTGCGTGGCAGATGCGTCGCAAATGAATGCGCTCAGCACAGCTTCGCTCATTCATTCCTTGCGGGGTCTCGGTCGTCTCGCTGATCCACAGGAGTCGAGCGAACGCTTCTCCAAATACTTAGACATATCATTGTATTTTTGAATGTAAAAAAAACGATCCCATTCTCATTCGTAATGGATCAATAGACTTCTTCAACACTCTTACAAGTGATACGGGGGTAGCCCGTATCACTTGTTTTTTGGATGGATGGAGCGGCCGCTGCGGCCAAGCGCATAATAGATGCCGTGCTGCAGGCTCTGTAAGGTTTCGAATTTCGACAGGTCCTGCATCGTACGGGTTATGATCATGGCGAGTTCCGGCGAGACGCCGACAAGAATTGTCTCAGTGCCGAGCAAGCGCGCCGCTGCTGCCAATTTATCGATCAATTGGACAGTATGCTCAGAGATCTCCCGGTTCAGTCCCGTCAAGTCGAGAAGCAGGAACTCTGCTTTATGCCTCGGCAACTCATTCAAGGTGTTATCGATCAAATCTTCTGCCCGGTCTTCGTCGTAGCTTCCGATCATCGGGACGACGATGATCCCTTCAAGCACCGGGATGACAGGAGAGGAGAGCTCGCGCACCAGTTTTTGGAGCTTTTTGGTCTTTTCATCCACCATTTCCTCGAGTTGTCGGATTTGCTTGTCCTGTTGCCGCCTTGAAAGTTCCCGGATGTTTTGCTGCACGGTGACTTCTGATGGATAATATTCGACGATGCTATAAGGGTGTTCTTCGTTTTGGTAGCGGATGGTCCGGTACCAGAAGTTTTGCCCGAATAAGCCGGTCAAGACGCCGGCGTAATGGGAGGGGACGAAAATGCCTTTCGTGCCTTTATGGTTTAATTGATTCATTTTGAACTCCCAATCATCCTGTATGTGCATCGTGAATGTATACTGTTCAATATCCATCTCGACAATTTCGACTTTCCCCCAGCCCGCGGGTGCATATGTATTGGAGATCCAATCGACGACATTGCTGGCATCGATATTCTTCAGTTCGCGGAACCCTTCCCCAACAACGATTCCTTGCCTGAACCCCGTAGTCTCCAGCACGAGGTCGGTTGCCTCGGTGCCGGTGATTTCCCGGATTGTGTCGAAAAAGGTTTCCATGGCAGAAGTCCAGAAAAAGACGACATCGCCGCCATCGAAAAGCACTTCCCCCGTTTCCAGATCCCATTTCAGCTCGGCTGCGCCGACTGTGATTTCTTTTTTCATCGCTGTATCCTCCGCTTCATTCTATCTCCGCTTCGCCGTTTGCCGGCTGTTACTCCAGTATTCCCTGGGTGAGGAGAAAATATGCATGGAATGAAAAGAGCTTTGCGGTGAAAAAGAAAAAAGCCCGGAATTCCTAATTCCGGGCTTTTCTCTCGTCAAGAAAAGATATTGCGGAAACGCTGGAATCTTCCATTAGGTAACCATGGCAAAGCATGAGCCGCTCGCGAAGGCTATCCGAGACGCGGGGCGCATCGTATGCACAAACGGATATGGATTTGCGCTGAGGCATGGATCGGTCGACTTCCGTTTCGTACTCGATGATCTTATGATCGATGTCTTGCTGGCTGGCCCATTCGATATGGCCCCAAGTCCGGCATTGACGGCCGTCTGCCGCGAAGGCGCCGAGGATGCTTTCGAAATACTCCAGGATGGCGTCGGGGTGGAAATTTCCTTTCCGCCAATAGAAATCGAAATTATTGACATAATGAATCAAGCCCAATTCTTCAGCACTCAATAACTGCTGGAGCTTTTTATGGATCTGCGGATAGATCCGCGGGTTCTCGACAAAGAGCACGCGGTCGCCGTTGCGGATGCCGTTTAATATATAAGTTACGGCATTTTCAATATACAAATCGGCCTGTTCGCTTAAGTAAAGGATATGCGCATAGTCGAGGACGCGCAAAGACTCGGTAAAATCGCTCATTTTTTGGTTCATTTTTTCCCTCCGTGTAACGCATTTTCCAACTAGTGATGAAATTCGTCTTCAGCTGGAAGTGAATAGCTGGAAGTGAAAAAAATGACAGCACTCGTGTATTTCCCATTAGTATATACTACATCACGCCTTTCCGTCTGTTTTAAGGTTTTTGCGACATTTAATGTTTGATTGGCCGGCTTTTAAGGGAATCAATGCAGGCAAGGGAGGCGAAAAGCCATGAGTATTTTCAGCCAACAAGCATTGGCCGGCAAGCACATACTGGTCACGGGAGCGACTGGGGGCATCGGCTGGGAAACAGCCAAAACACTGGCGCAGATGGGCGCGACACTTACGGTTAGCGGCCGTGACCCGGATAAATTAACGCAATTGGCAAGCGAATTATCGCCGTTGATAGACACAAGCTCCTTGTACGTCCATGCAGCGGATTTAACGGATCCACAGGAACGGGAGCAACTGGTGGAAAGCGCGGAAGAGCGTCTCGGCTTTATCGGCGGATTGGTGAACTCTGCCGGCGCAGCTGGCGGAAAACAAGTGGAGGAACTGGACCAGGAATTTCTGGAGCGGTTGATGAACATCAATTACACCTCTACCTTTATGCTGACGCAGTTGGTGTACCGGCGCATGATGGAAGAAGGCCGAGGGGACATCGTCAATCTCGCTTCTCTTTCGGGGCTTCGCGGCACGGCCGGAAACACGGCTTATGCGGCAAGCAAATTCGCGGTGGTCGGTTGGACGCAATCCATGGCCTTGGAGGCGATTGAGCATGGCATCCGCGTCAATGCAGTATGCCCGGGATATGTCGATACGGAAATGGCGAGGGCCAGCATCCAGAGAAAAGCGGAGCGCAAAGGGATTCCATTTGCGCAGGCGATGGAAGAAGCGGAGGCAGGGATCCCCTCGCACCGGCTGTCAACTCCTCAGGAAGTCGCCCGAACGATTGCATTCCTGCTAACAGATGCCGCACCGAATATCGTCGGGGAATCGGTGAAGATTTCCGGCGGCAGCGTCATGAGATGAAAAAAGCTGGGCTCAGATTTCTGAGCCCAGCTTTTTCATTGTTCGATATAGTCCAGGGCATTGTCTTCGATCACGGTATCCGAAATACGCAATTGATCGAGCGCATCGCCGATATAAGGCTCACAATCCGCGCTATCGATTTTTTCACCGCTTTCGATCGAATAGCATTCACCAGAACCGGGGGGGCGAGGTCAGGTCCGGCTTGAAGTACACATCGCCTTTCCGGAACGAGCCGTCGCGGAAAACGACGGGCTTTTCGGTGCCCGACAGCAATGAAGTGCCGAGCATGAAGCCTTGGTCGATACCCGCAAGTTCCAGGATCGTCGGTGCCAAGTCAATCTGCCCGCCAACGGTCTCGATTGTTTTACCTTCTGATAAGTTCGGTGGCTTGATCCATAGCGGTACCGTCCGGAACAATTCGAATTGCTCTGTCGTTCCATCGGCATCGAGCTTGCTTGCCATCTCACGGCCTTTTTCGGTCAATCCGCTGTCGTGGTCACCATAGAAAATGACCAGTGAATCGTCCCACATATCTCGCTGTTTCAATTCATCGACGAGTACTTCGACCGCCCCGTCAACATAATGGATGGTATGGTAATAATTCCGCAGTAGTTCATCTTCATAGCCCGGCAGCGCCAACTCTTTTTTATCTTCAGGAATCGTAAAGGGAATATGGCTGCTCAAGGCGATCATGAAGGCATAATACGGTTCCTGCAGCTTTTGGATGTGATCGACCGAAGTCCTGAAGAAATCTTCGTCATTGATCGCCATGCCGATTTTTTCCGTATCGGGGTAGTCCTTTTCGCTGAAAAAGCGGGAAAAGCCGATGTTTTCATAGACCGTATTGCGGTTCCAAAAACTTGCTTCATAGGCGTGCATGGCGGCTGTATCGTAGCCGCCTGTGCGCAGGGCTTCCGGAAGCGGCGCGAATGTGCTGTCCGGAAAGCGGGTGTAGACAGATCCTGTGCGCAGCGGATGCAACGAAGTATTGATGGAAAATTCTGCATCCGATGTGCGCCCTTCATGGGTTTGATGGTGGAAGGAAGAGAAGTAAAGCATTTCCTCTTCAAGCCTATTCAAGTAAGGCGTCACTTCTTCTCCGCCGATTTCCTGGCCGATGACGGAGTTCTGCAGTGATTCCAATTGCACGAGGATGATGTTCGGCTGCTCGCCGCTGTTTTTCGTGCGAAGGTCTGCGGCCGCTTCCTGGAGAAGGGCTTTATCCTGATCGGATGGCTCGGGTTCGCGGAAAATGGAAACGATACCTTTTCCGAAATCATAGCCATGGTAGCCCCAAAATCCAAGCTCATAGTATTCGCGCATATTGCTCGCAGCGTCCCCGGTAAGCCAGCGTTCGCCTTTTGCGATGCTCGCAAGGAGCGGGGCGAAAAATACCAACAACCCAAGCGCGGCCAGTACCGCCGCCAATTTGCGGTTTATTTGCGGCCGTTCTGCTACGCGTTTTTTAAGGGCGAAAATGAAGGCAAGATACAAAAGGAAGTCAGCGAAAAAGAAAAAGTCCGTCCAGCGGATCAAGCTTAAAAACCCGCCGCCGACATCGTTCATTTGCGTCATCGAGGGAATCAATTGGACGGATAATAAATCACCGAAATAACGGTAATACCATACATCCGAAATCAACAGGACGCTATGGAGCGCCAAGAGCGATAGCAAAATCCAGCGGCGTTTGCGGGAATCGATCAGCAAAGTCCAGCTTGAGAGGATCAATGCGCTCGAGAAGCTGATCAGGAAAAATCCGAGACTGAACGGGGTATCGGTATACAGGCTGAAGAGGAATAATTTAAATGCGGAAAAGGCCAAATAGACCCAGTAATCGATTATTTTCATGGAAGTTCTCCTTTTCTGGCGGTAAGGGCCTTTCCTATTCACTACCTGTAAAAAGCCTTCCGGAAACATCGGCGGAAAAAAAGAGGCTGTCCCAACAGCCCGTTTCTGGGGATTGTTGGGACAGCCTGTCCTTTTAGATCCAGCCGCGTGCTTCCATCGCCTGGGCGATTCGTTCAACAGCGACCAAATAAGCGGCTTCGCGCATCGTGCAGCCTTTTTGTTCTTTCATCTCGTAGACATCATCGAAAGCGTCGGTCATTTCGGTGTGGAGCCGCTCGTTCACTTCCTGTTCGGTCCAGCGCAGATGGGTCGTATTCTGTACCCATTCGAAATAGGATACCGTGACGCCGCCCGCATTGCATAGAATATCCGGAATGACGGTGACGCCGTTCTTTTCCATCGCGGCGTTGCCATCCGGCGTGGTTGGGCCATTCGCCGCCTCTGCCACGATCTTGGCGCGGATGGTCGGGCCGGTGGCTGAAGTGATCTGGTTTTCGAGCGCGGCAGGCACGACGATGTCCACATCGGCAGCGAATAGCTCTTCATTGCTGAGTGATTCGAAGCCGTTATATCCGGCAACCGTGCCGGTCGTTTGGGCATAGCCGATCAATTCTTCGATCGGCAGCCCGTCTTTATGGTAAACGCCACCGCCCGCGTCGACGATGCCGAGCACTTTCACGCCGCGCTCATGCAATAGTTTGGCAGTGATCGATCCGACATTCCCGAAGCCTTGCACGACTGCGGTCATGCCTTCAAGTTCGAGCCCCAATTTCTTGGCAGCATCTTCGATGGTGAAGACGACGCCGCGGCCGGTCGCTTCCACGCGGCCTTCCGATCCTCCGAGGATCAACGGCTTGCCGGTAATCGTGCCGGGCACGTTTTTCCCTTTCAGGCGGGAGAATTCATCGATCATCCACCCCATGATCTGCGGTGTCGTATTGACGTCCGGCGCCGGGATATCTTTTTCAGGCCCCATGATCGGTTCGAGTTCGCGGATGAAGCCACGGGATAATTCCTCGAGTTCCCGTTCGGATAGTTCTTTCGGATTGACGATGATTCCGCCTTTGCCGCCGCCGTAAGGGATTCCGAGAATGGCCGCTTTCATCGACATCCAAATCGACAAAGCCGCCACTTCGTCTTCCGTCACGCCAGGGTGAAACCGGACGCCGCCTTTTGTCGGGCCGAGCACGTCCAGATGCTGCGAGCGATAGCCCTCGAATTCGCGATAGGTCCCGTCATCCATGCGCACCGGAATCGACACTTTCAAGATGCGCTTCGGTTTTTTCAGGATTTCGTATACTCCTTGCGGCAATTCGAGTTCCTGCGTCGCCACTTCAAGCATGCGCTGGACGATTTCAAGCGGGTTCGAAAGTTCGACCCCGTTCTTCACTTCTTTCGCAGGCATCTCCTGCTTCAAATCTTCTGCTACTTCTTCCTGGCGATGTTCCTGCTGTGTCATCCTATTCTCCTCCTTGGCTGTTTTCCTTCTATACTCTATATCTTCCTATTCAACATGGCGCTTAAACATCCAGAAGGGGAGGAGGGGGAATCAATCGAGTTCTGTGCCGTATAAAAACCAAGGAGACGGCAAATCAAACGGATGCCCGTCCGGCAATTTGCTGGCTTGTGCACGCGTCAAGTCGATCCATACAAAAGCGCCTTCCCTGGAATCATGGCGGATCTTTTCAAACGGTGCGCGCAAGGTTTCCCATAGGCCTGGCTGGTCGAATAAATCTTCCCATGGGTAGATGGTGTGGAGATAATCGTATTTCTTTACATCGTGCTTAGTGATGACGATCCGGTCGCGTGCCGGGTTTTCATGAAAATCCCATTGTGCAAGTGCCTCGCCGGAAAACAGGTCAGGGGTTGCGGGAAATGGATAATAGCATTCCAGCGGGAAGACCCGCCCTGAGCGGATATAAACTGCCTCGAGCCAGCGCATCTTTTCATCATGGCTGTCTATTTTTCGCCAAGGCGCAGCGCCGGTTTCGAAAATCTCCACGGTTCCGGTGATGGCGGAAAATAATTCAGCTTGGCGGGATAGGCCGATTTTTTCCAACACGCGCTGTGCCGGCAAATTGAACTCTTGTGTGTTCGCGCCGACAAAGCGGATACCGGGATGTTCCAATGCCGCATCACGGACATGGGCCATCAGGCGCGAAGATAAGCTTTGGCCGCGAAAGCGCACGTCGCTCCGCATACGCCCGAGCATGGCGTAGCTGCCGGCAAAAATGGTGTAACCTCCGATGCTTGCGAGCTGTCCGTCCTGGAACAAACCGAATATGCGGTTAGGCCCTGTCGAAATCCGGTCGAATACACGGATGACATAATCATCGTCGATGCCGGTGTCCATATCCTGTAAAGCCTGAAAGTCGTCACCGGTCAATTGGCGGATCGTTTCGTTCATCTATCGTCACTCCTTAAGGGTCATGGTTGCATCATAATTTTAGAGGATTCAAGGGCCCAGCACAAAGCGTGAACTGCCAGGAACGGGAATTTTTTTAAAGCTGGCGCTTGCTAGGCTCTGTGAGCGGCATTTTCTGGGTATGAAGATGAGCAGGGGAAAGGGCACGGGGCGGCGAACTAAATTGGAAGAGCGATTATTTCCCGTAAAGCAAGAGATTGAAGGTTCCGGGATCGATAAGGAGGGAAGGCAGTGGAAAACTGGAAAGCGGTGGAGTTGGTCAAGGATCTATTGTTTGGCCTGGGGCTTTATGCATTGATTACGGTCGCCGGTCTATTGGTATCGATGGCGGTTTCCGGAAACTCCGATATGTTGTTATTGAACGATGAAGTGCGCGGTGAAATGGCGATGCAAACCCTATTGTGGATGATCGTCCCTGCTTTTTTGCTGTCATTGGGCCTGTCCTGGCTGAGAAGGATCCGGATGAAGAATGCGGCACTTCGCATCAGCATTGTCTGGGCGGTCCTTATGTTGTTCTTGTATTCGGTAGCTGCATTATGGAGCGGAATTTTCACTGTGCTCATCGCTTCCGTATCCTTTTATCTGTTTTTGGCTGCCGTATTCCTTGGGCCGATCGTGTACGCGTTCATGAAAAAATTGCCTGCCTGGAAATAGGTGCGGGAGTTTAATGCCGAAAATGGAAGGGAAAAGAGGACAACACGGAAAGTTCAAGAGGGGGCGAAGAGGTGGCGATCCATCCGCAAATCATTTTCAATGGAAATTGCAAAGAAGTGCTGGCTTACTATGAAGGGGTATTCGGGATAACCGATGTGTCCGTCATTCATTACGGGGATAATCCGGGGTCGAAACTGGATGAGGACCTGAAGGAATTGATCCTGGAGGCGGCACTCCCGCTTTACGGCAATTATTTGCTGTTATCGGATGCGATGCCTGGGAAGCCTGCTACATTTGGCAGTAATTTTCACGTGTCAGTCCGTTCCGAAGAACTGGGGGAAATGAAAGCTGATTTCAATAAATTGGCGGAAAGCGGGAAAGTGATTTTTGAATTCGAGGAAAGTTATTGGAGCGAAGCATACGGGGTTGTACAGGATAAGTTCGGCGTCCAATGGCAATTCGATTACCGTAAATCCGAAGCCGGAAGCGCGAAGGAAAACCCAGGAGAATAAAGGAAAACCCTTCGCTGAGGCGAAGGGTTTTCTTTGTGTAGATGGGTTCATGCCCGTATCATGGCAGCGAGCACATCGTAAATGAGGCCTGCAGGAAGCAGCTCTCCTAAGGAGGCGAATCCTCCAATGAAACGGTTGTAGAGGGTGATGGCAAAATAGAAGCCGATGAACAACAGCGCCGACACAATCAGTAAAATCACAAATGTTCTCGTCATCGGGAGTTCCTCCATTTCCATTGTTGCAAAGCTTTCTCAGGAATCGACCGGCAAACTGCCCACTAGAAAAACAATAAATTCAGCAAAATGGTCAACACGATCGACAGGATAATTGAAATCAGTATGCTTCCCATACAGGAAACGCGCATGAAAAGACCACCTTTCTATAACGCGATGGAAAACGGAGTGGCTAATAAAAAATGTGCCTGAACAAACTGGTGAGGCTTGCAGATAGTTTACCCGAAAAACGGGGAAGGCTAACCTCTTGAAGCACGTCCATAACAGGCCTTTTCCCTTCTTCATTCAAACCGAAGGATGCCATCGTTTTGTCGAATATTGTCATAATTTCTTGCTTTCTTAAAAAAACGGATGCTATTTTTAAGGTTTTTTGTTACAATCGTGTTACGAATAGATGTCCGGAGGGTAACATGGCTAATTACAACCAGTTTTCAGATAGTAATCCGCATAATGAATCCAATCGAATCGAGGCGGAAAAAAGCGCAGAATCCGGTGCTGAACCGCCTAATTTTCGACACCATAAAAAAGATCCAGGAAGCCGCAAGCTTTGGCTGAAGGCCGGTGGCGGCATTTTACTGTTGTTCATCCTGTGGAATGTATATTCCTTTGCCAGTTATGTGGCGCCATGGAATGAGGGGCGTTCGGCGGCGACTACAGAACAGGATGAAATCCAACAGTATATTTTCCAGAGCGAGAAAAGCGAGGAAGTGCTCAAAGAAGTCAGCAATTCGCTCATTCGCCTGTATGACCACAATTCGCTCACGGAACTCCATATCAATGAGATGGAGAAAAAGCTGGAGCAATTGTCCGAAGAACTCGACACGGACGATCCGCGTCTTGCCCGATTGGAATCCTATCATTTTGCCCAAATCGAGTTGACGCGTGAAATGACAAAGACTTTGCAGAAAAACCAGGTCGAGGAAGTCCATGAGAAACTGGATGAAATCCTGGACCGCCAAAAAGAGCAGGCAGATGACAAAGCCGAAATCCTGATCTCCTTGATGGAAGAGGAAGATATCACATATGAACAAAAGGCAGATGGGTCGATTGCCTACGAATAAGCAATATCATTCAGAAGTTGAAAAGCTCCCCCGAAATCCCAATGGGTTTCGGGGGAGCTTTTTCATGGTGTGCACCCAACCCCAGTTTTCATCTGGCCAGGGTAAAGGAAAAATGGCAAATTGAGAAAAAAGCCCTGTAATTCCAAAAGCTGAAAAAGGGTATAGGGATAGAAACATTCATATCCAAGGAGGGCTTTAATGGATACCCAACGATATAAAGTGAAAGCCGGCGAGAAAGTGGATCTCTCAGACTGGCCGACACAAGAAGATAATCGAATGGAACCCGGGCAAATCGAACAGCAATTGAAGGAAACAATCGAAGAATTGAAAACATGGCATATCCGGCTTCATGCAGAAGAAGAAAAAGGCATTGTGGTGGCCCTTCAGGCAATGGACGCAGCCGGAAAAGATGAAGCGATCACCTATTTGTTCTCGAACTTGACTGCACAAGGGCTGAAAGTGACGACACTCGGGAAACCGACGGAAGAGGAATTGAAGCATGATTATTTATGGCGCCTGCACGATGCCTTGCCGGAGCGGGGGCAAATCGGCATTCTAAACCGTTCCCATTACGAAGAAGTGATTGCGCCGCGCGTCCATGATTTACTTGAAGAAGAGCCCTTGCCCGACCAGTTAATCGACGGGGAAGTATGGAACCGGCGATACCGGCAAATCAACGAATTTGAACGGTATATGGTCGAGAACGGTTTTCCGTTTGTCAAATTCTTCTTTAATCTTTCGAAAGAAGTGCAAACTTCGCGCCTTCTCGAGCGGATGAAGAATCCCGAGAAAAATTGGGAGTTTTCCTTCAGCGATGTCGAAGAGCGGGAACATTGGGAAGATTACCAGGAGATTTTCGGCGATATGCTGACCCATACTTCTACGGACTATGCTCCCTGGTATATATTGCCGGCGGACGATGAAATGTATTCCCGTTTGATCATCGCCCGGGTGATGGTCGAAATGCTGGAAGAAATCAACCCGGAATTGCCTGAAATCAGCGGTGAACAAAGAGGGAAACTCGATCATTATATCGACAAGCTGGAAAAGGAAGCGAAATGATGAAACCCGAAGCGGCACATGCTGCTTCGGGTTCCTTTTTTTGACTGTGCTTCATTGAAACAATAAGTAATCATTTTCAGAAATGAATTCGTAGCTTAAATCGACAAACAGGAAGCATTCGTCCGATAGCGGATAGCTGAATGTACGGATCATTTCCCCGGTTTCGATATCGGCGTAGATGTCCGACAGCCTTCCTTTATGGCTCGCTTTCATAAGCATCATATTCTCCAGGAAATACGGGCGGAAAGCCCAGTGGGAGCCGATTTGCTGAGGCTCGCTTTGCCAGTTTCCGACTGTTTTCCGGAAGTTGGAGGAAACTTGCTCCCCGTCGCTATTGCAGATGTAGATGCGGAAACTTTCCCTTTCGAACAGCGGCAGCACTTCCTGGATGAACAGGTCGGCATAGTCGGGGCTTTGCCATTTGCCCATCAAGCGCTTGAGTTTTTCTTCGGAACGGGCGGTATAGGCCAAACGTTCGCTGACCATCGCTTTTTCGCGGTGGACGAATTCTTTTACTTTGTCGCCTACATGAATGGACAAGGCCCCCGTTGTCAAAAGGGTAGGGTCGGGATGGGCCAAATAATAGCCTTGGTAGTAATGCCCGCCATGTTTCCAGGCGAAATACAGTTGGTGGTTATCTTCAATATATTCGTATAGCAGGCGTGCGCCGATGCGATGGGCAAGCATCGAGATGGAATGGATAATGTCCTGGAATGCATCGGGCTGGTGATGGCGGCTGATGCTCATATCGATTTTTAGGATATGCGGCCGCAATTGGCGAATGCGGTCGATGTTCGAGCTTTTCGCCCCCACGTGGTCAACGGCGATCTGGATGCCGTAGGTTTTGAAATACAAGAGCAAGTGGTTAAGTGTATCGAAATCATCGTTGAAGTCGTGTTCGGTAATTTCAAGGACAATGCGTTCGAGCGGAAACCCGCGTTTCCGGTACTCGAGCAAGGTCTTGAGGAAATCTTCACCGTCCCCTGCCATCAGCTGGCGTGCGTTGCGGTTGATGAACAACAGGCAGTCCTTATTTTCGAGCAGCAATTGATCCAACGCCATCTCGAGCAGCCTTTGGTCCACTTCGGTTTTGAACTCGTCCGGAACTTCCGGGTCGTTGAAGAAATCGCCGAGTGATTTGGTGCCATCCTGTTCTATGTAGCGGCCGAGCAATTCATAGCCGATGACGTCGTGTTTGACGGCACTGACGATCGGCTGGAAGGCCGGCATGATTTTATCCATATTGTCGATGATGTCTAACGGATCCATAGTATCTCTCCTCGCCATGCACTGTCTTCTTCTATTTTAGTCTTAATGTTTCCGGCATTCAATTGCAGCTTTTGAAACGCCGTGCAATCGAGGGATATTCCGTGAATAATAAGAAAATGAAAATCCAGCCAGAAGTACTTGCTTTTCTATGATGCCTCCCCCTATAATGTGAATCGCTGCCTTGCCTCATCGCCTTCAACGGAATGCAGGCATCGCTCATTACCATTAGATGAACGGAGAATACAAAATGGAGAAATTTTACCGCCTCGGGGCAATTTTCATTGCTTCCATTGTTATGGCGATCGCTTTTAATATGTTTCTATTGCCACACGAAATTCTATCAGGGGGCGTCACGGGCGTTGCCATGATCTTCGGTTTGATGACGCCGGTCAACTCGGGGATATGGCTGATTTTGCTGAACTTGCCGATTCTGATCGTCGGATGGATGAAGCTCGGCAAGACATTCATCGCCAACAGCATTTTTTCAGTAGCTGTCACGTCGATTGCCATGCTGTACATCCCGATCGTCCAAGTGACCGAAGATGCATTATTGTCATCGGTATTCGGGGGCGTCATTTCAGGCGCGGCAGTCGGGATCATCATCCGCTTTTACGGCTCGACCGGCGGCTTTGACGTCATCGGCCTGTTGTTGACCATGAAACGCGACATTCCGCTCGGTTTCATGGTATTCACCTTGAACAGCGGCGTCGTCTTCATCTCGGGCTTTATCTTCAATTGGGAGCTCGCGATGTACACGATGGCCTCGATCTACATTACGGGCATCGTCGTCGACCGCATCCACACGCGTCATATCAAGCTCAGCTTGATGGTGGTGACGGCCAAAGGCGACGAAGTGAAGAAAAAGCTATTGTCGAATTTGTACCGGGGCATTACAGTTACGGACGGGGAAGGCGCTTATACAGGCGCCAAGGTGAAAGTGCTGCATAGCGTCATCACCCGCTATGAGCTGGCATTTGTCCGGCCCTTGATCCGGGAAATCGACCCGAATGCCTTCGTCAGTATCACCGAGACGATGGAAGTGGTCGGGAATTTCCGGCGGGACGAAAACTATAAGAAAAATCCGATGTAACGGAAAAAGCCGTCGGGAAAAGTGCCTTGGCACTTTTCCCGACGGCTTTTCTTTTGTTAGCTGATGGCCTTAGAGCCAGGCGGTTATTCCGCTTCCTCGACAAAAACACGGTACACCACTTGATAGAACAAAGTGCTGCCTTGTCCTGGATAAATTTCGCGGTGCTGGAAGTTGCGCCGCTTCAAGGCATTCGAAAGCAAGAAATGATCGATCTTCCGGAATGCTTCCGCAGCCGCTTCGTGCTTTTTAGAACTGCGCAATTGAACCGATAACCCATCTTCGGCCTCTTCGAATGCCACTTCGGGAAGCAGCGGGAACTTCCGTTCTCTATGGATCAGGTTAAAGGCGAGATCGATGGTTTCGTTATCGATGAAATCGGGCTGGCGGATCATCAGCGAATATGTTGCAGGGCCTCCGTCCGGCCAGTGTGCGTGATGGAGTGTTTCCGGCGGATACAGGGAATAATCCGTGAAGCCGGGGGGGCAATAGCCATGCTGCGGAATCTCCTGGACCGCTTTTGACAAGGCAGTCAACAGACGAAGGCGTTCATGGAAATCCTCGGATCCGATGTTCCCGCGCCCGTCGATAACGAAATAGTATTGTTTCGGGATATGCACGGCATGCGCTTCGGCAGCGGGCGTGTATAATTTTTGTTCCTCCACTTTCCAGTCCTGCATCATCAACTCACTCCTCTATTCACGGAATTCCAGTTCCGGCATCCAAGTGGCAAGGTGGGCTTTCGTATTGGCGTTCCATTCCTCGTTGATATCTTTCAATAATAGAACTTCATAATCCCTAAAGCCGTCGTGCTGGACGAAGGTCGGGGTGAAGGCGGGGTTTGTGATGTCGATGCTGGAGCCTTCTGCAGTTTCTAGCTTGTCGATTTCCAGATGGACGATGCCGCCGATCCGCCGTTCGACGCCTTTTTGCCCGGACAGGAAATTGCCGAGCGAATAGAAGACGAAACTGCGGCGGCCATCTGCAGTATCGATCCATGCAGGCGGCTGCAGGACGTGGGGGTGATGGCCCAGAATGATGTC
This sequence comes from Planococcus plakortidis, assembly GCF_001687605.2. Classification (NCBI taxonomy): domain Bacteria; kingdom Bacillati; phylum Bacillota; class Bacilli; order Caryophanales; family Caryophanaceae; genus Planococcus; species Planococcus plakortidis. Next base: position 876,490 of record NZ_CP016539.2, read on the forward strand.
TGCGCCGTTTTCAGCGGCGAAACGGGCAAGTTCCGCTTGCTCTTGTGTCGGCATCATTTCATATTCATTGCCGAAATGGAGGCTCAACACCGATACATCGGAATGCTTGCGCGCATGCGCCAAATCCTGTCGGATCAACTCCCGGTCGATGCGGTTGACCAAATATGGCCGGCCGACAGGCGTCGGGATGCCATTGGTGCCATAGGTATAGGATAAAAACGACAACGTGATGCCGTTGCGTTCGAGTACCGGAATGTCGGCGCGTTGTTGTGCGGACAGGTGAGAGCCGCTTGACACCATGCCGATATCCCGCCAATGGGAAATGGCGTTCTCGATTGCCTGTACGCCGCGATCCATGGTATGGTTGTTTGCCATGGAAACGACATCGATCCCGGCATTCTTCATGGCATCGCCGAGTTCGGATGGGCTATTGAACGAAGGGTAACTCGATACCCCGATTTCGCTGCCGCCGATTATGCTTTCGGAGTTGGCGACGGTGATATCGGAGGATTCAAGGAAGGGCTGGATTGGCGCGAACATGGCGTCAAAATCATACCCACTGCCGGTTCTGGCATCTTCGTAAAGCGGTTCGTGGATGAGCACATCTCCGATTGCCGACAAACTCACCCGGTGGTTTCTCGCTACTCGCTCAGGCATCACTGCAAGCGGCATAGTGCGCACAGTAAATTCATGCGGGTTGGATTCAGCAGCGGACGGCTGTTCGCTGCTTGCAGCCAAAGCGCCAACAGCAAGCAAGCACACAATAAACCATTTTTGAAAAGTCGCCATGAGTCCATTCCTTTCGGTTGTCCCGCCCCGAACAGCAGGGCAGGACAGCTTGTATTCGCCAGATTAATTGATTTTAGAATACTATAGCAGGGAGGAAATCACTAGGCTTTTTGTGGTTTTGATGTGAGAAATAGCCTACTTTTTCTAAGGGGCAAGAAACGGATAACCTACAGGCGCAAAAAATTCACATAATGATAAAGAAATAGATGATAACCATGATAATCATGATCGACAGCATCGTGGAAATCAGGCTGATGCGCAGGTTTGATGAATAGAATGTTTCCTGGATGATTTGCTGGCGTTTTTCCCGGTAGGTGCGGGTGGCAGTGAAAATGATGACCAGGCCAAAAATACATGCGAAAATGCCGAGGATGACCGTGAACAAATCGACAAACGGGTTGCGTACGGCACCCATCGTGAAATGCAGGCTCGTCGCGAGGAAGCCGACGCCAACGATGGAGATGGCCGTACGGATCCAGGCGAGATAAGTGCGCTCATTTGCCAGATGCTGCTGTGTATAAGTGAGCTGGTTTTTTTCTTTACGGTAGGATTGCCGTGACAAGTTATATACCCCCTTCGACCAAGTGGCCGGTGCTTTCTTCTAGTTTACCCGAAACGTATGTGTTCTAATTAGAAAATGAACAAGAACTGGATAACCGAAAACATATTCGGGGTATACATAAATCATCACGAATAAATGGGGAATATCGATGGAATTATTGCTGACGATCCTGATCCTGCTGATTGCGCTCCTCGTCTCCAATGTAGTAAGCCACTATGTGCCGCAAGTGCCGGCAGCGCTTATCCAAGTGGCGCTCGGGACGATCATCGTGCTGGTCTTCGAGGATTTTACATTTGAATTGGAAGCCGAATGGTTTCTGCTGTTGTTCATCGCACCGCTCCTGTTCAACGATGGGCGGCATTTTCCGCGTGAGGAGTTATGGCGCATGCGCGGGCCGATCTTCGGCAACGCCGTCATCCTGGTGTTGCTGACGACATTGATCGGCGGTTATTTCATCCATTGGCTCATTGATGACATTCCGCTTGCGGCAGCATTCGCACTCTCTGCCATCCTGTCGCCGACGGATCCTGTCGCAGTGAACGGCATCTCACAGCGCGTCCGCATCCCCGGCAATGTGTTGAGCCTGGTGCGGGGAGAATCGTTGATCAATGACGCATCGGGGCTTGTGGCATTCAATTATGCAGTCGCTGCGGTCGTCACCGGAACCTTCTCGCTATACTCCGCCATCTTTAATTTTTCCTATAAATTTTTGGCGGGTGCGCTGTTGGGTGCCGTGATCGCTTTGCTGTTTGTCGGCATCCGCTTACTGTTCCGCAAGCAAGGAATCAACGACGTCACGTTCCACTCGCTTTTGCAGATCATGACGCCTTTCATCATCTTTGTCGTCGCGGAGGAATTATTGGGTGCATCCGGCGTCATCGCCGTCGTTGTCGGGGGAATTGTCCATTCGCTCGTACAGGAAGACACCGAAGCGCTCGTGGCGGAAGAGCAAATGCTAACGGAGAACATCTGGACGATCATCACTTTCGTTCTGAACGGCATCATCTTCCTGTTGCTCGGCCTCAATATCCCGGAAGCGATGGGCGGCGCGTTGGAGAACCCGAATATGGATGAAAGCGTCCTGCTGTCGTATGTATTGGCGATTACCGCCATGCTGCTGGGCATCCGCTTTATCTGGGCTTATTTGTTCTCCCAGTATGAATACCGCTTCGGGAAAATGGAAGACGCCGCAAAGCCGAGCCTGAAGCTGACATTATTCGTCAGCCTGACGGGGGTGCGCGGAACGGTGACGATGGTCGGGATCCTGTCCTTGCCGATGATCATCGAAGGCGGCTACATCTTCCCGCAGCGATCACTGCTGCTGTTCCTCGCGGCCGGGACCATCCTGTTGACATTGCTGCTTGCGACCGCATGCTTGCCGCTGCTCAGCAAGGGCAAATTGGCAGGAGACGAAGAAGATGCCTCAATCGATCTCGAAGAAGCGAGGCGCCGGCTACTGCTCGCTTCGATCGCCCGCATCAAATCCGAACTGACCGAAGCGAATGAAACGGCCGCCTACGAATTGATGGATGAATACCGGTTGCGTTTCCAGCAAGTGCAGCCGGAAGGCGAGGAAGCGAAAGAAGCCAATAAAAAATACCAGCGGCGCATGAAAGAAGTGCGGCTGCGGGCATTGAAAGCCGAACGCCGTTTCATTGAGAAACTGAAGAAAACAGAAGGCATGGAGCGGGAGGTCTACAAGGCGTTCGAGCATTCATTGAACCGCCGTGAGGAAGCGATCGCCCATAACGCCCGTTCCACACTGATTTATTTGCAGGGGAAATTAATCCGGGCATGGCGCAGGTTCAGGGGGGAGAATTGGCAAGACGAGGAAATCCGGCTCGTCGAATACCAAGTCGGCCGTGAAGTCCAATTGAAGGCGCTTGAAGCGGCCCTCGGAAATTTGGAAGCCTATCATCAAAAGGCCTCACGCAAAGACGTCGTCGAAGCGGTGTTGACCGAGTACAGGAAAATGATCAGCCGGTTGAGAAAGCCCGAAACCTTATATGATGAACGCTATGAGATGCAGAAAGAGGAATTGCGCATCAATGTCATGGACATGGGGCGCGCCAAAATCTACGATATGTACGACGCCGGCGAAATCACCCGGCAGCAGGCGAAAGAATTAAGGAAATACATCAACTACATCGAAAGCGTCACTTTATACGATCCGACGGAATGAAAAGCAGTAGCTGAGGCTTCTGCTTTTTTATTTAGATTGAAAAATCTGTCACTTCTGTAAATGACATGCTTTCTTCCGAATAAAAAGCGAACAAAATTTTAAAAATCTATTGAATCGTCCGTTATATAGCGTAGACTAGGTTTATGGATTGCGATTTAAATGAATAATCGTTGTCAGTTCCGAAGAAAGCGAGGAAAAGAGATGGAGAAAGTAGAATTGAAAAATGTCATCAAGGATTGGCGTTTGCATGCCATTGCATTCATTTTGGTCGCCATTACCGAAGCGATCGGCCAGTTCAGCATTGCGGTAGGGCCAGGGGTCATCCTATTATTGCCGATGCTATATGCGTTCTTTCTGGGGCTTGGCTTATATTTCACGCCGCTCATTTCGGAGAAAAACGCCAAAAATGCAGAACCGCTCATCATTTTGGGGGTGACTTTGCTCATTGCCAAAATCGGTGTCACGATCGGGCCGCAGATTGAAGCGATCATTGCAGCAGGCCCTGCGCTCCTATTGCAGGAACTTGGCAATTTGGGGACGATTTTCCTGGCGCTGCCGCTGGCGGTGCTGCTTGGGTTCCGTCGTGAAAGCATCGGCATGACCCATTCGATTGCGCGTGAGCCGAACGTCGGGCTGATTGTCAATAAATTCGGTTTTTCCTCACCGGAAGGCCGGGGCGTCATGGCGGTCTATATTTTTGGCACCGTGTTCGGGGCCGTTTTTCTTGGGTTGATTTCGGGCTTGCTCGCGACCGCGACGCCGCTTCATCCACTGTCGTTCGCCATGGCATCCGGTGTCGGAAGCGGATCGATGATGGCTGCGGCGAGCGGGTCCTTGATCGGCGCATATCCCGAACTTGAAGAACAGATCGTCGCGTTTGCGGGTGCGAGTAATTTGCTGTCGCTATCCACCGGATTGTATTTCAGTATCTTCATCGGCTTGCCGCTGGCGGAAAAATTGTACAGCCTCATGATGAGAAGATCGGAACGGAAAGCTGCGAAAGGAGGCGGGCCGAATGCTTAAAAGCGTAATCGAATGGACGTGGGTATTGGCCATATTCGGCGTCGCTGCCTTGATCGGCAACTGGTTCGGCATGGAAGTCTTGCCATGGGAGGCGATTCCGGGAATGCTCGTCCTGATTGCAGTGAGCCTTGTCGGTTTGATGCTGGAGAAGGCTTTGCCATTCAGCATGCCGGCAGTCGGCTATATCGGCATACTCGCCATCATCATTTCCTTGCCGTGGTTCCCGGGTTCGGATTATGTCGTTGCTTGGACAAGCCAGATCGGCATCTTGGCGCTTGCCACGCCGATCCTTGCCTATGCCGGCATCTCGGTCGGATCGAACTGGGCAGACTTCCGCAAGCTGGGTTTCCGGAGCTTTTTGGTCGCCATCGCGGTCTTTCTCGGGACATTTATCGGGTCAGCTCTGATCGCTGAAGTGATCTTGCGCTGGCAAGGCATTATATAAAGAGAGAAATCCCCCGCCACCCATTCCGGTGCGGGGGATTTCCCGATGATCGGCAAAAGAAATGGCCCGGTGCAGTCGCCTGCATCGGGCCTTCAAAAAATTTGGGGGGTGAAGGGGAAGCTCACTATACGCTTCTGTTTAGTAGTTACCACATGTCGCTCAAGGCTAAACATCTTGCCGCAACTTTTTGAAACTTGTACATTCTATATATACTTAGTTTCTAAACGATTGCATTTTTATTGAGGGGGAATTGGATGAAAATCATCGTAGCGCCGGATTCTTTTAAAGGCAGCATTTCCGCTAGGGAAGCTGCCCGCGCAATGGCAGAAGGGATACTGGATGCCGCTCCAGGTAGCGAGGTCATTCAATTGCCGTCCGCTGACGGCGGTGAGGGCACGATGGCGATTCTGGTCGCAGCGACAAACGGCCACATTGTCACAAAACAGGTCGCGGGCCCATTCGGAAAGCCGGTCGCTGCCAGTTTCGGAGTGCTTGGAAACGGCAAGACGTGCGTGATTGAAATCGCAGAGGCTTCGGGATTGACTTTGCTGTCAGAAGCAGAGCGCAATCCGGAGCGGGCATCGACGGAAGGAACAGGGGAATTGATCCGCCACGCGCTCGACGCCGGGTATCGGGAATTCATCATCGGGCTAGGGGGCAGCGCGACGAATGACGGGGGCACAGGCTTGCTCCGCGCGCTCGGCATGCGGTTTCTCGATGCTGCAGGTGAGATGCTGCCGCCGGGGGCTGCGGCGTTGGATGAACTGTGCGCGATAGATACAGACTCTTTTGACCCGCGCATCCAGGCTTGCCGCTTTGTCATCGCCAGCGATGTCGACAATCCGCTGGTCGGCCCAAAAGGCGCTTCGCATGTATTCGGGCCGCAAAAAGGCGCCACCGATGAAATGGCGGAGGCGCTGGATCGGAAGTTAAGCCATTACGCCGATATTGTCGAGAAAGAGACGGGAGTGTCTTTGCGCGATTTTCCGGGTGCGGGGGCAGCTGGGGGCGCTGGCGGCGCGTTATTAGCTTTTTTCCCGGCTGTCATGAAGCGAGGCATTGACGTGGTTCTTAAAGCTTCTGGATTTTCGGAAAGCGTGGCGTCGAGTGATTTGATTTTCACGGGTGAAGGAAAATCAGACCGACAGACTTTATCCGGAAAAGCGGCTTTCGGCATCGCACAAGCGGCCGCCGATCACGGCAAGCCGGTCATCTTATTGTCGGGCACGATCGACCCGGAGTGCCGCGGGGACTTGGAGCGCTTTTTCAATGAAGTGCATGCAGTCGCAGGAGGGGAGATTACGGTCAAACAATCGATGGACAATGCGTATGCCCATTTGCGCGAACGGGCAAAAGAGGTCTTTACCGCTTATGTGCACCATCATCCACAGCGGAGTTAAACGCCACAGGCAAATTTCATTCGGAACAGGTGTAGCGACACGCGAAAAAGGGTAGACATCATTAACTGCCAAAATGCTGGCCACACACTGAAACGAAATGAAAATAAGGGGGAATTGCCCGTGGTGACGCCAATTACCAGAAGCAAGCTTCGAAAAGAGGCCGGCATCTTATATTCGGACATGATGGCTTTTTACAAGCGTTTTTCCAAGTGCCATGAATCAGGGAAATCGGATTTGCGGCGCATGAAATTGAATTTAGATAGGCTGGATCCAACTTCAACCGGAGAACGGGTCGAAGCGATCCGCTTCCTGGAATTCTTTCTGGCAACCCATCTCGGGCAAATCGATTCCGCACATGAACAAGAGCGCATCCGGTTGCTCGGCCGTGCGAAAGAGTATGCGATCCGCGATTCCAGAAAACGGCGGGCGCTGAGGAAATGGCGACGCGAAGTGGAAGAAAGCAGCGAACAGGCTGTTTAAGAAAAGGGAGCCATGGGAGGCTCTTTTTTTCTTGCCTGAAATTCCATCCTCCAATGCAAAAGGAAACGAGCTATAATGAAGCTGTTGTATAACTTTGAATGGAGGCCGAACGATGGCTAATGAAAGAACGCAAGCAGGCGGCGAAACGCTTGAAAGCTATATCGAGTCGCCGGAGAAATTGCAGGGCTTGTATAAGCGCACTTTATGGATTGTCATGCTATCGCAAATTTTCGGGGGAGCGGGCCTGGCTGCAGGAATTACGGTCGGCGCTTTGCTCGCGCGGGATATGCTCGGCACAGAAAGCTACGCGGGGCTCCCGGTTTTCCTCTTTACGCTCGGATCTGCAGGGGCTGCGCTCATCGTCGGGCGCCTGTCGCAGCGCTTTGGGCGCAGGACAGGATTGGCTGCCGGTTTTCTAGCGGGAGGCGCCGGTTCGATTGGCGTCGTGTTTGCCGCGATCTCGGGCAATGTCTGGCTGTTGTTCCTGTCGCTTGTCATTTATGGTGCGGGAACGGCGACGAATCTACAAGCGCGTTATGCTGGAACGGACCTGGCAAGCGCAAAGCAACGCGGCACGGCCGTCAGCGTAGCGCTGGTGGCCACGACGTTCGGGGCATTTGCCGGGCCGAATCTCGTCGGTGTCATGGGAAGTTTCGCTGAATCGATCGGAGTGCCTGCGCTTGCCGGCCCCTTCATTTTAGCGGGAGCTGCTTACATACTTGCGGGCATCGTGTTATTTGTGCTATTGCGCCCGGATCCGCTCATGGTGTCGCGATTTATCAGCGACCAGCAAAAACGGGATCAAGCCGCATCCGGAGAAGAGCGGATGGCGGGCCCTGCGGTCAATAGCCGCGGTGTCTTCCTCGGGGCTACGGTGATGATCATCACCCAAATCGTCATGGTCGCGATCATGACGATGACGCCGGTGCATATGGGCCATCATGGCCATAGCCTCAATGCAATCGGCATGGTGATCGGCATCCATGTCGCAGCGATGTATCTCCCTTCGCTGGTCACGGGTGTGCTGGTCGATAAAGCGGGGCGCGTGGCGATAGTCGTCGCGGCAGGGTTGACCTTGCTGTCAGCGGGGCTTGTCGCAGCGTTCGCTCCAGGGGATTCACTATTTGTGCTGATCCTCGCACTGGCGTTGCTTGGGCTCGGCTGGAACTTCGGCTTGATCAGCGGCACGACATTGATCGTCGACTCGACGAAACCGAAAGCGCGTGCGAAAACGCAAGGGACAGTCGATGTATTGATCGCCCTTGCCGGAGCGACTGGCGGCGGGATGTCGGGAATGGTCGTAGCCGGCACCAGTTTTGCGGTGCTGTCACTTGCCGGCGGGATCCTGTCGTTGTTGTTGGTCCCGGTCGTCATTTGGTTTTGGCGCAATCAAGAAACCAGTATTTCATAAGGGGCGGAGGCTTAAATGCCTCCGCTTTTTTCATTCTCATGGAATTTTAATGTTCTCCTCAGCAGGCACTCAGTCCGCACGGATATGCTAGAACTATCATAAAACGAGAAAGGGTGTTTGAAGATGAAGAAGATGACAGCAGGAATGGCTGCAGTGATATTACTGGCAGGTTGCGGAACAGGACAAGAGACGAGCGAAACGGCCACAGCAGATGCTGGGAATGCGGAGCAGCAGAAAGCGGATACAGCGAATGGAAACGGCAACGCAACAGAGGGTGAGTTAGCAGCGGACAGCGCAGAAACTGCAATGCAAGACGAGGGAGCGCCTTCAGCAGCAAACGGCGAGATCCGCGAATTCGACTTGGAGCTGGAGTTCACCGATGGCCGTGAATGGGATTTTGACTATAACCGCAACAAAGCGTTGATTGAACGCGATTCAGGAGACCGGTTATCCGGCCAGGATGCTCAAGATGAATTTGGCCGGCTTTTCAAGTCTGTCCAGTTTTCAACGTCAAGCCCACTTGAAGACATCAAACGTGAAGTGTTGGAAGCAGTCAATGCGGAACAGCCGGATGTCCGGGATTTTGAACTGGATGTGAAATTCGATTCGGGCGAAGAAATGGAAATCGATCACGATGTGCGAAATGGGGTAAATTCCGGGGAAGTCGGTGAATTCTCTCTCGAACTGCAATTTACAGATGGCGGTGAAGCGAGCTATGAATTCGAAAGCGATGGACGGGAAGCGGAAATCGAGCGCCGGGACGGATCGGAAATCGAAGGGGCAAATGCAATGAAAGAGATGGAACAGTTGATCGGCCAAGTCACGATCACGATGGGCCGTTCCATCGACGACATGAAAACCGAAGTTCTCCAGGCATTGTCGATCGATGCTGCTGAAGTAAGGGATCTCGAACTCGAAATTGATTACAGGGGCGGCGAAGAAATCAAGTTCTCCCATGACGCGGAATAGAAACCATGAGCCTTCTTCTGAAGGCTCTTTCTTTATGATTTAAATAAGAAGTGCAGTAAAATCAAGAAAACGACCGTTTAACTTTCGGTAAAGCCTATGCTTTCATTTACACGGTAAAACAAAGGAGGCGGCCTTGATGGGGATGTTTATGGCGATTTTAGGCGGGATCGGATTATTTGTGCTGGGGATGCAAATGATGACAGGTGCCTTGAAAGAGCTGGCTGGCGGATTCATCAAAGAATGGATGAATCGCTTTGCGGGCGGCACCGGACGCGCTATTTTTTCAGGCGCTTTCATCACGGCCGTCATCCAATCGTCCACCGCCGTCACGCTTTTGACCATCGGTTTCGTCAGTGCCGGCCTGCTCAGCTTCGCGCAATCGGTCGGCATCATCATGGGGGCGAATATCGGAAGCACAAGTACTGGTTGGCTGGTTTCGCTGCTCGGCTTCAAGGTGGACCTGCAAGGCTGGGCGCTCCCGATTGTCGGATTCGGGGTGTTATTGAAAACCTTCCTGGCCGAGCGAAACGCGACTTATGGTTCGGTTATCGCAGGATTCGGGTTGTTGTTTCTTGGCATCGGTGTCTTGCAGGAAGGGATGGTGGAGTTGCAGCAGGCTGTGTCGTTTGCCGGGCTGACGAATATTTTCCTGCTCGTGTTGATCGGTACCGTGATGACCATCATCATGCAATCTTCGAGTGCTGCTGTCGCGACTACACTGACGGCTTTGTTTTCAGGGGTCATTGAATTCGAACAGGCAGCGTATCTCGTCATCGGCCAGAATATCGGCACGACGCTCACTGCCATCCTTGCCGCGATCGGCGCGGGGACAGCGGCGAAGCGTGCGGGTTTGACGCATGTGCTGTTCAATATCGGGACCGCCATATTGGCGCTGATCTTAACGCCTCAATTATTGCATGCGACCGCCGCGATCACCGAATTCCTGCTTGATGAATTCGATGCTGCATTCGGCATCGCCATTTACCATACTTAGTTCAATGTGCTCGGTGTTTTGGTCTTTGCGGTGCTGCTTCGCCCGTTTATCCGTTTTATCGAAAAAATAGTTCCCGAAAAAGGCAATCCGTTCGTCCGGCATCTTAGCCCACAAGTTGCCAAGCTTCCGGAAGTTGCGCTCGAAGCCGTACACCAGGCGATTCAATTGGTGTTATCGGAATTGATGCAGCTCATGCGGATGGTATTGCAGGACGGGACGGTGGACCGGCGCAAAGTGGATACCTTGCACGGGGCAGCGATGGAAATTCGCACGTTCCTCGACCAAATCCAATCCATGCCCCAGGAAGCTTTCCAGCGTCATGTGCAGATCCTGCACACACTCGACCATGTCGACCGCCTGCTGCAGGTAATCGAAGAACCGATCGGGCGGGAAGCTTACCAGGTCCATCCAGGATTTACCGGCAGATGGCTGCCGCTGCTCGATAAAGCGCAGGCGGAAATGGCCGAAGACGAACAATTGCCCGAACTTGCCCAGGAGTTCGGTGCCGCTTCCGGTGAAATGGCCGCCGAGCGGAAAGCGCGGCGCAATGAATATTATGTCCGTGCTGCCAAAAATGAAGCAGAGCTTGCAACGGTCCTGAAAAAAGTCGATGCTTTATTGTGGTTCGACCGCCTCATCTATCATGCTTGGCGCGCCGTTGCCCGGCTCGAAAAAGCCCAACGCACATGACGAAACCCCTCACCAATTCTTTGGTGAGGGGTTTCGTCCGTACATTCATCTAGTTCAAAAATTGCGTATCGGTCAATTCGCTGAAGTCGGGTTTTTCTTTCAGGAATTTCAAGTCGAATGACGAATCGCCGAAGGCCTGGATTTCCTCGCCGTCGATGTCCGTGCTGAAGAACATATTGTCCCAAGCACCGTCGATCACAGATTTTTCAAGCTCCTGTCCGGTAATGTCGTCGATGGTGGAAATGACGATTTCCTTGGATTCTTCAGGATTTTCTTCAATAAAGGCAGTAGCTTCTTCGTGTGCATCGACAATGGCCTGGACAGTTTCAGGATCTGACTCGATCAATTCGCTGGAAGTCACGAGGACAGATGCCGGAAGTGAAGTGCCGAAGGAAATCTCATCCGGTTCGATGATCACTTTGGCGCCGGTATTTTGCGCAAGGACGGATGCCCAAGGTTCAGGGGCGACCGCAACGTCGATCTTGCCGGTTTCGAACATGGCCTCGTATTGTGCCGGCTTGCCGGTCTGGTGGATCATTTCCCCACCGATGCGGTTGGAAGTGATGCCGTTTTCTTTCATATACGTTTCGAACTGGACATCATGTGTGCAGCCGACACGCGGTGTGATGAACGTGCTGCCGGGGATGTCCTCGATAGATTCGATGCCGCTGCCGTCACGCGCCATGACGACCGTTCCGCCGCTTGCGCCGCCGGCAATCATGCGTACATCCGCGCCATTCGTGTAGTTGTTCATTGCAGGCCCGGGACCGACTAGCCCGCCGTCGATATCGCCGGTTTTCAGGGCCGTCATGAAGTCGGAGCCGTCAGCGAATGTGACGTATTCGACATTGGTGCCTTCAGGCAAATTACTTTCATAGAATTGCTGGTCTTTTGCGACCATTGCCGTGGCGTGGTCAAGGTTCGGGAAATAGCCGAGTACGATGGTTTCTTCGGAATCGCCTGTTGCGGCACCTGATGCTCCGCAAGCTGACAGGATGCCTGCAGCCGCAAGTGTCGTTAATAAAATCCCAGATTTTTTCATATAATAACTCCTCCTCGAATGGTTTTTGTTTTAGGATTCCAGTCCCCAGCGTTTCAGGACGTTTTTTTCGATGCGTTGGAAAATCAATTGGTCGACCACTGCGCCGACAACACCGATGATGATCATGACGCCGATGACGAGTGCCATATTGCCGAAATCGGAAGCGTAGCGCAATGTGTAGCCAAGCCCAGGCCCGGCACTGAGAAGCTCTCCGGCCATCAGCGCGCGCCAGGCGAATGCCCAAGCTAGCCGTGCGCCAGTTACCAGGTAAGGCACTGATGCAGGGATGATGACTTTCCAGAACAGGTCGATGCCATTCGATCCCATCGTGCGGGCGGCCTTGATGTAGAGCGGATTGACATTTTTGATCCCTGTTCGGACATTGAGCGTCATGACGAATGTGCCGCCGAGGATGACGACGAATATGATGGCGCCTTCGCCGAGGCCAAACCACATCATCGCAAGCGGTAGCCAGATGATGCTCGGAACGCTTTGCAAGGCGAGCACCATTGAGCCAATCGTGTCATCGGCTGTTTTCGAACGTGCCAGCAGAATGCCAAGTGCCGTGCCGATCAATAAGGAAACGGCAAGTCCGATCAAGAGCCGGCGGAAACTCGCGACCAAATCATAAACCAGTGTCAGGTCGGCGAACCCAGCGACCAGCGCATCCCATACGCTGAACGGGGAAGGCAGGATTGTTTCATGCCATAATTCGAAATGGGAACCGAGGCCCCAGAATAGGATCAGTCCAGTGAAAAACAAGAGGCGCTTAACTGCGGGCTTCATAGGCAAGCTCCTCGTTTATGACTTTGTCGATTTCGCCTTTCAACAGCCCCATGATACGTTCTTCGAGTGCAGCGACTTGCTGCTTGTGTTCATCGCGGGGGCGCGGAATATCGACGTCGATGTCGGCGATGACGGTACCGGGCCGCGTGCCCATGACCACGATGCGGTCCGATAGCTTGATCGATTCTGAAATGCTGTGCGTGACGAAGACGATCGTTTTTTGTGTATCGATCCAAATTTTCTCCAGCTGCCCGTGCAGCCGGCTGCGTGTCTGTTCATCGAGCGCGCCGAACGGTTCATCCATCAAGAGCACGGCCGGGTCCATCGCCAGCGAACGCGCAATCGAGACGCGCTGCTGCATGCCGCCAGACAGTTCATGCGGATAATGGCCAGCGTAATTGCTGAGCTGGACCATCTGGAGGAAATGGCGTGCGCGTTCTGAAGCTTGCTTTTTGTCCATGTCCTTGCGAAGCGGGAAAACGACATTCTCCGTAACGGTCATCCAGGGGAATAGGGCCGCTTCCTGAAAGACCATGCCGCGGTCTTTACCGGGCTTTTGGACGTTCTTTCCATCGACAGTGATCCCGCCGGACGAAGCGGACGTGAGACCGGCAATCATCGACAATAAAGTCGACTTGCCGCACCCCGAAGGGCCGAGAATCGAGACGAATTGGCCTTTCGGGATTTCAAGGTTTATATCTTTCAAGACGGTATTGGCATTGCCGTCTTTATCGCTGTAAATTTTGTTGATGTGCTGAATTTCAATAAACAAAATAATTCACCGGTTATAAAACCTACCTTTCCAATAGGATATCATTTAATAAAGTATAGTAGTTTTATAGGAATTGTCAATAATTGTTGATGAAAAATTCGGTCCAATAAAAAAAGAGAGGCGGCTGCCTCTCTTTTTAATCCGGATTTATTCAAATAGGTTCATGCTCAAATAACGTTCGCCGGTATCCGGCGCGATGCATAACACTTTCTTTCCGGCACCGAGCCGTTTCGCGATTTCGATTGCCGCATAGATGGTTGCGCCTGCAGAAGGGCCGACAAAAACGCCTTCTTCCCGGGCGGCCCGCCGGAACATATCAATGGCGTTTTCATCTTCGATCGCCATGATTTCATCGTAAATCGCCGTATTCAAGGTGTCCGGCACAAACCCGGGGCTCGTACCGACCAGTTTGTGCTTGCCTGGCTTGCCACCTGACAGGACAGGGGATCCTTTCGGTTCGACGACCGTTATATGGAGATTCGGCAACTGCTCTTTTAAAGTCTCGCCGGTACCGGTGATGGTGCCGCCGGTTCCTGCCGATGCGACGAATGCATCGAGCTGTCCGCCCATTTGCTCGAGGATCTCGAGCGCGGTCGTCCCACGGTGGGCGTCCGGGTTGGCCGGGTTTTCGAATTGTTGGGGGATGAAGCTTCCAGGAATCGTTTCGCGCAATTCCAGCGCTTTTTGGATCGCGCCCGGCATCTTGTCATCGCTTGGCGTCAAAACGACTTCCGAACCGAACGCTTTCAGCAAATTGATGCGCTCCTGTGTAGCGTTGTCCGGCAGCACCAGGATCGATCGGTAGCCTTTAGCCGCGGCGACCATCGCGAGGCCGATGCCGGTATTGCCGCTGGTCGGTTCGATGATCGTCGATCCCGCCTTCAAGGCACCGGATTCTTCTGCTTGCTTGATCATATTATAAGCTGCCCGATCCTTGACGCTTTTGGTCGGGTTGAACATTTCGAGTTTTACATAGACCTCCGCTGCGCCTTCAGGGACGAGGCGGTTCAATTTAACGACGGGCGTATCGCCGATCAGGTCTGTAATGGAATCAAAGGGTTTCATCGATTAAACAACCTTTCTCTATCGGGTATATTGGGTATTATCTTCTATTGTAGTACAAAGCATAGGTCTGTGCCATTCGCTTGTTTGGGAGAGTGATGAAAGGCAGCTGTATAGCTTAATTATAGAAGGAAATGAATTGGCTCCAGCAGGCGGGATAGGGCGCACGGGATGAAATCTTCGACAAAATGCCGAAGAGTAGCGTACTATTTTGATAACGGTAAATCGTTCGAATCATGCAATGGAAAGTAGGGACAGATGTGAAAAAACAAATAGTGATCATCGGGCTTGGGCGCTTCGGAAGCAGTGTCTGCAAAGAGCTTTATGGAATGGGGCACGATATCATGGCGATCGATTCCAATCCGGAAACGGTCAGCACGATGTCCGATTATGCGAGCCACACCGCGACAGCCGATGCGACGGATGAAGGCAGTTTGAAATCGCTCGGCGTCCGAAATTTCGAGTACGCTATCGTCGCAATCGGTGATGATTTGCAGGCGAGTGTTTTATGCACGCTGATGTTGAAGGAATTGGGCGTCCCGAAGGTTTGGGTTAAAGCGCGCGATCAGCAGCATCAAAAGATCCTGGAACGCATCGGGGCTGACCGTGTCATCCAGCCGGAATATGAAATGGGCGTCCGGACGGCGCATCACATCGATTCCGAGAAAGTCGTCGATTATATCAATCTGTCGGATAACTACAGCATCATCGAACTGGCAGCGTCCGATAAAGTAATCGGCAAAACGCTCGGGTCATTGAATATCCGGAAAGATTACGGTTGCATGATCTTGGCGATCAAGCACGGCGAAGATGTCAATATTGCGCCATTGCTCGAAGACTCGGTCAAGGAAGGCGATATCTTGATTGCGATGGGGCATAAAGATGACCTTAAACGTTTTGAAGACAAAGGGCTGTAGACGGCAGCCCTAACGATAGGAAAAGGCGGTGGCTGAATGAAAGTACGGATTGACTGGACGTATAAATCACCGAAAAACAAAGTTGTGCAATTTCTTTCCGAAGAGCTCGAAGCGAACGAAGCGCTGATGGTGGCGCAGGATCTGGAACGCACAGGGCGGACCAAACGCCTTCAATTCGCCGACCGGCATAACAGCAACTGGAGCATCAAGGAACTGAATAACTATGTCAAGGAAGTCGAGACGGAGCCGCATGACGTCATCGCCTATTACGATGGGGGCTTTGACCGCCATTCGAAACGGGCAGGGCTCGGCTGCGCAATTTATTTCAAGCAAAATGGCAAGGACTATCGCCTGCGGAAAAACGCCGTCATCGATGAAATCGATTCGAATAACGAGGCCGAGTACGCGGCGCTGTCGATGGCTGTGCAGGAAATCGAATTGCTGGGTGTCCATCATCTCCCTGTCCGCTTTATCGGCGATTCGAGGACGCTGGTCAACCAGATGAGCGGTGAATGGGCCGTGCCGGAAGAAAGCCTGGCGCGGTGGGCAGACCGTATCGACCAGCGTCTGGAGAAAATCGGCATTCACCCCGAATACGAATTCGTCCCGAGAAAAGAAAATGCCGAAGCTGACCGTTTGGCCACACAAGCGCTGGGTGAAACGGTTGTGGAAAGTTTGATTGACCTGAACGCAGATAAATGAATAGATGAAGAAGAGTTGCCGGGGATGATCCCTGGCAACTTTTTTCGTTTCATGTAAGTTTGTATCACTTTCTGTGACAAATCACTCAAATTTATCAGAATAGTTAGATATCTGTTGAAATTTATATGTGGAGGGTGTATAAATGAGGTGTACAAAAGTTATACAAAAACTATATGGAAAGAGGTTGGACACATGAAGAAACTATCTGTCTCTCTTGTCGCAATGCTGGTGCTGTTTTCCCTTCTCGGCTCTTTGGTCATGGCGGATGAACACGGCGATATGGCAAAAGTACGGGTGTTGCACGCTTCACCTGATGCCCCTGCGGTAGATGTATATGTCAACGGTGATTTAACGCTCGAAGAAGTACCGTTCAAGACGGATTCCGGTTACCTGGAAGTCCCGGCGGGCACACATGATGTAGAAGTGTTTGCTGCAGGTACGGAGTATGCAGCAGGGGAAGGCGTCTTGCAGGCTGACCTGGAAGTGGAAGCTGGAAAAGCTTACACAGTTGCTGCCGCAAACCTCTTGGAATCCATCGAATTTGTAGTAGCTGAAGACTCCATGGAAGTAACGGAAGGCCAAGCGAAAATCCGTGTCGGCCATTTGTCTCCGGATGCACCGGCGGTTGATGTCGGGATCATCGGCGGAGATGCGTTGTTCAGCGGAGCAGAGTTCCTGGGAATCACAGATTATGCAGAAGTAGCTCCTGACACGTACGACTTGGAAATCCGCTTGCCGGATGGCACGCAAGTTTTGCCGCTCGAAGGAACTGAACTTGCTGCAGATACTGTCTACTCGGTCTTTGCAGTCAACACAGTCGATTCACTTGAAGTGATCGCTCTTGTCGATTACGAAGCAGCTGCATCACCGGATGGAATGCCGACAACTGGGCTTGGTACGCCTGAACAATCCCAGTCCATGTGGTTGTTGATCGGCGGCGCGTTGGTCTTGGTAGCTGCTAGCGGGTTTGTGTGGAGAAAACGATTTCAATAAATTCGCATTGCCCCTCGCTCTAGTGTTTCTTGCGGGATGTACGGCTGCCCCGCAAGATGAAGTGAGCTTGCGCAGTGAGGAAGCCGGCTTTGCGGTTAAGGCAGAACCGGCCATGTCAGAACAACCGACAAAAGCAGAGAAGGCAAAAGGCGCCGAGAAAGAGAAACCGGCGGCAAAGTCGGAGCGAGCGGCCAACCCGATCAATGAGTTGAACCAGCCCGGCATCTCGCCAGAAAAGCTATCGATTCCATCCATTGGGGTGGAAGCGGAGATTCTGCATCTTGGCGTGACCGACACGGGGGAAATGGCGGTGCCGGATAACGGCGAGGAACTGAGCTGGTTTTCGCCGGGTTACCGGCCCGGCCAAAGAGGCCGCTCGGTCATAGCGGGACATGTCGATGATCTGGACGGGCCGGCTGTGTTTTGGGACTTGACGGAGCTCGAGCCGGGAGCTGAAATTCTTGTCTCAGGCGAGGATCGCGAACTGCGGTTCAAGGTCCATACGATGGAGTCGGTGCCGCTCGATTTGGCGGATATCGAGTCGGTCTTCGGTTATCATTCATCGCCCCAACTGGTACTGATTACCTGCTCGGGGACTTACGATTATGACCGGGGCACGAGGGAAGAACGCTTGATCGTTTATGCCTCGCTTATGCAAGAATAAGAAAGCGTCTCTTCGGAGGCGCTTTTTTTTTGTATGATTTTGAAGCCCTTCTCATTGAAAAGTCCCGAGAAGAGGTGGAACCGTCACATTTTCGCAACAATACCCAAAGCAGCGTCCCACTCAGAGACTACTTCCGCATAGCTGCATGATATAATTGGAGGGAACTTTTTTATGGTTACATCAGATTATTTAAGGAGTCGTCTATCGCCCTATGAAGGAATCACTGAAGCGGATCGTGGAGAGTGCGCGGTTCAATACATTTATCACTGTTCTGATTTTAATCAATGCACTGTTGGTCGGCTTGGAGACCTATCCGGAGATTGCGGAGAACTACGGTTCATGGCTGTTGGCTTTGGACATCATCATTCTGGCCTTTTTCGCTTTGGAGATCCTCGCCAAGCTGTTCGTTTACCGGGCAAAATTCTTCGGCAACGCATGGAATAATTTCGATTTCATCATCGTCGTCGGGAGCCTTATCCTCTATAACTCTCCATTCATCAGCGTGTTGCGGATTTTCCGTGTGCTGCGGGTATTGCGGACCGTATCGACCATTCCGTCGCTGCGCCGCGTCGTAACGGCTTTATTCATGGCCATTCCGACCATCACGAGCGTCATCTTGCTCATGTCGATCATCTTTTACGTCTACGCGGTCATCGGCACCTTTTTTTATGCAGATATTGAACCGGAGTATTTTGGCGACCTTGGGCTTTCGCTCATCTCGCTGTTCCAGATTTTCACTTTGGAGTCTTGGGCGAGCGGGATTTTTCGCCCGGTCTTTGCGGCGGAGCCATGGTCTTGGCTGTATTTCATCTCCTTTATCGTCATCTCGACTTTTCTGATGATCAACTTGATCGTCGGGGAAATCGTCAATAACGCGCAGAAGATTTCGGATGAAATCGATAAGGAAGCGGCTGAACTCGAAGGAATCAAAGAAGACACTTCGGAAATTGAAGATTTGAGGAAAGAAGTCGGTGAACTGAAAAGCATGATCCAGACACTCGTCGACCGGAAATAACCGTAAACAAAAGAAGCTGCCCGGAATTGGGCAGCTTCTTTTTGTATGAATCAAACTTTTGGCAGCTGGTTGACGAGTGTGATGAATTCGCGGGAGACATAAGGCACGTAACGGTTTTTAGCCATGATGATGCCGAGCCGCCACGGAAAGGTCTGTGTCAAGGAGACGGTTTTGAACGGGCCGTCCTGGACGCGGTCACAGATGAGCTTTGGCATCAACGTGACGCCCAGGTTTTTCTCGACCATGCCGACGATGAAATCCCATTGGGAGCTTTCATAGGCGATTTTCGGCTCGAACCCTTCACTGCGGCAGAATTCGACGGTCCGCCCATTGAGCGTGAATTCCTTGCTGAGCAAAAGAAACGGGTCGTTTTTGAAATCGATCAGGTCCCTTGTCTCCCGATCGGCGAGCGGATGGTCTTCATGGACGAGGAGCTTGATCTCTTGGTCGACGAACGGAACCACATCGAAACGTTCGGCATCGACAGGCAACATGACAAATCCCAGATCTACATCGCCGTCGGCCACTTTTTCCTCCACTTTCTTGGCGCCATCTTCGACCAGGATGACGGTCACATCGGGATAGCGGGATTGGAATTCCGCGATGATCGTCGGGAAAAACAAGGTGCTGATGACCGGCGGCAGGCCGATTTTGATCTTGCCTTTATTTAAATTCATGACATCATACAGCGAAGAGGAGAGGTCTTCGAGGCTGTTGACGATTTTTTGCGCCTGGATATAGACGACTTCCCCTGCATCGGTCAACCGTACTTTCCGCGAGGAGCGGTCGAATAGAGAGACGTCCATTTCCTGTTCCAGGTTCTTGACCATCTTGCTGAGTGTCGGCTGGGTGACATGTAAGGCTTGTGCGGCTTTTGTGAAGCTTTGGTGCTTGGCTACTTCAATAAAATAGCTGAGTTGTCGGATGTCCAATTAAATACTCCTTATCTATAACTAATATCTATGAAAGCTATTATAAATATTCATTTTACCTATCAATTTCTTCGTTGTATAGTATTAAAAGGTTTCGGGACTAAATATTTAGATAATTCATCACGATTTTCGGAGAGAAAAGTAAGCGTTTCCAATTTGTTCGAAAAATCGTAACACATTTAAAAGGGGATTTATCATGTTAAGTATGATCGGAATGATCGGTGGGCTTATCCTGTTGATCGTATTGACAATGAAGGGCGTCAACTTATTGATCGCAGGCCCATTGTCGGCACTGTTCGTCGCGGTTCTCAGTGGTTTGCCGCTGTTTCCGCAATTGGTAGGGGAAGGGGAAGCCAATTTATTATCGAACTATATGGGCGGCTTCTCCGGGTTCATCACTTCGTGGTTCCCGATGTTCTTGCTCGGGGCCATCTTCGGTAAAGTCATGGAAGATACAGGAGCGGCAGACAGCGTCTCCAAATGGCTGGTCGGGAAATTTGGCTTGTCAAAAGCGGTCTTGGCGATCGTCATTGCCTGTGCCGTATTGACTTACGGCGGGGTCAGCTTGTTTGTCGTGGCGTTTTCGGTGTACCCGATGGCACTCAGTTTGTTCAAGCAAGCGGATTTGCCACGCCGGTTCATTCCTGCAGCTTTAGCGCTTGGTTCTGTAACATTCACGATGACTTCTGCCGGATCTCCGGAGATCCAGAACTGGATCCCGATCGAGTATTTGAACACGAGCCCATATGCGGGCTGGGAAGTCAGCATCATCGTGGCGGTCTTCATGGCACTATTCGGCTATTGGTGGCTGAAGCGCATGATCAACAAAGCCGTGAATAAAGGCGAACGTTTTGAATCACGGGCATCGGATCCGCAAATGACGGACAGAGCATTGCCGCACCCGGTCACGGGCTTGATTCCATTATTGGTCGTTTTGGCGGTATCGTTCATTTTCCATGATTCGCTCGGCACTTCTGCCTTGATCCTGGCATTGCTTGGCGGTGTCATCACAACTTACCTATTGAATATGAAATATTTCACGAACCTCGGAAAAGCGCTCACGGATGGAACGATCGGCGCTTTGATCGCCATCGGAAACACGGCAGCAGTCGTCGGTTTCGGCGGCGTGGCAAAAGCAGTGCCGGCTTTCCAGGTGGCAGTCGATGCCATGACAAGCATTCCGGGAAGCCCGCTCATCGGGGGCGCGGTAGCGGTCAGTGTCATCGCCGGCCTTACAGGGTCCGCTTCCGGCGGGCAGGTCATCGCACTGCCATTGATTGCGCCTCATTACATTGACATGGGCGTCAATACAGAAGCCCTTCACCGGACCATTGCGATTTCTTCGGGGGCGCTTGATTCATTGCCGCATAACGGCTATGTCGTCACGACCATCCAAGGGATTTGCGGCGAGACCCATAAAGCAGCATACGGCGCCATGGGGGCAGTGACGGTGATCGTTCCATTGATCGGATTGGCGATCGCGATCGTGCTGTTCAGCTTCGGGCTAGGCATTTAATTTTTCACTTGGAGGGACTTTATCATGGTAGATAACAAAGTGGTATTGATCACCGGCGCCGCAAGCGGCATCGGCTATGAAATCAGCGTGGACTTTGCCAAAGACGGCGCAAAGATCGTGCTGACCGATATTAACGAGGAAGCGGTGCAACAAGCAGCGGATGAGTTGAAAGGGCAGGGATTTGATTGCATTGGCATCAAATGTGATGTCACGAGCGAAGAGGAAATCAAAGCAGCCATCGATAAAACTGTGGAAACGTTCGGTTCTCTCGATGTGCTGATCAATAATGCAGGAATGCAACACGTCTCGCCAATCGAAGAATTCCCGACCGAGAAATATGAATTGCTGGTCAAGATCATGCTCGTGGCACCGTTCGTAGCGACCAAGCACGCGTTTCCGATCATGAAGGAGCAAGGATCGGGGCGCATCATCAATATGGCGTCGATCAACGGGCTAGTCGGATTTGCAGGCAAAGCCGCTTATAACAGCGCCAAGCACGGCGTCATCGGCTTGACGAAAGTCGCGGCATTAGAAGGCGCAGAGCATGGCATCACTGTCAATGCGATGTGCCCGGGATACGTCGATACACCGCTCGTGCGCAATCAGCTAGGCGATCTGGCGAAAACCCGTAATGTCTCGCTGGAAAAAGTCCTGGAAGAAGTCATCTATCCGTTGGTTCCGCAGAAACGCTTGTTGTCGGTGCAGGAAATCTCCGATTACACGATGTTCCTCGCGAGCGATAAAGCCCGAGGCATCACCGGCCAGGCAGCGGTCCTTGATGGCGGCTATACGGCACAATAAAAGCACGGCGCAAAATGCGCCGTGCTTTCTTTATTTTATTATCTATTATAATGAAGCTCAATCATCGAGAAAGTTTTCGGCGATGCCGAGGAACAGGCGGGGCTGTTCCACGTTCGGGCATGGCCAGAACGCTTGAATTCCATGAAGCTGGCGTGCGGGATGGACTGAGCGGTCTCCCGGCCTCTATCAGGCGGGTTCAATTCATCGTAACGGCCGCTGATGGCCAAGGTTTCTGCAGAGATCTTGGCGAGCTCCGGGCGCAAGTCGAAGCGCTCCAGGGCATTTGACGCGATGCCTTGCTGTTCCAAGCTCAATTGGGGGCTGTTTTGCGCCGTTTTTGCCTGCCATTTCTTGACGGCTGTCAAGCGATGGAACATATAAGCTTGCGCTTTATCCAATTTGTCTTGGATGGATAAGCCGTTGAATTCTTCTGCACGGCGTTCGAACAATTCGGCCATGGACGATTGCTCGCCGTATGATTTGGTAGCGACCAAAAGTAATTTGCGAACGCGGTCAGGGCGTCTTGCGGCTAGCCCTTGCGCGATATAACTCCCCATGGATATACCAATCACATCAACTGATTCCAGCCCCAAATGGTCCAATAGGGCAGCGGCATCTTCAATATGGTCATCAAGCGTATAGGAATCGGGTTTTGCCGAATGGCCATGGCCCCTGGAGTCCAGGGCGATAATGCGGCGCTTTGTGCGGAAAAAGCCAATCTCGCGGTAGAACATGGCGGAGCTGCTGGTCAGTCCATGGAACAGCAGCAGTGGCCGGCCGCTTCCGATGTCTTCATAATACAGGCTGATGTCGTTTCTGGTGAATATAGGCATTGGTTTCGTCCTCTCATCTCTATCTGTTCTTTTACTATACCTCAATAACACAAGCGCAAACGGAAAGCCGTCTGCGCTTGTCAGGTCTTATCCAATTTCTGCTTGCGGCTATGCCATTTATCGATAAAGCTGAAAATCGCGGCGAGCAGCAGGAACATGCTCAGTGTCGCATACCAGGGGAATTCCGAGATGGCTTTGCCGAACGCAGTATATAAAATAGCGGGCGCAATCAAGCCCAATGCGGAATAGTACATGTATTCGCGGCGTGTGTTGGTCATTTCCATCAAATAGAACGACAGCAAGTGAAAATGGACAAAGGGCATCACCCGCAAGATCATCACTTGCGAGACGCTCAGGTTGCGGTCCGGAAACCACTTGTCCTTCAAGGCAGCGAGCTTGGCGCGGAAACGCGGGAACTCATTGATCAGCATATAGGAAACATAGCTCATCAAAGTCAATCCGATGAAGGACAGCAGGGCGCCTTGGAAAAAACCGAAAAGATATCCGCCGGCGATGCATACGGCGATGACCGGAAGGAACAGGAGCGGCCGGATCAAATGAAGCAAAACGAATAGTAAAGGCGCCCAAAATCCAGCATGCCCGATGAAGTTTTCAATTGCTTGCTCGAACTCCGCCAAATCCACCCGTCTCCCCGCCTTTCGCGTTCTATTACTAATAAGGAAGAATAAGCGAAAAGAAGTGGAAAAGCAAGAATTTGTTTGATTCACACCGGATTAGGGGTATGAAAAATTATCGGCATAAAAATAATTTTTATCGAATACCGAGATCGGACACCATCATGAAAAGGGAGAGGGTTTTATGAAAAGAAGCTTGAAAATAGCCAGTGCCTTCATCGGAATCGTTGTTGGTGCTGGCTTTGCCTCGGGGCAAGAAATTTTACAATATTTTACAAGTTTTGGTTATTGGGGCTTAGGCGGCGTCTTGATCGCTACCGCATTATTCGGCTATATCGGGATGATTTTGACGCGCCTTGGAAGCCGGATGCAAACGACTTCACATGAAGAAGTGGTTTATCGCATCAGCGGAAAATGGCTTGGGAAAGTGATCGACTATACATTGATTTTGACCTTATTCGGTATCTTAGTCGTCATGATTGCCGGCGCAGGATCGATCTTTTCCCAACAATTCGGCCTGGCCCCTGCATTCGGGCGCAGCATCATGATTGTGCTGGTCATCGTGACCATCATGATGAATGTCAAGAAAGTCATCACGGTCATTTCCAGCATTACGCCGTTCCTGATTTTGATGGTGGTGGGAATCGCCATCTACAGCGTAATCACGATGGACAGCAGTTTCAGCGCGCTCGACCCCGTAGCTAAAGAACAGTTATCCGCTACACCGAACTGGCTATTATCGCCATTAACTATGTGTCGCTCGCCATCGCACTCGGGCGTCGATGTCGCTCGTCATGGGCGGTGCCGAAAAAGACGAGAAAGTGGCTGCCCGCGGCGGATTGATCGTGGTGTTGGCTTCGGCGTCTTGATCTTGCTCAGCTATGTCGCGATATTCGCAAAAGTGGATGTCGTCGGTGGAGCGGATTTGCCGATGCTTGCCATCGGGGATGATATCTCGCCGATTCTTGGCATCATCATGGCGGTTGTCATCTTCGCGATGATCTATAATACGGCTGTCAGCATGCTGCTATCGTTCTCTGCACGGTTCACGGAAATCGGCACGAAGAAGTTCCGGATTTTCGTCATCATCGCCGGTTGATCGCTTTTGCGCTCAGCTTCGTCGGCTTCACGGCTTTGGTCAATTATCTGTACCCGGCCGTCGGCTATCTTGGCTTACTGTTGATCGGTGCCTTGATCTTGGCGGATATCCGCAAAGTCGGAAAAAACGATAAAGCTAAGCGCGACGAGAAAGCAACAAACTGACAAAAGGCCTTCTGCCAAGCAGAAGGCCTTTTTTGGTATAGTGAAGTAAGAAACCAGACAATGGATGGAGGAGGAGCGGAATGAAGATTTTAATTGCCGGGGCAGGAGCGATGGCGTGTTTGACTGGAGGCAAATTGAAGGCGAGCGGGGAAGAAGTACGTTTATACAACCGCTTGAATAGCCATGTCGAAACGATCAATAAGCAAGGTTTGCGGATCGTCGAAAAGGACAATTCAGTTACGCAAATCGAACTGGAAGTCGTACAGGATGTGAAGGCCGATGAGCAAGTGGATGTCCTGCTCGTCCTATTGAAAGCGCAAGCGAATGAAGCGGTGCTCGGAAAGCTGCGCGGTAAACTCGCTGAGGATACGATTATCGTCACGATGCAAAATGGCATCGGCAACGCCGAGACCATCCAGCAGCTGTTTCCGAAAAATACTGTCATCTCCGGAACACTCGGGCACGGGGCGAGCGTTGAACACGATGGCACGATTCTCCATAGGGGCTGGGGCACGAACTACTTGGGCGGTATCGAAGAAGGGAGGGCGGGCAAAACACTGGAAGCTTTCGCTGAAAAACTCAATAAAGCGGGCATGAAGACGGCAGTGTCGCCCGACGTCCATGCGGTCATTTGGAATAAGCTATTCGTCAATGCGGCATATAACTCCATCACAGCCCTGACCCGCCTGAAAAACGGGGACATCATCAATACGCAGGAAGGGGAAGGCTTGCTGCGCACGGTCACAGAAGAAGCGGTGCTCGTCGCCCGTGCGGAAGGCGTGGATGCGGACGCAGAAGCGGTCATCGAAGAATGCCTGAGAATGGGCCGCCAGGATATCGGCAGCAATAAGTCCTCGATGCTCATGGATATCCTGAAGAAACGCCAGACCGAAATCGAGGCCATCAACGGCGGCATTGTGAAATTGGGGAAAAAACACGGCATCGAAACGCCGGTCAATGCCAGCTTAGCGGCATTGATCCGGATTATCGAACAGAACTACAAGCTGCGCGTCGGCGAACCAAATGTACAAAAATAAGCCAGTTGCCGGACCCGGCAACTGGCTTTTCCTGTTA
Source organism: Planococcus plakortidis (assembly GCF_001687605.2). Classification (NCBI taxonomy): domain Bacteria; kingdom Bacillati; phylum Bacillota; class Bacilli; order Caryophanales; family Caryophanaceae; genus Planococcus; species Planococcus plakortidis. Next base: position 902,442 of record NZ_CP016539.2, read on the forward strand.
AGGCAAATATTTCTTGATGATGGGTTGCATGCGGAAGCCGAATAGGCCGGCGAAAACAGCGAGCAACACGTCTTTTGGAAGAGGCACCATCATCCAAGCCCATGCCATCCCGTAAGTGAAGCCTTCCGGCGCGGCAAACCATAGTTTATAAGCGGCGTACATCCAATTGGTGCCGAACACATAATTGACGGCTGTCGCGACAAGGGCGGCGACGATAAACCCTTTTTTGGAAGGCATCTTTTCCGCAATCCAGCCTGCTGCAAAAGCGGTGAAGATATAGGATAGGATAAAACCGAATGTCGGCGATATCAATGTATCCATCCCACCCGAAAACTTGGCAAAGACCGGCACGCCGGCAAGGCCGATTGCGGCATAGACGATCATCGAAGCAGCGCCTAGGCGCTTGCCGAGCAGGATGCCGGCGAGAATCGCGAAGAAGGTCTGCAAGGTGATCGGTACCCCGCCGACAATCAGGAAGGAAGAAATATTGGCACCGATGGCCATGAGCGCTGCGAACATGGCGATATGCACGAGTGTTAAGGTGCGCGAATGATTGCTGGATCTGGTGATTGAAGTTGTCATAAAAACCCTCCACTTATTATGTACTAAAATTGAGTATAGAGAATGCCGTATTTTAAGTCAACTTATTCTTAGAAAAGGTTTACTTAAAAAAGTTCTGTGTTTCTTTTCCTATTTTCCGTATCATGATAGGAAATGAACAAATCTTCAGGAAAGCAGGGGAAAATACGATGGAGTGGTGGAAAAAGGCAGTAGTATATCAAATTTACCCAAGAAGTTTCATGGACTCAGATGGCGATGGGATAGGCGATCTCCAAGGAATCATCAGCAAGCTGGATTATTTGAAGGAACTCGGTGTCGATGTGTTATGGCTATCGCCCATCTACGATTCCCCGAACGACGATAATGGCTACGATATCCGCGACTACCGGAAAATCATGCAGGAGTTCGGGACGATGGACGACTTCGACCGGATGCTTGACGGCATTCACGAGCGCGGCATGCGCCTGGTCATGGATTTGGTCGTCAACCATACTTCTGACGAGCACCGGTGGTTTACGGAACGTCCGGATTATTATATCTGGAAGGGCCAGCCGAACAATTGGCGGTCGTTCTTCAGCGGTTCGGCTTGGCAATTCGATGAAACAAGGCAGCAATATTACCTTCATCTGTTCTCCAGGAAACAGCCGGACTTGAACTGGGAAAACGAAGAGCTGCGACATGAAGTGTATAAGATGATGCGCTGGTGGCTCGACAAAGGCGTCGATGGTTTCCGCATGGACGTCATCAATATGATTTCGAAAGACCAATCCTTTCCCGACGGTATCGATGGCGATGGCACGCCGCATTTCTTCAATGGGCCGCGCGTCCATGAGTTTTTGCAGGAGATGAACAAAAACGTGCTATCCGATTACGACATCGTCACAGTCGGGGAAATGCCAGGTGCTGGGACAGAAGATGCCAAGCTATACACGGGGCCAGGACGCAACGAGCTGAACATGATCTTCACTTTCGAACATATGAACCTCGACCAGGGCCCGGGCGGAAAGTGGGAGCTCCAGCCATTGCGCCTTACGGATCTAAAGGAGAACCTGGAGAAATGGCAAGTGGAACTCTACGGAAATGGCTGGAACAGCTTGTATTGGAACAACCACGACCAGCCACGCATCGTCTCCCGTTTCGGGAATGATGGAGAGTACCGGAAGCAATCGGCAAAGATGCTCGCCACGTGCCTTCATTTCCTGCAAGGGACACCGTATATCTACCAAGGGGAAGAGCTTGGCATGACCAATGTGGCGTTCGCATCGATCGATGAGTATCGGGACATCGAGACCTTGAATATGTATAAGGAAAAGCGCGCGCAGGGCATGCAGCACGAGAATCTTATGGAGGCGATTCACGCGAAAGGCCGTGATAATGCCAGGACGCCGATGCAGTGGGATGCTTCCGAAAACGCAGGTTTCACAAAAGGCAACCCATGGATTCCGGTCAACCCGAATTATCCCGAAATCAATGCAGGAAACCGGGAGGAAACGGATTCCGTGTTCCGTTATTACCAAAAATTAATCGCGCTTAGAAAAGAAGTCGAAGTCATCACAGAGGGCGATTTCAAGTTGCTGTTCCGCGAGGATGAAGAGGTTTTTGCCTACACACGCCAAACGGCAGATGAGCAATTGACGGTTTACTGCAATTTTTCGGCTACGCCGCGTGAATTGCCGGTGCCAAAAGGCTGCGTGCTGATCGGGAATTATCCGCCTCAAGAAAACCAGGGGGCAGTGCAGCTCAGGCCATATGAAGCGTTATGTTTTTTTGACGGCAATAAAAATGGAGGAATGGATCGGGGGAAGGATGGGGAGAATGGATAAAGTAATCGGTGTAGACATCGGGGGAACAAAAATCCGCATGGGGGTCATCAATGAAAAGGGGCAAATACTCGCAGAGCGGCAAGTGAAAACGGAGTTTCCGCTCTATCCTTATTTAGAACGCCAGGTATTATCATTTTTGGGGGAGCATCCCGATGTTTCCGCCATCGGTGTCGGGACGCATGGATTTGTCGACTCGAAAGCTGGGCGCATCGTCTTTGCCGGTGACATGCTGCCGGGATGGACGGGGACGGAGGTTAAAGCGCCGCTCGAACAGGCGACGGGGAGAAGTGTGGAAGTGGAGAACGATGCCAATTGCGCGGCGCTTGCCGAAGCGAAATTCGGGGCTGCCGAGGGGCTTGGGCGTGTCGTCTGCATTACGCTCGGCACTGGGCTTGGGGGCGGCATCATCTGGGACGGCAAGCTCTTGAGCGGCGGCCCGCACGGCGGGGCTGCAGAACTTGGCCATATGATCCTGTATCCGCACGGTGCACGTTGCGCTTGCGGCCGGCATGGCTGCGCCGAGCAATATCTCTCGGGCACGGCACTCGTTCGCCGCATCAAGGAAGCAGGGCTCACAGTGACGCCGACCGAATTATTCGAACTGGCGGAAACAGATGCCCAGGCACAAAAGCTGGTCACCGAATTCACTGAAGACTTGGCGATCTACATCAGCAGCCTGCAGGCCATCTTCGACATGGACATGCTCATCATCGGCGGCGGTGTCTCGGAATCGGCTTCGTCATGGAGCGGTGAATTGAAGCGCCAATTGGCGAAAGTGCTGTTGAACCCATTGCCGGTGGAAGTGGCGCGTTTTGAAAATGATGCCGGCATGCTCGGGGCTGCCCTGCTCGTTTTAAATAAATGAAGACAATGATTTAATTTGTCCTGCAGCCCGCGCACGCCTTAATCAAAAGGCTGGTGCAGGCCTGTAGGGCGCCGGTTGCCAGCGGTTTATTTGCGCGATATAAAAATAATTAAAATATTTTAAAAATAGGTTGTGCAAACGTTTTCACTATGATAATCTGTTAATAATTATTCGTTGGAAACGCTTACCAAAGAGTTTCCGATTTTTTTGGTCATATTGTGCAATCGTTTGCACAACCATTCGAAGGGGGAATTCATTATGAAGGAATTGAAGTTCAGCAAGGGGTTGTTGGCATCTGTATTGCTGTCAGCCGGCGCACTCGCAGCGTGCAGTTCAGGGGATGACGGAGCGACTGCAGAAGACGGAGATCAAGTAACGGTCGATATCTTCCAATTCAAAGTGGAATTCAAAGACCAGTTTGAAGCTGTCGTCGCTCAGTACGAAGAAGAAAATCCGGACGTCAACATCGAAATTACGACAGTCGGTGGCGGGGAAGATTATGGCGCTGCACTCCGGTCCCGTTTTGCTTCAGGCAATGAGCCGGCCATTTTCAATATCGGCGGGCCACAGGACGTAGCGGACTGGAAAGACAATTTGACGGACCTATCCGATACAGGAGCAGCGGATGCGGCGCTTGAAGGCACGCTCGACGGGGTAACGGTCGAATCGGAAGTGCTCGGATTGCCGTATAACCAGGAAGGCTACGGATTTATCTACAATACACGTTTGTTTGAGGAAGCGGGAATCGATGCCGCCTCCATTACGGATTATGCAAGCTTGGAAGAAGCGGTGAAGACACTTGATTCGAAAAAAGACGAACTTGGCCTTGAATCTGTCTTCGCATTGCCAGGAAAAGAGACGTGGGTAACGGGGCTTCATTTGTCGAACACGTTTCTCGCGCCTGAATTCGATAATAATGTCTTGACGGCATACGATGCAGATACGGTGGAATTTGAATACGGCGAGGGCTTCAAAAAAATCCTCGATCTACAGAACGAGTATTCGAAGCAGCCGACCGTGAGCCTCGATTATTCGCAGCAAGTGGAAGAATTGTTCTCGCTTGAACGCGTGGCAATCATCCAGCAAGGAAACTGGGTATACGGTTCGATTGCAGGAATCGACCAGGAACTTGCGGATTCAGGCATCGGCATGATGCCGATCCCGGTTGAAGGTTTGGAAGACGGCGGATTGCCGGTCGGCGTGCCGATGTATTGGGGCGTCAACTCGAACCAAGATGAAGAAGTCGTCACGGCCTCAAAAGATTTCCTCGATTGGCTCTACACGTCCGATACTGGAAAAACGGCCGTTTTGGAAGACTTTAAATTCATCCCGGCATACGAAGGATACGACACATCCAAAATCACCGATCCGATGTCCAAAGCGATTTATGATGCTTCAGAAGCCGGTGAAACAATCGGCTGGGTCTTCATGGGCTATCCGACCGGCTGGGGCGAAGATGAACTCGGCGCGAACATCCAGAAATATTTGAGCGATGAAGCGAGCTGGGACGAAGTGGTCGATTCAGCGAAAGCGGCATGGGAATCAAGCCGCGGGGAGTAATTTGTCCATCAAAACATAGCAGCCATTGTGCTGCTTTGTTTTGTTTCAGGGCTTAACTAGAAAGAGAGGCTAAACTATGCGTACAAAGGATTTATCCTATTGGTTGTTTTTAGCGCCTGTTTTGCTGGCGCTGGCACTTGTCGTGATTGTGCCGATGCTGCTTGGGCTTTTCTACTCATTCACGGCATGGAACGGCATCCAGACCGGCGAATTCGTCGGCTTCCAGAATTACCTGAATTTGTTCACGGATGAGCGCTTCCTTGACTCGCTTTGGTTTACGACGAAATTCTCGGTCGTATCCGTCATTTTGATCAATTTCATCGGGCTATCGCTCGCATTGATCGTCACGTCGAAAATCAAGACAAGCAGCTTGCTGCGCACGACCTTTTTCATGCCGAACTTGATCGGCGGATTGATCCTCGGGTTCATCTGGCAGTTCATTTTCCTGAAAGTGTTCGCGAGTGTCGGCGAAGCGGTCGGCATGGATAGCTTGCAGGCTTGGCTGTCGACGACTGAAACCGGGTTTTGGGGCTTGGTCATATTGATGAGCTGGCAGATGGCGGGGTACATCATGGTCATCTATATCGCTTATTTGGAAGGCTTGCCAAAGGAATTGATTGAAGCGGCTGAAATCGACGGGGCATCGACGGCTCAGCGCTTCCGCTACATTATCTTCCCACTCGTCGCACCGGCCTTCACTGTCAGCATGTTCCTGACTTTGTCGAATACCTTCAAGCTGTACGACCAGAACTTGTCGCTGACAGCTGGCGGCCCGTACAATTCGACGGAAATGGTCGCCATGGAGATTTTCAAGACAGCGTTCGTGCAAAATGCGTTCGCCTACGCGCAGGCAAAAGCGATCATTTTCTTCCTGATCGTCGCTGTCATTTCACTGGTACAAGTGTATATCAATAAACGCCGGGAGGTCGAAATGTAATGCGCAACCGCTGGAATATTAAAGTCGAGGTGCTTGGCGTTTTGCTGGCGATTCTCTGGCTATTGCCTTTTTACTTGATGTTCGTCAATTCATTCAAGTCGAAAAAAGAGATTTTCCTCGATACGACGAGCCCTCCGGAAGCCTGGAGCTTCGATAACTACATCACGGCATTCCAGGAACTCGATTTTCTTACAACCTTGTTCAATTCCTTATTGATCACCGTCGTCAGTGTCGTCTTGATCGTCCTGTTCTCGGCGATGGCAGCTTACGCGTTATCGCGTGCGAAAAGCAAGATATCCACAATTCTCTTTTTCCTGTTCGTCTCGGCGATGCTCATCCCGTTCCAATCGGTCATGATCCCGCTCGTCACGGTATTCGGCCAGTTTGATATGCTCAACCGCGGCGGGTTGATTTTCATGTATATCGGTTTCGGTGCGAGCCTGTCGATTTTCCTGTATCATGGTGCTTTGAATAATATCCCGAAATCGCTCGATGAAGCGGCAAAAATCGACGGGGCGAACCGTTGGCAAGTGTTTTGGCATATCATTTTCCCGATCCTCAAGCCGATCACTGTCACGGTCGCCATACTCAATATCATCTGGATCTGGAACGATTATCTCCTGCCGTCGCTTGTCATCAACACGACCGGCAGTGAAACGATTCCGCTGAAGATGTTCTTCTTCTTCGGCGAATATACGAAACAATGGCATTTGGCGCTCGCTGGCCTTACGCTCGCGATCATTCCTGTCATCATCTTTTATTTCTTTGCCCAACGCTCGATCATCAAAGGTGTCTCGGATGGCGCTGTAAAATAAAAGGGGGCAATCGTTATGGCGATTACAATCAAAGACGTCGCGAAACTGGCCGAAGTCTCGCCGGCGACGGTTTCCAGGGTTATTGCGGACCATCCGAAGATCACCCCGAAAACAAAGCGCAAAGTACGGCAAGCCATGGAAGTGCTGGGGTATTACCCGAACTTCCAGGCGCGCAATTTGGTGGTTCAAAAAAGCAAAGCGATCGGCGTCATCATGGAAAACTCCACGACGCTCGCTTTCCAGAACCCGTTCTTCCCGGAAGTGTTGCGCGGCATTTCTGTCAGTGCCCATCAAAGCCAATATGGCCTGTATCTATCGACTGGCGCGACGGAGCAGGAAATCTATGAAGAAGTGGTGGCGATGACACAAGGGAAACGCGTCGACGGCATCATCCTGCTGTATTCGAAAATAGATGATAAAGTCATGGATTACCTGCTCGCAAACGGCATTCCGTTTTCCGTGGTGGGCCGGCCCTACACGCGCCCGGAGGCCATTTCCTATGTCGATAACGACAATGTTGCCATCGCGAAACAAGTGGTTGGCTATTTGGTTTCACTTGGGCACCGGGATATATCGTTTGTCGGCGGTGCCTCCGATTTCATCGTCTCTGCAGACCGCTTGAGCGGTTATCGGCAAGCGCTCGATCAAGCGGGGATTCCGTTCTCTCCGGATTATGTCGTCACACAGGAGGAAATGGAAGGCCACGAGCAGCAGGCAATCCGCAACTTGATGGAGCGAAAAAATCCGCCGACGGCCATCGTCACGCACGATGATTTGGTCGCCTATGAAGTGATCAGTTATCTGGAAGATTTGGATATTGCCGTGCCGGCCGATGTGTCGATTGTCGGGTTCAACAACCATACTTTGTCTAGCCATTTGAAACCGCCCCTCAGTACGGTGGACATCTCGATTTTCGACCTTGGAGTGGAAGCGGCGAACCTGGTGTTGGAAAAAATAAACGATGGCAAAGCAGCTCCCCGGAACATCATTGTCCCGGCGACATTGATCGAAAGGGGCTCTTGCCAAAGTCTTTGAAAGGAAACGATTATGAACAGAACATGGTGGAAAGAAGCCGTGGCGTATCAAGTGTATCCGCGCAGTTTCAATGACTCGAACGGGGACGGCATTGGGGATATCAACGGCGTCACGGAAAAACTGGATTATTTGAAGGAACTGGGGATCGATGTCATCTGGATCTGCCCGATGTATAAATCGCCGAATGACGATAATGGTTATGACATTAGCGATTACCAGGAAATCATGGATGAACTCGGGACGATGGCCGATTTCGACCGCTTGCTCGAAGAAGTGCATGCACGCGGCATGAAATTGATCATCGACCTGGTCATCAACCATACGAGCGATGAGCATCCATGGTTTTTGGAATCACGCTCATCACTCGACAACCCGAAACGCGACTGGTATATTTGGCGCGACCGCCCGACCAATTGGGAAAGCATCTTCGGCGGGCCGGCATGGGAATTCGACGAGAAGACCGGGCAATATTATTTGCACATCTTCTCGAAAAAACAGCCGGACTTGAACTGGGAAAACAAGGAAGTTCGTCAAGCGCTTTACAAAATGGTCAATTGGTGGCTCGATAAAGGCATCGACGGGTTCCGCGTCGATGCCATCAGCCACATCAAGAAAGACTTCAGCGATTTGCCGATCGAAGAAGGCAAACCGTGGGTACCGGCATGGGAAAAAATGATGAATGTCGATGGCATCCAGCCTTTGCTTGCGGAACTGCGCGATGAGACCTTTGCGAAATACGACATCATGACGGTCGGGGAAGCGAACGGCGTCTATGCGGAAGATATCGATGAGTGGATCAGCGAAGAAGACGGCAAATTCAATATGGTGTTCCAATTCGAGGATCTGACACTGTGGGACAGCGATGTCAAACAAGGCATCAACGTCAATGACCTGAAAACCGTCTTGACGCGCTGGCAAAAAGCGGTCGATGGCGTCGGCTGGAATGCGTTGTTCATCGAAAACCACGATAAGCCGCGCGTCGTCTCGACTTGGGGCAATGATGGTGAATACTGGCGTGAAAGTGCGACAGCGCTCGCTTGCATGTATTTCTTCATGCAAGGGACGCCGTTCATCTATCAAGGCCAGGAAATCGGCATGACCAATGCGCCGTTCGAGGAAATCCATCATTATGACGATGTCCATACGCATAATCTGTATTTCTACAATTTGGCGGAAGGCATGGAACATGAGGCGATCATGACCTTATTGAAATCGACGAGCCGTGACCATTCCCGTACGCCGATGCAATGGAACGGGAGAGAGAATGCCGGATTCACGACAGGCTCTCCATGGCTGCAGATGAACCCGAACTTCGAATGGCTCAATGTCGAAAGCCAGATGCAAGATTCGGCATCCGTGTTGTCGTTCTATAAGCAAATGATTTTCTTGCGGAAAAGCATGGATGTGCTGGTCTATGGAACCTACGATTTGATCGAGACCGACTGCGAGGATGTTTACGCTTATACGCGCACGCAAGGCGACGAACAGGTGCTCATCCTGTCGAATCTCGGAAGCACGACCTGCGCCTGGCTGGAACCGGAAGGCGCAGAACTGCTGCTGGCCAATTACGAAGACCGCGATATGCATCAATTAAAACCATATGAAGCTCGTGTGTATAAGCTCGCTTAAAGCTTGCGGAACCGAAATATCCTATTGAAAAACGCTTTTCCCGATCGGCCAGAAGGCTGTTCGGGAAAAGCGTTTTTTTAGAATCCTGGTTTTTTCAGGAGCTTGAAGATATTGTTCTTGTATTCTTCGACGCCCGGCTGGTCGAATGGGTTGATGCCGAGAAGATACGCGCTGTATGCGCAGCTCAGCATATAGAAATACAGCAAATGGCCGATCTGGGATTCGTCAATGCGGTCCACGGTCAAGCTCACTTGCGGCACGCCGCCCGACAAATGGGCATTCGATGTGCCTTTATGGGCGATATGGTTGAATTCCTGCAAGGACAAGCCGGCAATGTAATTCAATTCGTCTCCGTCTTCAGGCGTTTCGAAAATCTCCAGATCTTGCTGTGCTTCTTTCACCAGCAGGAAGGTTTCAAACAGGTTGCGCTGCCCGTCCTGGATGAATTGGCCGAGCGAGTGCAAGTCAGTCGTGAACACGACCGATGCCGGGAAGATGCCTTTTCCTTCTTTTCCTTCGCTTTCACCGAATAATTGTTTCCACCATTCCTGGACGAACGATAGCTTCGGCTCGAAGATGGCGTTCACTTCTGTCGTATAGCCCTGGATGTACAAGTGATGGCGGATCGCCGCGTATTGCATCGCAGGATTCTGGTCAGGGCCTGCCTCACGGTAAGCTGCTTCCGCTTCTTTTGCGCCCTCTACAAGATCACGGATCGAATGCCCGGCAGCGGCAATCGGCAACAGCCCGACTGCCGTGAAGACGGAGTAGCGCCCGCCGACATCATCCGGCACGATAAAGCGTTCATAGCCTTTCGTTTCGGCCAATTGGCGAAGCGCCCCTTTTTCAGCGTCGGTCGTCACGATGATCCGTTCCGCCGCCCCGTCGCCATAACGTTTTTCCATATAATTGCGCAGGAAACGGAACGCGATGGCCGGTTCCGTCGTTTTGCCGGATTTCGAGATGACATTGACGACGACTTCCTTGCCTTCTAAGTGTTCAAGCAATTGCTTCAAGTATTCACCGCTCACTTGATGTCCCGCAAACAGCACTTCCAATTGCTCGTCTTTCTGGAAATAAGGCGACAAGGCAGAAAGGACGGCTTTTGCCCCTAGATAGGAACCGCCGATCCCGATGACGACCAATACATCGGCCTTGTCACGGATCGCTTTAGCGGTGTCTTCGATTTTTTCAAGGAACTCCTGGGGCATGGAAGAAGGCCAATCGAGCCAGCCGAGGAAATCAGAGCCGTCCCCTTGTTTCGCATACAGACCCTCCTGGATTTGCTGCAAGCGTGTTTTCATTTTAAGATCTACCGCAGACTCGATGGCCTCGGAATATGTTAAGTCGATCATAAGCATCCTCCTATTCTATGATTACTGATTTTACCATAGTGCATGAAACGATAGCATCTAGAGCGATAAAAACTGCAAAGCTTCGAAATCGAGTGAATCGGGTTTGCTTCGGTGCCACTTATTGGTAAAATAAAGAGAAACTTCAATTAGCCTAGGTATTTCACTCGGTGAATGGAGCCGTACTGGCTATTTTTTTGCGTGCTGGTAATTTTCCGCTTGAATGCGTGAAGGTTTAGATGAAGCAAGGGCGTAAGCTAGAAAGTCACAGGAGGTTATCGAAATGAAACGATACATAACAATAGCAGTGGGGGCAGGGGCGCTTGCTTTGTCAGGATGCCAGCCGCAACCGACGCCTCAAGACCGTTTGGATGAGTACGTCGGCCACTGGAACGGACAGGATTTCACTGCCATGTATGAAGGGTATTTGACACAAAGCTCAAAAGAAGCCTTTCCCCAGGAAGCGTTCGATGAGCGTCAGCAGCAGTTGATTGAAGACCTCGGCATCGAGAATCTGGAAGTCAGCTATACAGCAGAGGAAGAGGCGGAGTGGGATGAAGCGGAACCGGCTGAGTTTCCGCTTACTATCAAGATGGAGACACTTGCCGGGCCGATTGCATTCGACGAAACGATTTCATTGATCCACGAAGAGCAGGAAGGCGGGGAGAATTGGTTTGTCGATTGGGACCCATCCTTGATCTTCAAGGATCTTGAAGAAGGCGACGGGATTGCAGTGCGGACCGAAGCAGCTGAACGGGGAGAGATTACGGACCGCGAAGGGCGAGGCTTGGCCATCAACGGCACGGGCTATAATCTCGGCGTAGTGCCGGAACGGCTCGAAGGGGACGGCGATATTGCAGAAGCCGCCGAACTTCTGGGGCTGTCGGTGGAATCGATAGAATCCAGCCTGGGTCAAAGCTGGGTTCAGCCGAATCAATTCGTGCCGTTGACAAAGGCTTCGAAATCGGCGGAACAATTGATCGCTGACGTGGAAGCGAGCGATGTCGTGACCTATCAGGAAACGGCGATGCGGGAATATCCATACGGCGAGGCATTCGGCCATTTAACCGGCTATCTCGGTTCGATTACGGCAGAGCAACTGGAACAACTGAAAGGCCAAGGCTACGGCCCGAATGACTTGATCGGCCGACAAGGCCTGGAAAGGCGCTTGGAAGAACGCCTGCGCGGCGAGAGCGGCGCGCGCATCCTGATCGAAAAGCAAGAAGAGGGAGCGGAAGATATCGTCCTCGCCGAACAGGAGCCGACAGCTGGAGAAGATGTGGAACTGACGATCGATGCGGAATTGCAGACGGCCGTCTATGATTCGATGCAAGGGGAACCGGGAAGCGCTGCCGCGGTGTCGCCTGAAAATGGCGAGACGCTGGCGCTCATCAGTTCCCCGGGATTCGATCCGAATGAATTCATCGCAGGAATCAGCGGAGAACGCTATGCGGAATTGTCGGAAGACCCGTTGAATCCGCTGTTCACGCGTTTTGCCGCAAGTTATGCACCGGGATCGACCATTAAACCGGTGACAGCAGCGATCGGCATGGAAGCAGGGACGCTCGACCCGCAGCAAGGGCTCGAAATCAACGGGCAGACGTGGCAAAAAGACAGCTCATGGGGCTCATACCGCGTATCCCGTTTGCATCCGGAAGCACCGAACCCGATCGATTTGAATAAGGCGCTTGTCTACTCGGACAATATCTATTTCGCAAGGCAAGCACTCGAGATGGGGAGGGAGACATTTATTGATGGACTGGCTGCCTACGGTTTCGGGGAGGAATTGCCGTTTGCCATCGAGCTGGAAAGTTCACAGATTTCCAACGACGGCACCCTTGGATCCGAAGGGCAGTTGGCGGATACATCGTTCGGCCAAGGCCAGATGCTCGCCAATATCCTGCATCTCGCTTCGGCTTACGAGCCTTTCCTCAACGGCGGCACAATCTATGAGCCGACGCTTTACGCCAGCGAAGAAGCCGGGCAAGTGTGGAAGGAAGGCTTGATCAGTGAAGGCAATGCGGCTGTGCTACAGGAAAGTCTGCGCAATGTCGTCACGGACGGCTATGCCAAATCAGCCGATATCGACGCTGTACCGATCGCCGGAAAAACAGGCACAGCTGAATTGAAAGGGGCTCTCGGCGAAGAGGGGCAAGAGAACGGGTTTTTCGTTTCTTATCACGCTGAGCAGCAAGACTTCATTTTGGCGATGATGATCGAGTCGATCGAAGATGATGGCGGCAGCGATTACGTCGCAGGATTTTCCGCAAGTGCCATGGAACAATATTACTTGAATAATTGACCGAAACCGTCCGCCTGCCGCGGGCGGCTTTTATTATGCAAGTAAAGAGGGATTTTACGGGGAAAGGCGTATACTATATAAAAAATAACGCTTGACTAGCCGATGTAAGCACATCAATTCCGCAATAGCAGAAAGAGGGGGATGAGCTTGAAAAAGACGTGGTGGAAAGAGTCTGTCGTCTATCAAATTTACCCGCGCAGCTTTTTCGATACGGACGGCGACGGCATCGGGGACTTGAACGGCATCCGGGCGCAGCTCGATTATCTTCAGGAGCTCGGTGTCGACATGATCTGGTTATGCCCGGTCTACCAATCGCCGAATGTCGATAATGGGTATGACGTCAGTGATTATCAGGCTATTATGGATGAAATGGGAACGATGGAGGAGTTTGACCGCCTGCTTGAGGACATCCACTCCCGTGGCATGAAGATCATGATGGATTTGGTGTTGAACCATACGAGCGACCAGCATCCGTGGTTTCTGGAATCCAAATCATCACTTGACAACCCGAAACGCGATTGGTATGTCTGGCGCGACAAGCCGACGAATTGGGAAAGCATATTCGGCGGGCCGGCCTGGACGTACGATCCAAAAACGAGACAATATTATTTTCATTTATTTTCCAAAAGCCAAGTCGATTTGAATTGGGAAAACCCAGAATTGCGTCGAGCGCTCTACGATATGATCCTTTGGTGGCTCGATAAAGGCATTGACGGTTTCCGTGTGGATGCGATTAACCATTTGAAGAAAGATTATACGGACATGCCCAATCCGGATGGGCTGAATTATGTGCCGGCCTGGGAGAAAATGACGAATGTCGAAGGGATACAGGAGTTACTGGCGGAATTGCGTCAGGAGACTTTTGCAAAATATGACGTTGTGACGGTCGGCGAAGCGAATAGCGTACGTTCACATGAAATCGGGGACTGGATCAGCGAGGCGGAGGGGAAATTCAATATGATCTTCCACTTGGAAGCGCATGAAGAGGCGTGGGATGAAGAAACAGAAGGGGGCGTCGATGTCGACGACTTGAGAATCGTCCTCGATCGCTGGCAGCGCAGTGCGCAAGGCATTGCCTGGAATTCCTTGTATCTGGAAAACCATGACCGCCCGCGTACCGTCTCGACTTGGGGGAATGACCGGGAGCATTGGCGGGAAAGCGCGACGGCGCTTGCCTGTATGTATTTCTTCATGCAAGGCACGCCGTTCATTTACCAAGGACAGGAGATCGGCATGACCAATGCGCCGTTTGATGACATCAGTATGTACCGGGATATCGAAACGAAAAATATATATCGCTATAACCGCCAAAAAGGCGTCCCTCACGAAGATTTGATGAAGACCATCAAGAAAGTCAGCCGCGATCACGCAAGGACGCCGATGCAATGGAGTGGCGGTGCAAATGCCGGATTCACAGGAGGCGAACCGTGGATTCCGGTGAACCCGAATTTCAATTGGCTCAATGTGGAAGCACAGCAGCAAGACCCCGAATCGGTGCTTGCTTTCTATAAAAAGATGCTGCGACTGCGAAAAGAGCACGAAGCGTTGGTTTACGGAAGCACCCATTTGGCGTTTCTGGAATGTCCGTTCGTCTATGCCTATACACGGGAGTATGGGGAAGAACGGTATCTGGTCATATCGCATCTCGATGATGACACCTGCCCTTGGTGGAGCCCGGTGGACGGCGAACTATTGCTGTCGAATTACGAGAGCCATCTGGACGGTAAATTGCAGCCATACGAAGCGCGTCTCTATCGGTTGAAATAAAAGCCGCCTACAGAGCGGCTTTTTTTATTTTCTGCATGAAAAGGCATATCGGTTTAGGTACAAAGATCTACTTCTGCCGTTTTCCCTGTTTTCCTTCAAGGATTTTCCCAATTACGCAATCCGTTTTTCTCTGCTAGATTTAAAGCATGGCAACAGCCGCAGGACAACAGGCGGGACGCCGCTTGCTGCAACGAGCCATAACCAAATCTATTCGGAAAAGGGGATTCGAAAGATGAAAAAATCGGCAAAATTCATTACAACAGCAATGCTGGCAGCGACGATGCTCGTACCGGCTATGGGGGTTTCGGCAAATGAAGCTCCGGATGCACAAAATGCGAACGCAAACGATAAAATCCGCGTGCTCGTCGACATGCCAGGGAAAAAAGAGCTTGAAAAAGCGAAAGACCAATATGGCGTCCACTGGGATTTCAATAGCGAGGGCTTCACAACCAATATGACGGAAAAGCAATACGAAGCCTTGAAGAAAAACAAGAACGTGACGATTGAAAAAGTTCCGGAATATACAGTGGAAACGACAACACTTGAACCGCAAGCGCGCTATAAAACAGCGGCAGCTTCCCAGTCCACGCCTTGGGGCATCAAAGCGGTCTATAACAATAGTTCCATCACGAAAACAAGCGGCGGATCAGGCGTCAACATTGCAGTGTTGGATACGGGCGTCAACACAAGCCACCCGGATCTCGCAGCGAATGTCGAGCAATGTAAAGACTTCACTATCGGCACAAGCATCCGCAACGGCTCCTGCACAGACCGTCAAGGCCACGGCACGCACGTAGCTGGATCGGCGCTAGCGAACGGCAATGGCGGCTTGTACGGCGTAGCGCCGCAAGCGGATCTTTGGGGATACAAAGTTCTTGGCGATGACGGGTCAGGCTCTGCCGATGACATCGCAACGGCTATCCGCCACGTAGCGGATCAGGCTTCTGCTTTGAACCAAAAAACTGTCATCAATATGTCTCTTGGGTCTTCAGCGGAAAGCAGCCTGATCACGAATGCGGTCAACTATGCTTACAATAAAGGCGTGCTTGTCATTGCGGCAGCAGGCAACGAAGGCCCGTACCAAGGATCGATCGGATTCCCAGGCGCATTGCAAAATGCAGTGGCAGTAGCAGCTCTTGAAAATGTACAGCAGAATGGCACATACCGCGTAGCGGATTTCTCATCCCGTGGATACAGCCAATATGCTGGCGACTATTCAATCGGGAAATATGATGTAGAAGTGTCAGCCCCAGGCGCAAGTGTTTACTCAGCTTGGTATGATGGAGGCTATGCAACCATCAGCGGTACATCGATGGCATCTCCTCACGCAGCAGGCCTTGCAGCCAAGATCTGGGCAGCAAACCCATCTGCATCGCACACGCAAGTCCGCGGCGATCTCCAAAGCCGCGCAGCTGACAACGACATCCTATCCGGTTATTATGCAGGATCTGGAGACGACTCCGCTTCTGGCTTCGGCTTCTACCGCCTGCCATAAGAGTTGGCCTAAAAACAAGCTTGGCTGTCACAGCCAGGCTTGTTTTTTTGTGTTATTATTTATATATTCTGACAAAGAAAGGTGAGTTTATGAACATCGGTTCTGTGATTAAATACTATCGGCTCAAACACAATCTCACACAGTCACAGCTCGCTGATGGCATCTGTTCGATATCGCATTTGAGCAAGATTGAATCCAATACCTATACGCCGCATGAGGAAACTTATGAAGCGCTGCTTTCCAAGATGGGCGTGCAATTGAAAAAAGAACTAGAGCACCAGAAGCGGCTTGAAAAGCAATTGGGGCGCTTTATAGATTGCGCGCTTCATTACGACTTAGATAATTTGCATAAAATTTACGAAGAGCTTTTAAATGAAGACGATTACTTGCAATCTACCGACTTGGTGAATCAATATGAACTGTATAAATTCCGCTATTATGTACTGGATTTACAATTGGATAAGGCTTCGAAACAACAAAAGTTGCTGGAAAAGTTAAAAGCTTCTTTTACAGCACCCGAGTTATGGATGAGCCGATTTTTTCAGGCGCTGTATTTCACTACTTTAGGCCAGCAAAAAGAAGCGATGGATTTGATGTACCAATTGGATCAAGGACTTCAAAGTATCCCGCAAAAACTTGAAGGGGAGTTTTACTATCAAAAAGCTAGAATTTTAATAGTGCATGACCGTCTAGAACTTTCTGCATACTTTGCGGAACGGGCGGTACGTGCTTATGAAATGCACCATAATTACATCCGCCTCCTGCATGCGCAGCTATTGCTAGCAATCAACTATACGAGACGGAATTTAAGCACTCAAGCCGCAAGCTTGTATGAAGTGGTGAAACGTAACGCCTACTTGACACATCAACACGAGTTATATCAATCGGTTCTCTATAATTATGCGGAATTGTTGAAAAATCAAAAACAGGGCAATCAAGCATTCGAGCTATTTTCGGAATTGAAAGATGTGGTGCAACCCGGCAGTTACATCCATAAAGCAGTAATCATAAATCTATTGGAACTCGAGGGAATAAGTGAAGAAGAAACGCTTCAGTTGATTGAACAATTGCGCATGCCCGGGACTCCGAAAGATGAAGAATACTTTAATATTTATAGCGATTATTATGGAAAACGAGAATTTTCCCAACAAGAACTTTTGAACTATAAAGAAGATAAAATGTTTCCATTTTTCAAAAAATATGGTTATATAAAAGACACCAAACATCTCTCTGAAGAGCTTGCGGCTCATTATAAAGAGCAGCAAGATTGGCAGAAAGCCTATTATTATCAAGCTCAATTTCTTGAAAGCGACGGTGAATGATATGGAAAAGAAAAAATTGTTGGCAGGCGCAGCATTGGCGCTAATTTTGACTTTGTCGGCCGGATTGCCTCAAATTACGGCAGGCGCAGAAAATGCTAATGGAAACGTGACAATCAACGGGCCACAAGTATTACCGCCAGTTTAATTAGGAGAAAAACGAAAAGCTTGCCAATTTGGCAAGCTTTTATTTTAGGGAAAACTCCAGGCTGCCGAAGCCATCCCATTCATCCCGCATACTCCAGTGTGTATCCGCGCTGTCTTCGGGTAAACTAAACAGAAAGAAGGGCAGGGATGGCCATGTATAAAAAACAGCAATACGTTTTCAAAGACGGGCGTCCGGTCTTGGCGACTGTCCGGACCTATACTGAAAACGACTTTCCTGGCTTGATCGAGGTCCAGCGTGAAAGCTTTCCGCCTCCGTTCCCGCCTGACTTACTGTGGAACAGGGAACAACTCGGTAATCATATCGCCCTTTATCCTGAAGGCGCCATCTGTGTGGAGATCGATGGCGAGATTGCAGGATCCATGACAGGGATGCTCACGAAATTCGATCCCGCCCATCCTTTTCATAGATGGGAAGACGTGACCGATTCGGGATCGATCAAGACGCATGATCCGGACGGCGAATCACTGTATGTCGTGGATATCGGCATCCAGCCGAAATTCCGTAAATTGAAACTTGGCAAACTATTGATGGAAGCGATGTATGAGCGGGTCGTCGCAGACGGTCTCGAGCGGCTTATCGGCGGCGGGCGGATGCCGGGGTATCACCGTGTTTCGGAGGAACTGGCGGCTGAACAATATATCGACCAAGTGCTGGCCGGTGAGCTGAGGGACCCGGTCATCAGCTTCTTGCTCAGCTGTGGCCGCATGCCCGTAGCGATAATTCCAGGTTATTTGGATGATGAAGAATCGCGTGATTATGCGTTATTGATGGAATGGAAAAATCCATTTCACCTTTAAACAGTTCAGATTATTCGGACATTTACTTTTTTGGAAGGCTTGTTTTTGCTATACTGGCAGAAACCAATGAGGCGCGGAGGGGATTATATGCAGCTGACCGTGCAGGATGTCCTGGATTATGGATTGCTGGAAGGGGCGGTCGTCCGTACCGCTAAAGAATTTGCCCACGCGCGGCCTGTGCACTGGGTGTCTGTCATGGAAATGCCCGTGGAGAATTTCGTGCGCCGCAATGAACTGGTGCTGACGACTGCGATGGGATGCAAAAATGATTTGGAAACTTTTCGCGGATTCGTCAAGGATATCATCGATTCAGGGGCAGCGGCACTCATGATCGCGATGGGGCGGCATGTTTACGAAATACCGAAAGAGGTTGCAGAACTGGCCGAAGCGCATGAGTTCCTGCTTGTTGAATTGCCGTGGGAGCTGCGCTTTTCGACGGTCATCGAAGAAGTGATGATCGATTTGAACGACTTGCACAGCCAAGAACGGCAGCGTTCAGAACAAGTGCAGCAGGACTTGTTGAAACTGATTTTAGCGGACGCGGAATTGGAGAAAATCGCTGCGTATATCCGCCGCGAGCTAGGAAGTGCGCTGCTCATTACGGATGGATATGGAGCCGTGCAAGCTTCAGCCGGTTTTTCGCGTACCAAGCTGGAAGCATGGGAACGGCAGGTCAGCAAAGGAACTTTCCCGATTTGCCAAGAGCCGCCTAAAGGAAACCGCGACCCGATGGTCCAGAAATTCCGCAGCGGTGAACTGGGCGGCCGGAAGCTCGTCCAAGTCCCGGTGCTCCAAGTATCGGAGGAAGCGCAGGGTTATCTATTCGTCGAACTGCCGGAAAATGCCGGTGATGGGCGTCTCGATGTCTTTTCGGTCCATGTACTTGAACATGCCGCAACGACCATTTCCTTATGGCGCTCCAGGCAGAATGCGGTCGAGGAGACCAAAGCGGCTTTGCGAATGGATTTTGTCCGTGAGCTCGCCAACGGGGAATTCACGACCAAAGAGCAGGCGGCTTCCCGTGCCCGTGCGCTCGGTTATGACATGGAGCTCCCGTATATTGGCCTGGCGGGAAGCCCTGAGAATTTCAGGGAATTATTCGAGCGGCGAAAGCCTGACCATAGTTCGTATACAGAATGGTCGAAAAGCATGGTTGCCTATATTGAAGAAGAAATCCATTATGCGGCCCATGCCATGAAACGCACGGTGATGACAGGCTATGCAGATGGGTATTTGATCATCTTTCTGGAAAAGCCGCTTGAAAGCGGGCAGGAAAACCAAATCAATTTCCTGGATTTGATCGAACGGCGGCTTGGGAATTTATTGCCGGAAGTCGTTTTGTCCTGGGGTATAGGTGATTATGAGGAAGGATTCGAAGGGTTCAGTAACAGTTTCCGGCATGCGAAAGCGGCGCTGGAAATCGGGCGCAGGAAAAAAGGGGCGGGGCATCGGATGGATTACCGCGATACGCGGGCAGACCGCCTGCTGTTGCAACTGGCAAAAACGGAAGGGATGAAAGACATCATCCTGTCGACGATCCAGCCGCTTGTCGATTATGACCAGCAGCGGCAGATGGACCTGATCGGCACCTTTTCCGCGTACAACCATTATCAGGGCAATGTCAGCCAGACGGCGCGTGCCTTGAACTTGCATCGTCAATCCCTGCTTTACCGTTTGCGTAAAATCGAATCTTTGACAGGACTGTCGCTTGTCGACCCGGACGATTTGTTTCTATTGGAATTATGTGTCCGGACTTACCGCATCCGTGCTAATGAACCGAATAATGCTTGAATGAAAGCCTTCTAATCAAGAAGGCTTTTTTTATGTGGAAAATTGACTAAAGGGCTGCACGTATTTTCATACATTATGACGGATGCATAAAAAGAAGGCCGGCAGTTATAGTGAAAACAAGAATAATAAATTGATTATTCCGACTTTTAATCCGTGAACACGAGGAGGGGATTTCCCATGTCGTTTGGAACAGCAGAGTATCAGGGGCGTATCAGAAAAACGAAGCAGCGGATGGCAGAAAAAGGAATTGAAGTGCTGCTCATTACCGATCCTGCCAACATGAATTATTTATCGGGATATGATGCCTGGTCGTTTTACGTACACCAGATGCTTATCGTCATTGAAGATGAGGACCAGCCGTTGTGGGTCGGGCGCATCATGGATGCAAACGGGGCGAAAATCACGACCTGGCTTTATCACGATAATATCATTGCTTACCCCGAAATCTACGTCCAGACGGAATTGCGCCACCCGATGGATTTCGTGGCGGAAATCCTGGCACAAATCGGCCAGGACCGGCGTTCGATCGGAGTGGAAATGGATAGTTATTACTTTACGGCGAAATGTTTTGCCAGCCTGCAAAAAGGCTTGCCGAACGCCCGTTTCCACGATGCTACCTCCTTGGTCAATTGGGTAAGGCTGGTGAAATCCGATACTGAAATCGAGTACATGAAACGGGCGGCGCGTTTTTCGGAAAAAGCGATGGCTGCAGGCATTGAAATGATTGGCGAAGGTGTCCGGGAATGCGACGTCGCAGCAAGGATATTGGAAGTGCAGGTGAAAGGCACTAAAGAGCACGGCGGCGACTATCCGTCGATCATGCCGCTTTTGCCGACAGGTGAGCGGACAGCAGCCCCCCACCTGACGTGGACCGACAAGCGCTATAAACAAGGGGAATCGGTCACGTTGGAGTTGTCAGGCTGTTATAAACGTTATCATTCGCCCCTGGCCCGGACAGTGTTTATCGGGACGCCCGATGCGGAGCTTCAGCATCTTGCCGATGTGACGACAGAAGGAATCAATGAATGCCTGGCGATGATCAAGCCGGGCATTTACCTGGAAGAA
This sequence comes from Planococcus plakortidis, assembly GCF_001687605.2. Taxonomy (NCBI): domain Bacteria; kingdom Bacillati; phylum Bacillota; class Bacilli; order Caryophanales; family Caryophanaceae; genus Planococcus; species Planococcus plakortidis. The sequence continues at coordinate 923,724 of NZ_CP016539.2, forward strand.
ATCTGCGCTACGTGGACAAAGACGATCGCCCGTTATGGGTTCGAAAAAGAAGCGCGCATAGGCTATCCGGTAGGCTTGAATTACCCGCCGGATTGGGGCGAGCATACCGCGAGCATTCGGATGGGCGACCGCACGATACTTGAGCCGAACATGGCTTTCCATATGATTCCCGCCATGTGGTTCGATGATTCGGGATTCGAAGTGAGCGAAACTTTCCGCGTAACGGAAACCGGCTGTGAAACGTTAGCGAACATGCCGCGCGGCTTATTCACCAAAGGCCATTTAATCGGCTATCAAGGCGGAGCCTGATCCTCGGCCGCGAAAAACTGAAAACTTGAAAAAATTTGAGGAGTGATTTCATGACTAACAACAAAATCCATCAATCAACACAAGCGGTCTGGGGCGGGGAAAAAGATTATCTGGTACACGGGGCATCGCAAGTGCCAGTCGTCTTGAGCGTCGCCTATACGTACGACGATATGGACGAATGGTACGATGTGGCAATCGGCAAGAAAAAAGGGCATATCTACGGCCGCAACACGAACCCGACAGTCCAAGCGTTCGAAGACAAAGTGAAATTGCTGGAAGGGGCGGAATCGGCGACGAGCTTCTCGACGGGCATGGCGGCCATCAGCAATACGCTTGCGACCTTCCTTATGCCGGGTGACCGCATCGTGTCGATCAAGGATACGTATGGCGGGACGAACAAGATTTTCACGGAATTCCTGCCGCGCCAGCAAATTGACGTAGCGCTCGTCGATACGGGAGACCACGAGGCGATCGAAGCCGAACTCCAAAAAGGCTGCAAGATCCTTTATTTGGAGACACCGACCAACCCGACTGTCAAGATCACGGACATTGCGCGCATGGCAAAAGCAGGCCACGAAGCAGGCGCACTCGTCATCATCGACAACACGTTCGGCACGCCAATCAACCAGAATCCTTTGGAACACGGCGTCGATCTCGTCCTCCACAGCGCAACGAAATTCCTCGGGGGACACGCCGATGCGCTCGGAGGTGTGTTGGTCGGATCGCATGAACTGGTCGAACAAGTCTATCACTACCGCGAAATCAATGGCGCGACGATGGACCCGATGGCGGCTTACCTGCTGCTGCGCGGCATGAAGACTTTGCATTTGCGCATCCGCGAACAAAGCAAGAACGCCATGGCGCTCGCCAAATACTTGCAGACAAAGGACATCGTCGAAGACGTCTTCTATCCGGGGCTCGAGACGCATCCGAACCACGATATCGCAAAACGCCAGATGAAAGGCTTCGGCGGCATGCTGAGCTTCTCGGTCAAAGGCGGCGTCGACACAGTGCGTGACTTGCTGCCGAAACTCGAATACGCAAACCGTGCGGCAAATCTCGGTGCGGTCGAAACGACAGTGGGACCGGCGCGCACGACAAGCCATGTGGAGTGCACGCCGGAAGAACGCGCAGCGATGGGCATCCCGGAAGGCCTGATCCGCGTTTCTTGCGGCATCGAGGAAATCGAAGACATCATCAACGATTTCGAGCAAGCGTTCCAGCATGTCGAAACGGTGATGAACGTTTAATCGGAAAGCCAGGTGAATAAGATGCAGGACAAAGATGAACTTTTGCGGGAAGCGGAACGGATGGGCGAAAGGCTCAGCGAATGGCGGCGGACGATGCACCAATTCCCGGAGTTGAGTTTCCAGGAATTCGAGACTGCGGATTTTATCACCTCGGTATTGGAACCGATCGAAGGCGTTGCGGTCGAACGGGGAATAGGCCTAGAAACGAGCGTGACCGCAACGGTCGGAACCGGCGAGGGCCCGGTAATGGCATTGCGCGCCGATATCGATGCTTTGCCGATCGAGGAAGCGAACACGTGCGATTACCGCTCGAAAGCCCCTGGGGTCATGCATGCCTGCGGACACGATGCGCATGCCGCCATCCTGCTCGGCGCTGTCTCGCTTCTTGCGGAATACTACCGGGACAAACCATTAGGCGGAACGGTCAAATTCATTTTCCAGCCGGCGGAAGAAATGATTGATGAACAGTCCATGTCCGGCTCCCCGTATTTGCTGCAAGCGGGCGCTTATAAGGGAGCGAAGCTGGCAATCGCGCTTCACATGTGCCCGTGGCTACCAGTCGGTGCTGTTCAAATGCACGATGGCATCAGCATGGCGAACGTCGATGTCTTTCATGGCACCATCCAGGGGACCGGCGGCCACGGTGCGTATCCGGAGCTCGGCAGCGACCCGACCTGGATGCTCGGCCTCATTTTGCAGGCACTGCACGGCATCGTGCCGCGGAAAATTTCCGCGCTCGAACCCGCGGTTGTCAGCGTCGGGCAGATCCATGCTGGAACCGCAAGCAATATCATCCCGCATGAGGTCCAAGTGGAAGGAACGGTCAGGAGCTATTCAAGCACAGCGCGGGATTTGCTTGAGGCGGAAATCCGCGAGGCCTTCGCGCTTGCCGATCAGCTTGGCGGCGGTCATTCCTTTCATTACCAGCGGGGGGAACCCGCATTGGTCAATGATAGAAGCGTCAACGAACGGATCGCAGCAGCTATCCGTAAAACAGATCCATCTGTAAGGTTCACTCACCAGGCGTTCGGCATGGGAGGCGAAGATTTCGGTTATGTCACGCAGCAGCTGCCGGGGGCGATGTTTTTCCTCGGCTGCGCGGTGGATGACGGAATCGAGCGGGATTTGCATACGCCGCATTTCGATATCGATGAGCGCAGCCTGCCGCTCGGAGCCGCCATATTAGCCAATGCAGCAATCGGCTTTTTCGAACAACCGGACGGGCACGGAGAAGAGGAGGAACAGCATGACACATAAACTGGCATTTATCGGCTTCGGCGTAGTCGGCCAAGGGCTCGCGGAAATCCTGCACAATAAACGGCAAAGCCTGCAAGAGCGGGAAGGCTTCGAAGCGAAAGTAGTCGCGATATCCGATTTCAAGAAAGGCTCGCTGTACCATCCGGATGGGCTCGACCTCGAAGCGGTTCTGGACGCGGTACAAAAGACCGGAAGCCTGGACAGCTATCCGAAAACGGAAGGGCTCATCACGGGCTGGGACAGTTTGGAGACGATCAGGCAATCGAACGCTGACACGGTGGTGGAAGTGTCCTATACGGATGTCAAAACCGGGCAGCCGGCAATCGACCATTGCCGCGCAGCTTTTCAAAGCGGCAAAAATGTCGTCATGACCAATAAAGGGCCGGTTGCGCTCGCTTACCGGGAGCTCTCGGCGCTAGCGAATGAACACCATGTCTCCTGGGGCTTTGAAGGAACGGTCATGAGCGGGACGCCTGCACTGCGAATGCCGAAACTTGCACTTGCCGGAAATGATATCACCGAAATTCGCGGCATTTTGAACGGCACGACCAATTTCATGCTCATGCGCATGGATGAAGGGGAAAGCTATGAATCGGCACTCAAGGAAGCACAAAAGCTTGGTTATGCGGAAGCGGATCCGACGAGTGATGTAGAAGGCCTTGATGCACGCTATAAGATCGTCATTCTCGCTCAGCATGTCATGGGCATGCCCCTATCCGTCGAAGAAGTGGAATGCTCAGGCATCTCCAACATGACGCCGGCACTTATCGAAGAAGCACGCATGGAAGGCAAGCGCTGGAAGCTCATCGCTTCGGCTACGAAGGAAGGCGGGCGCGTCAAAGCGAAAGTCGCGGCTGAAAAAGTGCCGTTGGATGACCCGCTCGCTTCCATTTCCGGCGCGCTCAATGCCATCACCTATGAGACCGATTTGTTGGGACCGGTCACACTGAGTGGCGCAGGAGCGGGGAAAACGGAAACGGGATTTTCCTTGCTCATCGACTTATTGGCGATCGCAAAGGCAAGAGAAGCGGTGCGGTCATGAAAGGAGGGGAAAAGATGGCGACACATGTCGAAGGACGGAAAATGTTTTTGGCAGGTGAATGGGTAGACGGAACACAATGGATCGACGTCATCGATCCTCAGGATGGGGCGCTTATCGACCGGGTCCCGGCCGCGACAAAGGAAGACATGGAAGCATGCATCCGAAAGGCACAGGAAGGCGCCAGAATCGCTGCCCGGATGCCGGTAGTCGACCGTATGCGGATTATCGGGAAAGCAGCGGATTATATCAGTTCAAACACAGAGCACTATGCGCGCACCATCGCCAAGGAAAGCAGCAAAACCATTCGCGAAGCCCGGAAAGAAGTGGGGCGCGCTGTTGAAACTTTGCGTTTGAGCGCAGAAGAAGCGAGGCGCATCACAGGGGAGACGATCCCGTTCGACCAATCGCCTGGCGGCATCGGCAAAGTCGGCTATTACCGGCGCTTTCCGCTCGGCATTATCGGGGCGATCACGCCATTTAACGACCCATTGAACTTGGTGGCGCATAAAGTCGGCCCGGCGATCGCGTCGGGCAACGCCATCATCGTCAAGCCAGCGACCGTCACGCCGCTCAGTGCCCTGCTATTGGCGCAAGCCTTTTCTCATGCAGGTTTGCCGGAGAAAATCCTCTCCGTCATCACCGGAAGAGGCGGTGAAATCGGGGATGTGTTGGTCGAACACCCAGCCGTCCGGATGATCAGCTTTACAGGAGGGGCCGAGACCGGGATTGAGATCATCAAAAAAGCAGGCTTGAAAAAAGTGGGCATGGAACTCGGGTCGAATTCGCCCGTCATCGTCCTTAAAGACGCCGATTTGGAAGAAGCGGTGGCATCATCTGTATCAGGTGCGTTTTGGGCAGCCGGGCAAAACTGCCTCGGCGTCCAGCGGGTCTATATCGAAGACCGTGTATTCGATTCATTCAAACAGCAATTCATTGAACAAACCGAACGGTATATCGTCGGTGATAAACAATCTGAACTGACGGATATGGGGCCCTTGATTACTGAAAATGAGGCCAAGCGCGTCGAAGGGCTGGTCCAGGAAGCGCTGGATAAAGGCGCGACGCTTGAAACGGGAGGCGAACGGGACGGTGCATTCTACCCGCCGACAGTGCTCAGCGATGTGCCGGGAGACTGCACGCTTGCGGCAGAAGAGATCTTCGGGCCGGTGGTCTTGCTCTATAGCGTCAAAAATCTTGACGAAGCGATTGAACAGGCCAATGCGGTCGACTATGGGCTGCATGCTGGAATCTTTACCAAAAATCTCAATCATGCACACCGGGCCATTGAGGAACTCGAAGTGGGCGGCGTCATGATCAACGATAGCAGCGATTTCCGCATCGATGCCATGCCATTCGGGGGTGTCAAACAGTCGGGGCTCGGCAGGGAAGGCGTCAAATTCGCAATCCAGGAAATGACGGACACGAAAGTCATTTGCTTTAAATTAGCATAACTGGGCAAAAGCACACCGCTTCCACAGGGTGTGCTTTTTATTGTTATTGCGCACTATGTAAATTTATGCACTGAATTGTTCGCATGTGGTGAGAAAAGCTTTTGGGGCGTATGAAAGCGTATACATGCATAAGATGTGTGACAAATTGTGAAATATTATTATTAATTATCGTTTTATTCATTGAATTCTGAAAAATGTCATCTATAATTAAGAGAAACTCAAATCAGCCGGGAACCTGCTTCCTGCTGCTTGCTAGTTGAGCCAAGCGGGCATACAAAGTTTGTGCATGCCCATAAATCCACTTAGCCGAGACATAGAAAGGATAGGATATCATGAAAAAAGATTTGCGCATCAAGAGTAAAGTGTTCAGCGAAGGGGCGATGAAGGCGCCGAACCGTGCCATGCTGCGGGCGGTCGGGGTAACGGATGAAGGCTTCGAGCAGCCGATGGTCGGCATCGCGAGTACATGGAGCGAAGTGACACCGTGTAATATACATATCGATGAATTGGCAAGAGCCGCAAAAAGAGGGGCAAAAGAAGCGGGGGCTGTGCCGTTCATCTTCAACACCATCACCGTTTCAGACGGGATCTCGATGGGAACCGAAGGCATGAAGTATTCACTATCGAGCCGCGATGTCATTGCGGATTCCATCGAAACGGTCGTCGGTGCGGAAAGCCTGGACGGTCTTGTCGCAATCGGCGGCTGCGATAAAAACATCCCGGGCTGTTTGATAGCCATCGCCAATTCCGAAGTGCCGGCAGTGTTCGTCTATGGCGGGACCATCTCAGCCGGGCGCTACAATGGCCAGGACATCGACATCGTTTCCGTCTTTGAAGGCGTCGGCCAGCATAATAATGGCACGATTGACGACTCGGCACTCCGTAAGATCGAATGCAGCGCATGCCCTGGCGCAGGATCGTGCGGCGGCATGTATACAGCGAACACGATGGCGTCAGCGGCTGAAGCGATGGGCATGAGCTTACCGGGGAGTTCGTCAAATCCGGCAGTGTCCGAATACAAGGAAGCGGACTGTGAAGCTGCAGGCAAAGCGGTGCATAATTTGCTCGAGCTTGGCATCTACCCGAAAGACATCATGACGAAAGAAGCGTTCGAAAACGCCATTACGGTCGTCATGGCGCTTGGCGGTTCGACCAATGCCATTCTTCACTTGCTTGCGATCGCACACGCAGCGGAAGTGGATTTGACGATCGACGATTTCAACCGCCTCCAAAAAACGGTTCCGCATATTGCGGACCTGAAACCGAGCGGCAAATACGTCATGCAGGACCTTCACCGTGTCGGGGGCGTCCAGGCGGTCATGAAAATGCTCTTGGAAGCCGGTTATTTGCATGGGGATTGCATGACCGTTACCGGAAAAACCGTCGCCGAGAATTTGCAGGAAGCCCCGAACCTGACAGAAGGGCAAGATGTGATCATGCCGTTCGACAATCCGAAACGAAAAGACGGCCCGTTGATCGTCCTGAAAGGCAATCTATCCCCGACAGGCGCCGTTGCGAAAGTATCCGGCGTCAAAGTCAACCGCCATACAGGCCCGGCACGCGTCTTCGATAATGAAAAAGAAGCGACTGCAGCGGTCATGGCAAATGAAATCAATGACGGCGACGTTCTCGTCATCCGCTACGTCGGCCCGAAAGGCGGCCCGGGCATGCCGGAAATGCTGTCGATTTCAGCGATTCTCGTCGGAAAAGGCATGGGCGAATCCGTCGCGCTATTGACTGATGGAAGGTTCTCAGGCGGCACGCACGGCCTCGTCGTCGGCCACATCTCGCCGGAAGCGCAATCGGGCGGACCGATCGCTTTGCTCCGAGAAGGCGATATGGTGACGATCGACTCGGACCTGCAGGAAATCTCCATGGACGTATCGGAAGAAGAACTGGAAAAACGCAGAAGCGAATGGACAGCGCCGCCGCTTTACCGCAAAGGCGTGCTTGGAAAATACGCACATAATGTTTCCTGCTCTTCCAAAGGAGCGGTTACGGATTATTTAAATAGATAAAATCTGCAAGGAGGAACCAGCATGAGTTATCTGGAAGAACTCAAGCAGGCATTGGCTGCTGATCGGGTGACCACGAATAGCGCCGTTCTCGACCAGCATAGCCGGGACGAGTCGTACCATACACCGGCCCGTCCTGATGCCGTCATCTTTCCATTATCGTCTGAAGAAGTAAGCCGGGTCATGAAAATTGCCGGCAAGCATGAAATCCCCATCGTTCCATTCGGACTCGGCACTAGCCTTGAAGGACATGTCATTCCATACGCGGGCGGAATTACGATGGATTTCTCATTGATGGATAAAGTGCTGGAAATAAAGCCGGAAGATTTTCTCGTCCGTGTGGAGCCTGGCGTGACCCGATCGAAGCTGAACCAGGAATTGAAAAAGCACGGCCTGTTCTTTTCTGTAGACCCTGGAGCCGATGCAACACTCGGGGGCATGGCGGCGACGAATGCGAGCGGGACGACTTCTGTCCGCTATGGCGTCATGCGCGACCAAGTCCGGGATCTTGAAGTGGTGCTTGCTAACGGCGAAATCATCCATACCGGTAATTTGGCGGTCAAATCATCTTCGGGCTATAACTTGAACGGCTTATTCGTTGGTTCGGAAGGCACGCTCGGCGCATTTACGGAACTTACCTTGCAAGTTTATGGGATACCGGAAATGACCATCGCGGGACGGGCGGACTTTACCTCCATAGATGAAGCCGTCTCGGCGGTGGTGGCGATCCAGTCTGCAGGCATCCAGGTCGCGCGCATCGAATTGGTGGACGCGGCATCGATCGCCCAAGTCAATGCATACAGCCATACCGATTACCCTGAAGTTCCGACTTTATTTCTCGAGTTTCATGGCAATGAAGCAGGGCTCATGCAAGACGTCGATTTTGCCCGTGATATTTTATCCGATAATGGATGCAGCAATTTCAAATTCGAAAAAGATTCACTGGCTAGAGCCCAATTATGGGATGCCCGCCACAATTTAGCTTATGCAGCGATGCGGGCGAATCCAGGCAAAAAAATGATGGTGACGGATGTCTGCCTGCCGATTTCACAATTGGCGGGCGGCATCCACGCTGCACAGGAAGCACTGCGCGCCGAAGGGCTTGAAGGGGGCATTCTCGGGCATGTAGGAGATGGCAATTACCATGCACTGTTGATGATTGATGGCGAAAATCCAGTGGAAATGGCGAAAGCGGAAGCATTTAACCGGGCGATTGTTGAATATGCTTTGTCAAAAGGCGGTTCATGTACCGGTGAACACGGAGTCGGCATCGGCAAGGCGAAGTATCAGCAACTTGAACATGGCAATGCGTATAGTGTCATGCAGGCCCTGAAAAAAACCTTGGACCCGCAAAATCTCTTGAATCCTGGAAAGCTGTTTTATGAAACCGGCAATTCTGCAGCAATGCAATAAACAATAAACAAAGGGGGAAACAAGATGGCGATGAAGAAAATGGGGTTTGCAACAGTATTGGTTGGAGGCGCGCTTGCTTTAACGGCTTGTGGAAATTCAGATAGTGACACATCCGGCGGTGATTCGGAAGAAACATTTAATCTGCAGGCGGGGCATTCATTGCCTGAAGACCATCCGTATCATCTCGGCTTTTTGGAAATGGCTGAAAACGTGGAAGAACGCACGGATGGCCGTGTAACAATCGAGGTGTTCGCCAACAGTGAAATCGGTGCGGAACGCGAATTGACTGAAGGCATGGGACTTGGCACGGTCGACCTGGTCGTTTCTTCTACAGCGCCGGTCACTAACTTTGTTCCTGAACTCGGCGTATTGGATGTGCCATTCCTGTTTAACGACCGGGACTCTGCGGTAGAAATTCTCGAAGGGGAAATCGGCGATGAATTGTTTGCGAAGCTTGAGGAAAACGGCATCGTCGGTTTGTCATGGGGGGAAAACGGCTACCGCCATGTAACGAATGCCGTACGACCGATCAATACGCCAGCCGATTTGGAAGGCTTGAAGATCCGTACGCAGGAAAACGAAATCCATTTAGCAGCTTTTGAGGAATTAGGGGCGCAACCGACACCGATGGCCTGGACTGAAGCGATCACGGCACTCCAGCAAGGCGTTGTGGATGCCCAGGAAAATCCGGCAATCGTGGCGGACCAGTTCAGCTTGTATGACGCGAACCAGAAATACATGAGCTTGACGGGCCACGTCTACTCAGTTGCGATTTACATGATGAGCCAGCAGACATATGACCGGCTTCCGGAAGACCTGCGCGATATCGTCATGGAAGAAGGGCAGAAAGTAGGCTCCATGGAGCGTGACTTGATTGTTGAAATGGAGCAGGAATCTTTGCAGAACCTGAAAGATGCCGGCATGGAAATCATTGAGGAAATCGATACTGCCCCGTTCCAGGAAGCAGTGCGCCCAGTTTACGGCCAGATCGAGCACCAGGACCTGCTGAATCGTATTCTGGACGCGCAGTAATGGACAGTCCCTTTTAAAAGTGGTATTTGCTGGCTACCAGGACGGCGTAGACAAATTATAGGAGAAACTTAAAAAAGAGAGAGCGCCCTCTCTCTTTTTTCTATCGGGGGAAATCGATGATGAAATGGATCGGTTATTTGAATTCAGTGATTAAGCATTTCTTGAATCTGCTTATGGCAGTATTAGTGACAGTTGTGTTTTTGCAGGTTATTTTCCGTTTTGTGCTTGGTTCGCCACTCGCCTGGACAGAAGAAGTGGCCCGTTACAGTTTGATTTGGCTGACGTTTTTAGGTGCGGCTTATGCCATGTCGCTAAAAGCGCATATCGGCATGGAATTTTTCGTCAACCTCTTCCGTACACCTGGCAAGAAAGCGCTCTACATCATCGCTTCAATTGCGAGCCTCATGTTCTTTTTGCTTATGGTGGTTGAAGGATATAATTTAGCGATGCAAGGCATGGCACAGTCTTCACCGGTCTTGCGAATACCGATGGGGATGATTTACATGATCATACCGGTCAGCGGTGCCGTGTTGATCATCAACATGGCTGCACAATTCACACAAGATTTTAAAGACGGGGGTGTGTGAAAATGGCCCTCTTATTGTTTGTGCTGTTAATCGCATTGTTTCTGATTAACGTGCCGATTGCAGTGGCACTCGGACTGGCTTCGGCTTTGGTTTTTTATTTAGAAGGCAATGTATCGATTATTGTCATCATCCAACGCATGTTCAACTCAGTGGATTCCTTTCCATTGATGGCGATTCCATTTTTCATCCTGGCAGGTAAATTGATGGAAAGCGGCGGGATTTCAAACCGCCTCATTCATTTGGCCAATGTCATCTTTGGCCGCGTCAAAGGCGGTCTCGGGATCGTTTCCATTGTAGCCTGTGCATTCTTCGCGGCAATTTCAGGTTCAGCCGCCGCCACGACAGCTGCGGTCGGGGCGCTGATGATTCCCGCAATGGTCAATAAAGGTTACGATAAAAGCTTTTCGACGGCGATTCAAGCGGCCGGCGGCACCATCGGGATCATGATTCCGCCGAGTGTTCCGCTCGTATTGTATGGCGTGGCGGCCGGTGTGTCGGTTGGCGACCTGTTCATCGCTGGAATTGTGCCAGGGCTCATAGTCATGTTGTCTCTGATTTTACTCGTCTATTTCGTTTCCTTGAAAAAAGGCTACGGCGGAGGCGAGAAGTTCGGGGTGAAAGATTTTTTCAAGGCATTTTTGGATGCATTTCTCGCCTTATTGATGCCAGTCATCATTCTCGGCGGCATCTATGGAGGCATTTTCACCCCGACTGAAGCAGCTGTAGTTGCGGTGGTCTACGGTCTTGTCATCGGTTTATTCGTCTACCGTGAAATCAAATTCACGGATCTTGCAGCGATTTTCTCTTCTTCTGTCGTGACGACTGCGGTCATCATGTTCATTATCGCCGGGGCTTCTGTTTTCGGCTATTATTTGACGCGCCAGCGCATTCCGGCTGAATTGACGGAAATGATGCTGAGTTTGACGGACAATTGGATCGTCGCTTTATTGATCATCAACTTAGTGCTGTTGCTTTGCGGGGTTTTCCTCGAGACATCTGCGGCGATCATCATCCTGACGCCGATTCTTGCGCCGATTGCAACTGCCCTCGGCATCGACTTGGTGCATTTCGGCATTATCATGGTCGTCAACCTTGGCATCGGATTCATCACGCCGCCGGTAGGCGTTAACTTATTTGTGGCGGCGAATATCGCGGGCACTAAATTCGAAAGCCTGCTCCGGGCGATTGTACCTTTCATTCTCATCATGGTGATTGACGTAATCATTTTGTCCTTTATCCCGGAAATCAGTTTGTTCTTGTTAGGAGATTAAGTGAGGAGGAAACTCATGGCGACTTATAAGATAGCGGTATTGCCGGGCGATGGCATCGGCCCGGACGTCACGAAAGAAGCGGTTCGCGTACTGGAATTGATCCGCGAAGTGGATCCCGGATTCGACGTCCATTTTACCGAATTCAACTGGAACAGTGAATATTATTTGGAACACGGCACCATGATGCCTGAAGACGGCCTTGAACAATTAAAGGCGTTCGACGCGATTTTGTTCGGTGCCATCGGTGATGCACGTGTCGCTGATGAAATCAGCATTTGGCAATTGATCATGCCGATCCGCAAAAACTTCCGTCAATATGTCAATATGCGGCCGATTAAACGGCTAGTGGGAATTGAGTCGCCTTTGAAGAATGATGCACCTGTCGATTTTGTCGTCTTCCGTGAAAATGCGGAAGGGGAATATTCGAACGTCGGCGGGCGCTTGTATACCGAACAACCGCAGGAGATGGCGATACAAAACACAGTCATCACCCGTGCCGGTGTCGAGCGCATCACCCGCTATGCATACGAATATGCCCGGGCCACAGGCCGGAAGAAAGTGACAAGCGCCACGAAGTCCAACGCCATCATCCATTCCATGAAATTGTGGGATGAAGCGGTCGCTGCGGTAGCAGGGGAATATGGGGGCATCGAACATGAAAGTTATTTCATCGATGCGCTCGCCGCCTATTTCGTTGAACGCCCCGAATCATTCGAGGTGGTGGTCGCCTCGAACCTTTTCGGGGATATTTTGACGGATTTGGGTGCGGCCATTGTCGGGGGTCTCGGTGTTACGCCTTCCGGCAATATTAACCCGGAACGCGATTTTCCATCGATGTTTGAAGCGATTCACGGTTCAGCGCCCGACATTGCAGGCAAAGGCATCGCCAATCCGATCGCCCAGATCTGGTCGGCAGCATTGATGGTCGACCATCTCGGCAGGCCGGAATTGGCAAAGGCCATCGTATCGGCGATCGAACAAGTGCTGGGCGAAGGAAAGGTCCGTACCCCGGATCTTGGGGGAGACGCCACGACCGAACAGCTCGGTGGGGCGATTGCGCAAGCGGTGAAAGAGCAACTTACAGTGAAAGGAGGGCGTTAAATGGAGATTCGGTTGGATGGCAAAACAGCAATCATTACCGGGGCTGGCGGCGGCATGGGTAAAGCGGCAGTGGAACGTTTTCTGGAAAGCGGGGCAAACGTTGCTGCGCTCGATATCCGCACCGAGTCATTAGGGGAGTTGAAAAAGCGGTATCAGGAAAAATTGCTGGTCATTGACAGCAACTTAACGGAACAGGCAAGCGTAGAAGCTGCTTTTAAAGAAATAAACGAGGCCTATGGGCGCATCGACATATTGGCGAATGTGGCCGGGATCGCCCAATCAGCCACGGACATCGAAGAAGTTTCCCTGGAAATGTGGGAGCGGATTTTTTCCATCAATACCAAGGCGGTCTTCCTCACTTCCCGGGCAGCCGTTCCATATATGAAACGTCAGGGGTCAGGGGCAATCTTGAACGTAGCATCGATTTCAGTCGAACGCCCGCGTCCGGGATTGAATGCTTACATTGCATCCAAAGGGGCAACGGTATCGTTGACGAAAGCCCTGGCAATCGAACTGGCCCCGCATCACATTCGCGTCAATTGCGTCAACCCTGGGCCGTCCGATACTCAGATGCTTGGAGAATTTACGGCAGCAGGAGCCGACGTGGAGTCGATGAAAGAAAATACTTTCCGGAAAAGCGTACCGCTTGGCGACTTGATCCAGCCGCAGGACATAGCCAATGCCCTCCTGTACATGAGTTCGGATTTAGCGAGAATGATGACTGGAAGCGTCGTCAATGTCGACGGCGGACGAGGCATCTAATGAAAGGAAGAGAGCGCATGGATAACAAGAAAATGTATGTGGCAGGCGAGTGGCAGGACAGCGTCAACCTGGAATGGTTCGAAACGAAAGATCCATCGACCGGAACAGTGCTGGCGCAAGTGCCAAGGGGCAAAGCGGAAGACATCGACCGTGCCGTGGCCGCTGCGAGAACTTGCTTTGAATCGGAAGCTTGGCAGCAATTCCATCCGGCTGAACGTGGGCGGATCATGCAAAAAATCGCCGCAGCATTGCGGGAAGACCTGGAATCGATTGCGCTTCTTGAGACGCATGACACCGGGAAACCGTTGACGCAAGGAAGGAAAGATGTGGAGGCGGCAGCTCAATATTTCGAATACTACGCGGGAATGGCGGATAAGATTTTCGGCGAAACGATTCCTGTGCAGCCTGGCATACTCGATTACACGCTGCGCGAGCCGATCGGTGTGACCGCCCACATCGTGCCATGGAATTACCCGCTGCAGATCATTGCGCGTTCAGCGGCCGCAGCAATTGCGACAGGCAATACAGTGGTCGCAAAACCAGCGGAAGACACACCGCTGACAGCATTGAAACTGGCGGAGATCATTGACCAAACCACATTGCCGAAAGGCGTGTTCAATGTCGTGACAGGCTACGGGTCCGAAGCGGGAGCAGCACTTTGCGAGCACCCCGACATTGACCATATTACATTCACTGGATCGGTCCAGACAGGTTCCGCCGTAATGGCGGCAGCTGCGAGAAACGTCAAACCGGTCACATTGGAACTCGGCGGCAAATCGCCGAATGTCCTCTTTGAGGATTGCGACCAGGAAGAAGCACTCGATTGGGTTTCGCGTTCGATCATCCAAAATGCCGGGCAGACCTGCTCGGCCGGATCGAGGCTATTAATCCACCAGTCGATCAAAGAGGAATTTCTACATAAACTGGCTGAACGTCTAGAAAGCGTGAGCGTCGGCAAAGGGGAAGACGATTTGGATCTTGGCCCTGTCCTGAATGAAAAACAATACGAACGCATTCAGGGGTTCATGGAAACAGCGAGAAACGAAGGCGCGAAATTCCGCTGCGGTGGCCATAGGGAACAAGGTGATGGACTGTCCGGCGGATATTTTTTCCAGCCAACCATCATTGAAGGTTTATCGCCCGAAAGCCATGTTTCGCAGGAAGAGATCTTCGCGCCGGTCATGGCGGTTTTTGCTTTTGAGACAGAAGAAGAAGCCATCCGGCTCGCGAATGGGACGGAATACGGCCTCGTTGCCGGGATCTGGACAAAAGACGCTTCCCGGGCACATCGAGTCGCTTCCAAAATCCGCGCTGGCCAGGTCTTCATCAATAATTACGGAGCCGGCGGTGGCGTGCAGATGCCGTTCGGCGGGTACAAAAAAAGCGGTTTCGGCCGTGAAAAAGGGCTCGAAGCCTTGCGCAATTACACGGTCCTGAAAAATGTCGCATTGAAATATTAGCATTGGAAAAGGGCTGCCCTCATTTGAGGGCAGCCCTTTGTTTATTTAGGTAACAATCGTGTGTTTTGACTTAAATATTAACCCGTAACGAACGGGGAATCATTTCCATTGAAAGTGTTTGCTTTCATTGCCGCGGTAATAGTTCCACTGGGTGCTTTAAACTTAAGCAACGTAAACCCTACCTTCTTTTACGTCCTTGCGATCCTGTAATCGCGCCAGTGTGAATAAGTATCTTCAAAAACATTGCGTAGAATGCCAGTCATCAAAATTTGCATGTTACCTCGTAGTTAACTTTGAATACTATCTCACATTTTGGGGTATACGTCAAGGATAGGACCGATGTGCGAATACACCACCTTATAAAATGAGGAATTTGTTGTATAATGATAGTCATTACTGTGGAAGAAGGGGATTTTTGTGGAAACGCGTTATGCAGATGATAGCTTGGCATTACATACCGATCTATACCAGATCAATATGGCGGAAACCTATTGGGCGGATGGGATGCACGAACGGAAAGCGGTGTTTGAATTATTTTTCCGGAAATTGCCATTCGGCAATGGTTATGCCACATTTGCGGGGCTTCAGCGAGTGCTTGATTATTTGAAGAACTTCCATTTTTCGGAAAGTGATATTGCTTATTTACGCGATGAACTTGGCTACAGGGAAGATTTTCTTGATTATTTAAGGGGAGTCCGTTTCACGGGAGACGTGTACTCAGTTGTCGAAGGTGAGCTTGTTTTCCAAAATGAACCATTGATCCGCATCGAAGCGCCCCTATTGGAAGCGCAATTGGTCGAGACGGCGCTTTTGAATATCGTCAATTACCAAACTTTGATCGCCACCAAAGCAAGCCGTATCAAACAAGTCGTGGGTACAGAACGCGTCATGGAATTCGGCACTCGCCGCGCACAGGAAATGGATGCGGCGATTTGGGGCACGCGGGCTGCATACATCGGCGGCTTGGAATCGACGAGCAACACACGGGCCGCCAAATTATTCGGCATACCGGCAGCTGGTACGCATGCCCATTCCATGATCCAGGCCTATAAAGACGAGTACGAGGCGTTTCATGCCTATGCGAAACGCCATCGTGAATGCGTCTTTTTGGTCGACACCTACGACACATTGAAATCCGGCTTGCCAATCGCCATCCAAGTCGCGCAGGAACTTGGCGACAAGATCAATTTCCGCGGCATTCGCTTAGATAGCGGGGATATTGCCTTTTTATCCAAGGAAGCGCGGAAAATGCTTGATGAGGCAGGGTTCACTGAAACCGAGGTGGTCGTGTCGAACGACCTGGATGAATACACCATCCTCAACCTGAAAGCTCAAGGTGCCCGCGTCGACGCGTGGGGCATCGGGACGAAGCTCATCACTGCCTATGACCAGCCGGCACTTGGTGCGGTGTACAAACTCGTCTCGATCGAAAACAGTTCGGGAGGGATGGAAGACACCATCAAGATCTCGGGCAATGCAGAAAAAGTGACCACCCCGGGATTGAAAAACGTTTACCGGATTATAGATAGGGAAAACGGGAAATCAGAAGGTGATTATATCACGATGCACGATGAAAACCCGGCTTCTGAAGAACGCTTGAAAATGTTTCACCCTGTCCATACATTCGTGTCGAAGTTCATCACCAACTTCGATGCCGTGAACATCCACCAGCAAGTTATCAAAGCGGGAGACGTCATTTATGAAAGCCCGCCGTTGGCAGAAATACAGAAATATGCAACCGGGACACTCGACTTGCTGTGGGATGAATACAAACGGTCGCTTAACCCGGAGGAATACCCGGTTGATTTGAGCGAGAAATGCTGGAACAACAAAATGCGGAATATCCAGGAAGTGCGGGAATCGATTAAGGATTTCACGAACAAATAAGGAGGATCTACATGCCGACATTACAACAGCAGATTATCAACGAACTGAAGGTACAACCTTCAATCAATCCACAGGAAGAGATAAAACGCACCGTCGAATTCCTGAAAGAGTACTTAAAGCAGCATTCATTTCTAAAGGGGTTTGTGCTCGGCATCTCAGGAGGCCAGGATTCAACACTTGCCGGCAAGCTGGCCCAGATGGCAGTCGATGAATTGAACGAGGAAGAAGGGGGCGACACTTACGGATTTTACGGCGTGCGCCTGCCATACGGCGTACAATTCGACGAACATGATGCCCAAGATGCCATCGATTTTATCCGGCCGACTAAAATCTATACTATCAATATTAAAGAAGCGGTCGATGCAAGCGACCGCGCATTAGAGGCGGAAGGCATCAAGTTGACGGATTTCGCAAAAGGCAACGAAAAAGCACGCGAACGCATGAAAGCGCAGTATTCCGTTGCCGCCATGCATGATGCAGTCGTTCTCGGAACCGATCATGCGGCTGAGGCGATTACCGGTTTTTACACGAAATACGGTGATGGCGCAGCTGATTTGGTCCCGTTGTTCCGGTTGAATAAGCGTCAGGGCCGTGAAATGCTGAAGGCGCTCGGCTCGCCGGAACACTTGTATACGAAAGTCCCGACAGCCGATTTGGAAGAGGACAAGCCGGCCATTCCGGATGAAATTGCACTCGGCATCACCTATGACCAAATCGACGATTATTTGGAAGGCAAGGAGATTCCGGCAGAGGCGCGTGAGAAGCTCGAAGGCTATTACCTAAAAACTCAGCATAAGCGCAATTTACCGATAACGATTTTCGATGATTTCTGGAAAAAATAATTAAGCAGGCCAACAAGGCGGGAAAAGCACATGCTTTTCCCGTTTTTCCATTTGGGGCATAATTTTGGGGAAGGCTAGTGCAAGGCATGCCGTGTTGGCTAAGTTGAGTTATCGCCAGGAATCCGATATGATGGCAATAAGATTGTGATAATTCAAAACTTTTTTCACTTACTATGGGAGGAACCGATATGAAAGCGACAGAGCAATTAGGGAAAGTCATAGGGAATATCGAAAAAGTGATTATCGGTAAACGCGAAATCGCCGAGTTGAGTTTAGTCGCTTTATTGTCGCATGGCCATGTTTTGCTGGAAGATGTCCCGGGCGTCGGCAAGACGATGCTTGTCCGGGCGCTGGCAAAATCGGTCGGAGCGGATTTCAAGCGCATCCAGTTCACGCCGGATCTCTTGCCTTCGGATGTGGTGGGCGTTTCTATCTATAATCCGAAAGACATGCAATTTCATTTCCGCCCTGGCCCGATCATGGGCAATATCGTCTTGGCAGATGAAATCAACCGGACCTCACCCAAAACACAGTCTGCATTATTGGAAGCAATGGAAGAGGCGTCCGTCACAACAGATGGCGTGACGATGCAGATCCCCAAACCGTTTTTCGTCATGGCGACCCAAAACCCGATCGAGTACGAAGGAACTTATCCATTGCCGGAAGCGCAATTGGACCGCTTTTTGCTGAGAGTGAAAATGGGCTACCCGACGCGGGAAGAAGAAATCGAGGTATTGACCCGCTCCCAGTCGATTCCGCCCATCGAAGAACTGGAATCCGTGCTGACGCTGGAAGAATTACTCAAGCTGCAGGAGGAAGTGCGGACGATTCGCGTGGATGACACGATCCGCACTTATATTGTGGAACTCGCGACCCAAACACGCCGTGATCCATACGTCTATCTAGGGGTCAGCCCGCGTGGCTCGATTGCCTTGATGAAAGCGGCACAAGCCTATGCCATGCTGAAAGGCCGTGACTATGTCACTCCGGACGATGTTCAGTATTTGGCGAAATTCGTCTTCGGCCATCGCATCATGCTTCGTTCGGAAGCGCGCTACGACGGTATTACAGCTGAAGAACTGACAGAGCGCATCATCGCTAAGACGCGTGTCCCTGTACAAAGGCTTGTGAATCAATGAAGCGGGGCAAACAAATTTTGGGTTCTTCGGGCAGGATGATATTTGTGCTCATCCTGCTTTTTTTGACTTTTTCATTCGCCATGTTCCAAGGCGGTTTTGTCAGTTGGTTTATTTTCTATGTATCCATTCCTTTCATCCTCTACTCCGTCTTATTGTCATTCTATCCATTGCGGAATTTGCGCGCAGAACGGGTAGTCCACACGCCGCGAGTACGGAGCGGCCATCGCTTTTCAGCCACGATCACCGTTCGGCGAACGTTTCCGTTTCCTTTGCTTTACACCGTGCTCGAGGAACAGGCGCAATCTGCGCGGCTTAAAGTCCGCATGGCTGAAGTTGGCAGGCAGTTGTTGCTTCCGGGCTTTCGGCGCGAATTTTCCTGGAGCTATGAAATTGGGGAAATGCCAAGGGGGGAGCATGTTTTAGAAGGCGTCATGGTAGAAACTTCCGATTTTTTTGGGTGGGTGAAAAAACGCCAGCTATTGCCGGTCCGGCAGTCTATACTGGTTTACCCGAACACCGCTGAAATGATGTACCGCCCGATTGGCTCCAGTTTTGACCAGGGCTCGATCGCAGCCCCATTTACTTTAGTGAAAGACACTACAATGGCAAGCGGGATCCGTGATTACCAGCCGGGAGACCGGGTGTCATGGATTCACTGGAAATCGTTTGCGCGTACTCAGACGATGCGCACGAAAGAGTTCGAAGACCGTCAATCACAGGACTTATTTTTGCTCGATGACCGTTCTCCTTCTGCCGTTTTCGAAACGCAAGTCGAATTGATTGCCTCGATTCTTACTTCTGTAGTGGCGTCCCATGCGAGTGTCGCCTATCTATCCGCCGGCACGCCGCGTGCTTTTTTCCCGCTGATTCAAAATGATGAGCAATTGCAGCGGGCCCTCTATCATTTGGCGAAAGTACAAGATGATTTGGACCGGCCGATCGAAGCAGTCGTCGGTCAGGACTTGAAACAAATCCGCGTGTCGAGCTTAGTCTATGTGACGGGTTCGTTGTCGCGGGAGATGGTCGATGAAATCCGTCGGAACGTAACGGGCTTAAGCCAATGCCTATGTTTGGTCGCGATAGAAAAAGGCCAGTCACTCACACCGGAAGATGAAAGAACCCATCAATATGCAAGGTCCAGAGGTTTCCGCGTGAAGCTGATCGGGCCTGAGAATTTCGCTTCGGCGTTTATGGAGGCGAACCATTCATGACATCCATCAGAAAAAACAAGATATTTATGGGCTTATTGTATATATTGGTGTTTTTCCTGTTGTCGGAATGGCTCCGTCCGGTCATCGAATTAACCGAAACAGGCCATCACCGCCTGTTCTTGATCTTTGTGGCACTTGGCCTTGTCATGGCGTTCTTTGACATTCCGTGGTGGGTCACCGGTCCTTTGAAATTATTGTATATCTTATGGTTTATCGTCTATGTATACACGGGCAAACCATTTTTTACGGTGGAAAGCATAGTGTTTATTATGGAGCAGGTGAGCACCAGCTTGTCGGCGCTCTTCAGCCAAGAATGGCAGGCGACGACTGATGTATTCCGTACCGTCCTGTTCTTTGCGCTGTTGTGGATGGCCATTTACCTTATTCATTATTGGGTCAGTTTCCGGCTGAGCATTTTCCTGTTCTATCTGCTGACGGTGATTTTCGTTGCCGTGCTGGATACATTCAGCCCGTACTCTGGCGATGCAGCGATTGTCCGCATTATGGTCATCGGCTTATTGCTGGCGGGTTTATTGCATTTGGCCAGGTGGATGGAGCGGTACGGAGCGGCGGCGAAAAAGGATAGATTGTTGGTCTTTTCGATTCCTTTATTATTGCTGTTGGTCGCATCGACGGCTCTTGCATTTTATCTGCCGAAAGCCGCACCGATTTGGCCGGATCCTGTTCCGTATATCACTTCCTATTCCGGAAAGGGCGGTGCCGGGGAAGGGGGCGTTGGTCGCATCGGCTACGGCGTCGATGATTCACAGCTTGGCGGCTCGTTCGTTTCTGATGACACAACTGTCTTCAGGGCGGAAGTCGAAGAAGGCCAATACTGGAAAGTTGAAGTCAAAGATGTCTATACGACAAAGGGCTGGGAGCTTTCAGAAGAAGATGCGCAGGAACAGCTTTACCGCAATGGCGATGAGGTCGCCACCGACTTCCCGCCTGAAGGTGAAGAACGCTCTTCTGCCCTTGTGGACATGGAACTGCCATTCCCGTTTGTTCTCTATCCTTACGGCACTGCTTCTTTCTTAATGGAAGAAACGCTCGATTATCGTTACGATCCGGTCCAACAGCGCTTTGACACTTTGCAGGAAAACGCGACTTTTGAACCTGATGTCTATGAAGTGTTCTACAGCGAGCCCTCCTATAGCCTGACAGCATTGCGTGAAACCGATACGGAACAACTGTCTGAATTGCCGCCGGAATACGATCGATACTTGCAATTGCCTGATGAATTGCCTGAAAGGGTAAGGGAATTGGCGCAACAAATAGCCGCTGGTTCAGACACGGTTTATGGGCAAGCGCAGGCAGTCGAACGTTACTTCAGTACCAATGGCTTTGAATACAGCCAAAGTGACATCGCGGTTCCAGCAGAAGACCAGGACTATGTCGATCAATTCCTTTTTGAAACGCAGCGCGGCTATTGCGATAACTTCTCAACCTCGATGGTCGTTTTACTGCGGTCGCTGGATATTCCAGCACGCTGGGTGAAAGGTTTTAATGAAGGCGAAGTCATCGATACAGTGGATGGCTACGACGTATACGAAGTCACGAACAACAATGCGCACTCATGGGTAGAAGCGTATATGCCAGGGGTGGGTTGGATGATGTTTGAGCCGACCATCGGCTTTACAGGCGCCTCATCCATTGATTTCGATTTGGAAATCGATACGTCCGAACCGGAAGAAGAGGAGATGCCTGACCGTCCTGAACCTGAACCCGAAGCCCAGCCTGAACAACCGGACGCAGGAGCAGGGGCAGATGCAGGCCCGACAGCGGGTGAGCGTTTTCTTGCTTTTGTCTCCGAACATGCAGGAAAGCTCATTGCAGCCACATTCGCCTTGTTGTTGCTAGCATTCATGCTATTCAAGGTCCGCAAAAAATGGATGCCGAAAGTGTTGATTCCGTACTACCGTAGAAAAGAGGCAGACGCGGAAACATTCGAAAAAGCCTATCTGCGGCTCTTGAAACAATTGGAACTTTATGGAATAAAACGGGGGCCAGGCCAGACGTTGCGCTCATATGCCGAATACGTCGATTCATTCTTTGGCACGAAAGAGATGACGGAATTGACGGCGGCGTATGAAAAATCCGTTTACGGCGGGGATACGAAATCAATCGATTGGCCGGAACTGAAGGAAAGTTGGGAAAATTTAATCAATCGGACAAGCGGTTGATTTTGAAAACGCAAGCCTGTACAATTGAGAAAATTATAGAATACAGTGCCCTCATATATGTCCGATGATACGGTTCGGATGTCTCTACCAAGTCACCGGAAATGACTTGACTATGAAGGCGGATGACGCATGCTTATTTGCATGCGCATTCGTCTTTTTAACGTAGAGGACAAGAACGCGAGGAGTGATTTTTCGCGTTCTTTTTTATATTGTGGCCTGAATCGAATAGAAGAGGTGAAGGATTTGCCAGTCAGCCCTATGTTGAAGGAACAGAAAAAAATCGTCGTCTTGGATTTCGGCAGCCAATACAATCAATTGATCACGCGCCGCATCCGTGAAATCGGTGTCTATAGCGAACTCCACCCACATACGATTACCGCGACTGAAATCAAGGAAATGAATGCCACGGGGATCATCTTCTCAGGCGGGCCAAACTCCGTCTATGACGAAAATGCGTTTTCCATCGATCCTGAAATTTTCGAGATGGGACTGCCGATACTCGGCATCTGCTACGGCATGCAATTGATGGCGCTTCGCATGGAAGGGAAAGTCGAAAAAGCTTCCAACCGCGAGTACGGGAAAGCCGAATTGACCTTGACGAAAGAAAGCTCCATTTTCAAAGATGTGCCAGAAGAGCAAATCGTCTGGATGAGCCACGGCGACCTAGTGACAGCAGCTCCTCCTGGATTTGACGTCATCGCGACAAGCCCGGGCTGCCCGATTGCAGCCATGGCAAACGAAGAGCGTAAACTTTACGGCGTCCAGTACCATCCGGAAGTCCGCCATTCGGTTTACGGAAACGAAATGCTGCGCCAGTTTGTCTTCGATGTATGTGGCATGAAAGACGAATGGTCGATGGAAAATTACATTGAATTGGAAATCGCAAAAATCCGCGAGCAAGTGGGCGATAAAAAAGTCCTTTGCGCACTAAGCGGCGGCGTTGATTCTTCAGTTGTAGCCGTTTTGATCCACAAAGCGATCGGCGATCAATTGACATGCATGTTCGTAGACCACGGCTTGCTCCGTAAAGGGGAAGCGGAAAGCGTCATGAAAACTTTCGCCGACGGTTTCCATATGAACGTCATCAAGATCGATGCCCGCGAGCGCTTCCTGAAAAAACTTGAAGGCGTCAGCGACCCCGAACAGAAACGCAAAATCATCGGCAATGAATTCATCTATGTATTCGACGATGAAGCAGAGAAACTAAAAGGCATGGACTTCCTTGCCCAAGGCACACTCTATACCGATATTATCGAAAGCGGTACGACGACTGCCCAAACGATCAAATCCCACCACAACGTGGGCGGCTTGCCTGAAGACATGCAATTTGAATTGATCGAACCCCTGAATACCTTATTCAAAGACGAAGTTCGCGCGCTCGGCACCGAGCTTGGCATGCCGGATGAAATTGTTTGGCGCCAGCCATTCCCAGGCCCTGGCCTCGGGATCCGTATCATGGGAGCGGTCACGGAAGAAAAACTTGAAATCGTCCGAGAATCGGATTGGATCTTGCGCGATGAAATCAAGAAAGCCGGCCTTGATCGTGACATCTGGCAATACTTTACGGTACTTCCCGATATCCGCAGCGTAGGTGTCATGGGTGATGCCCGTACTTACGATTACGCAATCGGGATTCGTGCAGTCACTTCGATTGACGGCATGACATCGGATTGGGCACGTATTCCATGGGATGTGCTCGAGAAAATCAGTGTCCGTCTCGTCAATGAAGTAGATCACATCAACCGCGTATTATACGATATTACGAGCAAGCCACCTGCAACAATCGAGTGG
The DNA here is from genome assembly GCF_001687605.2 of Planococcus plakortidis. NCBI lineage: Bacteria > Bacillati > Bacillota > Bacilli > Caryophanales > Caryophanaceae > Planococcus > Planococcus plakortidis. The sequence goes on from NZ_CP016539.2 coordinate 947,727, forward strand.
GAATAAAAATAAACGGCTGTAATTAGCAGCCGTTTTTCCTTTTTTTACGAACTTTCATTCAAAAAAAGGTATAAATGTTCGTGTTTACCCTTGTTTTTGGATACCTATCATGGTATTGTATAGATGAAATTAAATAAGCTTGTCGTATAAATTCAGGGATATGGCCTGAAAGTCTCTACCGGTTCACCGTAAATGAACCGACTACGATTTTGGTCCGCCGCATAAAGCGGGGGATCCTCTGTTTTCGGGCAGGGATAATCGGACGCATACGGCAAATCGCTGTATGCGTTTTTTCGTAGACTTATACAAAAGCGTACGGAGGAATTATGCATGAAGAAGTATTTTCAATTTGAAGAACTGGGAACGAACTATCGTCAGGAATTTATCGGCGGTTTAACCACCTTTTTGGCGATGGCTTATATCTTGGTCGTCAACCCGCTAACACTCACGATGGACTCGATTCCCGATTTGGATCCAGCCCTTCGCATGGATTACGGAGCAGTATTTATGGCCACGGCTTTAGCAGCCGCTATCGGCAGCCTATTGATGGGAATCGTCGCTAAATACCCGCTTGCTTTAGCACCGGGGATGGGGCTCAACGCTTTCTTCTCCTACACAGTTGTGCTTACGTACGGAGTGCCTTGGCAAACTGCATTGACTGGTGTATTGGTTTCAGGATTGATTTTCATTCTGCTTACTTTGACGGGCATCCGTGAAACGATCATCAACGCCATCCCGGCTCAGCTGAAATATGCAGTCGGCGCCGGCATCGGGCTTTATATCACGTTTATTGGTTTGCAGAATGCCGGGATCGTTGTAGGCAATCCCGACACGCTTGTTGGGCTTGGCGATTTGACGGACGGTTCAGCTTTGCTCGCGATATTCGGTTTGTTCATCACTGTCATCATGATGGTGCGTGGCGTGAAGGGCGGGATATTCTTTGGCATCTTAATTGCTGCAGTGGTCGGGATGATCTTCCAAGTCGTCAGCTTGCCGACGGCAGTGATCGATTTGAATGTTCCAAGTCTTGCGCCGACATTCGGTGTGGCGCTTGAACCAATCTTCAATGATCCTGGTTCATTGATGACCATTCAATTTCTTGTCATCGTCCTGACATTTTTGTTTGTTGACTTTTTTGACACTGCGGGAACTTTGGTGGCGGTAGCGAATCAAGCCGGCTTGATGAAAGATAACAAATTGCCTCGCGCAGGCAAAGCTTTGCTTTCAGATTCCATTGCGACAGTGAGCGGAGCGATCTTCGGAACATCGACAACGACCTCATACATTGAGTCGACGTCTGGTGTAGCTGCTGGAGCGCGTTCCGGTTTTGCTTCTGTAGTGACGGGCATCCTATTCTTGGTTGCGATTCTTTTTTACCCGTTGCTATCGGTGATTACTAGCGCAGTCACAGCCCCAGCGTTGATCATCGTGGGAGTCCTGATGGTTTCGGCGCTTGGCCAGATTGAATGGGGCAAGTTTGAAATCGCTGTTCCAGCATTTCTTACAATGATTGCGATGCCGCTCGGTTATAGTATCGCTACCGGCATCGCGATCGGATTCATTTTCTATCCCATTACAATGATGGTCGCGGGAAGAAGAAAAGAAATCCATCCGATCATGTATGGACTGTTTGTTATCTTTGTTTTGTATTTTATATTTCTTGCTTAAAGAGGAGCTGTCGACTTACGTCGGCGGCTTTTTTTATGTCTATAAAAAATCTTTTACTATATAGTAGAAAACCTATTAAAATGAACTGGTAATGAGTGGTTCATTTTTGATTATCTTTCTATGATGGATACTTCGTTATTAACAATTGGAGAAGGAGGGAAGTATTTGTATGAAAGGAAGCGAACTCCTTTCAAAACTGTAATAATTTTTTGGTTGAATATTAAGAATATTGCGTTATAATAAGGGGAGTAAAAGTTTCTCGGAAAAGCTTGACGGTTTTTTTCTAGCGTGCTATATTAGTCAAGTCGCCAAGAGAGGCGCACAACATGAACCTTGAAAACTGAACAGCAAAACGTCAACGAATATGTTTCGAGCGCTTAGCGCGAGAAACCATATTTGCGAGAGTCGCCCTTGGGCGATCGGAGCAAAAGAACTACTGATCAGCGTATGCAGATCAAAGCGAATCGCGCGTCTTTCGAGACGGCGATGCGCCAGCAACTATTGAGCAATCAATACTACTCTATAATGGAGAGTTTGATCCTGGCTCAGGACGAACGCTGGCGGCGTGCCTAATACATGCAAGTCGAGCGGAACCATTGGAGCTTGCTCCTTTGGTTTAGCGGCGGACGGGTGAGTAACACGTGGGCAACCTGCCCTGCAGATCGGGATAACTCCGGGAAACCGGTGCTAATACCGAATAGTTTGCGGCCTCTCATGAGGCTGTACGGAAAGACGGTTTCGGCTGTCACTGCAGGATGGGCCCGCGGCGCATTAGCTAGTTGGTGGGGTAACGGCCCACCAAGGCGACGATGCGTAGCCGACCTGAGAGGGTGATCGGCCACACTGGGACTGAGACACGGCCCAGACTCCTACGGGAGGCAGCAGTAGGGAATCTTCCGCAATGGACGAAAGTCTGACGGAGCAACGCCGCGTGAGTGAAGAAGGTTTTCGGATCGTAAAACTCTGTTGTGAGGGAAGAACAAGTACCAAGTAACTACTGGTACCTTGACGGTACCTCACCAGAAAGCCACGGCTAACTACGTGCCAGCAGCCGCGGTAATACGTAGGTGGCAAGCGTTGTCCGGAATTATTGGGCGTAAAGCGCGCGCAGGCGGTCCTTTAAGTCTGATGTGAAAGCCCACGGCTCAACCGTGGAGGGTCATTGGAAACTGGGGGACTTGAGTGCAGAAGAGGAAAGTGGAATTCCACGTGTAGCGGTGAAATGCGTAGAGATGTGGAGGAACACCAGTGGCGAAGGCGACTTTCTGGTCTGTAACTGACGCTGAGGCGCGAAAGCGTGGGGAGCAAACAGGATTAGATACCCTGGTAGTCCACGCCGTAAACGATGAGTGCTAAGTGTTAGGGGGTTTCCGCCCCTTAGTGCTGCAGCTAACGCATTAAGCACTCCGCCTGGGGAGTACGGCCGCAAGGCTGAAACTCAAAGGAATTGACGGGGGCCCGCACAAGCGGTGGAGCATGTGGTTTAATTCGAAGCAACGCGAAGAACCTTACCAGGTCTTGACATCCCGCTGACCGCCTTGGAGACAAGGCTTTCCCTTCGGGGACAGCGGTGACAGGTGGTGCATGGTTGTCGTCAGCTCGTGTCGTGAGATGTTGGGTTAAGTCCCGCAACGAGCGCAACCCTTGATCTTAGTTGCCAGCATTCAGTTGGGCACTCTAAGGTGACTGCCGGTGACAAACCGGAGGAAGGTGGGGATGACGTCAAATCATCATGCCCCTTATGACCTGGGCTACACACGTGCTACAATGGACGGTACAAAGGGTCGCAAACCCGCGAGGGGGAGCCAATCCCAGAAAACCGTTCTCAGTTCGGATTGCAGGCTGCAACTCGCCTGCATGAAGCCGGAATCGCTAGTAATCGCGGATCAGCATGCCGCGGTGAATACGTTCCCGGGCCTTGTACACACCGCCCGTCACACCACGAGAGTTTGTAACACCCGAAGTCGGTGGGGTAACCCTAGTGGAGCCAGCCGCCGAAGGTGGGACAGATGATTGGGGTGAAGTCGTAACAAGGTAGCCGTATCGGAAGGTGCGGCTGGATCACCTCCTTTCTAAGGATAATATCGGAACCGAACTTCGTTCGGGTTGACGTTTTGCGTTCAGTTTTGAAGGTTCACTCCGCAAGGATTGGCTTTCAGACTTGTTCTTTGAAAACTGGATAGATCGACATTGATTAAGAAACAAGCATCAAGTAGCGTGATCGCCTCAAGCGATCAACTTATTGTTTGACCATCAGTGGTTAAGTTAATAAGGGCGCACGGTGGATGCCTTGGCACTAGGAGCCGAAGAAGGACGGCACTAACACCGATATGCCTCGGGGAGCTGTAAGTGAGCTGTGATCCGGGGATTTCCGAATGGGGAAACCCACTGTTCGTAATGGGGCAGTATCCATGTGTGAATTCATAGCACATGAGAAGGCAGACTCAGGGAACTGAAACATCTAAGTACCTGAAGGAAGAGAAAGCAAATGCGATTCCCCAAGTAGCGGCGAGCGAAACGGGAACAGCCCAAACCAGAAGGCTTGCCTTCTGGGGTTGTAGGACACTCTATACGGAGTTACAAAGGAATGGATTAGGCGAAGCGACCTGGAACGGTCCGCGAGACAGGGTAAGAGCCCCGTAGCTGAAAGTGCATTCCCTCCAGAGTGGATCCTGAGTACGGCGGAACACGTGAAATTCCGTCGGAATCCGGGAGGACCATCTCCCAAGGCTAAATACTCCCTAGTGACCGATAGTGAACCAGTACCGTGAGGGAAAGGTGAAAAGCACCCCGGAAGGGGAGTGAAAGAGATCCTGAAACCGTGTGCCTACAAGTAGTTAGAGCCCGTTAATGGGTGATAGCGTGCCTTTTGTAGAATGAACCGGCGAGTTACGATTGCATGCAAGGTTAAGGTGAGAAGCCGGAGCCGCAGCGAAAGCGAGTCTGAACAGGGCGAATGAGTATGCAGTTGTAGACCCGAAACCAGGTGATCTACCCATGTCCAGGGTGAAGGTAAGGTAACACTTACTGGAGGCCCGAACCCACGCACGTTGAAAAGTGCGGGGATGAGGTGTGGGTAGCGGAGAAATTCCAATCGAACCTGGAGATAGCTGGTTCTCTCCGAAATAGCTTTAGGGCTAGCCTCAAGATAGAGAATCCTGGAGGTAGAGCACTGTTTGGACTAGGGGCCCATCCCGGGTTACCGAATTCAGACAAACTCCGAATGCCAGTGATTTATGCTTGGGAGTCAGACTGCGAGTGATAAGATCCGTAGTCAAGAGGGAAACAGCCCAGACCACCAGCTAAGGTCCCCAAATATCCGTTAAGTGGAAAAGGATGTGGCGTTGCTTAGACAACCAGGATGTTGGCTTAGAAGCAGCCATCATTTAAAGAGTGCGTAATAGCTCACTGGTCGAGTGACACTGCGCCGAAAATGTACCGGGGCTAAACGGATTACCGAAGCTGTGGATGGACATCTGAGATGTCCGTGGTAGGAGAGCGTTCTAAGGGCGGTGAAGTCAGACCGGAAGGACTGGTGGAGCGCTTAGAAGTGAGAATGCCGGTATGAGTAACGAAAGACGGGTGAGAATCCCGTCCACCGAATGCCTAAGGTTTCCTGAGGAAGGCTCGTCCGCTCAGGGTTAGTCGGGACCTAAGTCGAGGCCGATAGGCGTAGACGATGGACAACAGGTTGATATTCCTGTACCACCTCCCCGCCGTTTGAGTAATGGGGGGACGCAGAAGGATAGGGTGAGCGTGCCGTTGGTTGTGCACGTCCAAGTTGTGAGATGAGAAACGAGGCAAATCCCGTTTCTGTATACATCAAGCAGTGATGGCAAGAGGTTTAACCTCAGAGTCCCTGATTTCACACTGCCAAGAAAAGCCTCTAGCGAGGCGGGAGGTGCCCGTACCGCAAACCGACACAGGTAGGCGAGAAGAGAATTCTAAGGTGAGCGAGTGAACTCTCGTTAAGGAACTCGGCAAAATGACCCCGTAACTTCGGGAGAAGGGGTGCTCTGGTAGGGTGAATAGCCCGAGAGAGCCGCAGTGAATAGGCCCAGGCGACTGTTTAGCAAAAACACAGGTCTCTGCAAAACCGTAAGGTGACGTATAGGGGCTGACGCCTGCCCGGTGCTGGAAGGTTAAGGGGAGTGCTTAGCGCAAGCGAAGGTGCGAACCGAAGCCCCAGTAAACGGCGGCCGTAACTATAACGGTCCTAAGGTAGCGAAATTCCTTGTCGGGTAAGTTCCGACCCGCACGAAAGGCGTAACGATCTGGGCACTGTCTCAACGAGAGACTCGGTGAAATTATAGTACCTGTGAAGATGCAGGTTACCCGCGACAGGACGGAAAGACCCCGTGGAGCTTTACTGTAGCCTGATATTGAATTTTGGTGCAACTTGTACAGGATAGGTAGGAGCCAGAGAACCCGGAGCGCCAGCTTCGGGGGAGGCGTCGGTGGGATACTACCCTGGTTGTATTGAACTTCTAACCCACAAGCCTAAGCGGCTTGGGAGACAGTGTCAGGCGGGCAGTTTGACTGGGGCGGTCGCCTCCTAAAGAGTAACGGAGGCGCTCAAAGGTTCCCTCAGAATGGTTGGAAATCATTCGCAGAGTGTAAAGGCACAAGGGAGCTTGACTGCGAGACGGACAGGTCGAGCAGGGTCGAAAGACGGACTTAGTGATCCGGTGGTTCCGCATGGAAGGGCCATCGCTCAACGGATAAAAGCTACCCCGGGGATAACAGGCTTATCTCCCCCAAGAGTCCACATCGACGGGGAGGTTTGGCACCTCGATGTCGGCTCATCGCATCCTGGGGCTGTAGTCGGTCCCAAGGGTTGGGCTGTTCGCCCATTAAAGCGGTACGCGAGCTGGGTTCAGAACGTCGTGAGACAGTTCGGTCCCTATCCGTCGCGGGCGCAGGAAATTTGAGAGGAGCTGTCCTTAGTACGAGAGGACCGGGATGGACACACCGCTGGTGTACCAGTTGTTCTGCCAAGAGCATCGCTGGGTAGCTATGTGTGGCCGGGATAAGTGCTGAAAGCATCTAAGCACGAAGCCCCCCTCAAGATGAGATTTCCCATTGCGCAAGCAAGTAAGATCCCTCAAAGACGATGAGGTAGATAGGTTCGGGGTGGAAGCGTGGCGACACGTGCAGCTGACGAATACTAATCGATCGAGGACTTAACCAACAAACTGAAACGCACGTTTCCCACAATGTCGATTTATCCAGTTTTGAGCGAACAAGCTCAAAAAAGTCCAGTGATGATGGCAAAGAGGCCACACCCGTTCCCATCCCGAACACGGAAGTTAAGCTCTTTTGCGCCGATGGTAGTTGGGGGTCTCCCCCTGTGAGAGTAGGACGTCGCTGGGCAAGCAGCAAAGCCGTTACCGGTTCAATCCGGTAGCGGCTTTTTCTTTGGTAAATTTTATATTTCCCCTGAAACAAGGTCTATTCCCTCTTGCATTCATACTTTGATTGACCTAATATGAAATTTAATTGCAAAGGAAAGGGTGCAGAAATTGGATATTAATCCGTGGTTAATGGTTCTAATAATATTTTCAATCAATATAGTCTATGTGACTTTCTTTACTGTCCGGATGATTATGACGCTTAAAGGTTTCCGGTATCTAGCAGCGCTTGTCAGTATGATTGAAGTAGTTATTTATATAGTAGGGCTTGGGCTGGTATTGGATAACCTGGATCAGATCCAGAACTTGATCGCTTATGCGATTGGCTATGGCTCAGGCGTCGTCATTGGTTCTAAAATAGAGGAGAAAATGGCTCTTGGATATATAACGGTTAATGTTATAAGTAACGATGAAAGTGATTATCTCCCACGGAAGTTGCGTGAACAAGGTTACGGTGTAACAGATTGGGATGCGAACGGCAGAGATGGAGGCAGACAGGCTATGCAAATCTTGACTCCGCGAAAAATGGAATTGAAATTATATAAGACGATTCAAGAGATGGATCCTAAAGCGTTTATTATTGCTTATGAACCGAAAACGATCCATGGGGGATTCTGGGTGAAACAAGTAAAAAGAGGTAGGTTATTTAAATGAGCAAAAAGACTATTTGGTTCGAAGTGCAGGAACACGAGACGATGGAAGACTGCCTGAATCGAATGCAAAAAGAAGGTTATATAGCTGTCGGGCGTAAAGAAGAACCTTTATTCGAAGAAATTAATGGAGAACCGGTGCCAGTGCGCCAAATTATTAAGTTTAAAGGGAATAAAATTGAAAAATAGAAGATGATGGGTAAAAAACACGAACGTTAAAAGATCTTTTTTGTTTATCGTTCGACTTTATCATTGACGCATATGATCCATCTTGTTATGATTAATAAGGAAACCCCATATATGCAGAAGAATTGGCTTCTGCGTCTCTACCAGGACACCGTAAATGTCCGGACTATGCGGGAAAGCAACTTATGGTACTTGTAACGGAGGATGTGCTTTTTTATGCCATCATTTAATATTTCGTTGAATCAAAGTCCTTAAGTAAACTGCTTTTCACGTCATGTGAGCAGTTTATTTGAGGGCTTTTTACATTTGAAAGAGAGGTTATTGAATGAATCCGCGAATCGGCATTATTATGGGAAGCTCAAGTGATTGGGAAACAATGAAACATGCTTGCGACGTTCTGGATGAGTTGGAGATCAGCTATGAGAAAAAAGTGGTTTCAGCACATCGGACACCGGATTTAATGTTCAGTTATGCAGAAGAAGCTCGCGGTAAAGGTTTGCATGTGATCATTGCGGGAGCTGGCGGTGCTGCTCACCTGCCAGGAATGGTTGCAGCCAAAACAACATTGCCGGTCATCGGCGTGCCAGTGCAATCGAAGGCATTGAACGGGCTGGATTCGTTATTGTCAATCGTTCAGATGCCTGGCGGTGTGCCTGTTGCAACTGTTGCCATCGGAAAAGCGGGCGCGATCAATGCGGGGCTCTTAGCTGCGCAAATTCTTGGAACAGTGGATAATGAAGTAGCGCAAGCTTTGGAAGACAGACGCAAACATACTGCGCAAACCGTTTTGGAAAGTTCAGGTGATTTGGTATGACGAGAACGATTTTACCTGGACAAACAATCGGCATCATCGGTGGAGGGCAATTAGGCCGCATGATGGCGTTGGCTGCAAAGGAAGCGGGTTTTAAAATTGCGGTTTTAGATCCGGGTATGGATTCCCCAACCGGGCAAGTCGCAGATATCCAGATCGTGGCCCCGTTCAATGATTCGGAAGCATTGGAAGAATTGGCAGAAGTAAGTGATGTCATCACCTATGAGTTTGAAAACATCGACGTGGAGGGGCTCCGTCACCTGACTGAAATCGCTTATGTGCCTCAAGGCGCTGAGTTGATCGGTGTTACGCAAAACCGGATTTTCGAGAAGCAGGCGATTCGCAAAGCAGGCGTGCCGGTAGCGGATTATATAGAAGCTTCTACGTTTGCCGAGTTGAACGAGCGCATCGACGTTTTGAATTATCCATTTGTTGTCAAAACCGCAAGAGGCGGATATGACGGCAAAGGCCAACAAATTGTCGAGAATGCGGATCAGTTAACAGAGGCGGAAGCCCTGTTCCAAAACGGGGATTGCGTGGCAGAAGCGTTTGTCGATTTCACAATGGAAATATCCGTTGTTATCCAACGCAATACATTAGGTGAAACAGCAATATTGCCGATTGGGGAAAATGTCCATAAAAACCATATTCTTCATCAAACGATCGTTCCAGCAAGAGTAAGTGAAGAGACGTTAACAAAAGCGAAACAGGCGGCGGAAGCGATCGCGGAGCATCTACAAATGATTGGAACGCTTGCAGTTGAAATGTTCGTGTTGCCAGATGGGGAGATCCTGGTCAACGAATTGGCACCGCGTCCGCATAATTCAGGGCATTATTCAATTGAAGCGACGAATATCTCGCAGTTCCACCAGCATATCCGTGCGATTTGCGGTTGGCCGCTGCGGCAGCCGAAGCTTTGGAATCCGGCTGTCATGATCAATGTGTTGGGTGAGCATGTGGCGCCGCTCACGACGAAAATCGCTCATTACCCGGACTGGTCGATTCATTTATATGGCAAGGACGAAGCCAAACATAAACGCAAGATGGGCCATGTGACCATTTTGACAGAAGATCTGAACCAAACATTAAAAGAAATCGAAGCATCCGGCATTTGGCCGGAATAATTGGAGGATATAGATTATGATCGCACGTTATACACGCCCGGAAATGGGTGCCATTTGGACAGAAGAAAACAAATACCAGGCTTGGTTGGAAGTGGAGATCCTTGCATGTGAAGCTTGGGCTGAAATTGGGGATATCCCGAAAGAGGACGTTGCAAAAATCCGCGAGAATGCTGGGTTTTCAGTCGATCGCATCTTGGAAATCGAAGAAGAGACTCGCCACGATGTGGTGGCTTTCACGCGTGCGGTGTCCGAGACACTTGGGGAAGAGCGCAAATGGGTCCATTACGGGTTAACATCAACGGATGTTGTCGATACGGCACTTTCTTATCTATTGAAACAGGCGAACGAGATCTTGCGTAAGGATTTGACGAACTTCATTGATATTTTAGCGGTGAAAGCGAAAGAACATAAAATGACGGTTATGATGGGCCGTACGCACGGTGTACACGCAGAGCCGACGACATTCGGTTTGAAATTGGCGCTTTGGCACGAGGAAATGAAGCGTAACTTGGAACGTTTTGAAGCGGCAGCGAAATCGATTGAAACAGGAAAAATGTCTGGTGCGGTTGGAACGTATGCGAACATCGATCCTTTTGTTGAAGAATATGTATGCAAAAACTTAGGGATTGCTGCATCACGCATTTCCACACAGACTTTGCAGCGCGACCGCCACGCACAGTATATGAGCACGCTCGCTTTGATCGCATCATCCATCGAGAAATTCGCGACAGAAATCCGCGGCTTGCAAAAGTCCGAAACACGCGAAGTGGAAGAGTTTTTCGCGAAAGGGCAAAAAGGATCATCGGCAATGCCGCATAAACGCAACCCGATCGGTTCTGAAAACATGACGGGCCTTGCGCGTCTTATCCGCGGCTATATGATGACGGCTTATGAGAACGTATCGTTGTGGCACGAGCGCGACATCTCGCATTCATCCGCTGAACGCGTCATCTTGCCGGATGCAACGATTGCATTGAACTATATGCTCAACCGTTTCGGCAATATCGTCAAGAACTTGACGGTGTTCCCGGAGAATATGAAGCGCAATATGGATTCTACATTGGGTCTTATCTATTCACAGCGCGTCTTATTGACATTGATCGATAAAGGCATGGCACGTGAAGCGGCTTATGATACCGTGCAGCCGTGTGCAATGGAAGCTTGGGAAACGCAGACTTCGTTCCGCAAAATCGTCGAAGCGAATGACACGATCACCTCACAGCTGACAAAAGAAGAGCTGGATGATTGCTTTGATTACAACCACCACTTACAGCAAGTCGATATGATCTTCAACCGTCTCGAATTAAATTAAACGGAGGCATCAAATCATGGAAAAAGCTCAGCTATTGTACGAAGGAAAAGCGAAGCGCCTGTATAAAACAGACGAGCAAGGCATTCTTTGGGTAGAATACAAAGATTCCGCCACAGCGTTCAACGGAGAGAAGAAAGAAGAGATTTCAGGTAAAGGGCGCTTGAACAATCAAATCACCACTTTGCTGTTTGAGAAATTAAAAGAAGCTGGGATCGCTTCCCATTTTGTGAAGCAGCTGTCTGAAAGCGAGCAATTGGTGCGCGAAGTGAGCATCGTACCGATCGAAGTCGTCGTCCGCAATATCGTTGCGGGAAGCATGGCGAAACGCCTTGGCATCGAAGAAGGCAATGCGATCGAAAAGCCGGTCGTCGAGTTTTACTTGAAAGACGATGAGCTGGGCGATCCGTTGATCACGGATGATCATGTCGCCATGCTCGAACTTGCGACGGAACAGGAAGTCGCTGTACTGAAAGACAAAGCGCGGAAGATCAATGATGTGTTGATCGGCTTTTTCCAGGATATTGGTGTAGATTTAGTCGATTTCAAAATTGAATTCGGCCGTGATGAAAACGGGGAAATTCTTTTGGCTGACGAAATTTCACCTGATACATGCAGATTATGGGATAAAGAAACGAAACAAAAACTCGATAAAGACGTATTTCGCCGGAATCTCGGTAACTTGACCGATGCTTATGAACTCATTTTATCTCGACTGGGAGGACAAAACTGATGAAAAAAGTAAAAGTGTATGTGACCTTGCGTGAAAGTGTACTCGACCCACAAGGATCTGCTGTAATGGGATCACTCCATAAAATGGGGTATGAAGAGGTACAGGATGTCCGGATCGGCAAATATTTGGAGCTGGTCATCGGAGACAGTGAACGTGATGTCGATGCTTTGGTCGACGAACTCTGTAACCGGATGCTTGCGAATACGGTGATTGAAGATTACAGGTACGAAATCGAGGAGGTTGTCTCGCAATGAAATTCGCAGTGATTGTTTTCCCAGGGTCGAATTGTGACTTGGATATGTATCATGCCATCAAGGATGAACTCGGTGAAGAAGCGGAATACGTCTGGCATGACACGCACGACTTAAGTGGGTATGACGGCATCTTGCTTCCGGGCGGCTTCTCTTACGGGGATTATCTGCGTGCAGGTGCCATCGCCCGTTTTTCAGGTGTCATGGACGAAGTTCGAAAAGCAGCCGAAGCCGGCAAACCGGTTCTCGGTGTCTGCAACGGATTCCAAATCCTCACTGAAGCAGGGTTGCTTCCAGGCATGTTGATGCGCAATAAAGATTTGAAATTCACTTGCCGCACAGTCAGCTTGAAAGTAGAGAACGCCCATACTTTGTTTACGAATGAATACAAAGAAGGCGAAGAAATCCGCATCCCGGTCGCACACGGGGAAGGCAATTATTACTGCGACGATGCGACCTACCAGCATTTGAAAGATAATAACCAAATCGTTTTCACATATGCCGAAGATTTCAACGGCAGCCGCAACAATATTGCGGGCATCATCAACGACCGCGGAAATGTGCTCGGCATGATGCCGCATCCGGAACGCGCCGTGTCCGACTTGATCGGTGGAACCGACGGCTTGCCATTATTCAGATCAATTGTCAAACAGTGGAGGGAATCACATGTCAGTCACGCTTGAGCCGAACACACAGCAGATTAAAGAGCAGAAAATCTACCAGCAGATGGGCTTGTCAGACGCTGAATTCAAAATGGTGGAAGACATCCTCGGCAGAACGCCGAATTATACGGAGACCGGTTTGTTCTCTGTTATGTGGTCTGAACATTGTTCTTATAAAAACTCCAAGCCGGTATTGTCTAAATTCCCTACCAAAGGCGACCATGTCTTGCAAGGTCCAGGAGAAGGCGCGGGCATCGTCGATATCGGCGACGGCCAGGCAGCTGTATTCAAAATGGAATCCCATAACCACCCTTCGGCTATCGAACCTTACCAAGGCGCAGCGACAGGGGTCGGCGGCATCATCCGCGATGTTTTCTCGATGGGCGCACGTCCGATCGCGCTATTGAACTCGCTGCGCTTTGGCGAACTTGAAACGCCGCGTGTGAAATATCTGTTCGAAGAAGTGGTTGCTGGCATCGCCGGCTACGGCAATTGCATCGGCATCCCGACAGTCGGTGGCGAAGTGCAATTCGATGCTTCTTACGACGGCAACCCACTCGTCAATGCGATGTGCGTCGGCTTGATCGATCATAAGGACATCCAAAAAGGCGTCGCTAAAGGAACCGGCAACCCAGTCATGTACGTCGGCGCAAAAACTGGCCGCGACGGCATCCACGGTGCGACCTTCGCTTCAGAAGAATTGACGGACGCATCCGACGAGAAACGCCCGGCTGTTCAAGTGGGCGATCCGTTCATGGAGAAATTGCTTCTTGAAGCTTGCCTTGAACTCGTGAAATCCGATGCACTGATCGGAATCCAGGACATGGGTGCAGCAGGGCTTACTTCGTCTTCAGCGGAAATGGCGTCCAAAGCCGGATCCGGCATCGAAATGGATTTGGATCACGTCCCGCAGCGCGAAACGGGCATGACGGCTTACGAAATGATGCTGTCGGAATCACAGGAACGCATGCTGATCGTCGTCAAACAAGGACGTGAACCGGAAATCGTCGAGTTGTTCGAAAAATACGGCCTTGATGCCGTGACAGTCGGACGGGTAACGGACGATTCGACTTTGCGCTTGAAGCATAAAGGTGAAATCGTCGCAGAAGTTCCGGTCGATGCACTGGCGGAAGATGCGCCGGTCTATCATCAGAAATCGAACGTTCCTGAATATTACCGTGAATTCCAAAGCTTGCCGAACGAAGAGCCAAAAGTGGAAGATCATCAGGCGGCATTGCTTTCACTCTTGCAGCAGCCGACGATCGCTTCAAAAGAATGGGTTTATAACCAATACGATCACCAAGTACGCACCAGCACAGTCGTATCTCCAGGTTCTGATGCAGCGGTCATCCGTGTACGCGGCACGAACAAAGGGCTCGCGATGACGACGGATTGCAATTCACGCTATATCTACTTGGATCCGGAAACAGGCGGCAAGATCGCTGTTGCGGAAGCGGCGAGAAATGTCGTCGTCTCAGGCGGGCGCCCGCTTGCGATCACGGATTGCCTGAACTTCGGGAATCCGGAAAAGCCGGAGATTTTCTGGCAGCTCGAAAAAGCGGCGGATGGCATGTCTGCAGCTTGTCTTCAATTGAATGCCCCGGTAATCGGCGGAAACGTCTCTTTATATAATGAAACAAGCGGCACTGCAATTTATCCGACACCGACGATCGGGCTTGTCGGGCTGGTCGAAGACTTGAAGCATGTGACGACACAAGATGCCAAGAAACAAGGCGATTTCGTTTATCTTGTCGGCGGCACCATGACAGAGTTCGGCGGCAGCGAATTGCAGAAGATGGTAGAAGGCCGCATTTTCGGTAAAGCACCATCTATCGATTTGGACGTCGAAGCACAGCGCCAATCGCAGATTCTTTCAGCGATTCAGCAAGGCTTGGTCCAATCCGCTCACGATACGGCAGAAGGCGGCGTGGCAGTGGCCTTGGCTGAGAAAACATTCGGTAACGGGCTTGGTGTCGAAGTGACATTGACAGGCTCGAAAACGACAGCGCTCTTCAGCGAAACGCAATCACGCTTTTTGCTCACGGTGTCACCTGAGCAAGCGGAAGCATTCGAGAAAACAGTTACAGATGCACGGAAAATCGGTGAAGTCACGGGTGATCGCATGATCGTCAAAGGGGAAGACGGAGCCGTCTGGATCGATGAATCGGTCGAAACGCTCCGCTCCGCCTGGAAAGGGGCTATACCATGCTTGCTGAAATCAGAGGCTTAAACGAAGAATGCGGGATCTTTGGCATTTGGGGCCACACCAACGCAGCGCAACTCACGTATTATGGGCTTCATGCTTTGCAGCACCGCGGCCAAGAAGGCGCAGGAATCGTTTCGACTGATGGAGAGGCGTTACGGGCATTAAAAGGCGAAGGCATGGTCAGTGAAGTGTTCACTCCAGAGAAATTGGAGCAGATCACCGGCACTGCAGCAATCGGCCATGTCCGCTATGCAACAGCAGGCGGCAGCGGCATCGAAAATGTCCAGCCTTTGCTGTTCAATTCGACAACGGGCAGCCTGGCGATTTCGCATAACGGAAATCTCGTCAACGCGACGCAATTAAAAGGGCATTTGGAGCGTCAAGGCAGCATCTTCCAAACAACATCCGATACGGAAGTGCTCGCACACTTAATCAAGCGCAGCGGTTACGAAAGCTTTGAAGAAAAAGCGAAAAATGCCTTGTCTTTATTGAAAGGCGCATTTGCATGCTTGATCTTGACGGAAGAAGCCATGTTCGTGGCGCTCGACCCGAACGGTTTACGCCCCTTATCCATTGGGAAAATGGGCGATGCTTGGGTGGTCGCTTCTGAAACGTGCGCATTCGATATCGTCGGGGCGGAATTTGCCCATTCGGTCGAACCGGGTGAATTCCTGATCATCAATGACGACGGCATGCGCAAGGAACGTTTTGCATATCCGGAAGAGCGCTCGATCTGCACGATGGAGTATGTCTATTTCTCCCGTCCGGACTCGGATATCGATGGCATCAATATCCACTCGGCGAGAAAACGGCTCGGCAAGCAATTGGCGAAAGAAGTCCACATCGAAGCGGACGTCGTGACGGGTGTACCCGATTCCAGCATTTCCGCAGCGATCGGGTTTTCTGAGCAAAGCGGCATTCCGTATGAACTCGGGTTGATCAAAAACCGTTATGTCGGCCGGACGTTTATCCAGCCTTCACAGGAAATGCGCGAACGCGGCGTTAAGATGAAGCTATCACCTGTGCGCCAAGTCGTTAACGGCAAACGCGTCGTCATGGTCGATGATTCGATCGTCCGCGGCACGACATCCCGCCGCATCGTCGCTTTATTAAAAGAAGCCGGCGCGACGGAAGTTCACGTCGTCATCAGTTCGCCGCCGATCAAAAACCCTTGTTTTTATGGCATTGACATCAGCACATCCGGCGAATTGATCGCCGCCAACAATACAGTGGAAGAAATGCGTGAAATCATCGGTGCCGATTCGCTGACGTTTTTGTCGGTCGATGGCATGGTCCAAAACATCGGGCGCACCGACCCAGGCTCGAAATGCGGCCATTGCTTGGCATGCTTCACTGGCGAATATCCGACCAATATTTACCCGGATACCGTTTTGCCGCATGAAAAAGAAAAAGTGAAATAGGGGGAACCGAAGTGTCTAAAGCGTATGAAAAAGCAGGCGTCAATATCGAAGCGGGCTATGAGGCCGTCAAGCGGATGAAATCCCATGTCGAGCGCACCGCACGCACAGGAATGCTCGGTGCATTCGGCGGATTCGGCGGCATGTTCGATTTGTCCGAGCTGAATTTGAAACAACCGGTTCTCGTCTCCGGAACAGACGGTGTCGGCACGAAGCTGAAACTGGCCTTCATGGCTGATAAGCACGATACGATCGGTGTCGATTGCGTCGCAATGTGCGTCAACGACATCGTCGCACAAGGTGCGGAACCTTTGTTTTTCCTCGATTATATCGCTTGCGGCAAAGCGGTTCCCGAAAAGATCGAACAAATCGTCAAAGGCGTCGCGGATGGGTGCGTAGATGCAGGCGCGGTGTTGATCGGCGGAGAAACGGCTGAAATGCCGGGGCTTTACGATGAGAATGAATACGACATCGCCGGTTTTGCGGTCGGCGCTGCCGAAAAAGCGGATATCGTCACAGGGGAGCGCATCCAAGCGGGAGATGTCTTGGTAGGGATTGCTTCAAGCGGCATCCACTCGAACGGTTATTCGCTCGTGCGCCATATTTTACTCGGCGATGAGCAAGGCTCATTGGACGGGAAAGTGGTCGGCTTTGAAGAGCTCGGCACGCTCGAATCCTTGCTGCTCGAGCCGACGAAAATTTACGCCAAGACGGTGCAGTCGATCCGCAAGCAAGCGGACGTTCACGGCATGGCACATATTACGGGCGGCGGATTTATCGAAAACTTGCCGCGCATGATGCCCGAGGGACTTGGTGTTGAAATCAAGCTTGGCTCCTGGCCGGTGCTTCCGGTGTTCGACCTGTTGAAAGCAAAAGGCGAACTGGCAGACCGTGATTTGTATTCCGTGTTCAATATGGGCATTGGATTTGCGGTGGCCGTTTCTGAAGCGGATGCACAAAAAGCGATCCAGGCAGCAGAAGCGAGTGGAGACAAAGCCTATGTGATCGGTAAAGTGACAGAGATCGAGGGCGTCCAGTTCCGAGGCAGTCAGGACGGGACTTTACATGAAGAATAGAACAAAAATGGCCGTTTTCGCTTCTGGAAACGGCTCTAATTTTCAAGCGCTTTACGAAGCAACTCAAGACGGAAGGCTGGATGCGGACATCGTATTGGTTGTAACCGATAAACCGTCTGCGTTTGTGTTGGAACGGGCGGAGCAGGCAGGAGTTCCGGCGTTTTCGTTTACACCGCGTGAATATGCGTCCAAACAGGCATATGAATCGATGCTGGTGGAAGAATTGGATAAAGCGGGTGTCGAGTGGCTCGTGCTGGCCGGGTTTATGCGGTTGATCGGACCTGCCTTGCTCGAAGCTTATGAAAACCGCATCGTCAATATCCACCCATCGGTACTGCCGGCGTTTCCTGGAAAAGATGCCATCGGCCAGACGCTTGATGCTGGCGCGGAAGAAGCTGGCGTCACGGTGCATTTTGTCGACGAAGGCATGGATACGGGAGCGATCATTGCACAGCGTTCATTCGCTGTAGACGGCGCGGACCGCGAGACAGTCGAACGGAAAATCCATGAAATCGAGCATCAATTATACCCTGAGAGTTTGCAGCAATTATTCAGCCGGCAGCAGTCGGTCTAGGAGGTCCATGAATGAAAAGAAGAGCATTGATGAGCGTATCGGACAAATCCGGCATTTTGGAGTTTGCCCGTGAATTAGTGAAGATGGACGTGGAAATCTTGTCTACAGGAGGCACGCGCAAGCATTTGGAAGACAATGGCGTTCCGACCACAGCAGTCGATGAAGTGACCGGATTCCCTGAAATTTTAGGTGGGCGCGTGAAGACTTTGCATCCGCTGATCCATGGCGGTTTGCTGGCGAAACACGACGACAGCGAACACCAGCAGCAAATGAACGATAACGGCATCGCGCCGATCGAGTTTGTGTGCGTCAATTTATACCCGTTCCGCGAGACGATTTCAAAGCCTGATGTGACAGTTGAGGATGCGATTGAAAATATCGATATCGGCGGCCCGACAATGCTGCGCTCCGCGGCGAAAAACCATGCGTATGTAACGGTTATTGTCGATTCCGGCGATTACGAAGCGGTGCTTACTGAATTGCGCGAGCAGCAAACAACGAGCCCTGAACTGCGCCGGAAACTTGCAGCGAAAGTATTCCGCCATACCGCGGCATATGATGCCTATATTTCCAATTATTTGACTGAACTGACGGAGGAACAGTATCCGGAACAACTGACGCTTACATATGAGTTGTCCCAAGCGCTTCGCTACGGGGAGAACCCTCACCAGAAAGCTGCCTTCTATAAGAGCGCCCTCGGTTCGGATTTCTCAATCGCGCACGCTACGCAATTGCACGGCAAAGAGCTTTCCTATAACAATATCCAAGATGCCAATGCCGCACTTCAGATCATCAAGGAATTCACCATGCCGGCAAGTGTCGCGGTGAAACATATGAACCCGTGCGGCGTCGGTACAGGCGAAACGCTTGCGCAATCTTTCAAAAAAGCCTATGAAGCGGACTCGACTTCCATCTTCGGTGGCATTGTCGCCTTGAACCGTGAAGTCGACCTCGAGACAGCTGAGCAATTGTCGCAGATCTTCCTCGAGATTGTCATCGCGCCTTCGTTTACCAAAGAGGCACTCGAAGAGCTCGGCAAAAAGAAGAACATCCGCTTGTTGACGGTGCCGTTTGAAACGAAACGCCGCGACAAATGGAATACGGTGACCGTTGAAGGCGGACTTCTCGTCCAGGAGCCGGATACATTCGGCTACGGGGATGCAGATATCCGCGTGGTAACGGAAAGACAGCCGACTGAACAAGAACTCGAAGCTTTGAAACTGGGCTGGAGCGTCGTCAAACACGTGAAGTCGAATGCCATCGTCGTATGCGACGGGTCGATGACTTTAGGCGTCGGGGCAGGGCAGATGAACCGCGTCGGGGCAGCTGCCATCGCACTCGAACAGGCAGCGGATAAAGCGCAAGGCGCAGCGATGGCATCGGACGCGTTCTTCCCGATGGCCGATACGGTGGAAGCAGCAGCGAAAGCCGGCATCAAAGCGATCATCCAGCCGGGCGGTTCGAAAAAAGACCAGGAATCGATCGATGCGGCGAATGCGCACGGCATCGCGATGGTCTTTACGGGCGTCCGCCATTTCAAACATTAATCGGGAGGTGCAAGGTATGAACGTATTGGTCATCGGTAAAGGCGGGCGCGAACACGCACTTGCTCATCAATTCGCCATCTCGCCATCGGTCGCACAAGTTTATGTGGCGCCGGGCAATGATGGCATGGAACAAGATGCACAGCTGGTCGACATCAGCGAGACGGATTTTGCTGCTTTGGCGCAGTTTGCCAAGGACAACGACATCGCTTTTACGTTCGTGGGGCCAGAACAACCGCTTTCTGAAGGCATCGTCGATTTCTTTGAAGCGCGTGGTTTGAAGATTTTCGGGCCGAACAAAGCGGCTGCGCGTATCGAAGGCAGCAAGGCATTCGCCAAGGAATTGATGAAAAATTACGATATCCCGACCGCATCTTATGAAAGCTTTTCAGACACTGCGGAAGCTATAGAATACATCAAGCAGCAAGGCGCACCGATCGTCATCAAGGCGGACGGTCTCGCAGCCGGCAAAGGTGTTGTCGTCGCACAAAGTGAACAAGAAGCGATCGATGCGGTGAAGGATATGCTCGACGGCCAGAAATTCGGCGATTCGGGGTCGACCGTTGTCATCGAGGAATTCCTGGACGGCGAGGAATTCTCCTTCATGTCCTTCGTCCAGGACGGCAAGATCTATCCAATGGCCATCTCACAAGACCATAAGCGCGCGTTTGACGGCGATAAGGGGCCGAATACGGGCGGTATGGGCGCATATTCCCCGGTACCGCAGATTTCGGAATCGGTGGTGGATGAGACTTTCGAAAAAATCGTCCGCCCGACGGTAGAAGCGATGAGCAGTGAAGGCACTCCGTTCAATGGCATCTTGTACGCCGGTATCATCCTGACGGCTAGCGGCCCGAAAGTGATCGAATTCAATGCGCGTTTCGGGGACCCGGAAACACAAGTGGTATTGCCGCGTATGAAGACCGATTTCGGCGCATTTATTTCAGCCATCCTGGACGGCCGTGACATGGAACTTGAATGGGACATGCGCCCGGTGCTCGGTGTGGTCATCGCTGCGGACGGCTATCCGGGAACTGTAGAAAAAGGCGCGGTTCTGCCCGATCTCAATGAATTGCAGAGGGTAACCATTACCCATGCCGGAACGAAAAAAGCCGGTGGCCGCTTTACGGCAAACGGCGGGCGTGTGCTGCTTGTTGCAGGAAGCGGGGAGACTTTGGGAGACGCCCAGTCTGCGGTTTACGAAGCACTCGGGAAATTGGCCTGGGACGGTTTCTTTTATCGCACGGATATCGGCTGGCGTGCAATCTAATTGAATCATTGTTATAATAGAATGGCACAATTTCATCGTGAAACTGTGCCATTTATTTATGCGGCGCCTTGCCGCAGAGGATTTTCACAAGCCCACTTTTACCTCTATTATCAAACTCCAATTTTTACCCATCACTACCCCGGAACTAACAAAACCAGCAGGGCATTCAAACTCGGAAGGAGCAAAAATGATGAACTGGTATGAAAAACTGAATCAATATTTCCCGGTGGAGGAAATGAAATCGAAAGAACATATGGATACGTTGCTGAAGGAAAAAGGCAGTGTCTATTACAAAGACGAGGGCCCGTATCATGTCTTGATGTATGCGGAATTCCCAAGCTTCTCGTTTGTCGATTATTTGTTTGTGTCAAAAGAATCACGCGGCATGGGCATCGGCAAGAAAACTTTGCAAATGCTCAAGGATAAAAACAAGCCCATCATTTTGGAAGTGGAACCGGTCGATTACGAAGACTCCGATTCTGAAAAACGCTTGCGTTTCTATGCACGTGAAGGCTTTGAGCACGCCTCATCGATCGGCTATTGCCGACGTTCACTGGCAACTGGCGAAGAGAATGCCATGGAGATCCTTTACTGGGCACCGAATGGTGAAACCGAAGAAGAGATTTTTGAAGCGATGAAGAAAATGTATGAAGACATCCATACGTATAAAGATGAGCATTTCTACGGCGAGTCGTATGACCCGGTTTCCGATGTCTTGACGAGAAAAGAACAAGACCAGCAGGATATCCTGAAACCTTTCAGCGATCCGGTCAATAAATAAGCGGAAATCCACGTCCAAAAGACGTGGATTTTTTATGTCCGATGAAAGGAAAGAGACGAGCATTTTCACGTACTTCCCTGTAAAGAATTGCATAATTATGCTAGTATACGATATATGGATATTGAAAAGAGAGCAGGTGCCTTCGGATGGTAAACCCTTTATGGAGAAATACAGAAATACGGAAACAACTGAAGATCGTGTCGAAAGAATTGTCCCCCGATCTCGTACTGACGAATGCGACATATCTGCACGGGATATTTAAAAAATGGATGAACGGAAATATATGGATAAGTGGAGACCGTATCATCTATGCGGGCCAGGATATGCCGAAAATTGATGACTCGACAGAAGTCGTGGATGTCAGCGGCAAGTGGGTCGTGCCGGGCTATATTGAGCCGCATGTCCATCCCTATCAATTGTACAATCCGCAGCAATTTGCCGATTACGCGGCGCAAGGCGGAACGACAGGGTTCATCTCTGACAACTTGCCATTATTTTTATCATTGGTAAACGAGAAAGCGTTTACATTGCTTGACCGGATGGCGGAGCTGCCGTTCACATTTTACTGGTGGACACGATTCGATTCGCAGACGGAACTTGTCGGTGAAGACCAGAAATTTACGTCCAAAGCAGTCGGCGAATGGCTTGAGCGCCCCGATGTCATCCTTGGCGGGGAATTGACGGGCTGGCCGAAATTATTGGCTGGGGATGACCAGATGCTTTACTGGATCCAAAAAGCGAAAATCAGCCTGAAGAAAATCGAAGGGCATTTCCCGGGAGCTTCCGAGAAGACCTTGGCGCGCATGAAGCTGCTGGGGGCTGACGGGGACCATGAAGCGATGACTGTCGATGAAGTGGAGAAGCGCTTATTGCATGGTTATGGCGTGACGCTGCGCCATTCTTCCATCCGACCGGATTTGCCAAAGCTATTGTCAGGGATCGTCAAGCGTGAATTGAATGTGTTCGATAAACTGATGATGACAACAGACGGTTCGACGCCGGCCTTCCATAAGGATGGCGTAATGGATTTGTGCATACAGATCGCGCTCGATGCCGGAGTACCGGCGATCGATGCCTATATGATGGCTTCGTATAATGTAGCACGCTATTATAACCTGACGAGCTTACACGGATTGATCGCGACCGGACGCTATGCGAATTTGAACATTCTCGATTCGGTCGATAATCCGGTGCCGAGCGGCGTCATTTCAAAAGGGGTCTGGCTCAAGCGGGACGGCGAGAAAACGCGTTCGCTGGACGATGTGGATTGGTCGGTGTTGCCGGAACTGGACCTCGATTTCGAATTGACGGATGACGATTTCCAGTTCTCGATGCCGTTCGGCGTGGAAATGGTCAATGATGTCATCACCAAACCTTACTCGGTGAGTGTCGACACGAACGTTGATCGCTTATCGAAAGAACATGGCGAAAGTTTCCTTATGCTTATCGACCGTCACGGCAAATGGCGTGTCAATACCTTGATCAAAGGATTCGCTCCTGGAGTCGACGGGTTTGCTTCCTCTTATACCAATACCGGGGATGTCGTATTGATCGGCAAAAGCCGCAAAGACATGTGGAAAGCGTTTGAAGAAGTGAAGCGCCTGAAAGGGGGCATCGTCTTGACCGAAGATGGCGAGACGGTTTGTGAATTGCCGCTTCCTATCGGGGGCATCATGTCGGACTTGCAGATGGAACCCTTGATGGAGCAGGAAACGGATTTGAAGAATGCATTGAAAGAGCGCGGCTACGAGCATGGTGACGCTGTCTATACTTTATTGTTCTTGATGGCGACGCATTTGCCATACGTCCGTATCACCCAAAAGGGGATTTATGATGTCATGAACAAAACGATTCTCTTCCCGGCGTTCATGAGGGGCCAGGGATGAAAAAATGGCTGATCTTGCTTGTGTTGCTGATCGTTGCAGCTGGCTTGATATTTTGGCTGATGGGAAGGGAAGATGCTGGGGAACCAGAAACGCCCGAAACTCCACAAGAGCCTGAAGAGACGGAAGTGCCGGAGGAAGTGCTCACCGCTGCCCCGTTCACCGGCATGCAAGGCGACGGCCCTTACGACAGCCGGGCAGTGATGGCGGTTATCAACAACCATCCGGCAGCACGCCCGCAAACAGGATTGGTCGAGGCGGATATGGTGTTTGAAATAATTGCCGAATACAATATCACGCGCTTTCTGGCGCTTTACCAAAGCCAGTTCCCGGTGAATATCGGGCCGGTGCGCAGTGCGCGTGACTATTTCGTCGAACTGGCCGACGCGTACGATGCCTTTTTCGTGACGCATGGCTATAGCCCGGAAGCGAAGCGGTTGCTCGACTCGGGAGTGGTCGATCAGATCAACGGAATGCAGTATGACGGGACATTGTTCAAGCGCTCATTGGATCGTGTGGCGCCTCATAATTCCTATATCACATATGAAAACGTCGAACTGGCAATGGAGATGACCGGCGCTTCAACCAATTACAGCATGAAAGCACCTTATGCTTTCTCTGTACCGGGCAGTAATGATAAACTAGGGGAACAAGCTGCTTCTATAGAAGTAACCTACGGCGGCGATCCGTTGTTTGCGAGCACCTATACCTATGATGCTGGGTCGCAGCTGTACGCGCGGGCATCCGGCGGGGTCGCGACGGCGGATAAGGAAACGTCGCAGCCAATCGAAGTCGCCAATGTGCTGGTCATAGAGACGGCGCATGAAACGATCGATGCCAAAGGCCGCCAGGAGATCGATTTGACTTCCGGCGGGCAGGCATTATTGTTCCGTGAAGGTACCGTGCAGGAAAGTACATGGCGCACAGAAAGCGGCATGCTTGTGCCGGTTGGGAAAAACGGGATAGCCGAATTGACGCAAGGCAAGACCTGGATCCATATCATTCCGGAATCACCGGGAATTGGCCAGGCGGTTCAGTATAGCCCGTAGAAGCGGGATCAATCGAAGAGCAAGGAAAGGACGTTGAATGTGCATGCAAGTGGATAAGATTAGAGGGCCGCAGACCGACCAATTGATCGAAGCGGTGCTGGCATTGGAAAACAAAGAACAAGCCTATCGATTTTTTGATGATTTGTGCACGATCAGTGAAATCCAATCCTTATCGCAGCGCTTTGAAGTAGCCCATATGCTGCGTTTGAAAAAAACCTACGAAAAGATCAAGAACGAGACCGGCGCGAGCACCGCGACCATTTCCCGCGTGCGTCGCTGCTTGAATTACGGCAACGATGCATACGAGGAGATGCTCGATGTGCTTTATCCGGAAGAAAAAACGATGGAGCTACCGAAAGACTGATCAGCGAACCTTGCTGGTCATTTTTTTTATCCGCTGGATCCTTTAATTGCGGATGGGTGGGAACAGAGTGTTGGCCGATCTTTTGTTATAATGGAAAGATGAAAACCAAAGTACAGTTAGGAGAATACATGTGGACTTTCAAACATGGCGGCATGTCTTTAAATTAGACCCTGCGAAAGAGATTTCAGATGGACATTTGGAACGAATTTGCGAATCCGGGACCGATGCCATCTTGATTGGCGGAAGTGATGATGTCACACTCGACAATGTCCTGGAATTGATGGCCCGCGTGCGCCGCTATTCGGTGCCGGTCGCACTCGAAGTGTCGACGGTCGAATCGGTGACGCCGGGCTTCGATTATTATTTTATCCCGACAGTGCTCAACAGCAGCGACCCGAAATGGATCAAAGGGCTCCATCACGAAGCGATCCGCGAATATGGCGAGATCATGGATTGGACGGAGATCGTGCCGGAAGGCTATTGCATCTTGAACCCAGACTGTAAAGCAGCACAATTGACCAGGGCGGACGCTTCCTTGACGGAAGAGGATGTACTTGGATATGCGCGCATGGCGGAGCATTTTTTCAAGCTGCCGGTCTTTTATCTGGAATACAGCGGCAGGTTCGGCGATCTGGAACTTGTAAAAAAAACCGCATCGGTGCTGTCTGAGACACGGCTGTTTTACGGCGGCGGCAT
The DNA here is from genome assembly GCF_001687605.2 of Planococcus plakortidis. NCBI lineage: Bacteria > Bacillati > Bacillota > Bacilli > Caryophanales > Caryophanaceae > Planococcus > Planococcus plakortidis. The sequence goes on from NZ_CP016539.2 coordinate 973,393, forward strand.
CGATTCGGCAGAGCGCGCAAAGGAAATGGCGGCGCTCAGCGATACGGTCGTTGTCGGCAATATCATATATGAAGATTTAAACAAAGCGCTTGCGACCGTCAAGGCAGTTGCGGAAACGGCTGGGCAATCGCTATAATGATAGGAACAAATGTTCGAGGTGATGCACAATGGAAATAATCACGAAAAACTTGCTGCGGGGGATGAACCCCGAGCAGGAAGAAGCAGTCAAAACAACAGAAGGCCCGTTATTGATCATGGCAGGGGCAGGTTCCGGGAAAACCCGCGTATTGACGCACCGGATCGCATACTTGGTGCTCGAGAAACAAGTGTACCCGTCCAATATTCTGGCCATCACGTTCACCAATAAAGCGGCGCGCGAAATGCGCAGCCGGATCGACGGGCTGCTTGGCCACGGCACAGGCGACCGCATGTGGGTGTCGACATTCCACTCGATGTGCGTGCGCATCCTGCGCCGCAATATCGACCGCCTGGGCTTCTCGAAAAGCTTCTCGATTTTGGATACGACCGACCAATTGACGGTCATCAAGAATGTCTTGAAGCAGCAAAACCTGGATCCCAAAAAATACGACCCGCGTACGATGCTGAACGCCATTTCCTCGGCGAAAAACGAATGCATCGATGCAGAAACCTTCGCAGCCAACGCCAACCAATTCAACCCGTATGAAAAAACGGTCGCGGAAGTGTTCACAGGCTATCAGAAGCGATTGCAGAAAAACCAATCGCTCGATTTCGACGACTTGATCATGGTGACCTTGAAGTTGTTCGAAACGGTGCCGGACGTGCTGGAATATTATCAGGATAAATTCCATTATATCCACGTCGATGAGTATCAGGATACGAATAACGCCCAGTATCAACTGGTGCAATTATTGGCGAGGAAATTCAAGAACATTTGCGTCGTCGGTGATTCCGACCAGTCGATCTATCGCTGGCGCGGCGCGGACATCACCAACATCCTGTCGTTCGAAAAGGATTATCCGGACGCCAAAGTGATCATGCTCGAACAGAATTACCGTTCGACCAAACGGATCTTGCAAGCGGCAAACGATGTCATTCAGAAAAACACGAGCCGCTACCCGAAAGAATTGCGCACCGACAATGACGAAGGACCGGCGATCACGCTCCATAAAGCGGGAGATGAGCGCCAGGAAGCCCAGTACATCGTCCAGACCATCCAGAACCTCATGCAGGAAGAAGGATACAAAACCTCTGATTTCGCCATCCTCTACCGCACCAATGCCCAATCGCGCATTCTGGAGGAAATGTTCGTCAAATCGAATATGAGCTATACGATCGTCGGCGGCACGAAATTCTATGACCGCAAGGAAATCAAGGATTTGCTCGCGTACTTGCGTTTGATTGCCAACAATGAAGACGACCTGTCGCTTGCACGCATCATCAATGAACCGAAACGGGGCATCGGCGCGACCTCATTCGAGAAGATGGCACGCTTTGCGATCGAGCAGGACCGCACCATCATGGATTCCTTGCAGGAAGCGGATTTCATGGGCTTGACCGCGAAAACCGCACAAACCGCCCTCGAGTTCCGGGCGATGATCGCGGGATTCACGGAAATGCAGGAATTCTTATCGGTGACGGAATTGGTCGAAGAAGTGCTGAAGAAATCCGGTTATCGCCAGATGCTCCAGAACGACAAGACCATTGAAGGCGAAAGCCGTCTCGAGAACCTGGATGAATTCCTAACGGTGACGCAGGCATTTGAAAAGCAAAGCGATGACAAGTCCTTGGTCGCGTTCCTGACTGATCTGGCATTGATTGCGGATATCGATTCATTGGATGAAGAAGAACAACAGGGCGATGGGCCGATCATCCTCATGACGATGCACGCAGCGAAAGGCCTGGAGTTCCCGGTCGTCTTTATCGCGGGCCTGGAAGAAAACGTCTTCCCGCATTCCCGTTCGAACAATGACGAGGAAGAACTGGAAGAAGAACGCCGGCTTGCCTATGTCGGCATCACGCGTGCCGAGAAACGCCTGTATTTGACGCATGCCTCATCACGGACGATTTTCGGCAAGAGCAATTTCAATCTGCCGTCGCGTTTCATCTCTGAAATCTCGGAAGATCTCATTGAGCAAACCTTTGCCAACCACCGTGCAGGCGCGGCCACGAGCTATAAGCAGGCGCCGAAGCGGAAAGCGGTCATGAAGCCTTCCTACCAAGTATCCGGAGGCGACCGCCTGGGCTGGAAAACAGGCGACCGCGCGAAGCATAAAAAATGGGGCGTGGGCACTGTCGTTAACGTCAAGGGCGAGGGCGAACAGACGGAACTCGATATCGCTTTCCCGAGCCCGACAGGCATTAAGCGGCTGCTTGCGAAATTTGCGCCGATCGAAAAAGAATGATCTGGAGGAACTTGAATGGACCGCATCAAAGCTGAAGAACGTGTAACCGAATTGAACGACCTGCTTCGCAACTACGGGCATGCGTATTACGTGCTCGACAAACCGAGCGTGCCGGATGCCGTGTACGATCAATTGCTCAATGAATTGATCGAGCTGGAAAACCTATATCCGGATTTGATTTTCCCGGACTCGCCAACACAGCGGGTCGGCGGCAGCCCCTTGTCGAATTTCGAGAAAGTCCGCCACGAGCGGCCGATGCTCAGTTTGTCGAACGTCTTCAATGAAGAAGATTTGCGTGATTTCGACAAACGCGTGCGCAGTGGTGCCGGGGACTCGGTGGAATATGTATGCGAACTGAAAATCGACGGCCTTGCCGTTTCGCTTCATTATGAAAACGGCAAATTCGTGCGCGGCTTGACGCGCGGCGATGGCCGAACCGGGGAAGACATCACAGCTAACCTCCGTACAGTCCGTTCAATTCCCCTTAAATTGAACGAACCGGTGTCGATTGAAGTGCGCGGTGAAGTGTTCATGCCGAAAAAATCCTTCCATGCACTCAACGAAGATCGCGAGGAGCGGGGCGAGGAATTATTCGCCAATCCGCGCAATGCAGCGGCCGGTTCTTTGCGCCAATTGGATTCGAAAATTGCCGCCAAGCGCAACCTGGATGTGTTCATTTACGGCATCGGTGGCGACGGGGAAACATACGGGTTGAACGACCATGACGAGTCGCTGCGTTATTTAACGGAGCTCGGCTTTAAGACGAATGGCGAACGGAAATTATGCAGCTCGGTCGACGACGTGCTGCAATACATTGAGCAATGGACGGATGGGCGCAATGGGTTAAGCTATGAAATCGATGGCATCGTCATCAAAGTCAACCGTTTCCTGCACCAGCAAGACCTTGGATTTACGGCGAAAAGCCCAAAATGGGCAACTGCCTATAAATTCCCGGCGGAAGAAGTGATGACGACGGTGCGCGATATCGAGCTGAGCGTCGGTCGGACCGGTGTCGTTACCCCGACAGCGATTCTCGAACCAGTCGCTGTTGCCGGTACGACGGTCCAGCGCGCATCTCTCCATAACGAAGACTTGATCCGCGAGCGCGATATCCGCATCAATGATAAAGTCATTATCCGAAAAGCGGGCGATATCATTCCGGAAGTCGTCAAGGCACTGGTTGAAATGCGCTCCGGCGATGAACTGCCATTTGAAATGCCGACGGAATGCCCGGCTTGCGGCAGTGAACTCGTCCGTATTGAAGGGGAAGTAGCGCTTCGCTGCGTCAATCCGAAATGCCCGGCGCAAATCGTCGAAGGCATGATCCATTTCGTTTCGCGCAATGCCATGAATATTGATGGGCTTGGCGAGAAAGTGATTGAGCAATTATACCGCGAAGGGCTGATTCATGATATTTCGGACCTTTACGCATTGACCAAAGAGCAATTATTGGAACTCGAGCGAATGGGCGATAAATCCGCCAGCAACTTGATCGAAGCGATAGAAGCTTCCAAGAGCAATTCGATGGAACGGCTATTGTTCGGCCTCGGTATCCGCCATGTCGGCGAGCGCGGTGCACGGATTTTATCCGAGCATTTTGGCTCGATGGACCAATTGATGAAGGCGAGCCTTGAGGAATTGATTGCGATCCATGAAATCGGCGACAAGATGGCAGATGCTGTCGTCACGTATTTTGAAAAAGAAGAAGTTGCGGCGCTTGTGGAACGTTTGCGCGAGCGCGGCGTCAATTTATCTTATACAGGCACGATCGTCCGCGTGGAAGAAGGCGCCAATGCCTTTGCCGGCAAGAAAATCGTGCTGACCGGAAAACTCGAGAACATGACCCGCCAGGAAGCCGGCGCCCGGATCGAAGCGCTCGGCGGCAAATTGACAGGCAGCGTCAGCAAGAAGACCGATCTGCTGATCGCGGGCGAAGAAGCTGGATCCAAACTCGACAAGGCGCAGGATCTCGGCGTGGAAGTGTGGAATGAAGAACGCCTGCTGATGGAATTGAACGAATAAGGAGATTAGCATATGAAACGCATTTGGTTGATCCCGATCAGCATTCTGCTGCTGTCAGGATGTGTCCCTTCCGGAAATGATGAGGCGGAAGTGATCAATACAGAAGAAGAAGAGGCGGAAACCGCCATCATTCCGAGCATGCAGCTCGATGATCAATATTACCGGACGCTATTGCCTTATAAGCAAAGCGCTACCCGCGGGAAAATCGTCAGCCGGCTAAATTCACGATACGATATCAAGGAAGCGGAACACGGCTTATTGCGCTTGTCGCAGCAACAATTCTCGCCGGATGATTATTATTTCCAAGAAGGCCAGAAAATCACCGATGAAGAAGCTACGCTTTGGCTCCAGCGTGAAAGCAAGGACAATCCGCAAGGGCTGAACCCGCAAGACGGCAGGAGCCAAGCGGAGGCAAAAGACGGCGAACGGCCTGACCCCGAATTGCTTGCGCACATCCTCGAGCAAAACTACCTCGTCAAAACCGAGGAAGACAAGATCCGCCTCGGCGGAGTGTCCATCGGGCTTGCAATGAACACGGTTTATTATAGTTCGGAGGATAATATCCCTTACGAGGAATCCATTCCCCGGGAAGAAATCGAGACGGAAGGCAAGAAGATGGCGGATGAAATCGTCAAGCGCTTGAGGGAAAAGGAAGGAATGGGGGATGTGCCGATCCTTGTGGCTTTATTTGCGCAAAATAGCCGCAATGCGATGACGCCAGGCACTTATTTCTCTTACGGGGCTGCCCCGAAAGGCGAGACGGAAGTGGCGAACTGGAACGAAATTGATGAAGAGTACGTGGTGTTCCCGACTTCCGGGACGAATGAGCAATATCGCGACATCGATACCGCATTCCGCAACTTCAAGCAGGATGTGGAAGTCTACTTCTCGAATTTCACCAGCGTAATCGGAAAAGGCTTTTATCAAGGCGGCCAACTGCAGGAAATGAAAATCGAAATCCCGATCCAGTTTTATGGTTCGGCTGAAGTGATCGGTTTTACGCAATATGTCACCGGCTTGATTTTGGATCATTTCCCGGACGACATCCAGATTGAAGTGAACGTCACGTCAACTAACGGAGCGGAAGCACTCATTTTGCGGAAAGCCGGGGAAGCGGAACCGGTTGTCCACATTTACGAATGATTAAGCAATTTAAGGGGCAGCCAGCTGGCTGTCTCTATTCATTTTTTTAGAAAAATGGTATGATAGACCGTATGTTTATTGAATCCGGAGGTGTAGAAAATGGCGAAAATGACAAAAGAAGAAGTAATCGAAGTGGCCCACTTGGCGCGTTTGGCAATTACCGATGAGGAAGCGGTGCATTTTGCGGACCAATTGGAAGCGATCACCAATGCGATGGAATTGCTGAATGAATTGGACACGGAAAATGTGGAACCGACGACGCATGTATTGCCGCTCGTTAATGTGATGCGCGAAGACAAGTCGATCGAAGGCTTGCCGCGTGAATTGGTAATGAAAAACGTGAAAGAGCACGAAGGCGGACAAGTGCGTGTGCCGACCATTCTGGACTGATTGTGAGGAGGGAAAAAGATGAAGTTAGCTGATAAAACTGCAAATGAATTGCAGGAATTACTACATAGTAAAGAATTGACGATTGCGGAGTTGACGCAAGCGACATTCAAGCGCATTAAGGAATTGGACCCGAAAGTCGATGCCTTTTTGGCGTTGAATGAAGAGCAGGCGACAAAACAAGCGGCTGAAATGGATCAAACGGATGCAACGGAACGCGGCCCGCTTTTCGGTTTGCCAATCGGCGTAAAAGACAATATCGTCACAGAAGGACTCGAGACGACGGCATCAAGCTTGATCCTGAAAGGCTTTAACCCGATCTATAATGCCACGGTCGTGGATAAATTGCGCGAAGCCGGCATGATCATCGTCGGGAAATTGAACATGGATGAATTCGCGATGGGTTCCTCCAATGAAAACTCTTACTATAAAAATACGAAAAACCCGTGGAACTTAGAAACCGTTCCTGGCGGTTCGTCGGGCGGTTCAGCTGCGGCTGTTGCAGCGGGTGAAGTTCCATTTACACTCGGTTCCGATACCGGCGGTTCGATCCGCCAGCCGGCTGCGTTCTGCGGTGTTGTCGGCATGAAGCCGACATACGGCCGTGTATCCCGTTTCGGGTTGATTGCCTATGCGTCATCGTTCGACCAGATCGGGCCGATCACACGTACCGTTAAAGACAATGCGCTTCTTTTGAATGCCATTTCCGGTCACGATGAAAAAGACTCGACGTCTGCAAATGTTGAAGTGCCTGATTTCACAGCAGCACTCACTGGCGATATCAACGGCCTTCGCATCGGCGTGCCGAAAGAATATTTCGCAGAAGGCGTCAGCGAAGCTTCGAAACAAGCCGTGAAAGATGCGCTGAAAGTATTGGAAGAAAAAGGCGCGACATGGGAAGAGATTTCCTTGCCGCATTCCAAATACGCGCTTTCCACTTATTACATCTTGGCTTCATCTGAAGCATCATCGAATTTGTCCCGTTTCGACGGTATCCGCTACGGCTATCGCACGGAAAAAGCCGGAAGCCTCTTAGAGTTCTACATGAACACACGCGCTGAAGGCTTCGGCGACGAAGTGAAGCGCCGCATCATGCTCGGCACTTACGCACTCAGCTCGGGCTATTACGACGCTTACTATAAAAAAGCGCAAAAAGTGCGTACTTTGATCAAGCAGGATTTCGATAAAGCGTTCGAAAACTTCGATGTCATCGTCGGGCCGACAACGCCGACACCGGCATTCAAGATCGGCGAAATCATCGATGACCCGTTGACGATGTATGCGAACGATATCTTGACGATCCCTGTCAACTTGGCAGGCGTTCCAGCCATTTCAGTCCCATGCGGCTTCGAAAACGGATTGCCGCTCGGACTTCAGATCATCGGCAATTATTTTGATGAAGAAACCGTCTACCGCGTCGCGGATGCTTTTGAGCAGGCGACCGAGTTCCATAAAGAAACACCGCAAACATGGGAGGGAGCAGCACAATGAATTTCGAAACGATCATCGGGCTTGAAGTCCACGTCGAACTGAAGACGGAATCCAAAATGTTCTCGCCTTCCCCGGCTCATTTCGGTGCGGAGCCGAATACCAATACAAACGTAATCGACCTTGGCTACCCTGGGGTATTGCCGGTCGTTAATAAAACGGCGGTCGATTGGGCGATGAAAGCAGCACTTGCGTTGAACTGCGAAATTTCACGCCATACCAAATTCGACCGCAAAAACTATTTCTACCCGGATAACCCGAAAGCATACCAGATTTCGCAATTCGATGAGCCGATCGGCGAACACGGCTGGCTGGAAATTGAAGTGAACGGCGAGAAAAAACGCATCGGCATCACGCGCCTCCATATGGAAGAAGATGCCGGAAAACTGACGCATACAGGCAATGGCCATTCCCTTGTCGACTTTAACCGCCAAGGCACGCCTTTGATCGAAATCGTCTCGGAGCCGGATATCCGCACGCCGGAAGAAGCGTATGCGTATTTAGAAAAAATCAAATCGATCATCCAATACACAGGCGTTTCCGATGTGCGCATGGAAGAAGGCTCGCTTCGTTGCGACGCCAATATCTCCTTGCGCCCATACGGCCGCGATGAATTCGGCACGAAAACTGAGCTGAAGAACTTGAACTCGTTCAACTTCGTCAAAAAAGGCTTGGAGCACGAACAAATTCGCCAAGAGCAAGTATTGCTTGCAGGCGGCATCATCGAGCAGGAAACACGCCGCTACGATGAATCGACTGGCAAAACTGTGCTCATGCGCATCAAGGAAGGTTCGGACGATTACCGTTATTTCCCGGAACCGGACCTAGTCGATATCGTCATCGACGATGCATGGCTCGAGCGCGTGCGCGCAGAAATTCCAGAACTTCCGGATGCCCGTAAAGCCCGTTACGTATCAGAACTTGGCTTGTCGTCTTACGATGCCATGGTGCTGACTTTGCAGAAGCCGATTTCGGATTTCTTCGAAGCAACTGTCAAAGCCGGAGCCGATGCGAAACTCACGTCGAACTGGATGATGGGCGAAGTGTCCGCTTACCTCAATGCCCAGAATAAGGAGCTTGAGGATACGCAACTGACGCCGCAAGGACTTGCCGGCATGATCAAATTGATCGGCGAAGGCACGATCTCCTCGAAGATCGCCAAGAAAGTCTTCAAGGAATTGATCGAAAAAGGCGGCGACGCGAACAAGATTGTCAAAGCGCAAGGCTTGGTACAGATCTCGGACGAAAAGGTATTGCTTGAATACGTCAGCAATACCTTGGATGCCAACCCGCAATCGATCGAAGATTACAAGAACGGGAAAGACCGCGCAATCGGCTTCCTCGTCGGGCAAATCATGAAAGCGACAAAAGGGCAGGCCAATCCGCCGCTCTTGAACAAAATCCTCCTCGAGGAAATCGCGAAACGTTAATCAGCAAAAGGATGGCTCACTTAGCCATCCTTTTTTTGTGGATTATTTTAGTCAAGTGGATTGGGGAAGTTCGTAGTTTAATGAGGAATATTATTGCTTGAGATTCCGCTTCAAGGGGACGCTTTCCCTGACAGGGAGGTTTATAGTGAAAGTAAGTGATAGGGGGAGACTCCGCTCCAAGGGGCACGCTTGCCGAGGGGCGGGTGTTGAGCCAAGGTGGCAAAGGGCGCGCCACCATTGTCTCGCCAGCCCGCGCGGCCCCTTTCCGCTTCAACTCTAAGTATAGTGGGGAAATGAAATTCACTGTCACTAAAATTAATATGAATAGTTTTGGACAGCTTTGTAATTGCGTAAAGAATAGCTAGTGAACCATCTTTTCCGCTATCAACTCTAGCTAGGCGTCTTCACCAGCGGACGATTATAATAAAAAAAGACGCGTCCTCGCATGCAACATCCAATGAAATCCAAAAGCCGAACCGCGCAAACGGGCGAGCCGATGCAATAAGACAAGTGTTCTTCTTGGCTTATTGCAAGAGGCCAGCCCAAAGCGGGAGGCGGTTATCTCGTGATAAAATGTATTATGAATTATCCATCTCGCTCTCACGTCTAACTTGCTGCTCCACATTCTGCATTATAAAACAGCAACCGACTGCGAAATGTAGCGTTAATTGGAACAATTCCACAGCTTTTTGCTTAAAAGTTTGCCGCCAAGGGAAAAGAACAGGTAAACTGTTTTGTAAGGAGACGTGATAGAATGATGACGGAGCTGGAATATTTTGAGCATGCCATCTCACTGGAGAAATATATGGCGCAGATGGAATCCAACCAGGAAAAAACCTACGCGATCTATGAAAAATTCGAGTTGCCGGACGATCCGGAATTTATCGATATGTTGAAACAGCAGCAATTGAACATCTTGGCGATTACCGAGGATTGGTGCGGCGATGCGATGATGGTCAACCCGATTCTCCGGAAATTGGCGGAAGCGGCGGATCTCGAAGTCCGCTGCGTTTACCGCGACGACAATCCGGAACTCATGGACCGTTATTTAACGAATGGCGGCAAGTCGATCCCGAAATACATTTTTCTGTCCGAAAGCGGAGAAGTGAAAGGGTCGTGGGGGCCACGGTCACCAAAAGTCCAGCAGATGGTCGATGAAAAGAAAGCAAGACTGCCGGAAAAAGAAGATCCTCAATACGAGCTACACTGGAAAACGGTAATCGGGGAGATTTCGGATCGTTTCACATCCGACCCGGAGCTTTGGCAAGAGACGTATGTAGACATTCGCAAGAGCTTGCAAAAAAGCTTGGCTTAACACTATACAGACAGCCGGCTGCAGAATGTCCCGTCCGCGGGAACTTTCTGCAGCCCTGTCATGTCCTGTTTTTATAGAATGGTCCAGAAAGGCTGAATCCGATGAAACGAGCACGCATAATTTATAACCCGACATCCGGCAGGGAATTGTTCCGCCGCCACCTCCCGGAAGTATTGGAAAAGATGGAAATTGCAGGATACGAAACCTCCTGCCATGCGACGACATGTGAAGGGGACGCCGTGAAAGCGGCGGAATACGCCGTGGAGCGCAAATTCGACCTGGTAGTGGCAGTCGGCGGGGACGGGACGCTGAATGAAGTCGTCTCCGGCATTGCCAAATATCCGGAACGCCCAAAAGTGGGCTTGATTCCGATGGGCACGACCAATGACTTCGCGCGGGCTGTGCGCATCCCACGCGATATTAACCGCGCAGTTGACATCATCATCAAAGGTGAATCGATCCCTGTCGATATCGGGGTTATGAACGATGACCGTTATTTCGTCAATATTGCCGGCGGCGGGCGCCTGACGGAACTGACTTATGAAGTCCCGAGCAAGCTCAAGACGGTGCTCGGCCAATTGGCGTATTATTTGAAAGGCATCGAGATGATTCCGTCGATCCGTTCGTCACGGGTCCGCATTGAATACGACGGGCAAGTGTTTGACGACAAAGCGATGATGTTTTTGATCGGCTTGACCAATTCCGTCGGCGGTTTTGAAAAGCTGGCGCCGGATGCCAGCATCAATGATGGAAAATTCACTTTGCTGATCCTGAAAGAGTTAAACATGGCGGAATTTATCCGTGTGGCGTCTCTTGCGCTTCGCGGAGAGCATTTATCCGACCCGCACGTGCTGTATGTGAAAGCGAGCAAGATCTCGGTGACGTCCAATGAACGCGTATTGCTGAATCTTGACGGGGAGTTCGGCGGCATTTTGCCGGCCACTTTCGAAAACCTGGCTCGCCATATTGAAATGTTTGTGCCGCTTGAGTACATCAAGGAAAAAGACCGCAAATAAAAGCGATCTGCCCAATCCCTATAGGGATTGGGCAGATCGCTTTTTGAATAGCTTAATATTCCAGCAATTCGATGGCTTCGTCCTGGTCTGCCGCAAGCTTCGGCAAATCTTCGATCGGTTCCCAGCGGTACTGAACGACAAGGCCGTTATCGCGCCCTTCGCTTTTGATCGTATGCTCAAACTCGTCGACTTTTTCGCCAGTGTATTCAAAATGGAAAATGTTGCGCTCGTATGCTTTGTCTTTATGGGCCGGATAGTAATTGTATTTGTGGATCTTCCCGACAAATTCCAGCACATCGCGCGGCAATCCGGTTTCTTCTTTCACTTCGCGGTACAAGGCATCGATCAATAATTCGCCTTCCCCGATCGTTCCGCCTGGCACTTGCAGCCCGACCTCGGGTTCGCCTTTATATTCGAATACAAGCAGTTCACGATTATTTTCTTCGCCTCTGGTGATATAGGCAAACACCTTTCTTCTTGTTTCCATATGAATCATCCTTTTCTTTTGTTCATTATAGAATACTAAAAATTCAGCAAAATTTCAATGGGGATGTATTCATTTTGTCACAGCTTATTCAAACATCGGGCGGAAACGGATGCCTGGGAGAAGTTTATGGCAAGGGCTTTGAGGTACAATAAAACATATAACGGGCTATGGCCCATGTAAAGGGGACGAGAATTTTGGGATTTGAAGATGTGGCGTTTCAAAGCCGTATATTGACCTTAATGACCCTATCTTTCCACATTATCTATGCAACGATCGGTGTCGGGGTCCCGCTCATGATCATGATCGCCCAATGGGTCGGGATCAGGAAAAATGATGAGCATTACATCCTCCTGGCGCGGCGTTGGGCGAGAGGGTTCGTCATTACGGTCGCGGTCGGCGTCGTGACCGGTACCGCCATCGGGCTGCAATTATCATTATTATGGCCGAACTTTATGCAGATGGCGGGGAATGTCATTGCGCTTCCGCTGTTCATGGAAGTTTTTGCCTTTTTCTTTGAAGCGATTTTCCTCGGGATCTATTTGTATACGTGGGACCGTTTTGAAGACCAGCGCAAACATTTTCTATTGCTGGTTCCGGTCGCACTCGGGGCGGCTGCTTCCTCTGTATTCATCACTATCGTCAATTCGTTCATGAATGCGCCGCAAGGCTTTGATGTGCTGAACGGCGAGCTGGTCAATGTGAGCCCATTGCTTGCGATGTTCAGCCCGGCCGTGCCGACGAAAGTCGCGCACGTCCTGTCGACCGCGTTCATGACGAGCGCATTCGTCTTGGCCTCAATCGCGGCTTTCCGCCTGCTGCGCGGATCGAATCATATCTACCACAAAAAAGCATTGTTCCTGACAATGAAGCTCGCGCTGGTCTTTTCGGTTGCGACCGCCATCATCGGCGACTTTTCAGGAAAATACTTGGCCGAGTACCAGCCGGAGAAGCTGGCAGCTGCGGAATGGCATTTTGAAACGGGACCGGAAGCTGAACTTGTGCTGTTCGGCGTGTTGGACGGCGAAGAGCCAAAATACGCCATCCGCATTCCATACGCGCTAAGCATCTTGGCGCACGGTGTACCGAGCGGTGAAGTCATCGGCTTGAATGATTTCCCAGAAGATGAAATTCCGCCGCTGTGGATCCATTACCTGTTCGATACGATGGTCACGCTCGGCATGTGGCTTGCGTTCTTCTCCTTCGTCTACGTCGTCGGCGCATGGCGCGGCTGGTCCATTGTCACGAGAAAATGGTTCCGCTGGCTGACTGTGCTGAGTGGGCCACTGGCGATGCTCGCGATACAGGCTGGCTGGTGGTTCACGGAAGTCGGCAGGCAGCCGTGGATCTTGCGCGGCTATATGAAGACGAGTGAAGGGGCGACGGCAAGCGGACAAGTCGATTTGATGATCGTCATGTTCGCCGGCCTTTATGTCATTCTCGGAATCGGGACGGTCGTCGTCTTGTCACGCATGTACAAACGCAATCCGGTCGAGAAAGAATTGGCACAGCGTGAATCCGTAAAAGGCGGTGATGAATCATGACACTCGAAATTATTGGGATTTCCGTCCTTTGGCTGTTTTTGTTCCTCTACGTCATCGTGGCGTCGATTGATTTCGGCGCTGGATTCTTTAACGCCTACAGTGCGTTTTCCGACAAGCAGCATATCCTGACAGGCATTATCCAGCGCTATCTGTCACCGGTGTGGGAAGTGACGAACGTCTTTTTCGTTTTCTTCTTCGTCGGCATCATCGGGTTCTTCCCGCAGACGGCGTTCTATTACGGCACGACATTGCTCGTTCCGGCAAGCATCGCGCTCATCTTGCTGGCCATACGCGGTTCTTACTATGCGTTTGCGACATACGGCGCGAAGATCAATCACCGCGGTTATATATACATGTACGGCTTGTCCGGCCTATTGCTTCCGGCGGCATTGTCCCCGGTGCTGGCCATTTCAGAAGGCGGCTTCATGCGTCTTGAGGACGGGCAGCCATCACTTGATTACTGGGCGCTTTTCACGAGCCCACTCATGTGGAGCATCGTCGTCTTGAGCATTGCCGCAGTATTGTATATTTCCTCCGTGTTCCTGACTTGGTACGCCTGGAAAGCGGGAGACGAGAAAGCGACGCAGCTCGTCCGCAAATATGCGCTGATCTGGGCCGGCCCGACGATTATCACGGCGACGGGCATCATCTTTGAACTGCGCGGGCATAGCCCGGAACATTACGCGAACTTGCTCGATCTGTGGTGGATGTTCGCGCTATCGTTCCTGTTGTTCCTCGGCACCGTCTATTTGATCTGGAAGAAACGCAATTACGGCTTGGCGTTTATCTTGCTTGTCGGCCAGTTCTTTACCGCGTTCTTCGCTTACGGCGCGTCCCATTACCCGTATCTGTTGTATCCGCATTTGACGATTTACGACAGCTTTACGAATGAATCGATGGCGATCGCCTTGATCATCGCCTTTATTGCAGGGCTCGGGCTATTGCTGCCATCGCTTTACCTATTATTCCGCTTGTTCCTGTTCGACAAAGATTACGTCAAAGGGAAATCGGATTACCATGCCTGAAGGAGGCTGTGACAGATGAATGATTTTTTCATTTTCTATGCGCCGTTTCTGGTGATCATCCTGGCGATTGCCGTCGGTTTCTGGATCTCGCTGAAAGATGGCCCGGTAACGAAAGATAAGAAATAAAACTGTGGCGGGAATTTCCCGCCGCAGTTTTTTACTGCTTAAAAAGCGGATATGTTACAATGAGTCAATGTGAAATGGAGTGAACGTAATGAAACCAGTAACGAAAAATGACCGCTTATCGGTCTATGTTGAAGACTTGACGCATGACGGTGCCGGCGTCGCCAAAGTGGACGGCTATCCGCTGTTCATCAAGGATGCATTGCCTGGAGAGACCGTGACAGTGCATGTGCTGAAAACCTTAAAATCATATGGATTTGCCAAACTCGTCTCGATTGAAGAGAAATCCGCAGACCGTATCGACGCGCCGTGCCCGGTGTTTGAGATTTGCGGCGGCTGTCAATTGCAGCATCTGTCCTACGAAGGGCAATTGAAGTACAAAGAAAAAGTCGTGCGCGATGCGATGGCGCGTCTCGGCAAATTACCCGATGTGCCGGTCCATCCGGTCAAAGGCATGGACAACCCGTGGCGCTACCGCAACAAATCGCAGATCCCGTTCAGCCAACAAGATGGCCGTGTGGTCGCGGGCTTTTACCAACCGCGCTCACACCGCATTGCGGATACCGATATCTGCCTGATCCAAACGCCGGAAGCGGACACGTTGATGGCATCACTCAAGCGCAATCTGCAGGACATGGGCATCGAACCGTACGAAGAAAAGACACATCGCGGCATGCTGCGCCATGTCGTCCTGCGCAAAGGGCGCGAGACGGACGAATTGATGGTCGTGTTGGTGACGAAGAAACAGAAATTCCCCCAAGCCGAGCGTGCCGTCGAAGCGATCCGCGCAGCATTGCCGGACGTGACGTCGATCATGCAGAACGTCAATCCTGAAAAAACCAATGTCATTTTCGGGAACGAAACCATCAACCTATGGGGCAAAGACATCATTGAAGACCGGATCGGCGATGTGCGCTTCGAGATCTCTGCGCGTTCGTTCTATCAGGTCAACCCGGAACAGACGGAAGTCCTGTACGGGCAGGCGCTTGATTACGCGGGGCTGACTGGAAGCGAAACGGTGATCGATGCGTATTGCGGCATCGGCACGATTTCGCTATTCCTTGCACAGCGCGCAAAATTCGTCATGGGCGTCGAGATCGTCCCGCAGGCGATCGAAGACGCCAAGCGCAATGCCGATTTGAACGGCTTCACCAATACCTTATTCGAAGCTGGCCCTGCTGAAGAAGTCATTCCGCGCTGGTATAAAGAGGGCAAAGAAGCCGATGTGCTTGTCGTCGACCCGCCGCGCAAGGGCTGTGACGAAGCGCTTCTCCAGACGATGCTCGAACAAAGACCCGAGCGCATCGTCTATGTTTCCTGCAACCCCGCGACATTGGCGCGTGATCTGCGCATTTTGGAAGACGGCGGCTACCGGACGCAGGAAGTGCAGCCGGTCGATATGTTCCCGCAGACGACGCACGTTGAATGTGTCGCTTGGCTAACGAGAAGCTGATCCATTTCCAGCATGAATCATTTATGAAATGAACTATAAGTTGATGTTCTTACCCCAATGCTCGTTCTTTGAACAGCATTGGTTTTTTTATGCAAGTGGAGGTTGAAAGTGAAATCATGGACTTTAGGAGAAAGGAAAATCTTGCAGCGCAGGGAAGTAGTCAAGCAACGATTGATGAAGCGCCGCACATGGAATTGCCAGCGCTTCACCTGAAGGAGGGCAAGGGCATGAAGATCGGCATTATCGTGATTCCCAGACTGGGCATACTTTATTAGTTGGCGAACGGATTCGTGAAAAATTGCAGGCTGATGGCCACGAAGTGCAGTTAAGGAGGATGCAAAACCTTGAGGAAGGCGAGACAAAAAAACCTGCAGCTGTACAATTGGATTCACTGCCGGAAACAGCAAGGTTCGATGCCTTGATTTTTGGGGCGTGGGTGCAGGCTTTTACACTATGTCCGGGATTTACAAAGTATGTTGAGCAGATTCCGGATCTCGGTTCAGAGAATGTCTCCTGTTTCTTGACACAGCAATTCCGTTATAAATGGATGGGCGGCAATAGGGCCATGGCGAAAATGAAGACATTGCTTGAAGCGAAAGGGGCAGTGGTCAATTCCACCGCCATCATCAATTGGTCCCATAAAAAAAGGGAACAGCAAATCGAGGAGTTGGCGGAACACTTCACTAGCCAATACAAAGCATAGTCAATGGCAAGAGAGCGGGCCAAGCATCAAGAAAGGGAGGCACGGGACACGGGAAGATGTGTGACATTTTGACTTAACATTATCGGAATGGAAATGACCGTCACGTTCCGTATCCGGCATTGCGTGTCCATGCAGGACAATGGGCGCGATATGTGGAAGTAGGAACCAGGAATTTTCGGGAGGAGGGCTAGCGATGTACGAACAAAAAACGAAACAACATGAAGGCAGTGTCATCGAATTCATCGAATCGGTCGAAAAGCCGTCAAAAAAAGAAGATGCTTACCGGCTGCTGGAGATTTTTGAACAAGCGACCGGCCATCCGGCGAAAATGTGGGGGACAGCATTATCGGTTTCGGCTCCTACCATTACCGCTACGCGACTGGCCATGAAGGCGATGCGCCGCTTGCCGGATTTTCCCCGCGCAAAGCGAAAATCAGCCTGTATTTGACAGGGGGTGCAGAAAAAGATCCGGATGCGCTCGATCGCCTGGGGAAATGCACGTCGGGTAAATCCTGCATCTACATCAATAAGCTTAGCGATATCGATCCGGAAGTGCTGAAAGAATTGATCCGAAATGCAGCTGCGTATTTGCAGGAGCGCTATCCTGGCAAAGCGTGAGTTGAAATTTGCCGAAACGGGGGCGGTACGAAAAATTATCGGCAGTTTTTCTGTTGGCAGGTTTTAGGGGCAGATCATTTCGGGTATAGAAATAGTGATACTATCTGCAAGGAGAGAAGAAGCACGATGGAACACATACCCGAGTCGAAATTCGAAGACAAACGGTCGATGGTCATTGATGAGCTTGTTTCGAACAATGTCTTCAAGATCAACGGCAGACAGCTCTATGAACTGTCCTTATATGAACTGTTAAAGGAATATACCGATAAAAGCCTAAGCTCATAAGCTCAGGCTTTTTTAGATACCAGCGGCCTTAAAAAGGGTTTATTTTGTACCATCTGGGAGGAACAGCCATGCACCATCAAAAATTGGAAGACTACCGGAAAAACAAGCTTGATGAAATGACGATTGGCGAATTGCAGAAAGAGATGGAAGCAGGAAACCTCACTTCGGAAGAACTCGTGCTTATGTATAAAGAGAATATCTCGCTGCGCGATAAAAATACCCGCGCCGTGCTCGAGATCAACCCGGATGCCTTACTTGCTGCCCAAGCATTGGATTTTGAGCGGAAGCATAAAGGGCCGCGCTCAAAACTGCACGGCATCCCGCTTCTCGTGAAAGACAATATGGACACCGCAGACAAAATGCATACCAGCGCCGGTTCACTCGCCATGGCGGACCATTACGCGCTGCGCGATGCGAAAGTGGTGGAAAAGCTGCGTGCAGCAGGGGCGGTCATCCTTGGGAAAACGAACATGACCGAGTGGGCGAATTTCATGAGCGATAAAATGACTAATGGCTATAGCTCGCGTGGGGGCCAAGTGAAAAACCCGTATGGTGCATTCGATGTCGGCGGATCGAGTTCAGGATCGGCGGCCGGAGTGGCATCGAACTTGGCTGCGGCTGCGGTCGGGACGGAAACTTCGGGGTCGATCATCAATCCTGCAGCACAGAACAGCCTGGTCGGCATCAAGCCGACGATCGGCCTGGTCAGCCGTACAGGAATCATTCCCTTGTCGCACACACAAGATACTGCCGGGCCGCTTGCGCGCACTGTGGAAGATGCGGTGGCGGTTTTCGAAGTCCTGATCGGCAAAGATGAAGAAGACAGCATTACGGCATTTGCCGATCAGTTCACAGATTACGATTGGGGCCGGCATTTGAAAAAAGATGGGCTATCCGGCGCACGATTCGGGATTGACCGCCAATTGTTTGAAGACATCCCGGGTGAACAAGCAGAACTATTCGAAAAAGCGGTCAGCAAGCTGAAGGAATTCGGGGCGGACGTGAAGGAGATCGACCTGGGCGCGGACCAGGAAGACCTCGGGTTTGCGGTCCTGCTCCATGAGTTCAAAGCGGACTTGAACGCCTACTTGGCACGTTCGAATCCTGAGCATCCGGTCCGTTCGATGGGCGATGTCATCGCATTCAATAATGAACATCCTGAAACGATGCTGAAATTCGGCCAGAATTTGCTTGAACAGGCAGATAGGATGAGCGGTAAACTAACGGAACGTGAATACGTCGAGGCACTTGAGCGCAACCGTTTTTTGGCTGCCGAGCAAGGCATGAACGAAACTTTCAGGGAAACAGGCGTCGATGCGCTTCTTTTGCCGAAAGATTTCGGATGCAATATCGGCGCGGCCGCTGGTTTTCCTTCGATTACCGTGCCCTATGGATTGACGGAATCAGGCGAACCGTTCGGCATCACGTTTGCGGGCCAGGCATTCGACGAACCGAAGCTGATCGAATATGCTTATGCGTTTGAACAAGCAACAGCGGGGCGGAGCCAACCATCATAAAAAATCCCCTTCCTTGGAGAAAATTCCGGGGAAGGGGATTTTTTCATTTGATCTGGCGCCACACTTGTTCCAGGTAAATCTGCAGTTCGGCATCATCCGTGCTCTGGCCTAAAGTGGTCAGCACGCTATTGACGATGGCTTTGCGCGGCTTTTCGGCCGCGAGTTCATCGGCGAGAAATGCAATTAATTGCTGCAAGTCAGGATCTTCCGCGGCAGCGGCAAGTGCTTTCAGTTGTTTGGCACTGTCGGTTAAAGTCTGCAGTTCCGCGCTTTCCTCCAATAGACGCTCGGATAAAAATCGCTTGCCGTCCTTTAACTGGATTTCAACGGCTTGTTTCATACGGAGCACGATATAGTCCGTCAGTTCATCGAGCGGCAATTGCTGGTCGGTGCCAAGGCGCCATACATGCATCAATTGCTGAAGCGCCCCGTTCGCCATCGCTGCATTCTCAAGCGCATATGGCCTGGCCTCTTCGCCGAACATATCGACAATTCGGTTGCTGAGCCACCTGAGTTCGGCAATATACTGGCTTTTTCCGAATGCTTTTAACTCCACGTCTTGTGAATAGAAAATGCTTTCATACAAGGAAAATAGATTTTTCTCATGGTTCATGCGGATGCGGACCGCCAATTGCCTGGCGAATAGATCCGCATCGGAAGGCGACTCCCCCAAAGCAGCGGCAATGCGTGCTGTCCGGATATCTTCACTGATCGATTCCATTAAGGCAATCAGGCATTCCGATTTCGAGGTGAAGTAATTATAGAACGTGCCTTTGGAAATTCCGGCTTCGTCCAGAATGTCTTGGATGGACGAGGCATTATAGCCTTTTTGGATAAACAGGCGATGGGCGGCATTGATGATTTGCTGTTTTTTAGGATTCATAATATCCCCTTTTTGGACTGGTAGTATAGAAAAAAGCATAACGTCAAAAGCCGGTGAAATCAATGTTTCGCGCTTATTTCGTTTTACTGGAACGTTTTCCTTGTAAAAATTATACCGTGAGTATAAAATATGTCGATAGAGTATAATCAGTCGAAACATTTCGGCGAGACGGAGGAAACGAAAGATGAAAGAAACGACAAAACCACCTTATGGAATAATCGCCATCCTGTTTACCGGGGCATTTGTGGCGATCTTCAACCAAACTTTGCTGAATATCGCCCTGCCGGAGATCATGATTGACTTATCTGTCGATGCTGCGACCGCCCAATGGCTTGTTACAGGTTATATGCTTGTCAACGGCATCCTGATTCCTGCCAGTGCTTATTTAATACAACGCTATTCAAATCGTGCCATTTTCATTGTGGCCATGTCCTTGTTTTCGCTAGGGACATTGTTCGCCGCTGTGGCGCCGGTTTTTTCAATACTGTTGATCGGCCGTATGGTGCAGGCTTCAGGCGCTGCCCTGATGATGCCGTTATTGATGAATGTCATGCTTGCCGCGTTCCCGATCGAGAAAAGGGGGCAAGCAATGGGGCTCTTCGGGATGGTCATGGTCGTAGCGCCGGCAATAGGCCCAACGCTCTCGGGGTTTATCGTCCAGACCTACTCATGGAGAATCCTGTTCCTCATCGTACTGCCAATAGCCTTGATCCCGTTGCTCCTCGGGATTTTCAAATTGAAAAACCTGACATTCCAAAACCGCGAGTTGTCGCTTGACCCATTATCGCTTGTACTGTCGAGCCTCGGTTTTGGCGGGATTCTGTACGGCTTCAGTTCAGCGGGATCGCTTGGATGGGAAAACCCGGCTGTCTATTTGACGATCGCGGTCGGAATCATTTCATTGCTAATCTTCACCTTCCGCCAATTAAAATTGGAGGAACCGTTATTGGAGCTCCGTGTTTACAAGCACCCGATGTTCGCGTTGTCTTCCATCATTTCGGTCACTTTGTCGATGGCAATGTTCTCTGCGATGATCCTTATGCCAATCTATATCCAGACGATCAAGGGCATCTCTCCGATCCAGTCCGGCTTGATGATGTTGCCGGGCGCGCTCGTCATGGGTGTCATGTCGCCGGTGACCGGCCGCTTGTTCGACCGGTTCGGCGCGAAAGTGTTGGCATTGCCGGGTCTCGCGATTGTCGTCTTCACCACCTTTTTGTTCAGCAATTTGTCGATGGAGACTGGATATTATGAAATCATGGCCATCTATACCTTGCGCATGTTCGGGATCTCGATGGTCATGATGCCGGTCATGACGAATGGGCTCAACCAATTGCCGATGAAATCCTATCCACACGGTACGGCGATCAATAATACCTTGCAGCAAGTCTCAGGCGCGATCGGTTCCGCATTCCTGGTCACGCTTATGAACACGCGGACGGAATCGGCTGCACGCGAGCTCATCGCTTCAGGCGTCCCGGAGCAGGCAGCTACGATTTCCGCCATGCTTGAAGGCATTAATTATTCCTTCACGGTTTCGACGGTTATCGCATTAGCTGCATTCCTGCTTGCGTTCTTCATCAAAAAGCCTGGGCAGGCTGTAGGGAAAATACAGAAAGAACAAAAAGACCGAGTTTATAAACAACGTTACGCTGATTGAAAATAGGGCGGCTCCCTGAAAAAAGGGCCGTCTTTTCATTTGCCTAAAAAGGCGTCCCGTTGCGGAATATGGTACACTTAAGGCATTGAAAAGAAGGTGGAATGGCACATGAAATTTATTGAAGAGCTAAGTCCTGTATGGCAGGAAAAATGGAAACAGACCGGTTTTGCCGAGGCGATGCCGATCCAGGAGCAGATGGTTCCTGAAATGCTCGCAGGCAACGATATCGTAGCCGAATCCCCGACCGGATCCGGGAAAACCTTGGCATATATTTTGCCGATCCTGGAGCGTGTCAACCCGAAAAAACCGAATACACAGGCGATGATCATCGCCCCGTCACAGGAACTCGCGATGCAAATCGTCAACGTCTTGCGCGAATGGACAGCCGGAACGGATGTCACGGTCACGCCGTTGATCGGCGGCGCCAACATCCAGCGGCAATTGGATAAATTGAAGAAAAAGCCGACGATCGTCGTCGGGACACCGGGACGTTTAAGTGAACTGGTGAAGACGAAAAAGCTCAAGATGCATGAAGTGCGCATCCTGGTGCTGGACGAGGGCGACCAATTGATGTCGCGCGAGCACCGTGGCGTCATGAAAGAACTGATCGAAAAAACCCAGCAGGACCGGCAATTGGTACTGGTATCGGCGACCGTCACCGAGGAAATCGAATTGGTGGCGGAGCGCTTGATGAAGCATCCGACACGCTTGCAAGTATCGGCTGAAGAGATGCCGAAACAGGGCAAGGTGACTCATTCGTTCATCAAAGTCGATGAACGCGACAAGACCGATCTGCTTCGCAGTTTGTCGCATATGGACGGCATCAAGGCCTTGGCTTTCGTCAACAACCTGGACCAGGTTTTGATGAAAGAAAGCAAATTGAAATTCCGCGATGCGAAAATCGCAACATTGCATTCCGAAATGAAAAAAGAAGAACGGAAGAAAGCATTGGATGACTTCCGTAAAGGAAACACAGCTGTATTGATCGCAACGGAAGTGGCGGCACGCGGGCTCGATATCGAGCAATTGACGCATGTCATCCACGTGGATGCGCCCATGACGCTGGAACAATATTTACACCGTTCCGGCAGAACCGGCCGTGCGGGGGCTGATGGGGAAGTGCTGACGCTTCTTGCCTATGCCGATGAGAAGCATTACAAGAAACTGACGAAGGAATTGCCGGGGAAACCGGTGCAGAAAGTCATGTATGGAGGCAACTTGATAGAAGGCAATAGCAAAACCATTTCAGCAAAGGGGAAAAAATGATGGGTTTTCAGGAAAAACTAGCGCAATACGCGGAATTGGCCGTCCGTGTCGGTGTCAACATCCAGCCAGGGCAGGAGCTGCTGATTGCGACGACGACAGACACCGTGGAATTCACGCGTTTGGTCGTCGAGAAAGCGTATGAAGCGGGGGCGAAGCAGGTCCATATTGCGTTCTCGGACCCGGTGGTGACAAGGACGCATTATGAATTGGCACCAGAGGCGTCATTCCGCGAATTCCCGGATTGGGTCGTCAAGCAGCGCGACGCCATCATCGACCAAAAAGGCGCGTTTTTGTGGATTGACGCGGAAGATCCGGACTTGCTTACCGGCATTCCGGCAAAACGGCTAAGCGACGCACAGAAATCCGCAGGGAAAGCATTGGAACGCTACCGGCAGGCGGTTGGTTCCGATAAGATTGCCTGGTCGATCGTCGCGATCCCATCGGAGAAATGGGCACAGAAAGTATTCCCGGGCGAACATGACCAGATGGCCGCTTTATGGCAAGCAATTTTCCAGACCGTGCGCATTGGGGACGGTGACGCAGTCGCACTGTGGAATGCACATATTTCCAGCCTGGAACGGAGGGCATCCGCATTGAACGAGCGGCGCTACAAAAAATTGCATTACCGTGCGCCAGGCACCGATTTAACAATCGGCTTGCCCCAGGGCCATATTTGGATGAGCGGGGCTTCCCGGACACCGGATGAAGTGCCGTTCATCGCCAATATACCCACTGAAGAAGTGTACACCGTCCCGGCGAAACTGGAAGTGGAAGGCATCGTGCGCAATACGAAGCCGCTCATCTACCAGGGCAATATCATCGATGGCTTCACATTGCAATTCGAAAATGGCCGCATTACGGAAGCACAAGCAGAAGTCGGGCAGGAGCTGCTGGATGAATTGATTTCAGCCGACGAAGGCGCGGCGTATCTCGGGGAAGTGGCACTTGTGCCGGTTAAATCGCCCATATCGGATTCTGGTATTTTGTTCTATAATACCTTGTTCGATGAAAATGCATCGAATCATTTGGCTATCGGCGATTCCTATCCGACTTGCCTCGAAGGCGGAAAAGACATGGACCGTCAACAATTGAAGGAATATGGATTGAATACGTCGATTGTCCATGAGGATTTCATGATCGGCTCAAGTGATATGGACATCGACGGTATTAGGGAAGACGGCAAGACCGAAGCGATTTTCCGAAAAGGAAATTGGGCATTCTAACGAGGTGAGCATATGAAAAAGACGATCAGCATGGTAGCGGCAGGGCTTTTGTTATTGGCTGGCAACCCGGCATCTGCAGAGCCGCAAACACCTGCCGTTTATGTGGCCATCGGCGATTCACTGGCGGCAGGCCAGACGCCGAACCGGTCAATCGACAGCGGCTATGCGGATTTGATTGCGCAGGAGTTGGGGCGCAACCAGCCGCTGGCGTTCTATTCGAAAGACTTGGCATTTCCTGGCTTCACGGCGGGCGACGTCCTGGACAGTATCGAATCGGACGAAGCCAAAGAACTGCTGGGTTCGGCGAATATCATTACGGTTTCTGCCGGAGCGAATGATTTGCTGCGCCTCGTGCAAGCAAACGCCGCTGAAGGCGCATTGAGTTTCGAGGAGATCCAGGCAGATTATGCATTGAACGCAGCCCGTGAAAATGTCAGGGAAATTCTTTCTGGGTTAGAAGAGTTGGCGCCATCAGCCGAAGTCTATGTCATGGGATATTATTTTGCGTATCCGCACGCAAGGGCCAGCCAAAAACAAGGGACGGCCGGGCAGCTGGAACAATTGAACGCCATTCTCAAGCAGGAAGCGGAACGGACAGGCGCAATATTTGTCGATGTAGCCGAGCGCTTCGGTGAGGATGCCGTGGAACTCGTTCCGAATTCAGGAGACGTCCATCCGAATATAGCTGGTTATCAGGAGATGGCAAACGCTTTCTTTGAACATTATGCAGGAGGCTTTGAAGTAGAAGATGCAGAGCTTCCGGAACCGGCGCCTGTAACTTTCGAAGAAATCCAGCAAATGCAGGGGCAGGAAGAGGGAGAGCCATCAGGTGAAGCCGAGGGGGCAGAAGAAGAGCCTGAAATGGAAGGTGCTTCAGATGATGATTCTGCCGCCAAGCCTTCCGATAGCAAAAAGCTTGATTTTCTAGCGATCCGCCAGGCATTGCTGCTTGTTTAAAAGTTCAAATCAACAATAAAAAGGCCGGAGAAAATGATTCATTTTCTCCGGCCTTTTATCGTTCAGCGGCTCTTTCGTGAGTCGCTGCGGTTGCGTGCATCGCTTTCATTGTCCGTATTGTTCTTTTTGCGGTTGTTCATCACTTTGCGGATGATCGGGTATGCAATCGGCCCGTATTTAATCGCAGATCTGACAAGTCTTCCAATCGCCATATTATATCGCTCCATTCATTTATCGTATTGAGGATTAGTATAGTTTTCCCGGTTTGGACTGATTTCAAACATCGGTAGGCGCCATGGCGTGGGCGATCAATATATCCTTATAGGAATGGACGCTTGAAATGGAAACGTATTCTGCATTACCGTGCCAGTCATCTCCGCTCGGCCCGAATTCGATGGCGCCTTGCCCGCCGGTTTTCTCGGCATAATAACGGGTATCGGCAGCACCGTGCTGCCCAAACAGTACAGGCTGTTCGGAGAGCGTCGATTCGACCGCTTTCATCAAGGTCTGGATATACGGGTGATCGTCCGTCGTCGTCAATGCAGGGGTCGAACCGCTCGCTTTATACTCCATGTCGAGCTCGAGCGTATCCGCCAGCTGTTCCATTTGCCGGATGATCTCGTCTTTATCCTGTCCTGGCATGAAGCGGATATCGTAGGACATCTTGCAGATTTCCGGCACCACGTTATAACGGTCGCCTGCGTTGATGATCGGCAAGTTGACGGATGGCTGCTCATAGTATTCCGTCGATTCTTTGCGGAACGGCAAATCCTTCATGCCGGCATGGAATTTCATCGCCGATTCGATGGCGTTAATGCCCTCCCATGGGCGCGATCCATGTGCTGGCTTGCCTTTAAACGTCAAGTCCATTCTTAGTATGCCTTTTGATTGCAAGCCGATCTTCAAATGGGTCGGCTCGCCACAAATGACGAAATCGCCGTAATGGCCTTGATCGACCAGCCATTTCGATGTATTGCGGCCGCCGATCTCTTCGTCGGTGACAATATGCAGGTGCACTTCGCGCGGCAAGGCGGAAGCATCGAGGTCAACAAATGCTTGCATCATGGCAGCGACGCCCGCTTTCATGTCGGCGGATCCGCGGCCATACAGTTTATCGCCTTCTTCAATAGGGGAAAATTGTTCTTTATGTCCCGGCACGACGTCAACGTGGCCGTTCCAGATGATCTTTTCGGCACCTTGCCCCTTAGATGCCGTCAACATCAAGTAGCCGTCGTTATCATGCACTTCCACTTCTTCGCCTTTCGCCTTGAGCCAGGCAGAGCAGAAAAGCAAGGCTTCGTTTGCGCCTTCTTTCGTATCGCTTTCGATCTTGATCAAATCCTTCAATAAATCAATCATAGAATCGGCAGTTTTCCAACTGCCTCCACCACCTTCCAGAAAGTTTGCTTGTTTTTAACTACCCTAATCCAGCCTGCTGAAACAGCCTTGCAAGCGAAGTGTGCGTTGTGTACAATACACATAATAGCGAAATAATTGTATACACCACAAGGGGAGCTTTGGCTGAGAGTGAACGATTAAGTTCTTACCCTTCGAACCTGTAAGTTAACGCTTGCGCAGGGATGTGGATGGAAAACCGGCCCGAGCGGCGCCAGGATCTGTCCTGGCGCCGTTTTTTATTATTGAAAAACGGTCCTTCTGGTGATGTGCAAATCCAAAAGGAGGCAGTTTGAATGAGGAATAAACGCGTGTTATTGATGGTCGAGATTGCGATTTTTGCAGCTCTCGGCTTTGTATTGGATTTTATCGCCTTTCGCATGCCGCAAGGCGGTTCGGTCAGCCTGGTCATGATCCCGATTGTGTTGATGGCTTTCCGCCGAGGGGTTGGGGCAGGGATTATCACGGGGCTTCTCGTCGGGTTGTTGCAGATCGTTACAGGTTTCATCTCGGTTGCGCCATTGTCGTTCGGCTTTGTCGTCATGCAAGTCGTTTTGGATTATTTATTGGCGTACGGCGTTGTCGGCTTAGCGGGGGTGATGCGCGGCCGTTACATGGAAGCCGTGCAGTCGAAGAAGACCGGGAAAGTCTTTGCCATGGTGGCGCTGGGCGTATTGATCGGCTCATTTCTCCGTTATACAGTCCACGTCATTACGGGTATCCTGTTTTTCGGCATGTTTGCTGAAGGCAATGTCTTTATCTATTCAGCGGTCTACAACGCAACCTATATGATTCCCGTAGCGCTTGTCGCGGCGATTGTTTGCTCTTTGCTGTTCATTACAGCGCCGCGGCTGACACAGCCGGATTCATGATCAAAACCGCCTAGCGATAGGCGGTTTTTTGATGGATAAAGAAAATAATGAGCGCTCTTTTTTGGTTATTTATGGGAAATGCTCGAAAGGTATGAGAGGCGAGAGCGACTTATTCTATGTTATAATGCTCAAATAGAATAGTTTGAAAGAAGGGTCAGTATGATAGCGACTAATGAAAAAGATATTGAAGGATTAAAAAAAGCCGGGCAAATGGTGGCGGAAATCCGCGAAACGATGAAAGCGGCCGTAAAACCGGGCATTACGACAAAAGAACTCGACGAACTTGGCGGCCGCCTGTTCAAAGAATGGGGCGGCGTCTCTGCCCCGAAATCGGAATATGATTTCCCCGGCTATACATGCATCAGCGTCAACGAAGAAGTGGCGCACGGGATTCCAGGGAAACGCGTCATCAACGACGGCGATATCGTCAATATCGATGTGTCGGGTTCGTTTGGCGATTATTTTGCGGATACCGGCATTTCTTTTGTGGTCGGGGAAGGCCATGAAGATAAAGAAAAGCTTTGCAAAGCAGCAGAATCCGCCTTTGAACGCGCGATGACAAAAGTGAAGGCTGGGGCGAAGCTGAACCAGATCGGTAAGGCAGTCGAGCGTGAAGCAAAAGATCAAGGCTTGTTCGTCATCAAGAACCTGACGGGCCATGGTGTCGGGAAATCGCTTCATGAAGCGCCGCAGCATATCCTCAATTATTACGATGCGTGGGAGACGACGATCTTGAAAGAAGGCATGGTGCTCGCAGTCGAGCCGTTTATTTCCCAAAAGGCCGAGCACATCATCGAGTCAGGGGATGGCTGGACCTTTATCACGCCGGACCAATCGCTTGTGGCGCAGATCGAGCATACCGTACTCGTCACAAAAGGCGAACCGGTTTTGCTGACGAAACTTGAAAAATAAAAGCATCGAATATAAAAAAACAACCATCAGCCGATGGTTGTTTTTTTATGGCGTCATACCTGTTTTTGCCGGCTTTTTCTTGATCAGCAGAATGCCGGTCAGTAAAACGCCGCTTAAGAACAAAGCTGCGGTACTGACCAATAATTCGTCCATGCCATGGCGAACGGCGATGGCAACGAACGCCCAGATGAAGACCAGGGTCAGCGGAATGTCCGAATGGTGGAAACGGATGTGAAGCGCCAATGCGGTCGCCACAGTCAGCATGATCACTGTCCATAACTGATCGCTCAAGCCCCAGCCGCTCCAATTATAGAAGGTCAGGACATAACTGATATTGGCGATGGTCGCGACACTGATCCAGCCAAGATTGACCGAAACCGGCAAGCGTTCCATAAAGCCCCGTTCGCCGTTTCCGTATTCCAGATACAAAGCGATCAGCGACAATAGATAGGCAATCATTGTAACGATCGACCAAATAAACAACTCATAATGCCAGCAGAGCAGCCAGGCGATATTGAAAACAGCGCTCAAGATGAAATATAATGACATTTTTGCTGAAGGGCGCTTGCCTTTTTTCAAGCGCAGCCAAAAACCGACGATCCAGATAGCCAATAAAATATATATAACGGACCAGATGGAGAACGCATAACCGGCCGGCGTAAAGAGGACCGGCACACGGTTGGAGATTTCACCGGTAGTCTGACCGTTGATCGGCAGTATATTCGCCAAGGCATTCATGGTGACGACGGCGATAAATGCCAATGTCATCAGCAGTACGCGAATCATATGAAATCCCTCCTCAAATATCAGTATAAACTCGCTAGCCCGCACGACCAACAAGAAAGTGCAGGAAGTTTTTGAAAAATGGCGATATCGTGAAAAGTACAGGACGGTCGCCGTTCCCGTTATGGGGAGAGAGATGTTATACTTATTCATGTATTTTGAAAATTCGTGATTGCAGGGGGAAAAAGATGGTGAATACATATCCGGAAGTATGGGATCTCGATCGTTTATTTTCAGGGGGCAGCGATTCAACCGAATTAAGGACGCACTTGGAGGCGACAGGCAATAAGCTGGCCGATTTCGAACAAGCCGCTGCCGCATTCGATGTCCCGAAGCAAACGGACGACGCAACACATTTGGCGGCGTTCTTGGAACAGACGAGTGATGTATCCGTAGATCTCCGCCAAGCCGGGGCGTTTATCGGCTGCTTGATGGCGCAAAACACCGAAGATAAAAAAGCGGCACTATTGCAAAGTGAACATGCATTGATGCGATCCCGTTTCCAAAGTGCTTTCTTGAAATTCAAACAGGCGCTCATGGAAACGGACCCGAATGTCTGGTCAAAGCTGCTTTCGACTGAGGACTTGAAGGAATTCGCCTTCGTCCTGGACGAATGGCGCAAAGAAGCGAAACGACTGCTGTCAGAGCAAGAAGAAGGGCTCATCACATCGCTCGGCATCGACGGCTATCACGCGTGGAGTGAATTATACGATTTGCTGATTGCCTCCGTATCGGTCCAAATGGAGGTGGACGGGGAAGAGAAGACGCTGTCGGTGGGGCAGGCGAATAATTTAAGCTCCCATCAAGATCGCCAGGTGCGCAAGGAAGCGTATGACAAGCTGGAAGCGGCATGGGGCGAAAAAGAAGAGTTGTTTGCGAAGACCTTGAACTCACTCGCGGGATTCCGGCTGCAGATGTACAACAAGCGCGGCGTCGACAATGTGCTAGAAGAGCCATTGCAGATGAACCGCATGAAGCAGGAAACTTTGGACGTCATGTGGCAAGCCATCAGCGAACATAAACAGCCGTTTGCGGATTACTTGGCACGCAAGGCGCAATTGCTTGGTAAAGACAAACTCGCCTGGTACGATGTCGACGCGCCGGTCGTGGAAAACTCCCAGTCTTTTGATTACGAACAAGGGTCGGAGTTCATCATCCGACATTTCGGGAAATTCGGCCCGGCATTGGAGAACTTTTCCCGCCATGCGCTGGAAAACGGATGGGTGGAAGCGGAAGACCGCGCGCATAAGATGCCGGGGGGCTTTTGCACTTCGCTTCCGAAAAGCGGGGAGTCGCGCATCTTCATGACTTATAGCGGATCGATGTCCAATGTTGCGACACTCGCCCATGAATTGGGGCATGCTTTTCATACCCATGCGCTGCAACCGATGCATGATTTGAACCGCAGCTATGCGATGAACGTCGCGGAAACGGCATCGACGTTTGCGGAAATGATTGTCGCGGACGCAGCGGTCAAGAACGCTGTGACCAAAGAAGAGAAAATTTCCTTGCTAGAAGACAAGATCCAGCGCAGTGTGGCATTCTTCATGAACATCCACGCCCGCTTCCTGTTCGAGACGAGGTTCTACGAAGAACGCAAGAGTGGCGTAGTTCCGGCGAGCCGTCTGAACGAATTGATGGAACAGGCCCAGGAGGAAGCGTTTGCCGGCAGCTTATCCGAAAGGCATCCGCATTTCTGGGCATCGAAATTGCATTTCTATATCACCGATGTGCCGTTTTACAATTTCCCTTACACATTCGGCTACCTGTTCTCGCTCAGCGTGTATGCGAAAGCGCTAGAAGAAGGGCAAGGGTTTGAAGAGAAATATATGGCCTTGCTCCGTGATACGGCGGTCATGAGCACAGAAGACTTGGCGATGAAGCATCTCGGGGAAGACATTACCGAAAAAGCCTTCTGGGAAAAAGGCATTGCCTTATGTACAAAAGATGTCGAGGAATTCATCAAATTGACTGCAGAAGAGGGATAAGATGAATCTGCTTTTTGAAGGAAAAACGTGTTATCTGCGCACACTTACCGTAGAAGATGCTGAAGACATGGTGCGGATCCTAATGAAGAACCGTGATTATTGGGCGATTTATGAGCCGCGGCATCGCGATAGTTATTTCACGGTGGCCGTCCAGCGCGAGAAGATCCGCGAGTCGATCTATCAGGCGCGGGAAAACCGGGAATACAGTTTTGGGATTTTCTCCCACGACAGCAATCAGCTGATCGGCCATATTTCCATTTACAGCATCAAACGCTTGCCGTTCCTCAGCGCACTGGTCGGCTACTCGATGGATGAAGAGTTCATCGGTCGCGGCATTGCCAGCGAAGCGGTCCGCTTGGTCACGGCTTTCGGTTTCGAGCAATTGCGCCTTCACCGGGTAGAAGCGTATGTGGCCCCGGATAATATCGGCTCACTGCGCGTGCTCGAAAAAGCGGGGTTCGAAAAGGAAGGCTTGCTTAAACAATTCCTGTTCATCAACGGGGAATGGAAAGACCATTATTATTACGCATTGCTCGAACAGGATTTTTGAAAGGGCAAGGCCGCCTATCGGAGATGGTGGAAGGATATGCGGAGATGGTTTGAAAATTGAGGAAGGGAGAGGGTGCCAGATGAATCCCGAGAAATTATTTGCCTATCACCAATGGGCGAGCCAAAAGGTGCTGCAATTGGTAGAAGACGCAGGTGAAGAGTATTACACAAAAGCGGGAAAAAGTTCATTCCCGTCAATCCGCGACACAGTCGCCCATGTCATCGGTGTCGAAAAAATGTGGTTCAAGCGGATGAATGGAGTCAAGAGCCCGGAATTCGAACACTTCGATGTCGATACGGTTGAGAAAGCGAAAAATGCCTTGCTTTTGCTTCATGCAGAGATGGAATTGTATTTTGCTTCGTTATCAAAGGAAAGTTGGCAAGAACAGCTGGATTACCGCAATATGAAAGGCGACGAATTCCGCCACAGCCGCGAAGAAATGCTGTTCACCATCGTCAACCATGCGAGCTACCACCGGGGGCAGATCACTTCGTTATTGCGCCAATTTGGTAAAGCCGGAATCCCGCTTGACTATATCTATTTCCAAAAAGAAAACCGCTGAGATTCCTCAGCGGTTTTTAGCTTGTCTAGAAAGTTAAGAAGTCGTATTTTCCGAAGCTAATCGCACGACTCCGCGGGCGGGAATCGAGCCTCCTCGTCACTAAAACCGTTGCTCAACTCTCACTGCGTTCGAGCATCGCAAATGAATTTGCTCAGCACAGCTTCGCTCATTCATTGCCTGGCGGGGTCTCTCAAACCCGTCGCTTCGCTGCTCCCGCAGGAAAGATAAGGCCGAACTACGTGAGACCTTATCTTTGCGAAGTAATGCGCAGCATTATTGAGCAGAAGGGTTTACGAGCGAACGCTTCTCCAAATACTAAGATAGGTCATTGATTATTGATTGTAGAAAAAATGGGTGCTTTTTAATTCATTGTGAATCATAGACTTCATCAGTACTCTTAAAAAAGCTGAGATTGCTCAGCGGTTTTCGTCTTTATTCCCGTCGATGACGACGTCGAGTTTTCCGGTTTTCGGGTCGATGACAAGGCCGTGGACGGGAACCGTTTTATCCATCAATGGGTGATGGCGGACCATGTCGACGCTGTGGCGCACGCTATCCGTTACGTTGTCGAAACCTTGCAGCCACTCGTCGAGGTTGACGCCTGAGAATTTCATCTGTTCGATCGTGCTTTCTTCAACGCCGCGGGCTTTCATCTTTTCGATGATGCCTTCCGGTTTTACTTTGGCCATACCGCAGTCATGGTGCCCGATAATATAAATCTCATCGGCATTCAATTCATAAACTGCGACGAACAAGCTGCGCATGATGCCGCCAAACGGATGGTTGATGACAGCGCCGGCGCTTTTGACGATCTTCACGTCGCCGTTCTTGAAGTTCATCGCTTTTGGCAATAGTTCAAGCAGGCGGGTATCCATGCAAGTCAAGATGACGATCCGCTTATCCGGGAGATTGGTGGTAATGAATTCCTCATAGTGTTTTTCTTCTACAAATTTTTCGTTGTAATCCAAAATCTCATTCAATAAAGACATCGTTTTTCCTCCTTGATGGTGGTTTGGGATTTAACGCGACATTTTCTCAAGCCGGTCGATCATGCCGAGCGACCGGCCGGTGCCGATCGCGACGGATTCCAGCGGGTCCGGCGCAATATGGACCGGTACGGAAATTTCCTGCGCCAGCCATTCCTGCAAGCCTTTCAATAAAGCGCCGCCGCCGGAAATGACGACACCTTGGTCGACCATATCGCCCGACAATTCAGCGGGGCAATTTTCCAGCGTGGCGCGGATGCATTCCAAGATGGCTGACAAGGATTCACTGAGCGCTTTTTGCATTTCATCGGAACTCAACTCGATCGTTTTCGGCAATCCGCTCAATACGTCACGGCCGCGGATGTTCATCTTTTTCGGTTCGTGAGGGATCGGCGCATAACCGATTTCTTTTTTGATCGTTTCGGCCGTTTTCTCGCCGATCAATAGATTATAATGCTTGCGGACGTATTGGATGATGTCTTCATCCATCCGGTCGCCGGCGATCTTGATCGTATTGGAGGACACCACACCGCCGAATGAAATGATGGCGACTTCTGTCGTGCCTCCTCCAATATCGACGATGACCGAAGCGACAGGTTCCGTAATCGGCAAGTCAGCGCCGATTGCTGCAGCGACCGTTTCTTCGATCAAGTGCACGGATTTAGCGCCGCTTTGTTTAACGGCATCATGGATGGCCCGGCGTTCGACCGCTGTGGCGCCAGACGGGGTGCAGACCATCACTTTCGGCTTGCGCAATGAACCGCCGAGCTGCTTCGCCGCTTTTTGCATGACCAGCTTCAAGAGTTCACGGGTCACATCAAAATCGGCGATGACGCCTTCTTTCATCGGGCGCACGATGCGGATGGAGTCCGGCGCTTTGCCGAGCATCGCTTTCGCTTCGTTACCGATGGCGATGACGGCTCCGCTGCGGGCGTCCAGGGCGACGATGGATGGTTCATTCAAGATGACGCCTTTTGACTTTGTATAGACAAGAATATTGGCGGTACCGAGATCGATCCCGATATCCGTTGCAGAAAACATGGATAGATTCCTCCTAATCGGTATAAGCACTGCTTATTCAAATTTTATCACTTTTCTGTGAGATGTGATAGAGGGAGGAGAAACAGAAAAAAGCTCTGCCCCGCATATGCGAGGCAGAGCCTTTTACTTAATGACGCTCTTTCGGAAGCGGATCGATATGCTCTGCATCATGGCTATGAAGCTCTTTGCCAAGGAAATGAAGCAGTGTGAAGAAGAACATGAAGATCACAGCCATAAATCCGAGGACAGCAGTAATACCGTATAGCATAGTGATAACCCCTCTCTAAACTGTAATAATCCTATTCAGTATACATGAAAACGCATGGAAAATTAAGTGTCGAATTATCGACCTTTAAAATGCCCAGTTGCCGCCTCGGAAGATCGGTTCGCGCGTGCCGTCTTCCAAAATTCCATCGATGTCCATATCGGCAGAGCCGACCATGAAATCGACATGCGTGATGCTTTGGTTCAAGCCATGCTCTTTCAATTCATCCGCTGACATCGTCTTGCCGCCTTCTAGACAGAACGCATAGGCACTGCCGATGGCGAAATGGTTGGACGCATTTTCATCGAATAAAGTATTGAAGAACAAAATGCCGGAATCCGAAATCGGCGATTGATGGGGCACTAATGCCACTTCGCCAAGGCGGTGGGAGCCTTCGTCCGTAGCGACCAATTCCTTGAGCACTTCTTCGCCTTGTTCAGCGGAGACATCGGTGATGCGGCCGCCTTCAAACGTGATTTTAAAGCCATCGATGATATTGCCGCCATAGCTGAGCGGTTTGGTGCTTGAAACGAAACCGTTGACATCGTCTTTATGTGGCACGGTAAAGACTTCTTCTGTCGGCATATTGGCCATGAAAGTATGGCCTTTTTCGTTGACGGAACCAGCGCCTGCCCACAGATGGCCTTTTGGCAGCGCGACTTCGAGGTCGGTGCCAGGTGCCTGGTAATGAAGCTTGGCGTATTTCTTGTCGTTCAAATAATCGGCTTTGGTGTGGAGCGTGCGGTCATGCTCCAGCCAAGCTTCGATCGGGTCTTTCGTATCTGCGCGGACAGCTTTGAAAATCGCTTCCCAAAGTGCATCCACTTGTTCGTTTTCTGGAAGGTCCGGGAATACTTTCTTCGCCCATTGCTCAGATGGCGCTGCTAGGACGCACCAGCTGATCTTATCGGATTGCACATACTGGCGGTATTTATTCAGCGCTTGCCCGGTCGCTTTTTGGGACGCAGAAATGCGTTTGGAATCGATGCCTTTTAGTAAGTCCGGGCTTTGCGAAACGACGCTGATGAAAGCTGCGCCTTGTTCGGCCAATTGCTCCCGTTCCTGGACTTTCCATTCCGGGAATTCCGCGAAAGAATCTTCCGGTGCTTTCTCGAAGCGCGTGCGCGAAATCACATCGTCGCTCCAGTCCACGAATACTTGTCTTGCACCTTCTTCATACGCTTTCTTGACAATCAAGCGGACAAACGGTGCTGCATCTATGGAAGCTGCAATATACAATTTTTGGTCAGGCTGGATATTGACGCCTACCTTTACCGCCAATTCAGCATAGCGGGATAATTTTTCATCAAATGTAGTCATTTCCAAAAACACTCCTCTCATCCTTTCTATAGTAGCAATATTCAAACACGTTGCGCAATAGCGGTGCGTGTGAAAGAAAAATGAGTTGTATTTTTTATTATAAAAGTTTATAATATAAACAAAAGTTTAAAAAGGGGGGGAGACCATGAACCGCAATGAACAGAAAATCCTTGCATTGATCGAACGCGACCCATATATGTCCCAACAGGAAATGGCGGATGCACTTGGGATTTCGCGGCCATCCTTAGCCAATTTGATCTCAGGGCTCATCAAGCAAGGGAAGATTCTCGGCCGCGCATACGTATTGCCTGAAGAAAATACAATTCTATGCATTGGCGGGGCGAACGTCGACCGGAAGTTTCATTTGAAAGCCCCTTCTGTCCACGGCACTTCAAACCCGGCCACGGTAACGCGAAGTGTCGGGGGAGTCGCGCGCAATATTGCTGAAAACCTGGGCCGTCTTGGGCATACAGTCCAATTGGTGTCGATTGCAGGAGACGACCCGGAATGGCGCTTCATCGAGGAAGTGTCCTCGCCTTACATGGACACGGCCATGACCAAAACACTTTCGCAAGGCGCAACGGGCAGCTACACAGCCGTACTGGAACCTGACGGCGAAATGGCCTTGGCACTGGCGGATATGGACATTTACAATGAATTGACCCCAGAGTACTTGGAAGCTCACCGCAGCATGTTGATGCGGGCGAAGCTATTGGTGGTCGACTTAAACTGCCCGAAACAAACCATCAAATATTTGCAAGATCTCGCATTTTCTTCCGGATTGCAGCTTGCGGTCATTCCCGTATCAGCGCCGAAAATGGAACGCCTTGGGGAAGACTTAAAAGGGGTTTCGTTCCTCATCTTGAACCGAGACGAAGCCGCGCTCAGGCTTGGCATCTCGATCCATGACGAAACCGATTGGAAGCGCGCGGTGGAATTGCTTCTTGAGCAAGGCGCAACAACAGCTGTCGTGACCGGCGGAAAAGACGGCGCCATGGCTGGTGACGCAAATGGGATAACGCATTTTCCAGCCATCAAAACAGCGCAAGTCGAAGATGTCACAGGAGCTGGGGACGCTTTCGCAGGAGGCTTTCTTCACGCCCACCTATCGGGCCATGATTTCCATAAAGCGGTGCGGATGGGCATGCTGAATGCAGCCAAGACGCTCGCGAGCAGCCAGACAGTACGTCCCGAATTAACCGAAACGGTGTTAACCAAAGAACTGGAGGAATTAAAATGACAAACATGATCAGCTATTCAACAGAGGTACAGGAAGCCATCGAAATGAAAAAACCGATCGTCGCCTTGGAGTCGACCATCATCTCCCACGGCATGCCGTATCCGCAAAACGTGGAAACCGCACGTGAGGTCGAACAGATTATCCGCGATAACGGGGCTGTTCCCGCAACGATCGCGTTGATGGACGGACAGATCAAAATTGGCTTGTCGGAGGAAGAACTGGAACTTCTGGGCAATTCCACGGACGTTGCGAAAGTATCGCGCCGTGACATCGGCCAATTGCTCGCGACGAAAAAAATCGGAGCGACGACGGTTGCTGCGACGATGATCTGCGCAGAGCTTGCCGGCATCCGCGTCTTCGCGACCGGCGGCATCGGCGGTGTCCACCGCGGGGCGGAAGCGACGATGGATATTTCGGCCGACTTGGAAGAGTTGTCGAATACAGGAGTTGCCGTCGTCTGTGCGGGTGCGAAATCGATTCTCGATATCGGGCTGACACTGGAATACCTCGAGACAAAAGGCGTGCCGGTCATCGGCTACCAAACGGATGAGATGCCTGCATTCTATACACGCCACAGCGGTTTCCCGTTGAGCTATGGTTCACAATCGACTGAAGAGCTTGCAGCTATCCTCAAAGCGCAATGGTCGCTTGGCTTGAAGGGCGGGGCTGTCATCGCCAACCCGATTCCACAAGAACATGCGCTTGATAAAGGCTTTATCGATGGCATCATTGAACAGGCCATGGCAGAAGCGAAAGCGAACGGCATCAACGGCAAAGAAGTGACGCCATTTTTGCTCGGCAAGGTGAAGGAATTGACGGAAGGCAAAAGCCTGGTCGCAAATATCGAACTCGTCAAGCACAATGCCAAAGTTGGCGCGGAACTCGCAGCTTCTTATAATGCACTTTGAGAACAAATTGTGAAAAAAGGCCCCTTGAGGGTCTTTTTTTTTATCGTATGCAGGCCGTTCGGTTTTCAGCTGCTCCTTTTCAGGGTAAGGAGAATCAAGGAGTTGAAGCTCATGAAAACGGATGTGTTCATCGGCGGAGGGGGGATAGGCGGGTTGACGCTCGCGTTGAAATTGGCTCGCCGTGGATTTGATGTCGTGCTGGCCGAGCGAATGGCTGTCCGCTCGCCGACCTATAAGGGAGAGCTATTGCAGCCGAAGAGCATGCAGATATTCGACGGCCTTGATGTATACGATGCGATTTGTGATCGCTCCAATGAAATCAAAGTACTGGATATGCTGGAACTCTCCAGCACCTTGAAAGTAAAAGATCAATCGTTCATGGATTACAGCGTTTTGCCTGGAAAATACAACGCCGCTTATATGATTCATCACGAAGAGCTGAAGACCATCATTCGCAAGTCGGCTTGTGAATACGACAACTTCCATTACCTGAAAGGAACTGCCTGTAAAGGATATACGGAAAATACGGCCATTCTTCAGAAAGGGGCCGAAAAATTCGAAGTGGAAGCCAAGTTTTTCTTCGGCGCAGAAGGCCGGTCATCGGTAACGAGAAAAGCGATGGAGATTGAAGTGAAGCAGACAACTTATAACCATCATTTCCTGACAGTGACGTTTCCGAGAGCGGAGAACTTCACGGACGGCAAGATCATTTCAACTTATAATCGCTTTCTCGGATTATTTCCGCTCCCTGACAATCAAGTACGCAGCGTCTACTTGATTCCGCCGGGGGATTACAAGACTTTGAAGGAAAAACCGATCAGCCATTTCCATAAGCTTTATACCGATTTGGCGCCGGCAGTGGATGGCTATGTGCAGCGTCTGGCAGACTGGAAAAAGATCCAGTTGATGATTCCTGTCATGTACCACGCCGAATCCTACGTAAAAGGCAATAAAGCGATCATTGGCGATGCGGCGCATGCCGTGCATCCGATGGCAGGGGAAGGCATGAACATGGCGATACAGGATGCCGATGTACTGGGCGAACTGGCTGCGGATATGTTGGCTGAGGAAAAGACGGATACGGCCAATCTGGCATGGTACGAGAAGGTGCGCTACCGCAGGGCAGACCATGTGATCCAGCTGAGCCATCTGGCGGCACTTGCGTATTCGTTCCCTTATCGCCCGGTCAGCTATTTGCGCCAGCGGACCTTTGAACGGATGGAAGAAGACCCGATACTTCATTTCAAGCAGATGCTGAATGTCTCAGGGCTCGGTTTGTGGAAAGAAAACGTCCGGGACCGCTTTATCCAGGGCGGATTCATGCCGGTACGCGCGAAGGAACTGACAGAAGGCACGAAAGAACTGAAATACTACAAACCGGAAGATGACTACCCGTGGAAAGTGGAGGGACTTATATGATCGATATAATGAAGATGGTAAAAGCAAGGACGTATATGAAACGCAATGAGCCCTTCCTGTACAGCTGGCATGCGTATGTTGGCTATGAATTGGATCTTTTCAAGGCATTTGAACGCCCGATGACCCAATTTGACGTGGCGGATGCACTGGGCCTGGATGAACAGTTGCTCGCTCAATGGGTAGCGGTGGGCGTCTCGATCGGGTATTTGAAAGAAGCGGGACGCAAACGCTATCAAGTGAAGAACCGGTGGAAATTGCCGAAATCCAAAGGCAATAATTCGTCTGGTGTCCTATTGAAGGAAATGATGGAGCTGCACATCCCGACGCTTCTGGAATACCCTGAAATGATGCGCAACCGGAGCCGTTTGCATTTCGATGAAGAAGAGCATGCAGCCACTGTAGCAGAAACGAGCCGCCTGCTGGAGGTGCTGGCGTATCCGAAGATGGCCAAGAGACTGAAGGAAAAAGATTGCCATCGCGTGCTCGATATCGGTTGCGGCGAAGGCGGCTACATAAAGAAATTGGGGCAGCGGTTCCCGAAGACTCAATTCACCGGGATCGAAATCAGCGAAGAAGTCGTCGAAAAAGCGGAGGAATTGACAGCTTCACAAGAGAATGTCACCATCGAACAAGCGGATTTATGGAATTACAAGCCGGAATCGCAGCAGGATATGGTCATGCTCAATAATGTGCTGCATTACATCCCGCTTGAAAAGCGCCAGGCCCTGTTCAAGGAAATCAGCGGCTGGATTGCCCCTAAAGGCATTTTTTCGGTCGTCACCCCGATCGCGGGCGGTCCGGACAGCCCGCCATTCGCCAACGTTTTCAATAGCTTCTTTTCATCATTCGACAATCTCTACAGGTTGCCAAAAAGAGAAGAACTCATCGAATGGGGGGAAGAATCCGGCCTAGAATTTTTCAGCCTCCGCACCGTCATCAAAGAAGGCGGCTGGTACATCGTGCAATATGAAAAGAAAAGCTGAAGCAGCCGTTTAGATTCGACAGGCATAAGCCGGATGGCCGAAGCGGCGCTCTATGCCGCACAGGCCAGCCGGCTTACGACCCGAGAGTCAGGCCACTGAAGCTAGCCAGAAAGAAAAGCTGAAGTAGCTGCTTTGACTCGACAGGCGCAAGCCGAGTTTCCTTAGACAAGAAAAAGCCCTGAAGCATTTGCTTCAGGGCTTTCCAGAGTGTTGAACAAGTCAATGAACAGCTATAAATTAGAGCGAAGATTGCTTTTCTACATTTTATAAATCAACGGTCTATCTAAGTATTTGGAGAAGCGCTTGATCGACTCCTGCGGGAATAGCGGGTTTGAGAGACCCCACAGGCCGCTATAGCGGCCGAGGAGGCTCGATTCCCGCCCGCGGAAAGCGATCAATAAGCTTCGGAAAATACGACTTCATAACTTTCTCGACAGCCTGAAAAGCCCTGAAGCATTTGCTTCAGGGCTTTCCTCATTTGCGCAATGAACCAAGTTCAGAGGCGATGGCCTGCATTTCATTTGGGCTGAAATTATCGCGGCCTTTAACCATCTCATAAATTTCACGCAAGTCTTCATACTCGGAAGTATTGAAATGCTCGGCTTTCATTGCATCCACGTTAACCATGCGCAGTTTCGTTTTTATTTCTTCAATCATGAAATCGACGTTCTCAGGTGATTGTTTGGATAAATCCATGATTCATTCCTGCCTTTCGGGTGGGTATGCTTTATCATTTCATTATTCAAACAGAATGTCAATTGCCAGAACGTGCCTGTTCTTTCTCTTCTTTGATCTTCGCCGTGATTCGTTTCGTCTCGTATACGATGACGCCGGATAGGCCGAGAAGGCCGATCAAGTTCGGGAACGCCATCAAGCCGTTCATGACATCCGAGAAAGTCCAGACGACATCAAGAGAGACTGTCGCGCCAACGAACACCATCGCAACGAAAGCGATGCGGTAGATAATCAACAAGCTTGGATTCTTGAACAAGTACTGGAAACATTTCTCTCCGTAGTAAGACCAGCCGATAATGGTCGAAGAAGCGAAGAAAATTAAGCCGATTGCTACGATATACGGGCCGACCCCGCCAAGGAACTGTTCGAATGCAGCCGTCGTGAGTGCAGCGCCTTCAAGGGTTTCATCCGAATAGAGGCCGGACATGACAATCGTGATGCCTGTGATCGAACAGATGATCAAAGTATCGAACAAGACTTGCGTCATCGAGACCAATGCCTGGCGGCCAGGCATATCGGTTTTCGCCGCCGCTGCCGCAATCGGTGCGGAACCAAGGCCTGCTTCGTTGGAGAAGACGCCCCGTGCCACACCATAGCGGATGGCTGCGCCAATCGCGCCGCCGACTGCAGCTTCACCTGTGAAGGCAGCGCTGAAAATCGTGCCGAGTGCAGTAGGGATAAGATCCATATTGAGAATCATGATGATGATTCCGGCAATG
The DNA here is from genome assembly GCF_001687605.2 of Planococcus plakortidis. NCBI lineage: Bacteria > Bacillati > Bacillota > Bacilli > Caryophanales > Caryophanaceae > Planococcus > Planococcus plakortidis. The sequence continues at coordinate 1,014,997 of NZ_CP016539.2, forward strand.
ATATAGAATAAGGCCATGAATGGTACGAAGAAGGCTGTTACTTTACCGATTGTCTTGATGCCGCCGATAATGACGACCGCAGCGAAGACAGTCAGGATGATGCCGGTGATCCAAGTCGGAACGGAAAACGTATCGCGTACGACCGATGCGACGGAATTGGACTGTGTACCGTTTCCGATGCCGAATGCTGCGATTGCGCCGAAAATGGCGAATAGCACAGCGAGCCACTTTTGTTTCAATCCGTGCTCAAGATAGTACATCGGCCCGCCGGCCATTTGGCCTTTAGCATCCACGATCCGGTATTTTACGGCCAAAACGGCTTCGCCATATTTAGTCGCCATCCCGAAAAATGCTGAGAACCACATCCAGAACACAGCTCCTGGGCCCCGAGGATAACTGCTGTTGCTACCCCGACAATATTACCGGTTCCGACTGTCGCAGCCATTGCTGTCGACAATGCCTGGAAATGGGAAATATCGCCTTGTGATTCACTGTCCGGATTTTTGCTGAATGTCAGTTTCAATGCATAAGGCAACAAGCGCAATTGTAGAATCCCCAGCCTCACTGTCAGGAAAATCCCGGTACCCACCAGGAGAATCAATAGCGGCGGCCCCCATACATAGCCGCTGACGGTGCCTAAAAACTCTGTTAATGCTTCCATACTTTTTTCCCCCTTTTCGATGCTCTTTTTAGTTAGGAAAAATTCCTCCTGTAGAGTTAATATTCCGAAAGTTTCATATCATAGTCAAGTTATTTTTAAAAAATAATTTGCGAAGTGTTTAGATTAGGGGGGAAGAGGGAAAAATTCGAAGTATGATGGAAACTATATTTTATACTGGGAGGAATTTGGAATGAGCCAAAACAAATTGATGACAGGAATAGTAGTAGGCGCGGCAGTTGGCGCACTAGTTTCGCTTTTGGACCGCAACACGCGCGAAGATGTGATGAACAAATCGAGAAAAGCTAGCGAAAACGCAAAATATTATGCAAGTAATAAAGATGAGCTGAAATCGGCCTTTAAGGAACAGGCAGAACGTGCCCAAAATCTTTATGCCCGTATTTCTGAAGATGCTTCTTATGTGGGTAGCAAAGTCGAGCAAGTGAAAAAGCTGGTGCCGGAAGTGAAAGAAGTGGCACAGGATGCGAGAGGCGCTGTCATGGAAACAAAAGAAGCAGTGGTCGAGTCGAAAGAGGATGTCATGTCAGCGGTTAAAGAGGACAATCCATCGCCGAGTTCTTCACTGACGGACGACTCTTCTTCGACAAACGGCTCTTCTTCAAACAATACCGATTCACAGAACCAGAACCGCAACTGAGCAGGGGAAGTTTATGGCAACGCCGAGAAAACATGGCCAGTCCCAAGTACGGAAACCGACATATAACGTATTGACTGGCCGTGGATTTATAAAAGAATTAGGAATACGGATTAAAGACGTCGATGTGCAGGGACTCGGAGCGCAATTGGCGTTTTTTTTCCTATTATCGATTTTTCCGTTGCTCATTTTTCTCGTTACTTTGCTGCCTTATCTGAATCTGCCTAAGGAAGAAGTATACTTGTTCATGGAAAATGTCATTCCAGGAGAAGTGTATGCACTGATCGAGCAGACGTTAAATGAAATCTTGACGGATCAAAACAGTGGCCTGCTGTCATTCGGTGTGCTTGCGACCATTTGGTCAGCGAGCCTCGGCATGGATGCATTGATAAAATCATTGAATGCTACTTATGGCGTGAAGGAAAGCAGGCCTCTGTTGGTAGCGAGAGGCATGTCGGTTTTAATGACCGTTCTTTTGATTATCATGTTGGCCGTGGCACTGGCCTTGCCGGTATTCGGCCGCCAAATCGGCTTATTCTTTTTCGCATTCCTTGGACTTGAGGAAGGGTTTCTGGAATTATGGGGAATGATCCGCTTTACCATTCCGGCCCTGATTACGTTCATCGTATGCGCTGTGATCTATTGGCTCGCGCCGAATGTCCGGATCAGTTTCAAGACGGTGCTGCCGGGAGCAGCTTTCGCTTCTGTCGGCTGGCTGTTGTTATCATTTCTGTTCTCGATCTATATCAATAATTTCGGCAATTTCTCAGCTACTTACGGCAGCATCGGGGGGATCATCCTACTATTGCTGTGGCTGTATCTATCCGCGATGCTGTTGATTATCGGCGGGCAATTGAATGCGGTCATGCAGGGAAGAAGGCATTCCAAGAAGCGGCTCCATCAAAAGAAGACGGCGATTCCCGATAAATAAAGGGAACGCCGTCTTCTTTTGATTTTAGACATGGCGGTTAAGCATGCGCAATCCGTTTAAGATAACCAGAATCGTGCTGCCTTCGTGTCCCACTACTCCAAGAGGCAGAGAAATTGCCTGGAAGAAATTCGACAAGATCAGCACCAGGATGACTGCAACAGAGAAAAAGATGTTTTGCTTGATGATGAGCTGCATTTTCTTCGCCAGCCGGATCGAGTAGGAAATGCGCGATAAATCATTTTTCATTAAAATCACATCTGCGGTTTCTAAAGCGATATCGGTTCCTTCACCCATGGCGATGCCGGTCGTCGCTGTCGCAAGAGCTGGAGCGTCGTTTATGCCATCTCCTGTCATCGCGACGTATTTATATTTAGCCAATAGTTTTTTCAAGTGCTGGACTTTATCGCCAGGCAGGCATTCGGCGATGTATTCATCGACACCCGTCTCTTCCGCAATGGCTTTTGCGGTTTTACGGTTATCCCCAGTCAGCATGATGCAGTAAATGCCGCGGTCCTGAAGCTCTGCGATGGTGGTCTTTGTGATGTTGCGGACAGTGTCTTTCAGGGCCATGGCCGCGAGTATGCCCTGCCCATCCCTTACGAAGGTAACGGTTTTCCCTTGATTTGCTAAATGTTCGAGAATCCTGCCTTCAAAAGCATAAGCTTCTTGTTCACCGACAAAGCCCGGTTTGCCGACCAGGATCTCGTCGCCATTGAAATGCGTTTTCAGCCCATTCCCTGGGACATCCACGACTTGCAGATTGCGCAGCGGATTGAAACCTTGTTGAATGGCAAAATCCGTAATCGCTTTTGCGAGCGGGTGGTTGGACTGGGATTCAATTCCAGCGACGAGCGCCATCACTTGCTCGCGGTCTGCGCCATCGCGGATGATGAAATCCGTCACTTCGGGTTTACCGCGTGTCAATGTGCCAGTCTTATCGAATGCGATGGCTTTGATGACGCTCAAATTTTCTAAATGTACGCCCCCCTTAAAGATGACTCCACTCTTGGCCCCGTTTGAAATGGCAGCAAGCGTAGCAGGCATGATGGAAGCGACCAAAGCACAAGGCGATGCCACCACAAGCAGCACCATGGCCCGGTAAAAGGTTTCATTCCAGCTCCAGCCGACCAAGAAATGCGGAAGGAACAACATGAGTCCGAAAACCACTAAAACGATTTTTACGTATCGGCCTTCAAAACGTTCGATAAACTGCTGCGACGGGGACTTTTCGCTTTCAGCGGATTGCACGAGTTCGATAATTTTCTGGAACATCGTCTCAGAACTCGGTTTGGTCATGACCATCGTGATGGAACCGGACAAATTGACCGTTCCGGCAAACAGGTTATCGTGTTGGTATTTGGAGACCGGGATTGCTTCACCGCTGATGGCGGATTCATCGACAGCGGTTTGTCCGGAATGGACTTCACCGTCGACGGGAATGCGCTCGCCGGGCCTGACGGCGACAAGGTCTCCGGTATTCAATTCACCAATTGGCACGCGCACCGTCTCACCGGAAGCCTTCAATAGCCAGGCTTCGTCCGGCTGCATTTCCATGAGGGCGGACAGTTCCTTTCGGCTTTTGTTCATCGTGTAGGTTTCGAGTGCGCCGCTCAATGCAAAGATGAAGATGAGGATGGCGCCTTCTGTCCAGTAGCCGATAATCGAGGCGCCGACCGCTGCCAGAATCATCAGGAATTCGACATTCAATTCCTTGTCTTCAATGGTTTTTTTAATGCCATATTTAGCTTTGGCATAGCCGCCGATTGCAAATGCCAGCAAATAAATGATCACAGAGGGAAGGGCGATATCCTGCAATTCCAGGATGTAGGCAATGATGATCAAGATACCTGACAACACTGCTGCGATCAATTCAATATGAGGCCGAACTTTATTCCACATAGACATTCCTCCATCAACTCATCGGGTCACGGTTACTACAGCCAGTTTACCATAGCCAGCTGAAGATGGATGGGCTGTTATTCTTATTATATGACTTTTCAAAGTATTCTTGGATGAAGAAAACAAAAAGCCCCGAAGCTTCATAAAAAAAGCTTCAGGGCTTGGGCATCATTCGTTTTCTGTAGACGGTCGGTTCTTGAATTGCTGCATTTTATTATCCAAATCGTCGACCATGGCAATCAGCCGGTCGATATCCTCAAGTTCTGTGCTTTCCGGTTCGATGGCATCTAACACATCGAGGAACATGCTGAGCCGCTGTTTCATATAAGTCACTTGTTGTTCCTTATCTGTAATGGATTTCCCCATTGATTCCACCTCATTTCCATTGTATATGGTAGCCGATAAATGCAGGAATATCAATAGAGCAGCAATAACGGGGAATAGTTATATTTTATTAATTGAATATTTACATTATTCGGTCAATGTGATATAGTAGCATCAATCCTTTACGAGGGGAGGACTAGGCGAATCACCGAACCGTAAAGAACGCGATAGAAAAGAGGAGGCGATTCGAGCATTTAGGTGGCTACACCGACAGTGCGATTATGGAAACGAACTGTAAACATAAAACATAAAGGCTCAGCCCGCAATCTGCTATGCAGAAACGGTCTGAGCCTTTGCTATTTAAATCAATTCATAGCTTTCGACCACTTCGATCGAGTTCTCCACAGAACGGACCATCGAGCAGTTTTTGCGCGTCAATTCCATCACACGGGGCATTTTCGCTTCGTTGATATCACCTTTGATGCGGAAATGCAGATGGACTTTTGAAACGCGGTCCGCTTCTTCAGCGACACGGACGATTTCCTTTACTTCCACTTCGATGTCTTCTGCAGGCATCCGTTGTTTGTCCAGTACTTTGCGGATAATGCCTGCGCTGCAGATAGCCAGTGAAGAGACCAGCAACTGATAAGGGCGGAACCCGTATTCTTCATTGGTGGATACGTGGAGCTCGCCGAAAGGCAAATGCCCGGTAAATCCGTGTTCGTTCATGGAAAATTTCATTTTGTATCTCCTCCTTATGTTAAAATTGTAGCGGAAACTTCCAAAAATAGAAAAGAACGTGCTCGTTCGGGGAGGCATTATGAAATATTTCTTATCAAGCGAACGCGCCCGCTTTTGGATTTTGGTCGCCATTGTGTCGATCTCAGGATTTTCACAAGGCATGCTCCTGCCGCTCATCGCCGTTATTTTCGAGCAGGACGGTGTATCGTCTGCACTGAACGGCCTTAGTGCGACCGGCTTATACATAGGGATCATCGCTGTCGCTCCATTCATGGAACCGCAGCTGAGAAAGTTCGGGTTTAAACCGCTTATTCTCGTCGGCGGGGCGATGGTCATCCTCGCGCTGCTTTCGTTTCCATTATGGAAAAGCGTCTTGTTTTGGTTTGTCTTGCGCATTTTGATTGGAGTGGGTGACCAGGCGCTGCATTTTTCGACGCAGACTTGGATCACCAGCACTTCGCCTCACCATAAGCTTGGCCGCAATATCGCGATCTACGGCATGTCGTTCAGTGTCGGGTTCGGTGCAGGGCCGTTATTTGTGCCGCTTGTCGAAGTCTTCGAAGCATTGCCGTTCATCATTTCCGGTGTCCTCTGTTTGATTTCCTGGTCATTGGTGTTTTTCCTGCGCAATGATTTTCCGGAGCATTCGGCGAGTTCAATGGGCGCCAAAGGAACATTGCAGCGCTTCCGGACGGCTCTCGTTATTGGCTGGGTCGCCTTTTTGCCTCCGCTCGGCTATGGCTTTTTGGAAGCCTCACTCAGCGCAATTTATCCAGTTTATGCGTTGCGACAATCATTCGATATCAGCATGGTCTCCTATATTCTCGCCGCTTTTTCAATCGGGGCGATTGCGACACAATTGCCGCTTGGTGAACTCAGCGACCGAATTGGGCGGAAAAAGGTATTGATGATTGCGTTAAGCGGAGGGGGCTTATCGTTTTTGGTGGCGACGTTCTTCGAATCGAATGCCTGGCTCACGCTCGCTTTATTCGTGGTGGCCGGCATGTTCGTCGGTTCCACTTTTTCGCTTGGCATTTCCTATATGACCGACTTGATGCCGAAAGAATTGCTGCCGACGGGGAATTTATTGTGTGGCGTGGCATTCAGTGTCGGCAGTCTGATCGGTCCCGCAGCAGGGGGCTTGTTCCTGGAAGTCACGGAACAGCTCAGTTTCCTGCTGCTGATCACAGGCATCTTGCTGAGCTTGTTCACCATCATTGCGTTCAAGGGCCCCAAAAAACAAATCGCGTAATAAAAAAGTGTCCGGAAGCATTTGCTCCGGACACTTTTTCAATTCCTTATTTCAATACCAATAAACAGACCGCTTCAACTTGGGAAGTCTGCGGGAACATATCGATCGGCTGGATATATTCGACGCGGTAGATTTTCGTCAATTGCTGCAAATCTTTCGCAAGTGTCGACGGGTTGCAGGACGTATAGACAAAACGTTTCGGTTTTACTTTCAAGATGGTTTTCAATAGCGAGTCCGCAAGCCCGGTGCGTGGGGGATCTACTGTCAATACATCCGGAACATAACCTTCCTTGCGCCAAGTCTCAAGCCATTTTTCTGCTGTGCCCGTCACGTAAGTCGCCTGATGCCCTTGTTTTTTCGCGTTGGCTTTGGCATCGGCAATGCTTTCCGCGATGGTATCCATGCCGCGGATTTCACGGGCGGAATCTGCGAGCCATAGGCCGATCGTGCCGACGCCGCAATACGCATCGACGACGGATTCCTTGCCGGTCAGTTTCGCTGCGCGCTTGATTTCATCGTAGAGTTTGACGGTCTGTTCGGGATTCAATTGGAAAAACGCACGGGCAGACAAGTCAAACGATAATTCGCCGAGCTCTTCATGGATGGTCGGTTTGCCGAACAGCGTGCGCGTCGTTTCGCCGAATACGAGTGAGGTTTTCTCCGCATTGACGTTTTGGACGATGGACACCAGGTTCGAATCGATTGCGCTCAATCGTTCGACGAGGACTTTCTGTTTCGGGATGTCTTTGCGCGTCGTGATGAGCACAAGCTGGATTTCCCCGGTCTTGACTGCCGTACGGACGACGATGGTCCGGACCAGCCCTTTCATCGATTTGCCGTCGTAGATGGATAGGTTCAAGTCCTCGATGATGCGCTTCGCGGCATTGGTGATTTTTACTGTGTCCGGATGCTGGACGAGGCATTGTTCGATATCGAGCAGCTGCTGGGAGCCTTCCGCAAACAAGCCGGCCATCACTTTGCCGTCTTTTTTGCGCGTTTGGAACTGGCTCTTATTGCGGTAATGCCAAGGGTCGTCCATGCCGATTGTCTCGCGCACTTGGATATCCGTCCCGCGCAGGTAGCGGTCGAGCGATTGCAGCACCAAGTCACGTTTTTCGACGAGTTGCTGGCTATAGGACAGATGCTGCAATTGGCAGCCGCCGCATGTGTCAAAGATCGGGCACGGCGGCGTCTGGCGGTGGGGCGAGGGTTTGCGGATTTTCAATATCCGCGCCTGTGCGAAATTGTGTTTCACGATGGTCACTTGCGCGGTCACTTCTTCTCCAGGGAGCGCACCGGGAACAAAGACGACATTGCGCTTGAAAAAGCCGACGCCTTCTCCGTTGATGCCGAGTTTTTTAATGGTTAAGGGGAATTTCTGCCCCATTTCAATGATTGGTTTTTCAGTCATGCAGGTCACGTCCTTCAATTGGTCATCCCATCATTATACGCTCATTTGTATATGTCAGCCAGTGCTTCCGGCAAATTTGGGAACTCGAACTTAAACCCATGGTCTAAAAGAACGGCCGGCAGCGCCCACTGGCCTTCCAATACAAGCCTGCTTTTATCGCCGAGCGCCGCTTTCAACGCAAACGAAGGGGCGGGTATCCAGTGCGGCCGGCCAAGCGCCCGCCCGATCTCCTTGCCGAACGCCTTCATGCGCTGCGGGTTTGGCGCCGTGACATTGAATGGTCCAGTAAGGTCTTCCTGTTCGATAGCAAACAGGATCGCGCGCGCCGCATCGCGGACATGGATCCACGACAACCACTGCCTGCCGGTGCCGACTGTGCCGCCGGCGAATAGTTTATACGGCAGTGCCATCAAAGGCAATGCGCCTTCCTCTTTTCCGAGCAGGATGCCAAGACGTGCATATGCAGTTCGGACGCCGTCGATTTGTGCTTGTTCTGCCAAGCTTTCCCATGCCAATACCGTTTCAGCAAGAAAATCATGGCCGTATTCCTGGTCGGCTTCGGTGTAAGTTTTGTGTTCAGAAGCCGGATAAATCCCGACTGCGCTGGCATTGACGAGCACACTCGGTTTTTTTTCAAGTGCCGAGATGATGCGCAGCACTTCTTTCGTCGCCGATACACGGCTGTCGTAGATTTTCTTTTTTTGCTTATCGGTCCACAGGCCGTCGTTGATCGAAGTGCCAGCCAAATTGACCAGCGCATCAATGCCTTCAAGCTGCGCTTCCGGGCGCGCTCCATTAGACAGCCAGCGGACATATGTGATGCCTTGTTCTTTCGGTTTATCTGAACGTGTTAAAATAAACACTTCGTGGCCTTTTTCGAGAAGCAGTTCCGTCAAGGCAGTACCGAGAAACCCGGTGCCGCCTGTTATCGCTATTTTCATTTCCATCGCCTCCATTTCTATCCCATACCCAATTCGAGCGAAGCATATGCCAAGAGGGGGCGCAAAGTGTATAATGGTAGGAGAAGCGAGGGGAAATTGATGCCGATCATTACAAAAATAACCCGCGGAAAAAACAATCCGGAACGCTATAATATCTACCTGGAAGAAAAGTATGCGTTCAGTGTCGATGAATCCTTGATCATCCGCTACCAATTGACCAAAGGCAAGGAACTCGACCAGTGGACGATCGAAGAAATGAACTTTGAGGATGAAGTGCGAAAAGCATTCAATAAAGCCCTGCATTACCTCGGCTTCCGCATGCGCAGTGAAGGCGAAGTCCGCAAGAAATTGAAAGAAAAGGAATTCGGTGAAGCCGTCATCGACGAAGCGATCAAGAAGCTTTACGAACTGAACTTCCTTGATGACGAGCAGTTTTCAGAAGCGTTGCTCCGGACGCAAATTAAATCCGGTAAAAAAGGGCCGCGCGCTATCCAGCAGGATTTGCAAAAGAGAGGGATTGATAAGGCCATGCAAAAAGATGTCTTGAGCAATTATACGGAAGAAGAGCAGCTTGAAGTCGCTACGGGCCTTGCAGAAAAAATCGCAGCGAAAGAACAATCGAAAACCCCGAGCCAGGTCAAACAGAAAATCAATGATTCATTGATGAGAAAAGGCTATCCTTACGCGATCATTAAGCAAGCGATCGAAGGGCTCGAACTGGAGCGGGACGATGATCAATGGCTCGACAGTGTCCGGGAGCAAGGGGATAAATTATGGCGTAAGCACGAAAGTAAATTGTCAGGGAATGACCTGAGCCGGAAAGTGAAGCAAGGGCTATACCAGAAAGGCTTCCCGGGAGATGTGATCAGCCAGTACATCGAAGAAAAGGAGCTTGAAAATGAGTGAACACAAACCATATTCGCAAATGGATGAGACGGAATTACGCAATGAAATCGCCCGCTTGAAAGAAAAAGCGCGCAAAGCGGAACAGCTCGGCATCGTCAATGAATTCGCCGTGCTCGAACGCAAAGCCATCATGGCTGCATCGTTCTTATTGGACCCTAAAGATTTCAAGCCAGGGGAAATTTACCGCGTGGAAGGCGATCCGAATGTCTATTTCCAGATAGATTATCTAAAGGGAAATTTCGCCTGGGGTTATCGCATGGGCGGCGACAGGCATACGGAAGCGCTGCCGATTTCCATGCTCCGTCCATTAAAGGAGGGGAAGTGAGTCAATGAAAGAAGTCATTGAGCAGTTAATCATCGAATTGAGGGAAAAAAACCCGGAGCTGTCGGAAGACAAAGCCCGGACGTGGATTGAACTTTTAGTCTCCGATTTTGAATCGTCCTACGCGAAAGCGGGATACGATTACCAAGGTACTGCAGTCGTTGAAAAAGTCGTACGCCAATGGATCGAGAGCTACGGTGACAAAATCCATGAATTTGCAGGGAACAATCCGAAGTATGCCCACCTTTTGCAGGATTCATAGTACGAAAAAATGGCCAGGGATGGATACCCCGGCCATTTTTCTGTTCAGTTATGGCTGAAATCAAGTTTCTTCCTTAATTTGTCTTCGCTGAAAATCCACCCTGTATAGGAGTTCAGAATATTATGGTCTTCGTCCAGATGGGCAACTGCAACAAACGGGTAATAATCGTTGCTGCGGTAGCGCAAATCGATCAAACGCACTTCGTAGATCTCCCCATATTGGTTGATTTCCCAGCGGTAGAGCGGGGAAAACGACACGAAAGCATCGAGGTTCTTGTCTTTCATCGCCGTTTGGATCAAGTCGTTTTCAGGCATCGGCTTTTTCAGGAACTTATCGTATATATTGATCGAGCGCCCGTATGCCTGGCCGACGAAGTGGTGGCGGTCGGTGTCAGCGGCGATGCGCCATTGGAAATAGCGCATCGTCGGCGCGACGAACACGTCTTTTGTGCCTGGGATCGTATTGCGTATCGCTTGCTTGATCGCCGCTTGCAGCGCAAAGCGGGAGACATAATAGAAGAATAGGATAATATACAAAATGCTCATTGTCCAAACAGGATCGGCCCCGAACGCCCAGATCATGAGCGCTACGACATGCGCACCGAAAATGATCGGGTCAAAAGTATTGATGACGCCAAGTGCCACCCAATGATTGGAAAATGGACGGAGTGCCTGTGTGCCGTATGAGTTGAATATATCCACAAATACATGCAGAAATACGGCAAGGAAAGTCCATAGCCATAAATGAAGAAGATTGGCTTCCGGGAATAGAAGGTAAATGGCACTGGAGAGCAAAATAGGCCATGACAGTACGGCCGGCACGGAATGCGTAATGCCCCGGTGATGGCGGATATAGACGGCGTTGTCGCGCAGCTTCAAAACAGTATCGATGTCGGGGATTTGTGAGCCGATAATAGTGCCGGTCAGGACGGCAGTCCAAGTGACCGGATGGGCTGCGACGACCGGGTCGGCCATGGCCAGCCCGCCGAGCGCAATGCCCATGACGATATGAGTTCCTGTATCCATCGACGCATCCCCCTTTTTTTGCGAGCATTTATAATATCTTGTGTGCCCGCTATTTGATAAAATAAGCGTATTCCTTAAGTATACATACCCGCTTCAGGGCCGGAATAATCAGCATGAACGGAGGCAGAAAACATAAATATGGACAAGCAGCAATTTCAGCAGGACCTGATCGGCTGGTTCCAGAAAGAACAGCGTGATTTGCCTTGGCGCCGCACAGCCGACCCTTACCAAATCTGGATTTCCGAGGTCATGTTGCAGCAAACGAGAGTAGATACGGTTATCCCTTATTATAAACGCTTTGTCGAGAAATTTCCCACTGTTGAATCTTTGGCGCAAGCAGAAGAAGAAAGCTTACTGAAGTTATGGGAAGGACTCGGATATTATTCACGCGCCCGCAATCTCCAAGCGGGGGTGCGTGAAGTCGCCGAACAGTACGGAGGCATCGTGCCTTCGACGCGCAAGGAGATTTCTTCTTTGAAAGGCGTTGGGCCTTATACGGCAGGCGCAGTATTGAGCATTGCCTACGGTGTGCCGGAACATGCCGTTGACGGCAATGTCATGCGGGTACTCAGCCGAATTCTATTGATCGAAGAAGATATCGCCAAACCGAAAACGCGCAAAGTGTTCGAGCAGGCGGTAACGGAATTGATCAGCCACGAAGACCCGTCTTCATTCAACCAAGGATTGATGGAACTCGGTGCGCTCATCTGCACGCCGACTTCGCCGAAATGCCTACTATGCCCGGTCCGGGACCATTGCGAAGCATTCCATGCCGGCAAGGAAACGGAACTGCCGGTTAAAACGAAAGCGAAGAAAAACCGCAACGCCGATTTCGCTATGGTGGCGATTTGGAGCGGGAATAAGCTGTTGATGGAACAGCGCCCCGGAAAAGGTCTGCTTGCAGGCATGTGGCAATACCCGATGCTTGAGCTGACCGCACCGCTCGAAGCGGATGAAATCGGGGAATTATATGCAGAGGCATTGAACGGCTCGCTTTCCGATGTGGAGAAAATTACTGCTTTCAAACATGTCTTTTCTCATTTAACATGGAATGTGGATGGCTATTTGGCCAAAGCGGAAGAATTCACGCCGCCTGAAAACATGAAATGGGTGACGCCGGAACAATTGGAAAATTTGCCGATTGCCGCCCCCGTCCAAAAAATGAAAACAGCTTTAGAGCAAAGAGGAGATGTAGCGAAATGACAGAACAAAAAGTAGCGCTAGTGACAGGCAGCAGCCGTGGACTCGGCAAAGCGATGGCGATTGCGCTGGCGGACGCCGGCTATGACATCGTCGTCAACTACGCGCGCAGCAAATCAGCCGCGCTTGATACCGTAAAAGAAGTCGAAGCGAGAGGCAGAAAAGCCTTGCTCGTGCGTGCCAATGTCGGCGACGTCGAGAAACTGCGCGCCATGTTCGAAACCATCAAGGAAGAATTCGGGCGTTTGGATGTATTCGTGTCGAACGCGGCATCAGGCGTCTTGCGCCCGGTCATGGAACTGGAAGAATCGCACTGGGACTGGACGATGAACATCAACGCCAAAGCGATGCTGTTCGGCGCACAGGAAGCGGCGAAATTGATGGATAAGGGCGGCAAGATCATCGGCATCAGCTCGCTCGGGTCGATCCGTTATCTGGAAAACTACACGACGATTGGTGTTTCCAAAGCGGCTGTCGAGTCGATCACCCGTTATTTGGCAGTGGAACTCGCGCCGAAAAATATCGCGGTCAACACGGTTTCCGGCGGCGCGCTCGATACGGAAGCATTGAAGCATTTCCCGAACCGTGAGGAACTGCTAGGTGATGCACGCGACAACACGCCAGCCGGGCGCATGGTCGAAATCGATGACATGGTGAAAACGGCGATGTTCCTCATCTCCGACCATGCCGATATGATCCGCGGGCAGACGATCATCGTCGATGGAGGTCGGTCTATCGTCATGTGATTCTCGCAACTTTCGGCTTATTGCTGTATGTTTTCAGAATTGATTGATATAATGAACGGGAGATAACATATAGTGATAGTTAGACGAAAAGGTGGGATGGTGCATGGCGGTTCCTGCGGAGGGTGAAACAATCCAGATCCACAGTTACAAGCACAACGGACGCATCCACCGTGTCTGGCAGGAAACAACTGTACTGAAAGGGACGAACAATATTGTGATCGGCGCGAACGAACGTACGCTGGTGAGGGAATCGGACGGCAGGACATGGTTGACGCGAGAACCGTCGATCTGCTATTTCCATGCTGAACATTGGTTCAATATCATCTGCATGCTGCGTGACGACGGTGTCTATTATTATTGCAATATCAGCTCTCCGTTCGTCTATAATAATGGATCGTTGAAATACATCGATTATGACTTGGATGTAAAAGTGTTTCCGGATATGTCTTACACGCTGTTGGATGAAGACGAATACGAAGACCATAAGCGGCAAATGGGCTACCCAGAAGTCATCGATCAAATACTCTACCGAAATGTGGACAAGCTGATCAGCTGGATCAAGCAAAGAAGAGGCCCTTTTGCCCAGGACTTCATCGAAGTATGGACGAGCCGGTATGAATTTCATAAGCATAACCGGATTCATGATTGACATGGAAAACCTGTTGCCTGCCAACAGGTTTTTCATTTTGAATAGAATGGAGTGAACGAATTGGGCACTATGAAGCGGTATATGAAATTTGTCAAACCGTACTATTGGCAAATTGCCTTGACGATTTTCATCGGGATTTTTAAGTTCGCGATTCCATTATTTATCCCTTTGCTGATTAAAATTGTTATCGACGACATCATTGGCGCGGAGGCTCTGTCGCAGGCGGAAAAACTGGAACAATTGTATTTGTGGCTTGGAGGGACGGCGATCGTCTTCTTCCTGCTGCGCCCGCCGATCGAATACTTCCGGCAGTATTTCGCCCAATACGTCAGCAATAAAATACTCTATGACATCCGTGGCTATCTTTACAGCCACCTGCAACGGCTGAGTTTGCGCTATTACGCGAACACGCGGGCGGGGGAAATCATTTCACGGGTCATCAACGACGTCGAGCAGACGAAGAACTTCGTCATGATCGGTTTGATGAATGTCTGGCTCGATGTCGCGACCATCCTCATCGCCATCATCATCATGTTGACAATGGATGTGTCCTTGACGATTGTTGCGCTTTTGGCGTTTCCGTTCTATGCATTCAGCGTCAAATATTTCTTCGGACGATTGCGTGACCTGACGCGCCAGCGTTCCCAGGCGCTCGCCAACGTCCAAAGCTATCTGCACGAACGCGTCCAGGGCATGAGCATCATCAAAAGCTTTGCGCTCGAAAAGCATGAAGAGAAAATTTTCAACAACACAAATGATCAATTCCTGGAAAAGGCGATCGACCATACGAAATGGAATGCCAAAGCGTTCGCAGTCGTCAATACCATTACAGACGTCGCCCCCTTACTGGTCATCGGCTATGCCGGTTACCAGGTCATCCAGGGGAATCTGACGCTTGGGACGATGGTGGCGTTTATCGCTTATATCGAACGCTTGTATAATCCGCTGCGCCGCCTCGTCAACTCTTCCACAACACTCGTCCAATCACTCGCTTCAATGGACCGAGTCTTCGAGATGGTCGATGAGGAATATGACGTCACGGATAAACAAGGCGCGCGCGAGCTTGTGCGCGTCGATGGCAAGCTTGAATTCCATAACGTCTCGTTCCACTATAACGATGGGGGAAGCGAAGTGCTGTCGAACCTCAACTTCACGGTGCGCCCAGGAGAGACAGTAGCATTTGTCGGAATGAGCGGCGGGGGGAAATCGACGATCGTCTCGCTCATCCCAAGGTTCTACGATGTCACGGAAGGAACGATCCGCATGGATGGGCACGATGTGAGGGATGTGACGACCCATTCCTTGCGCGACCAGATCGGCCTTGTCCTGCAGGATTCGATCCTGTTCAGTGAATCGGTCAAGGAAAATATCCTGATGGGCAAACCGGATGCCACCGACGAAGAAGTCATCGCAGCGGCAAAAGCGGCGAATGCCCACGATTTCATTACCAACTTGCCCGAAGGATATGATACGAAAGTCGGCGAGCGCGGCGTCAAATTATCCGGCGGCCAAAAGCAGCGCATCGCCATTTCCCGCGTTTTCCTGAAAGACCCGGCGATCCTCATCTTGGACGAAGCAACATCCGCACTCGACCTGGAAAGCGAAGCGCTCATCCAGGATTCCTTGGAGCGCTTAGCGCACGACCGCACGACATTGATGGTTGCACACCGCTTGTCGACCATTACCCATGCTGACCAGATTTTGGTCATCGACAATGGCCAACTGGCTGAACAAGGCACACATGAAGAGCTGTTGCAAAAACGCGGCGTCTATTACAAACTATTCCAAGTGCAGAACATAGGTTAACTATTTCAAGCTCCCCAATTCCTGGGGAGCTTTTTTAATAGGAAAGAAGGCTTTCTCCAATCTCCCGAAAACTATTGCATTACTACTAATATTACGTATAATGGAAACACGGAGAATGTTCTGAATAATTTAAAATGAAAAAGGAGGATCTCTATGGACGAACGTAAAACCATCTTGGATGTGAAAGGGCTGCGCACTTCCTTTTTCACTGACGATGGAGAAGTACCGGCAGTCGACAACGTGGATTTCCATATCCGCCAAGGGGAAGTACTCGGCATCGTAGGGGAATCGGGCTGCGGCAAAAGTGTTACCTCATTGTCCATAATGGGGCTAGTACCAAGTCCTCCGGGAAAAATTGTCAGCGGGGAAATTTTATTCCAAGATAAGGATTTGACGAAACTATCCGATAAAGAAATGCGCCAGATCCGTGGCGACGATATAGCGATGATTTTCCAGGAGCCGATGACTTCGTTGAACCCTTTGTTCACTATCGGCAATCAATTGCGTGAAGCGTTGAAGATCCATAAAAAGGATTGGTCGAAAAGCCAGATCCAGGAACGCGCCGTCGAAATGATGAAATTGGTTGGCCTGCCGCGTGCAGAAGCCTTGCTAAACGAGTATCCGCATCAACTATCCGGAGGCATGCGCCAGCGCGTGATGATCGCGATGGCTTTGCTATGCGACCCGAAAGTGCTGATCGCCGACGAGCCGACCACGGCACTCGATGTGACGATCCAGGCGCAAATCCTCAAATTGATCAAGAATTTAAACGAACGGCTCGATACGGCTGTCCTATTGATTACCCATGACCTTGGGGTCGTCGCTGAAACGTGCGAACGTGTCGTCGTCATGTATGCCGGCAAAGTCGTCGAGGAAGGACCAGTACATACGATATTCAACGATCCACAGCATCCTTATACCCGCGGCCTTCTCGAAAGCGTGCCGGATATGCGCTTCAAGAAAGAGCGCCTGTATTCCATCCCAGGAAACGTGCCGAAACCGGGATCCATCAAGACCGGGTGCAAATACGCAGCACGTTGCGAATTCGCTTTCGATCGTTGCCGCATAGAAGACCCGGAACTTTACCAGACGGCAGAGGACCACAAGACGCGCTGTTTCCTATTCGATCCGAAGGAGGCCAAGTCGCATGACAGAACCATTGTTGAAAGTTGAAGGCTTGAAGAAATATTTTCCGATAAAAGGCGGAGTGCTTGGCCGCACGAAAGGGGAAGTCAAGGCAGTCGATAACATTTCCTTCTATGTAAACGAAGGCGAAACGCTCGGCATCGTCGGCGAATCGGGTTGCGGCAAATCGACGACGGGGCGCATGCTTATGCGTTTGCTCGATCCGACAGAAGGCAAAGTGACGTTCGACGGCAAGGAATTGACCAGTTTGTCAGCGTCTGAAATGCGCAAGGCCAGACGCGACATCCAGATGGTATTCCAGGATCCATATGCCTCATTGAATCCTCGCCATAGCATCGAGAAGATCCTGATGGAACCGTTGAACGTTCATAATATCGGCGATCCGAAAGAACGCAAGCGGAAAGTGCATGAGTTTCTCGAAATCGTTGGGCTCAGCAGCTACCATGCCAAACGTTACCCGCACCAATTCAGCGGCGGCCAGCGACAGCGCATCGGCATCGCCCGTGCGCTCATGACCAATCCGAAACTGATCATCGCCGATGAGCCGGTTTCGGCACTGGACGTGTCGATTCAAGCGCAGGTGCTTAACTTAATGCAAGACCTGCAACGGGATTTGAAATTGACCTACATATTCATTGCCCACGACCTCGGCGTCGTCCGCCATATCAGTGACCGTGTGGGCGTCATGTACTTGGGCAATATGGCGGAACTGGCGGATACGGAAAGCTTGTATGAAAAGCCGCTTCATCCATATACACAAGCACTGCTATCGGCAGTGCCTGTGCCGGATCCTGATTTTGTCCGCGAAGAAGTAGTGATCAAAGGAGATGTGCCGAGTCCGGCCAATCCGCCCTCAGGGTGCCGTTTCCATACACGCTGCCCATTCAAGATGGACATCTGTTCGCAGGAAGTTCCGCGTTTTGCGGAAGTTGAACCAGGTCATTCTGTGGCTTGCCACCTTTACGAGGAATGCAGGCCGCAATGATAATAAAAAAACAAAACGGAGGGGTTATTTTGGGGAAAAAGAAAATTGTATCACTCGCTTTCCTGGTGCTGCTTTTGCTGTCGACAGCGCTTTACGGCTGTTCAGGCGGTGATTCGGAGACAGGCGGAGAAAGCGGAGATTCAGAATCAGGCGGCGAAAAAGTCTTGATCTTCGGCCGTGGCGGCGACTCGGTTTCACTGGATCCGATCACGGTAACAGATGGAGAATCTTTCAAAGTAACGAAAAACATCTTTGATACATTGATCAATTTCGGCGAGCAAGACACAGAGATTGAAGCGGGACTTGCAAGCGACTGGGAAGCAGCAGAAGATGGCTTGACTTACACGTTCCAGTTGCAAGAAGGCGTCACGTTCCATGACGGGACGGACTTCAATGCAGAAGCAGTGGTCGCGAACTTTGAGCGCTGGGCTGCTGGGGATGCAGACCAATTCCCATACTATAAATCAATGTTTGGCGGATTCGGCGATGAAGAAGAACACGTCATCGAGTCTGTTGAAGCGACTGGCGATTACGAAGTCGTGATCAAATTGAAGCGCCCACAAGCACCATTCCTTAAAAACTTGGCGATGAGCCCGTTCGGCATCGCATCACCGACAGCATTTGAAGAAGCCGGCGAATCATTCGGCGACAACCCTGTCGGAACCGGCCCATTCAAATTCGTTGAATGGCAGCGCAACGACACGGTAACAATCGAGAAATTCGACGACTACTGGGTGGATGGAGAGCCGAAACTCGATCAAGTCGTGTTCCGTGCAATTCCGGATAACTCAGCTCGTTTGAATGCACTATTGTCAGGCGAGATTGATTTGGCTGATGGCATTACACCATCTGACGCTGGAACGATTGAAAATGATGAAAACCTTCAATTGTTCGAACGCCCATCGATGAACGTCGGCTACCTTGGCTTGACGACGACTCGTGAGCCATTCGACGATCCGAAAGTCCGCCAGGCGATGAACCATGCGATCGACCGCCAGGCAATTGTTGATTCATTCTTCGAAGGCCGTGCAGAAGTCGCGAAAAACCCGATGCCTCCGGTAATCAGCGGTTATAACGACAGCATCGAAGGCTACGAGTATGATCCGGAAAAAGCGAAAGAACTATTGGCTGAAGCAGGACTTGAAGATGGATTCGAAATGGAACTATGGGCAATGCCGGTTCCACGCCCTTATATGCCGGATGGCCAAAAAGTAGCGGAAGCAATCCAAAGTGATTTGGCAGAAGTCGGCATCACAGCTGAAATCGTTTCTTACGAGTGGGCAACCTACCTCGAAAAAGCTGCAGCGGGAGAAGCGGATGCATTCCTTCTTGGCTGGACAGGCGATAACGGCGATGCCGATAACTTCCTGTATGTATTGCTTGACCAAGACAACATCGGCTCAAACAACTATACGTACTACGAAAACCAGGAACTTCACGATATTTTGATCGAAGCTCAAACAGAAGTTGATGAAGATGCCCGTAATGAGCTCTATATGCAGGCTCAGGAAATCATCCACGAAGATGCTCCATGGGTACCGCTTGCGCACTCTACACCGCTTCTTGCCGGTGGGACGAACGTAATCGATTTCAAAGCGCATCCAACTGGCTCTGATAAACTTTCATCAGTGGATATGGAGTAGGCGTTTCTTTGGGGAGAGGTCATAGTGATTTCTCCCCCTTTTCAATACATAATGCAATTGAGATGGAGAGGTGAAGAAGATGCTTCACTATATCGGGCAGCGGCTTTTGCAATTGATCCCAGTCTTACTCGGAATGACGTTCATCGTTTTTATGATCATCCGGGCGATTCCAGGCGATCCTGCACAAGTCATCCTTGGGCAACAAGCATCCGAAGAAGCAATTAAAGCATTACGGACCAGTCTGGGGCTTGATAACCCCTGGTATATCCAATACTTCGATTACTTAAAAGGCCTGGTGACGGGAGACATGGGGGATTCACTGCGTACCCGTTCACCTGTATCGGAAGAAATCTGGCCATATCTAGCTGCAACATTTGAATTATCCCTATTCGCGATCATCATTGCCGTCGTTATCGGCATCAACGCCGGCATCATTTCGGCTTGGTTCCAGAATTCATGGTTCGACTATTTGGCGATGGTGCTAGCTTTGATCGGTGTTTCCATGCCGATTTTCTGGCTCGGGCTCATGAACCAGTGGATTTTCTCGATCGAGCTCGGCATCTTGCCGACCACTGGCCGTGAAAATGTCCGGGATCCGATCGATAACATCACGAATTTCTATGTGTTGGACACGCTCATTCAAGGTGATTTCAACCAATTGGCGACCGTCTTGAAGCATTTGGTCCTGCCAGGGACGGCGCTAGCCACCATCCCGATGGCGATCATCGCGCGTATGACACGTTCTTCCATGCTTGAAGTCATGCGTTCGGACTATGTGCGGACAGCCCGCGCGAAAGGCGTCAAAATGTTCTGGGTTGTCTACAAGCATGCATTGAAGAATGCCATCATCCCGGTCCTCACGATCATCGGTTTGCAGATGGGCTTGTTGCTTGGCGGTGCGATTCTGACAGAGACCATTTTCGGATGGCCAGGCATCGGGCGTTATATTTATGAAGCGATCGGATTCCGCGATTACCCGGTTATCCAATCCGGTATTCTAGTCGTTGCGTTTATTTTTGTCATGATCAATCTATTAGTCGACTTGCTTTACGGTCTGGTCGACCCAAGGATCAAATATGATTAGGAAGGGGGAGGAGCACATTGGCTGAAACAGCAGCAGCAGACAAGCAGGAAATGCAGAAAGTCGCCGGCCCGTGGAAAGAGGCATGGCGCGGATTCCGTAAAAGTAAAGTCGCGGTCGTCGGCATGGGCATCGTCATTTTCTTCATTCTTTTGGCGATCTTCGGGCCGTTGTTTACACCGCAGGGCATCAATGAACAAAATCTGTCCCAGCGGCTTCTGCCTCCTTCCAGCGATCATTGGATGGGCACAGACGACTTCGGCCGCGATATCTTGTCGCGTGTTGTATATGGGGCTCGCATCTCGCTATGGGTTGGATTCCTGGCGGTTGTTGGTTCGGTAATCGTCGGAAGCGTTCTCGGTATTTTAGCGGGGTATTACGGCCGGTGGGTCGACACCATCATTTCCCGGCTATTCGATATCATGCTGGCCTTCCCGAGCATACTTCTTGCGATCGCGGTTGTATCGGTTCTTGGACCGTCCCTGCGTAACGCATTGATTGCGATTGCCATCATCAACGTACCGAACTTCGGGCGCTTGATCCGGTCGAAAGTATTGAGCATCAAGGAAGACGAATACATCATGTCGGCAAAAGCGATCGGCATGAAAGATAACCGCATCTTGGTCTCGCATATTTTGCCGAATTCCATGGCACCGGTTATTGTCCAAGGCACGCTCGCGATTGCGACAGCGATCATTGAAGCAGCGGCACTTGGTTTCCTTGGTCTTGGTGCACAGGCACCTTCTCCGGAATGGGGCAAGATGCTGGCGGATTCCCGCTCGTACTTGACCAATGCACCTTGGACGATGATTTTCCCGGGTGTGGCGATCATGTTGACCGTACTTGGCTTTAACTTGATGGGAGACGGGCTGCGCGACGCACTCGACCCACGAATGAAATCATAAGAAAAACGCCCGGAAATTCTCCGGGCGTTTTTTATATGGCGTTTTCTATATCGCTGTCGACTTCTTCGCTATGATAATTGTGGTAGGCGATGATCAGTAAATCCAAGTGCTCCAACTGCTCTTCGTAGTCGAGCAAGGCAGATAGGACATGCATCAGATGATAGACCGAAAATTCATCTTCTTCGACTTCGGTCGATAAATTGATTTCCTTGACGAAAATCGACATGACTTCATTGCGCTTTAATACCGCATCCGGTCCTGAACTTTCACTATGTTCCGGACGGAGCTTCCCGATGTATTTCATATAAAGCTGCTCGTGATAGCTCGCCAAGCTCTCAAGGCGTTCCTGAACCATCATATGGAATTGTTCAGGAAGGTCCTTCAACTCATTTTCATAGCGGTTCAGGCGCCTGAGAACTTCCAGACTCTTTTTAGACGTAGTAATCATTTGCCTGTAGAGGACCAGCTTGCGGGCTTTCGTGTATTGCTGCTTTTTTGTGTAACTGCGTTCTTCTTTATAAAACGAATACCATTGATCCACTTTCGTCAATTTCTCGGTCAATTTGTCGATATCTTCTTTCACAGAGGAGTGATCGGAAGCGTGGCGGATCGAAATCCGGATCCACCGTATGACGTCTTCGCTGACCGAGTGGATCGATTGGAACAAACGCGTTTCGTATTTTGGGGGCAAGAAAATCATGTTGACGATGAAAGCCGACAAGATTCCCAATAACACCGTCAGGAAGCGCAAAGAAGCAAAAACCAGAAAGTCATCCGATTGTGAATCCATGATAATGATCAAAGTGACCAAAGTTAGGGGAACTGTATTTTCCAACTTTAATTTCAGCATGATGATGATGGCCAAAATGGCAGCAACACCGATCGTCAAATAATTGGGCCCGAGCGTCAACACAAAGATTACCGCAATCGAAGCCCCGATCAAGTTCCCATATACTTGGTCGAGCAATGTCAGGTATGACCGGTAAATCGAAGGCTGGATGGCGAAAATTGCCGCCACTCCAGCAAATACCGGCGTCGGAAGTTCCAGAAGCGTCGCCAGAAACAAGGCAAGGGATATAGCGATACCGGTTTTGAATATGCGCGCACCGAGTTTCATCGGCAAACACCTCCTTCAGGAAGGAATCTGTTTTTATAATTGGGCAAATGCATGCTCGACTGCCCGGATCGACGTATCGATATCTTCTTCTGTATGTTCAGTGGTCAAAAACCAGGCTTCGTATTTGGAAGGTGCCAGGTTGATGCCTTGTTCTAGCATCAATTTGAAGAAACGCCCGAAAGTTTCGCCATCCGTTGCTTCAGCTTGTTCGTAGTTTTTCACTTTTTGATCGGTGAAATAAATCGTCAAAGCACCTTTTAAACGATTGATGGTGATCGTGACGCCATGTTTTTCTGCAGCAGCCAAAATCCCTGCTTCCAGGCGTTCGCCCAGTTGCTCCATGCGTTCGTAAACGCCTTCTTCCTGCAGTACTTCCAGGCAAGCGATGCCAGCTTGGATTGAAGCAGGGTTGCCGGCCATCGTCCCTGCTTGATATGCGGGTCCGAGCGGGGCGACCGTTTCCATGATTTCGCGCTTGCCGCCGTATGCGCCGATCGGCAGGCCGCCGCCGATGATTTTTCCGAGCGCCGTCAAATCCGGTTCAAGGCCGAGCAAATTCTGCGCCCCGCCGTAATGGAAACGGAAAGCGGTGATGACTTCATCATAGACAATCAAAGCACCTTTCTCTTTCGCTAGCGCATGGATGTCTTCTAGAAACCCTTCTTCCGGTTCAACAATGCCGAAGTTTCCGACAATCGGCTCGACGAGGATGCAGGCAATTTCGTCTCCCCAGCGCTCTATCGCTTCTTTGAATGCTGCTGGATCGTTAAACGGAATCGTGATCACTTCTTCAGCGATCGATTTTGGGACGCCTGCAGAATCAGGAGTGCCGAGTGTAGCAGGGCCGGAGCCGGCAGCAACGAGCACCAGATCGGAATGGCCGTGGTAGCATCCGGCGAATTTCATGATTTTCGTCCGTCCTGTATAGGCGCGTGCCACGCGGATGGTTGTCATGACAGCTTCCGTGCCGCTATTGACGAAACGCACTTTATCCATCGCAGGCATTGCTTGTTTCAGCATTTTGGCGAATGTCACTTCATGCTTCGTCGGGGTGCCGAATAACACGCCGGTTTCCGCAGCATGCGCAATGGCTTTAGCGATATGCGGGTGGCCGTGTCCTGTGATGATCGGGCCGTAAGCCGCCAAATAATCGATGTATTTATTGCCGTCCACATCGTAAAAATAGGCACCTTTCCCATAATCCATTGCGATAGGCGAGCCGCCCCCTACCGCTTTATAAGAGCGGGAAGGGCTGTTGACCCCACCGACAATATGTTCTAACGCTTCTTGATGCAATTGTTCGGAAATCGAGTGATCCATAAAATGCCTCCTAAAATAATCTATTCCCTATTGTAGACAAAATCAGCCCCAAACGCCAAAGAAATTGAAAGTACTGAAACCGTCCGGTACGATAGAAGAAAGAAAAGGAGTGATGGATTTGTCTACACTAGAAGGATTGGCAGCACCTGGCTTCACATTGCAAAATGAACAGGGCAAAACAATTTCCCTTTCGGATTTTGCAGGGGAAAAATACGTCGTGCTTTATTTCTATCCGAAAGACATGACACCGGGCTGTACGACTCAAGCATGCGATTTCCGCGATGCCGAAAAAGATTTCTCAGAGCTTAATGCAGAGATTTTGGGTGTCAGTGCAGATTCCAAGGAACGCCATGAAAAATTCATCGAAAAGCACGGCTTGCCGTTTTCCTTGCTCGTGGACGAAGATCACCAAGTGTCCGAGGCCTACGGGGTTTGGAAACTGAAGAAAATGTACGGCAAAGAATTCTGGGGCATTGAACGCTCGACGTTCTTGATAGACCCGACAGGTACCGTCATCAAGGAATGGCGCAAAGTGAAAGTGAAAGAACATATCGAAGAAGTGCTGGAAACGTTAAAAGCAATCAGTGGTGACTGAGAGAGGGAGAGTCTGATGGAAGTCCTATTCACATTTGTGCCAAGAGAGAACCAGCAGGAACGGCTTCTAGCCGAATTTCCTGAAGTGAATTTTCGCTTTTTATACAAGAACAAATCATTTCTACCGACGGCTGATATTGTAGTCACTTATGGAGAAGATTTAACAGCAGAGGACATTGAAAGTGCGGAAAACCTGAAATGGATCATGGTGGCAAGTGCAGGCATCGAAAAAATGCCGCATGATGCCATTGAGGATAAAGGCATCATTGTCTCGAACGTTAAAGGAATCCATAAGACCCCGATGGCAGAATCCGTTCTGGCACATTTATTGGCGCTTAAACGTGCATTGCCGTTTATTTACAGGAACCAGCGCAACGGGGAATGGAACCGCAAAACTAAATCGTCCGAATTGGCTGGTTCAACAGCTGTCCTCCTCGGGCCGGGGGCGATCGGTTCAGAAATCGGGCGTCTACTACAAGCATTTGGCGTCCGTACAATTGGCTGTAATCGTTCAGGAAAGAAAGCCCCGCATATGGACGACATGGTTTCTTTCGAAAAGGTATTGGACGTTCTTCCAGAAGCGGATATTGTTATCTCCGTATTGCCAAGCACAGCGGAAACCTATCACTTATTAAAGAAAGAGCATTTCCGGGCAATGAAAGAGGATACGATTTTCATGAATTTCGGCCGTGGAGACTTGGTAGAAGATCAAGTGATGCTCGAAGCGCTGAAAACAGGAGAGATTGGCCATGCAGTATTGGACGTTTTCGAAGAAGAGCCGCTGCCGGCAGACCATCCATATTGGAAGATGGACAACGTCATCATCTCACCGCATGTTTCTAGCCATTCCGGAAAATACGTCGAACGCGCATTGGATGTTTTCATCCCGAATTTACATGCTTGGATTAAAGGCGATACATCACCATCAAATCCAGTAGATATGAAAAGGGGGTACTAAAGGTGAAAATCTATACGAAAACAGGAGATAAAGGCACAACTTCACTCGTATACGGAAGCCGAGTCAAAAAAAATGACCCGCGCGTCGAAGCCTACGGAACTTGCGACGAAGCAAATACGATGATCGGTCTCGGCGTAGGGCACTTGAACGGAGAATTTTTCGAACAAAAAGAAGCGCTTTGTGAAGTTTTCCACCAAATCCAGACAGTGCTTTTCCATGTCGGTGCAGAATTGGCGACTCCATCAGGAAAAGAAGTGAAATGGAAACTCAAGACTGAACACATCACTCAACTGGAAGCATGGATCGATGAATATGACGCAGAACTGCAACCGCTCAGCAATTTCATCTTGCCCGGCGGCCATCCCGCAGGAGCGGCATTCCATGTAGCCCGGACGATCGTACGCCGCGCCGAGCGTAATGTCATCGCCATAGGGGAAGACATCTCGCCTAACGCCCTGGCGTATTTGAACCGGCTTTCCGATTTTCTCTTTGTTGCTGCGCGGTTCGTCAATCAGCAACTAGGTTCTACAGAAAAAGGGCTTCACGCAGAATAACGGGAAATTGCAAGCAGCAGGGAATGAAGCCCTGCTGCTTTTGGTTAACTCAATTAATAAAATATCCAGGGTAATAAACAGAAAATTAGCGTCCTATAGCGATTTCTTGACACACTGCGGTTTTTTTAGGTACACTAATTATAACGATTACAATGTAAGAATATATACGAAGTGAGGTGCCCAGCGATGTCTGAAGCCCAATTGAAAGACGCACTCGATACGCTAAAATCTACAGGCGTCAGAATTACTCCACAGCGTCATGCGATTTTGGAATTTATGATTCATTCTACATCGCATCCGACAGCAGATGATATCTATCGTGCGCTTGAAAAAGCCTTTCCGAATATGAGTGTAGCCACTGTTTATAATAACTTGCGCGTTTTTAAGAAAGCAGGCTTGGTAAAAGAATTGACCTACGGGGATTCCTCAAGTCGCTTTGATTTTGTCACACACGATCATTATCATATGATCTGCAATGAATGTGGAAAAATTGTTGACTTCCATTACCCTGGATTGGATGAAGTGGAACACTTGGCGTCCCATGTAACTGGCTTCCAAGTGGACTACCACCGCTTGGAAATTTACGGAACATGCCGCGATTGTTATAGTGAATCAGCTAAAGCACAATAAAAGAATGCCCGCCGATTCGGCGGGCATTCTTTTATTATAGCTGCGGCTTTTTCTTATTATATTCCTCATTGAATTCTTTCCCTTCAAGGGAAGGATCCATCGTCAGCGGTTCATTGCAATGCATGCAGATATCTACACGTCCAAGCATTTTTGTATGGCGCTCGCAATTTGGACATTGAACAGGAACTGTTTTCATCGAGAGCAAACCGATCCAAGCATAAACACCTGTGCTTCCGATGATAGCTATAACACCAAGTAGCATAAAGATGACCATCACGATCGGTTGGTTACGGAAATAGATACCGACATACATAATCACGATGCCGATGAATATCAATGCCAGAGCAAAGGTCCGAATGCGGTTAATTTTATTTTTATAAGATTTCATGAGCGGTTCCTCCTTGCGTCCATCATACTATATCATAAATGTCCGTAAAAAGGGTTAAGCTAATTTTGTTAAAGGAATATAAGAGAAATATGTCGAAATAAAGAAAAACGCCTTAGAATATTTGCATGCCTAGCGTATAGGAGGCATCATAAACATACTAGATAGTTTGCAGGGAGTGACGACGGATGGAACAAATATTGAGACCGCTATATCAAGAACGGGCGAGCCAGGAAACTACGCTCGGTGTCATCCTTATAGAGAAGAGAGAAGACATCAGCCCAATTACAGACACATTCGATTCAATCCTTCTGATCATTACAAAAGAAAATGAAACCCCGGTCTTTACGAAACATTACACGTATATGGATAAGAAGGCAGCCATGCACATCATCACGGAAAAGCAATTGCATAAATGGCTTCTCCTGGGGACAAACCGTAAGATTGTCGACTGGCTCTTTAATGGTCGTGTCATATATGATCGCAATGAATTTATGGAAAAACTTAAGACCGAATTAAAAGAATATCCCTTCTACGGCAGAAAAATAAAAATGGGATTGGAGTTTGCTAAACTAATCCGGCGTTATCTAGAAGGTAAAATGTTCTTCGAAGAAAAAAATTATTTGGATGCTTATCATCACATGGTGGAGTCACTTCATCATCTGGCTCGATTATCGGTTCTCGAGAATGGTCTTCCACCTGAAGTGACAGTGTGGTCACAAGTAAAAAAGATGGAGCCAGCCATCTATAAATTATACGAAGAGCTTATCTCTAGCGATGAGCCGATCGATAAACGCTTGGAACTTTTGTTCTTAGCCAGCGAGTTTTTTATTCATTCCCGTACTCAAGATGGATCCCAGCATATTCGAGAAGTAATGGAGAAACAAAGTAGCTGGACGATTCAGGAATTACATGAACAAGAAGAGTTAAAAAATTATTCTTCGAATCTTGAAGTGTTGATAGAATTCTTAATCGAAAAAGATTTGGTTGCTATTAACGGCGTAAAGACAAAAAGTGAAGGTATTTTCCATCGCTATTATTCAGTTAAACGCTGAAAAATCTAATAAACCTAAAGCTGGCGGAGAAACAATCTCGTCAGCTTTCTTCATTAAAGCAAGTTGCCGACTTACTTTAAGCTGATGCAAGAGGAGAATGATAGATAAATAAAACCACGTTTTTTTCATTTTTTCGTTGACAATTATTCTAAGGATATATTATGATAATACACGTCGCTCCAACAGATTAAGTTTTTTACAATAATAAAAAAGACTTGACTCTTTTACCAAGCGATGCTAAATTATAGAAGTTGCTCTCGAAGCAGCAGTCAGATTTGAACCTTGAAAACTGAACAGCAAAACGTCAACAATACAGCCGCGAGTGATCGCGGCAAACTTACTGATCAGCGTATGCAGATCAAGCAAATCGCGCGTCTTTCGAGGCGGCGATGCGCCAGCAACTATTGAGCAATCAATACTACTCTATAATGGAGAGTTTGATCCTGGCTCAGGACGAACGCTGGCGGCGTGCCTAATACATGCAAGTCGAGCGGAACCATTGGAGCTTGCTCCTTTGGTTTAGCGGCGGACGGGTGAGTAACACGTGGGCAACCTGCCCTGCAGATCGGGATAACTCCGGGAAACCGGTGCTAATACCGAATAGTTTGCGGCCTCTCATGAGGCTGTACGGAAAGACGGTTTCGGCTGTCACTGCAGGATGGGCCCGCGGCGCATTAGCTAGTTGGTGGGGTAACGGCCCACCAAGGCGACGATGCGTAGCCGACCTGAGAGGGTGATCGGCCACACTGGGACTGAGACACGGCCCAGACTCCTACGGGAGGCAGCAGTAGGGAATCTTCCGCAATGGACGAAAGTCTGACGGAGCAACGCCGCGTGAGTGAAGAAGGTTTTCGGATCGTAAAACTCTGTTGTGAGGGAAGAACAAGTACCAAGTAACTACTGGTACCTTGACGGTACCTCACCAGAAAGCCACGGCTAACTACGTGCCAGCAGCCGCGGTAATACGTAGGTGGCAAGCGTTGTCCGGAATTATTGGGCGTAAAGCGCGCGCAGGCGGTCCTTTAAGTCTGATGTGAAAGCCCACGGCTCAACCGTGGAGGGTCATTGGAAACTGGGGGACTTGAGTGCAGAAGAGGAAAGTGGAATTCCACGTGTAGCGGTGAAATGCGTAGAGATGTGGAGGAACACCAGTGGCGAAGGCGACTTTCTGGTCTGTAACTGACGCTGAGGCGCGAAAGCGTGGGGAGCAAACAGGATTAGATACCCTGGTAGTCCACGCCGTAAACGATGAGTGCTAAGTGTTAGGGGGTTTCCGCCCCTTAGTGCTGCAGCTAACGCATTAAGCACTCCGCCTGGGGAGTACGGCCGCAAGGCTGAAACTCAAAGGAATTGACGGGGGCCCGCACAAGCGGTGGAGCATGTGGTTTAATTCGAAGCAACGCGAAGAACCTTACCAGGTCTTGACATCCCGCTGACCGCCTTGGAGACAAGGCTTTCCCTTCGGGGACAGCGGTGACAGGTGGTGCATGGTTGTCGTCAGCTCGTGTCGTGAGATGTTGGGTTAAGTCCCGCAACGAGCGCAACCCTTGATCTTAGTTGCCAGCATTCAGTTGGGCACTCTAAGGTGACTGCCGGTGACAAACCGGAGGAAGGTGGGGATGACGTCAAATCATCATGCCCCTTATGACCTGGGCTACACACGTGCTACAATGGACGGTACAAAGGGCTGCGAACCCGCGAGGGGGAGCCAATCCCAGAAAACCGTTCTCAGTTCGGATTGCAGGCTGCAACTCGCCTGCATGAAGCCGGAATCGCTAGTAATCGCGGATCAGCATGCCGCGGTGAATACGTTCCCGGGCCTTGTACACACCGCCCGTCACACCACGAGAGTTTGTAACACCCGAAGTCGGTGGGGTAACCCTTATGGGAGCCAGCCGCCGAAGGTGGGACAGATGATTGGGGTGAAGTCGTAACAAGGTAGCCGTATCGGAAGGTGCGGCTGGATCACCTCCTTTCTAAGGATTTTATCGGAACCGAACTTCGTTCGGGTTGACGTTTTGCGTTCAGTTTTGAAGGTTCAGGAATCATCGGCAATGATTTGTGTTTCTTCTATAATATATATTCTCAAGAGGGCCTATAGCTCAGCTGGTTAGAGCGCACGCCTGATAAGCGTGAGGTCGGTGGTTCGAGTCCACTTAGGCCCACCATATTTCCTCTTAGGGGCCTTAGCTCAGCTGGGAGAGCGCCTGCCTTGCACGCAGGAGGTCAGCGGTTCGATCCCGCTAGGCTCCACCAATACTTGTTCTTTGAAAACTGGATAGATCGACATTGATTAAGAAACAAGCATCAAGTAGCGTGATCGCCTCAAGCGATCAACTTATTGTTTGACCATCAGTGGTTAAGTTAATAAGGGCGCACGGTGGATGCCTTGGCACTAGGAGCCGAAGAAGGACGGCACTAACACCGATATGCCTCGGGGAGCTGTAAGTGAGCTGTGATCCGGGGATTTCCGAATGGGGAAACCCACTGTTCGTAATGGAGCAGTATCCATGTGTGAATTCATAGCACATGAGAAGGCAGACTCAGGGAACTGAAACATCTAAGTACCTGAAGGAAGAGAAAGCAAATGCGATTCCCCAAGTAGCGGCGAGCGAAACGGGAACAGCCCAAACCAGAAGGCTTGCCTTCTGGGGTTGTAGGACACTCTATACGGAGTTACAAAGGAATGGATTAGGCGAAGCGACCTGGAACGGTCCGCGAGACAGGGTAAGAGCCCCGTAGCTGAAAGTGCATTCCCTCCAGAGTGGATCCTGAGTACGGCGGAACACGTGAAATTCCGTCGGAATCCGGGAGGACCATCTCCCAAGGCTAAATACTCCCTAGTGACCGATAGTGAACCAGTACCGTGAGGGAAAGGTGAAAAGCACCCCGGAAGGGGAGTGAAAGAGATCCTGAAACCGTGTGCCTACAAGTAGTTAGAGCCCGTTAATGGGTGATAGCGTGCCTTTTGTAGAATGAACCGGCGAGTTACGATTGCATGCAAGGTTAAGGTGAGAAGCCGGAGCCGCAGCGAAAGCGAGTCTGAACAGGGCGAATGAGTATGCAGTTGTAGACCCGAAACCAGGTGATCTACCCATGTCCAGGGTGAAGGTAAGGTAACACTTACTGGAGGCCCGAACCCACGCACGTTGAAAAGTGCGGGGATGAGGTGTGGGTAGCGGAGAAATTCCAATCGAACCTGGAGATAGCTGGTTCTCTCCGAAATAGCTTTAGGGCTAGCCTCAAGATAGAGAATCCTGGAGGTAGAGCACTGTTTGGACTAGGGGCCCATCCCGGGTTACCGAATTCAGACAAACTCCGAATGCCAGTGATTTATGCTTGGGAGTCAGACTGCGAGTGATAAGATCCGTAGTCAAGAGGGAAACAGCCCAGACCACCAGCTAAGGTCCCCAAATATCCGTTAAGTGGAAAAGGATGTGGCGTTGCTTAGACAACCAGGATGTTGGCTTAGAAGCAGCCATCATTTAAAGAGTGCGTAATAGCTCACTGGTCGAGTGACACTGCGCCGAAAATGTACCGGGGCTAAACGGATTACCGAAGCTGTGGATGGACATCTGAGATGTCCGTGGTAGGAGAGCGTTCTAAGGGCGGTGAAGTCAGACCGGAAGGACTGGTGGAGCGCTTAGAAGTGAGAATGCCGGTATGAGTAACGAAAGACGGGTGAGAATCCCGTCCACCGAATGCCTAAGGTTTCCTGAGGAAGGCTCGTCCGCTCAGGGTTAGTCGGGACCTAAGTCGAGGCCGATAGGCGTAGACGATGGACAACAGGTTGATATTCCTGTACCACCTCCCCGCCGTTTGAGTAATGGGGGGACGCAGAAGGATAGGGTGAGCGTGCCGTTGGTTGTGCACGTCCAAGTTGTGAGATGAGAAACGAGGCAAATCCCGTTTCTGTATACATCAAGCAGTGATGGCAAGAGGTTTAACCTCAGAGTCCCTGATTTCACACTGCCAAGAAAAGCCTCTAGCGAGGCGGGAGGTGCCCGTACCGCAAACCGACACAGGTAGGCGAGAAGAGAATTCTAAGGTGAGCGAGTGAACTCTCGTTAAGGAACTCGGCAAAATGACCCCGTAACTTCGGGAGAAGGGGTGCTCTGGTAGGGTGAATAGCCCGAGAGAGCCGCAGTGAATAGGCCCAGGCGACTGTTTAGCAAAAACACAGGTCTCTGCAAAACCGTAAGGTGACGTATAGGGGCTGACGCCTGCCCGGTGCTGGAAGGTTAAGGGGAGTGCTTAGCGCAAGCGAAGGTGCGAACCGAAGCCCCAGTAAACGGCGGCCGTAACTATAACGGTCCTAAGGTAGCGAAATTCCTTGTCGGGTAAGTTCCGACCCGCACGAAAGGCGTAACGATCTGGGCACTGTCTCAACGAGAGACTCGGTGAAATTATAGTACCTGTGAAGATGCAGGTTACCCGCGACAGGACGGAAAGACCCCGTGGAGCTTTACTGTAGCCTGATATTGAATTTTGGTGCAACTTGTACAGGATAGGTAGGAGCCAGAGAACCCGGAGCGCCAGCTTCGGGGGAGGCGTCGGTGGGATACTACCCTGGTTGTATTGAACTTCTAACCCACAAGCCTAAGCGGCTTGGGAGACAGTGTCAGGCGGGCAGTTTGACTGGGGCGGTCGCCTCCTAAAGAGTAACGGAGGCGCTCAAAGGTTCCCTCAGAATGGTTGGAAATCATTCGCAGAGTGTAAAGGCACAAGGGAGCTTGACTGCGAGACGGACAGGTCGAGCAGGGTCGAAAGACGGACTTAGTGATCCGGTGGTTCCGCATGGAAGGGCCATCGCTCAACGGATAAAAGCTACCCCGGGGATAACAGGCTTATCTCCCCCAAGAGTCCACATCGACGGGGAGGTTTGGCACCTCGATGTCGGCTCATCGCATCCTGGGGCTGTAGTCGGTCCCAAGGGTTGGGCTGTTCGCCCATTAAAGCGGTACGCGAGCTGGGTTCAGAACGTCGTGAGACAGTTCGGTCCCTATCCGTCGCGGGCGCAGGAAATTTGAGAGGAGCTGTCCTTAGTACGAGAGGACCGGGATGGACACACCGCTGGTGTACCAGTTGTTCTGCCAAGAGCATCGCTGGGTAGCTATGTGTGGCCGGGATAAGTGCTGAAAGCATCTAAGCACGAAGCCCCCCTCAAGATGAGATTTCCCATTGCGCAAGCAAGTAAGATCCCTCAAAGACGATGAGGTAGATAGGTTCGGGGTGGAAGCGTGGCGACACGTGCAGCTGACGAATACTAATCGATCGAGGACTTAACCAACAAACTGAAACGCGTTTCCAATGTCGATTTATCCAGTTTTGAAAGAATAAGATAATATTTTTTAAAATAATACTTGAAAAAATCGGTATTATTGATATAATAAATCTTGTCTTTCAAATTAATACAGTCTAGTGATGATGGCAAAGAGGCCACACCCGTCCCCATCCCGAACACGGAAGTTAAGCTCTTTTGCGCCGATGGTAGTTGGGGGTTTCCCCCTGTGAGAGTAGGACGTCGCTAGGCTAGTTATTATTCCGAAGTAGCTCAGTGGTAGAGCACCGCACTGTTAATGCGATGGTCGTAGGTTCGAATCCTACCTTCGGAGCCAATTATGGAGAGCTGTCCGAGTGGCCGAAGGAGCATGATTGGAAATCATGTAGGCGGGCAACCGTCTCAAGGGTTCGAATCCCTTGCTCTCCGCCAGTATCTCAAGCTCAAAATTATGGCCCCTTGGTCAAGCGGTTAAGACACCGCCCTTTCACGGCGGTAACACGGGTTCGAATCCCGTAGGGGTCACCATTCATGGAGGATTAGCTCAGCTGGGAGAGCATCTGCCTTACAAGCAGAGGGTCGGCGGTTCGATCCCGTCATCCTCCACCATTTCTTTTATACATATAATCAATATAGAAGGAAACTTTAAGATTATCGCGGGGTGGAGCAGTTCGGTAGCTCGTTGGGCTCATAACCCAAAGGTCGCAGGTTCAAATCCTGCCCCCGCAACCAAATGGTCCCGTGGTGTAGCGGTTAACATGCCTGCCTGTCACGCAGGAGATCGCCGGTTCGATCCCGGTCGGGACCGCCATTTTTTAAATAATATGGGTCAGTAGCTCAGTTGGTAGAGCATTAGATTGAAGCTCTAAGTGTCGGCGGTTCGATTCCGTCCTGACCCACCATATTTTTTCTCCATGCCGGAGTAGCTCAACTGGTAGAGCAACTGACTTGTAATCAGTAGGTTGAGGGTTCAAGTCCTTTCTCCGGCACCATTCGGTGGGGTAGCGAAGTGGCTAAACGCGGCGGACTGTAAATCCGCTCCTTCGGGTTCGGCAGTTCGAATCTGCCCCCACCACCAGTTTTTAGGGGCATAGTTTAAAGGTAGAACAGAGGTCTCCAAAACCTCCGGTGTGGGTTCGATTCCTACTGCCCCTGCCAATTTACTTGAATATTAAGATGGCGGTCGTG
The DNA here is from genome assembly GCF_001687605.2 of Planococcus plakortidis. Taxonomy (NCBI): domain Bacteria; kingdom Bacillati; phylum Bacillota; class Bacilli; order Caryophanales; family Caryophanaceae; genus Planococcus; species Planococcus plakortidis. The sequence continues at coordinate 1,049,567 of NZ_CP016539.2, forward strand.
GCGAAGTGGTTAACGCACCGGATTGTGATTCCGGCATTCGGGGGTTCAATTCCCCTCGTCCGCCCCTTGCTTTTCATCAAATTTCAAATTCAATGTACTAATAACGTGGCGGTCGTGGCGAAGTGGTTAACGCACCGGATTGTGATTCCGGCATTCGGGGGTTCAATTCCCCTCGTCCGCCCCAGTATTATTGGGGTATAGCCAAGCGGTAAGGCAACGGGTTTTGATCCCGTCATGCCCTGGTTCGAATCCAGGTACCCCAGCTTTTGCGGAAGTAGTTCAGTGGTAGAACGCCACCTTGCCAAGGTGGAGGTCGCGGGTTCGACCCCCGTCTTCCGCTCCATTATATCTAGGCGGCATAGCCAAGCGGTAAGGCATGGGTCTGCAACACCCTTACCACCGGTTCGAGTCCGGTTGCCGCCTCCAAAATATTTTGCCGGCGTGGCGGAATTGGCAGACGCGCGGGACTCAAAATCCCGTTCCTTCACGGGAGTGTCGGTTCGACCCCGACCGCCGGTATCATGCTCATCACTCTGCCAAGTGATGAAGAAAAACCCTGACTCTTATGTCAGGTTTTTTTTCTTTGGATAATTTAATAAAATTATTAGAATTGAGTTGGTGAAAGTTTTTTTAAAAAAAACAAAAAACCCCTTGCAAAGTAATCGATTTATTAATATAATAATTAATGTTCCTAAAGCAGTACTAGATGCTGCTGGATCTTACTTTGCCGGCGTGGCGGAATTGGCAGACGCGCGGGACTCAAAATCCCGTTCCTTCACGGGAGTGTCGGTTCGACCCCGACCGCCGGTATCATATTCATCACTCTGCCAAGTGATGTAAACTGTAAAGCCCTGACTTAGTCAGGGTTTTTTTTGTGCCTTAAAGTATGTAGTTTTCGAAATGCGTAATAGTTGCTATTGATCGTTCAATAAATTTATTTTTGTGTATTATATTTATTTCATGAATAGGGAAGCATATAAAATACTTATTATGGATGTGAAGTGATATTTTCTTCTTTATCTTGAGGAGAAGTAAATCTGATGGAATGGACAGATGTGCTAGATAAGGGATGTAGACTCTAGGGACGGGTCTATTCCTTAGAAATTTGAGAAAGGGAAAGGGGCAGCTTTCATTGGAAGTTGTCTTTTTCTATTTTTTGGCACTTGTTTGACGAAAAGAAAGGAAGTCTATACGGTGCGTGTTATAATAATCAAAATCATGATCTTGCAGGGGTGAGAGTATGACTGAAGAACGCTGGTTTGATGAAGAGATTATGGATATTCTTGATAAACAAGCCGTACGTTTAGGAGAAGGTTTGAGACAGGACGAAGCAATCCATAGGCTTGAAGTATGGGGGCATAATGAATTGCCTGAAGGAAAACGTGAGCCTGCCATTATAAAATTCCTTAAGCATTTCCACGATGTTTTGATTTATGTTCTGCTGGCAGCAGCAATTATTACAGTCGTTCTCGGACATTATATTGATACGATAGTCATTCTGGCTGTTGTGGTCATCAATGCAGCAATCGGTTATATTCAACAGAATAAGGCGGAAAAAGCGTTGGATAGTATCCGTGATATGTTGTCAATTAAGGCAGCAGTTCTGCGATCTGGCAAACGGATTGAAATCCTGGCGACTGAACTTGTGCCAGGAGATCTTGTTTACTTGAGGGCTGGCGATAAAGTGCCGGCAGATATGCGTCTTGCAGAGGAGGCGAATTTGCTGGTGGAAGAATCGTCTTTGACGGGCGAGTCGGAAGCTGTCGAAAAACAGACAGATAAGCTTCCAGCAGACACAGTACTCGGTGATCGCACTAATATGGTGTTTGCGGGAACATCTATCGCGTCAGGTTCAGGTATTGGTATTGTTACAGCTACAGGAGGATCTACTGAACTTGGGAAAATCAGCAGTGCGATGGAGTCTGTTGAGAAATTACAGACTCCTTTGTTGAAACAGACGGCTCAATTCGGGAAACGTATTTCGATGATTATTGTGCTATGCGCGATCGGTATGTTCTTTATCGGTTACTCGTTCCATGACTATGCTACAGCTGAATTATTGCTAGCAATTATCGGATTGACTGTGGCTGCGATTCCAGAAGGTTTGCCGGCGGTCCTATCGATTATTTTAGCGCTAGGGGTCCAGACCATGGCAGGCAAAAACGCCATAGTCCGGAATTTGCCATCAGTTGAAACTTTAGGGGCAGTAACAGTCATTTGTTCGGACAAGACAGGCACATTAACGAAAAATGAAATGACGGCAACTTCTGTGATTCTGTCAGACGGGGAAATCCAAGCTAGCGGTGTTGGCTACTCGCCTGAAGGGACATTGAAACTAAATGGCAAAAAGGTTTATTTAACGGATCATCCAAGATTAATGAAGTTTTTGTCCTGTGTCAAAACGGTCAATGATGCACATTTATTAAAAGATGCTAAAGGAAACTGGGCAGTCAGTGGAGGGGCTACAGAAGGATGCTTGCTGACACTTGTTGAAAAGGCTGATCAGAGTGTTGAAAAGTTGCCTGTGCTTTCGAAAATCCCATTCGATTCCTCCTATAAGTACATGGCGGCATTAGTTGAAGAACAGGGAAGTAAATGGATTTACGTTAAAGGGGCTCCTGAAAAGCTATTGAAGATGGTTCCAGAGAAAGAACATGTTGAATGGGAGGCGAAGATTGCCGAACATGCAAAACGCGGTGAACGGCTCCTGGGGGCGGCTGTAAAACAGGTGGATTATCATATTGATGAAATTGGGCACGAAGATATGGAGAGCGGTTTTGAATTTTTGGGGCTTGCAGGCATTATTGATCCGCCCAGGGAAGAAGTGATAGAGTCGATTGCACAATGTAAACAGGCAGGGATCCGCGTAAAAATGATTACAGGAGACCATAAGGAAACTGCAGTGGCGATTGGGTCCCAGCTTGGCATCGGGGATGGCCTGAAAGCGATTGAAGGCCGGGAACTGGATGGATTGAACAGCCGGGAACTAGAAGCGGCAGCGTTGGAATATGATATTTTTGCACGGACCAGCCCAACGAATAAATTACAATTGGTGGAGGCTCTTCAGGCCCAGGGACAGGTGTGTGCAATGACTGGAGACGGGGTTAATGACGCTCCCGCGTTGAAGCGGGCGGATATTGGCATTGCGATGGGGATTAAAGGAACTGAAGTGTCGAAGGAAGCGGCTGAGATGGTGCTGGTCGACGATAATTTCAGCACGATTGTCAATGCAGTGAAAGAAGGGCGCCGTGTATACGATAACTTGAAAAAAACCATTTTGTTCATTTTACCGACAAACGTGTCGGAAGGACTGCTCATTTTTGTCAGCATTCTTTTTGGCACCACGATTCCTTTAACCCCAGTACAAATCTTATGGGTCAACATGATTACGGCGGTAACGATCTCTTTGGCGATTGCGTTTGAAAAGCTGGAGCCTGGTACGATGGAGCGGCCGCCACGGAAAGCGCAAAGTCCCTTGCTTAGCGGATATTATATTTTCCGCATCGTTTTCGCGTCAACGATCATCGGCGGCGGTATTCTGTGGATGAACAGTGTGCTGGAATCTAGGGGCTATGAGCAGGGAATCCTGCAGACGATGACTCTGCAAGCATTGGTGATTTCGCAGCTGTTATATTTGTTCAATTGCAGGAGCGAGCGGCGATTTGCGTTGAATCGTGACTTCTTTTCCAATAAAGCGGCGTTTATCGTATCGGTGATTTTACTTGTAGTACAGCTCGCAGTCACGTATGTCCCGTTCATGAACATCTTGCTTGGGACGGAACCGATTGCGCTCGGGTATTGGGTCTGGCCGCTCTTGATCGGCCTGAGCGTATTTATTATCGTAGAGCTTGAAAAATGGCTAATGCGTTCGATGGAACGAGTTGGAAAACGATCGAAAACTAATCAAACCAAGCACGGGTGAAGGAGGAGTTATGAAAAAGATACATAGCGAAATCATTGAATTCAGGGGAAGCCATTATGATTATGGAATGATGCAAGGAATAGCGCTTAAAGAATCGATTACATTGCACAACCGCCGTGGGCAATGGAAAAGCAAGAGGCCACGCTTTGTTATCGATCCGGCAGAAGCGCAAGCGGCTTTCAACGAATACGCGCCTAAATTGTGGGATGAGCTGAAAGGCCTTGAAGACAGCCTCCAGCTGCCAATTGATGAGGTGCTGCGAGATTTCGGGGGTTACCGGATCGATGCGCCGCCGTCGGGCTGTTCAATTGTCACGGGTGAGGATTTCTTAGTGCGTAATTATGATTTTCATCCCCAAACGTATGAAGGCAGGTTCTGCTTATTCCAGCCAGAAGAGGGGAATGCCCTCATCGGCCCGAGCCAACGCATTTTGGGGCGTATGGATGGCATGAACGAACATGGATTGGCGATGGGCTATAACTTCATGCATCGGAAAAATCCGGGGGATGGCTTTGTCTGTTATATGATCGGGCGCATCATCCTCGAGAGCTGCGCAACTATAGAAGAGGCGGTTGATTTAGTTAAAGACATTCCGCATCGCGGGTCATTCAGCTACGTCGTGACCGATAAGGGCGGCGCGACAAAGGTCATCGAAGCAACGCCGCGTAAAGTCGCGGTGCGTGATGCCATTGCGTGCACGAATCATTTTGAAATCCAGCAACATGAGAACCGCAATTATTTAAAGGATTCTTACGAACGGCTATCGATTATCGAACAGAATGCAGAAGATGCTATGGAAGCGTATCGCGCTTATCGCTTGTTCAATGATACGGGTCGCGGCTTGTTTTCGAATCTTTATAAGAGTTGGGCTGGGACGATCCATACTTCGGTTTATCTGCCGAAAGAGCGGGAAGTGTGGTTTGCGCTTGGAGGGGATCAGGAGCCTGAAGTGTTCAATTTCGGGGAGTGGCTTGCAGGAAAGCCTGTCCGCAATCGATCCGTCCATGGGCAGATTGAGACCGGCATTGGCTTTGCTCATACGGATGCTTTATTCAAATAAAAAACGGCTGGAGCGTAAATGCTCTAGCCGTTTTTTTGTTGCAGTGAAGAAAGGTCGTCAAGATATGGAAACGGAAAATGAGTGTCGATTTTCCCGTTGATTCGTTTTGCCAGCAAGCGCTCGCCTTGCAGCCATTTTTGAAAATCGAACATGAGCGGCAAGCGGTCAGGTCCAATGGCGAAGCCGACTTCCAAGCTGTTTGGGAAATAGGAAGCCGTATGCAAAGTGCCGGACGCGGTGCTGTATTTTGTTGAAAACACGCCTTGGTCCGAGTCGTTCAATAATCGGAACGCTGCGTATGCGTCACTTGATGTTGTGGAATGTGCAAGTAGCGCTTTCTCGCGGCGTTTGGAGTCGTCAATCTGGTAACGGTTTTCTTCCGATAACACTTCGAAATGGTTGGTGGAAACTGCCGCTTCCCGGACGATGACATTGCGCGGGGAGGTTTCGGCGACGACCGAGCGTCCGCTCTTGTCCAGCAATACATAGCTGAATGACCGGCGGTGGGGCAGTTCCTTCAATAAATCGACCGCTTCTTCGATCGATGCGCAATGCTCAAGGATCAGGCGGCCGATCATATTGCAGATAAACCCGTCCGCTGAGTTGCGTCGGTTGATGAAGTTATAGCCCATTGCCAACCCTTTTTCGTTGAGCCCGTCGGTTCGTCCAGTGATTTGCATCGACGGCCCTATGGATGCATAGCCGCCGTCTGTCGGCTCGTACAAGGCGAACCGGCCTTCGTAGCCTTGCGGCGAACTGTCATAATTACGGACCAGGAAATCGGAGCGGCTGAGAATCGAGCAACCGCTTCGTGTATATTCGATATAATAGCCACCGAATTCGCGCAGGGCGTCGTAAAATGGCCATTTCAAGGCGTCAGCCAAACCTTCGATTTCTTCCCAGATGCGTGGGGCGAAGCGTTCGAGCATGTCGATGGCCTTCGTTTCATCGACCAATAATTGTTTGCTGTTTTCATTGCGCTGTATTTTTCGGTTCGGCAAAAGTAATGAATCTCTCAACAACTCCCCTTGATGGTAGCCGAAATCGTAATGGCTGCCGCGGAATTGAATGATGTCGCTATGGACTTTTTTCATGTGGCATCCCTCTTTTTTATCTCAGTATCAAAAGAATACTAGAGTTGTGGGGAGAATAAAAAGAATATGCCTGAAGCGCATGCTTCAGGCACTTACAGGACATAGCTTGTCGCTTCGCCGCCGTTGATCCCAGTGAACATATTGCCGGCGGCGGTCAATAGCTGAAGGGCATTATCGCGGTCCATTGAAGGGCGAAGATAGAATACATGTATCGCCTCTGTCGTGTGTTCCGTCACAGCAGTGCGCTTGGAATCGACATAAGGGCTGCCGAATGCGCCTTGTTCGTCGCGTGTGACAATGATTTTATCAAGTGTATTGTCGCGATTGTTCAAGCCTTCATAGCGGTCATCGGAAGTGCCAAGTGCGATTTCAATATCACCTTCGATTTTTTTTGCATCATAGAGACCGAGTGGGATTTCGTACTGAAGGGATAGGAAGCTGTTCATGTCGATCGCTGAGTTGACGGTAGCCAGATAGTTTTGCTTGCGTACTCTGCGGTACAAGGCTTCTGCAGAAGGGCGGTAGCGGTTTGGGTCGCCTCCAAGTGCTTTCCAGGCAAGCTTCCATTCGAGTAGGCCAGGGAAATCGGTCAATTCCTTATCATCCATATCGAAGAACAACTGCTCTTGGAACAGTTGTAGCCGCCCTTTTAACATTTGAGGTGAATCCAAAACGGTGATATTGTTATAATGAATAATGCCGATTTTAAAATCAGGCAGGATCTCTGTTATTTCAGTGTTTACGCGAAAGTCCACAGCAATCATCCTTTCCGTGACTAATAGCCTTATCTTACCATAAATTGGAGCAAGGAGTTATCGACATGAACTTGGATCAATTCCAACAACAACTGGTTGCGTATGCCGCGGAAATCGGAATTGATAAAATCGGCTTTGCTTCGGCCGAACCTTTTTTTAATTTAAAGCACCGTCTGATTCGCCAGCAGCAATTGAATTTCCAGTCCGGCTTTGAAGAATCGGATGTGGAGAAACGTACGCGTCCGGAATTGTTGATGGAGGAACCCGTGAGCATCATTGCGATTGCGATTGCCTATCCTTCGAAAATGGATGGTGCCAAGCAAGGGGTAAAAGGTGCACGTCGCGGGATCTTCTCTCGTTCTTCCTGGGGCAAGGATTACCACGCGGCACTTCGAGACCGATTGGCGCTGCTCGAATCCTTTATCGCGGCTCATTATCCGGACGCGCGCATGAAATCGATGGTCGACACCGGCGAATTGTCCGACCGCGCCGTAGCAGAACGGGCCGGTATCGGATGGAGTGCGAAAAACACAAATATCATCACACCGGAGTTCGGGTCGTATGTCTATTTGGGCGAGATGATTACGAACATCCCATTTGAGTACGACGAGCCGATGGAAGACCAATGCGGCGACTGCCGTTTGTGCATCGATACGTGCCCGACCGGCGCGATTGTTGAGGGCGGGCAGCTCAATGCCCAGCGATGCATTTCGTTTTTGACGCAGACGAAAGGCTTCCTGCCGGATGAATTCCGGTCGAAAATCGGCAACCGGATTTACGGCTGCGATACATGCCAGACGGTGTGCCCCAAAAATAAGCGCAAGGTGAACCGCATCCATCCGGAGTTCGATCCGGATCCGGAAATTGCGAAGCCGCTTTTAGAGCCGTTATTGACCATTTCCAACCGCGAGTTCAAGGAGAAATTCGGGCATGTGTCAGGTTCTTGGCGCGGCAAAAAACCGATCCAGCGCAATGCGATCTTGGCACTGGCCCATTTCAAGGAACAATCGGCAGTACCCACGTTGATCGAATTGATGAACACGGACCCGCGCCCGGTCATCCGCGGCACGGCCGCTTGGGCAATTGGCCGCATCGGGACGGATGGGGGAAGGCAAGCGCTTGAACATGCGCTGCAGCAGGAGAAAGATGAAGAAGTGCTGGATGAGATCGCCAAGGGGCTGGCTTTCTTTTCTGCAGAAACGAAAGGATAAGTGAAGAAATTTGGGAATACACATCGTGTTATATCAACCATTAATTCCGGCAAATACCGGAAACATCGCACGCTCATGTGCGGGAACAGGCGTCAGCCTTCATTTGATCAAGCCGCTCGGATTTTCGACGGACGATAAAATGCTCAAACGGGCGGGGCTCGATTATTGGGAGCACGTGGACATTCATTACCATGATGGCCTCGATGAATTGTTTACAGCCTATCCTGACGGCAAATACCATTACATCACGAAATTCGGCACGAAGACCTACAGCTCGTTCGATTTTTCGGATACGGAGGAAGATTATTTCTTCGTCTTCGGTCAGGAGACGAAAGGCTTGCCGAGGGAATTGATTGATGCGAACTTAGACCGTTGTTTGCGCATCCCGATGAATGAACATATCCGTTCACTCAATTTGTCGAACACGGCGGCGATCCTGATGTATGAAGCACTGCGCCAACAGGATTTCCCGAATTTGAAATGAACGACAAAAAAGGACGGCGCATGGGCGCTGTCCTTTTGCATTTCACGTTATTGTCTTTTGTCTGTGCCTGGTTTGTCATCGTATCCAGCAGTGAAGATAGCTACCAAAAACGATACACAAATCCCCAAGATTAAGATCAAGTTCATGAATGACGACCTCCTTGAAATTTGCATCTGTGTTTAGTATAGCGTACCATCGGGAAAAATGAAATATGGAACCCGCTCGAAAATATGGACATTTTCCGTCCATCCGAAAAACTTGAAACCTTTTTGGACGTGACGCGTATATAGGGGTAGGAACAAAAGGAAGGGATGAACCGATATGAGAATGAAGACATCCGTTGCACTGCTTTGGATTACAGGCCTTGCGGAGGCATTTCTGGCCATTCCGTTCATCGGGGGCGGATTTGTCATTTCTGCAGGCTACGCACCGCTCGGCATCATGTTCGTGTTACATGCGATTACGTTGTTTTTCTGCTTCAAGGAATATTCACCGAAGTTCGGCTCGATTCTGGGCATCATCACAAGTGCGCTCGCTTGGATTCCGTTGATCGGATGGGCGCTGCATTTGTTGACAGCGATCGTACTGTTGCTTTCAGCAGCCATGTCCGGGCGTTCAGCTAGAATCTAATGGAACAAGCATCGGGCAGCCGGTGCTTTTTTGCATGGCAAGCTTGAAGGCAGCCTGTTTCATTACCCGAAACTGCCTATGCGTCAGAACATAAACAATCCCCCGCACAATTTGTGAGGGGGATCTTTTTAATGCGGTGCGATGAGAATCTGGATCGTGAACAGCACAGCGAAAATATAGAGAATCGGGTGGACAGATTTCCATTTGCCCTTGAAGATTTTCATCAGCGGGTAAGAAATGAATCCGAGTGCGATGCCAGTTGCGATGCTTGAGGTGAGCGGCATGGCCAGTACGATCAAGAATGCGGGAAACGCTTCATCGAATTTTTCCCATTCGATTTGTTTGACTGCCCCGATCATCAAGCTGCCGACAATGATCAAAGCGGGAGCAGTGATGGCGGCGACTCCCGAAAGAGAGCCGACGAGCGGACCGAAAAAGGCAGCGGCAATGAACAGGATGGCGACGGTCAAAGTCGTGAGCCCTGTGCGTCCGCCAGCAGCGACGCCAGCAGAAGATTCGACATAAGCGCTGGTCGGGCTTGTGCCGACCATAGCGCCTGCACTGGCGGCGACCGAATCGGCAAGAAGCGCCTGGCGCACGCGCGGCATTTTATTGTCTTTCATGAGACCTGCTTGCTTTGCGACACCGATCATCGTGCCGGTCGTATCGAAAAGCGTGACGAGCAAAAACGAGAACACGACTCCGTATAGCCCGAATTCGGCGACGAGCAGGAATGCTTCAACTGGATTCCATACGATGATGCCTTCCGGAAGCGACGGCAACTTCATGAAGCCTTCCGTAAACTTCAATTGCCCGGTGAAAAAGGCAATGATGCCGGTTGCGATCATTCCGAAGAAAATCCCGCCATGAATGTTTAAGGACATGAAGATGAGCGTAATGGCAAGCCCTGCGAGCGTCAATGCGACAGGCGGCGAAGTCAAATCACCGAGCCCCACGAGATTCGCTTCATTGGCGACGATCAAGCCGCTAAGGCGCATGCCGATGAAGGCAATGAACAAGCCGATGCCTGCCGTAATGGCGTGTTTCAAGTTTTCCGGAATGGCTTCAATCAAGATTTTGCGCATCGAGGTCAAAGACAATGCGACAAACAGCAATCCCGAAACGAAGACTGCGGCAAAAGCAGTCGTATAGTCAATGGCGCCGTCAGAAGCGAGCACCATGGAAGTGAAATATGCGTTAAGCCCCATTCCGGGCGCGATGGCGATCGGGTAATTGGCGAGAAGTGCCATCCATAATGTACCGATGACTGCTGCGATGATGGTGGCAAGAAACACCTGGTCGAACGGAACGCCGGCAGCACCTAAAATCACCGGGTTGACGATGACAATATATGCCATCGTCAAAAATGTTGTCATACCGGCAGTGATCTCGGTTCTGACGTCAGTTCCGTGTTCTTTTAACTGAAACATGGAATATCCTCCTTATAAACACGAACGTTTTAAACAACATGTTTAATAATATTCGTTTTTAATATCGGATGCAAGAGCTTTTCGCAATCTGGTAGCGAATAGTCGAAATTCCTTTTGACTATTTGTACAATGAAAAAGAATAGGAGGAGAATTTTATGAATCTGACGATTGAATCAACAAAGACCTTACATAATGGAGTGAAAATGCCGCGTTTTGGCCTTGGCGTCTACAAGATGACCGATAAGGAAGCTGCGGTCGAGGCGATGGTAAAAGCGATCCAAACAGGCTATCAAGCGATCGATACCGCTTCCGTATATGAGAATGAAGCAGAGGTCGGCGAAGCAGTTCGTGCAGGCGGTGTGCCGCGCGAAAAACTGTTCATCACATCGAAAGTGTGGAATACCGACCAGGGCTATGACCAGACTTTGCGGGCGTTCGAAGCTTCATTGAAACGGCTGGATATGGATTATTTGGATCTGTATCTGACCCATTGGGCGATCCCTAACACGTTCGAGGAAACGTACCGGGCGATCGAGCGCTTGTATGACGAAAAGTTGATTCGTGCTGCCGGTGTATCGAATCACCAGCAGCATCATCTGGAGAAAATCTTGGCCAAGGCCAATACGAAGCCGGTGGTCAACCAGATCGAACTGCATCCGCAATTGACGCAGGAGCCGCTGCGCGAATTTTGCGCGGCACAAGACATTGCGGTCACTTCCTGGTCGCCGCTTGCGAGAGGGCGCCTGCTCGAAGATCCTGTGCTGTCTGAGATCGGGGAAAAGCACGGGAAATCCATTGCACAGACGATTATTCGCTGGCATCTCCAGAATGACTTGATCGTCATCCCGAAATCGGTGACGCCGTCGCGCATTGTTGAGAATGCCGATGTGTTTGATTTTGAATTAAGTGAAGAAGAGATGAAACAGATTTCAGCGCTTAACCAGGATTGGCGGAGTGGCACCCATCCGGACGAAATCAAGGTTTAATAAAAAAGGCCAGCGAACCCATTCGCTGGCCTTTTTGTTATTGTTTTGATTCGATATCGATTTGCTGCCCGGTGAATGGGTGAAGAAATGCGATGCGGAATGCGTGCAGGAAGTATTCGCCGTCTTCAGTCGGCGGCCCTCCGTACAATTCATCGCCGATGATCGGGTGCTTGACGTGTGACAGGTGCGCCCGGATTTGATGCGTGCGCCCGGTATCCAACGTCAAATGGAGCAGCGAGCGGCCGTCTGCCCGGTTGATGACCTGGTAATGGGTGACGGCGCTTTGCCCGTTCGGCGATACACGGCGTCGCGTCGCGTGGTGGCGGTCGCGGCCGAGCGGGAAATCGAGCGTCCCGGATTGCCCGCGGACGAGGCCTTTAACGAGCGCTTCGTATTCGCGCTGGACCAGCTTTTGTTCGACCATCCGGTCCATGACGTTTTTGGCGATCGGGTGTTTGGCCAATAGCAAGACGCCGGAAGTGCCCTGGTCCAGCCGGTGGATGTGCTCGATATACGAACCGCCGGATTGCTGGACGTAGGCGATCAATCCGTTGATGAATGTATCGTCCTGGTGGTTATCGTTCGGGTGGGTGGCGAGCCCTTTTGGTTTATTAGCGATGATGAAGTGTTCGTCTTCGAATAAAATTTCAGGTTCGATCGATGGGTTTGGCCGGTACGGCGACTCGGCTTCAGGTGTAGTAACGGTCAGTTCCGTCCCTTTATCGAGCGGTTCTTGCCAGCGCGGTTCTGTGCCATCGGCCAGGCGAACGCCTTTTTCCATGCGCAGTTCGTGTACGGTCTTTTTGCCGAGGCCCCATTCGGTTTTCAATAGGTCCGTGACGGTCATTCCCTGTTCCGGTATTTTGTAAGTCCAATTCATTATACAGTCCTCCATAAAAACGGGACCATGCGCGCGGCACATGATCCCGTTTCAGTTTATTTTTTTACAACTTCTGAGAAAAATTGTTCGATATTCTCTTTCGGCTGTGCGCCTGTCCAGCGGGCAACTTCCTGCCCATCTTCGTAATGGACAAGGGTCGGTGTCGCTTCAAGTGCATAGTCGGACCAGCCTTGCTCAAACTCGAGCAGGTTGTATTGAAGCACTTCAACGTCCATATCGTCGGCAACCGGCATCAAGACCGGAGTGGTCTGCTGGCAGTACTGGCATGTCGGGCTGAAGAAATAGACAGTCGTCGGATCGCCGCTTTGGATCTGTTCGTCCACTTCCTCCGGCAATGCGATGTTCTGGTAATTTTCGTCATCGAGCTGATCGATGGTGGCCGGGTTCAAATCGTCCGTGCCGTATGGGTTGTTTGCCAGTTTTTCATCCTGCGATTGATTGGTCAAGAAGACGATCAAAGCAAAGATGGCAAGAACAACGCCTGCGATAATCAGCAGTTTTTTCATCTTATTGTTCCTCCTTCAATGATTTCCACAGATATACACTCGTTCCGGCAATCAAGGCGAAGGCGATGAGCGCCAGGAACGGGATGGTGATGAATCCGAGGTAATTGATATATTCCCCTGTGCACGGGACTTGCCCGCATGACGGTGCGGAATCGGACAAAAACTTAAGTTTCTGTATACCGTAATGATACAGCGAAACAGAGCCGCCGACAACGGACAAGACGAGCGACGTCATTGCGATGCGCGGGTTTTTCTGCACATAGGCAACGCCGAGCACAAAGACGAGGGGATACATGAAGATGCGCTGCACCCAGCACAGTTCGCACGGGATATATCCGCGAACTTGGGAAAAATACAGCGAGCCAAGTGTCGCAACCAGGGACACCGCCCACATGAACAGTAAGCTGTTTTCTTGACGCTTCGTCATCTTTTGTCCCTCTTTTCCGGAAAGCTTTCCTTTTGAAGTATAATTCTTAACACCATACAAGTAAAATAATATCAACAACCGGGCGGATGGGCTATAATTAACTTTGAAACTTTTGTGAAGGAGCGCGGTAACGTGGCAGAACAATTCGATTTATCCCATTTTGAAAAAAGCATGATCATCCGTGAGATGAGCTATGCCGACATACCTGCCATTCTGGAAATGCAGCAGCTTTGCTTTCCGGGCATGGAACCTTGGAAAGAAGAACAGCTCAGAAGCCATTTAGGCGTTTTTGCGCAAGGGCAGATCGTCGCTGAACTTGACGGCAAAGTGATCGGTTCCTGCTCGAGCCTTTTGATCAATTTCGATGAATACGACGACCGCCATACGTGGGATGATGTCACGGACGGCGGCTATATAACGAACCATAACCAGGATGGCTATAATATGTACGGCATCGAGGTAATGGTGCATCCTGAATATCGCCGCATGCAGGTCGGGCAGCGTTTATATGAAGCACGCAAAGAATTGGCGCGTGAATTGAACCTGAAATCGATCATCATCGGCGGGCGCATCCCGAACTACCATAAATACGCAGATGAAATGTCGCCGCGCGAATATGTGGATGCGGTATCGCGCCATAAAATCTATGACCCGGTATTGACGTTCCAGCTGATGAACGGCTTCCAGCTGATGCGCATCAACCCCGGCTATTTGAAGGACGACAAGGCATCGGGAAAATACGCGACGCTCATGGAATGGAATAATGTCGATTATAAACCGATCTCGAAGCGCCATTTCAAGACAAGTTTGCCGGTGCGGATCTGTGTCGTCCAGTATTTGATGCGTGCCATCAATTCATTCGACGATTTGGCGAACCAGGTCGAGTACTTTGTCGACGTGGCATCGGATGCGCATTCGGATTTTGTCGTGTTCCCGGAAATCTTCACGACGCAATTGATGTCGTTCCTGAATGAACCATCGCCGAGCCAGGCCGTCCGCAAGCTGACGGAATTCACGCCGCAATACATCGAACTGTTCACCGATCTCGCCGTGCGCTATAACGTCAACATCATCGGCGGATCCCACTTCGTCAAGGAAGAGGACGACGAGATCTACAACATCGCGTATTTGTTCCGCCGCGACGGATCCATCGATAAACAATACAAAATCCACATCACGCCGAACGAACGCAAATGGTGGGGCATCTCGGCCGGCGATTCGGTGCGGGTATTCGATACGGATTGCGGCAAGATCGCCATCCAGATCTGCTACGATATCGAATTCCCGGAATTGGCCCGCATTGCCACCGATATGGGTGCCAACATCATCTTCTCGCCATTCTGCACGGAAGACCGCCAAGGCTATTTACGCGTGCGCTACTGTGCACAGGCCCGCGCAGTCGAGAACCAGATCTACACGGTCATCTCGGGAACGGTCGGCAACTTGCCGCAAACGGAAAACATGGACATCCAGTATGCCCAGTCCGGCATTTTCGCACCAAGCGATTTCGAATTCGCGCGCGATGGCATCGTCGGGGAAACCAATCCGAACTTGGAGATGGTGCTGATCGGCGATGTCGATCTCGAAATCCTTAGGCGCCAGCGCCAGGACGGCACCGTCAAGCAATTGAAGGACCGCCGCCACGACGTTTACCGCGTTGAATATAAACAAGATTAACTCCAGCCGCTCCGGATCGGGGCGGCTTTTTTGCGGAAAATTTGGTAAACTGGTAAGTAATTGGAGGGATGGACCATGACATGGAAACAGCGAATGCAAAAATGGCTCGGGCACGAGGGGCTGGATGCGGACACGAAACAGCAGCTGCAATTACTAGCGGAAGATGAACAATTGGCGGAAGATGCGTTCTATCAGGATTTGGTGTTCGGAACAGGGGGCATGCGCGGCGAAATCGGGCCGGGCACGAACCGCATGAACGTCTATACCGTCAGGAAAGCATCGAAAGGGATTGCCGATTACATCGAGAGCTTCGGGAAAGAAGCGATGGGACGCGGCGTGGCGATCGCTTTCGACAGCCGCCGCATGTCGCCGGAATTTGCCGAAGAAGCGGCGCGCACATTTGCGGCAGCGGGCATCCGTGCTTATGTGTATGAAGCGGCGCGCACGACACCGCAATTATCGTTCACGGTGCGCAAGTTGAATGCCTTCATGGGCATCGTCATCACCGCAAGCCACAACCCGCCGGAATACAACGGCTATAAAGTTTATGGGGAAGACGGCGCGCAATTGGATTTGGAGACGGCGGACCAGGTCATCGGATTTGTCAGCCGTGTCGAAGACGAACTGGCAATCCAAAACAAAGAGTTTGATTCGGGCTTGCTGGAAATTCTCGGCGAAGAGCTCGACCGCGCCTATATCGACCAAGTCCTGGCGGTGCAGGAAACAAGCGTTGAGCCGATCAGCGTCGTCTTCACCCCGCTGCATGGGGCGTCTGGCGCGACCGTTCGCCGAGTTTTTGATGAAGCCGGCTATAGCGGTGTCACTTACGTCGAAGAACAAATGGCGCCGGACGGTGAATTCCCGACGGTGGAGTCGCCGAACCCGGAAGAATCATCGGCATTCGACCTCGCCCGGAAATACGGCGAAGAGCAGACCGCAGACCTATTGATTGCCATCGACCCGGACGGCGACCGCGTTGGCGCGGCGGTTTGGACCGGGACGCAATACGAATTGCTGACGGGCAACCAAACCGGCGGCATCTTGCTGGAGTATTTATTGGGCCAGAAAAAAGCCAAAGGTGAACTGCCGGAAGATGGGCGTATCTTCAAGACCATCGTCACTTCCGGATTCGGGGAAGCGGTCGCTAGAAGCTACGGCGTAGAGAGCGAAGATGTGTTGACAGGCTTTAAATTCATCGGTGAGAAATTGCGTGAAAACGATGCCCGGCATGAATTCACGTTCCTGTTCGGCTACGAAGAAAGCTACGGCTATTTGATCCGCGATTTCGCACGCGATAAAGACGCGGTTCAAGCGACATTGCTATTGGTCGAAGCGGCTGCCTTCTATAAGAAGCAAGGCAAGAACCTGTACGGTGTCTTGAATGAATTGTACGAACGCCACGGCTTCTACCGTGAATTGCTCGTCTCCGTAACCAAAAAAGGCATCGAAGGGGCACGGGAAATCACCCAGCTACTCGACGGCTTGCGCGCGGCACCGCCCCAATCCATTGCCGGCATTGCAGTGGCAAAAATCGAAGACTACGACAGCCGGACACGGACACTTGTCGATATGGGTACGAGCGAAACGATCGTCTTGCCAAAATCGAATGTCCTGAAATACTTCCTATCGGATGGCTCGTGGGTTTGCGTGCGCCCGAGCGGCACCGAGCCGAAAGTGAAATACTATTTCGGCGTCAAAGCAGCCACCCAGCAGGAAAGCGACGAAAAACTTGAACTACTGAAAGAATCGTTTCTCGACATCGTTGCAAACCAATGAAAAAAGCTCCCCATAGAGGGAGCTTTTTCATTCGAAAGAATGAGGCAAGCGCCAGTGCTTGGCGGTACAATAGCAATTAGGAGGGATCAGCCCAATGGTGCCTGAACAGCATTCAGACGTCATCTTATTGAAAGAGATCGCAGAGTTGTTGAACGAAGAAACGAATATGGAGCGCATGCTCGGCGGGGCGATCGATAAGCTGCTGCAAAACTCCAATTTTGAAACGGCGTGGATCTTTTTCATCGATGAAAAAGGCAAGCACAGGCTCGTGGCACAAGCCAATTTGCCGGATGCCCTCGAGGAACGCGACTGCCGCCATTTGACGAAAGGCGGCTGCTGGTGTGTAAAACGCTATCATGACGGCGATTTGGATAAAGCCTCGAACATCATCGCCTGCCAGCGCATCGAAAACGCCAAAGCAGCGCACGGAAAAATCGGCAATATTTCGCATCACGCGACCGTGCCCCTGCAATCCGGCAAGGAAAGATTCGGCTTGCTCAACATCGCTGCGGCCGATACGGTGCGCTTTTCAAAAGACGAATTGGCTTTATTGGAATCGGTCGCTTTCCAGATAGGTTCCGCCATCAAGCGCATCGTCCTGACCAAACAAGAACAAGAGCTGGCACTCGTCAAAGAACGCAATCGGCTCGCGCGGGATTTGCACGATTCAGTCAATCAACTCTTGTTCTCAGTCACATTGACGGCAAGAGGCGGCATCGAAATGGCGGAAGACGAAGCGCAAAAAAGCACGTTCCGCGATATACAGCATCTCAGCCAGGAAGCGCTCAATGAAATGAGGGCATTGATCTGGCAATTGCGGCCGAAAGGGCTGGAGAGCGGTTTGATCGATGCCATCAAAGCCTACGGGGAAATGCTCGGGCTATCGATGGAAACGAAAGTGACCGGTGTCATCCAATTGCCGTCGCGAACGGAAGAAACTTTATTCCGCATCGCGCAGGAAGCGCTAAATAATGTGCGCAAGCATGCGGGCACGAGCGCTGCCCAAATTTACGTAACGGTCACACCGACAGATGTCTTATTGGTCATCAAAGACGAAGGGCTCGGCTTTTCCCTTGCACACGGCGCAATCCCGTCGATCGGCATACAAAGCATTCGCGACCGGGCGAAAGCAGAGGGCGGCACCGCTGACTGGTCCAGCGAATTAAGCAAAGGAACGGAAATCCTGGTCCGGATTCCGTATTAAAGGAGTGGCAAGATGAGAGTATTGATTGCGGATGATCATCACGTAGTTAGAAGAGGGTTGTTGTTTTTCCTGAAAACGCAAAAAGACATTGAAGTAGTCGGGGAGGCTGCAAATGGCATCGAAGCTGTCGAAATGGCAGGCGAGCTGCAGCCCGATATCGTCTTGATGGATCTGGTCATGCCGGAAATGGATGGCATCCAGGCCACAAGGAAAATCAAGGAGTCTTATCCGGATATGATCGTCTTGATGCTCACGAGCTTTTCCGACCGCGACCATATCCTGCCGGCGATCGAAGCGGGTGCTGCCGGTTATCAGCTGAAAGATATCGAGCCGGATGAATTGGTGGAATCGCTGCGCAGCTTGATGCGCGGGGAGAACACGCTGCATCCGAAAGCTTCGTCGGAGCTGGCGAAAGCGCCGGAAGACCCGCCGCCGCATGTGTTGCATCCCTTGACCCCAAGGGAAGCGGAAGTGCTCGCCGAATTGACCAAAGGGAAAAGCAACCGGGAAGTGGCGTCTGCTTTGTTCGTCACGGAGAAGACGGTGAAGACGCATATCTCCAATATCTTCATCAAGCTTGAAGTCCAGGACCGGACGCAAGCGGCGCTTTACGCCGTCAAGCACGGATTGACGGAATACGCCAATTGAATAGAACTAGAAAAAGACTGCCGGATTTTCCATCCGGCAGTCTTTTATCTTTTTTTGACAGGGCGGCTGCGGTATTCTTTCGTGCGCTGTTTCCATACCGCGCGTTCTGCCTGTTGTTTGGCGAGATCGCTTTTCCGTTCGATATAGTCGAGCTCACGCAGCAATTTCAAGTAGCTTGCATAGCGCTCTTCCGGCAATTCACCCGAAGCGAGTGCCGATTGGATGCGGCACCCGGGTTCTTGCTGGTGGCTGCAATCACGGAACCGGCATTCAGCAGCGAAGCTAGTGATGTCCTGGAAGCTTGTTTCCAGGCCGTCGGCAGAATCGGCCAGCTGGAATTCGCGCATGCCCGGCGTGTCGATCAATAAACCGCCGCCCGGCAGCAGCACGAGTTCGCGGTGGGTCGTCGTGTGCCGCCCTTTGCTGTCGTCTTCGCGGATGTCCTGTACCGCCATTTTCTCGCTATCGGTCAAGGCGTTGATGAGCGAGGATTTTCCGACACCGGACGAACCGAGCAGCGCGCCGGTTTTGCCGCCAGTTAAATAGCGACCAAAGGCTTCCATGCCAGCTCCGGTCAGAGCTGAAACGGCAAATGCGTCGACGCCGAACGCGGTAGCAGCGACTTCTTTCAAGTAAATTGCAGGGTCTTCGCATTGGTCGCTTTTCGTTAGCACGACGACCGGCATGGCACCGGAATCCCAAGCAGCGACGAGATACCGTTCAAGGCGCCGGACATTAAAGTCGTGATTGAGTGACATGACCAAGAAGACGTAGTCGAGATTGACGGCGATGGTCTGCATCTCGGACGTTTCCCCGGCTGCTTTTCGGGTGAAGCGCGAACTTCTTGGCAATAGCTGGTGGATGATGCCTTTGTCTTCGCCGGGCATTTGCTCTAGCGCCACCCAGTCCCCGACGCTTGGGAATTCGTCGCGGCTGTGGCTATGGCGATAATTTCCAGATAAAGTGGCTGGCCATTCACCAAAATCGGTCATGACGCGGTAACCGCTTTTGTGTTCGAGAATGACGCGGCCTGGGATTTTCTGTTCAGGCAATGATTGTGCGAATGATTCATTCCATCCGTACTGTTCGATAATTGACAATGTAGTTTCCTCCTATAAAAACGCATAATAAAAGACCATGGCAATCATGCTTGCCATGGTCCCCGCGCATAGGAAAGAAGCGTATCGTCAGCGATACACAGAGGGAGACATCACAGCAAACATCATTAAGTTACGGGTTGCACGAACTGAAATCGTCACCATAATGCCTCACCTCTTTCTATTAGTTAAGATAATGATAAAGGCAAATGAAGCTGCGGTCAATGTTTTTTTTGAGAGTATTTCGACAATGGTGTTTCTTCATGAACATTTATCCCGGAGGAGGATTCAACTACAGCGGATACGTCCAGAGTCCCGCAGCACCGGCGTTTGCCTAAATTGGAATAGGGGAACAGGAAAACAAACAACTGGTTTTAGGGGGGAAGTCATGAAGAAGGTTTATTACAATTGGCGTGAAAAATTATGGGTGACGCCAGCTTTTTACAGCATCCTCGCTGTCTTATTATCGATCGGTTTTTTCTATGTGGATCTATTGCTTGTCCGGCAATACCGTGAATTCATCCCCGATATCTTATTGACCAATGTGGAATTGGCCCAGACGATCATGGGTGCGCTCGCCGGTGCGCTATTGACGATGACGACTTTTACATTTTCCACGATTCTCGTCGTGCTGACGATGTATTCATCCCAGTTTTCCCCGAGGACCTTGAAGAACTTTGTGCATGACCGCCTGACCTGGCGGGTGCTCGGCGTCTTTTTGGGCGGTTTTATCTATAACACGCTGTCGTTATTGTTCATGCGCGATGCGCTTTATACGCATGACGTCATTTCGACATTTGTCGGGATTCTCATCGCGTTTCTATGCCTGTCGACGTTTGCGTATTTTATCCATCATATTGCAACGCATGTGCAGGTAGAGAAATTGATCGATGAGCTTGAAAAGGATGCTGAACGCATCATTGGCACGTATAGCGACAAACAGCAGCAGGAAATGGAACTGGAAACCCAGTGGAATCCCGATGGTTTTGCCGAAACAATCCTTGCCGGAACTGATGGATATATCCAATTCCTGTATTTTGACAAATTGACAGGGTATGCAGTAGAGCACGAGCTGGAAGTTGAAATTCTTCACGGCATCGGTTCGTATGTCCACGAGAATACACCATTGTTCCGTGTCTACCAACGCCAGCAAGAAGATCTCGATCTTCGGCGCTTTATCACAATCGGCACGGAGCGGACAACTGATCAGGACCTTGATTTCGCCATTCAGAAAATGGTTGAAGTGGCGCTGCGGGCAATCTCCCCGGGCATCAACGACCCGAATACGGCGAATGGCATCATCATCCGGGTTGGACGGCTGCTCGGAAAATTAAGCCATCTTGAAACCGGCACCCTCACGATCCGTGACGAAGAGCAAAAAGACCGAGTGCGCTATCCATTCTTCACATTCCCGCATTTTCTTTACCTGACGTTCCATCAATTGATCCATTACGGAAAAGAGGATGTATCGGTCGTGGCCGCTATCCTTGAATCACTGACAAACGCTGCGCAATTATCCAGTCCGTCGCATCACGAGGCCATTTGGGGAACACAGCTGTACGTTCTCGAGCACGTGGAGGAGGCATCTTTCAAACGGCTTGACCGCCGTTATATCCAAGGGAAGCTGGATAGGCTGGCACAAGCGATGGACCGCCGCCCGGTCTTGCTCAGCGATTACCGGCGTGACCGGGGACAGGACCAGCAGCTATAGGAACAGGAGGGAATTATGCAGAACCAGCAATTATTTGAAGGCATCGACATATTGAGGGACTTGACCGTCATGGAGTTTTTCATGTTTTTCCTTTATCTATTATTGATACTCATCGGAAAATGGATTGCCCAAGCCGTGCTGAAACGGATTTTAACGCATGATGGCTATCAGGAGCGGATTTACCCCATTCTCGAAGATGTTCTGAATTGGGTCGCTTTTTACGGCAGCATTTTGCTGTTCCTGTTCTATTTCTGGCAGGAGGAGTGGTTGACGACACCCTTTTATGAAACAGAAGGAGTCGGGGTCTCCGTGTTGTTGGTTGTCGTTGCCGTCATGATTGTCACGTTTTCGAGCCGTGTCGTCAAGGCATTCAATCGCTTTGTCATGCCTTATGTCTATGGCCAGTTCGATGTGGATCTGGGCATGAGCTATACGATCAACCGGCTCATTTATTATGCTGTGATGTTTATGGCCATTGCGGTCAGCTTCACGATCGTCGGGCTGGATCTGCGTGCAGTGGGCGTTGTCTTCAGTGTGCTCGGGATCGGCATCGGTTTCGGTGTCCGCAATATTGCCGCGAACTTTGTATCGGGCATTATCATTTTATTCGAACGGCCGATGGAAGTGGGGGAAATGGTCGAGATCGACAAGAAAATTGGGCGCATCACAAAAATCAAGCTGCGCTCGACGATTGTCGAAACTACGAAAGATGGGACCCTTGTCGTGCCGAACCAGTATTTTATCGAACAGATCGTCAAGAACCGTTCGGGAGCGAGGCTGTTCGCGCGGGTCGTGGTCAGTGTCGAGTACGGTTGCGATACGGAATTGGTGGGAGATTTATTGGTGCAGGCAGCGGAACGCGAGATCATGGAAATCGAAGGCGTGCCCGATGAAAAGCCCGACGCCCAGTTCATTGATTTCCGCAATTCCTCGATGGATTTCCAAGTGGAGGCGCGCGTGCTCAATGTCGA
Organism: Planococcus plakortidis; assembly: GCF_001687605.2. Classification (NCBI taxonomy): domain Bacteria; kingdom Bacillati; phylum Bacillota; class Bacilli; order Caryophanales; family Caryophanaceae; genus Planococcus; species Planococcus plakortidis. Next base: position 1,072,057 of record NZ_CP016539.2, read on the forward strand.
AATGAAAGACAAGCTCGAGAGCCGGATCCGCCATGGGATTGCCTCCTTATTCGTCGAACATGGGATCCGCCTCGCATCCTTGCCAGGCGAGCGGGCAGAATAAAAAAATCCAGACAAAAACGCCTGATGCTAACAGATCAGGCGTTTTTGCCGTTTATGGAGCTTGAATCCGGTTGAATTCGCCTCCCGCCGCTTCGACTCGGCGGGCCAGGGAGTTGTGCATTTCAAAAATCCTTCCACTGGAGAACTCGACCATGTGGCCATCACGGAAATAATAGGCGACCGATTCGATTGAGCTGGTTCCATTTTCTTTTTGAAGGCGTTCTTCCACTTTTTCAAACTCCTCCCATGTATACGTAGAGGAGTTGAAAGACAGGGGCGGATTATAGGTGAAGCCATCATGGGTCATATAGTAATAATCCCCGAGTGAAAAGGCGATCGACACGAGCCCCATGACGGCGACAGCGCCCGACAAGAGCCAGGATTTCAACGGCTGCTCGATCAGTGCTGCGATGAACAATGCGGCTGCCAGCAAGACAATGCCCGCACTGCCGAGCACGAGTGACCAGAACGACGTGCCCACGACTTCGGCTTCCTGTGTAATGGTGACGACTTTTGCCGGATAGAACACGGCAGCTGGAATAAATATAGCGGAAATGAGCAGTATGATGCCGAACGTAACCAAAATAATTTTTTTCTGGTCGTAAAAATCAACCATCTTCTTCGTCCTCCCCTATCGAGTAATCTGGCTCTATATGTACGAGGACGACGCAACTCGGTTTCACTTTCTGGATTTTCCGTTCGATTTCTTCGGTGATCCAATGGCTTTCGACCACATTCAAATAAGGCGCCACGCTGACGGTCAAATCGATGAACATGACATTCCCGTGGGTACGCCCTTTGAAATCACGCAATTCGAGTACGCCCGGCACGCGCCGGATCAAGACAGAAAGCGATTCGACGGATTCCTCATCGAACGCATCGGTCAAGGTCAACACCGACTCGCGAAAAATGTCCAAAGCCGTCTTGATGATGATCAACCCGACAAGAAATGCGGTGATCGAATCAATCAGCGGAGCGCCGAAGATGGCGCCGGTAATGCCGATTCCGGCGCCGATGCTGACAAGCGCATCCGAGCGGTTATCGTAAGCGGCGGCACGGACGGCTGAACTGTTGATTTCCTGGCCCAACTTCAAGTTATAGCGGTAAACGCCATACATGACAGCTGCCGAAAAAAAAGCGACCACAGCGGTCAGTGGGGAAGGGGATTCCGTAGCTGGGTTGAACACCGTCTTCACCGAATTCAGCAGGACTTGCAGGCCGATGACCGCCATGATGAACGAAGCCAAAAGGGAAGCGATCGTCTCTGCTTTCAAATGGCCGTAATGGTGGTTGTCATCCGGGGGCTTCTGGGAGATCCGCAAGCCGATCAGCACCGCGACCGAAGCGACGATGTCGGTGACATTGTTCAGGCCATCCGCCTTCAATGCTTCCGAGCCGCCCCAAAACCCGACGCCGAGTTTGATGGCACTTAAAAACAAGTAAGCTCCTATACTGAGCCAGGCGCCTTTTTCTCCTTTGCGAAGGTTATCGTATAATTCCATTGTCATTCATCTCCAGCTTGGATTGTGGGAAAACGGAAACGACCCTCCAGAGAGGGCCGTATTGTAAACATCTTATACAGGAAGATCATCAGCCGGTGCCTTTTGAACTTCTAAATAAAGGATATGATGGCCTTCGACTTCCTGGATACGGAATTCGTATCCTTGTTCAATGATTTTCTGGCCTTCGACTGCATCAAAATGCATATCCATGAACCATCCCCCAATAGTATCGATGTCTTCCTCGTCGATGTCAATCCCAAGAATGGCGTTTACGGTATGGAGCAATAATTTGGCATTGAAAATATAATGGTGCTCTCCCAACTTTTGGACATCGGGAGTTTCATTTATATCGAATTCATCCTGGATATCACCGACGATTTCTTCGAGTATGTCTTCGATGGTCACAAGTCCTGAAGTGCCCCCGTATTCATCGCGCAAAATGGCCATGTGGATACGCTCTCGCTGTGTTTTCAGCAACAATTCGCTGACCGGCATCGTTTCGATGACTTGAATGACGGGCTGGATGAAAGCGGAGACCGGCAACTCCTCAATTTCCGGTTTCTTTACATACGCACTTAACAGATGCTTCATATTGACGACCCCAAGGACATGGTCTTTATCGCCGTCCGTAACCGGATAGCGCGTGTATTGCTCGATGCCCTCCAGTGCAAATACCTCGCGCAAGTTCAAGTCATGGGTGATCGTGCTCATCTCCATGCGCGGCACCATGATTTCTTTGGCGATGCGCTCATCGAATTCGAAGATGCGGTTGACGTAATCGTATTCGGATGCATTGATTTCACCACTTTTCAGGCTATCGGATAACAGCAGTTTCAATTCTTCCTCGGTATGGCCCATTTCACGGGGGGATAATTTTTTAATGCCGAACAATGCCGAAATCATGCGGGCGATGGTACTGAACAGGAAAAGGGGCGGGGACAAAATCCAGTAAGCGACAACAAGCGGCCGGGCGAACGTCAAGATGGTGCGTTCCGGATTGCGGATAGCGAAAGTCTTCGGAAACAGCTCACCGAATACTACCAATAGTAAGCTTATCCCCAAAAAAGCGAGTAGAAAACTTATCCAGCCAGCACTTGCTGCCGGCAGACCGAGATTCACGGCAAAGGGCTGAAACGCTTCCTGGACGAGCGCATGGCCCACCCAACCGAGCCCAAGCACCGACAGGGCGATGCCTACTTGGCAGGCGAACAGGTACATATCGGCCTGGCCAGCGATTTTCATGGCCGCTTGTGCTTGCTTTTCATTATGGGCGCTGGATTCCCCGAGACGCGTCTTGCGGATATTAACAATGGCGTATTCGCACGCAGAGAAGAATGCGGCGGAACAAATCAACGCGGCAATCGCCGCTATTCGTATGGGAATGTCCAAATGACTCCTTTACGCCGGACCTGTTGGGAAAGGGCGCAAAGTTTGCACCTCCTGGGATCAGAATGGAAGGGATTTCAACGATTCTGGCAGATCGTGACACATGATCTCCGCCGGCCGTTGCGGATGTACTGAACAATTAATGTTCTTAAAAGTATACCACTTAAAAGATTTATTATTCAGTCAAAATCATTTACAAAGATTTAATATTGAAACATATAAGCAAACCGTTATGATAGAGAAGAATCCAAAAGAGAAAGGGAGATGGATAGTGAAGCGAAAAGAACGCTGGATGGAAATCCTGAAAGCCTCGACCAAGCTGGGCTTAACCTCGTTTGGCGGGCCGGCTGCCCATATCGGCTACTTCCGGGATGAATATGTACATAGAAGAAAATGGTTGGACGATAAAGCATACGCCGACTTGGTGGCATTATGCCAATTCTTGCCTGGGCCTGCCAGTTCCCAGGTCGGCATCTCGATCGGCATGCTGCGCGGTGGCATTATGGGAGGCTTTTTGTCATGGCTCGGGTTTACTTTGCCATCTGTAGTCGCCTTGATGATTTTTGCCATGCTGATCAGTAGCGGATCAGTCGACATCGCATGGCTGCAAGGCTTGAAGATCGTTGCAGTGGCGGTCGTCGCCCATGCGCTTCTCGGCATGGGGAAATCACTGACTCCGGATGTGCAGCGGTTGATGATCGCTTTTGGGGCAGCCATCGCCATTTTGCTGGTACCGACCGCCTGGGCACAGATCGTGGTCATTCTATTGACAGGCGTCATCGGGTTTCTCTTATACCGGAAAGAACAAGCGCCTGATGCCGTCAAGCTTGCCTTGACCTTCGGCAAAAAAACCGGAGTCGCCGCGTGGGGAATTTTCGGCGCGTTACTGATCGGTTTTCCGCTTGTTCGGCCGTTCATCGAATCGAGCGCATTTGCGATTTTCGATATTTTCTACCGCGTCGGCGCGATCGTCTTTGGCGGGGGCCATGTCGTCTTGCCGATGCTTGAGCGTGAAGTCGTGCCTGAATGGATGACGGCCGATGCCTTCATCGCCGGGTACGGAGCAGCACAGGCTGTCCCGGGACCCTTGTTTACTTTATCTGCTTATTTGGGGCAATTAATGAATGGTGCGGGAGGCGTATTGATTGCCGTCATCGCAATGTTCCTGCCGTCATTCCTCTTGGTTATCGGGACATTGCCGTTTTGGAGCGTCATCCGTACAAAGCCAGGCATTCAAGCGGCGTTGAAGGGAATCAATGCCGGGGTTGTCGGTATTTTGCTTGCGGCGCTATATGATCCGGTTTTCACTTCCGCCATTCAGGGGCCGGTCGATTTCGCCATTGCGATTGCGGCCTTCGGAATGTTAGTCTATTTGAAACTGGCTCCGTGGAAAGTCGTCTTGATTACGGCGCTTCTCGGCGCGCTGGCTTATGCTCTATAGGAATGGAGAGATGAGATTTGGACAGTGCAATGCAAAAAGACCAACAGGATCCATTGGCTAAATTCAAAGAACAGTTTTTTGTAGAACCAGGAACGATTTATATGGACGGGAATTCGCTCGGCCTGATGTCAAAGCGTGCTGAAACAAAGCTGATTGCGCTCATGGACAGCTGGAAACGATTCGGCATCGAGGGCTGGACAGAGGGCGAACACCCTTGGTTTACGCTGGCAGAGACACTGAGCGAGAAAGCGGCGCCCTTGTTCGGGGCGAAAGCACATGAAGTGATGGTGACCGGCTCGATCACGTCGAATATCCACCAGATGCTGTCGACGGTCTATGTGCCGACTGACGAGCGTTTTGTCATCTTGGTCGATGAATTGAACTTCCCATCTGACATTTATGCAGTAGAGAGCCATTTGCGTCTGCGCGGGCAAGATCCGGCAGTCGCGATGCGCAAAGTACCAAGCCGCGACGGCTATACGCTCGAACTTGAAGATGTGTTGGCGGAATTGAAAGAGGATGTCGCAGTCTTGTTATTGCCATCGGTCCTTTACCGGAGCGGGCAATTGCTGCCGCTCCGTGAGATTACAGAAGCCGCTCACGAAAAAGGCATCATCGCAGGATTCGATTTGGCCCACTCGGCAGGTGCCATGCCGCATAATTTGCATGAAGACGGCGTGGATTTCGCTGTCTGGTGCCATTACAAATACATGAATTCGGGGCCAGGCGGGACTGGAGGTTTGTATTTACACGAACGCCATCACGATTTGAACCCGGGGATAGCCGGCTGGTTCGGTTCGGACAAGGCAAAGCAATTCGATATGGACCATAGTTTCACGAAAGCGGATGGGGCCGGTGCTTACCAGGTCGGCACGCCGAATATCTTCAGCATGGCGCCGCTAATTGGCAGCCTGGAATTATTCGAAGAAGCAGGGATTGAAAAGATCCGCAAAAAATCGCTGGAATTGACGACTATGCTGCGCGAAAGGCTTGCGGCTCTCGTGCCTTCTCTGGTAGATGTCACACCAAAAGCGGACGGACAGCGCGGGGGCCATATCGCGCTTGCGCATAAGGAAGCGGCGCGCATCTGCAAAGCGTTGAAAAAAGCGGGAATTGTCCCGGATTTCCGCGCGCCGGATATCATCCGCCTTGCGCCGATCGCCTTCTACACGAGCTTTGAAGATGTCGAGAAAGTAGCGCTCACCTTGCAGGATATTATCGAGCACGAACTTTATAAAGAATTCAGCAACGAACGAAATGTGGTGGCGTAAATGGCAAAATCCATCATAGACATTTCGATGGCACTGGACAGTTCCACCCCGGAATGGCCAGGCGATACGCCGTTTTCCTACCGCTTATCGGTCACGAAAGAAGAAAGCGGTTCGGTGAATATCGGCGAACTCAAGTCGAGCACGCATATCGGCACCCACATCGATGCGCCGTTCCATTACGATGAGAATGGCTTGAAGACCGATGAGTTGCCGCTTGACGTATATTTGGCGACAGCCCAAGTAATGGACGTGTCGGATCAGCCGCAAGTGCAGCTGGAGAATCTGGATGAGCTTGCAAAAGGCGTTAGTGCCGTGCTGCTGAAAACGGACGCATGGCGAGACCGCACCAAGTTTCCTGAAGCTTGGCCGGTATTCGACCCGGCGATCGCCGAATGGATGAAGGGTCAGGGCGTCCGCCTGCTCGGTGTCGATGTGCCGTCAGTCGATCCTGAGACGAGCAAGGAACTGCCGATGCATCATGCGATGAACCGCAACCAGCGCTTCATCTTGGAGGGGATCGTGCTGGACGATGTTGCCCCAGGTGTCTACGAACTCGCTGCATTGCCTTTGAAGATCCGCGGCGGGGAAGGAAGCCCGGTACGTGCAGTATTATATAAAGAATAAAGAAAAAGCCGCCATTCGGTTTGGATGGCGGCTTTTTCAGGCCGTCGAGAAACTCATGGAACACGTATTTTCCGAAGCTTATTGCTCGCTTTCCGTGGGGCGGGCATCGAGCCTCCTCGTCACTTCGTTCCTGCGGGGTCTCTCAAACCCGCTAGTCCCACAGGAGTCGAGCAAACGCTTCTCCAAATACTCAGACAGGTCTTTGATTTTTAAATGTCGAAAAGGCCACCACTTTTTTGAATGATAGTAGATTACCGATTTATTCAACACTTTGAAAAAGCCGCCATTCGGTTTGAATGGCGGCTTTTGCTCTCTTTTTTTCATTGCGTAGGCTGTGACCTCAGAATCGGTTCCATTTGTTTGATGTTTATCGCGATGGCATCGCAAACCTCCTGGTATAAAGCCCATTTTTCGTCATTGTCGGTACTGCGGATTTCAGGGTTCGGGATATCCCAGCGGACTAATTTCTGCATCGGCAAATCGTCAGGTATATCCGCCTGTTCGAATTCAGCATCATGAAGGGCGATAATCAAATCCGCCTGTCTCACTTCATCCGGGTTGTATACGCGCTGCTCGACTGGGGGGATCTCCAAGATGATCTCTTTTAGCACTTCGATCGAAATGTCGTTGAAAGATGGTTGGTGCCATGCCGCGCTTCTGATGTCCCAGTCCGGCAGCATTAAGCGGCTCGCCCAAATTTCAGCCATCAGCCCGCGATGTTGATGTGATGATAGAAAATATACAGTATGTCTCGGCATGGCTGACCCCTTCTTCCTTTCTTTATTTTCCAGCTGGTTTAATTAGTATTCTTTACCCATGTGGAATGGAAAACAAACAGATAAATATATGATATTCAATTAATTATGTCAAAAATATGTCATAAAAATAAACATCCCCTTTAGGATGGGGATGCCCACATCCAAAGGGGATCATTTCACCACAAGAACGGTACAATTGGAATCTTTAATCAACTTGCTGCTCACTGAACCGACAAAAAACTTCTGCAAACCGGATTTTCCGCTATTGCCGACAATCAAAAGATCAATGTTCTGCTCATCTATGAACCCAGTGATGGTCTTGATGACCGGTCCTTCCAGTGCCAGAACCGAAGCTTCTGTGTTTTTGGCGTCGAGCTGCTGTTGAATGGAGTTGTGCATATGCTTCGAGTATTCCGAAGCGCGGGCAGTATCGACTTCGGGCGGGGTCCGGTAGCCTTCATCCCCGATTTCCGGGGGCATGAACTGTGCATACGAACTGTCGACGTTTGCGGAAGTCACCGGGGCGGAAGCATGCCCGACATCCATATAGCCTGTACGTTCCTGTGCCTCTTCATTGACATAGATGACCGTCAATTTGGAGTCTGGAAGAATCTTGGAAAGTTCCATGCCTTTGTCGAGTGCCAATCGGCTTCCTTCCGACCCATCATAAGCGATTGCGATATTCCTATACATTTCTTTCACCGCCTCCATTTACTGTTACTCTTTTGTTCCCCCAAATACGGCAACCGCAAACCTTCAGTACATCAAGGGCCATGGCGCGAGGCAGTAAGACTTTCGGCTGAATTGGATTTTTGATTCAAAATAGCTTGACAATTCAAAAAAACGAGTGGTACTCTTGGACTAACAAATATTTGGAAAAGGAGGTTTGGACAATGAAAAAGATTCAGAAGGCGTTAAAAATCAATTGCATAGCATTGCCAGGCTCTCCGATAATTTTCAATTGCTGATTATTTCGTGACTAGAAATATTCGGGTTGGGTCTGTGCATCCAGTCCTATTTTCAAGAGCGCATGCCTGAAAACAGGTATGCGCTCTTTTTGTGTGGTTTAAACAGCTTGGCTGCTTAAATAAATAATCGATATCAAGGGAGAGAAGCATTATGGAAAAGCGTCATGTGAAAAAAGCAATCATCAAGGAATCGCTTGAAGGCGATTAGCGAAACTGAAAAATGGAAAGAAGGCGTAATGTATGTTTGATGTTTTATGGAAATTGAAGTGGTTTTTTAAAGAAAATTGGCTGCGCTATACAATCGCAGTCGTGCTCTTATTTGTAGCGAATATTCTCGAAATCGTGCCGCCGTGGCTGATCGGTGTGGCGATCGACGCCATCGCCCAGCAGGAGTTGACGAGTGAATTGCTGTGGCAGTATATCGCCGCTTTACTGATAGCGATGGTGCTGGCGTACATCATCAATTTCATTTGGCAATACCAATTATTCGGCGGGGCGTATGTCATCGAGCGGCAATTGCGTTCAAGCTTAATGGGGCATTTCCTCAAGATGACACCGACATTTTACGAGAAGAACCGGACGGGGGACTTGATGGCCCGTTCAACCAATGATTTGAAGGCGATCTCCGAGACGGCAGGATTCGGGATCTTGACGCTGGTCGACTCGACTTTGTATATGGCCACGATTGTCGTGGCGATGGGCATGCTGGTGTCGTGGGAACTGACCTTTTTGGCGATTTTGCCGTTGCCGGTGCTGGCGATTGTCGTCCAGTTGCTCGGCAAGAAAATACATGAACGGTACACCTTGGCGCAAGATGCTTTCGGGGATATGAACGATAGCGTCCTGGAATCGGTCGGCGGCGTCCGTGTCGTCAGGGCATATGTGCAGGAACGTTCATCTGAAAAGGAATTCCAAGACATGACGCAGGACGTCTATGAAAAGAACATGGCGGTCGAGCGCATCGATGCCTTGTTCGCGCCGGTCACGAAAGTGCTGACGGGCATCAGCTATGTCATCGGCCTCGGCTACGGGGCATTCCTGGTTTCCGAAGGGACGATGACTTTGGGCGATTTGGTCGCCTTCAACGTCTATCTCGGCATGATTGTCTGGCCGATGTTTGCAATCGGTGAATTGATCAATATCCTGCAGCGCGGCAATGCATCGATCGACCGTGTCAATGAAACCTTGGATTACGCAGAAGACGTCGTCGACCCGAAAACGACAACAGAAACCGGGCATCCGGAGCGCATCGGCTTCCGCGATTTCGGTTTCACGTATCCGCAATCGACATCGATCAATTTGCAAGGCATCAATTTATCGATGAACAGCGGGCAAACGCTCGGCATCGTCGGCAAGACGGGTAGCGGCAAAACGACATTCGTCAAACAGCTGCTAAAGGAATACCCGACAGGCGAAGGATCTTTGACGATGAATGGCATCGAAATCAATGAACTGAGCAAGGCGCAATTGCGCGACTGGATCGGCTATGTCCCGCAGGATCATGTCCTGTTTTCGCGGACGATCCTGGAGAACATCCTGTTCGGGAAAGCGGATGCGACGGAAGAAGAAATTTCACAAGCCATCAAGCTGTCCCATTTCGAAAAGGATTTGGCGATGCTCCCGAACGGCCTTGAGACGCTGGTGGGCGAGAAAGGCGTCGCGTTATCCGGAGGGCAAAAACAGCGTATCTCGATTGCGCGGGCAATCATCAAAAATCCGGAAATCCTCATTTTGGATGATTCCTTATCGGCTGTCGACGCCAAGACGGAAGCCAAGATCATCGAGAACATCCAACGCGAGCGGTCAGGCAAGACGACGATCATCACGACGCACCGGTTGTCTGCTGTCAAACACGCCGATTGGATTGTCGTGCTGGATGACGGGCGTATCATCGAGGAAGGCACGCACGAAAAATTAGTGGCAAAACAAGGCTGGTATCATGAACAATTCCTCCGCCAGCAAATCGGGGAGGTGCAATAAGATGGGAACAGGAAAACGTTTAACAAAGTATGCATTGCAATTCAAGCGTGTCATCATTTGGGGCTTGGTGTTCCTTGCGGTCGCGGTAGCTGCCGATTTGGCGGCACCATTGATTGCCAAGGAAATCATCGATGAACACATCTCGGATGCCGGAGCAATCGAATTCGGGCCGATCGCACAGCTTCTGGCGCTGTTCTTCGGCTTGTCGGTCGTCACGGCAGTGTTCCGTTACCTGCAGTATATCTTGCTGCAAAAAGGCGCGAACCGTGTCATCCGTAAAATGCGGACCGATGTCTTTGAACATGTCCAGCGCTTGCCGATCAGCTATTTCGATAATTTGCCGGCAGGGAAAGTGGTCGCGCGCATCACCAACGACACCGAAGCGATCCGCGAGTTGTTCGTCACGGTGCTTGCGCAATTCGCGACAAGTTTCATGTATATGGCCGGGATCTATGCAGCATTGTTCTATCTGGACTGGCGCATGGCGGCGATCGCGTTCGTACTCGTGCCGCTGTTGTATGCATGGATGCTCATTTACCGGAAATATGCTTCGAATTTCAACCACATTGTCCGGGAAAAAGTCAGCGAGATGAATGCCATGATCAATGAATCGATCCAAGGCATGAGCATCATCCAGGCATTCCGCCGGGAGAAGCAGATGAAAGGCGAGTTTGAAGAGCTCAATGATAAGCATTTCAAATTCCAGCAGAAACTATTGGTGTTAGAGGCCGCCGCTTCGCACAATATGGTCGGCGTCTTGCGCTCGATGATTTTCGTGCTGTTCATCTGGTATTTCGGCAGTGCCTCGATGAGCGGCAATGAGGTCGTGACGGTCGGCGTCTTGTATGCATTTGTCGATTACATCATCCGCTTGTTCAATCCGATCAGCGGCATCGTCAACCAATTCAGCCGCCTGGAACAATCACTCGTGGCAGCTGAACGGGTGTTCCGCTTGCTTGACCGCCCAGGTGAACCGGTCAGCGACGACCGGGTCGAGCGCTATGCAGGCAATGTGAGCTTTGAACAGGTCTGGTTTGCGTATAAAGATGAGGAATACGTTTTGAAGGATCTATCATTTGAAGCGAAGCAAGGGGAGACTATCGCACTTGTCGGCCATACAGGATCAGGAAAAAGTTCGATCATGAACTTGCTGTTCCGTTTTTACGACACGACAAAAGGGCAGATTCTGATAGACGGCGTCAATGTCAAGGATTTGCCGAGGCAGGCTGTGCGTGAACATATGGGGATCGTTTTGCAAGACCCGTATTTATTCACGGGAACGATCGAATCCAATATCACGCTCGGGGACGAACGCGTCAGCCGTGAAAAAGCGCAAGCGGCACTGGCGGCAGTCGGCGGCGAGCGTGTCACGAAGCATTTGCCGAAAGGCATCGATGAGCCGGTCGTGGAAAAAGGCAGTACGCTTTCTTCCGGGCAGCGCCAGCTGGTGTCATTTGCACGGGCGTTGGCTTTCGATCCGGCGATTTTGATCCTGGACGAAGCGACATCGAATATCGATACGGAAACAGAAGAAATCATCCAGCATGCGATGGATGTATTGAAGAAAGGCCGGACGACGTTCATCATCGCCCACCGTCTGTCGACCATCAAGAATGCAGACCGCATCTTGGTGCTCGACCGTGGCGAAATCGCTGAATCCGGCACGCATGATGAATTGATGGAACACGGCGGCATCTACCGCCAGATGTATCGCATCCAATCAGGGATGGCCACTACCCAGAACGTTGGGTAAGGGGCCGCCCCTTTTTTCTTTTTCGGGACTGCAATTCGCGATTGTTGTGATTCATGCAGCTCTATCTTTATAATATAGCTAGGGCTCATGGCGAAAATGAAAAAAGTGCCGGAACCATCCCGGCACTTCAGTCGTATACATGATAGAGCATCAGCTCATGGACCATCTTCTTGATGGCTTCCTCGTCCTGCGGCGGAGCGGATTGCCAAATAATCGAACCGTCCGGATGATATTCGCCGCGAATGCGTTCATTGCGGTAAAAAAATGAGATATTCCAGCCGGGCAGCCGGCTGTCCTCGAACATCGGCTTGAATTTGAAATGCTGCAGCATCGGAATCCCCCTTTGGTCGTCTCTTTCCATTATAGGGCAAGCGGCGCAATAGACAAAGAAGAAATGAGTGACCTTAGTTGAATATTCTACTGACATTACTGCTGATGGCGTTCATTGGCGCCTTGATCGGCGGCATGACGAACCATTTGGCAATTAAAATGCTGTTCTGGCCATATGAAGCGAAATACATCGGCAAGTTCCGCCTGCCGTTTACGCCAGGTCTGATCCCGAAACGCCGGGATGAACTTTCGCGCCAGCTTGGCCGAACCGTTGTCGAACATTTACTGACGCCGGAAACGTTCAAGAAACGTTTTTTCAATGAGGCGATGCATAAAAAAACCGAGAATTGGCTCAATCGCCAATTAGATCATCATCTGTTTTCCTCGCCCCGCACGTTCAATGAATGGCTGGACCTCGCCAACCAACAGGGTCTCGACCGTAAAATCGAAGCGAAACTCGATGGCTTGGTGGACAGAAACCGTGACGCCGCCGAATCATATATTGCCGGAAAAACCGTCCGAGAACTGCTTCCCGAAACGTGGAAGCCGGAAATAGAGGATAAGATTTTCGCTGGTGTCAAATACACGATCGGCAGGGGGACGGATTACTTCGCCTCTCCAGCCGGACGCCAGACCGTGAAAAGTTTATTGGATGAATTCCTGGTATCGCGCGGCCGTTTCGGGACTGTGCTCCATAATCTGTTCGGCGATTCCCAGTCGATCACCAATAAGACCCAATCAGAGATCATCAAATTCCTCAACTCCCCGAAAACCTTCGAGCTGCTTGGCACATTGGCGTTTCGCGAATGGGAAAAGCTTCAGGACAAGCGGGCTGATGAACTCCTGAAAGAATTCGATGCCGAACCGATGATCCTCGCCATCAAACAATACGTCCGTGACCAGGCAAAGATCTCCGACAGGCTGGACGCATCGCTTGCAGAGACATGGCCTGGGGGGTTAGAATGGACAAGTGTCAATATTACGCCTCTCATCACGGATTTCGCATTCGAGATGGGAGAGCAGAAGTTAGAAGAGACCATCGTGAAAATCGACATGGAAAACATGGTCAAACAGCAAGTCGATTCTCTGCCGCTCAGCCGATTGGAAGAATTGGTGCTCGGGATTTCACGGAGAGAATTCAAGATGATCACGGTACTGGGCGCATTTCTGGGGGCTTTATCGGCATACTCCAGGGCTTGCTCGTCACGGTGCTGAATTTGGGGTAGAGGAGAGATTTACATGGCAGTAAACATTTATGACGACATCAACAAATTGGAATCCACATTCCGTTCAACAGAGGAATTCCAGAAACTCGAACAGGCAGTTGCGGAAGTAACAGCTGACAACGAAGCAAACGAATTGTTCAAGAAATTCCGCGATTTGCAAGTGACTTTGCAGCAAAAACAGCAGCAGGGCGAAGAAATCACGGAAGAAGAAATGATGGGCGCTCAAGCGACAGCACAAGCCGCTCAGGAAAACCCGAAAATCTTGTCTATGCTCGAAGCTGAAATGGGTCTTAGCCAGATGATCGAAGAAGTGAACCGCGTATTGATCAAGCCGGTTCAATCCCTTTACGAAAGCATGTAATTCAAGCAAAAAAAGGATTTACGGAAAAGACACCGAATACGTAAAGATGAATGCAAATTCATTTTTACGAAGGGGTGTCTTTTTCTTATGTATCAAACGATTATGCTGAAAAAAGATGGGCGTTTGGCCCATTTGGTATTGAACCGTCCGGATTCGATGAATGCAATGAACGCGAAGATGATGGGGGAGCTTGCGGACTGCTTCGAAAGCTTGAAACATGACGGATCCGTTCATGCGTTGATCATTCACGGCGCAGGGCGGGCATTTTCTGCCGGGGGGGACATCAAGGAAATGGTCGATCCCGACAACCCGATGGATATCGAGGCGGTCATGGAGGATGTCAGCCGTTTGGCAAAAGCGCTTTATACACTGCCGCAAGTGACCATTGCCGCCGTGCACGGTGCTTCCGCGGGTCTTGGCTTCAGCATGGCGCTTGCCTGTGATCATGTGGTGGCGGAAGAAAGCAGCAAGTTGGCCATGAATTTCATCGGCATCGGGCTCATTCCTGACGGTGGTGGCCATTTCTTCCTGAAAGAACGTGTCGGCGTGCCGCGCGCGAAGCAATTGATTTGGGCGGGGCAAGTGCTGAAAGCGCATGATGCTCTCGCCAAAGGCCTGATCGAAGAAGTGACGGCGGAAGGCAGGGGCTTGGAACAGGCGGAGAAATACGCGCATGAAGTACTTGCCTCTCCAGTCGCGGCGAAGCTGAAGTCTAAAGAAATCCTGCACGGCTTGAAGCTGGCCGAACTGGACGAAGTGCTCGCGGGTGAAGCTGCTGGGCAATCGGCGATGCGTAAAACGGCAGACCACCTCGAAGGCATACAAGCTTTCGTAGAAAAGCGCAAGCCTGCTTTTAAAGGAAAATGAAAAGAATGGCGGGTTTCCGCCATTCTTTTCAGAGTGTTGAACAAGTTTATGAACAGCTATAAATTGGAGCGAAAACTGTTTTTCTACATTTTCTAAATCAAAGGTCTATCTAAGTATTTGGAGAAGCGTTTGATCGGAAAACATTCTGCTCAATAATGCTACGCATTACTTCGCAAAGATAAGGTCTCCCGTAGGTCGATCTTATCTTTCCTGCGGGAATAGCGGGTTTGAGAGACCCCACAGGCAATGAATGAGCGAAGCTATGCTGAGCCTATTCATTTGCGACGCATCTGCTGGCAGATCTCTTTTGCGATGCCCGAACATAGTGAGGGTTGAGCAGATGTGGGAGCAAGCGGGTTTTCTGCGATGCTCGAACGTAGTGAGAGTTGAGCACAAGGGTTTTCGGTAGCGGCCGAGGAGGCTCGATTCCCGCCCGCGGAAAGCGATCAATAAGCTTTGGAAAATACGACTTCATAACTTTCTCGACAGCCTAAAAAGAATGGCGGGTTTCCGCCATTCTTTTTTTTAGCAAAAACGGTCCAAAAGAAAAAACACGGCGGCTGCCGTGTTTTTTAGGTATGGAACAATAGAAGTTTGCCAGCTGGAGATGCGAGCCGGTGGGTTTTTTCAGTCAACGCTTTTTCTTCGAGCAGCGCGAGCCCCTTTTTTTTCGCTTCATCGTCCGTCTCTGCGGTAAAAGTTTCTTCCTCGATCAATTTGCCGTTTTTTTCATATGCAGTCAGTTTATACGTTCTCATATTCGGCACCCCTTTCTGAACGATTATTCATTTTTCAGTATAAAGGGTTTAAGCGGAAATGTCCTGCAAATTTGAAACATTTCGGCTTTGCTGCCGTATATAAAGGAGGAAAGGGGACGTGAACGATGACTTTATCAATTAGAAATGCAACGAAACAGTTTGGCGATTTTACAGCTGTAGACGATATCTCCCTTGACGTAGCTGAAGGGCAGATGCACGGTTTTCTCGGCGCGAACGGGGCAGGCAAGACGACGACGTTCCGCATGGCGCTGGGACTCCTTACGCCGACACAAGGCGAGGTGCTATGGCAAGGACAGCGCATCAGTTACGCAGACAGCCCGGATATCGGCTATTTGCCGGAGGAGCGCGGATTATACCCAAAGATGAAAGTGCAGGACCAGCTCGTCTATTTGGCAAGGCTGCGGCGCATGGATAAAAAACAAGCGGAACAAGGCACAAAGGATTGGCTGGAGCGCTTTGAAGTGCCTCATTATGCCAATAAGAAAGTGGAAGAATTATCGAAAGGCAACCAGCAGAAAATCCAATTGATTGCTTCTCTCCTACATAACCCCAAACTATTGATTTTAGACGAGCCGTTTTCCGGACTCGATCCCGTCAATGTGGAAATGCTGAAAAAAGCGATACTCGATTTTCAAAAGCAAGGGGCGACGATCGTGTTTTCCAGCCACCGCATGGACCATGTCGAGGAATTATGCGACGACATGAGCATTCTAGACAAAGGTAAATTGGTCGTTCACGGATCGATTCGCGAAGTGAAACGCACGTTCGGCAAGCAAAATGTCCGTATTCACACAGATGCCGACATCACGGCGTTAAGCGAATTGCCGGGCGTTGAAAAATTCACCGCTCAGCGAAGTGGCGGCGTATTCCGCATTGGCGATGAAACGGTCGGCCAAGATCTGCTTGCCCGTGCCTTAGAGCTTGGCCCGGTGCGCCAGTTTGCATTGGAAGAACCAAGCCTCGAAGAGATTTTCATCGAAAAGGTGGGCGGTATCCATGCATAGTTTCTGGATCATTTTCAAACAGGCATTCAAAACGAAAGCGATGACGAAATCGTTCATGGTTACGACGCTGGTCGTTGTCGCATCATTTTTCCTGCTGGCCAATTTGCCATCGATCATCGAGTCATTCGATGGAGATGGCAGTTCACAGCAAACGCTACAAGTCTTAGATGAAACAGGACAGTATACAGCAGCCTTGCAAGCGCAACTCGATCAGCAAGAAAGTAACATTCAATTGGAAGCGAGTGCGCTTTCTGAAGAACAATTGAGGTCGGATGTAGAAGCAGGCGAGATGGACGCTTACCTGGTTGTTGAGGGGGATGATGGGGTCGTTGCCCGTTATGTAGCGGAGTCTGCAACTGAATCCGCTCAAGCCGCTGAACTGGAAAATGCGCTCCAGAGCCTCCAGACGGCACGGGTTGCCGAGCAGCTGGAGCTCGAAGAAACGGAGCTTGCCCAATTGTTTGCACCGGTCGAAATGGAGCGTGAAGCACTTGCTGAATCTTCCAAATCCCAGGAAGAATTAAGCCAAGCACGCGGCCTTGTCTATATTCTGATCATGGTCATCTATATTGCGGTCATTTATTACCCGAACATGATCGCCATGGAAGTGGCGAACGAGAAGTCGTCGCGCGTCATGGAAATCTTGATTTCCAGCGTGTCACCGGTCAAGCACATGTTTGCGAAAATTGCGGGCATCGGCACGCTCGGTATTTTGCAGATGATGATTTTTGCGTTGGCTGGGTATTTGGCAATCCAAAGTTCAGGCTCGGACCTGACCGAAGGCGTATTTAGCGTGATGGGTTTTTCCGAAGTGAAATTCAGCACCTTCTTCTACGCCATCCTGTTCTTTTTGCTGGGCTATTTCCTATACGCCGTGCTCGCTGCTCTGCTCGGTTCGCTCGTCAGCCGGACAGAAGACGTCCAGCAATTGATGCTGCCAATGATGATCTTGATCATCATTGCCTCATTCATCGCATTTTCAGGCATTTCCATGCCGGACGCAGGGTATGTGACAGTCGCTTCCTATATCCCGTTTTTTGCGCCGCTCGTCATGTTCCTGCGTGTCGGACTGCTCGACATCCCTCTATGGGAGCCGCTCTTGTCGATTGCGATCATGTTGTTGACGATTGGCCTTCTCGGCTGGTTCGGTGCACGCGTCTATCGAGGCGGCGTGTTGATGTACGGCTCATCCCAGTCGTTGAAAGATATCCGCCGGGCGATCAAGCTGGGCAATGAAAAATAATGAAGAGGCTGCTTGCGGGAAGTTTCCGCAGGCAGTTTTTTTTCATTTGCGGAAATGGTAAGATAGGAACAAATATTCGTGTTTGAAAAGGGGAGCAATATGGCAAGTATCCGATTTATCCACAGCGCTGATTTGCATCTCGGAAGCCCGTTCAGCGGTATGAAAGGGCTGGGCACCGAACAGTGGAAACAGCTTCAGCACAGCACGTTGAAAGCTTTTGAACGGTTGATTTCCTATACGCTGGAAACGCATCCTGATTTTCTATTGATTGTCGGGGACATCTACGACGGGGAAGATCGCAACTTGCGCGCACAGCACCGGTTCCAGCAAGGCATGGAGCAATTGCACGATGCGGGCATTCCGGTTTTCTTGAGCCATGGCAACCATGATCATTTAAGCGGGGGGGCGGCTAGTTTTGAACTGCCGCCGAATGTTCACGTATTTCAGGACAGCGTAGAAAACATCTCACTAGAAGTGAGTGGACAAACGGTGAGCATTGCAGGGTTCAGCTATGGCCGCCGTCATGTAACAGAATCGATGATTGAACATTATCCCGACAAAGAAACGGGCATTGTCCAGATCGGCATGCTTCACGGCTCCGAGGAAAGCGACACGGAACACGCTGTATACGCGCCGTTCCGCAAAGAGCAATTGCTGGCCAAAAACTATGATTATTGGGCGCTTGGCCATATCCATAAGCGGCAGCAGTTATCGGCTGACCCGCCGATTGTCTATCCCGGAAACCTGCAAGGGCGCCATCGGAAAGAGTCCGGCCCGAAAGGCTTTTACGATGTTGTGTTAACGGATGGCCATGCTGAACTGGAGTTCATTGCGGCGGAAGCGGTGCGTTTTGAGCGAATCGCCATCGATTGCAGCGGTGTCCAGCACATGAATGAATTATTCAGCATCATCAAGGAACAGCTTGAAACGCAGGATGCCGAGGCGCTCGTCTGTGATCTCGAATTGCAAAGCCCGGACGATTCCACTCTTCTCATGCTGGAGGATATCCCGCAGGCAGAGCTTGTGTATGCAATGCGTGAAGCGCTCAGCGAACAACAACGCTTTGTCCATATTTCAAGTGTGCAGCTCGACAAAGGAAATCTAACGGCGGAATTATCGCCATTCGGTAAACAGCTCGCAGACCGCCTGCAAGATTGGGAGGCAGGCGACTGGAAAGAAGCTTTGAAGGAGCTTTACAACCATCCGAAAAGCGGGCGTTTCCTGCCGCAGTTGAACGACGGGCTGCAGAGCGAATTGCAGATGGAAGCGGTAGCGAAAATCCGTAAGATGATGGCATTGGAGGACCAGCGATGAAACTTGAAAAACTGATCATTTATGGTTTTGGGCGCCACGAGAATAGGACCATCAACCTGAACAAACCGATGGCCGTATTCTACGGAATGAACGAAGCAGGGAAGACGACTATCCAGCAATTCGTCTTGCAGATACTTTTCGGCTTTTCAGCACGCAGCCAGCCGCATAAACGCTATGAACCGAAAGCAGGGGGCAAATACGGTGGCCAGCTGCAGCTGAGCGACCCCGTTCATGGCCGTGTCGTGATCGAGCGGACAGCCGGTAAATCAGCAGGTGACGTGACGCTCTGGTTTGAAGACGGGCGCCGCGGGGGCGAGGCTGAGCTTTCGGAGCTGTTAAGGGGATATGACCGGGCGTCCTATGAAGCAATCTATTCGTTCTCTGTCCATGAGCTCCAGGATCTCGACCAAATGACCGAACAGGAGCTGACGCGCACGCTGTTATCCTCCGGGACAGCCGGTGTCGACCATGCCGGGAGGATGGAAAGCCAGCTTGAGCGTGAAATGGGGGAGCTATTCAAGAAAGGCGGAAAATTGCCGCTTATCAACCGTTTGACCGAAGAGCTTCGGGAGCTGGAGGCAGAATTGCGCGATTATAAACTGCGCGCAGACACCTTCCGGCCGGCCACCGAGCGGCTGGAACAGATCAAGCAGCGTTTAGGTGAACTGGACCGGGCTGAGAACATAATCGTTCAAGGTATCAAGGAAGCAGAGAAATGGCAGCAAGCGGCCCCGTTATTGGCACGCAAACAACAACTCGAGCGCTTGGCGGAAAACGGGCCGGTGAATTTCCCGGAATCGGGCATTCGCCAGTATGAACGACTGCTCGACCAAAAGAATGAATTACAGGCCGAATCCGCTTTCCTTGAAAATGAGCTGGCCCGGCTCAAACCTGTCGGCGATCTGCCTGAAACGGATTCGCTAGCGGACCTGCTAGGGCGCGAAGCTGAATGGCACCAGATGGATTCTTCATTGAAAGTGAAAGAAGAAGAACGCAGCCGATTGCAGGACGATCTCGGCCGCTTGCTGAAATTATGTGGCATGACACAAGAACAGGCTCTATCCGCGGATGCCTCGCTTGAGCAGGAAGAGCGATTGAAAAGCATATTGCAGGCGCTCCAGAGCGCCGAACAAGAACAAGCTTTCAGGCAGCGCCGATTGGCGGAAGAGCGGGAACGGCTGTCGGAAGCCGAACACGCATTGAAGCAATACCTTGAAGCGGAGCCACCCGAAGAACAGCGGCAGCGCGCGGAACGATGGGCCGATATTGAGCCGCAGCTGGCGCTGGCCAAAGCGCAGCGAAAACGGCAAGCGGGAACGGCTGCCAATAACCGCCTCGCCCAATTCCTGCTGGGGGCCATCGGGGTTGTCGGCCTGGCCATTGCTGCAGTTTCCGCAGATGCGTTCACGGGTGTGCTTGCGGCCATGGCGCTCGGCGCATCGGCATGGCTCTGGTGGCGCGACAGGAAATCACCGGACGGCTCGGCTCATGATGAACTAGTGGAACGTTATGCCGGGAAGGAAGCGGAATATGAAGCTTTGCTTACGAAGCTAGCGGAATACGATAAGGGGCTAGATGAACGATTCGACGCGATCGAGTCGAGCAAGCGGAAAATCGCAGCGCTGCCGCAGACAAACAGTAGCCCGGAACTGCAGGAATACCGGAGCTTGCTGCGATCGCTCGGCTTTCCGGAGGAAACCTCGCGCGCTACCGTATTGACGGTATTCGACAAATTGCGTGATGTGCACACAGCAGCTAGCCGGCTGGAGCGCATCAGTGGAGAAATCGGGAAATTGGAAAATGAACGGGAGGCGTGGCTTGACCAGGCGCAACGAGCATGCGGCAAGCCAGCGAGCGCGAGCAATGTCATCAGCGTACTTCGGGCGGAATGGGAAACGCGCCAGCAGAAACTCCAGAACGCCGGGAAAATCCGCGAGAAAAAGCGGCAGCTGGAAGAGCAGTCCAGGAAATGCGGCGAGCGCT
Organism: Planococcus plakortidis; assembly: GCF_001687605.2. Taxonomy (NCBI): domain Bacteria; kingdom Bacillati; phylum Bacillota; class Bacilli; order Caryophanales; family Caryophanaceae; genus Planococcus; species Planococcus plakortidis. The sequence continues at coordinate 1,092,949 of NZ_CP016539.2, forward strand.
TGGCGAAACTTTCCGAAGCCTTGGAAGAGCTGTTTACAAGAGCGGCAGTGGCAGACGAGGATTCGTTTTACCGCGCAGCCAAACGGTCGGAACAAGCAAATTCCGCACAGGAACAATTGCGGGTGATCCAGTCGCAGCTGTCTGTCATCGGGGAAGTGGAAAAACCCGCTGCGCTTGCCGATGGACGGGTGGATGCCGAACAATTTCTGGGCCGTTTGCAACGACAATTGGACGAACTGCGGGAGGAACGCCAGTCATTATGGGAAGAACAAGCGGAAAAACTCCAGTTGACGAGGCATTTATTATCGGATGAAGGGCATGCGCTGAAACTTCAGGAATTGGAAATGAAAAAGGCGGAGTTCCAGGACGCGGCGAAGGAATGGGCCGTCAACCGTGCGATCGTCGAAGTATTTAAACAGACGATGGATGAATTGAAAGAGACGAAGTTGCCTGCGGTGTTAAGGCGTTCGGAATCGTACTTCACGCAATTGACGGGCGGGGACTATGTCCGCTTGTTGCTAAGCCGTGAAGGAAACTTCGAAGCGCTGCGGAAAGACGGCTTGCGTTTTCGCGTCATCGAGCTTAGCCAAGCGACAAAAGAGCAGGCATATCTGGCATTGCGCTTTGCACTGGCTTCTTCTTTGAAGGAATCCCATCCGTTTCCGATTATCATGGATGACCCGTTCGTCCATTTTGATCGCCGAAGAAGACGGCAAGTGATAAAATTAGTGGAAGAGCTGCAGGCAAATCACCAGTTCATATATTTCACATGCCACGAAGAGATGCGTGAGGCTTGGCCAAGTGCACAACAAATCGACGTGGCGAATCCTGAAAGGAGCATCCAAGCATGACAAAAGGAATTACAACCCGCGCTGTCGGGGAGACAGTCGATGATTTTCTGCTGATCAAACAGTCGGTCAAAGGCGTCACGACGACCGGGAACCCGTTCATGTCACTCGTTCTGCAGGATAAGAGCGGAGACATCGAGGCAAAGCTATGGGACACGAAAGACGAACACGAACGGATGTATGCGGCAGAAACGATTGTCAGAGTCGGCGGGGAAATCCATAATTACCGCGGCAAGAACCAGCTGCGCATCAAAAGCATCCGTCCGGCAAAACCGGAGGAAAATTTGACGATCGCCGAGTTTTTGCCTTCGGCGGCGCAAAGTACAGACCAATTGCACGAAGAAGTGACAAAGTTCCTGTTCGAGATGGAAAATCCTCAAATCCAGCGCATCACGCGTCACATCCTGAAGAAATACCAGCAGCAATTCCTGACCTTCCCGGCCGCCACGCGCAATCACCACGATTACGTGTCGGGCCTTGCGGATCATGTCGTGTCAATGCTCAAGCTCGGCAAAGCGATTTGCGAAGTGTATCCGAGCCTAAATAAGGATTTGCTGTATTCGGGAATCATCCTCCATGATATCGGGAAAGTCTTTGAACTATCAGGGCCGGTCGCGACGACTTATACCGTAGAAGGCAATTTGCTCGGCCATATCTCGATCATGGTGACCGAAATCGCAAAAGCGGCGGAAGAGCTCGGCATCGAAGGGGAAGAGGTCATGGTCCTTCAACATATCGTCTTGTCGCATCACGGCAAGGAGGAATGGGGCAGCCCGAAAAAGCCGATGATCAAAGAGGCGGAAATCCTCCATTATATCGACAATATCGATGCGAAGATGATGATGCTCGACCGCGTGCTCGGCAAGACGAAAGAAGGCGAGTTTTCGGAACGCGTCTTCGCGCTCGACAACCGCTCATTCTACAAGCCGAAACTATAAAACAAGCCAAAAAACCCCCGACAAAGATGTCGGGGGTTTTGCTGTGCTTATTCAGCCGGAGTTTCTTCTTCAGTTGGGGCTCCTTCTTCTGGAGCCGGTTCCGTGTTGAGGATTTCATCCAATGCGCCTTCAAGTTCTTCGTCTTTGATGTCGATGTTCGCTTCTTCCATCAACGCCGCGACTTTCGGCAGCAAGGTGGACTGATCCGCTTTGGACATGGCGATTTCAGAACGCAAAGCTTCACGCTGTTCTTCAAGCGGCTTTTGCCCTTCGACTTCCCGTTTTTCCGTCACTTGGATAATGTGGAAACCATGCTGGGATTGGACCGGCTCGCTGATTTCATCGACTTCAAGTGAATAAGCCGCATCTTCGAATTCAGGAACCATCGCGCCTGTGCCGAACCAGTCAAGGGCGCCACCGTTAGCGGCAGATCCTGGGTCAGTGGAATATTCTTCCGCCAGCTCAGCGAAATCACCACCATCATCAAGTTTCTTTTTCACTTCGTTGGCTGTTTCTTCATCCGCAACGAGGATGTGGCGCGCATTCAGTTCCGTTCCTTGGCGTTCGTAGCGTTCTTCAATTTCTTCATCCGTCACTTCAACGTCTTCTGTCAATGCTTTTTCCTGAAGCAAGTTCAAGCGGATGACTTTTTTATAACTTTCTTCTGTATGGTTGTTCTGAGCGAGGAATTGTTCGAAGTTTTCGCCCATTTCTTCTTTATTGCTTTCAAGTTCCGCTTCGACTTCTTCATCCGATACTTCGTAGTTTGCACCTAGTACTTTTTCGATCATCAGGATTTGGATGGCTTGGTCGCCGACGGAGGTTTTCATCTCTTGGTAAAGTTCTTCTTTCGTTACGTCTCCTGCGTCGGAAGTAACGAGCACTTCGCTGTCGGAACCGTTGTCGCTGCATGCGGAAAGCGCAAGAACCGCTGCCGCGATGGAAAGGGTAAAGGCTGATTTCTTCATGAATGTTCGCTCCTAACTTTCTTTCAATCTAAGTTGAGTTTATAGGTGTGGACTGTTGATTTTCCGCAAAAGGATGATAGCCGCGAGCGTATTGCCACGTGCTGTTTTTGCGTTGATTTTCAATAGATGCCGTAGTTACTATATCATAAACGAATGAAAAAATAAAAAGTTCCAAAAAATTGCGAATCCGTCAAAGAGTAGGGGATTATGATTGCTTCCATAGAAAAAGCACTTGCTTTGGCAAGTGCTTACGGGGTGAATTCAACCCCGACATATAATGAAACAAGCAGGATTAGAATCAGTATGTTAATGGTACGAAAAATCTTTTCATGGTTTTCTTCGGGAATTTCCCGGGATGTAACAAGTGCTAATGTCATCCGATTGATCTGGAACAGATAAAATACGGAGAACATTACGACGAATGCGACTATCATGAGTTTCCTCCCCTCTGACCTTAACTTCCATTATAGCAAAACGGGAAGAAAAAAGCAGGTCAGGCAATTGGCTGCGGCACCAGGATCTCGAATCCCGTATCTGTCTCTTCGATAAGTGCATGCCGCGGCGAGCGCGCCAGGTTACGGATATAGATTAAATCCGTCACGGACAAAGCGCTATGGTATGCGAGCAAAATGGCGAAATAATGGCTGTAGGCCGGCCAAATGATGCTCAGTGCAATAATGGCCGTGTTGATGACTGCAAACGGCGCCAGAAGGGCCAACATGAAGCGTGATTTCCGTACCGGTTCTTTGATGTACAAAGAAATTGTCGGGCATAGCTTCAATTGTTTGCGCATGCTGATTTGCAGACATTTCCGGCTTCCGAGCAATGGCACTAGATGCAAAAGTTTATGGACAGGGTAGATCGAGAGCATCCCGGCCATGAACAGCAAAAAGTTCTGATCAGACAAAGGGTCTGCGTATAGGATGGCCAGCAGCATATAATAGCTGGTGAAAACCCCGGCGCCGATCAGCGCGGAAATGAAGAACAGGCGGTCAGAGCCATATTGTTTTTTGACGTTGATTGTTTTCCAGCAATGCATATGCGTATCTCCCATTGATGTAAAGTGTTGATGAACCGATACATACAATACAACGTTTCCTGGGGGAATGCAAGCTTCTGCGGCGAAATTTCCCGAGCTATTTTCAGGCGTTTTTATTCTCGGTCAGGACATGGTTTTCCTCGTTGAAACGGTTCTCAATATTCTTGAACGAGGCCTCGAAAATTTCCATAAAATCGTCGCCGTATATATTGCGGATGATGGCCATGACATCCATGAATTCAGGGAACTTGCCGTATAGATTGCGCAGCGGAATAGAGCCGTCGACGACGGAATGAGGCGTATCGTGGTAACGCTCGATCATCTCCTGCATCAATTCTTCACCTTTTTGGGTCAGTTCCACATATGTATTGCGTTTATCGGTATCGCGTTTTGAGAAGGACAGCAATTGGCGTTCCTCAAGTTTTTTCGAAAAATTGAATGCCGTCGAGACGTGCATGACCCCGAATTTTGCCACATCGGAAATGGAGGCTCCCTTCAAATGGTAGGAAATCCATAAAATGTGATGCTCATTAATATTCAAGTCATAAGGTTTTATCCACATCTGCCAATCTTTCTCCACAGCTTTCCATAAAGCTTTCGATAATTGCCCAATTCTTTGGCTGTACAGCATGGCTTCTTTCATTGTATATTCTTTGTCATTCACGCGAGCACCAACTTTCACCGGAAATATTTTCTTTATTATAGCAATAAAGCAAACTGAATTAAAGTGAGAATAGTAAAATAATTTGGTCAAAAAAAAAACAACTTGACCGATGAGGGTCAAGCTGTCTCTGAATCGTCGTCCTGCGCTTTTTTCGGATCGATTGCTGTCGGTTTGTCTTTTTTCTTTTCTTCTTCATCTTTGTCTTTGCTGATGGAGGCCTGAAGCTGCTCGATGGAGTTTTGAATTGCTTTGATCTCGAGTTGCAGGTGCTCTTTTGCCGGAGCCGTGCCTTCCTGCCATGACTGGAGGGAAGCTTTCAAGCCATCCACCGCTTCCGGAACTTGTGTTTTCGATTCTTCGGTCAAGTGGTTAATCGACTCTTTTAATTCATTGATGCGGGCTTTCAGCTCGTTCATCGATTCTTTCCATTCCGAGCCGCTCGATTTGATGGAAGTGCGCAATTCCTCACCGGATTTCGGCGCGGAAAGAATGGCTGTTACAGCACCGGCAATGAGACCGGCCCCAAGGCCTGCAAAAAAATTCGAAACTTTCATAAGTGTAAGCGCTCCTTTCGTATCTATCTTTCTTTTCCTTTATTTCACTTAATTAAAACATGGAATGAATGGCTATTCAATAAAAAATGCCTTTCCCTGTGAAAGGGAAAGGCATTTCAGGTATCAGCGAGCCTGCGCGGCTGTAGAACTTTGGAAGTTCGAGCGCTTCATGAGCCCCGTGACGATCGGGAACATGACTGCAAAGGCAACACCGTTCATGACGGTTGCCGGCACGACGACTGTTGCGAGCAAGAGTGTGAACGGGATGTCAGCGCCTAACATGAAGATGGCAGCTGATAGGAAAATAGTTCCTGACAGAACCGTCCCGATAGCAGCGAGCGCAATGCCGACCGGCAGCTTGGCCGCATGCTTTTTCAATAACGACACAAGCGCAAAAAAGACGAATGCGGTAACGAATTTATCGACAATGTTCGGGAAAAAGCCTCCCGGAAAGCTTGAAAACAATCCGGAAATGATGCCGGTCGTGACAGCGAGCAAAAAGACGCTTTTCACGTCACGGAATAGAAGTATTCCAATAAACATCATCGTCAGCATAAAGTCGGGTTTCATCCCGCCATTGATGCCTGGGATCATTACGTACAATGTCGCACCGACGCTGACAAGCAGCGCCATTAACACAAGGTTTTTCGTATTCATTTCTCATCTCTCCTCAGCTCATTCTAGTTTCTTTTTCCCGGGCGTGCCCTCATGGCCGCCGGCGAAAAACGTATTACGATCTTATCTCGTGCAGCACAGAAAATCAAGCCTCAGAGGCTAGCTTGGTTTTCACTTGCTCGGCAAGTTCCTGGATCTTCTCTGTGGTGAACTCTTTTTCCTTGGTCATCCATTTGGCGCCGAACCCATCGCTTGAGCCGTAGCGCGGGATGAAATGCAGATGGAAATGGAACACGCTTTGCCCGGCTTTCGGGCCGTTGTTGTTCAACAAGTTCATGCCTTCCGGTTCGAAGGTCTCTTTGATGGCGCTGGCGATCTTCGGCGCGACACTGAACAATTGAGCAGCTTCGTCCGGCGTCATGTCATAGACATACGGGCGGTGGGTTTTCGGGATTAAGAGCGTATGTCCTTTCGATAAAGGCATGATGTCCATAAAGGCATAGACATGCTCATCTTCGTACACTTTGACGCTCGGAATTTCCCCTGCAATGATTTTGCAAAAAATGCAATCGCTCATAAACTCATCCTTCCTGTAATGGGTTGGCCGTTCTTTTTTCAGTTTACCATATTCGGCAGCCTAGTCATCCTTCATTTCAGCTTGTCCCCGTCATCTGCATGCAGCGTCGCGTTTACTGAAAGAATTCGCTACGCAGTTTTGATACAATGGTAAATGAAGAAAGAGGTGTTGAAAGTGGCAATATTGGAAGTTGAAAATTTAACGGGCGGCTATACGAGAAAGCCTGTATTAAAAGATGTGAGTTTTTCGATAAAAAAAGGTGAATTGGTCGGACTGATCGGCTTGAACGGGGCAGGGAAGAGCACGACCATCAAGCATATCATCGGCATCATGCAGCCGAAATCCGGGGCGATCCGCCTTAACGGGCGAACATTCGAGGAAGGCATCGACGCTTACCGTTCCGCTTTTTCCTATATTCCGGAAACACCGGTGCTGTACGAGGAATTGACATTGCGCGAACATCTTGAACTGACAGCGATGGCTTACGGCCTGGAGCAAGAAGTCTTTGAACAGCGTTCCGCCGCTTTGTTGAAGGAATTCCGCATGGAAAAGCGGCTGAAATGGTTTCCATCCCATTTCTCGAAAGGGATGCGCCAGAAAGTCATGATCATGAGTGCCTTTCTCGTCGATCCGGATTTGTACATCATCGATGAACCGTTCGTCGGGCTCGACCCGCTCGGCATCAAGTCGCTGCTCGACCAGATGGAGCAGCAAAAGCGCAGCGGCGCATCAGTGCTCATGTCGACCCATATCCTGTCGACCGCAGAACGCTATTGCGACCGCATTATCCTTCTGCACAACGGGCGCGTGCGGGCAATCGGCACGATGCCGGAGTTGCGCCAGGCATTCGGCATGCCCGATGCCTCACTCGATGACTTGTATATCGCGATGACCGAGGATGACGACAATGAAGAACCTGCATGAAGTATGGGACAAGCGGCTCCGTCGCTATACGATGGAAGTCCAGAATTATTTAAAATTCATCGTCACCGGCCATATTGCCGTCGTCATGCTGTTCGTGATCGGTGCGGCCGGGTATGCCTATAGCGAATGGGTGCAAAATGTCCCGCCCGAATTTCCGGCAGCGCTATTGATGGCAGTATTGTTCGGGGCGCTATTGTCCTACAGCCCGCCGGTAACTTTATTGAAACAGGCGGACGGGGTGTATTTACTGCCTCTTGAAAGCCGGCTTGATGAATATTTGAAACCGGCACTTCGCTGGACGTATGTGTCGCAGCTCTATTTGCCGATTGTCGTATTTATCGTCTCCTTGCCGCTCATCAACGCATTATACGGCTTGCCTTCGTCTTATTTGATAGGCTTTCCGATTCTATTGCTGCTTGTGAAATGGTGGAATGTCAGGAGCGAATTCCATTGGCGAAAAGCAAGCGATGGCCATAAGGTCTGGCCGGAGCGCGCGGTCCGCTTCCTGCTCGTTGCCGGGTTTGTATGGTCGTATGTCGACGGATGGATTGTTGTTTCGGCGGTGTTTTTGTTCGCGATGATTTTCTACGGGAAATGGCTGGGGCGCCGCGCTGCGGGAAAAGCATTCCCTTATGGCCATTTCATCGAATTGGAAGAGAACCGTATGCTGCGCTTTTACCAGTTCGCCAATTATTTCACTGACGTCCCGCATTTGAAAGGAAAGGTCAGGGAACGCAGATGGCTCAACCCGATTTACCGGTTGATCAAGAGCAAAGCGTCCAATGCCCATTTATATCTAGTGAGCCGGACCTTCATCCGCTCGGATGAGCTGTTCTTTTTATGGGTGCGTTTGACACTGATCATCCTGGCCGGTGCTTGGCTCATCCCATTCCAAATCGCTATCGCTTTATTTGCCGGGGCCTTGGCGTTCGCTTCCACGATCCAATTATGGCAAGGCCTGAACCAGTCCCAGCATTTCCGCATGGACCAATTATTCCCGCTTAGCACGCATAGCCGTGAAAAAGCGGTATGGAAATGGGTGATCGCAGTCCAGTTGATCCAGGCTGTATCAGCATTGATCCTGCTGTTGGCATTGGGGCAGTTTGTGACAGCGCTACTTATCGCGGCAGTCATAGCCGTCGTTTCGATCGTAACGCTTGCGGGCGCCAGAAGAAAATCTGAACAGCTGAACAAACGAAAATAATTAAAAAGAGGGCTGGAGAAAATGAAAATTTCTCCAGCCCTTTTGCTATGTTGTTTATTCGTGGCAAGTGACGGCGGCTTTGCCGAGTGTCTTCGCGGCAATGAGCATCGCCTCTTCCTTAAAGTCGAATTTCGGGTGGTGATGCGGGTAGACTTCGCCGTCTGGCATCGCGCCCGTGAAGAAGAACGTGCCCGGGATTTCCTCGAGGTAATAGGCGAAATCCTCGCCGCCCATTTGCGGCGGGCAATTGAAGACTTCCTCTACGCCCGGCACATCTTTAGCGAGGTCCCTCAGGAATTCCGTCTCCTTTTCGTGGTTGACGACCGGCGGGTAGCCCCGGTGGAATTTGAAGTCGATATCGCTATTGGTCGAGATGGCCGTGCCTTTGGCGATGCGTTCCATCTCTTTTTCAACGAGGGTACGCGTTCCTTCGGTGAAGGATCTGACCGTCCCGTTAAGTTTTGATTGATCGGCAATGATATTGAACGGGTTTTCTGCAATGAATGATGCGATCGTAAGTACTGCAGACTCGAGCGGATCCACGCGGCGAGCGACAAGCTGCTGCAGGCTAGTGACAAGTTGTGCCCCCGTCACGACGGCATCGACGGTTTCATGTGGCATGGCGCCGTGGCCGCCGCGGCCTTGGACAGTGATCTCAAAGCGGTCCGCCGCGGCCATGATCGGGCCAGTCCGGTAATCGATCCGCCCGAATGGCGTCGTCGACCATAGATGGGTGCCGAAGATTACATCGACACCATCAAGCGCCCCGTCTTCGATCATCGGCTTCGCGCCGCCTGGGGCAAGCTCTTCTGCGTGCTGGTGAATGAGCACGTAGGTGCCAGGAAGTTCATCGCGCAGGCCGTGGAGGATTTTGCCGAGAACGAGCAATGTCGCTGTATGGCCGTCATGTCCGCACGCGTGTACAACGTTCGGCACAGTGGATTTATAGCTCGTTTCTTTCTGGTCCTGGATCGGCAAGGCGTCAAAATCGGCACGCAAGGCAACTGTCTTGCCGGGCTTGCCGCCACGGATCGTCGCGATGACGCCATTGCCTCCCACGCCAAAGCGGATATCGACACCGAGATCTTCATAAAAATCGCGGATATATTTAGCAGTCTTGGTTTCATGGAATGACGGCTCCGGATTCATGTGCAAGTAGCGGCGGATTTCCACCATTTCGGGGTAGGCGTTATCGAGCTCAGCAAAGATCTTCTCAATCATTGGATCATATCCTTCCTAATGTTCTGCATTTTCTCTAGTTTAACATAACAAAAAACAGAACGGGGAAGCCCCGTCCTGTCAGTAAGTGAAATTCAGATAGGAAGCGATGAAATAAAGCAGCACAACCAAAATGGACGGTATGCTATATGCCCATGTGGAAGCGGTCTTCGGCCGGTAAAGCGAAAACATGACCAGCACGCTCATGACGAGCACGGCGCTGGCGATGATGGAATTGGCGCCCGATACTTCAGCGATAATCGAACCTTCTACATAGATCGGGTCCGACAGAGCCAGGATGACCATATTGAAGATATTGCTGCCGAGTACAGCGCCGACCGCCATGTTGACATTGGATAGGCGGAGCGCGACAAAAACAGAGATCGCTTCTGGCAGGGAAGTGGCCGCAGCCACCAGGAAACTGCCGACAAAGCTCGAGCCGATTCCTGTTACAACAGCTATTTCATCACCGGTGATGGAAAGGGCGGTTCCTGCCGCCATGATGATCAAGGCCACAATGGCGAAACGGAAGCCCGCGTGTTTCGGCGATAGATGGGCGCTCGGGTTTTTCGGTGCTTTGGCATCGACGGGCTCATCATCCATATCAATGGTATCCAAGTTCGGCAATTTATTGATGATCAGCATACCGATTACATACGTGATGCCGATTGCCAGTGAATCGAGGCCGATCCCAAGGACCGTGACATCGGTGCGCAGCCATAATGCCAAGAGCAACAGCACAGTCAGAAAGATACCGAGCAAAGAAGAGTAAGTGTGGTCCTTGGATGCCCGCTCGAGCATGCGCCGGCGGTTCAGCAGCAAATCGAATCCAGCCAAGATAAATAAATTGAACAAATTCGAGCCGATCATATTGCCGACTGCGATATCGGCGTTTCCGATGGCGGCTGCCGAGAAACTTGTGGAAATTTCCGGTAAACTCGTGGCGCCTGCAAGCAGTAGCGTACCGACCATCATGCCGCCCATTGCTGACTTTTCACTGATGACATCCGCATACTGGGACAGTTTAATGGCGGCGAATACGGTAACTGCTGCAGCCAGCAAAAAATAAATGAATACCAATGGATATTCCTCCTATACGGGTTTCTTCTATAAAAATAAACAGCAAAACAGCCGGACTGGCCGGCCGTCGATCACTCGTCTTCTTCAGGTTTTGCTTTGTACATGGTGACGTAAGATGAACCGGAGAAGATATTGGCGCGAGGTGCTGTTGACTCTTCTTGCGGTTTCTCCGAATGCGCTTTGGCAAAAGCTTGAGATTCTTTCCATTTCTCGTAGAATGCCGGTGATTCCCATTCAGTCAATACGACGTACGTATCGGAATCGAGCGGGCGCAACACGCGGAAAGCGACATAGCCAGGCTCGTTTTCGATGGCGCCGGCACGGTTCTTGAAGCGGTGCTCAAAAACAGGGCGGCCTTCGTCGGCAACCGGGATATTATTCATGACGAAAAATCCTTTTTCACGGAATTCACCGGTGCCATCGACCACTTCAAAGCGGCGGGGGGTCTGGAAAATGGATTTGCCTTCGGTTTCATGCAATAACAAAGTCGTGTTTTCGCCTTGCATCAGCACCATCGTTTCGTCTGCATGCTTTTCGCGCATTTTTTTCATGAATTCGTATGTTCCTGTCGTCATGTAAATATTCATTGAAAATCCTCCTAATCATCGGGATACATTTTGAATTACTATCTCACTTTTCCCTAAAATCAGGCGCTTGAAACAGATGGTGTCGAATCGGTGAAGGCAATCGGGTCTAATTTATGACAATTGCCGCCGGATTCTATACAATAGGGGGCGGAGCGTCTATAGTATAGACGGATAATGACGGATAAACTATAGCCGCAAAGACTGAAGGGATGAATAATTCATGACTTTTAACGATACGTACCTACGCGCAGCGCGCGGAGAAAAAACCGATCATGTGCCAGTATGGTATATGCGCCAGGCTGGGCGTTCACAGCCGGAATACCGCAAGATCAAAGAAAAATATTCCTTGGAGGAAATCACGCATCAGCCGGAACTTTGTGCTTATGTGACGAAACTGCCGGTCGATCAATACGATGTCGATGCAGCGATTCTTTACAAAGATATCGTGACACCGCTTCCAGCGATCGGCGTGGACGTCAAGATCAAGGCTGGCGTCGGGCCGGTCATCAGCAATCCGATCCGCACAAAAGCGGATATCGACCGCCTCGGGGAGATCAATCCCGAACAGGATGTCGACTATGTCCTGAAAACGATCAAATTGCTGACGGAGGAGCAGTTGAATGTGCCGCTCATCGGTTTTGCCGGCGCCCCGTTCACCTTGGCGAGCTATATGATCGAAGGCGGCCCTTCGAGAAGCTATAACAAAACAAAGGCAATGATGGTATCAGAGCCTGAAATGTGGTTTGCGCTTATGGATAAATTGGCAGACACGATCATTCCTTATGTGAAAGCGCAAATCCACGCCGGCGCGAAAGCGATCCAAATATTCGATTCCTGGGTCGGTGCATTGAATGTGGAAGATTACCGTATCTTCATCAAGCCGGTCATGGACCGCATCTTCAAGGAAATCGGCGAAGAAGGCGTACCGATGACGATCTTTGGCGTCGGCGCAAGCCATCTGGCGAAAGAATGGCATGACCTGCCGGTGGATGTTGTCGGTCTGGATTGGCGTTTGCCGATCGCTGAAGCACGCGAAAAAGGCTTGACGAAAGCCTTGATGGGCAATTTCGATCCGTCTTATTTGCTGGCGGATTGGTCGGTCATCGAAGAACGCACGAAAAAAATCCTGGATATGGGCATGCAGGATGATGGCTATATCTTCAACCTTGGGCACGGTGTATTCCCGGAAGTACAGCCGGATACGCTTAAGCGCCTGACGGCATTTGTCCATGAATACAGCTCAGCATACAAAAAACAGAACTAACAAATCTTTGACGAGGTGATTGAGATGAAAAAGACAATGGGATTATTGGTAATGGCGTATGGCACGCCTTATTCAGAAGATGATATCGAGCGCTACTACACGCATATCCGCCACGGCCGCAAGCCAAGCGAAGAAGCCTTGCAGGATTTGAAAGACCGCTACAAAGCAATCGGCGGCATTTCACCACTGGCGAAAATCACCGAAGACCAGGCAAACGGCTTGTGCAAGCGCCTGAATGAATTGCAGGACGAGATTGAGTTCAAGATGTATCTCGGCTTGAAGCATATCGAGCCCTTCGTGGAAGACGGTGTGGAAGAGATGAAGAAAGACGGCATCGAAGAAGCGGTTTCAATCGTTCTTGCGCCACATTTTTCGACATTCTCGGTTAAATCCTATAATGGCCGTGCCAAAGAAACCGCCGATAAACTCGGCATCAAGCTGACTTCCGTAGAAAGCTGGTACACAGAGCCGAAATTCATCCAGTTCTGGAGCGAGAAAGTGAGCGCGGCATTCGCTGAAATGTCAGAAGAAGAACGTGCGAAAGCCTGCCTGATCGTATCTGCGCATTCCTTGCCGGAGAAAATTATCGCAAACGGTGACCCGTATCCGGATCAATTGAAAGAAACAGCGGATTTGATTGCTGAAGCGGCAGGCGTCGAAAATTACGAAATCGGCTGGCAAAGCGCTGGGCAGACGCCTGAGCCTTGGATCGGGCCGGACGTCCAGGATTTGACGCGCGACTTACATGAGGAGAAAGGCTATGACTCCTTCGTCTACACGCCGGTCGGCTTTATTACAGATCATTTGGAAGTCCTGTACGATAACGATTACGAATGCAAAGTTGTCTGCGATGAAATAGGCGCAACCTACCGCCGTCCGGAAATGCCGAATGTAGACCCGTTGTTTATCGATGGAATGGCCAACGTCGTCTTGAACAAATTGAACGAAAACTGATCAATCCGGGAGCGGTGAGCGATTGTGGATCATGCAAATGTGAAAGTGGCCATTATTGGAGGCGGCATAACAGGATTATCCGCTGCATTTTACGTGCAGAAATTGGCGGCTGAGCAAAAACAGCCACTCGATCTCACCGTCATCGACTCCGCCCATCGCCTTGGCGGCAAGATACACACCAGCAGCCAGGATGGGTTTCTGATTGAACGGGGGCCCGATGCTTTCGTTTCAAGAAAAGACCACGAAATCCGCGCGCTTGCCGAAGAACTGGGCATCTCACAAAAAATCGTTTCGAGTGCGCCCGGAGATGTCCATATCGCGGCAAATGGCAAGCTTCATCCCTTGCCGCGAGGCACTGTCATGGGCATCCCCCTGAGCTTGAAAAGCCTATGGGCAGCCTCGAGCTGTTCGATCGGCGGCAGGCTGCGCGCGATGGCGGATCTATTCTTGCCGGATACTGATAAAACAGCCAATACGCCGCTTGGCAGTTACCTGCGGCGTCGTTTCGGCAATGAATATGTAGAAAATATGATCGAACCGATGTTTTCGGGCGTTTATGCCGGAGACATCGACCGCTTGAGCATCGACTCGGCATTTCCGGAAGCGCTGAAGGCCCAAGGGAGCCTGATGCGCAGCTTGAAACGCCAGCCCCTGAGCGAGCAGCGGGAATTCAGCGGACTCTTTGAAACCTTTGAAGGGGGCTTGGAGACGCTCGTCCAGGCCATTGAGCAAAGGCTCAACTGCCGGATTGCGAAAGGCGTGAAAGCACAAACCATCTCGCATTCAGGCCAGCAACGCATTGTGCTTGGCTTGAGCGATGGCGAAACGCTGGAAGCGGATCATGTCATTTTAGCGATTCCCCATCGCCAGGCAGCCGCTTTGTTCGAGCCCCATGGAATCGCCAAAAGCCTGACAGCCATCCCGCAGACCTCCATCGCTACCGTCACGATGATTTTTCCCGAACAGAGCGAATGGCCAGGGCGAGGGGGTACGGGTTTCACGGTGGCGCGCAATAACGATTCGTCCATCTCAGCTTGTTCGATCAGCCACCTCAAATGGCCGGCGCTCATTCCCGAAAACCGGATCATGGTCCGGTCTTTCATTGGGCGGGTCGGCGATGAGGCGGTCGTGGAACTGCCGGATGCAGAAATTGGCGAATTGGTGATGGCCGATTTGAATAGGTGGCTCGGTCTTGAGCAGCCACCGGAACGGATGGTCATCTCGAGATGGAAAGACGCCATGCCCCAATATTTGGCCGGCCATGAAACGAAGGTCAGCACTGCACGGAGCGAAATCAGCCGCATGTTTCCTGGCGTCCAGATTGCCGGCGGATCCTATGCAGGTTTTGGTTTGCCGCTTTGTGTCAAACAAGGGCAACAGGCAGCTGAAGCTGTTTTCAACAGGAATAAGGAGGAAATGACATGAAGAAATGGATCGCTCTTATGCTGCTGATGCTGCTTTTGGCAGCATGCGGCGAAGAAGGTTCATCGGCTGGCACGGGCGAGATGCTTCAGGAAGTGGAAGTTGAGTTCAATACAGGCGAAACAGCCGAGCCTGGCGAAGAAGTGCTGCTATCGGCTACCGTTACACAAGGGGCCGAAGCGGTCGAAGATGCCGATGAAGTGGTCTTTGAGGTATGGCGATCAGGGAATCGCGAGGACAGCGAGATGTTAGAAGGGGCCCATACACAAGACGGGATTTATGAACATGCATGGGCGGCAGAAGAAGAAGGGCTGTATTTCATCCAAGCCCATACAACAGCCCGCCGCATGCATGTTATGCCAAAAATGGAATTAACCGTAGGCAACCCGGATCCGGAGACGATCGTGCCTGATGACAGTGAAGATGCAGATGCCATGGAAAAGATGGGGCATTGAAATTCGGATCTGTACCATTCGGATAAGGTGTTGTGCAACAGCTGGAATGAACGCATAAAAAAACGGCCGGAGAATCTCTCCGGCCGTTTTGCCTGTTCAGATATCGTTGCAGGTCTGGCAGTGATTGCCGTAGCACTCATGCTGCTCTTCGATTTTCTCTCCGCAAGTGGCACACTGTTTCGGGGGCAAGTTCTTGAAGAATTCGACTACGTTTTCAATCATTTCTACCAGCTCCTTTTGTTATAGTACTGTTAGTGATAAACACAGTGTATTATAACAGTTTCGATCCGTCAACCCTCAACCGTGATTATTTTTAAAAATTCCGTTAAAATAAAGACAGTCACCAGTAAAAAAGGAGAGAGAGCATGTATTTCGTAGATAATAAAGGCATTACAGACCCGCGCATCAACTTAGCGATCGAGGAATACTTATTGAAAACGATGGATGTCGAGCAAAATCCATTCTTGCTGTTCTATATCAATGAACCGTCCATCATCATCGGCAAAAACCAGAACACGGCAGAAGAGATCAACACCGATTACGTCGATTCGAATGGCATTCACGTCGTGCGCCGGCTTTCGGGCGGTGGGGCGGTCTATCATGACCACGGCAATTTGAATTTCAGTTTCATCACGAAAGACGACGGCAATAGCTTCCGTGATTTCCGCAAGTTCACGGAACCAGTCGTCAAGGCTTTGCAGGACATGGGAGTCAACGCCGAGCTTTCGGGCCGGAACGATCTTCTGGCGGAAGGGCGCAAGATTTCAGGCAACGCCCAGTTCGCGACAAGAGGCCGCATGTATAGCCACGGTACGCTGCTATTCGATACGAAAATGGATGAAGTCGTTTCGGCTCTGAAAGTAAGCAAGGAAAAGATCGAGTCGAAAGGCATTAAATCGATCCGCAGCCGTGTGGCGAATATTTCGGAATTCCTCGACCAGGATATGTCGGTCGAACAATTCCGTGAAGCGTTGCTGCATTCCATTTTTGACGGCCAGGATAATGTCCGCTTCTGGGAACTGACGGATGAAGATTGGGAAAATATCCATGAATTGTCCAAGGAACGCTACGCGAATTGGGAATGGAATTATGGGAAGTCGCCAAAGTTCAACATTAAGCATTCCCATCGCTTCCCAGTCGGCGGCATCGATGTCCGCCTTCAAGTAGAGAAAGGGATCGTGCAGGAAGCGAATATTTACGGCGACTTTTTCGGGGTCGGCGATGTAGCGGAAATCGAGCAGGCCATCACCGGCGTGAAATACGAACGCGCTGCGCTTGCCGAAGCGATCGAAGGGATCGACATCCCGAAATTGCTCGGGGGAATCACGACAGAAGATTTCCTCAAGTTGATTTATTAAGATTTTTTGTGGAGCCTGCTTTCGAGCAGGCTCTTTTGTTAGAATAGAAAGAAACGAGAGGGGGAAGAGATATGGGTGAACAGCGGATATTCATTGTAGAGGATGATACAAAGATCGCTTCGCTATTATCCGATACCTTGCAAAAATACCATTACCAAGTGGAAACCGCGAAAGACTTCGACCGCATCTTGGAGGAGTTCGCTGCCTTCGACCCCCATTTGATTCTTTTGGATATCAATTTGCCTTCTTATGACGGGTATTATTGGTGCCGGCAGTTGAGGCAGCAGACGACTTGCCCGATCCTGTTCATTTCCGCCAGGTCAGGCGAGATGGACCAAGTATTTGCGCTTGAAAATG
This sequence comes from Planococcus plakortidis, assembly GCF_001687605.2. Lineage (NCBI taxonomy): Bacteria > Bacillati > Bacillota > Bacilli > Caryophanales > Caryophanaceae > Planococcus > Planococcus plakortidis. The sequence continues at coordinate 1,109,975 of NZ_CP016539.2, forward strand.
GCGGCGATGATTTCATTACGAAACCTTTCCATTATGAAATCGTCCTTGCAAAAATAAGAAGCCATTTAAGAAGGGCTTATGGGGAATATGCGCCGAAACAAGAAGAACGCACGGTTCGTGCAGGACGGCTTGTGTTGTACATGGAGCGGCTGGAATTGCATTGCCGGGAAACGGAAATCCCGCTCCAGAAAAAAGAAAGCACCATTTTAGAACTATTGATGGATGCGTATCCGAAAGTGGTGACGCGCGAGCAATTGCTCGAAGAACTGTGGGATGACCAGGCATTTGTCGATGAAAACACCTTGAACGTCAATATGGCCCGTGTGCGCAAGAAACTGACGGATTATGGCATCCAAAGTTTCATTGAGACGGTGCGCGGCGCCGGCTACCGTCTTGTGCTCGGCAGGGAGGAGCAATGATGCTGCGGTTATTCATGCGTGAACATGCCGCATTTATCGTGTTCCAGTTCTTACTTGTCGGCTTCATCCTCATGCTTTACTGGCTCGATGGATTCCGCAATGTGGAGACCGCGGTCTATTCGTTCATCATCAGCTTATTGCTGCTTGGCAGTTTTCTCGGCGTCCGTTTTGCGATGCGCTACCGGTATTACGAGCGGTTGCTCAGCGACCCGCCGAATATGGAACATGCTTTGCAGCGGGAGGGGCGTTCGCCGGAACAAAAGCAGACGGAACAGTATATGCAGAAACTGTACCGCCTCTATCAATACGAAGTTCAGTCACTGTACGCGGGCCAGACGCGCCACCTGCAATTCATCAATCAATGGGTGCACCAGATGAAGACGCCGCTATCGGTCATGCATTTGTTATTGCAGGAGCCCGAAGAACTGGATAAGGCAAGCATCCGCGAAGAAGTGGACCGTCTGCGCGCAGGGCTGGACACAGTCCTGATGAACGCCCGCCTCGATACATTCGAGCAGGACATGCAAATCGAGCAGGCATCGCTGCGTGGCATGGTCTCCGAGATGGTGACGGAAAACAAGCGCTTGTTCATCTCGCGCCGTGTCTATCCGGAAATCGATATCGACGAACGCTATCAAGTGGCGACAGACCGCAAATGGATGAAGTTCATCATCGGCCAATTGCTGACGAATGCGGTGAAATATACATTCGAAGAAAACAAGAAACTGTACATCCGGGCGAGCTGCCTAGAAGGCACGATTACCTTGTCGGTGCAAGATGAAGGCATCGGCATCCCGCCCTCGGATTTGCCGCGCGTCACCAAAGCCTTCTTCACAGGAGAGAACGGGCGCCTGAGTGGCGAGTCGACCGGCATGGGGCTGTATCTGGCCCAGGAAGTATGCAACCGGCTTGGCCATGAACTGGAAATCACTTCATCGAAAGGCCAAGGGACGACCGTATCGATCGTCTTTCCGTATCAGGAACAGAATGTAGGGGGAACAACATGACAGTAGTGAAAATCGATGAAGTGACTAAAGTCTATGAAGGAAAAGTGACGCATCGTGCATTGAACCAATTAAGCTTCGAGGTGGAAAAAGGGGAATTTTTAGCCGTGATGGGCCCTTCCGGAAGCGGCAAGACGACGCTATTGAACTTGATTTCAACCATCGATTCATTGACTTCGGGCACTATCCTCATCAACGGCATCAATCCGCATTCCTTGGATAAGGACGAACTGCCGCTATTCCGCCGGCGCCAGCTCGGGTTTGTGTTCCAGGATTTCAACTTGCTGCAGATGCTGACCGTCGAGGAAAACCTGGTACTGCCGCTGACGCTTGACGGCATGCCGGTGAAGGAAATGGAAAGCCGCGTCCAGGAATTGGCGGCGCGGCTTCATTTGCAACCGTTCCTCCATAAGAAGCCGAATGAAATTTCCGGCGGGGAAGCGCAGCGCACGGCAATCGGGCGCGCGCTCATCCACCGCCCGGCGCTTATACTCGCGGACGAACCGACCGGCAATCTCGATTCAAAAGCATCCAAGGATGTGCTCGAGCTATTGAGCGGCTTGAGCCGTGAAGAAGGGACGACGATCATCATGGTGACGCACGACCCGATCGCGGCGAGCTATTGCGACCGGGTGCTGTTCATCAAAGACGGCGAATTCTTCAATGAAATCTACGGCGACGAGCGCCGCCAGACATTCTACCAAAAGATCCTCAACGTGTTATCTCTATTGGGAGGCTCCGTCAATGACCTTTCGCCAACTCGCCTTCCGTAACGTTTTCAGGAATTTGAGAAGCTACGCAGCTTTCCTGTTGGCCAGCGTCTTTTCGGTCATGGTGTTTTTCATTTATTCGATGTTCATCTTCCATCCGTTATTCGAGGAAGAAGGATTCCGCGTACTGGCCGTGCGCGGCATGTTCATCGCGGAAATCGTGCTGTATATTTTTACGCTGTTCTTCCTGTTCTATTCCTTGAGCGCGTTTTTGCAGGCACGGACGAAAGAATTCGGCGTCTTGATGCATCTCGGGATGAGCAAGAAGCAGCTTAACAAATTGGTGTTTTTCGAGACGATGATCCTCGGGGCTTGTCGACAGCGGCAGGCATTATCTTCGGTTTCGCGTTCACGAAATTCTTTTTCATGATCGGGCGCGAAATCATGCAATTAGAGGCATTGCCGCTGTATTTCTCCTGGAAACCGTTTGTGCTGACTGTTGGCGCTTTTGCCAGTTTATTTATCATTATCTCGCTTATCAGCGTGTCTTTTATCCGCACGAAACGCGTCGTCGATTTGCTGGAGGGCTTTTGGAAGGCCGATGAGGAAGCGGCATATTCACCGGCCTTGTCGGCGTTCGGATTGGTGCTGCTCGGGATCGCCTATTTCCTCGCGGCGACGGTTTCCGACCGGACCGTTTACATCATGGTGTTCATCGTCCCGCCACTCGCGACGATCGGCACGTATTTGTTTTTCACGCATTCGATCCACACCTTCCTTCAATTGTATAAGAAGCGACGCAGTATCTATTGGCATAAAACGCGACTCGTGTCGCTTGCGGAAGCAGCGGTCAAATTAAAGGACAGCGCTCAAATGTTCTTTATCGTGACCATTGTCTCGACGGTCGCTTTCCTGACGGTCGGCACGCTTGCCTCATTCACTTCCTATACAGCGGAGTTCCGGCAAAGCAACCCGCTCGGCTTGATTTACGTTTCTTTTGAAGGCAATACACTCGAACAGCAGCAACTCGGCCAGTTGGAGCGCGAACTCGAACAACAACAGCTCGCTTATACGCTCGTGCCTTTGGAAGTGAAGCGGCAGACCTCGAGCGCCAGCGGAAATGACGTCGACATCATGGCCTTGTCCGAGTTCAACCGGCTCGCCGTGGCGCTCGGCCATAACCCGGCAACGCTTCAAGCGGGCGAAGCGATGTTCGTGCCGTTTTCACAGGAATCGCTCCGTGAGCTGCAAAGAAGTTACGCCGAAACGGAATTGCTGGAAAGCGGGGTGGAGCTGACCATCGATCAGACCTACCCGCAAGTGCTGTTTCCGGCACATACCTTGAACGCCAATACGATCATCTTAAATAATGAGGATTTCAGCAAAGTCGACGAACCATTGATGGGTTATCCGCCAGGCGCATCGGATTTCCGCTACTATGCCTTCCATGTGCCGGATTGGACAGAAACCGTCTCGATCGGCGAAACCGTCCGCTACCCGGTCAGCGAGGCGATGGTCAGCGGGAATTTCACTGGCCTCAATTATTATTTCGAGAATCCGGGATACGAGTACCGCTGGTTCAAATCATCCTTTGCGCTATTATTGTTCATTGGCTTGATGGTGGCGGCGGTGTTCCTGCTGGCAGCCGGCAGCTTCATTTATTTTAAATTGTATACAGGGCTTGAGCGCGACCGCAGGCAATATCAATTGATGGTGCGCCTTGGGATGACGGAGCGAGAACTCGGCAAAATCGTCAACCGCCAGCTTGTGCCGCTGTTCTTCCTGCCATGGGCACTGGCCCTGCTTCACAGTGCTTTTGCGTTCATCTCGCTCCAAGTCGTGTGGGATGAGTTTGCGGAGCTATCGATTTTATCAGAGATGGCGATAGTGCTCGGCGGCTTTACGCTCATGCAGATTCTCTATTTCTACCTGATCCGTTGGCGCTATATCGCCCATTTGAAAGCGTATTGAGTGGAAGTGGCCGCTGGAATAATCCAGCGGCTTTTTTGCTGGGGATTTTTGGTGGGCAGTTGTATTGTCTGAAGATTTATTTTATAATGAAAACAGTAAATATGAATGAGTATTCATTCAACAGAAAGAGGGATAATCAATGAATTTGGCAGAACGTGTTCACGAAATTGCACAACAGGAAGCTGGCAGAATTGCCTATACGTTCATGGGCAAAGATACGAGTTATGGGGAATTCGATCAATCGGTATCGAAATTCGCTGGGGCATTGCGGGAACTCGGCGTGGAAAAAGGGGACCACGTCGCATTTCTTTTGAGCAATACGCCGCATTTCCTTATTTCTCTCTACGCCACGTTGCGCCTGGGCGCGACGGCTGTGCCTGTCAACCCGATCTACAGCCCGGATGAAATCGCTTACATTGTCAATAACAGCGATGCAAAAGTGGTCATAGCACTTGACGCTTTGCTGCCGCTTGTGGAAAAAGCGCATCAGGCGTTGCCGGCGGTGGAAACGTACGTCATTTGCGAGACCGACCCATCGACTCCTGAAAAGATGGCGCAGCTGCCAGAAGCCGTCAAAGGGAAAGTCCGTTCATTCACACAGCTTCTGTCAACTGCCGATGCTTTTGCTGGAACTGCTGATATTGCAAAAGATGACAATGCTGTCATTCTTTATACGTCTGGGACGACGGGCAAGCCAAAAGGCGCGATGCTGACGCATGGCAATCTCTACTCCAACGCACGGGATGTCGCGGAGTATCTTCAAATCACGCCGGATGACCGAGTAGTGGCAACGCTGCCTGTATTCCACGTATTCGCGCTTACAGTCGTCGTCAATGCTCCGCTTATGCAAGGCGCAACCATCGTTCTTGTGCCGCGCTTTACGCCGCAGGACGTTTTCGCAGCGACAAAGGCAACACAAGCGACCGTCTTTGCGGGCGTCCCGACAATGTTCAATTTCATGTACCAGCTGCCAGAAGTGGACCCGGCCGATTTCGCTTCTGTGCGCTTAGCGATTTCCGGCGGGTCGGCCATGCCTGTCGCGTTGCTGCATAATTTCGAAGACAAGTTCAATGTGCGGATCTCTGAAGGCTACGGCTTATCGGAAGCTTCACCAGTTACCTGCTTCAACCCAATCGACCGCGAAAGAAAAGCCGGATCCATCGGCACCTCGATCATTAATGTCGAGAACAAAGTGGTCAATGAACTCGGCGATGAAGTGCCGGTCGGCGAAGTGGGCGAATTGATCGTCCGCGGACCGAACGTCATGAAAGGTTATTACAAAATGCCGGAAGAAACGCAAGCCACGATCAAAGACGGCTGGCTTTACACAGGAGATCTCGCGAAGGTCGATGAGGAAGGCTATTTCTACATCGTTGACCGCAAAAAAGACATGATCATCGTCGGCGGCTATAACGTCTATCCGCGAGAAGTGGAAGAAGTGCTATTTGCCCATCCTTCGATTGTTGAAGCGGCAGTGGTCGGATTGCCGGACGCTGACTTCGGAGAATCGGTCAATGCCTATGTGGTGTTGAAAGACGATTCTGTTTCCATCGAAGAGCTTCAGGCGTATTGCGCGGAGCATTTAGCAAAATATAAAGTGCCGCGCCATTTAGAGGTCCTGGATGAACTGCCGAAAAACACGACCGGCAAGATCCTGCGCCGTTCGTTGAAAGACCAAGCCGTAAAAAAATGATGATGCACCGCTTTCCGCATTCAGTGGAAAGCGGTTTTATTTGATTAGGGAGGTGCGGCAGAAACGGTTTCCGGACAACTGCAATTGAAAAGACAGATAATTATCTATATAGTGAAAGGGCAACTGTTACGAAAAACGAAATAATTATCCAGGAGGCTGAGCGTGTGTCGAAAAAAGCTGTTGAAATAGAAGATTTACTCAAATTAGTATCCGTGACCGACCCGAAGATTTCACCCGACGGGAAACGGGCGGTTTTCGTCCAAACAAAGATGGACGAAGAAGAAAATACATATCATTCACATCTATACCATGTTTCCCTGGAAACTGGTGATGCCACTCCATGGACCTATGGCAAAAGCCGCAACAGCCAACCGGCATGGTCAGCGGATGGGCGCCACGTCGCGTTTCTCTCCGACCGCAATGACAAGAATCAATTGTATATCCTTCCGGCAGACGGCGGGGAAGCCCGCGCTGTCACCGATTTCGAAAAAGGCGTGAGCAGTTTCCGCTGGTCGCCCTGCAATAAGAAAGTCTGGGTCAATGCGCTGGCGCAAGACGGCAAGACCATCACTGATAAAGAAGCAGAAGAAGAGGATGGCAAGAAAAAGCCTGAACCGTATCGCGCAACGGCCATGAAATACAAAATGGATGGCAATGGGCTGATCGAGCAGGACTGCCACCGCCAAATCGGGTCTGTGGACCTGGAAACAGGGGCAGTGGAGCAGTTGACGGAAGGTCCATATCATTTCAGCTTGGAAGCCATTTCCCACGACGGCAAAAGAGTGGTATATGGCTCGGCCAAAGAAGAAAACCAGGATTTCATTTTCCGCCAGTCGCTCTATATGCGCGACCTGGATACTGGGGAAGAAACCGCCATCATCGAACAAGATGGCTATTACGGAGATGCCGCATTTTCCTTCGACGATGCACGCTTGGCGTTTGTCGGCCACTCACGCACTTACGAAAATGCCACGCAAGCCGAACTCTATGTATACGATACGGCAAATCAAACGACGCAATGCCTGACAGAAGGCATCGATGCCCCGATCGGTGATTATGTGGTGGCGGACCATCAACAAGGCGCGCAGGCGCCCGGCGTCGTCTGGACGAAAGATGACCATTTATATTTCCAGGTGTCGACGGAAGGCGATGTGCGCCTGTATTTCGCCTCGCTTGATGGCGCGGTATATCCGGCTTCTCCTGAAGATGAGCATGTCTATGGCTATGATATCGCTAGAGACGGCAGTTTCGCGCTGGCCGCGATCAGTGACCCGGTGTCTCCTGGAGAACTTTACAAACTCGCCATCTCGACTGGAGAGCGCGAAGCACTGACTGCCTGCAATGCAAATTATCTCGAGCAAACGGAAATGATTGCACCGTCTTCCGTCTCGCATACAACGGAAGACGGCTTTAGTGTACATGGCTGGCTCATGAAGCCACGCGGATTCGAAGCAGGTAAAAAATATCCGCTCGTGGTCAATATCCACGGCGGGCCGCACGCGATGTATGCCAATACGTTCGTCCATGAAATGCAGCTGCTTGCTGCAAGCGGCTATGGTGTCCTGTATGTCAATCCGCGCGGCAGCCACGGCTATGGCCAAAGCTTTGTCGACGCGGTACGCGGCGATTACGGCGGTGGGGATTACCGCGATATCATGGGGGCGCTCGACGGTGTGCTCGGCGAAAACGAATGGGTGGATACGGAGCGGCTCGGTGTGACCGGCGGCAGCTACGGCGGATTCATGACCAACTGGATTGTCGCGCATACGGATCGCTTCAAAGCGGCGGTGACCCAGCGTTCGATCTGCAATTGGATTTCCTTTTTCGGGGTTTCGGACATCGGCTATTATTTCAGCGACTGGCAGCACGGGGCATCCATGGATGACGTCGATAAGCTGTGGGAGCATTCCCCGCTGAAATACGCGAAAGATATCCAAACGCCACTGCTTATTTTGCATTCGGAAAACGACCACCGCTGCCCGATCGAGCAAGCGGAGCAATTGTTCATCACCTTGAAGAGCATGCATAAGGAAACCGAATTCGTCCGTTTCCCGGAAGCCGACCATAATCTGTCGCGCACCGGCAAACCGAATTTGCGTTTTGCACGCTTGCAGGAAATTACCGGCTGGATGGAGCGGCTCTAATTATAGAAGAAAAGCCAGGCAGAGAGTTTTCTCCGCCTGGCCTTTTTGGGTTAGCGCCCCTTGAATTCCGGTTTGCGTTTCTCGCCGAATGCGAGTAACGCCTCGACACGGTCTTCTGTCGGGATCGTGATTTCGTATGCTTTGCGTTCGATTTGAAGCCCTGTCTGCATATCGGCATTCATGCCGTTTTTGATGGCAAATTTGGCCTGTTGCAATGCAATCGGCCCGTTGGCAAGGATCGAATCCGCAAATTCACCCGTCACTTGCGCCAAGTCCTCGCTCGGAGCAATACGGGTGACGAGCCCGTAATCAAGTGCCTCCGAAGATTTCAAGCGGCGCGCAGTCAAGATCAATTCCATTGCTTTCGCTTCACCGATCAACCTCGGCAAACGCTGCGTGCCGCCCGCGCCCGGGATGATCGCGAGGCTTGTTTCGGTCAACCCGAGCAGTGTATGATCCACTGCGATGCGGAAGTCGCACGCCAAGGCGAGCTCCATGCCGCCGCCGAACGCGTAGCCATTGATCATGGCAATGGTCGGCTGCGGCAAGTTTTCGATGGTCGTGAACACTTCGCCGATTTTGTAGATATTGCGCTTGACCTGGTCTTGCGTCAAGGTTTTCCGTTCCTTCAAATCGGCACCGACGCTGAACGCCTTGTCACCAGCGCCCGTGAAGACGACGGCCCGGATGTCCGGATTGATGCGGACCGCTTCAGCCACTTGGCCAAGTTCTGCGAGCATATCATAATTGAATGCATTCATTGCATCCGGCCGGTTCAATGTGACGAATGCCAAATGTCCTTTTTGTTCATAATGAATCGTTTCCATTTCCATCCCCCTTTGAGAATCCATCCATTTAAAACATACCACTTTTTGGACTAATCTGTCATCAAACTCTATAATGGGAACAATAGGGGGGAGCTCATTCATGAACCAGGTTACATATCTCCGTATATACCGCATCGTTTCCATGGCGATCCGCTTTTATGTGCAAGTGGCGCTTTTCCAAAGGCGCAATAGGGGCAAGTGGACTCCAGTCGTTGAACAGCGCTGGAATGAGCTCGTGACCCGGCAGGCAAAAGAATACAAAGAATTGGCGCTAAAGCTGGGCGGCTTGATGATCAAATTGGGCCAATTCCTGTCGACCCGTGCGGACATCATGCCGCCGAGCTTTTTGGCTGAACTCGAGGGATTGACGGACCGTGTGCCGTCCGTGCCGCGAAAAGACATCATCGAAGTGCTCGAGCAGGAATGGAATGTCGGGCACGGCAATTACCTGGATGAATTATCGGATCAAGCGATCGCTTCTGCCTCGATCGGCGAAGTATTCAGAGGCCGCTTGAAAAACGGCACCGAAGTCGCTGTCAAAGTCCAGCGCCCGGGAACGGACCGCATCATCCGCGCCGATTTCCAGGCGATGCGCATCGTTATCTGGCTCGCCAAGAAATTCACCCCGTTCACGAAGCAAGTCGACTTCGACCAATTATATGTCGAGATGACCGAGACGATCGGCGCTGAACTGAACTTCGTCCGTGAACTTCAGAACGGCCGCGCTTTTGCGGACCGATTCGCGGAAATGAACGGCGTCCATATCCCGGTCTATTATGATGAATACACGACACGCCGCGTATTGGTCATGGAATGGATTGAAGGTGCTAGGATCACCGATATCAGCTTTATCGAAGAACACGGGCTCGACCGCCATGAAATTTCCGAACGGCTGTTCATCCTGTTCTTGGAACAAGTGCTCTATGGCGGCCAGTTCCACGCCGACCCACACGGCGGCAATATCCTGTTGAAGCCTGACGGCACCATCGTGCTGATCGATTTCGGCATGATAGGCACCATCTCTGAGCGCGATTCCCAAGCGATCCTATTGATTGCGGAAGGCATCCTGTTCAAAAACTACGGGCAGGTGCTCGACGGCTTGGAGGATTTGCGATTCCTCTTGCCGAATGCAGACCGCGATTTACTGGCGGATGCCGTCGAGCGGCTCGTCGCCGCTTACGAATCGAATGAATTGATGCAGATGGACAGCTTCGTCGTCGAACGCTTATTGAAAGACATGCAGGACATTGTCCGTACGCAGCCTGTGCAGCTGCCGGCGGAATTCGCCTTTTTCGGGCGGGCCACATCGATTTTCGTCGGCGTCTTGCACGTATTGGACCCGAATGTCGATCTCTTCGCCCTTGCGCGTCCGCGCGTCTTGGAATGGGCTTCGACCAAGCGGGAAGGGAAGGGGATTTTCGGGAAGGAAGACGTCTTCCGCTGGATCCTCAATTCGACAGGGCCGGCGCGGGCATTTCCGAAAAAGTTCATCAACTTCCTCGATGAACCGGAGCGCATCCGCCATTACTTGGAGAACAGGGAAGGCCGGGAACGCGAGCATCAGCGTAACCTGCAGAGCCGGATGTTCGCCGGTATTTTCTCGTTATTGTCGTTTTCGGGAATCTCATTATCCGTCTGGTTTTGGCATGAACCGTTCCTATGGGTTTCTTCGGTATTTTTCGTCGGCTCCCTTTGGGCATTCCTGGCCATCAGGTAACAAAAAATCGCCTATCGCATTGCAGCTCAATCCCTGCAATGCGATAAGGCGATCTTTTTAGTGACGGCGCTTTGGCGATTTTTTCAGTATGGGAAAAACCATTAAAACCCGCCCCCCCTTGCAATTTCCCCATTCCCGGTTAAAATGAATATAAGAACGCTTGTTCCTATCAATTAGGGGGGTGAGGAAATGCCCCTGATTTCCAGGGCGGAAATGGCTGTGTTTGAGAAGCGGGTGCAATTGCCGATGGTACTCCTCATCTTGGAGCGGGATCGCGAGTGGATCAGGAAAAGCCCTTTCAAACTGAAAGCCCCTTATATAGAACTGCTGGACCGGGCAATCGGGAGGGCGAGGGCCGATCTGGCCGAAACCATTGAATGGATGAGGGCGAATGGCATGAAGGTGAGGCGGGGAAAGAAAGACGACAATTTCTCGGAATATGTATTTTGTCATGGCGGCTATGAAGACCACCGCCGCTATTTGAATATCCGTCTGAAAAATGCCGTTGAAGAATTATTGAGGCTTTATCTGGTTGCAGCCGCTAAAACGCTTTAATCGAGCGGCTGTTGGCTGCGCGGCGGGAACGCCCGTTTCGTCACGTAGTTCATCCGGTGGTTGTGGACGCGCTGGGCTTTCTTGAAATAGCGGCGCAAAGACCCGGTGAATGAGTGTTGGTTCCGAAGCGCAATGGGCGAGATGTCCACAGGAACCGAAACACCATTGCTGAGCGATACCAGGCTGCCCCGCCCGCTGTCATCCGCTGCGATCAAGTCGATGGCATCGAAATTGAACCAGATGGAGTCCTTGTTTTTCGGAGAGTGTGTAGGAAAGAAAATCAATGGATTGCCGTAATACTCACCGACAATGATTGGCGGCTTATGCTTAACGCCGATCGCTTTTTGTGCGTAGAGTGTGGCGCTGGCCAGGGAGCCGCGATAGAAAGAGCACGATTTCGCCACGATTTTATAGACCGATTCCTCCACCAGGAATTCGCTGCGGTCTTCGATGACCCTTGTCAAGAGCCGGTGGCCGTCCATATACGGAAGCAACGCATATGTATTGCTGCAGATCGTATAAGATACGGGATATTGATTCTTCTTACCCATGAACATTTACCCCCTAAATTTACTTTACATATCTCATTATAATAAAAAATGGAAAATACACAATAATTATTTTTCGAAAAAATTATTTTTTCGATCTCGTTGTAATTTTCAAAAAACTCTTGCTTCTTTCTTGCGCTTTCGTGTATACTAATGAAAAGCATTCGGGGTGAAGAAGAATGGAAAACTATTATTCTTATGCTGACTTCATGAAAGCGATGGCTCAAACGAAAAAGATCACGGAAGCGGAAAAGCTGCTGAATGAGATCTACCTGGATCTGTTCTTGAAGCATGTTCACCGCGAACAGCAGGAAGCACAATTGCTGGCACTTATCGACGAAGCCCTGGATCATAACGACCGTAAATCTTTCGACACATATACTGCACAGCTGCAAGAGCTGAAGCGGGAAGAAGAATAACAGGACCGCCCGGGAAACCCCGGGCGGTTTTTCTGTGCCTGAAATTAACGAAGTTAGCTTACCGGAGTGCAAAATCCACCTTCCCAACAGGCGATTAATTGGATGCCTCCCCGAAAAAAACATACGTTCGCTTTTTGTTAGGGGAATTTTAGGGCATATGTTAAAGTAGAAGTAGTGAAAACACGGGAGGACATGTCCATGAAAAAGGAATTCAATTTGCAAGCTCCTTATGAACCGGCGGGCGACCAACCGGAAGCCATCGCCCAATTGACCCAAGGCATCATTGACGGCAAGCGGTTCCAGACCTTGCTCGGTGCGACCGGTACGGGGAAAACCTATACGATGTCAAACGTCATCCAACAAGTGAAAAAGCCGACATTGGTCATGGCGCACAATAAGACATTGGCTGGGCAGCTCTATAGCGAATTCAAAGAGTTTTTTCCGGATAACGCTGTAGAGTATTTCGTCAGTTATTACGATTATTATCAACCTGAGGCCTATGTGCCCCAATCAGATACCTTCATAGAAAAAGATGCAAGCATCAATGACGAGATCGATAAGCTGCGCCACTCAGCGACCAGCTCATTGTTCGAGCGCGATGACGTCATCGTCATCGCATCCGTTTCCTGCATCTATGGCCTCGGTTCCCCGAAGGAATACCGGGAACTCGTCGTCTCATTGCGCAAGGGGATGGAGATCGAACGCAACCAGCTGCTGCGAAAATTGGTCGACGTGCAATATGAGCGCAACGACATCAATTTCATCCGCGGGACATTCCGCGTACGCGGTGACGTGGTCGAAATCTTCCCGGCTTCGCGCGATGAACGATGCTTGCGTGTGGAGTTTTTTGGCGATGAAATCGACCGCATCCGGGAAGTCGATGCCTTGACAGGGGAAATCATCGGCGATCGTGAACACGTCGCTATTTTCCCGGCGTCCCACTTTGTTACGCGTGAGGACAAGATGGTCAGAGCCATCGAAAATATCGAAGCGGAACTGGAAGAACGCCTGAAGGAAATGCGGGCGGAAGATAAATTGCTCGAAGCGCAGCGGCTCGAGCAGCGTACGCGCTACGATTTGGAAATGATGCGCGAGATGGGCTTCTGCTCAGGCATCGAAAACTATTCGCGCCATTTGACGCTGCGTCCGGCAGGCGCGCAACCTTATACATTGATCGATTATTTCCCGGACGATTTCCTGCTGGTCGTCGACGAGAGCCACGTCACCTTGCCGCAAGTCCGCGGCATGTTCAATGGTGACCAGGCACGCAAAAAAGTGCTCGTCGACCACGGCTTCCGTTTGCCGTCTGCAATGGATAACCGCCCGTTGACATTCGATGAGTTCGAAGAGCATATCCACCAGGCGGTATTCGTCTCGGCGACACCGGGCCCTTATGAACTCGAACACACGCCGGAAATGGTGGAGCAGATCATCCGTCCGACGGGCTTGCTTGACCCCGAGATCGAAGTGCGCCCGATCGAAGGGCAAATCGATGACTTGATGGATGAAATCCAACAGCGCAAAGAGCGCGGGGAACGTGTATTGGTCACGACCTTGACGAAGAAGATGGCGGAGGATTTGACGAATTACCTGAAAGAAGCAGGGATCAAAGTCAATTACCTGCATTCCGAAATCAAGACGCTCGAGCGCATCGAGATCATCCGCGAATTGCGGATGGGCGTCTACGATGTGCTGGTCGGCATCAACTTGCTGCGTGAAGGGCTCGATATCCCTGAAGTATCATTGGTGACGATTCTTGATGCCGATAAGGAAGGGTTCCTCCGTTCTGAACGCTCCTTGATCCAGACGATGGGGCGTGCTGCACGTAACGAAAACGGAAGGGTCATCATGTATGCGGACCGGATAACCGATTCGATGCAGAAAGCGATGGATGAAACGACCCGCCGCCGCACGATCCAGGCGGCTTATAATGAAGAGCACGGCATCACGCCGGTAACCGTAAAGAAACAAATCCGCGACGTCATCCGCGCGACAGAAGCGGCGGAAGAAGCGGAAGAGTATGTCAGCAAGGCGGTCGAAGGCAAGAAACTCAAAAAAGAGGACCGCATGAAGCTCATTACTTTGCTCGAGAAAGAAATGAAAGAAGCGGCGAAAGCGCTCGATTTCGAACGCGCGGCAGAGCTGCGTGATACGGTATTGGAATTGAAAGCGGAAGGATGATAGCACTTGAAAAACCAAGAGATACGCATACAAGGCGCACGTGCGCATAATTTAAAGAATATCGATGTCAAGATCCCGCGCGATAAATTGGTCGTCATGACCGGTTTATCAGGATCCGGGAAATCTTCATTGGCATTCGATACGATCTATGCGGAGGGCCAACGCCGCTACGTCGAATCCCTGTCGTCTTATGCACGGCAATTTCTTGGCCAGATGGACAAGCCGGATGTCGATTTGATCGAAGGCTTGTCCCCAGCGATTTCGATCGACCAGAAGACGACAAGCAAAAACCCGAGATCGACCGTAGCGACTGTTACGGAAATCTACGATTATATACGGCTCATGTATGCCCGCATCGGCAAGCCGATCTGCCCGAACCATGGCATCGAGATTTCATCGCAAACTATCGAACAGATGGTCGACCGCCTATTGGAGTATCCGGAACGGACGCGCATGCAAGTACTGGCGCCGGTGGTTTCGGGCCGCAAAGGCACGCATGTGAAACTGCTGGAGGATATTAAGAAGCAGGGCTATGTGAGGGTCCGCGTCGATGGCGAACTGATCGATTTGGATGACGACATTTCGCTCGATAAAAATAAAAAACATTCCATTGAAGTGGTCATTGACCGTGTCATCATGAAGGAAGGGATCGCCCCGCGCCTGAGCGACTCGCTGGAGTCGGCTTTGCGCCTCGGTGAAGGGCGCGTGCTTGTGGATGTCATGGACGAGGAAGAATTGCTGTTCAGCGAACATCACGCCTGCCCGATCTGCGGATTCTCGATCGGTGAATTGGAGCCGCGCATGTTTTCATTCAACTCGCCTTTCGGGGCATGCCCTGAATGCGACGGGCTTGGCATGAAATTGGAAGTCGACCCTGACCTGGTCATTCCGGACTGGGACGCCACCCTCGCAGATCATGCCATCGCCCCTTGGCGCCCGACAAGTTCCCAATACTACCCGCAATTGCTGCAGGCGGTATGCCGCCATTTCGGCATCGATATGGACGTGCCGATGAAAGAACTGCCTGAAGACCAGGTGAACATCATCTTGCACGGTTCCGATAATGAGAAAATCCGTTTCCGTTACGAAAATGATTACGGGAAAATCCGGGATAGCCATATCTTTTTCGAAGGCGTGTTGGCGAACGTCGACCGCCGCTACCGGGAGACGAGCTCCGATTATATACGGGACATGATGGAAAAATTCATGGGTGAGCAAGCTTGCCCTACATGCCATGGCTATCGATTGAAGCCGGAATCATTGGCAGTCAAAGTCAATGACCTCCATATCGGGCAAGTGGTTGAATTTTCGATTACGGAAGCGCAAGCGTTTTTCGACAGTTTGACGCTATCGGAGAAAGACCGCCAGATTGCGAATATGATCCTCCGCGAAATCCAGGAGCGCGTCGGCTTCCTGATCAACGTCGGCCTGGATTACCTGACCCTGAACCGCGCATCGGGTACCTTGTCAGGCGGCGAAGCGCAGCGCATCCGCCTGGCGACGCAGATCGGCTCGCGGCTGACGGGTGTTTTATACATCCTTGATGAACCGTCGATCGGTTTGCATCAGCGCGACAATGACCGCCTCATCAGCACATTGAAAAATATGCGCGATATCGGCAATACGCTCATCGTGGTCGAACACGACGAAGACACGATGATGGCAGCCGATTACCTGATCGACGTCGGTCCAGGAGCCGGCGTTCACGGCGGGGAAATCATCGCGGCCGGGACGCCTGAAAAAGTCATGAAAAACAAAAAATCGCTGACTGGACAATATTTGAGCGGTAAGAAATTCATTCCACTCCCCGGCGAACGCAGAAAACCGGACGGCCGGAAAATTTCCATCCGCGGGGCGGCGGAAAACAATTTGAAAAATGTCGACGTCGACATCCCGATTGGCGTCTTCACCGCCGTGACAGGGGTGTCGGGCTCGGGGAAAAGTACATTGGTCAACGAAATCCTCTATAAATCATTGGCACATAAGCTCAACCGCGCGCGCATCAAGCCGGGACAGCACCAATCCATAGAAGGAATCGAAGAACTGGAAAAAGTCATCGATATCGACCAGTCGCCGATCGGGCGCACGCCACGCTCCAACCCGGCGACCTATACAGGCGTGTTCGATGACATCCGGGATGTCTATGCCACGACCAATGAAGCGAAAGTGCGCGGCTATAAAAAGGGTCGCTTCAGCTTTAACGTCAAAGGCGGCCGCTGCGAAGCCTGCCGCGGAGACGGCATCATCAAAATCGAAATGCATTTCCTGCCGGATGTCTATGTCCCTTGTGAAGTCTGTCATGGCAAACGCTATAACCGTGAAACACTGGAAGTGAAATACAAGGATAAAAACATTGCCGACGTATTGGAAATGACAGCGGAAGATGCGTATTCATTCTTTGAAAATATCCCGAAAATCAACCGGAAGCTGAAGACCATCGTCGATGTCGGGTTGGGGTACGTCACACTCGGCCAGCCGGCGACGACCTTGTCAGGAGGGGAAGCGCAGCGCGTCAAACTCGCTTCCGAATTGCATAAGCGCTCGAACGGCAAATCGTTCTATATATTGGACGAGCCGACAACGGGCCTTCATGCCGATGATATTTTCCGCTTATTGAAAGTGCTGCAACGGCTTGTCGAGAATGGGGATACGGTCCTGACGATCGAACACAACCTCGACGTCATCAAAACGGCTGATTACCTGATCGATCTAGGGCCAGAAGGCGGAGACAAGGGCGGAACCATCGTGGCGACGGGAACGCCGGAAGATATCGCCGACACCAGCGGCTCTTACACCGGCCGGTACCTGAAGCCGATCCTCGAACGGGACCGTGCGCGCATGAAAGAGCTTGTCGGCAAGGCAAGCGCCAAGAAAACAAAAGCGAAGTGAAACTTTCCGTCCGTCTAAACGTACATTAAAGTAGAATAGGAATTTCTGCGAAGGCGGAAATCCGAAGAGGAGGCCAAACGATATGCAAAGTGAAAAAGAACGCATTTTGGACATGGTTGAAAATGGCACGATCTCGGCACGTGAAGCGGTTGAGCTGTTGAAAGCGATCGACAGTGGGGAGACGGGCAATGCATCGAAGGATTATGGCCGTGAAACCTACCGCAGCCCGCGCGGAAAGCGTGGCTTCTTCCGGCCTGAAGACATGTTCAAGAAGTTTACGAAAGACTTTTCGAAGGATTTTTCCAAGAATATGTCCAAGGATTTCAATGAACTTGGCGACCGGATGATGCATTTCATGCAGACGTCCGCCGATAAGTTGAAGACGATGGAATTCGACTCGCCATTCGGGGAAGCCGCACGGTTTGAACACACTTTCACGGAAGAAAGTGCGGAACTCCATACGGTCATTGCCGACATCGCCAACGGGCAATTGGAAGTGTTCCCATCCCAGGACGGTTCGATTCGTGCAGAATGCAGCGTCAAGGCATTCCGTGCAGAGTCCCCGGAACAAGCGAAGCAGGATTTTCTCGAGAAATTCGTATTCATTGCGGATGACCGCAAATTGCGCATCATCAGCGACATGAAAACGACTCAAGTGAATGTCGTCCTGTATGTTCCGGCTGCGGCATTTGAACAAATTGTCGTCCGTCTTTTCAATGGCGGATTCACGATGAAGCGCCTCGACTCCGCCTTGATCAAAGTCAAGACCGCAAACGGCAAGATCGATTTGAAGACGATCCAATTCGAGGAAGCCGAGCTTGAGACGGCAAACGGTCCGATCCAGATGATGGAAGTAAAAGGCCGTGAAGTCGAAGCGGAAACCTTGAATGGGCGCATTTATATCGATGGGGATATCGAAGACATCGATGCGAAGTCGTTGAACGGCAATGTCGTCGCGACAACGCGCAGCAAGGAAGCGAAAAAGCTTGAAGCGAAAACCTTGGCAGGCAATGTAGAGATTTACATTCCCCAGCATTTGGCGCTGAGAGGAGAAGTTTCTTCAAACTTGGGCCGTATGGATGTCATGCTGCCGGACATCAACAGCAGCCATGAACAAGGCCAATTCATGCAGAAGAAAATGCATTTCACGAAAAGCGGGGATGTCGAGTCTGCTGCAGGGCCGTTGCTCGTCTACGGAGAAACCAAAACCGGTTCGATCCTCGTCCGTTATTTGACAATCGACTGAACAAAGCAAAAAAAGCCCAGCGGAGAATTTTCTCCACTGGGCTTTTTGCGTTAAATTTCCATGCACGTAATGGCGAAGCTAATGGCGCGGGCACAACGCATGCGATATTCATCGGATTGCAGCAAAGCCGATTCGTGCTTATGGGTCATAAACCCACATTCGACAAGCACGGCAGGCATGCTGGTATCCCTCAGCATGGCGAAATCCGCCGTTTTCAATCCGCGGTCTTTCCGGCCGGTCGATAGGATCAGTGAATTCTGTAGCAGCTGGCCGAATTTTCGCGTGCGTGCAGGCGCTGCCGGATAAATGAAGCTCTCGATTCCCTGTGCGGGGCCGAAGTTGTGTCCTGCTGCGTTGGCATGGATCGATACCAAAAGCTTGGCACCGGAGCGATTGGCAAAACCGGCCCTTTCCTTCAAAGGCACATCGCGGTCTTGCTGATGGCTGAACAATACCGTATACCCATCTGCCGACAAGCGCTTTTTCACTTCTTCAGCGACTGCATTGTTGAAATGGAATTCGCGCATCCTGCCGTCGGGTGTCCGTTTTCCGATCGTCCCTGGTCCGTGTCCCGCATCAATGATAATTTTCATTTGGCATTCCCCCTTCACTCCTTATATAGAAGGAAAGGGGGGGAAAGGGGACGAAATTCTTCAATTTCTTTTTTTCCATGTTAAAATAAATACAAACCGAATGCAGAATGAAGGAATTATTTAGGGAATTCATTTGCACTGCCGGGGGAATGAGGGAAAACTATGGGACAAGTAACAGTAAAACAAGTGATGGAAATGTTCGGCTTGAAACTGATCAGCGGCCAGGAAGGTATCGGGCGGCATATCGCGATCAGTGATATTTCAAGGCCGGGCTTGGAAATGGCGGGATATTTCACCCATTATCCAGCGAATCGCATGCAATTGCTCGGAAAAACGGAATTGTCGTTTTTCGCCATGTTGAAACCGGAGGAACGGCT
This sequence comes from Planococcus plakortidis, assembly GCF_001687605.2. Classification (NCBI taxonomy): domain Bacteria; kingdom Bacillati; phylum Bacillota; class Bacilli; order Caryophanales; family Caryophanaceae; genus Planococcus; species Planococcus plakortidis. The sequence goes on from NZ_CP016539.2 coordinate 1,129,268, forward strand.
CGACCGGATGATGAAGTTGTGTACGGATGATACGCCCGCAATCATCGTTTCCCATGGTGTCGAAGTGCCGGAGGAATTGGTCCGCGCCTCTTCGGAAAAACATGTGCCAGTGCTGGGGACGAATATGACGACCACCCGGTTCTCGAGTTTGCTGACAAACTTCCTGGAAAGCCGCCTGGCCCCGACGACAGCTGTACACGGGGTGTTGGTCGATATTTACGGAATCGGTGTGCTCATTACAGGGAAAAGCGGTGTCGGTAAAAGTGAAACCGCATTGGAACTTGTCAAGAAAGGCCATCGACTCGTGGCAGACGATTGCGTGGAGATCCGGCAAGAAGGCGAAAGCACGCTTGTCGGCCATCCGCCGAAGCTGATCGAATACTTGCTTGAGATCCGTGGTGTCGGCATCATCGACATTATGACCTTATTCGGGGCAAGCGCCGTTCGCAATTTCAAGCGTATTTCCTTGGTCATTGATCTTGAGTTATGGGACCCGGATAAAACATATGACCGTCTCGGCCTAGAGGAAGAAACGATGAAAATCATCGATACGGAATTGACGAAGCTGACGATTCCTGTTCGGCCAGGGCGCAACCTTTCCGTCATTATCGAAGTAGCCGCGATGAACTACCGCCTGAAACGGATGGGGGTCAACGCTGCCGAGGAATTTTCCAAGCGGCTTGATGATGTCATCGCGCAAGATACAAATTAAGGGAATGGGAAGGTGCACAATATGTATTCAGTTTTAGCCGCGATCGACCCGGTGGCGTTTTCGCTCGGGCCGATCGATGTCCGGTGGTATGGCGTCATCATCGCAACGGGGATCGTCATCGCATTTTTAGTAGGGCAAAAGGAAATGGTGAAGCGAGGGCTTCACCCCGATTATTTGACCGACCTCTTGATCTGGGCCGTGCCGCTCGCCATCGTCGGCGCTCGCATTTATTATGTAGTGTTCGAATGGGAGAATTATAAAGACCAGCCGGGCCAGATCATTGCGATTTGGAACGGGGGGATTGCAATCCACGGGGCGTTGATCGCGTCCGTCATCGTCGCGTATGTATTCACGAAACGCCGCAATACGCCGTTTTTGAAAGTGGCGGATATCTTGGCGCCAAGCATTTTGATCGGCCAGGCCATCGGGCGCTGGGGCAATTTCATCAACCAGGAAGCACATGGCGGGGAAGTATCGCGCCAGTTTCTGGAGAATCTGTTCATCCCCGACTGGATCATCAACCATATGTACATAGATGGTGCCTATTACCATCCGACTTTCCTCTATGAATCGATGTGGAGCTTGGTTGGGATCATCATTTTGCTCTTATTGCGCAAAGTCAATTTAGTGCGCGGGGAAATGTTCTTTTTCTATATGATCTGGTATTCAGTCGGCCGTTTCTTCATTGAAGGAATGCGCACCGACAGCCTGTACGTTATCGGCGAATTGCGTGCCGCACAGCTTGTATCGGTCATTGCAATCATCATCGGCCTTGCTTTCATCATTTACCGGCGGGTAGCTCTCAAAAACCCGCCGCGCTATTTGGATAAATAACTAGGAAAGAAGAGATTGAATGTCGACAGTGAAAAATGGCTTGAAAGCCGGATTAAAGACTACATGGTCACTCGGGAAAATCATTTTCCCGATCACCTTGCTCGTCACGATGCTGCAATTCACGCCGGTGCTGCCATTTATCATCGATTTGGTGGCGCCGGTCATGGGGATTTTCGGCCTCAGCGGCGAAGCGGCCGTGCCGCTCGTCCTTGGGAATGCGCTCAATCTATACGCCGGGATCGCGGGGATCCTCTCGCTCGAACTGACCGTGAAAGAAGTGTTCATCCTGGCGGTCATGTTATCGTTCTCGCATAACATCTTCATCGAAACCGGCGTCGCCTTGAAAGTGGGCGTCCGCTTATGGGTCGTCTTGGTGGTGCGTTTCGGGCTTGCGGCTTTATCGGGCATCCTGATCAATTTGTTCTGGTCAGGCGGTGGGGAAATTGCGCAATACGGCTTTGTGCCAGAAGCTGCCGCGGCGCCGGAAACATGGCTCGGCATTTTCTTATTGGGCTTGGAGAAAGCGAGTTTCGGCGTGCTTCAGCTGGCGATGATTGTCATTCCGCTCATGTTGATGATCCAACTATTGAAAGACCGCCAGTATCTGCAAAAAATCTCGAATATGATGGGGCCGCTCACACGGCTGATCGGCGTCGAAAAAAATACGTCGTTGACGCTCGCCTCCGGATTGATTTTCGGTTTGGCAATGGGCGCCGGGGTGATGATCCAGGCGGTCCAGGAAGATGGTGTCAGCCGCAAGGACGCAACGCTCGCCTTTATCTTCCTGGTGGCATGCCACGCAATCGTCGAGGATACATTGATTTTCATCCCGCTCGGCATCCCGATCTGGCCCTTGTTGTTGATTCGGGTCATCACTGCGCTCGCTTTAACGATCTTCATATCTTATCTATGGCGGCGGGCTGAAGACAATCGGAAGGAAGTGGTCACTCCATGAACAAAGATATAACGGCTTTATTGTTTGATTTTGACGGAACCTTGCTCGATACGAATGAATTGATCATCCAGACCTTCCTGTCGGTGCTCGGCGAACATTTCCCGGGTGAATATGGCCGGGAAGATGTCTTGCATTTTATCGGCCCTTCACTGGAACAGACCTTTACGGAAATCGCGCCGGGGAGAGTCAATGAACTAAGCGATCAATATCGCCGCTTGAACCGGACGCTCCATGATGAATTGGTCTCTGAATATGACGGGGTGGCGGAAACTTTGCGTACCTTGAAGTCCAGGGGCCTGAAGATGGCGATCGTCTCCACTAAACGCGAAGAAACGATCTTGCACGGCCTGAAGCTGATGGGCGTGCACGACGTGTTCGATGTCCTGGTCGCATTGGATCATGTGCAGAACCCGAAGCCGCACCCGGAACCGCTTGAATTGGCATTGCGCTTGTTGGAAGCGGATCAGCAAGAGGCCTTGATGATCGGCGATAATTCACATGATATCGAAGGCGGGAAAAATGCGGGGGTCCGGACGGCAGGTGTCGCGTGGACCGCTAAAGGAGAAGAATTTTTGGCCAGTTTCGAGCCGGATTTCATGCTGCAGCACATTTCCGATTTGCTTGAATTGACGAAAGTGGGCATTAAATGAGGCGCACGGAAAAGTATCCTGTAGAAGGGGCGAATTCGCTTTGGCATATCTACAAAACCGTCCCGTTCTGGAAAGTCGCGAAAAATTTCCTGGTCATCCAGACGGCGCGTTACACACCGTTTCTGCCGGTGAAAAACTGGCTGTATCGCCAGTTTCTCGGTATGAAAGTCGGCAAGGAAACTTCGTTTGCGCTGATGGTCATGCCAGACCTCATGTTCCCGGAACGCATACAAGTCGGGGCAAATACCGTCATCGGCTATAATACGACCATTCTTGCGCATGAATACTTGATTGAAGAGTACCGGCTCGGCGACGTCTTAATCGGCGACCGGGTCATGATCGGAGCAAACAGTACGATTTTGCCCGGCATCAAGATTGGGGACGGTGCCATCGTCTCCGCTGCCACGCTCGTCCATAGAGATGTACCGGCTGGAGCTTTTGTCGGCGGCAATCCGATGAAAATCATCTACACAGCCGAGGAAATGGCCGATCGACAAGCAAAATCCTGAAAGCTCAGCGCTTTCAGGATTTTTTATATCCTCCTTGCTTGACGGGCCGAAGTGGCTTGCGCTAAAATAAGAATCACTTTAACGATTCATCACTCTAGCGAACTAAAGTGAAATAACCGATAATAGGAAGTGTTCAACGATGACCATCGAAATGTTTGAAAAACCATTAGGCATGCGTGACGATTTTCCTTTAATTGCAAAGCAGAAAGCGAAATTGAGAAAACAAGGGACAGAATTAATCGAACGTGTAGGTTACGAACTGCTGCAGACGCCGACTTTGGAATATTACGAAACGATCGGAAAGGTTTCCGCCATTTCAGATGATGCCTTATTCAAGCTTCTCGACAGCCAAGGGAAGACGCTCGTCTTGCGGCCGGACATGACCTCCCCGATTGCACGGGTTGCGGCATCGAAATTATTGCGCGAGAAAATGCCCATCCGGCTCGGCTATTACTCCAATGTCTTCCGTGCGCAAAAGCGTGAAGGCGGCCGCCCAGCGGAATTTGAGCAGATGGGCGTCGAGTTGATCGGCGACGATTCGCTGTACGCGGATGCGGAAGTCATCAGCCTGGCTTGGGATATCCTGAAAGAAGTGGGTGTCGGTTCAGCCCGCATCGTCATCGGCCACACGCGGCTGCTTGAGCTGATCTTGGCGGATTTCGGGCTGGACGCGGAACAAAGCGGCAAAGTGCGCGAACTGTTTGTGGCGAAGAACGGCGTGGGAGTCGAACAATTGGCGCAAGAACTGCCGGTCCCTGAAGCCAAGCTGGCATCGTTTTTGAAATTGATGCAGGCGACTACTGTGGCAGATTGGAAGTTATGGATCAACGAAGAAAATGAAGAACAATGCGAGCTCTACCGCGACATGGAGCGCCTTGAACAGTTGCTCGGGCGCAATGGTCTTGGGGATGCAATCACGTTTGATATCTCCTTCAGCAGCCACATGACTTATTACACCGGATTGGTGTTCGAATTCTACGGGGCTGGCAGCGGATTTCCGCTCGGCAGCGGCGGGCGCTATGACGGCTTGATGGAGCAGTTCGGCTTGCAGGTCGGGGCAACCGGATTCGGTTTGCGGGTCGACCGTTTGCTGGAATCGGTAACGGCTGAAAAAACAGAGCAACCGCACACATTGATCTTATTCGATGAACAAAACGAGCAACACGCATTTGATAAAGCGCAACAAATAAGAAATGCGGGAAAGCGGGTGACCTTGCAGTATGCGCCGGCCGTCAAAGCGCTGGAATCGTTTACTGCCTTGTTCACCGAAGTCATCAGAGGGGAGGAGCTGCGAAATGGATGAATTGACGATTGCCATGCCGAAGGGCAGGATCTTTGAAGAAGCATACGAACTATTGGTCGGGGCGGGTTATGACCTGCCGAAAGAGCTTGACGACTCGCGCAAGCTGATCGTCGAAGCGCCGAATGAAAAATTCCGCTTCATCCTCGCGAAGCCGATGGATGTGCCGACCTATGTCGAGCACGGTGTAGCGGATATCGGCATTGCCGGAAAAGACGTCTTGCTTGAGCACGACCGGGACGTACACGAATTATTGGATCTCGGCATCAGCGCATGCTATATCGCGACCGCGGGATTGCCGAACACGGAAATGGATGAAGTGACGCCGCGCATCGCGACGAAATATCCAGCGGTGGCTTCGCATTATTACCGCAGCAAAGGCGAGCAAGTCGAGATCATCGAATTGAACGGTTCGATCGAATTGGCGCCGCTCATCGGCTTGTCCGACCGGATTGTGGATATCGTGTCGACGGGGCGTACCTTGAAGGATAACGGGCTGGTTGAATATGAAAAAATTGCCGACATCACATCGCGCCTCATCGCGAATCCGGTCAGCTACCGCTTGAAGCAACAACGCATTACGGAAATGGTCGATAAACTGCGGGAGCAGGTGGGACGATGAACATCCAACGCCTGACAGACGGGGTGTCGATCCGGCGCCAATTAGCCGACGGCACGGAACAGCAATTGCAAGCGGTGAAAGAAATCATTGAAGCGGTGCGGACCGATGGGGATGCGGCGTTGTTGCGCTTTGCGAAAAAATGGGACAAAGCGGAGTTGTCTGCATTAAAGGTGACGCCGGAAGAAATCCGGCAGGCAGTGGAGCGTTTCGACCCGCAGCTGCTCGCCGATCTGAAAGAAGCTGCGGACAATATCCGCAACTATCATGAAGGGCAACAGCAGCAAGGCTACCACCAAGACCGTGCGGACGGCTCGTATGTCGCGCAGCGCGTCACAGCGATCGAATCGGCGGGATTATATGTTCCGGGCGGCACGGCGGCTTATCCATCCTCCGTCTTGATGAACGTCATTCCGGCACAAGTGGCCGGAGTCGGCCGGATCGTCGTCGTATCACCTCCCGATCATGAAGGGAAGTTGTCGGACGGCGTTCTGGTGGCGGCGCATATCCTTGGGATTGAGGAATTATATAAAACAGGCGGGGCACAAGCAATTGCGGCGCTCGCTTACGGTACGCAATCGATCCAGCCGGTCGATAAGATCACAGGCCCCGGCAATATCTTTGTGGCGCTCGCCAAACGTGAAGTGAACGGCGACGTCGCGATCGACATGATCGCAGGGCCGAGCGAAATCGCCATCATTGCCGACGACAGTGCGTATGCGGATGAAGTGGCGGCGGATTTATTGTCACAAGCAGAACACGATCCACTCGCAAGTGCTGTATTATTGACAGAGAGCCGTGCGCTTGCCGAGCAAGTTGCGGCACAAGTGAAAAGCCAATTGGCCACTTTGCCGCGCGAAGCGATCGCTGCAGCGTCCATCCGCGACCATGGCGCCATTTATTTGGCGGATAGCCGCGCTGAGTTGATTCGTGCTGCCAATCAATTGGCGCCGGAGCATTTGGAGATCATGACAGAAGATGCGGAAGCTTTGGCGGAAGAGATCGACCACGCGGGCGCGATCTTCATCGGCCGTTATTCATCGGAACCGATCGGGGATTATTTTGCCGGCACGAATCATGTGCTGCCGACCAATAGCACGGCGCGCTTTTCAAGTGCCTTGTCCGTCTATGACTTTGTCAAACGGACGAGCATCGTTCATTACAGCGAGCAGGCATGGCGCGACAACCAAGAGAAAATCGCAAGGCTCGCAAGGCTGGAAGGCCTCGAAGCACACGCACGTGCAGTCGAATCACGCGCTTGGAAAAAGGAGAGTCAATCATGAGGAAATCGGATATCACACGAAAAACCAATGAAACGGAAATTGCCGTCAGCTTCTCGCTCGATGGAAAGGGGCAGGCGGATATCAATACCGGGGTGCCATTCATGGACCATATGCTGGATCTTTTCATCAAGCATGGCCAGTTTGACGGGCGTATCCACGCAAACGGCGACACCCATATCGATGACCACCATACGACAGAAGACATCGGTATCGTCCTTGGCCAGGCAGTGCTCGAGGCGCTCGGCGATAAAAAAGGCTTGCGCCGATATGGCAATGCATTCGTGCCGATGGACGATGCGCTCGCGCAAGTGGTCATCGATTGTTCGAACCGCCCTCATCTGGAGTTCCGCGGAGATATCCCGAACGCCAAAGTCGGTGCATTCGATACGGAACTGGTCCATGAATTCCTGTGGAAGTTCGCCTTGGAATCGCGCATGAATGTCCATGTCATCATCCATTACGGACGCAATACGCACCACATCATCGAAGCGGTCTTCAAGGCGCTTGCCCGCGCGCTGGACGAGGCGACAATGATCGACCCGCGTGTCGAAGGCGTGCCGTCGACAAAGGGGCTCCTAACATGATCGTCGGCATCATCGATTACGGCATGGGCAATTTATTCAGCGTCGAACAGGCTTTGAAAAAACTCGATTGCACCGTCATCACGTCAGACGATGCGGAAGTATTGGCTGGAGCGGATGCGATCTTGCTGCCGGGCGTCGGCGCATTTCCGGATGCCATGAAGCGCTTGGATGAAAAAGGCCTGGCCGGATTCATCCGTTCGCTTCCGGAGCGGAAGATCCCGTTGCTTGGCATTTGCCTCGGCATGCAATTATTTTATGAAGACAGTGAAGAAGGCCGGCCGGTCAAGGGGCTTGGCCTACTGAAGGGCCATATCCGACGCTTCCCGAAAGGCACTTACCGCATTCCGCATATGGGGTGGAATCGATTAGACTTCACGCAACAGCCGTATTGGCTTGAAGGTTTATTGGAAGATACACATGTCTATTTTGTCCACTCGTTCTTGGCAACGGAAACAGACGACGCACAGGTCTTCGCGACAGCCGAATACGGCGGGCTTGAAGTGCCGGGTGTTGTCGGTGGCGGATTGATTACCGGAATGCAATTCCATCCGGAAAAATCCGGCGAGTTCGGGCATTATCTATTGGCGCAGTGGATTGCAAATGTCAGGGGGGATTTCCATGAGTGAATTTCAAATTTATCCGGCAATCGACTTAAGGGGCGGGAAATGCGTCCGCTTGTTCCAAGGAGATTACTGCCAAGAGACGGTCTATGCGGATTCGCCTGTTGAAATGGCGAAAAGTTTTGTGGAAGCCGGGGCCAAATGGATTCATATGGTCGATTTGGACGGTGCGAAAGATGGCAGCCGCATCAACGACCAAGTGGTCATCGAAGCGGCGAAACTCGATGCGAACATCCAAGTGGGCGGCGGCATCCGCAGCCGTGAAGACATCAACCATTATTTATCGAACGGCGTTGCCCGCGTCATTATCGGCAGTTTGGCTGTAAGGGAGCCGGAGCTGGTCGCATCGTTCATCGAAGAGTTCGGCGCAGAGCGGATCGTCATCGGCATCGATGCGAAAGATGGCATGGCGGCGACAGAAGGATGGATCGAAACATCCCATAAGCCGGCACCTGAAGTGGCCGCTTATTTTGCTTCAAAAGGGGCGAAGCACTTCATCTATACCGATATTTCGACAGATGGCACGCTTGCCGGGCCGAATATCGAGGCCAACCGGAAATTGGTTGCCGATGACCACTCGCAAGTCATCGTATCCGGCGGCATCGGAACGCTCGATGACGTGAAACGAGTGAAACAAGCGGCAGCCGACAGCCCAATTGCAGGGCTCATCATCGGCAAAGCCTTGTACGAAAACCGCTTCACGCTCAAGGAGGCGCTGACATGCTGACAAAACGCATCATCCCGTGCCTCGATGTCAAAGAAGGGCGCGTCGTCAAAGGCGTGAGCTTTGTGGAACTTCGGGATGCGGGAGATCCTGTGGAACTCGCCAAATTCTACGACGAACAAGGCGCGGATGAGTTGGTCTTTTTAGACATTTCCGCTTCCCACGAAGGCAAAGAAACGATGGTCGAAGTGGTGCGCATCGTAGCGACAGAACTGTCGATTCCCTTTACAGTAGGCGGGGGCATCCGGACGCTGGACGACATGAAACGCATGCTGCGCGCAGGCGCGGATAAAGTCTCACTGAATACGGCAGCGCTCGACCGGCCGGAACTGATCAAAGAAGGCGCGGATTTCTTCGGGTCGCAGTGCATCGTCGTCGCCATCGATGCGAAACGCAATGGCGATAGCTGGGACGTCTACACGCACGGCGGCCGCAACCGGACCGAATGGGACGCTATTGAGTGGGCGAAACGGGCGGTCGCTTTAGGTGCTGGGGAATTGCTGTTGACCAGCATGGACAGCGACGGGCAAAAAGACGGATTCGACATCGCGCTCACCAAAGCGGTACGTGACGCCGTGGAAGTGCCAGTCATCGCAAGCGGCGGCGCGGGGAACCGTGATCATTTCAAGGAAGTATTCGAACAAGCGGATGCGGATGCCGCGCTTGCGGCGTCGATTTTCCATTATAAAGAAACGAGCGTCAAAGAAGTGAAACAGTATCTGCAGGGAGAAGGAGTGAATGTCCGGTGACAAACTTGAAATACGATGAAAACGGCTTAGTGCCTGTCATATTGCAAGATGCATCTACAAAACAAGTGCTGACTTTGGCCTATGCCAACGAGGAAGCGGTCAAACGCACAATCGATACGAAAGAGACCTGGCTGTACTCAAGAAGCCGCCAAGAATTATGGAATAAAGGCGCGACGAGCGGCCATACGCAGCGCGTCCAATCCGTCCAGATCGATTGCGACGGCGATTCCCTGATCTACGAAGTGATCCCGAACGGGCCTGCCTGCCACACTGGCGAGACGAGCTGCTTCCATGAAACCTTGGCAGGGGAACGCGCTGCATCGGCACTGGACATGATCACGGAACTCGGTGCTTTAATTAAGCAGCGCGAAAGCGAGATGCCGGAAGGAGCGTATACGACCTATCTGTTTGAAGAGGGTGTCGATAAAATCTGCAAGAAAGTCGGGGAAGAAGCGGCGGAAGTCATCATCGCCGCCAAAAACCGAGACGCACGTGAGCTGGCGACGGAAAGTGCAGACCTGCTGTATCACCTGCTCGTCTTGCTACAGGAGCAGAAAGTCGATTTCAAAGACGTGACGGGTGTGCTCGAAGAACGCCACGCCGCGAAAAAGGACAAGTAAATAATAGGGAAATATGCTATAATAACAGCACATTTAGGGAAAGGAACGATTCAGGTCGTTCCTTTTCTTGTTACGGAGGCATATTTTGGAGAAAAACAAAAGGAAAAATTTCGACAATGTCGTATCATTCATTCCGACAGGGGAATTTTATTATCAAAAGGCGCTTAAGGAATTGCAGCGTGAACAATATGATAAGGCGTATAAGTATTTGCAGCGCGCGAAGGAACTGACTCCCGACGATCCGCTCATCTTGATGCATTACGGGGTGGTCTTGATGGAGCGGCAGGAATTCGAGCTGGCGATGGATGAGTTGCGCACTGCCCACAAGCTCGATCCGGAAGAACCGAATATTTTATTCTTTTTGGCTGAAGCCCATGCGCATCTCGGCTTGTTTTTCGATGCCCGGAAATATGCCAAGGCCTATCTCGAAAAGGATACAAGCGGAAGCTACGCGGCGGAAGCGATGGAGATTATCGATTTTGCCGAACAGGAAGACTGGCAATTGTTCGACGATGAAGGAGAAGCCCATAACAGCGAGTACTATTATTTACAGGAAAAAGCACGCAGGTTAATGGAACAAGGCAAATTTCCGGAAGCGATTGAATTATTGGAAGAAGTGATCGAGGAAAAACCCGATTTTTGGGGCGCCTATAACAACCTGGCGCTTGCATATTTTTATATTGGGGAAACGGAAATGGCGAAATCGCTGCTTCACGAAGTACTCCGCAGAAATACTGGCAACCTGCATGCCTTATGCAATCTGGCAGTATTTCATTATTACGAGAAAAATGATGAATTGGAGGATATCCTCGACTTGCTGAAGAAAATCCAGCCTTATGTGTTTGAGCATCGCTATAAACTGGGGGCGACGTTCGCATTGGTCGGGAAATACAAGGAAGCGTACCGGTGGCTGAAAAGCTTGCAAAAACGCGGGTTCGACGGGGACCCGGCATTCTATTTCTGGCTGTCGCACGCCGCGTACCATTCCGGCCACGAAGAAACTGCCAAGCAGGCATGGGAGCAATTGAAACGGATGGACCCGGCAAAAGAAGGGTACGAGCCGTGGGGAGAGCAGGCGGTGATGCCGCATGTCGATGCCCTCGAGCACGACCGGGATTTCCTGGCCCGCAAACTCGACCATCCGCATTTAAGTGAGCGAATCTATGGCTTGTTCCTGCTCGGGAAATCTTCGCATAAACAGGAGATCATCTCACATCCGAATTGGCTGAAATCCGAGCAACCTTCCGTACTGGAAACGTATATGCTCGGCTATGCGCTTGGCCATCCGTTCCGCGAATCGGTCAAGGAAGAGAAAGCATTTTTACGCGCGATGGAAACAGCGGAGCGCTTGTATTACCAAAAAGGGATGGTCGACCAAGAGAATGACGGCGTCTTCCAGTTATGGTTCATGTTGGCGGAGCAAGCTTTTGATGCGCATTATGCATTCCGCAACCCTGCAGCTCTTGCCGCTGCCGTCAGTTATATGGTTGAATCGGCGGAAAAACGGGAAACGACAAAAAAAGCGGTTGCCGCTAAATTCGGGACTTCTGCCGCAACGATGTCCAAATATGTCGATGAATTAAGCGGTTTTTTGCCGGACTTCGACAGCTAGGCATAAAAGTTGAAGGCGGCAGTTTATTGCTTTACGATTTAGCTAGTGATAACGAGGAGGGCCTACGATGACAGAAACGACGAATATTTATGATGTGTTAATTATCGGTGCAGGGCCGGCTGGCATGACAGCGGCGGTCTATACATCCCGAGCCAATCTTTCAACGCTCATGCTAGAGCGCGGGATTCCAGGCGGACAGATGGCCAACACCGAAGAAATTGAAAACTATCCAGGGTTTGACCATATTCTCGGCCCTGACCTATCGACGAAAATGTTTGAACATGCGAAAAAATTCGGCGCTGAGTATGCATACGGCGACGTCACCGAGATCATTGACGGCGACGAATTCAAAACCGTCAAAGCGGGGACAAAAGAATACAAAGCCCGCGCCATCATCTTGACGACCGGGGCCGAGTACAAGAAAATGGGCATCCCGGGCGAAAGCGAACTTGGCGGACGCGGCGTCAGCTATTGCGCAGTGTGCGATGGCGCCTTCTTTAAAGGAAAAGAATTAGTGGTCGTCGGCGGCGGTGACTCTGCAGTCGAAGAAGGCGTTTATCTGACGCGATTTGCGGACAAAGTGACCATCGTCCACCGAAGAGATGAATTGCGCGCCCAAAAGATCTTGCAGGATCGCGCTTTCGCGAATGACAAGATCGACTTTATCTGGGACACGACAGTGAAAGAAATCCACGAAAAAGACGGCAAGGTCGGAAGCGTCACATTGGTATCGACAAAAGACGATTCCGAACGGGAATTCGAAACGGATGGCGTGTTCGTCTACATCGGAATGTTGCCGTTGACGAAACCATTTGAATCGCTGGGCATCTTGAATGACCTGGGCTATATCGAAACGAATGAAGAAATGGAAACATCGGTGCCTGGAATTTTCGCGGCAGGAGATGTACGGGATAAAACTTTGCGCCAAGTCGTCACCGCGACAGGCGACGGCAGCATCGCCGCGCAAAGCGTCCAGCATTACGTGGAAGAGCTTTCAGAGAAAATCGCTTCCAAAGCGCAAGCTTAACGAGTTCTTAATCACCCTGTAACAGCATTGTCATGCAAAAGAGGTATAGTGGGTATAGTAAATCAACCCCCTTTTTATATAGTTATTTTTGATAGGCTGCTTTCCGGATGCTCCGGGGAGTGGCCTCTTTTTTTGCATTCTTTTGCATGACACGCCAGGATAGATGTATAATGGAAATAGTTTATATTAGATGCGGAGTGGCAAATGTGCAGCGAATCGCGAATTTATTGCTAATAGAGAATGGCAAAGTATTATTGATGAAAAAGCCGCGCAGGGGCTGGTACGTGGCTCCTGGCGGCAAAATGGAAAGCGGCGAATCGGTTTACGAAGCGGCCATCCGCGAGTTTAGGGAAGAAACCGATGCAGAACCGCTGGACGTCCATTTAAAGGGCGTCTACACCATGATGATCCAGGAAGGCGGGGAAACCGTGGATGAATGGATGCTGTTTACGTTCCGGGCAAAACGTCTTCACGGGACGCCGTTCGAAGAAACACGTGAAGGGGTTCTCGAATGGCACCCGGTAGAGAGCCTGCATACCCTCCCGATGGCGGAGGGGGACCGGACGAACCTATTGTTTGCGGCTTCTCAGGAAGGGGTCCAATATGGGACTTTCTATTATACGCCGGAGTTCGAACTGCTAAAGGAGAACATCCAATCATCGAGCGAAGAGGTGAACCGCCGACATGGATAAACATAACGAAGAAACCGAATTGATCATCATCACCGGCATGTCCGGTGCAGGAAAGACAGTGGCCATCCAGAGTTTTGAAGACCTCGGTTTTTTCACCATCGATAATCTTCCGCCCGCGCTTCTTCCGACATTCATCAAGTTGATGCGGGATTCAGGCAAGTCGATGAAACGCGTCGCAGCGGTCATGGATCTCCGCGGCGGTGATTTTTTCGCCAGTCTCGTTGATGCCATCGATGATTTATCGAAGGAACCGGAAGTGGCGATCACCATCCTGTTCCTCGATGCGGAAAACCAGACGCTCGTCAGCCGCTATAAAGAAACACGGCGCTCCCATCCGCTGTCGCCAGGCGGGCTGGTCCTCGGGGGCATCAAAAAAGAGCGTGATATGTTGAAAGACCTGCAGGGGCGGGCCCATTATATGTACAATACATCCGAAATGAGCCCACGCCAGCTGAAAGAGAAAATCACCTCGGATTTCGCTTCGAAAACAAGCAATGTCTTTACGGTCAACCTGATGTCTTTCGGCTTCAAGCATGGCATGCCGATCGATGCGGACCTGGTTTTCGATGTGCGCTTCCTGCCGAATCCTTATTATATAGAAGAATTGAATCCACAATCAGGTTTGGATCAGCCTGTTTCTGATTACGTCTTGAAGTGGCAGGAGACGCAGACATTGGTGAAAAAGCTGGAGGATCTGTTCGATTTCATGATTCCCCAGTATAAACAGGAAGGCAAAGCGCAATTGGTCATCGCTTTCGGCTGCACCGGCGGCCAGCATCGGTCGGTGACGCTTGCTGAGTATTTCGGGAAATATCTATCGAAAAACAATAAAGTCAGCATTACGCATAGAGATGTGAAAATCAGAAAGGGTTGAGCACATGGAAAAAAGTCTCCAGCAAAAACGAGTTGTAATCATCGGGGGCGGGACCGGTCTGTCCACTTTGCTGAGGGGCTTGAAAACTTTTCCGCTCGATTTGACGGCGATTGTCACGGTGGCAGATGATGGCGGGAGCTCGGGGCGTCTTCGGGATGACCTGGATATCCCGCCGCCAGGAGACATCCGCAACGTCATGGCTGCATTATCCGACGCGGAACCGCTCGTTGCCGAAATGTTCCAATACCGATTCAAGCATTCGCTTGATTTGGAAGGCCATTCGCTGGGGAATCTGATGCTTGCGGCTTTGACCGACTTGACAGGTGATTTCTCGCACGCGGTGCGGGAAATGAGCCGCGTCTTGAATGTCAACGGCACGGTTCTTCCTGCCGCCAATCAATTGGTGACCTTGAACGCAGAGCTTGAGGACGGGACCATCATCAAAGGGGAATCCAAGATCCCTGCTTATATGCAGCCGATCAAGCGGGTCTTCCTTGAACCGGCAGCCGTCAAGACTTTGCCCGATACGATACAGGCGATCCAATCGGCCGATGTCATCGTCATCGGGCCGGGTTCCTTGTACACGAGTATCTTGCCGAATTTGCTCGTGAAAGATATCAAGAAAGCGCTGCTCGAAGCAAAAGCACGAAAAATCTATATTTGCAACCTGATGACCCAAGCAGGGGAAACATACGGCTATACGGCTTCGGATCACGTGAAAGCCCTTTATGACCATGTAGGCGTAGATTTCCTCGATGCCATTTTGATCGATAAAGTCCAAATGCCTCAAGGCGTGGCTGAAAGATACAAAAAAGAAAAAGCGTGGCCGGTGGAATACGATGAAGAACGCCTGAAAAAACTTGGGCTTGAAGTATATCGCCATGATATTGCGAATATTTTCGGGGAAGCTGTCCGGCATGAACCGATGAAAGTGGCGAAATGGCTTTTTGAATATGCCAGCAGCGAATCACAGGCATCGCGGCGACGATATTCTTAAAGCCTGAAAGGGGGGGCATAATTGTCTTTTGCATCAGAAACAAAAAAAGAAATGACCCAGATCGACGTGGATGACTGCTGCGGCAAGGCAGAACTTTCTGCGATGATCCGCATGAACGGCACATTGTCATTTTCCAACCGCCAGTTGAGCCTGGACATCCAAACGGAAAACGCAGCCATCGCGAGAAGGATCTATACGTTGCTGAAACGTTTTTATAAAGCTTACCCAGTGGAATTGCTGGTACGTAAAAAGATGCGCTTAAAAAAGAACAACATCTATATTTGCCGTTTGAGGGAAGGCGCGAAGCTGGTGCTTGAGGATCTGCTGATTTTGTCGGAAGGATTCCAGTTCCAACAGGAAATCTCGCCTGAGCTGATTTCGACGACGTGCTGCAAACGTTCTTATTTGCGCGGGGCTTTCCTCGCGGGAGGTTCGGTCAATAACCCGGAAACATCCTCCTATCACCTGGAAGTCTACTCTTCCTATAAAGATCACGCTGAAGCGCTGGTCATCCTGATGAACCATTTCCAGTTGAACGCGAAAATGATCGAACGGAAAAAAGGGTTTGTGACATACTTGAAGGAAGCGGAGAAAATTTCCGATTTCCTGAGCTTGACTGGCGCCCATTCGGCACTGTTGAAATTCGAAGATGTCCGGATACTCCGCGATATGCGCAATAGCGTCAATCGTTTGGTCAATTGCGAAACGGCCAATTTGAATAAGACGATCGATGCGGCGCTGCGGCAAATCGAGAATATCCGCTTTATCGACCAGGTCATCGGCATCGACCAATTGCCCGACCGCCTGAAAGAGATAGCCCGCTTGCGTGTCGAGTACCAGGATGTCACACTGAAGGAACTGGGCGAGATGGTATCGACAGGAAAAGTGAGCAAGTCAGGCGTCAACCACAGGCTCCGGAAAATCGATGAGATTGCCGAGTCGTTAAGAAAAGGCGAAACGATCAGCCGGTAAACCGGCTGCTCTTTTCTATAGATTGCGTGAGAGTCAAGTTTTCGGAGGAGGATATGCATGGTAGAAAAACAAGTGGAAGTGCAATTGAAATCAGGATTACAAGCGAGACAGGCGGCATTGTTCGTACAGGAAGCCAATCGCTATAGTTCGGATGTTTACTTGGAAAAAGGCGATAAGAAAGTCAATGCCAAGAGCATCATGGGCATCATGAGCCTGGCTGTCAGCAAAGGCACGAACGTCACGATTTCGGCAGACGGCGCCGATGAGGAATCAGCGGTCGATGCACTGGCGCAATTGATCGATAAAGAAGCTTAAGCCCGGGTGCGTTGAGCATCAAAAAAAGAGCTGCCCCGCATAGGGCAGCTCTTTTTGTTTGGTTTAATCTTCTTTTTCGTGGTTTTCCGGCAATTTATTGCGCGTGATGATTTGGTCGACAAGGCCATATTCAAGTGCACGTTCTGCAGTCATGAAGTTGTCGCGGTCTGTATCGCGTGAAATCACTTCCAGTGGCTGGCCAGTACGTTCAGACAGGATCTGGTTCAGCTTTTCGCGCAAGAACAAGATGCGTTTTGCGGCGATTTCGATTTCAGTCGCTTGCCCTTGAGCCCCGCCAAGCGGTTGGTGAATCATGACTTCGGCGTTAGGCAAGGCGTAGCGTTTGCCTTTAGTGCCGGCAGCGAGAAGGAAAGCGCCCATGGATGCAGCCATGCCGATGCATACTGTCTGGACATCCGGTTTGATGAATTGCATTACATCATAGATCGCCATGCCGGCAGTGATGCTGCCGCCTGGGCTATTGATATAGATGGAGATATCCTTTTCAGGATCCTCCGCCTCAAGGAATAGCAACTGCGCAACGATGGAGTTCGCGACATTATCATCGATTCCGCTGCCGAGCATGATGACGCGGTCTTTCAATAGACGGGAATAGATATCATAAGCGCGTTCCCCTCTGCTTGTCTGTTCGATTACTGTAGGGATTAAATTCATGGATAATTTCCTCCTTTGGGTAAATGTAAGTGCTGCTGAAACGCCGTTCAGCCGTACATTCATCATACACATCATGGTCAATGAAGGTCAAATCTAACGAATTGAAAATAGGCGCTTGAAATAAGAGGAAAGCTTTTGTATAATAGAAAAGTCGCAAACAACATTTGCCCTCGTAGTGTAAAGGATAACACGTAAGATTCCGGTTCTTGAGATGGGGGTTCGATTCCCTCCGAGGGTGTAAAAAAGGAAAGACCGCATAGCCTGCCACAGGCTGTGCGGTTTTTTCGTTGAATCTTAAAAACATTTGAAACGTCGAATCATAGAGAATTGGTTTCATGGCATAGGCAGTAAGGGAAAACAAAAAATATTATTGCAAAAGAAAGGGGACGGAACATGAAAAAATTACTGATACCATTGCTGCTAGTGATTGGCCTGATCGTCATCGCCATTGCCATATTCGGTTCAAGCTATAATAACTTTGTCCAATTGGAAGAAGACGTCAATCAATCGTACGCACAACTTGAAAGCCAATTGCAGCGCAGGCTCGATCTGATCCCGAACCTGGTCGAGACGGTGAAAGGCTTCGCCGACCAGGAACAAGAGGTCATCGAAAGTGTCACGGAAGCCCGTTCGAGTATGGCAAACGCCGGTTCGGTTGAAGAACAGGCCGAAGCAGATGCTGAACTGAGCGGGGCGCTCAGCCGCTTGCTCGTTGTCGTCGAGAACTATCCGGAAATCCGTTCGAGCGAGAACTTCCAGCAATTATCCGATGAACTTGCCGGCACGGAAAACCGGATCGCAGTCGCACGGCAGGACTATAACGGTTCGGTAACGGAATTCAACCGGGAAGTACGCAGCTTCCCTGGCAATATGGTGGCAGGAATCTTCGGATTTGACGAGAAGGAATATTTTGAAGCCGATGCGGGTGCGGAAGATGCGCCGGATGTGGATTTCGGGACTGACGGAGAATGATTCGAAAAATTTCTGTTTGGCTCTTGTTGCTGCTGACGTTCGCCAGTACCGCGCAGGCGGCAGAGTTTCCGGAATTGACTGATGATATTTACATCCAGGATATCGCCGGTGTCCTGAGCGAAGAGCAAGAAGCCGAGATCAAGAACTTGGGGGCCGGTCTCGAAGACGCGACAAGCGCTCAGATTGCCGTCATGGTAATCGATTCATTGGAAGGCGAGCCGATCGAAAGCTATGCCAATGAAGCCTTGCGCCATTATGGCGTTGGATCTGCTGAGGACAACAACGGCGTATTGGTCGTGCTGTCGATGACGGACCGCGAGATTTATATCGAAATCGGCTATGGCCTTGAAGGTGCACTTCCTGACGGCAAAGTTGGCCGTATCCTGGATGACTACGCTGTCCCGTATTTGCGTGAAGGCCAGCCAGACGAAGCAATTCTCAATACGTATCAAGCGCTGTATAATGAAGTCTCTGCAGAATACGATTGGGATGGAGAAGCGGTCAGCCCACAGCCGCTTAACGAAGTGACACCAAGCAGCGATGAAGGCGATGGGGGCATCATGCAACCGATCTTGACCTTCTTGATCGTACTTGTTCTACTGTTCCTGTTTACAGGAGGAGGCGGCGGCCGTGGACGTCGCGGCCGCGGCAGAACGATGAGGCGCGGCGGGTTTTTTGGGCCTGGCAGTTTTGGCGGCGGCTTCGGAGGCGGTTCCGGTGGTGGAGGATTCCGTGGCGGCGGGGGCGGCTCTTCAGGGGGCGGCGGAGCCGGGCGAGGTTTCTAAGGAGGAGGAATGGCATGTATACGCTTTACACACGGCCAAACTGTGGGCTTTGCGAAGAAGCGAAGTCTGCACTTACGCTTTTACAGGAAGATTACCCGATTGACTTTCGGGAGATCAATATTGAAGATGATGAACAATTGCACGAGCGATATATGCTGATGATTCCAGTTCTTGCAAAGCAAGAGAAAGTGCTGCTCTATGGAAATTTCGGCTACGGTGAACTTCTGGAAGCGTTAATTCTTTAACGCTTCTTTTTATTTGCATAAATCTAATAGCTCGGCTACAATGAATTTAGTGGGACGTAATTATATTAGGTGGGACAAAATTCGTCCAACAAAATTCGTCCAACAAAAGGGGTGGAGCGATGGATCCAGTTCTGCAAGCGCAAGTGCATTTATTGCCTGAACTGCCAAGTTTGCTGAAAAAGCGCTATAGCATCCTCGAGCTGATTCAAACCGAACAGCCCGTTGGCAGGCGTACGATCAGCGACATGACAGGCGTAGCCGAAAGGGAAATCCGTAAAGAGACCGACTTATTAAGGGATCAAGCTTTGATCGAAATGAGCAAGAGTGGCATGAGCCTCACGTCAATAGGGGGCGATGTCCTCGAGCAACTCCGTGAGCTAGTCAAGGAATTGGCCGGTACGGCCGAGCTTGAAGCCGGGCTTCAAGCGAAACTCGGCATCAGGCAAGCGGTCGTCCTCCCGGGAGACAGCGACCGGCTCACGTCTGTGAAAAATGCTATCGGCAGGCAAGCGGCTCGCATCGCAGAAGAAAAGTTCGAAAGCTGCCGGACAATCGCCGTTACAGGCGGCAGCACGATGGCAGCCGTTGCAGCTGAAATCCGGGCGGCAAAGAAAAATCCGGCCATGCAGTTTATTGCTGCACGGGGCGGGCTGGGTGAGGAAATGCTTCACCAAGCGAACACCATCGCTTCATCCTTTGCCGATAAAACAGGCGGAACTGTTCGCACGCTCTATCTGCCTGAGCATATGAGTGCAGAAGCGCTCGAAATGATGATGAAAGAACCGATCATCAAAGAAATGATGGAGCTCTATGACCAGACGGATCTTGTCATCCATGGAATCGGTGATGCAGAAGAGATGGCCATCAGGCGCCGCTCGTCTGTCACGGAAGTCGAAAAGATCAAGACAGGCGGAGCTGTCAGCGAAGCCTTCGGTTATTATTTCGACAAACTCGGAAAAATAGTTTACCGCATCCCGACAGCGGGGATTCAATTAGAGCAGGTCCAAAAAGCACCGGGCATCATGGCCGTCGCTGGAGGACGCACCAAAGCGCGCGCCATCGAATCTTATTTCCAGGCCGCGCCCGAACGAACCATCCTGATTACGGATGAAGGGGCAGCAAGGGCAATACTCAACCCAACAACAAAATTGGAGGAATTATAAATGACTTTAAAAATGGCAATCAATGGTTTCGGCCGCATCGGCCGTGTAGTATTCCGTGAAGCGATGAACAACAGTGAAGTGGAAGTAGTGGCAGTCAATGACCTTACCGATGCAGACATGCTGGCGCATCTATTGAAATACGATTCCGTGCACGGTGCTTTGGATGCAGACGTTTCCGCTAAAGACGGATCGATTTTCGTCAATGGCAAGGAAATCAAAGTGTTCGCTGAGAAAGACCCTGCGCAATTGCCTTGGAAAGAACACGGTATCGACATCGTCCTGGAATCGACTGGGATTTTCACGACTGAAGAGAAAGCTTCCAAGCATATCGAAGCAGGCGCTAAGAAAGTCATCCTTTCAGCCCCTGGCAAAAACGGCATGAAAATGCTTGTGATGGGCGTCAACGAAGAGACGTATAACCCGGATGAGCACCATGTTGTATCAAACGCGTCATGTACGACAAACGGCTTGTCCGGCATCTCGAAAGTATTGAACGATAAGTTCGGCATCAAGAAAGCGATGATGACAACAATCCACTCGTACACGAACGACCAAGCATTGCTCGATGCGCCTCACTCAGACTACCGCCGTGCGCGTGCAGCTGCTGAGTCGATGATCCCGACAACGACTGGCGCAGCGAAATCAGTCGCCAAAGTCTTGCCTGAACTTGAAGGCAAAATCGACGGCATGGCGATTCGCGTCCCGACACCGAACGTTTCATTGATCGACCTTGTCGCTGAACTTGAAACGGATGCATCTGTCGAAGAAGTCAACCAAGCACTTAAAGACGCGACGGAAAATGAGCTGAAAGGCTATCTGGCATACAGCGAACTTCCGCTGGTATCACGCGACTATAACGGCAACACTGCATCCGCTACGGTAGATGCTGCATCCACAATGGCTCTTGGCGGAAACATGGTCAAAGTCCTTGCATGGTATGACAACGAATCAGGCTACTCTGCACGCTGCGTCGACTTGGCTGTGCACATGTACAAAAAAGGGCTGTAACCTGAAAATCATAGCTTAATTACCAATGAACCTCTATAATTAAAGAGGGTAAAAGGGGTGGGGATTTTACCCCACCCCTTATTTTTTTGAATATAATTGGGAGGTATTTTCATGTTGCAGAAAATGACCATGAAAGACTTGGATTTGAAAGGGAAACGCGTATTTTGCCGTGTAGATTTCAACGTACCGATGGACGGCGGGAAAGTGACTGACGACACACGGATTCGTGCGGCGCTTCCGACCATCGAGTATTTGGTCGGACAAGGCGCAAAAGTGATCTTGGCAAGCCATCTGGGGCGCCCGAAAGGCGAAGTCAACGAAGACATGAGACTTGCCGCTGCAGGCGCCCGGTTGGCCGAATTGCTTGGCAGCGACGTGAAATGCCTGGAGGAATCCGTTGGGGAGACAGTCGAGCAGGAAATTGCTTCACTGGAGCCTGGCGACATTCTGCTGCTTGAAAATGTACGGTTCCATGCGGGTGAAGAGAAGAACGACCCGGAACTCGCAAAACAATTTGCAGCCCTGGCAGACGTTTTCGTCAATGATGCATTCGGCGCTGCGCACAGAGCGCATGCTTCCACGGCAGGAATCGCACAACATCTGCCTTCGGTATCCGGCCTGCTTCTTGAAAAAGAGCTGGATGTCCTCGGGAAAGCTCTATCGGAACCGGACCGCCCGTTTACCGCCATCATCGGCGGGGCAAAAGTGAAAGACAAAATCGGGGTCATCGACCATTTGCTCGATAAAGTCGACAATTTATTGATCGGCGGCGGCCTGTCCTATACCTTTATCAAGGCGCAGGGCCATGAAATCGGCAATTCGCTAGTTGAGGAAGATAAACTCGAGCTCGCCAAATCGTTCATCGACAAAGCGAAGGAAAAAGGCGTGAAGCTTTATTTGCCTATCGATGCAACAGTCGCGAACGAGTTCTCGAAAGATGCTGAAACAAAGACGGTGAAAATCGAAGAAATCCCTTCCGACTGGATGGGGCTCGATATCGGGCCGGAAACAGCGAAATTGTATGCTGAGGTTATCAACCAATCGAAGCTCATTATCTGGAACGGGCCGATGGGCGTGTTTGAAATGGAAGCTTTTGCTAACGGGACAAAATCCGTCGCTCAAGCGATGGCAGAAACGCCAGGCTATACAGTTATCGGCGGTGGCGATTCCGCAGCGGCAGTCGAGAAATTCCATGTAGCGGACAAGATGGACCACATTTCAACAGGCGGTGGAGCTTCACTGGAGTTTATGGAAGGTAAGGACCTGCCAGGCGTCACCGCATTAAGCGATAAATAAAGGGAGTGTTTTTGTGAGAAAACCGATCATTGCAGGAAACTGGAAAATGTATAAGACAGCATCACAAGCGAAGGAATTTGTGGAGCAAGTGAACGGCTTGGTGCCGGACGCGGAAAAGCTTGATTCCGTCATCTGTGCGCCCGCTCTATACCTCACGCAACTAGTCGATGCTGCTGGAAACAGCCCGTTGAAAATTGGCGCGCAGACGATGCACGAAAAAGGCGAAGGCGCATTCACCGGGGAAATCAGCCCTGTGCAATTGGCTGATATCGGTGTCGATTATGTCATTATCGGGCATTCGGAACGCCGCCAGTATTTCAACGAAACCGATGAAACAGTCAATGCAAAAGTGAAATCGGCGTTTTCGCATCAATTGACACCGATCCTGTGTGTCGGTGAAACGGATGAACAGCGTGAAGCCGGCCAAATGGAAAGTATCGTGGAAGCGCAAGTCGAGAAGGCTGTAGAAGGCTTGACCGACGCACAAATCGCAGAACTGGTCATCGCTTACGAGCCAATCTGGGCAATCGGAACAGGCAAAACAGCGACCGCTGAAGATGCCAACGAAGCTTGCGGCATCGTGCGCAAGAAAATCGCTTCACTTTACAGCGAAGACACGGCTGGAAAAGTCCGCATCCAATACGGCGGAAGCGTGAAACCCGCGAATATCCAGGAATTGCTTTCGATGGAGCATATCGACGGCGCATTAGTCGGCGGCGCGAGCTTGGAAGCGGACTCGTTCGTCAAGCTGTTGGAGGCGGGTTCGAATGCGTAAAACGGCACATCCGGCAGCATTGATCATCCTGGATGGCTTCGGCTGCCGCGAAGAAACCGCTGGAAATGCAGTTGCACAAGCGCATAAACCGAATTTCGACAGGTTGTGGAACGAATATCCCCACGAACTGCTGACAGCCTCCGGGGAGGCTGTCGGTTTGCCGGATGGACAAATGGGCAATTCCGAAGTGGGCCATTTGAATATCGGCGCAGGCCGCATCGTTTACCAAAATTTGACCCGTATCCATAAATCAATCAAAGACGGCGATTTCTTTGAAAATCCCGCATTTCTGGACGCTGTCATGAACGCCAAGGAAAACGGCAAAGCTTTGCACGTCATGGGTTTGCTAAGCGACGGCGGTGTCCACAGCCATTATGAGCACTTGTTCGCTTTATTGCGCCTCGCGAAACAGCAGGGCTTGAGTGAAGTGTATGTACATGGCTTTTTAGACGGCCGCGATGTCGGGCCGAAAACAGCACTCCATTATATAGAAGAAACCGAAAAACAAATGAAGGAAATCGGCATCGGCCGTTTCGCTTCCATCAGTGGGCGTTATTATGCAATGGACCGCGACAAGCGTTGGGAACGCGTCGAGCTTGCTTACCGCGCGATGGTCGACGGCATCGGCCCAAGCGCCAGTTCCGCTGCTGCAGGTGTCGAAGCATCCTACGCTGAAGGGATTGTGGATGAGTTCGTCCTGCCGTTTACGGTCGTGAAAGAAGGGGAAGCGCCTGCGGTCATCGAATCCGGAGACTCCGTCATTTTCTTCAATTTCCGGCCTGACCGCGCCATCCAATTGACGACGGTGTTGACGCGCCCGGACTTCGCCCATTTCCCGCTGAGCGTCCACCATCCGAAAGAACTGGTGTTTATCAGCTTCACGACCTATAGTGAAGAATTGGAGACACGCATTGCTTACGGCAACGTCAATTTGGTGAATACGATCGGGGAAGTGTTATCCGCGAACGGCATGACGCAATTGCGCATCGCCGAAACGGAAAAATACCCGCATGTCACTTTCTTCATGAGCGGTGGGCGGGAAGAAGTGTTCCCGGGAGAAGACCGCATTCTCGTATCGTCGCCTAAAGTGGCAACCTACGATTTGCAGCCTGAAATGAGCGCCTACGAAGTGACCGACCGTCTCGTCGAACAAATCGACGCCGGCGCACACGATGCGATCATCTTGAACTTCGCGAACCCGGACATGGTCGGCCATAGCGGCATGCTCGAGCCGACGATCAAGGCAATCGAAGTCGTGGACGAATGCCTCGGGCGCATTGTGGAAGCCCTCCACCGCCAAGGCGGCTCGGCGCTTATCACAGCCGACCACGGCAATGCCGATGAAGTGCTGACTGAAGACGGCTTGCCGATGACGGCGCACACGACTAACAAAGTGCCAGTCATTTTGACCAAGCACGGCGAAGTCTTGCGCAGCGGCGGCATTCTAGCGGACCTCGCACCAACAATCCTTAAGTTGCTCGATGTTGAGCAGCCAAAAGAGATGACTGGGAAACCGTTGTATTAAAAAGTATTCAAGAGCTGTATAAGTTGAATTAATTTGTTGAAATTTAAAATTCCTTGCAAATCAGGAAAGATAAAAGAGTGGAAGGTGGCGACTCCTGCGGGAGCAGTGACGGAGCAGAGCGACGGAGCGACATGAGCTGAAGACCCTGGACTGAGCGCAAGTGAAGGAAGCGGCTGAAGCCATGCCCGCGGAAAGCGTCCGCCTGGAACGATTTCAAAGCTATCTTTTCCAACTTATATAATTAAAAATCTTTACATTTCGAATAACTTATAAATGAAATTGAATAAACCATTTGAAAAGGGAGCTGTTGACATTGCCAATTATTACACACATCCAAGCACGTGAAGTACTCGATTCCAGAGGGAACCCGACTGTTGAAGTCGAAGTATTCACAGAAAGCGGCGCATTCGGCCGCGCGATCGTGCCATCTGGCGCATCTACCGGAGAACACGAAGCGGTTGAGCTTCGCGATGGCGACAAGAGCCGTTACCTCGGGAAAGGCGTCCTAAAAGCGGTCGATCATGTAAACAACGAAATTGCTGATGAGCTGGAAGAAAACTATTCGGTACTGGATCAAGTATCCATCGACCAAGCATTGATCGAGCTTGACGGCACTGAAAACAAAGGCCGCCTCGGTGCGAACGCGATTCTTGGCGTTTCCATGGCAGTTGCCCATGCAGCAGCAAACTATTTGGACCTGCCTCTTTACCAATACCTTGGCGGATTCAACGCCAAGCAATTGCCGGTGCCGATGATGAACATCCTAAATGGCGGCGAGCACGCGGATAACAATGTCGACATCCAGGAATTCATGGTAATGCCAGTAGGCGCTGAATCTTTCCGCCATGCTCTTCGCATGGGTGCAGAAATCTTTCACAACTTGAAGTCTGTACTGAAAGACAAAGGCTATAACACATCTGTAGGCGACGAAGGCGGATTCGCACCGAACCTGGGCTCGAACGAAGAAGCGCTCGAGACAATCATGACCGCAATCGAGAAAGCAGGTTTCAAGCCAGGACAAGACGTCTTGCTCGCGATGGACGTGGCTGCTTCTGAAATCTACGACAAAGAAAAAGGCGTCTACACATTGGCTGGCGACAACACGGTCAAGACTTCAGCTGAAATGGTCGACTGGTACGAAGAGTTGGCAAACAAATACCCGATCGTTTCCATTGAAGACGGATTGGACGAGAACGATTGGGACGGCTTTAAGCTCTTGACGGACCGTATCGGGGATAAAGTACAGCTGGTCGGCGATGACTTGTTCGTCACCAACACGAAGAAATTGGCGCAGGGCATCGAGCAAGGCATCGGCAACTCGATCCTCATCAAAGTGAACCAAATCGGTACATTGACAGAAACATTCGATGCGATCGAAATGGCGAAACGCGCTGGCTACACAGCGGTCATCTCCCACCGTTCAGGCGAGTCGGAAGATGTGACGATTGCGGATATCGCAGTTGCGACAAATGCTGGTCAAATCAAGACAGGCGCACCGTCACGTACGGACCGCGTAGCGAAATACAACCAATTGCTTCGCATCGAAGACCAATTGCATGACACAGCGAAATACTTGGGCGTAAAAACTTTCTATAACTTGAAGAAATAATAGCGAATAGCTGAGGACAAGCTGCCGGAGATTTTTTTCGGCAGCTTTTCTGTTAGAATGTGTGAGGAAGAAGAGCTTGCATAGTACGGGTTTTCTGAAGCTGATTTATGAATCATTGTAAAAAGCTTACGCTTCAGGGGCATGATTGTGGCTCGCAGGATGCGAGTCATGCAGCTGAAGCGACAGGACGTCGCGTTCTCAGCTGCCCGATAGTCGGGGCGGGCGTCGAGCCCTTATGGCTGCGCCATATAGGTCTCGCCTGTCCCGCGCAGCCCCTCCGGCGTCAGCCCCTTGCACTTCAGCTTTGAAAAATTTCTATAAAAACTGGGCTTTGCTCATAGACTTTCTTATAAATATCGGGTGTTAATCAGAACGGAGCAAAATAGCGCAGAACCCCTAACTGCTCCTGCAGCGCTTCGCACTGCATCGCAAAGAATTAGCCTCGTTCACGTCGGCTAATTCTTGCCTGCGGGAAAGCGAGACAGATGAGACCCTGGACTGAGCAAAGCGAGGGAAGCGGCTCAGCGCTCGCCCGCGGCAAATGTATAGGCGAAGTAAAGCTAAGCCTATACATTTGCGATGCTCGAGCTTCGCAAGAGTAGAGCAAGCTTTTGTTGCAGCTATTTTGCGGAGTGAAGTTTAAATGCAATATTACTTTCCGCTCTACTAGATAAAGCAAATGTTCCTCACCAACAGATTCAAAAAAGAATGAACAGAAAAAGATGAAATGGTCTAAACTATTTGTATTTTTTAGGGGCTCTATTGCTTGAGGTTTCAATTTTTGGTAAACTAGAGTTTGTTGTGAAGGTTCTTTTCAGGAGGTGGTATTTATGCATACATTGTTAATGACATTACTTCTTATCGTCTCGATCGCTTTGATTGTTGTCGTTCTATTGCAATCAGGGAAAAGTGCAGGCCTTTCAGGAGCCATCTCCGGTGGAGCAGAGCAACTTTTCGGCAAGCAAAAAGCCCGTGGGTTGGATCTTGTCCTTCACCGGGTGACGATCGTCCTTGCTGCCTTATTCTTTATTCTGGCTATCGCCGTAACGAAAGTATAATGTAGAGCACATCGCCTGACCATTTAGTGGTTGGGCGTTTTCTTTTAGGGGAAATTGGGCACAGGCCTATATAATAGAAAGTAAATTCAGTTGGAGGGAAAGTTTATGCGTATTTCACAACCGAAACCATTTTTCTTTGAGCAAGGGCCGCGTGCGGTTCTGTTATTGCACGGGTTTACCGGCAATTCGGCAGACGTCCGGATGCTCGGGCGATTTTTGGAAACGAAAGGCTATACGAGCATCGCGCCGCATTATTCGGGGCACGGTGTCGCGCCTGAGAAGCTGGTGGAAACCGGGCCTGAGGATTGGTGGAAAGACGTTGAACAGGCGTATCAGACACTGGTCGATAAAGGATATAAGGAAATCGCCGTGGCGGGCTTGTCGCTCGGCGGCGTATTCAGTTTGAAACTGGGGTATACAAAGCCTATCAAGGGCATTGTGACGATGTGCGCGCCAATGCACATGAAATCGACTGACCTGATGTATCAGGGCGTTTTGGAGTATGCCCGTGAATACAAGAAATATGAAGGAAAAGATGATAAGCTTATCGAAGAAGAGATGAAGAAGTTCGAGGAGAAGCCGATGGAAACACTCAAAGATTTGCGGGAGTTGATCGGCAAAGTACGGGACAATGTCGATCATGTCTACGCACCACTTTTCGTCGTCCAAGGCTCTCTCGACAAAGTCATTAACCCAGAATCTGCGAACATCATCCACGATGAAGCGGAGTCGACTGACAAGCGCATCAAATGGTACGAGAAATCGGGCCACGTCATTACGCTGGATCAGGAAAAAAAGCAATTGCATGAAGACATATACGAGTTTCTCGAATCGCTCGATTGGAGCGTGTGAGACGGTCTCAAAAGGAGGAGTTAGGATTGGGCAAGAATGAACGGTCATTGGATCAACGGTTATTGGCCTTTATGCGCGAAGAAGCATACAAGCCTTTAACGGTTAAGGAAATAGAAGAACAATTCGGCTTTGAAGACGCCGACGAATTTAAGCAATTGGTAAAGACCCTCGTCAAGCTCGAGGAAAAAGGCGAATTGGTGCGCTCGCGTTCGAACCGCTATGGTGTGCCGGAACGGATGAACTTGATGCGCGGAAAATTCATCGGGCACGCCAAAGGCTTCGGGTTTTTTGCGCCTGAAGAAGCTGGCCTCGACGATGTCTTTATCCCGCCGAATGAAGTGAACGGGGCGGTCAATGGCGATACGGTCATGATCCGTGTTTCGGAAGGGTCTTCCGGCGACCGTCGCGAAGGAACCGTCATCCGCATACTGGAACGCGGCACGACGAAAGTCGTCGGCACGTTCCAGGCGAACAAAGGCTTCGGCTTCGTCGTCACGGATGACAAGAAAATGAATATGGATATCTTTATCGCCAAAGACGACACGCTCGGTGCCGTCGATGGCCATAAAGTGGTGGTCGAAATCACCGGCTGGCCGGAAGGGCGTTTGTCTGCAACAGGCATGGTCACTCAAGTGCTCGGCCATAAAAACGACCCAGGCGTCGATATTTTATCGATCATCCACAAATACGGCATCGAAGTCGAATTCCCGCAGGATGTGCTGGATCAGGCAAATGCCGTGCCGGATCAAATCGACCCTGAAGACCTGAACGGCCGCCGGGATCTACGGAACGAACAGATCGTCACGATCGATGGCGCCGATGCCAAAGACTTGGATGACGCCGTACAAGTGAAGAAACTGGAAGACGGCACGTACAAGCTGGGCGTCCATATTGCGGACGTCAGCCATTATGTCACGGAAGGCTCGCCAATCGACCGGGAGGCTTATGATCGCGCGACCAGTATTTACTTGACGGACCGCGTTATCCCGATGATTCCGCATCGTTTGTCGAACGGCATCTGCTCGCTCAATCCGCAGGTCGACCGCTTGACCTTGTCTTGCGAAATGATTTTCAATGACAAAGGGGAAGTGCTGTCGCACGATATTTTCCAGAGCGTCATCAATACATCGGCCCGCATGACATATACCGATGTCTATGAAATCCTGGAAAAAGACAATCAGGCATTAAAAGAGCAATACAAGGAACTTGTGCCGATGTTTGAATTGATGAAGGAATTGGCAGAAGTCTTACGCCAGCGCCGCATGACCCGCGGGGCGATCGATTTTGATTTTAAGGAATCGAAAGTGATCGTGGACGAGGACGGCCATCCAGTCGATATCGTCGTCCGGGAACGGACCGTTGCGGAACGCTTGATCGAAGAGTTCATGCTTGCTGCGAACGAAACGGTCGCCGAGCATTTCCATCACATGAATGTCCCGTCATTATACCGGATCCACGAAGACCCGAAACCAGAGAAACTGCAGCGCTTTTTCGAGTTCATCACGAATTTCGGGATCGTTGTCAAAGGCTCCGGCAATGAGATCCACCCGAAGGCCTTGCAGGAAATCATCGATTCCATCGCCGACACGCCGGAAGAGCCGGTCGTTTCGACGATGATGCTGCGCTCCATGCAGCAGGCGAAATACTCTTCCGAAAGTCTCGGGCACTTCGGCTTGTCAACGGAATACTATACGCATTTCACGTCACCGATCCGCCGGTATCCCGATTTGATCATCCATCGCTTGATCCGCACGTATTTGATCGAGAAAGACTTGTCGAGAAAGACAATTCGCCACTGGGAAGCAGAAATGGATGATATCGCAGAACACACATCCGACCGGGAGAGACGTGCCGTCGAAGCGGAGCGGGATACGGATGCACTGAAGAAAACACAATACATGGCCGATAAAGTCGGCGAGGAATTCACGGGCATCGTATCATCTGTGACGAATTTCGGTATGTTCATCGAGCTGCCGAACACGATTGAAGGGCTTGTGCACGTGTCCAATTTGACTGATGATTATTACCAGTTCGACGAGCGCCAGATGATGATGATCGGCGAACGCACGAAACGCCAGTTCCGCATCGGCGACGAAGTCGAAGTGCGCGTAATCGGCGTCAAACCGGAAGAATCTTCCATCGACTTCGAAATCGTCGGCATGGCGCAAAATACGCGCCGCAGCTCACGCAAGGACAGCCCGAAAGTGATCCGTACCGGCCGAGGCGGCGACAAGCCGAAAGACGGCAAGAAACGGGGAGAAGAAGGCGAGAGACGTAAGCCGAAAAGCCAGAAGAAAAAGTTCTATGAAGGGGCTGCGAAAAAACAGCAGCGCCGCCGGAAAAAGAAATAAAAAAAGCGGCCAAGTGCCGCTTTTTTCCAACAGTTTGAGGTGAACAGAAATGGCCAAAGGAGAAGGCAAAGTAATTGCCCAGAACAAAAAAGCGGGTTTTGATTACGCAATCGAAGAAACGATCGAAGCGGGGATCGTCCTGCTCGGGACGGAAATTAAATCCGCACGGAACGGCAAAGTGCAGATCAAGGACGCATTCGTCCGCATCCGAAACGGGGAAGCCTGGATATCGAATATGCACATTTCGCCGTATGAGCAAGGCAACCAGTTCAACCATGAGCCGCTACGCTCGCGCAAGCTCTTGCTCCATAAAAAGCAGATCAACGAACTCGTCGGCAAATCGAAAGTCGAGGGGGCGGCAATCATCCCGCTCAAGATGTATTTGAAGGATGGATACGCCAAAGTGCTGCTCGGTGTCGGTAAAGGGAAGAAGAAATACGACAAGCGCGAGGACTTGAAGAAGAAAGACGCGAAGCGTGCCATCGACCGTGCGCTCAAAGAGAGAAGCCGTTAAACTTGAACCCTGACCTGTTTTGTCCTATACTATTATTAGTACACCGAAGCTAAACCACTTCCGTGTTCTCTTTTAATGAGGGGACGTTACGGATTCGACAGGGATGGTTCGAGCTTGGGTTGCGCGTCGGAGGATCGGCTCCGTCATCAACGTACCTTATAACAACTGGCAAAACTAACAACAACCTAGCATTCGCAGCGTAAGCTCGGATCTGCTTTATGTAACCATCGCCCATGTGGCTGCATAGAGCTCACTTTTAGTGGGATACGGCAGTCAGTGCCGTTTGAGCTGACTGCAAGAGATTCTCGAACTAGCCCTCATGACGCCTGCTTGTCGGCAGATTGAGCGGCGAAACTCCAATAGATAAGCTACACGCGTAGATGCTCAAGTAACGGAGTCTCTGGACGCGGGTTCGACTCCCGCCGTCTCCATATGGAGATTGCTGTTAAATACAGTGGTATCAAGGTTTTTGAAAGGTAGGGGTATTGTACGGGAGTTGAACTCCTTTGCAATATCCCTATTTTCTTCCCTACATATTTTATCGGATTTATATCATAGACCTTCTAATTCAAAGAATGAATTGGGAGGTTTTTTTGTGTTTAAAAGTAGAAAGCATGGAGTATTTGCTGTTGGTGAAGACATTATGGTATCAATTTCAGCTAGTGGAAAGGATAAGGAAAATGAAGGTTTAACTATAGTTGATGCACTCGAAACTGTGTATCAACAAATGAGAATTAGTGGTAATCGTCCACGAACCATCGAAAGCTATAAGTATATTTTTAATCAGTTCGTTGATATGACTGTATTAAAGTATGTTGAAGAAATCACTGTCGATTCAATCTATCATTATTTGGATGCTTTAAAAGTGTCAGCAAGTACCAAGTTGATACGTTTAAAATCTATTAAAGCCGTATTGAGTAAGTTCTTTGATAATGGTTGGATCAAGGAAAAGTTTTGGAATAACATTCATATTAAAATTGATAAAGAAGTTAAGAAAGGCACTAAGGAATCTGACATTGAAAAACTGCTAGCAGTCATTGACCAAAGTACATTTATTGGATTTCGTGATGCAGCGGCTATTAGACTAATGTATACCACTGGTATTCGGATACGGACATTAGGAGAATTGAGAGAACGTCACATTGACTTTGAAAACCTTCATTTGAATCTGGATGGATCAACGTTGAAGAATCACAAATACTTAAAACTCCCTATCGATGAAGAGGTAGCTGCTATATTAACATTATTGATAAAACTAAACGAAGGTATCCGAAACCATTACGGAACTGGCAATAAAAATGTTTTTATTACTCAAAATGGCTTGCCGATGAATTCCAGTAAGTCTTCCAATTGTGCTATTTCGAAGCAACTGAACAAATATTCTAAGCGGTTTAACCTGAAAAATATCAATGCACATGCAATCAGAAGAGGATATGCTAAGAATCTTCTTGAAAAGGGTGCTAGTGTAGCACTAATAAGTAAAGCCTTGGGACATTCGGATTTGGCTGTGACTACGCAGTATTTAGATTTAGATGTAGAAGAGGTAGCGACGGATTTAAGAAATTATTTATAACTCGTTGTCCTAAAACAGTAAAAACTTTAAAGTATCTATCTGTAACTCAGATAGGTATTTTTTTCTTTTTGATGAATGATAGTTTTATTAAACAATGACGTTAAAATTCCTTTTCTGAAAATATTTTAAGTAGCGTGTCCTAAAAGTAGATGTATTTGCAAGTGCACTTTTAGACACCAAACGGTGAATACAACTAATAAGGAGACACGTTATGGAAACATTATTTAAGAAAAGGGAAAAAATTACTGTTGTAGACTCTATCATGGGAAGCGGGAAAACAAGCTGGGCCATTCAGTTTATAAATGAGAGTCCAGAGATGAACAAGTTTATCTTTATAACACCCTATTTATCAGAAATCCAAAGAGTAATTAAGAATAGTAGTAAGACATTTATTCAGCCGGAACAGAAAGGGAAACGAAGCAAATTGGCATCCTTAAAGCAAGCTATAGTGAATGGACAAAATATAGCATCAACTCACGCATTATTTAAAAAATGTGACGCAGAACTGCTTCAACTGTTAGAGGCGGAAAATTATATATTGATTTTAGATGAAGTTATGGACGTAATTGATGAAATCAATATGACAAAAGATGATATAAAAATACTTCTAAATTCTGTAGATGATAGCGGAGATGCAATTGTTTCCGTAGGAAATAAAGGGAAAGTAATATGGAATGCTAAAAATTATGATTCCGGTAACTACCAATCGATAAGGAACATTGCAAATTCAGGGAATTTAGTTTTATTTGAGGAAAGCAAAATGTATTGGCTTTTTCCGACCGACGTATTTAAAGCTTTCAATGAAGTTTATATTCTGACTTATATGTTTAAAGGTCAAGTGCAGTCTTACTATTATCAGCTATTCAATATTAAATACACATTTCAATCAGTAGGGTTTGAGAAGGAAAGGGGTTACTATCTGAAGGAATATGGAGGAAGGATGACGGAGAACCGACAAGAACTTAAAAAACTTATAAGCATCTTTTACTCTACTCCTTCTAGCAACAGGGATATTAACAAAATTGGTGAGAAGTTCAATGCGTTTAGCAAAAGTTATTTAACGGATCATCTAAAAAATCTAAAGTATAGAGAGTTAATCAAAAACAACTGCTATAATTTTTATCGCCATAAAATGAACCGTTCAACTAAACTAGTCATTTGGACAACTTTTAAAGACTATCAAAAGATAATAATGCCAGCAGGATTAAAGAAAGGTTTTGTTCCCATAAATGCTAGGGCTACAAATGAGTATGCAGATGCTAACACATGTATTTACTTATCAAACCGTTATATGAATCCTATGATTAAACGCTTTTTCCAGTCACACGGAATTAAAGTCAATGAAGAAGCATTTGCATTATCGGAGTTATTGCAATGGTTATTTCGCAGTGCTATACGTAATGAAGAACCGATAAATGTATATATTCCATCTAGTCGAATGAGAATACTGTTAGAAAAATACCTAAATAATGAA
This sequence comes from Planococcus plakortidis, assembly GCF_001687605.2. Lineage (NCBI taxonomy): Bacteria > Bacillati > Bacillota > Bacilli > Caryophanales > Caryophanaceae > Planococcus > Planococcus plakortidis. The sequence goes on from NZ_CP016539.2 coordinate 1,163,791, forward strand.
ATTTAATTGCATAAAAAAACTAGCAAATAAGCTTGTGAACGTTGATATATCAATGTTTCTAAAAGGTTTCCTTAAAGAGAAAAAATATAGCTACACACACTACGAGGGATCAAAAATCCCTCTTCATGTGAATAGCAAACATAAGAAAAGGATTAGCTATTAAATAGCAGTGAGGGAGTGAAACGAACTCACACGAAGCGTAGCGGAGTAAAGGAGGGGAGTAAAAGTGAAGATAGAAAAAGATTCAATTAACTACAGAAACTTAAAATCAATTCAAAGAAATCTTTCAGTAATTCTTGAGAGAAGCTATAGCGAAAAGGAAGCACTAAAATTATTGCTAGAGGTATGTAATAGAAATACTGATGTCCTGGCTAAACTTCTAAGTGGAAAATAAGATAGGTCAAAATTGTGCAAAATAAAATAATTGAATATTAGTTGTAAGTTGAAAAACTCAGTAATAGCAAGGGTTAGTACGGGGAATACAGAAGGTCATAATTATTTTATGCACAATTTCTTTACTAGAAAAATACCTTCTGTATTTTTGATCGTTGCTAAAATTATATCAACTCTATTTAAAAGAACCTTTAAAATTAGTTGTTAGTTGGCTTTAAGAGTAGACTCGTACTGTTTTACTTTGTTATAGAAGGTTGCTTTTTTCATGTCTACTAAATTCATAAAAGCTACAGCAGTAATTTCTCCTGCTTTCCATTCTTTGTACAACTTAACCCATTCTTTAGGCAATTCTACCATTGGTCTACCTAAGTGCTTGCCTTTAGATTTAGCAACAGCTATTCCCTCAGATTGACGCTGTTTAATGTTTTCACGTTCCTGTTCAGCCATAGACGTGTAAACCTCAATAATAATATTGTTAATCATATCTATAACCCAATCTTGACCTTCGGGAACATCTTGCATAGTTGTTGGTAAATCAATTATTTTTACTCGAATACCCTCAGACTTAAACTGTTCTAAATAGTATTTAATTTGCTGTTTGTTTCTTCCAAGACGGTCAATAGATTTAATAAAAAGAGTATCACCAGTTCGCATAGCTTTAAGAAGGTTTTGAAACCCGTCACGTTCTACATCTTTACCGCTAGCCTTATCACTGTAAATATATTTCTCGTCCGTTACATAGCCTTTTAAAGCCTCATACTGTCTATCTAAGTTCTGTTCTTTTGTCGATACTCGCATATAAGCAAAGTTGATTCCTGTCATTGTGGTAACCACCGTTTCTATTAGTAATTATTTTTATTAGTAGCTATTTTCTTCCTTCATTTCTCTAAAAGCGTCAATCTCGTTATCATGAATCCATGCCCACTGAGTTGAAAGTTCTTTTTCATCTTGATCCTCAATGTCAATAACGCAAAATTTGAGGATAGGAGTTTCTTTGTGCGACCATTCGGAAAGTGTTTCTTCACCAATCTGTTCAAGTGATTCATATAGATAATCAAAAAATAAGTACATAGGTTTTACAGTTTTCATTGTTGTATTCCTCTTTTCGTTTAGTTGTTGTTCACTCGATAAATTAAATATATACCTAGTGTATAAAAAGTTCAATTACTTTTTGGACGTTTAAAAAGGTTTATTTTAATTATTTAATGGACACTATTTTAATAGTATCTATACCGTCTAATATGGTGTACCTTATTGAACTTATTTTTTAAGGAACGTTTCTTTATATAGATTTCTTTATATATCAGCACTAGCACCAATTCACCAAGCAACATAGCAATGCAGATTCAGCCACTATCAGCATTAACTACTGATGAAGACGGTGGGGTTATGGATCAGCACCACACTCACGTACACATTTAGAACCCCTTAGACTACATTTGATAAGCGATAGGATAAGGACAAGAAAAGCAAGGACATAAACAATGACAGCACTACACACAGCCAAGCATAGATAAAGCAAGGCAAGGCAACAGTAAGATAGGACAAGGAAGGGAAAGAACAAAAAAGAAAGAAAGGAAAAGAAATAAAGAAAGGAAATAGCAGGAATCACTATGGCTACAACCGAAGACAGGAAAGGATTAGTAGAATTTCAGTGACTATAGGAAGGGGTACATAGGGGGAGGCACCCCTTGGATATGGTCGGTCTGTTGTGTGGAATTTATAAGCAATTTTTTTGGAACTTTTTTGACATATTTCTTTCTACTATGGGAATTGGTTTATTAGTTGAAAGTTTGAAAGGTTTTTATTTTATTCCATAAAAAAAAGCAGTTAAGTTATTTTAACTGCTTAAAGTTATAGAGAGATTAAAGAGAATCATCTATAAAATTTGCTTAAAGAGGTTCTACTACTCTGACTTGTTTCTTTCTTTCTTTTTTTAACTTGAACGTTCTTGTAACAGACTTACCATAGCAAGATATTAAAACTTTAGCTATGGTGCCTTCTTCAACTTCTGCTGCAAACCTAACAATTCCATTATCACTTATTAGAAGTATATCTTCATACTCTACAGGAATTTCATAAGAGACTATGTCTGTTCCAGTTACTACTTCTTCTTCCTCATCAGCAAGAACGGCCACAACTTCAATTTGAAAATTTTCATCTCTTGCTAATGTTTTAGAAGGAGAGAGATTTGTCACTATTTTTTTGCAGGGTTTTCCGCTATTAAATGCGACTAATTTTTCCCAATTTATAGTACCATCTTTATTACAAAAATCATTGATAAATTCTCCAGTGAAGCGGTTAACTGCCGCATCAAAAGCTGACTTATAAACGGGTAAATGCTTTTGTGGTTTATCCCCGATTAAGTGAATAATTTTGATATAGAATTCAGGATCTCCAGTCATCCTTTCCCAAAATACTTGACCTGCAAGTTCTCTTACACCATTTTTGTCTATAGACTGTTTTCTGCCATAACCATATCCTATAATAGGTTCAAAGACTAATTGTCTTTTTGCAAGTCTTGACCTAAGAGAACCGAAGTTTTCAATTTGTTTTTTTCTGCTAGAAGCGTTGAAGACGCTTGTTCCACTTTTAACAGCGATTGCTTCATATATACTTTCTACTTGTCTTGTAACATCTACTCCTTCAGCAGCGGAAACCTCTCCGCCAGAAACTCTTTCTGCTAAAACTTCAAAAAAAGCATCTCCGAAAATTCCTTCATCGCTACTAGACATATAAGCGGAAAGGATTTCTTTAATAATGCTACTTGCGTCCTCATATCCAGTTGCTTTATAAAGATAAGGATTTTTTCTTGCCAAAGCTTGTTTTAACTTTAAGGTGTTTATTTTTTCAATTCGTCTTCTATAAAAGGTTTCTAATAATTCATCAACTATTGCTTCATAACGTGCTGTATCTGTATTAACGTTCATTTACTCAACTCCCTAATAATATAAAAACGGTCTAATTCTATAGTAATACAGAATTGACCGTTTAGATAGAAGAATTATACTGTTTGTAAAGTTCTTAATGATTGTGCAATGGATTCGCCAATAATCCTTGCTAATCGAACAGGAACTGCATTTCCGATTTGAGTATATTGCTTAGCTAGGTTTCCGCTTACATGGTAGTCAGTAGGAAACTCTTGGATTGCAAGATACTCCTCAATACTTAAAGGTCTATTTTCTATTGGATGACCTAAATTAGTGCTTTTTTGCATTGGGGAAGTTAACAAAGTAGGAGAAGGACTATCTAAACGAATTCTTCTATAGAAACCTACTTTTCCTCCTCCAGAAGTGTAAGCACCTCCCATAGCTTCTTGTACTATCTCTGGAGGCAGGTCTCGCCAATTTCCACCACCCTGTGGAATCATTTGCATATATCGAAGTCTATCAGTAGAGTAATTTGGATAGTGGTGTTCTATGTTTTCCAACTCATTCATAATATGATTAAAAGTTCTCCAAGGAAATAAACCATCTGTACCGTACTGGTTATGTGTTGGTTCAGGAAAAGAGTAAGTTATATCTAAATCATTTCGAACACCGATAATAAAAACACGTTCTCTTTTTTGGGGAACTCCATAATTCGCAGCATTAACAATATTAGTAGTGACATTATAATTTCCAATTCTCTCTAATAAGAACTGTAAAGCACTTCCTGGCATTTCATCAGTATCTAACACAGGAAAGTCATTTCCTCTTTGGTTAATAGGCCGATGTCTTAAAGAAGCTGATAAAAATCCTTTTACATTTTCTAATACAAAAAAATTAGGTTGAAGTTCATTTACTAAATCTGCGAAATGAAGCATCGCTTGTCCTCTTGGATCTGCAAAAGCCTGTCTTTTTCCAGCTGTAGAAAAACTTTGACAAGGAGACCCTCCTACAACTAAATGAATTTCTTCATCTCTCTCCAAACCAGCTTCTTGTCTAACCCTCTCACCATCGTAATCCATAATATCACCTTGCCTAACATTATGGTGATTATTACTAATTAAAGTATTACAGTATACTTCTTCTAATTCCAACGCTAATTTAATATCAAAGCCAGCTTCTTGAATTCCTATATCTAAACCGCCTGCACCTGAAAAAAAGGATATTGCATTCATATATACACCTCATCTAAACATTTTAATGAATTAAGTATAGCATCTTGACTATCTTCGGTCCACTCTTAAAAACCTTAAATTTTATTATACCTTAGGAACGGAAGTTCCGTCACAATATGAAATTTTAGACTTCGTTATTATTTTAAAGATGAAATAGAGTAGGGAAAAATTTCTTAAGCTTCTGTTTAAATTACTATCGATGTAATATATACTATTATATAGAAGGTCTTTGAACCAAGTTCGTAGATATGTAATACTCCCTAATGAGTAAAACCTTGATATTATCAACTTTGCTAAAACTTATTTAAAAGTAGCTGAATTTCTGGACGCGGGTTCGACTCCCGCCGTCTCCATAGAAGTTTATGGAGTTAAAAAACGCCAAAATCCTTTGATAAGGGTTTTGGCGTTTTTTGTTTAGGGGAAAACGACAAGGGAACTGTAGTCATTGTTTCATATGTAAAATGCGTTCACATTAAAGCACCTTTAATATAATGGTTAATCGTTCTCGGTACTAATTTCAAAAAAACCGGCAGCTCTGTTTAAGAGCTGCCGGTTCGTATTTATTTCTTCGTATTGTCCACAAACGCCCCGTACTGTCTGCGCTGATGCTGCACGGACAGCCATTTCAAGGTAGTGAACTCTTCGAGTACCCATTCGCCGTTAAAGCGTCCGAGGCCGGAGTCTTTTTCGCCACCGAATGGCATATGTGCTTCGTCGTTGACAGGTTGATCGTTGACGTGGATCATGCCCGTGTGGATTTGGTGGGCAATGTTCGTTGCGTGTTCGATATTCGCCGAATGCACAGCGCCGCTCAATCCGAACGGATACTTATTGGCCTGTTCGATGACTTCCTCGTCGCTATCGAACGGAATGAGGATCGCGACAGGGCCGAAGATTTCATTTTCCGCAAGCGGCATGTCATTCGTGACGCCGGTCAAGACGGTCGGCTCGAGGACATTGCCATCTGCTTTGCCGCCGAGGCGGATCTTCGCGCCTTGTTCGACCGTGGCATCGATGTCTTTCAGGATGCGGTCGACTTGGTCGCGGTTGATCAGCGGACCGACTTGCGTATCCATATCTTCGGGATTGCCGTATTTCAAGTTGCCGGCACGTTCGATGAATTGCTCAGCAAAGTCATCGTAAAGGTCCTTATGGACAAAGATGCGGTTGACGGACATGCAGATCTGCCCTTGGTGATAGAATTTGCCAAAGAGGGCCGAGTCGACTGCCTGGTCGATATCGGCATCTTCAAGGACGATGAAATTATTATTGCCGCCAAGTTCCAAGGCGGTTTTCTTCAAAGCGCCCCCGGCCAGTTCGCCGATGTGTTTCCCGACTGGCGTCGAGCCGGTGAATGAAATAAGGCGAGGCGTTGGATGCGTGACGATGTCATCTCCAATTTCGGAGCCACGGCCAACCACTACGTTCAATAGCCCTTTAGGCAGGCCAGCTGCTTCGAAGAGGCTCGCGAACAACAACCCGCCAGTGACGGGCGTATCGGTTGCGGGTTTGATGACGACGGCATTGCCGGTGGCAAGTGCCGGTGCGATGGAACGCATCGCCAAATGGAACGGGAAGTTCCACGGGCTGATGATGCCGATGACGCCGATGGGGTTGCGGTAGACGCGGTTTTCCTTACCGGCTTGTTGCGACGGCATGATTTTCCCTTCCATGCGGAACGGGAACGTCGCCGCTTCTTTCAGGATGTTCAACGAGGCGCCGAACTCGACGGTCGCTTTGATTTTCGTGCTGCCGGCTTCTTTGATGAGCCAATCGATAATCAGTTCCTTATTTTCTTTCATGACTTCAATGGCTTTTTCCATGACAGCTTGTTTCGCTTGTGGCAATTCCTGCGACCAAGCGAGCTGTGCCGTTTCGGCCGCTTGGTAGGCAGCATCCAAATCGCTCTTATCGGCTGCCTGTGTCGTAACCAGTTCTTCGCCGGTGAACGGATTGGTGTTTTTCATGGTGCTGTCGCTAGACCCCGCCATCCATTCACCATTTATATATATCTTGGAAAAATCGGTATTCATATGAATCGTCTCCAATCTGATTAAGGCTGTTGTCTAGGGCGTATGAGGATTTCGTTGACATCGACATGGGCCGGTTGTTCTACGGCATAGGCGATGGCATTCGCGATATCTTTCGCCTGCAGCATTTCCATGGACATGCTCTTGAAGCTGTCGAGCACATCTTCATCGGTGATCGTATGGGTCAATTCCGTTTCCACCGCACCCGGCGATACAATCGTCACACGGATTTCATGAGATGGGTCGATTTCCTGGCGCAGCCCATCCGAAATCGCGCGGACTGCGTATTTTGTCCCGCTGTAGACAGCGCTGCCTTTTGAGACCTGGTGGCCGGCAACCGATGAGACATTGAGGATATGCCCGGATTTCTGTCGTTCCATAATCGGGAGTACAGCTGCGATGCCATAAAGGACCCCTTTGATGTTGACGTCGACCATCTTGTCCCATTCATCGATTTTCAGCTTGTTCATAAAGGACAATGGCATCAGGCCGGCGTTATTGACGAAAACATCGATTCGGCCGGTTTTATCGAGTGCCGCTTGTGCCAGTTGTTTCATTTCCTCTGCTGAGGTGACATCGGTCACTTTGTAATCCGCGTTTCCGCCTTCCGCTTCGATTTCCTTTTTCAGTTCTGCCAAGCGTTCTTCGCGCCGTGCAGCGAGCATGACATGATAGCCTTTTTCCGCCAATTCCTTTGCGGTCGCTTGGCCGATGCCGCTGCTTGCACCTGTGATAATTGCGGTTTTTTTCTCTGTCATATCTATTCAGCTCCAATTCTGGTTTGATTATGGGCGAAAATGTCCTGAAATAAAGACATCTTATTCCCTTACCCGCAACAGAGGATTCCTTAAACAATTGGCCGGCGCGGAGTGATGAATATTATGTCAGAAATATATTGGCTTAAAGGGCGGGGGGCTTTGATGAAAATGAAAAATAGGATTTTATGTAAAAACTTCACTTGGAAGTTATTGAAAAACTCAAATAAATAGAGTGGGCAATTGGTCTTAATTTCCATTGTTTCATCACCCATGGCAATGGGTATTTGATATTGAAGCCTAACAATCTGTTGATACATAATTCAGACAGTTGACAAGCTCTCTAATGTTCCGTACCGTAATAACTTGTGAAGAAATTCAAAGGAGGAGACTATATGAAGAAAGTAACAAACGTGTTTTGGATTGCGCTAGTTCTGATTGCGTTGGCAGTTGGATACGGTGCACTCGCTCCAGAACATTTTGCGGAAGTTACCGGCAATATAGAATCATTCCTGACGACTTCGTTCGGTTGGTATTATTTGTTGATCGTTTCGGTAATGGTGCTGTTTTGCCTGTACTTCCTCGTTAGCCCGATGGGGCAGATTCGTTTAGGGAAAGACACGGACAAACCGGAATATTCATTTGCAACGTGGATTGCGATGCTGTTTTCAGCAGGCATGGGCATCGGGCTCGTGTTCTGGGGTGCGGCAGAGCCGCTTTCGCATTTCGCGATCGACCCGGCGACAGCTGAGCCGGGCTCCCAGGAAGCGTTCCGGGAATCCATGCGGTTTACATTTTTCCATTGGGGCATCCATGCGTGGGCGATCTATGCGGTAGTTGCATTATCCTTGGCATATTTCCAATTCCGTAAAGGCGAACCGGGGCTTATTTCCTCGACACTTCGCCCATTGTTCGGCGACCGCATGAAAGGTCCATGGGGTGTGCTCGTCGACGTCATCGCCGTATTCGCCACAGCGGTCGGGGTCGCGACGACGCTCGGCTTCGGTGCCATCCAAATCAACGGTGGGCTCGCTTATTTGTTTGACGGCATTCCAGGCGACAGCCTTATCACGCAAATCATCATCATTGCAGTGGTCACGGTGCTATTCATGATTTCATCCTGGTCTGGCCTCAGTAAAGGGATCAAGTACCTTTCTAATACGAATATGGTACTGGCGGTCACCTTGTTGATTTTGGTCATCGTTCTCGGCCCAACCTTATTGATTTTCAATATGTTCACCGATTCACTCGGCAGTTATTTCCAGAACTTGATCAATATGAGTTTCCGTGCAGCTCCGATCAATGGGGAGAACCGCTCTTGGATCGATGGCTGGACCATCTTCTATTGGGCTTGGTGGATTTCGTGGTCGCCGTTCGTCGGGATTTTCATCGCTCGAGTCTCAAAAGGCCGCACCATCCGGGAATTCCTGTTCGGCGTCTTGCTCATTCCGACGTTCATCAGCTTTATCTGGTTCGCGGCATTCGGTACAACGGCCATCGATGTCCAAAGCAGCGGCGTCGACTTGACAGGCTTATTGACGGAAGAGACTTTGTTTGCGGTGTTTAATGAATTGCCGCTTGGCATGCTCTTGTCGATCGTCGCCGTGTTGCTCATTTCGACATTCTTCATCACGTCAGCCGACTCGGCCACATTCGTGCTAGGCATGCAGACTTCCAACGGATCGCTGGATCCAGCGAATGCCGTGAAGCTGACATGGGGGATTGCACAATCGACCATCGCGGTCATCCTGCTCTTTGCAGGAGGCCTCGGGTCCTTGCAGACGGCATTGATCATCGCGGCCTTCCCGTTCTCGTTCATCATGCTATTGATGATGGCGTCGTTCTATAAATCCTTGAACCTCGAGTACAAAGCAATCAAGCGCAAACGATAAGCAATAAAAAAGGGTGCCGGAAGTCCGGCGCCCTTTTTCTATGGAAAGTCGCGTATAATGGGTAATGGATATCGTGTTGAATGGAGGAATAGTTTTTGGAGAAACCACATATTATGCTGATTGACGGGATGGCGCTGTTATTCCGTTCGTATTTTGCAACAGCGGGCGTCGGGCAATTTTTCCGCACCGAGAGCGGCCTCGCCACAAACGGCGTGCAAGGGTTCGCGCGCCACGTGCTCACCGCAAAGTCATTGATGAAACCGAGCCATATTGCGGTATGCTGGGATATGGGCGCGCATACGTTCCGTACAGAAATGTTCGATGGCTATAAAGCAAACCGCCCGGAACCGCCTGAAGATATGCTGCATCAATTCGACCAGGCGCGGGAAGTGTCTGAGCTCCTCGGATGGAAAAATTACGGGGAGAAAGGCATCGAAGCGGATGACTTTATCGGCTCGTTTACGAAAAAATGGCCAGATGAGGCAGATTATACGATCATCACAGGCGATAAAGACATGCTTCAGTTATTGAACCCGTCTGTCAAGATCGCTTTCATGAAAAAAGGATTCCATGTCTATGACCTGTACACCGATCAGCGTTTCCGGGAAGAGTACGAGATCTTGCCTAAGCAATTTGCCGATGTGAAGGCGTTCATGGGAGATCCAAGTGACGGCTACCCAGGCGTCAAAGGCATTGGGCCGAAGACGGCGCTTCAATTGATCCAGCGCTACGGGTCGGTCGAAGGGGTGCTTGAACATATTGAGGAATTGAAGCCGGCGCAAAGAAGGAAAATCGAGGAAGACCGGGACATGCTCGCGCTATCGAAAAAGCTGGCGGTCATCAAAGATGACCTCCAGCTCGATGTGGCACTCGAGGAAATTGCCGTGCCCGATTATTCTTCTGATCTGGTGAGGATATGCGATGAGCGGGAATTCCGCTTGCTCGCAAGGCTTTTGGAAAAATCATTCACCTGACTTGGAAACCGGTGAAATCCGGATGAAACTCAATACGCCCTGGTTTTCACGTAACGACACCGCCCGCAGCTTGCTCGGGCGGTTTTTTTGTCCGTTGTCATGGATAAGCAGCAGCAAATCACCTTCAGTCTCCTCATAGCCGATGAGCGGCACCCAGTGATAGGCGAACGTCGTTGCTTGGCGCCAGCGCAGCGAAAAATAGCGATCGAACTTTACGGCAAGCGGATAGCCCGCGTCCAGTTGCCGTTTGATTTGTTCGAGGGAGCGGATCCGCTGGATGTCATATCTTGGGCCCACCAGTTTTCTCAATCGCCGGATCAGGCAAAAGGCGCTCAATCCAATCGGCGTTGCCCCAAGCAATTTATAAAGCGGCCCGATTCCCGGCGCTTGGCCTTCGTGATAGCGAAGGATGGAGGCGACTGTGACCGGCCCGCATGCAGAAGCACGATAAGGAGAGGGAACATCCCCGGCATATTGGCTCATGGCTTGAAAAGGCAGCAGCACTTTCATCTGGCTTCCTCCTTATGGGCGGTTCAGCGCAGCTTGGCTTCTTGTTCGTCGAGCAAAGCTTGCAAGGCGCTGCGGAAAGTCGTATAGACTTCCAGATCGACATGGATCCCGGCGTGGACGATTTCCCTGACGAAACGCGGGTTAAAGCCCACGTAAATCCCGCGCAAGCCCATCAGTTTCAATGCGCTGTTCAATTGTGTCAATTCGAGTGCGAGTTCATTGAAATCGAAAGACTGGACGTCTTGCATCGTTACGCCTGTAAAGTCGAAGACCACTTGTTCTGTATCGCGGTTGTTGTCGGCATAATCGAGCACTTTTGTCCGGATCGTCTCGAAACGGTCGCGGAAGATATATCCGGCAATGGGGACGAGAATGGTATTTGGGACAATCGACGGGATGATCGGTGCAGACATATTGTAAATGACGTCTTGGTAGTACGCCACAAGATCTTGCAATTCCTTGATTTCTTGTTGTGGATCCATTTCGGCACCTCTGTTTTTTAGTAGTCGTGATCGTTTCTGGCTTGTGTTTTTACGCGTTTTGTTCTTCCAGGAAGTGGATGACGGAATCAGGCGTTTTGGCGTGTGCGCTGTGTAGGTGCGCAAGTTTTTCGCCATCCTTGAAAATCAGCAGGCTAGGGATGCCCATCACTTCATATTGCTCTGCAATTTCCGGCAACTCGTCGCGGTTTACGTCAAACCATTGGTAGTTGTCGTATTGTTCGATGATCGGGTCGATGAACATATCCATGCGGGTGCAATCAGGGCACCAGCCGGCTTGGAACTTCACGATGACCGGCTGGCCGTTTTGGATTGTATCGTTAAATTGTTCAGTGGTTTTTAGGGATTTCATAAAAAAGCCTCCTTTAATAGTCTTTTTAATCTTACCCTTTTTTTGCTTTGTCTCCAAGCGCTTGAAGAAAAGCGGGAGAAAAATCTTCCGATTAAATATTGCGAAAATAGGAAAAATAATTTACACTAAGAACGAGAAGGAAAACATTTCTTTTTTTTACCCAGAAAATGAATGAGTGTTCATTCAAAAATAGGAGGGTTTGCTCGTGTCATACAAAATTAAAAAAGCGGCAGTGCTCGGTTCTGGCGTCATGGGATCGGGAATTGCAGCTCATCTAGCCAACATTGGAATTCCGGTCATGCTGCTCGATATTGTGCCGAAAGAAACGACGCAAGAAGAACAAGCGAAAGGGTTGACGCTCGAAGACAAAGCCGTCCGCAACCGGATTGCAGCGGGGGCCACTCAAAAGCTATTGAAACAAAAGCCTGCCCCGCTGACACAAAAGAAAAACTTGCAGCTAATTACCCCAGGCAACTTGGAAGACGATCTCGAGAAACTATCCGAAGTGGATTGGATCATCGAAGTCATCGTCGAAAACCTGGATATCAAGAAATCACTCTATGAAAAGGTGGATGCGGTCAGAAAGCCCGGCACCATCATTTCCTCCAATACATCAGGCATCAGCATCAATGCGATGTCAGAAGGGCGCTCGGAAGATTTCCAGAAGCATTTCCTCGGTACCCATTTCTTCAACCCGCCGCGCTATTTGAAACTGCTTGAAGTCATTCCGGCAGATACGACAGCTCCGGAAGTCGTCGAATTCATGCAGCAATTCGGCGAAGATCGCTTAGGCAAAGGCGTTGTTTTGGCAAAAGATACACCGAACTTCATCGCCAACCGCATTGGTACATACGGCTTGCTCGTCACCGTGCGTGAAATGCAAAACCGCGGCTATTCAGTCGGCGAAGTAGATTCCGTTACCGGCCCATTGATCGGCCGCCCGAAATCCGCTACATTCCGCACGCTGGACGTCGTCGGGCTCGACACGTTCATGCACGTAGCAAAAAACGTCTACGACCAAACCGAAGGCGAAGAACAGCAGGTGTTCAAAACGCCTGATTTCATGAAGAATATGGTGGAAAATGGCTGGATCGGCGCCAAAGCGAAGCAAGGCTTTTTCCAGAAAAAAGACAAGGAAATCCTCGAACTCGACCCCGAAACGATGGAATACCGCCCATCCCAAAAATTGAAAACGCCTTCACAGGAAATGGCTAAGCAACAAAAGGGCTTATCCGCAAAAATGAAGACGCTCGTGTATGCGGATGACCGCACAGGCGAATTGCTGTGGAGCATCCTCGCTCCGACACTCGTCTATTCCGCACAGCTTCACGGCGAGATTGCAGACGACATCGTCGCCATCGACAATGCCATGAAATGGGGCTTCGGCTGGGAGCAGGGGCCATTTGAAGTATGGGATGCAATCGGCGTTAAACAGTCAATAGAAAAAATGGCCGCACAAGGTTTGGAAGTGCCGGCATTTGCGCAAGCGCTAGTGGAAAAAGGATTCGATTCCTTCTATAAAGAAGAGAACGGTGACCTGTACTATTTCGACGGGACAGATTATCAGCCCGTTCCGGTCAATGAAAAAGTGATCGACTTGAAGCGTTACAAGAAAAAACACGGCGTCATCAAATCGAATTCCGGCGCTAGCCTGATCGACCTTGGAGACGGCATCGCATTGCTCGAATTCCATTCGCGTTCAAACGCAATCGGGCTCGACATCATGCAGATGATCAATTTCTCGGTAGACGAAGTCGAGAAAAACTACAAAGGGCTCGTCATCGGCAACCAAGGCAAGAACTTCTGTGTCGGCGCCAACCTCGGCATGATTTTGATGGAAGCGCAAGATGACAATATCTTTGAGCTGGATTTGACAATCCGCACCTTCCAGAACGCCATGCTGAAATTGAAATACAGCTCCAAACCGGTCGTTGCGGCACCATTCGGCATGACGCTCGGCGGCGGGGCGGAAGTGGTTCTTCCGGCGGCGCGCGTACAGGCATCCATGGAGACGTATATGGGCTTGGTTGAAGCAGGCGTCGGGCTTATCCCTGGCGGCGGCGGAAACAAGGAATTGTATATGAAACAGTTGAAAGGCTTGCCGAATCATGTCACGGCTGACTATGTCAACTTGGCAGCGGGCGTATTCGAATCGATCGCGACCGCGAAAGTGTCGACATCGGCAGACGAAGCACGCGAAAACAACTTCCTGAATTTCGTCGACGGCATCAGCGTCAATAGCGACCACTTGATCCACGATGCGAAGCAATTAGCCTTGTCGCTCCATGATAATGGCTACCAGGCGCCGAGACGGGAAAAAGTACCGGTTGCTGGGGAAGCGGGCTATGCCGCGATGCTGCTAGGGGCTGAAGGCATGCTATTGTCCGGCTATATCAGCGAACACGACATGAAAATCGCCAAGAAGCTGGCTTATGTGTTATCAGGCGGCAAGCTGCCATACGGCACGAAAGTCGATGAGCAGTATTTGCTCGATTTGGAACGCGAAGCCTTCCTGAGCCTCGTTGCTGAACCGAAATCACAGCAACGCATGCAGCATATGCTTGTCAAAGGGAAACCATTACGCAATTGATCGCCGATTAGATAGAGGAGGAAATGATATGCGCGAAGCAGTAATTGTGGCCGGAGCCAGAACGCCGGTCGGGAAAGCAAAAAAAGGTTCTCTCGCCTCGGTGCGCCCGGATGATTTCGGGGCACTTGTCGTACGGGAAACATTGAAGCGGGCTGGATATGACGGCCCGATAGACGATTTGATCATGGGCTGTGCGATGCCGGAAGCAGAGCAAGGGATGAACATCGCCCGCAATATCGGGGCACTTGCAGGGCTGCCGGATACGACGCCGGCCGTTACCGTCAACCGCTTTTGTTCATCAGGTTTGCAGTCGATCGCTTATGCCGCCGAACGGATCATGGTCGGCCACGCTGAAGCGATCGTTGCGGGCGGCGTTGAGTCGATGAGCATGGTACCGATGATGGGCAACGTGCTGCGTCCGAACGCCAAGATCGCCGAAACCGCCCCGCAATATTATATGAGCATGGGACATACGGCAGAACAAGTGGCGACGCAATACGGCGTCAGCCGGGAAGACCAGGATGCATTTGCGGTCCGGTCCCATGAAAATGCAGCTAGGGCTATCGAAAAAGGCCATTTTGTCGATGAAATCGTGCCGGTCGAAGTGATCCAGCGCTATGTCGATAGCCAGAATAAATACCAGGAAAAATCATTCATGTTCGAGATGGACGAAGGGGTGCGCCACGGCACCACCATCCAGACACTGAATAAACTGCGTGCGGCCTTCTCGGCACGCGGCACGGTAACAGCGGGCAACTCTTCCCAAACTTCTGACGGCGCAGGTTCAGTGCTCGTCATGGACCGTGAAAAAGCGGAAGCGCTAGGCCTCAAACCGATCGCGAAATTCCGTTCATTCGCAACGGGCGGCGTGCCCCCAGAGGTGATGGGCATCGGCCCGGTCGTCGCAATTCCGAAAGCCTTGAAACTTGCCGGCCTGACGAAAGACGATATCGATGTATGGGAACTGAACGAAGCCTTCGCTTCCCAGTCGCTCGGCGTCATCCGCGAGCTCGGCTTGGATATGGATAAGATCAATTTGAACGGCGGCGCCATCGCACTTGGCCATCCGCTCGGTGCGACAGGCTCGATTTTGACTTTGCGCATGCTCAGTGAATTGAAGCGACAGAACAAACAATTCGGCGTCGTCACAATGTGTATCGGCGGCGGCATGGGCGCAGCCGGCGTCTTTGAAATGCTGTAAAGAGAACTTTAGAAAGTGTGAAAGTAATAAAAACTTTTTCAGTCACAGCAATATAATATTCAAGGCATAAAAAGGAGAGCTATCTAGTAGTCTGGAGAAGAGACCGCTCGACTCCTGTGGACAAGTGAGACGGCCGAGACCCCGCAAGGCGCGAAGCGACTGAGGAGGCTTGGACGCGAGCCCACGGAGTCGTGCGGTAAGCTTCGGAAAACTATAAGTATTACAACTCTCTCTATAGTCAGAGCTTTCTTAAAGGGTTCAATCAAACGATAAATTGGGAGGAATGGAAAATGGAACAAGAAAAAACATTGATCAAAGGCGGAAGCTTCTTGATTGAAGATGCAGACCTATCGCGTGTGTTCACACCGGAAGATTTCACGGAAGAGCATAAGATGATCGCCAAAACGACAGAGGATTACGTCAACATGGAAGTTATGCCTTTGGTCGAAAAGTTGGAGAACCACGAATTCGAGCATTCCGTTAATCTCTTGAAAAAAGCGGGCGAACTGGGGCTCCTTGGTGCAGATGTTCCGGAACAATACGATGGCCTCGGGCTCGACAAAATCGCATCGGCATTGATCGCTGAGAAGATGTCCAAAGCGGGCGGCTTCTCGATCACACACGGCGCGCACGTCGGGATCGGATCGCTGCCAATCGTATTATTCGGTAACGAAGAACAGAAAAAGAAATACTTGCCGGTCCTTGCAACAGGCGAGAAAATCGCAGCTTACGCCTTGACGGAGCCAAGCTCAGGGTCGGATGCTTTGGGTGCGAAAACAGTCGCGAAACTGAACGAAGCGGGTACGCATTACGTGTTGAACGGCGAAAAGCAATGGATCACAAACGCAGGATTTGCCGATGTCTTTGTGGTCTATGCAAAAATCGACGGCGAACAATTCTCCGCATTTATCGTCGAGCGCGACTTCGGGGGCGTATCAGTTGGGCCGGAAGAAAAGAAAATGGGCATCAAATCGTCTTCCACGCGTACATTGATCTTGGAAGATGCGGAAGTGCCTGTAGAAAATCTTCTTGGTGAAGCAGGGCGCGGGCACATCATCGCCTTCAACATCCTGAACATCGGACGTTATAAATTGGGCGTCGGCACAATCGGCGCATCCAAGCGCGCAATGGAATTGACGATTCCTTACACGAACCAGCGCCAGCAATTCAAGACACCGATTTCTTCTTTCAACCTGACAAAAGAAAAATTGGCGACAATGGCCTCCAAACTGTATGCAGTTGAAAGTTCGGTTTACCGCACAGTCGGCTTGTTCGAAGACCGCATGAGCGGCTTCACTGATGAGCAGCAAGCGGACGGTAAGCTAGTTGCGGATTCGATTGCTGAATTTGCCATCGAATGTTCATTGAATAAGTTCTTCGGAACGGAAACTTTGGATTATATCGTCGATGAAGGGGTCCAGTTGCACGGCGGCTATGGCTTTATGCAGGAATATGAAATCGAGCGCATCTACCGCGATTCCCGCATCAACCGGATCTTCGAAGGAACGAACGAAATCAACCGGCTGCTCGTACCGGGCACATTGCTCCGCAAAGCGATGAAGGGCGAATTGCCGCTATTGCAGCATGCACAAGCTTTGCAGGAAGAATTGTTGATGATGATGCCTGAAGAGGTTGGCACAGAAGCTTTGGCGCAGGAAAAAGCATTGGTGAAAAACGCCAAGAAAATCGCTATCCTCGCTGCGGGACTTGCCGCACAGACTTACGGCAAGAAACTTGAAGCGGAACAAGAAGTGCTCGTGAACATCGCGGATATCGTCAGCAACGTCTTCGCGATGGAATCGGTCGTCTTGCGCACAGAAAAAGCCATCGCCGCAAGCGGCGAAGAAAAAGCGAAGCAGAAGCTTCTCTATACGCAGATCTTCTGCCAGGAAGCTTTGGAGGAAATCGAGAAAGACGCGAAAGAAACCTTGATCGCAGCGATCGATGGCGACAACCAGCGCATGATGCTATCTGCACTCCGCAAGTTGACGCGTTCAACGCCGTACAATTTGATCGCGAAAAAACGCGAAGCATCCGAGAAATTGATCAGTGTAGAAAAATACGTCGTGTAATCGATAACGCAGAACGGGAAGGGGAAACCCTTCCCTTTTTTTATTTAAGATACGCAAGAAAAGGAGATTTTATAATCTTTATATGAAGCATTTCTTCTAAGCAACAGAAACGTTGAGCTTTAATGAGCATTTAAGGTTTTTCCTTCGTTCAATACACAATACCGTATGGGAATGAAGACGGTGACTCCTGCGGAAATAACACGAGCTGAAGACCCTGGACTGAGCGCAAGCGACGAAGCGGCTGCATGACCCACATCCTGTGGGCTAGAGCACGTCCGTCGAAATGGACATCCGCTTTTTCATGCGCGACAACCCCATTTTTAATTCAATTTGCACAAACTCCCTTCCAGTCGACTGTCCCGGGGCATTTTGATATGCTTAATTTACAAGACAGGAGGAGATTGGATGATCCAGTATTACGCATACCCGAAATGCTCGACTTGCCAAAAAGGCAAGAAATGGCTCGAGGCGAATGGCGCGGAGTTCGACTATATCGACATCTCGCAAAACCCGCCATCCGCTGCACAGCTGAAAGAAATCCACGAAACGAGCGGCATCGAACTGAAGAAGTTTTTCAATACGAGCGGCAAGAAATACCGCGAGCTCGAATTGAAGGACAAGCTGCCGGAAATGCCAGCAGATGAACAATACGAATTGCTCGCATCTGACGGCATGCTCATCAAGCGCCCGCTCGCATGGGACGGATCGCAAGCGACGCTCGGCTTCAAGGAAGACACTTACGCAAATACATGGAGCTGACAAGTTTGTCATCTTGTTTTTCATCCTTGGTTGTGGCAAACTGAAATTGAGTCAATTACATATTTGGAGGGGTTTGGATGAGCACACCACAAGAGCTTCGCTATTCAAAAGAACACGAATGGGTCAAGGTCGAAGACGGCAAGGCACGGATCGGCATCACTCATTTCGCGCAAGATGAACTTGGAGACATCGTATTTGTCGAGCTTCCGCAAGTCGGCGACGAGCTGAAGAAAGACGAGCCATTCGGCAGCGTGGAGTCCGTTAAAACGGTATCGGAATTGTATGCGCCGATCAGCGGGAAAATCGTCGAAGTCAATACCGAGCTTGAAGACAGCCCGGAATTCGTCAACGAATCACCTTACGAAAAAGCGTGGATGGTCGTTGTGGAAGCCCCTTCCGAAGATGAGGTCAATGCATTGATGTCAGCTGACGAATACAAAGAAATGACAAATGAGTAAGTTCTGAAAGCGCCTCTTTTTGGCGCTTTTTTTTCATATATCGTTTCCTGGAGGGATTAGGCATGGAAAAAGTGATAGTGGTTGAAGGTATCAGCGACAAAACCCGGATAGCGCCATTGATTGCAGAACCCGTGACGATTCTTTGCACAAATGGTACAGTTAGTGCTACAAGACTCGAGGAAATGCTGCTGCCGTTCGAAGGGCAGGACATCATCATCCTGGTCGATGCGGACGCTTCCGGCGATAAACTGCGCAAGCTCATCAAGCGCGAGTTTCCGGAAGCCCGCCATTTCCATATCGACCGGAGTTATAAAGAAGTGGCGACAACGCCGCTACGGAAGCTTCTCGACGTGCTGATCGCGGCAGATGTGCGGGTCTTAAATCCAGTTGCAGGGAATGACTAGAATGAACGAATGGACACATAAAGAATGGCTCAAGGAAAAAAATACACAGCCTGTTTCAGCTTATTATCTGTACACGCCGATGTGTGGTACCTGCCAAGTGGCCAGCAAGATGCTTGGAGTAGTGGCGGAACTTATGCCAGAACTTCCGATGGGCAAAGCCAATTTGAATTATGTACAGGAAGTCGCGGAACTTTATGAAGTCGAAAGTGTGCCATGCCTGCTGATTTCACGGGACGGCAAAGTGACGGACAAGATCTATGCTTTCCAATCTGTGCCGCATTTGTATGAGAAATTGAAATCGGTTGACGAATACAGCCAGCCATGATAAATTTAATTTCTGAAATTAACTTAATAGCGTAACTCTTATAAAGAGAGGTGGAGGGAAGTGCCCGATGAAGCCCGGCAACCGTCATGAAAATGAAATGGTGCCAAGTCACTCAAAGTGGAAACTTTGAAAGATGAGAGAACGGTTTATTGTGTTTACACATGCGCCTTTCTGCTTATCTGAGCAGGAAGGCTTTTTTATTAGCAAAAGATTTAGGAGAGTGCCCAACCATGATTGAGTTAAAAGGATTGACGAAAGTATTCGACACCGGCAAAGCACGCTTGACGGCTGTCGACCATGTCGATTTGACAGTGCCGGCAGGCGAGATTTTTGGCATCATCGGCTATAGTGGAGCGGGGAAAAGTACTTTGATCCGCCTGCTGAATGGCCTGGAAAAGCCGAGCGAAGGTTCCGTTGAGATCAACGGCCAGAACATCACGGCGATTTCGGGACCTAAGCTCCGGAAAGCCCGCCAGAAGGTCAGCATGATCTTCCAGCATTTCAATTTGCTATGGTCACGGACAGTCCGTGAAAACATCGAATTCCCACTCGAGATCGCGGGAGTGGAAAAAGAAGAGCGCCGCAAACGTTCAGCGGAATTGATTGAATTGGTTGGCTTGGAAGGGCGCGAGAATGCGTACCCTTCTCAGCTATCCGGCGGGCAGAAGCAGCGCGTCGGTATCGCCCGGGCGCTCGCCAATGACCCGGAAGTCTTACTTTGCGATGAGGCGACATCGGCGCTCGACCCGCAAACGACCGATGCGATTTTGGATTTGCTGGTCGATATCAATAAACGCCTCGGCTTGACGATCGTGCTGATCACCCACGAAATGCACGTTATCCGGAAGATTTGCCACCGCGTAGCTGTTATGGAAGGCGGGCGCGTCGTCGAGCTTGGCGAAGTGCTGAATGTCTTCCAGCATCCAAAGGAAGACATCACGAAGCGCTTTGTCGCCCAAGTGACCGAGACGGAAGATTCGGCAGAGACTGTCCGTCATTTACGTGAACAATATCCGGAAGGGCAATTGGTCAAATTGATCTTCGTCGGGGACCAGGCAGAGCAGCCGATCCTGACCCAGCTGATCCGCGAGCATGCGGTGGAAGTCAATATCGTCCACGGCAATATCTCCCACACCCAGCGCGGGGCATACGGGACGCTGATCCTTCAATTGAAAGGCGCAGCGGATGAAACCGCGAAGGCGTTAGCCTTCCTCGGTGCCCATGATGTACAGACGGAGGTGATGGGCGATGCTTGAAACTTTATTCCCGAACGTTGACTGGCAGGATATGTGGGAAGCGACATTGGAAACGATTTACATGACGGCAATGTCCACACTTTTTACATTCATTATCGGGCTCGTGCTCGGGTCATTTTATTCCTGACCGCCCCCATCAATTATGGGCCAACAAGATCGTCAATTGGCTGACTGGCGCATTCGTCAATATTTTCCGTTCAATTCCGTTCATCATCCTGATCATCTTGTTGATCCCGTTCACGAAATTCATGATCGGGTCGATCCGGGGGCCGAATGCGGCGCTGCCGGCATTGATCATCGGCGCTGCCCCCTTCTATGCACGCATGGTATTGATTGCCTTGAAAGAAATTGACAAAGGCGTCATCGAGGCGGCTCGTTCGATGGGAGCGACGACTTGGACAATCATCCGTAAAGTCTTGTTGCCGGAATCCAAACCGGCATTGATCTCTGGAATCACCGTTACTGCCATTGCTTTAGTGGGCTACACGGCCATGGCAGGCATCATCGGGGCCGGTGGGCTTGGCACACTGGCATTCCTGGATGGCTTCCAAAGAAGCCGGGAAGATGTCACGCTGATGGCGACTATCGCAATCTTGGTCATCGTTTTCGCCGTTCAGTTTATCGGGGACTTTTTGACCGGGAAAGCGGATAAGCGCTGAACATCATTACGGTATGGCCGATTTATTTGAAACGGGCGATCATTGCCCTTGAGTTAAAAAACTACATCTTATAGAAGAAAAGGGGAATTTTGTAATGAAAAAATTAGTATTCGGTTCATTTGCAGCAGTACTGGCTTTGTCGGCTTGTGGCGCAGAAGAAGAAAGCGGCAATGGCGGGGCTCAGGAAGGGGAAACGAGCACATTGACGGTCGGGGCATCCAACGTGCCCCACGCCCAGATTCTGGAGGAAGCCAAACCGCTCCTTGAAGAGCAGGGTATCGAACTTGAAATCGAAACGTACCAGGATTATATCCTGCCGAACCAGGATCTTGAATCCGGTGACCTGGACGCTAACTATTTCCAGCACACACCTTATTTGGAATCGCAAATTGCCGACCATGGCTATGACTTCGTAAGTGCGGGCGGCATCCATATCGAGCCGATCGGCGTTTATTCTAAAGAGTATTCATCTTTGGAGGAACTTCCTGAAAATGCAACGATCCTCATGAGCAATTCAGTCGCTGACCATGGCCGTATTCTGGCGATGCTTGAAGCGGAAGGCTTGATTGCCTTGGAAGAAGGCGTTGAAAAAACGAGCGCGGAAGTTGACGATATCGTAGAAAACGAGAAAAACCTTCAATTCGATACAGAATACGAAGCGGCACTTCTTGTGCAAATGTACGAATCAGGTGAAGGTGATGCAGTATTGATCAACTCCAACTACGCGATCGATGCAGGATTGAACCCTATGGAAGACGCGATTGCGCTAGAGAGCTCTGATTCGCCTTATGCGAACATCATTGCTGTCCAAGCTGGAGACGAAGAAAATGAAAATATCCAAGCGCTTGTCGATGTATTGACCTCGCAGGAAATCCAAGACTTCATCCTTGAAGAGTGGAATGGCGCGATCGTTCCCGTTGAACAATAAGAAGTCGAATAGGCCACAGGCAGAGAAAGCATTTCCTGCCTTGTGGCTCATGCAGCCCGGTCGGAAGGGTTGATAATTATCAGCCGGTTCTTTCCTTATTAAGGAAAGAACCGGCTTTTTGTTGATGGTGTATTAAACAGAAGAGCGGAGCACTATCAATATTGGTTATTTTTTCGGAATAATAAAAATATTACGTGTTTTAATAAAAAGCTATTAGCTTTTCGAAAACTATGGTAATTTCACATAATAACCAATAAACAACTGTTTACACAGGGAGGACAAGATCATGAAATTTCAATTCGGTTTGCTGCCGCGGATTGTGCTGGCCATCGTGCTTGGCGTACTCATCGGCTCAGTGGCGCCAGAAGCGCTCGTGCGTGTCTTTGCTACGTTCACGGGAATTTTCGGCGGGTTCTTGAATTTTATCGTGCCATTAATCATTCTTGGATTTATTGCACCAGGCATTGCAAAGCTCGGAAAAGGATCCGGGAAATTATTGGGGCTTGCGACAGCTGTCGCCTACTTATCCACAATCGTGGCAGGCATTTTGGCATTTATCGTGGCATCCTCAATATTGCCGAATTTGATGGAAGGCGGGTCGCTCAACAATTTGGATGATCCGGCGAATGCGCTTGCTTCGAGTTTTATCGACTTGGAAATCCCACAATTGTTTGGGGTGATGAGCGCCTTGATCTTAGCATTCCTGCTCGGTATCGGCATGGCTTCTACAGGGAGCAAGACGATGGCGGCGTTCTTCGAAGAATTCCAAGAAATCATTGAAAAAGTTATTTCATACATCATAATTCCCCTATTGCCATTCCACATTTTCGGTATTTTTGCGAACATGGCTTACGGCGGGGCAGTAATGGAGATCCTTTCATTGTTCGCGGTGGTCTTCATCTTGATCATCATTTTGCATTGGACCATGCTCACTGGCCAGTACACCACGGCTGGTGTATTGAGAAAGAAAAACCCGTTCGCTTTGATCCGGACGATGCTTCCGGCATACTTTACGGCACTCGGCACACAGTCTTCAGCAGCTACCATTCCAGTCACTTTGCGCCAAGCACGTAAAACAGGCGTCAAAGAACGTGTGGCAGATTTCACGGTTCCATTGTTCGCAACGATCCATTTATCGGGCAGTACCATCACGCTCGTAACTTGTGCGATCGGCGTGATTTTATTGACTGGGCAGTCCCCCTCATTCGGCAGTTTCTTCCCGTTCATTCTCATGCTCGGCGTGACAATGATCGCAGCTCCCGGCGTTCCAGGCGGCGCGGTCATGGCAGCGATCGGGTTGCTGGAAGTAATGCTTGGCTTCGACGAGACGATGGTCGCTTTGATGATTGCCTTGTATATGGCGCAAGATAGTTTCGGGACTGCAGCCAATGTAACTGGAGACGGGGCCTTGGCGAATATCGTCGACCGTTTCACTCCATCACAAAAAGCATGAATTATGCCGGAATTCAATGAATTCCGGCTTTTTTCTGCTCTCTATACGGATAAAACGGGCTGTGCTATCATATGCTGGATATGAAAATCAGGAGGCACGAACATGAAAAAAATCACCATCCTCGGTATATCTGCTGCCTTGTTGCTTG
The DNA here is from genome assembly GCF_001687605.2 of Planococcus plakortidis. Lineage (NCBI taxonomy): Bacteria > Bacillati > Bacillota > Bacilli > Caryophanales > Caryophanaceae > Planococcus > Planococcus plakortidis. Next base: position 1,187,552 of record NZ_CP016539.2, read on the forward strand.
CGGCATGTGGAACCGAACAATCGACTGATACAACTGAAACAACTTCTGGCTCCGCTACAATGGAGACGGGCAAAGAAAGCATCAAAAGCCAATTGATGCAATTTTACCTCTCCGTTTCAAAAGATATAAATAAAGTAGACGCGCAATTGAACGAGTTTGAAATTGCCCAATCCGAAGACGCCTTGCCAGCCGGAGAAGAACTTTCGGAAATGAAAGAAGCCGCTATGTCATCCGCTGAACAAGCGATGCAAGCAGTGGACTCGATCGAAGTCCCGGGCGCGCTAAGCGAACATCAGGAAGAAATCAGCGGTGCGCTGGACTCGATCACTGCATCTTACGGGATGAAGATTAAAGAACTTAAGACGGATGCGCCTGATTTCGGGGCGGCTGCTGATAAGTTTGCCGAAGCTGACGCTGCTTTAAATAAAGTACTGGAAGAAAACGGCTTGATTGCATCAAACCTTTACAACGAAGTAAGTCAATAAATTGGGGGAGCTGTCCGTAAAACGGGCGGCTTTTTCTATATATTCCCAAAAACTATGACGATATGTTCATTTTCAGATAAATTAGATTATTCAACTTGTTTAATCCATTGAAAGTCGGGTATACTTTAAAAAGTAAAATACGAAAACTCGAAAGGAATGGTTTATTATCGATTCTCAAGGTATTGAAAAGACGGAAAAAATGGAACAGGCATTCAGAGACGTACACGGGTACGGACTGAACGAATACCAAAATGACCCGCAAAAAATCCTTGAAGTTGAAAAGCGCCGCGAGCAGGATTATCGCCAAGGCCAGACGGTTGCGGCACAGATCGAGCGCCAAGCGCACCGCGAATAGCAATAGATAACCGATCCATATATACCCGATCATGAAATGAAGCTGCCGGACAGAGGAATCCCTCTGTCCGGTTTTTCTATGTCTGGCAAGTGGCAACCTAGTATTCGGAGTGCGCTTTATTGAAATGAATTCTCATTTAGCCCAACTTTATTGAAAATGAAGGGAATTAGCGGGGCACTCCGGTTATTGCGCATCGACAGCAGGAAATACGGATTTCAAAATGGTTTTTGTCGAAGAAATTGAGCCGGTTTTAACATTTGCTACTAAAGTGAATATAAGTTAAGATTAGAATGATACTAATTAAGAGTGCGAGGCATTCTTCAATAACATTATGGAGGTATTTACATGTCAACTTTGGTCATTAAAGATCTACACGTTGAAATCGAAGGAAAAGAGATTTTAAAAGGTGTAAACTTAACTCTCAATACAAGCGAAATCCATGCCATCATGGGGCCGAACGGTACAGGGAAATCCACCTTGGCGTCAGCTATCATGGGGCATCCAAAATATGAAGTGACACAAGGTACGATCGAATTGGACGGGGAAGACGTTTTGGCGATGGAAGTCGACGAACGTGCACGTGCAGGCCTCTTCTTGGCTATGCAATACCCAAGTGAAATTTCTGGCGTCACCAATGCCGACTTCATGCGCTCTGCGATGAACGCCCGCCGTGAAGAAGGCGACGAAGTTTCATTGATGAAATTCATCCGTGAACTGGACAGCAAGATGGAAACTCTTGCGATGGACCAGGACATGGCACAGCGTTACTTGAACGAAGGCTTCTCAGGCGGCGAGAAGAAACGCAACGAAATCCTTCAGATGATGATGATCAAACCGACATTCACCGTACTTGACGAAATCGACTCCGGTCTCGATATCGACGCATTGAAAGTCGTATCCGACGGCGTTAACCAAATGAAAGGCGAGAACTTCGGCTGCTTGATCATCACCCACTACCAACGCCTGTTGAACTACATCACGCCTGACCATGTCCATGTCATGATGCAAGGCCGCGTCGTAAAATCCGGAGGCCCTGAGCTTGCGCATAAACTGGAAGCGGAAGGCTATGACTGGATCAAGGCGGAACTCGGCATCGAAGACGAGACTGTCGGACAAGAAGCATAATTGGAAGGAGAGACTAACGTGACGGTTGAAACAAAATTAACGATGACCGAGCAGGATGTACGCTCCTTCTCGGCTTCGCACTCAGAACCAGAAGAATTTACGAATTTGCGCGTACAGGCTTTGGCTGCTGCCGAAGCGTTGCCGCTCCCAAAACCGGATAAAACGAAAATCATCAATTGGAATTTCACCGATTTCCCGGCACATACTGTAGAAAGCTCGACTTACTCTTCGTTGGACGAGTTGCCTGAACAAGTGAAATCAATTGTCGATTTGGAACAAAAAAACCTGTATATCCAGCACAACAATACGCCGGCTTTCGTCTCTTTGGACGAAAACCTGAAAAAACAAGGCGTCATTCTGACGGATATCCAAACAGCAATCCGTGAACACGGTGAATTGGTCGCTAAATACTTCATGACAGAAGCGGTCAAAGCGGAAGAGCACAAACTGACTGCACTTCATGCAGCATTGCTGAACGGCGGGATTTTCCTTTATGTCCCGAAAAATGTCGTCATCGAAGACCCGGTCCAAGCAGTCTTCCTTCACGACAACGACGAAGCGTCGCTGTTCAACCATGCATTGATCGTGGCGGACAAGAGCAGTGCTGTCACATATGTCGAGAACTATATTTCCACCGTGGCTAAAGCAAAAGGCCAGGCGAATATCGTTTCCGAAGTCTTTGCAGAAGACAACGCTCAAGTCACGTACGGCGCAGTGGATGTGCTCGCTGAAGGATTTACGGCTTACGTGAACCGCCGCGGAGTCGCACAGCGTGATGCACGCATCGAATGGGCGCTCGGGCTGATGAACGACAGCGATACAATTTCCGATAACACGACTTTCCTAATCGGCGACAATTCAGTCGGCGATACGAAAACAGTAGTAGTCGGCAGAGGTGCGCAAAAGCAGAACTTCACGACACAAGTCATCCATTGGGGCAAAAACTCCGATGGGCAGATCTTGAAGCATGGCGTCATGAAAGATTCGGCCTCCTCTATCTTCAATGGCATCGGCAAAATCGAACACGGCGCGACGAAAGCTAACGCAGAACAGGAATCACGCGTTCTCATGTTGAGCCCGAAAGCACGCGGCGATGCAAACCCGATCCTCTTGATCGATGAAGATGATGTGACAGCAGGGCATGCGGCGTCGGTCGGCCGCGTCGATCCGGTTCAATTGTATTATTTGATGAGCCGAGGCATTACAAAACAAGAAGCTGAACGTCTTGTTATTCACGGCTTCCTGGCACCGGTTGTAAACGTGTTGCCAATCGAAGGCGTTAAAAAGCAATTGACGGAGGTTATCGAAAGGAAAGTCCGCTAATGAATCCAGAGATCAAAAGCTATTTCCCGATACTCAAGCAGGAAATCAATGGACATCCACTCGTCTATTTAGACAGTGCGGCGACTTCACAGAAGCCGACACCGGTCATCGAGGCGCTGAAAGAATATTATGGGTCAGACAATTCCAATGTCCACCGCGGCGTCCACACGCTCGGCAACCGGGCGACAGAGAAATATGAAGGCGCCCGCGAGAAAGTGCAGCAATTCATCAATGCGAATTCGACACAGGAAATCGTTTTTCTGCGCGGCACAACGACCGCAATCAACTTGGTCGCCCAAAGTTATGGGCGTGCCAATGTGGAAGAAGGCGATGAGATTGTCATCACGTATATGGAACATCATTCGAACATCATTCCTTGGCAGCAGCTGGCAAAAGAACGCGGCGCTGTCCTGAAATACATCGAACTTGAAGAAGATGGGACCATCTCGCTTGAAAACGTCCGAGCGGCCATTACCGACCGGACGAAAATCGTGTCGATGGTTTACGTATCCAATGTGCTCGGCACGATGAACCCGGTGAAGGAAGTGGCGAAAATCGCCCACGAACATGGCGCGGTCATGGTTGTGGACGGAGCACAAGCTGCGCCTCACTTGAAAATCGATGTCCAGGATCTGGATTGCGACTTCTTCGCATTTTCCGGCCATAAAATGGTCGGCCCAACCGGAATCGGCGTCTTGTATGGCAAAAAGCAATTGCTTGAAGCCATGGAGCCTGTCGAGTTCGGCGGAGAGATGATCGACTTTGTCGGATTATACGATTCGACATGGAAAGAGCTGCCGTGGAAATTTGAAGGCGGTACACCGATCATTGCCGGGGCAGTCGGCCTGGCTGCAGCCATCGACTTCCTGGAGGAAATCGGGCTGGATGCAATCGAAAAACACGAGCACCATATGGCAGCCATCGCGATGGACAAGATGTCGGCGATTGAAGGGCTTGAGATCTATGGCCCGGAAGACCCGGCGAAACGTGCAGGGATCGTCACTTTCAATTTGAAAGAAGTCCATCCGCATGATGTGGCGACTGTGCTCGATATGAGCGGCATCGCTGTCCGCGCAGGCCACCACTGCGCACAGCCATTGATGAAATGGCTTAATGTGACAGCGACAGCACGCGCAAGCTTCTATCTGTACAATGACGAATCGGATATCGATCGCCTCGTGGAAGGCTTGCGTTCTGCAAAGGAGTATTTTAGCGATGTCTTTTAATAACTTAGATCAATTATATCGGCAAGTGATCATGGACCACTACAAGACGCCCCGCAACAAGGGGACGCTTGAACAGGACAGTGTCAATATCGAGATGAACAACCCGACTTGCGGCGACCGGATCCAATTGACGCTGCAAGTGGAAGATGGCATCGTCAAAGACGCCAAATTCGACGGGGAAGGCTGCTCGATTTCCATGGCATCTGCCTCCATGATGACGCAAGCCGTCAAAGGCAAAGACGTGGACACGGCATTGAAGCTGTCTGGAATCTTTTCGGACATGATGCTGGGCAAAGAGTACGACGATTCAGTGGACCTTGGGGATATTGAAGCATTGCAAGGTGTTTCCAAATTCCCGGCGCGTATCAAATGCGCGACCTTAGCGTGGAAAGCCATGGAAAAAGGTGTACACGACGAAGAAAAATCGTAACAGAGAACGGAGGAACGACGATGGCGAAAAAAATGCCGGAAATCGGAGATTATAAATATGGGTTCCATGACAAGGATGTCTCCATCTTCAGATCCAAACGCGGTCTGACGGAAGACATTGTCAGAGAAATTTCGAAGATCAAGGAAGAACCGGAATGGATGCTCGAGTCACGCTTGAAAGCGTTGAAACTATTCTATTCCATGCCAATGCCGCAATGGGGCGGAGATTTGAACTCACTGGATTTTGACGAAATCACGTATTACGTCAAACCTTCTGAAGCGAGCCAGACTTCATGGGATGAAGTTCCTGAAGAAATCAAGCGCACGTTTGACAAACTTGGAATTCCTGAAGCGGAACAGAAATACCTTGCGGGTGTTTCCGCTCAGTACGAATCCGAAGTGGTCTACCACAACATGAAAGAAGACCTTGAAGAGATGGGCATCATCTTTAAAGACACGGATGCGGCCCTTCGTGAAAACGAAGACCTCTTCAGAGAAAACTTCCAGACCGTCATTCCAGCAGCCGATAATAAGTTTGCCGCATTGAATACTGCGGTTTGGTCAGGCGGGTCATTCATTTACGTACCAAAAGGCATTAAAGTGGAATCCCCGCTTCAAGCCTATTTCCGTATCAATTCGGAAAACATGGGGCAATTCGAGCGTACCTTGATCATCGTTGATGAAGGCGCGAGCGTCCATTATGTAGAGGGCTGTACAGCACCGGTCTACACGACGAACTCACTGCACTCTGCTGTAGTTGAAATCATCGTGAAAAAAGATGCTTATTGCCGTTACACAACGATCCAAAACTGGGCAAACAATGTCTATAACTTGGTGACAAAGCGTGCTTTCGTTGACGCGAACGGCACGATGGAATGGATCGATGGCAACATCGGTTCAAAATTGACGATGAAATACCCTGCAGTCTTCCTTAAAGGCGAAGGGGCACGCGGCATGACATTGTCGATCGCCATCGCCGGCAAAGGCCAGCACCAGGACGCAGGCGCGAAAATGATCCATTTGGCGCCGAATACGTCATCATCAATCGTCTCCAAGTCGATTTCGAAGCAAGGCGGGAAAGTTTCTTACCGCGGAATCGTGCATTTCGGCCGCAAAGCGGACGGCGCACGTTCGAACATCGAATGCGATACATTGATCATGGATAACCAGTCGACATCCGACACAATTCCTTACAACGAGATCATGAACGACAACGTTTCGCTTGAACACGAAGCGAAAGTATCCAAGGTCTCTGAAGAGCAATTGTTCTACCTGATGAGCCGCGGCGTTTCTGAGCAGGAAGCGACAGAAATGATCGTCATGGGCTTCATCGAGCCATTCACAAAAGAATTGCCGATGGAGTACGCAGTGGAAATGAACCGTCTCATCAAGTTCGAGATGGAAGGTTCAATCGGTTAATCAATCCATCAATCCCCGGCATGAAAATGCCGGGGATTTTTTGCCGTTATGAAGCCCCTTATTTCGTGGACTGCAGATATTTCGTTTTAATGTTTTTTGAGAGGGTATACAAAAGGTGTAGGAAATATAAAAGGAGGTTTTTTCTGATGAGCCAGACTTTTGACGCCTTAAAAGAGAAAATCAGCAATGCCGATATGAGTGAAGCAAAAGAAATTATCACTCAAGTCAAGCAAGCGTACGATGACGGCAAGATTGATGAAAACGAAAAAAACGAATTAATGGACCTTGCAAAATCCAAGATCGGTGGAGGCGGGCTCGGAGGTTTATTCTGAGATTCTGAAACCTAATGAAAAAATAAGCTTTGGCATCCGTATAGGTTTGCCGAAGCTTATTTTTTCATGTTCGTTCATGCTGCCTGATTAGCCGCTTTGCCTGTAGCCATGACCGAATTGCATATAATGCCAACTCGAAGGGGGCCAATCATGCTTATTCGCTGAAACCTCCTGAATCACAAAGTCCTTTTGGTAGAAATAATGCAGGCAGAGAATGTTTAGTGGATACAGCATTTACTGCGCGAAGCCCAAAAAGGACGGCTGTTTTTTTCTATGCTATCATAAAATAATAACGAAAATGGAGGCAGGACGATGATTTATGTTGGATTGACGGGCTGGGGGACCATCCGGATGTCTATAGCCCCGGTTCGAAACAAAAGGATAAATTGATCGATTACAGTGCGCATTTTCCGATTGTGGAACTGGATTCCTCATTCTATGCAGTCCAGCCCGAGCGCAACATCAGCAAGTGGATTCGGGAGACGCCGGACAATTTTCAATTTGTCGTAAAGGCATATCAAGGCATGACAGGACATCAACGTGGTGAAAACCCGTTTTCCAGCCGCGAAGAAATGTTCGAAGCATATCGATTGTCTGTCAGGCCGCTTAAAGAAGCGGGGAAGTTGGCAATGGTGCTATTGCAATTTCCGCCTTGGTTCGACTGCCAGAAAGAACATGTCGATGAAATCCGCTCGATTATTTCGGAACTGCAGGAGTTTGACTTAGCTATCGAATTTCGCCATCAATCCTGGTATGCAAACGGCATGAAAGAAAAAACGCTGGAATTTCTCCATACGCATGGATTGATCCATTCGGTCTGCGATGAGCCGCAGGCGGGGGATGGGTCGATTCCGCTCGTCCCAGAGTCAAGCCGCAAAGATAAAGTACTGCTGCGCCTGCATGGGCGTAATGTCCATGGCTGGTTGAATCCAGGGAATGCCGAAAAGTGGCGGGAAGTCCGTTATCTGTATGATTACAACCGTACGGAATTGGAAGAGATCAGCGCCGCCGTGAAGCGCCTCGAACAGCAGGCAGAAATAGTCTATGTCATCTTCAACAATAATTCAGGCGGGCATGCAGCAGGCGATGCGAAAGAATTCCAGGAACTGAACAACTTGCGTTTCGAGGGACTGTCCCCGAAGCAGCTTGACCTGTTCGAAGGCGGGTTTTGATGATCTTCCTAATCCTTCTGCTGGCGGGACTGGCTTCAGGGATCGTCGGTGCACTCATCGGTCTTGGCGGGGGCGTCATCTTGGTGCCGGCGCTGCTGTTCCTAAGCTCTTCCGTCAGCACATTCCCGGACTTATCCCCTCAAGAAATTGTCGGGCTGTCGGTCGTCATGATGATCTTTACGGGCTTGTCGTCGACGCTTGCCTATATGAAAGTCAAAACTGTCGATTACCGGAGCGGCTTTATCTTCTTTCTTGGCAGCGCGCCAGGGACGATTGTGGGCGCTTTCGTCAACCGCAGCCTAGATATCCCCTCTTTTCAATTATACTTCGGCCTGCTGTTGGTATTCTTGTCGCTCCTTCTATTGTTGAGGGATCGCCTGAACGCGGTAAGCTGGTTTGTGAATAATGGCAAAAAGCAAAGCTTTTATGACCGCAAAGCCGATAAAGAATATGTTTACGGCTATCCCGTATGGTTTGCGCTTGCCCTGACCTTTTTCATCGGCTTCGCATCCGGGCTGTTCGGCATCGGTGGCGGTTCGATCCTGGTGCCTGCCATGATTTTGCTGTTTTTATTTCCCCCGCATGTCGCGGTTGGCACATCGATGCTGATGGTCTTTTTATCTGCCATCGTCAATTCCATCACGCATATCTCGCTCGGCAATGTGCCGTGGATCTATACGGTAGCCATCATCCCATCTGCATATATCGGTGCGAAAATCGGGGCGAAGCTGAACCGCAGCATTAAATCCGAGACGCTGGTTGTCGTGCTGCGGTTAGCGTTATTATTACTTGGCCTCCGTTCGATTTACGAAGGAATTTTCAGTTCATAATGAGGTGTTTGACATGAGTGAAACCATCCATATTTATCATACAAACGATTTGCATAGCCATTTTGCACATTGGCCCCGCATCCAATCCTTCCTGACGGAGCGCAGGCGCTGGCACGAGGAAGCGGGGGATATATGTTTAGTGCTTGATATCGGCGACCACGTTGACCGCTCCCATCCTTTCACCGAAGGAACGGCTGGTAAAGGCAATGTCCAGCTGCTCAATGAAGCGGGCTACGATGCCGTCACTATCGGCAATAATGAAGGCATCACCCTATCCAAAGCGGAGCTGGACGAATTATATGTGCAGGCTGATTTTTCCGTCGTGGTCGCTAATCTAGTGAATCTGGACGGCAGGCAACCGGAGTGGGCAAGCCCGAGCCAAATCATCGAGACGACAGATGGCACGAAAATCGGGCTGATCGCTGCAACAGCCGAATTCACCCCGTTTTATCGGCGCCTGGGCTGGGAAGTGACGAGTGGCCGGGAAGCCATCAAACGGGAAGCGGCCAAAATGCGCCACTCGGTCGATTTCCTCATCTGCATGTCCCATCTTGGAATCAGGGAGGATGAGCTGTTGGCAGCGGAATGTCCCGAACTCGACATCATCCTCGGGGCCCATACCCATCACCTCTTTCACCAAGGAAAAGAAATCGGTGGAACATTGCTCGGTGCTGCCGGAAAGTTCGGCTATTATATCGGCCATATTGAAATCGATATAGCGTCACGCAAGATGACGGCGGAAGTGGTCGAGACCGATCAGCTGCCTGAAGCCGATGAAGGGTTCAATGAACACTTGGTTGGCGTCGGCAAGCAACAAATGGCTGAAACCGTATTTTTTAACGAACATCATTTGAAAGCTGAATGGTTCAAGCCTTCTACGATGGCAGAGCTGTTTGGCGATGCACTGGTTTCCTTCGCATCGGCGGATTGCGGGTTGTTCAATGCCGGGATATTCATGGAGGATATGCCCCGGGGGAAATGACACGCTATGACTTCCACCGCATGCTGCCGCATCCGATCAATCCGTGCGTCATCGATCTTAGCGGTGCAGAGTTGAAGGAAATTTACCTTCAGTCATTGAATGAGGACTGGCCGCAGCTCGAACTGAAAGGGATGGGATTCCGGGGAGCGGTGTTCGGCCGCATGATCCATAATGGTTTGGCCATGCATGATCATCAATTGCTCGTCGGGGGGCAGCCTGCCGAACCGGATCGCGTTTACCGGTTAGCGACGCTCGACTTGTTCACGTTCGGCTATTTTTTCCCTGCCTTGAAACGTGCGCCGAAGAGCTATTTCATGCCGGAATTCCTGCGTGATGTCTTCAGTGATTATTTCCGCATGAAAACCGTTAAATAGAAGGAACATTCAAAATGGACTGTTAGTTGATTTTAAGGCCTTTTTGGGCTATGATTTTGTATGAATTAGATATCGATGGGTAGAGGCTGCAGCCTTCATCAGTAGAATGTGCGAGTTTGACCGCGTTGACCGCATTCGAAAGGGGAGCTTGCCGAAATTTCCGTCTCCGGGTCAAGGGGCGGCGATTGGGGGCATTTCGAACAGGGATGCCACTGTCATTTGCAGCAAATTGCAGATGGAGAGCTACAGGGTTGTTTGATGCTTGTGCACACAGACGAATTGTAGGAAGCCGGTTTATCCATTGGATAAGCCGGCTTTTTTGGTCTAGGCCTTACCATCAAAATGAATAGGAGGAATCTAATTATGGAAAATACGATCTTTTCGATACTGCCGCCGATTATCGCGATTGCGATGGTGCTGTTGACGCGGCGTGTATTGCTGTCGCTCGGTGTGGGCATTGTGGCAGCGGCGCTGATCTTGACCTCGTTCTCGCCGGTATCCGCGGTGAACGAATTGTTCACGTCGTTTGCGGTGATTTTTTGGGATGGGGGCTTTAATGCTTACAATGTGTTCATCATTTTGTTCTTATTGTTGCTCGGGGTCATTACCGCATTTGTCAGTTTGTCAGGGGGCAGCCACGCGTTTGCCGACTGGGCATCCGCCCGTGTGAAGACACGCCGCGGTGCAAAAATAGTGACTGTATTACTCGGCATCTTGATCTTCATCGACGATTATTTCAACGCTTTGGCGGTTGGGCAAGTCGCCCGGCCGATTACGGACCGCTATAAAGTTTCGCGTGCGAAGCTTGCCTATTTCATCGATTCGACCGCTGCCCCGATCTGTGTCGTGTCCCCCGTATCGAGCTGGGGAGCGGCGATCATCGGCATCATCGGGACAATCCTCGCTGGACAGACCTTCCTGGATTATTCTGCGCTGGAAGCGTTCCTCTGGATGGCACCGATGAACTTTTACGTCATCGCGGCACTGGCCATCGTGTTCTTCGTCGCCATCCGTGATGTGGACTTCGGGGAAATGAAAAAACATGAGCGTTTGGCGATTACGGAAGGCCAGTTATTCAATCCGGATAAAGTGATCCCCGGTGAAATGAAAGAAGATTTCCCGAGTCACTCGCATGGCCGCGTCCGTGATTTGCTGTTGCCGATCCTGCTATTGATTGCGGGAACGGTCTCGGCGATGATATGGACAGGATATGTAAACGCCGGGGAAGTATTCGATATTTGGCTCATCTTTGAAAACACCGATGTTCCATTGTCCTTGATCACAGGCGGAATCATCGGTGCCCTTGCAGCGATCATCCTTTATGCATTGCAGATCAAGCGCAACGAAGCGGCTGAAGCGCATTGGATCGCCAGAGGGATCTGGGCGGGCATCCAATCGATGGCTGGCGCTGTCTTCATTTTGATATTCGCCTGGTCGCTGACGTATTTGATCGGTGCTTTGGAGACCGGTACGTATCTTGCTGACGCCGTCGCGCGCGGCAATGTGCCGACAAGTGTCCTGCCGGTCCTGTTGTTCTTGCTTGCTGGCGTCATGGCTTTTTCCACGGGCACCTCATGGGGGTCTTTCGGGATCTTGCTGCCGATTGCCGGGACGATCATGATCCAGGCGGAACCTGAACTCTTGCTCGCTTCCTTGTCTGCAGTCTTGGCAGGGGCAGTGTTCGGGGACCATTGTTCACCGATCTCGGATACGACCATCCTGTCGTCGACGGGAGCAGGAAGCAACCATATGGACCACGTCGTGACACAGCTTCCTTATGCATTGACCTCTGCAGCGATTGCAGCAGTAGGGTATATCGTCATAGGGTTCACCGGATCCCTGCCGATCGCTCTGGGGCGGTAGCTATTGTACTCGCAATACTATTCGTTTTATGGTCTAAACGCACAACCCCAATGGAAAAGCATGGACATAACTAAGATTTGAAAGGCGGAGATAGTTTATCTCCGCCTTTTTATTATTACTATAATAGTTTTCTTCATAAATTTTCAGAAATTATCTTTACTTTAAACATGGTCCTAGTTATACTGAATTTATATTCTAAAATAATCTGAATATAAACAAACTTCCTATTTTTCTGTTAAAAAAATGGAAGTTACCAACAAAGGGGGAAGAGAAATGGAGCGTTCTACATGGGGAACGAGAGCCGGCTTCATCATGGCGGCGGTCGGTTCAGCAGTAGGGTTGGGGAATATTTGGCGATTCCCGTATGTAGCTTATGAAAATGGTGGGGGAGCATTTTTTATACCTTATTTATTCGCATTATTGACTGCCGGTATCCCGATATTGATCATGGAGTTCTCGATCGGTCACCGTTTTCGCGGCTCAGCCCCGCTATCCTTCTTTAGGATGAGCGGCAAGAAGGCTGAATGGATGGGCTGGTGGGCGATTTTTGTATCGTTCGTCATCTCCGTTTATTATGCGGTCATTATTGCGTGGGCAATGCGTTACACTTTATTCTCATTCAATCAGGCGTGGGGAGAGGACACGGAAGGCTTCTTATTCAATGACTTTCTCCAGTTGACTGTATCACCAGGCGAGACAGGGGGGATCGTCTGGGGGATATTCATTCCATTAGCGATCGTATGGATCATCACGCTTGGCATTTTGCTTGCCGGAGTGAAAAAAGGAATTGAAATGGCCAACCGGGTATTTATCCCGGCATTAGTCATTATTTTCCTGATTATTGTCATCCGGGCCGTCACACTTGATGGCGCAATGCTGGGGCTCGATGCGTTCTTCAAGCCTAACTTTGAAGCCATCATGGACCCGACTGTATGGGTTGCGGCCTATGGGCACATTTTCTTCAGTTTATCGATTGCTTTTGCGATTATGATCACTTATTCCAGTTATTTGCCGAAGAAATCCGATGTCACCAACAATGCGTTCATTACCGGGTTTGCGAACTCAAGTTTCGAGCTCCTTGCTGGTATCGGGGTGTTTGCGGTACTTGGTTTCATGGCGACGCAATCAGGCGTAGAAGTGGCAGATGTTGCATCTGCGGGCGTCGGGCTGGCATTCGTTGTGTTCCCGGCGATCATCAATGAATTTCCAGGGCTCAACGGCCTCTTTGGCTTCTTGTTCTTCCTGTCATTGACACTTGCAGGACTCACATCACTCATGTCGATTACAGAGACCTATGTTGCAGGGTTCACCGAGAAGTTCGGTATCTCGCGCCGCAAAGCAGTTGCATTCGGCGGCGGGCTTGCAGCCTTAATTTCGATTCTTTTTGCGACACAGGGCGGCTTGTTTTTCCTGGACATCATCGATTACTTCATCAATCAATTCGGTGTGGCAGCTCTTGGGCTGGTTGAAGTCATCATGGTCGTTTGGGTCTTGCGTAAAACTAAGCATTTGCAGGATCATGCCAATGCAATTTCCGATATCCGGCTTGGCGGCTGGTGGAAGTTCAGCCTCGGTGTCATCACTCCGATCGTTCTCGGATACATGATGTTCGGCTTGCTTCGTTTGAACATCTTCCAGCAATTCGAAACGGAAACCGGGAACTATGAAGGGTATTCCAATATGTTCACATTGTTCGGCGGTGTAGCCGTCGCAGCGGGCGCCCTGCTCTTCGGCATCTTGTTCTCGCTCGGCAAGTGGCATAAAAACTATCGTTATTATGATGAGCATTCCGAGCATCCGGTACGCGAAAAAGAATAAGGAGGGATCGACATGTCAGTTAGCGCGATTGTAGTCATGATTATCGGTATGATCCTCCTCTGGGGAGGGCTTGCAGCGAGCATTTTCCATGCTGTGAGATCGAGCAAAACAACCAAAGCAGAAGACTTAGGATGATATGGAAAACCTCTGGCAGGCGGCTGCCGGAGGTTTTTTTGTTTATCGATGGGATGATAGCGCAGCTTGTCCATCCAGCCTTGGTGTGATACATTTGAAGCAGGATTCACAGCAGAATGATGCAGGCTCAGGCTTTTGTCATTACTAGGTATGGATGGTGAGGATATTGATCACGATTGAAAAGTGGAACTACGAGGTGATCGAGGATCATCGCGGAGGGTTTCAGGAAGAAGCAATCCAGAACAGGTACAGCGATATTCTGGCCAAATATGATTACATCCTGGGCGACTGGGGATACGGACAGCTTCGCCTGAAGGGGTTTTTTGAGGATAGCAATAACAAGGCAAGCTATGATACGAAGATCAGCACGCTCCAGGATTATTTATACGAATACTGCAATTTCGGATGCTCTTATTTCGTCTTGAAAAAGGCTGGGAAAGCGCCGGAACCAGAAGTGCAGGAACAACCGGAACCCCCCGAGGCGGATTGAGCCGCCGGGGGTTTTCTTGTGCCCATATGATATGATAGAGAAGAAACGCATCAGCGAGCATCAGCAAAATGGAGGGACTCAATATGTATTTTATCGACCGTGGAAAAATCAAGAAAGCCATCACATACATGGATGCGCTTATCGCTCTGTATGAAGAGAACGGCGAGTGGAATTCACTGAAAGACCAATTGGCTCTGGAACGCCTTGCTTTGGGGGCGATCGAAGCGGTAATCGACGTCGGAAATTCCATGATCGATGGTTTTATCATGCGCGATCCGGGTAGTTACGAAGACATCATCGATATACTCGTGGATGAAAAAGTGATCACTGAAGGAATGGACCAGCCCTTGAAAGAGCTCGTCGGCCTGCGTAAGATGCTGGTGCGCGAATTCATTGCGGTCGACCACTCAGAGATTACACGGGTAATGGATGCCCATTTGGATAGTTTGAAACAATTCGGGCCGAAAGTGGCCCATTATCTTGAACACGAACTTGGCCCGGTCTCTGCGTTCATCCCGGAGAACAACAATGGAAAAAATTAAGCGCTACAAAGCCTATTGCCTGGATCTGGATGGAACGGTTTACCGGGGAGAGGCGCCGGTGGAAGCCGCTGCCCAATTTGTCAGCCGCTTGCAAGAACAGGGCATCGAAGCTTTTTACATTACGAATAACGCTTCCAAAACACTTGGGCAATTGCATGAAAAATTGTGGCGAGTCGGGGTCGTTGCGGATAAGTCACGCATCATGTCTTCGGCAGTTGCGGCAGCGAAATACATCAAACGCTGGTATCCCGGCCGCACCGTCTACTTGATCGGCTCGGAAGGCCTTCAGGAAGCGCTTGATGCGGAAGGGATCGCGTGTGTTGAAAAGCAGGCGGATATCGTTTTGATGGGACTCGATCCGCAAATCACTTATGCGAAACTTTCACGCGCTTGCCTTGAAGTCCAAAAGGGGGCAGTATTCTTGTCGACCAACCAGGACTTGGCATTCCCGTCGGAAGAAGGGTTTCTACCGGGAAACGGGGCCATAACGGCCGTGGTGTCAAAAGCGACAGATGTGGACCCGGTCTTCATCGGAAAGCCGGAAATCCATATGCTCGAAACCATCCAGCATGAATGGGGCTTCGAGAAAGAGGAAATGGTGATGATCGGGGATAATTACGATACCGATATCCAGGCGGGAATCCGCTTTGGTATCGACACGGTCCATGTGAATACTGGCGTGACCCCGATGGATGCGGTTATGCAAAAAGACCAGCCTGCAACACACATGCTTGAGAACCTGGGTTTTTGGGAGCATTAAAAAAAGCCGTCCAAAAGGCGGCTTAAAACAAAGGGTTTTCTTCAATGAACTCATATATTTTCTTGGTCAGCTCTTCAGGGCTGTCCGCTTCCACGATTTCTCCATTCACAAGTGCAAAGAGCGATTCGGCACATTGGCTGCAATAGCTTAAACAGCCATATTCGAGCACGTCCAGGTTCGGGTCCTGTTCTAATTTTGCAAAAGACTCTTCAGAACCATTGGCAAGATTGCTCATGCAAAATTCAATTATCGGGTTCATTCCAGCTCACCTCACTACTAGGAAATCCTATCGTGTTTCCTGCCAATCGTCAATTAATTGATTTTGTCCGGAAATGATTGTGAAAGTTATCACAATCAGCTATACTCATATTTGGAATCAATAGCAGAATGACGGGCTAAAGGAGAATTATATGAAGAAATTAGTCTTACTAGGTGGCGGCTACGGCAATATGCGGGTCTTGCTTCGGCTCTTGCCGAATAACTTCCCGCAGGACATGGAAATCATCCTGATTGACCGCACACCTTTCCACAGCATGAAAACTGAATTTTACGCCCTGGCTGCAGGAACCGAATCCGACCAGGAAGTGCGCGTCCCGTTCCCGGAGCACGAACGCCTGAAAATCGTCAATGGCGAAATACGGGAAATCGGGCTTGAGGAGAAATGCATCTTCTTAGAAGACGGACAGCGCATTGCGTACGATGAATTGATCATCGGACTCGGTTGCATCGACAAATACCACGGCGTTCCTGGGGCAGATGAATTCACGTACAGCATCCAGACCATCGGCAACTCGCGGAAAACCTATGAAGCCTTGCTTGGATTGAAGTCCGGCGCGACTGTAGGCGTCGTCGGTGCAGGGCTCAGCGGCATCGAACTCGCCAGTGAATTGCGCGAAAGCCGCAGTGATCTGAAGATCAAGCTATTTGACCGTAGCCCGCGAATTTTGCGCGACTTCCCGGAACGTCTCAGCAACTTCGTCAAGAAATGGTTCGAAAACAACAATGTCGATGTCGTCTCCAATTCGAATATCACGAAAGTGGAACCGAATCTTCTGTATAACCATGAGGAAACGATTCCAGTCGATGCAGTCGTCTGGACGGCAGGGATCCAGCCGGTCAAGCCGGTTCGTGATTTGAATCTGGAAAGCGACAACAGCGGGCGTGTCATCATCAACCAATACCACCAATTGCCGAACGATGAAAATGTCTATGTCGTAGGCGATTGTGCAGCACTTCCGATGGCGCCTTCTGCACAACTCGCAGAAGAACAAGCCGAACAGATCGTCAAAGTGCTGCGCACCAAATGGAAAGGCGAGCCATTGCCTGAAACGATGCCGGAGATCAAGCTGAAAGGCTTCCTCGGGTCGCTTGGGAAAAAACAAGGATTCGCCTACCTCGCCGACCGCACTGTCACCGGACGCATTGCGCGTTTGATGAAATCAGGCGTCTTGTGGATGTATAAATGGCATAATGGGTAAAGAAAAAAGCGCTCCCCGGAGCGCTTTTTTCTTTATTCTGCAGCGGAAAAGCCGTGTTTTTCGAGTTCTTGATAGACAGGCTTTAATTGGATATAACCTTCGCCAACGACTTCGCCTTCAATCAACACGAGCGGGTAGAAAAATTCATCTTCCAAGATGCGCTCCGCGTATTCCTGCCGTTTGGCATCTTGCAGCGGTTTCTCAATATCGATATAGCTTATTGAAAATGGCTGGCCTTTGTATTTTCTCGAAATGGCCGCCTCAAGCCATTCATACGTATCCTTGGACGACGGGGCATTTACACAGCTGGCGCAGATCTGGTCGGTACCGTAAACTTCGATGTTCGGGATTTTTGTCATGATTAATGGCCTCCTGGAAATTCATTATTGGCTTTTTATGCTTATTCACATTATAATGATTGTAATGAAAGGAGTCGATAGAAATGACTGAAGCTATGATGGAAGATCAAGTAATGGAAGTCTTAGATAAATTGCGGCCATTCCTTTTGCGCGACGGGGGAGACTGTGAATTGGTGGATGTAGAGGACGGGATCGTGAAGCTCCGCCTACTGGGCGCTTGCGGCAGCTGCCCAAGTTCAACCATCACATTGAAAGCGGGCATTGAACGCGCGCTTGTCGAGGAAGTTCCTGGCGTCGTTGAAGTGGAACAAGTCTTTTAATATCCAGGGGCCTTTCGCAGGTCCCTTTTTATGTCCGCCATACGGGTGGCAAAATGGAAAAGAAAGGGTGAACGTAGATGACACAAGTTGTAGAAATTACAGAAGCCGCTTCTTTCCAAGTGAAGGAAATGATGCGCCATAACGAAGAGGAAGGATCTTTTCTGCGTGTAGCTGTAAAAGGCGGCGGCTGCAGTGGCCTGACATATGGCATGGGTTTCGAGCAGGAAGCTTCTGATACGGACGATCAATATGAACAGCACGGTATCCGCATCTTGATCAATAAAGAAGATGCGCCGATCCTTCAAGGCACTATCGTGGATTATAAGCAATCCTTGATGGGCGGCGGGTTCACGATCGACAACCCGAATGCGATTGCTTCGTGTGGCTGCGGAACCAGCTTCCGCACCGCAAAAAAAGCAGGGACGCCTGAAAATTGCTGATGACTTGACCCGCTTTGTCAAAAAAGCGGGTTTTTTCAATTTTCCCTTTTATCGCGCATCTCATGTAAGGGCATTCAACTGTTGAAAAGCATTTGTAAAAGGGCTAATATAGAGGATAGGTGTTTACTGGAATCTGTTTCATTATTTCCGGTACATAAAATGACTTGAAGGTGGTTGCGATTGTGTTGAAAAGACCGTCAATATTAGTATTAGGTGCAGGCTATGGTGGATTGACCACTGTAGTGAACTTGCAGAAAGAATTTGGGACAGACGCTGCGGACATTACGCTCATCAACAAAAACGAATATCATTATGAAAGCACATGGCTACATGAAGCGGCAGCAGGTACATTGCTACCGGAACAAGTGCGCTACGATATCAAAGATGTCATCGATACCGGCAAAGTGAACTTTGTTCAAGCCACTGTCGAAGGCATCGACGTAGACAGCAAGAAAGTCACGACTGACAACGGGGAGTTCACATACGATTACCTGGTCATCGGACTTGGTTTTGAAGGGGAAACATTCGGAATCGAAGGCCTCGACACGTATGCGTTGTCGATCGCCAATGTAAAGGCTGCGCGTTACATCCGCGAGCACATCGAATTCCAATTTGCGACATGGTCCACTGAAGAAGTGAAGAACGACAGCCGCTTGACCATTGTTGTCGGTGGAGCCGGTTTCACAGGGATTGAATTCCTTGGGGAACTTGCGAACCGCGTACCTGAACTTTGTAAAGAGTATGACGTGCCGCGTGAAAAAGTACGGGTTATCTGTGTAGAAGCTGCACCGATGGTCTTGCCAGGATTCGATCCGGAATTGGTAGACTATGCAGTCGGCCATCTTCAAGCGAAAGGCATCGAATTTTCTATCGGAACGCCAGTAGTGGAAGCGACTCCTGAAGGCGTGAAGATCAAGAAGAACGATGATGAGTTTGAATTCATCCATGCCGGCACAGTCGTCTGGGCAGCGGGTGTCCGCGGCAATCGCTTGATCGAGGAAACATCGATCGAAAGCATGCGCGCACGCGTCAAAGTCGAAAAAGACATGCGTGCACCAGGTTATTCCGATGTATTCATCGTCGGGGACTGCGCATTGATGATCAACGAAGAAACGAATCGCCCATACCCGCCGACTGCACAAATTGCGATGCAGCAAGGCGAGCGCATTGCGAAAAACATCAAGGCGCTTGCAGGTGAAGGGTCGACAGAAGAATTTGTTCCTGACTTGAAAGGAACTGTCTGCTCACTTGGCGATGAAGATGCGATCGGCGTTGTCTTCGGCAAGAAAGTGACAGGCAAACGAGCGTCCTTCATGAAGAAAATGATCGACAACCGCGCCTTGTACATGATCGGTGGAGCCGGCCTTGTCTTGAAAAAAGGTAAATTTAACGTACTATAACAATGAAAGCCTCCCGGTACGGGGGGCTTTTTTTCACATCGCGAGGAGGAGGAGCCATGTCAAAAAGTAAAAGGGGAGATGTCTGGCTCGGCGCTGCAGGGCTGGTCGTCAATCAAAACAATGAGTGGCTCGTCGTCAAGAAGCGTTATGGCGGGCTGCATGGGAAATGGTCGCTGCCTGCAGGATTTGTCGAGAAAGACGAAACAATCGACCAAGCGGCCTTGAGGGAAGTGAAAGAAGAAACCGGCATTGACTGTGACTTGATCGGAATGATCGGTTTTCGTTCGGGAGTCATCAAAGGGAGAGTCAGCGATAACATGGGGGTGTTCTTACTGCGCCCGTTACAGGTAAACCAACCCATTCTGGCGCAGCAAGACGAGCTCTACGAAGCTGCATGGCGCTCCCCTGAAGACTTATCAAGTGATGGGGATGCTTCGGTGATGCTACATGAAATGGCTTCATACATAGTGGAGGAAGGGCTTGAGCCGATTGAGGATGTAGATCCCGGCCATATATTTGGCTACACCGATTATAAATTATTTTTCCGCCATAGGGAGTGAATGATAATTAACAGATAATTTTGAATAATAAAGGATAACAGAGAATAAATGAGAATAATCGAGAAAAGGCCATTTGTATCCGTTTACAAATGGCCTTTTTCATTTGCGGTGATTTGCGATACGTGATATATTACCAATTATCAGAATATTAAAACGACATAGGAGGTGTTTCGAATGACAGTCTTCAAGAAAAGAGCAACTGGCAACCATTGCCCATACTGCGCGGGCCAAGGATATTTCCAATTACGGTTGGGCGGCTCCGAAACGTGCTCCTGCTGTTCAGGATCCGGGAAAAACAAATAAACTGCAAAACATGAAAGAGCGGCTGCAATAGCCGCTCTTTTTTATGTGGAAGGAGCTTGTGTGACAAAGTCATGAATACTGTTTCTCCGCATTGAAAGGGCTTTGCCTTTCGGGTAAACTGAGGAAAGGAATAACGGAGGTTAGAGTCCATGAACAGTTCATTTACTATTGTCCAATTAATCATTTCCATCCTGCTTTTTTACGTGATGTTTTTCGGCATCGGCTTTTTACTGAACATGCTGCTGCGCATGACGTGGCTGATGGCGGTTGTATACCCTGTGGTCATTTTGCTCGTCATCGATGATGTTGGCGTGTTTGATTACTTTACGGCACCGGGCGAGTCCTTTTCGATGCTCGGGGAGACGATCCAATCCTTGACAGGCAGCGATATTGCCGTACTGACGGCCGGGTTCCTCGGCGCTGTCACTTCCGGGATCGTCATGAAAATATTGCGCAAGATGGGCTATCAAATGTTTTGATGCCGCTGATAGAAAAAGCCGGGCCGCGTTTGCGGACCGGCTTTTTCTATAGCATGCTGTAGAAGATAACGGACAGCGCGATTCCAGTCAGCGCCCCCATGAACACTTCACTCGGTTTATGGCCGAGCAGCGTCTTGAGTTCCTCGATTTTCTCTTCCTCTTTTTTCGATGGCCATTTGCGTGTTTCCTCCATGAAATTATTGAGATCCTGGCGCAAACGGTTAATGGTCAATGCCTGTTGCCCAGCCTGGAAACGCACGCCTGTCGCGTCATACATCGTAATTACCGCAAATAAGGCGGATACCGCGAATACGGTGGATGAAATGCCGGCCTCATAAGCGACAGCGGTTGTCAGAGAGGTAACAGCGGCAGAATGGGAACTCGGCATTCCGCCAGTTGAAGTGAAAAGACCCCAACTCAATTCACGCGTGACCGCATACTGAATCGGGATTTTAACGAACTGGGCGAAAAAAATCGCAAACAACGCGATCATCAATGGTGTATTGGATAAGAGTTCCATGTGGCAAGCAGCCCCTTTCCACTTAGATTCCGTACAAAAAGTATACCATATGGCTCTGCCTGCACCCCCTAGTCAAGCTATTCCGGAAGCCGAAGCAATGGTACACTGGAGAGGCAGCTAAAAGGAGGATTCTTATGGAAATCAATGTATTGAAACCAACCGAACAGAACGAAGCAGAAATTCTAATCGTCGGCTTGAGCCGCCATCCTGAAAATGCGGAAGGGTGGGAAACGGTAGAGGAGCGCTTTGACGGGAGGCTGGCCGGCTGGATCAAAGACGGCTTGTCATTCGATCCCCAGTCGCTGAGCATTTACCCTACTTTAAAAGGCGATATCCCGCGAGTCATGTTTGTCGGGATCGGTGACCGAAAAAAAATGACGGAAGACGATTTACGCCGTTCGTTCGGCATCGCAGGAAAGCAGTTGATTAAGGAAAAGATCCACTATGCAGCCATCCATGTAGCTTCATTCGAAAATGGGGAAGTGAACAGCGGACAAGTCGCGCACTTGGCAGCTGAAGGCATCCAAATGGGCGCATACCGTTTTGCCGATTATAAAACCGGTTCTAATGAAGTGGACCATCGTCTCGAATCGCTGGGCTTTCTGACAGACGAGCCGTCAGATGCGGTCCGTCAGGCGGCTTTCGTCGGGACGGTCCATGCAGAAGCGGTCAATGAAGCAAGGACGCTTGTCAATATGCCGGCGAATATCCTGACGCCGACAGCGATGGCGGAATATGCACAGGAACTTGGCGAAGCTTATGGATTTGAAACGGATATCCTCGGCCGAAGCGAAATCGAAGAACTTGGCATGGGCGCGCTGCTTGCGGTCAACCAAGGATCGGTCGAAGAACCGCGCTTGATTGTCATGAAATACAAGGCGACAGATAGTTTCGAATCACCGCTTGCACTGGTCGGAAAAGGCATCACATTTGACACAGGCGGCTATTCCCTCAAGCCGAAAGACGGCATCGTCGGCATGAAAGGGGATATGGGCGGAGCTGCGGCTGTGCTCGGCGCAATGCGGGTCATCGGCGAATTGAAACCGGCCAAAGACGTCGTCGCCATCATTGCATCCACCGACAATATGGTGTCCGGCAATGCCTTTAAGCCGGACGATGTCATCACATCGATGAGCGGCAAGACCATCGAAATCCTCAATACCGATGCGGAAGGGCGGCTAGTGTTGGCGGATGCGGTCACATATGCCAAGCAGCTCGGCGCGAGCCAGGTTGTGGATGTGGCGACCTTGACGGGGGGCGTCATCGTGGCGCTTGGCAAAGATAAGACAGGCGCGTTGACGAATGACGACGCATTTTATGGAAGCTTGCAGGATGTTTCGAAGAAAACGGGTGAGTTCATCTGGCAATTGCCGCTTACTGAAAACGACAAAAAGCGTTTGCGCAAAAGTGATGTTGCAGATTTGAACAATTCGCCGGGACGCGATGGCCATATGATTTTCGGTGGCGGCTTTGTCGGCGAATTCGTCGGGGATACGCCGTGGATCCACCTGGATATCGCCGGGACATCACATGCCGATGCGGCGCATGATTTGGGGCCTCAAGGCGGAACCGGTGCCATGGTCCGCACGCTTGCGTTGTTTGTGGAGAAGCTTGGAGATGACCTATAAAAAAACTGCAGCCGTATTGGCTGCAGTTTTTTATTCGTTTTCCAATTCTTCTTGCTGGTTGTTCCGGCGCTTCTCAATCGCAGACCCCATATCGTCGCGCACAGTTTCTTCCGCGACCTTGATGCCGGTCATATAAGCGGCACGGCCGATCAAATGGCCGGCAACGGGCTGCGTGATGAACAGGAAGGCAATGGCGATGACCATCTGCGTATTGAAGATGCCTTCATTAAACCAAAAATGGACAAATGTACCGAGCAGGATCGATAACACGCCGAGTGTCGAGCTCTTAGAGGCTGCGTGTGTCCGTGTATAGACATCCGGAAGCCTGACCAATCCAAGCGCGGTAACGGCGCTGAAAAGGACTCCAGTGCCGATTAAAAGGATGATTAAGATATCAACGAGGATCTCGATCGAAAATCTCCCCTCTCTCCAGGAATTTCGCGAAGGCGGCCGTTCCGATAAAGGACAGGATGCTCATCAATAGGATGACCTCCAGGAAGAACTCCGTTTCAATGATCAGCGATAGCAAAGCTACAATCGAGACCAGGCTGACCCCGATGGAATCGAGGGCTACCACACGGTCTGCAACTGTCGGCCCTTTGACTAGCCGGAACAGGAGCCCGGCGAAAGAAAAGCTGACAATCATCAAAGCGATCCAATAAAACATCATCATGACCGGCTCACCTCCAGTATGGCCCGTTCAAATGTATTCTTGATGGATGACACGGCCGAATCGATGTCTTCGAAATCCAGGGCATGGACATACAGGCGTTTCTGGTCTTCGGAAATGCCGATGACCAAGGTCCCTGGCGTTAATGTAATCAAGGCTGACAATAAAGTTACTTGCCAGTCGTCGCTGAGTTCCGTTTCCATTTCGAAAATGGCCGGTTTGATGTTCATATTCGGGCGGATGACGATGGAAAGAACCTGAATGCTCGACATGAACAGTTCACGAAGGAACAGCAAGAACAGCGAGATTAACGCCCAGACGCGCAGGATGTACAAGCGTTTCGAGAAGAACCGGCGCATCAGGATGATGACGCCAAGGCCGACCAAGAAGCCGATGACGAATCCGGAAGGAGTGAACGACACGGTCATGAACATCCAGACGAGCGCCAGGAAGAAATTCAATAGAACTTGTAAAGACATATTGACCTACTCCTTTAATACCGCATCAATATAGAGCGATGGATTCAGCAGCACTTCACCTGCGTCCGAAATGAACGGCATGAAGAGTTCCGCACCGGCGCCAAGCACAACAGTCAAGGCGACAAGGATCGCTGTTGGAACAAACAGCGACAGGTATTGTTTTCGGTCGATCGTGGCAATTCTGGCAGGTTCACCCCAGAATGCATAGATGAAGATACGTACGACACTGAGCAATACGAGCAAGCTGGTTGCAAGGATCACGAGGCTGCCCCAGAAATGGGTGCCTTCAAAGCCGCCTTGGACAATCAGCAACTTACCAGGGAATCCGCTAAGCGGCGGGATTCCGGCAAGGCCGAATGCCGCAACGAGGAAGGTCCAGCCGAAGACCGGATAGCTCTTGATCAAACCGCCCATCTTGCGCAAATCGCTCGTTCCGAAAATGACGGTCAATATCCCGACAAGCAGGAACAGCGCCGCTTTGATGAGCATATCGTGCACCAAGTAGAAAATGGAACCTTCAACACCTGCTGCGTTCATTTGCGAAATGCCGAACAAGATGACACCGACTGCGATGATGATGTTGTAAATGATGATTTTTTTCACATCAAAATACGCAAGGGCCCCGACACAACCTGCAAGGATCGTCAAAATCGCAATGATCGCCAGCAGCTCGTGTGTAAACCCGGTATTCATCGTGAAGAACAAGGTATAGGTTCTCATGATGGCGTAGACGCCGACTTTTGTCAGCAATGCGCCGAACAAGGCAAGAATCGCCATAGGCGGTGCGAAATAGGAACCTGGAAGCCAGAAGTACAGCGGGAAAATCGCCGCTTTGAAACCGAAAACGACCAGGAACAGGACGGCGATGACCGTCAGGATGCCGACCGCTTCAATCTGCGGGATCTTGACTGCCAAATCGGCCATATTGAGCGTCCCGGTGACGGAGTAAAGGTAAGCAACGGCTGAGACGAACAGTGCAGATGAAATGATGTTCACCAGCAAATACTTGATTGATTCGCGCAGCTGCGGTTTTTCGCCACCGTGGACGATCAATGCATAGGAAGCCATCAACAGCACTTCGATGAAGACGAACAAATTGAAAATATCGCCTGTCGTAAAGGCGCCATTGACTCCGGTCATCAAGAACAAGACAGCCGGATAATAGAACGACTGTTCACGTTTCACGCCGATCGTCGGGATACTGTAGAACAGCACGAATAACGTGACGATGGTGGAACTCAGTACCAAGAGTACGGAGAACATATCGGAAACCATGGAAATGCCGAACGGGGCAGGCCAGCTGCCGAGCGTAATGGCTTGGACTCCGTCAGTGGAAACTTTCGAAAACAATGCAATTGCCGAGACTAAGGTTGCTCCAACACCGGCAATCGCCACAATGCGCTGCATATGCAATTTTTTCGGGAACAGCATCAAAATAGCGGCAAAAATCAATGGGATAACTATCGGGAACAAGGCTAAGTTACTCATAATCTTCTGTACCTCTCAATAGCTCCATATTGTCTGTGCCGAGTTCCTGATAGGCGCGGTAAGCGAGTACCAGGAAGAACGACGTGACCGCGAATGAAATGACAATTGCAGTCAGGATCAGTGCCTGCGGAAGGGGGTCGGCATAATCGCTGACCGATACACCGTCCGCAACGACCGGCGGCGCGGTACCTCCGAGCCCGCCCATCGTCAACAGCAACAGGTGGGCGCCGTGGCTCAACAGGCCGGTGCCGATAATGATGCGAATCAAACTTTTCGATAGCATTAAATATACAGCTGCCATGAACAATAAGCCGATGGCAACCGACATGACTATTTCCATTATTCATCCTCTCCAATCGTTTGAATAATGGTCATCGTTACTCCTACAACAACCAAATAGACACCTAAATCGAATAGCATTGCCGAGTGCAGGGACGTTTTCCCGAATAGTGGCAAATTGAAATAATCATAGGCATGTGTGAAAAACGGGACATCAAAAATGATCGACGCGCTGGCGGTTGCAATCGCAATCAACAAGCCGACAGCGGTCAGCACGACATAATTAATCGGCAGAATCTTCTTGATGGTCGGGATGTCGAACGCAAGCATCAGCAGGACTATGGCACTCGCAGTCAACAATCCGCCGACAAACCCGCCGCCTGGCGTATAATGCCCGGCAAAGAAAATATGGACAGCAAACATCAAGATGATGAAGGTCACCACTTTCGTGGCGGTTTGAAGCATGACATCATTTGTTCTCATGCTGACCCTCCTTTTTCGTAAGGCGAAGGCGGATCATCGTGATAATCCCGATGCCCGCAATGCCGAGTACTGCAATTTCGAATAAGGTATCAAAGCCGCGGTAATCGACAAGAATGACGTTGACGATATTACCGCCGCCCGCTTCTGAGTAGACGGTTTCTTTGTAGAACTCGGAAATCGAAGGCAAGGCTTTCTGTGAATGGGCCGACAAGGCGACCAATGTCATCGTGACGCCGACACCCAGCGCGACGAGCGCGTTGCCGAAACGGAATTTCATGCGTTCTTCCTTGCGGCTGATTTGCGGCAAATGGTAGAACGCGAGCAAGAACAAGGCAACCGAAATGGTTTCAATGACCAGTTGCGTCAATGCCAAGTCAGGAGCGCGGAAGATGACGAACAACAGCGCCACTGAATAGCCGACAGCCCCGAGCGCAATGATGGCGGTCAAGCGGGATTTGGAGCCTAGAATCGTCAAGGTCGCGCCGACAAGTGCCAGCAGGATGACGATTTCATAAACGCCAATTGGCGCCAAATTATTGAAATCGATCTGGAATGCTTCGTTCAAGAACAAGGTCAGCAAAACGATGAATGCCATGAAACTGAACATATAGACGAGGTATGAACGGATAAACCCTGTCATATAAACCCGGGAGAAGCGGTTGGCCCCCCGGCGCTGAGCAGCATCATTTCATCATATAGACGGTTCAGTGAAACGGCATCCGGATACAAATCGTAAAGATGCTGCCATTTGCGCAGCGTCCAGAACATCAAGCCGCCGATCGCGAAGATGCCGAGCGTCATGAACAATTCGGTATTGAATCCATGCCACGCAGAAACGTGAATGTCCACATTTTGCGGTGAATCATAAAGGAACGGCTGGATTGCGGCAACGGCTGGTTTGACGAGCCAATCGCCGATCAAGTTCGGGATGAAGAAAATCAACACAACCAGTGCGGCAAGAAAGACCGGTGAAATAAGCATGCCGATTGGGGCTTCATGCGCTTGTTTCGGCAATTGTTCGGGCTGATGTTTGCCGGCAAATGTGTGGAACACAAAATACAAGCTGTAGATGAACGTAAAGACCGAGCCGATCCAGGCGATAATCGGGAACAATACCCACCAGACGTCCATCGAGAACAGGTTGAATTCCTGCAGCGACAGCATGGCAGTCAAGAACATTTCTTTACTCAGGAAGCCGTTGAAAGGCGGAAGGCCTGCCATCGAAAAAGAGCCGATTAACGCGACGGTGAAACTGACAGGCATCAAACTCATCAAGCCGCCGAGTTTGCGGATGTCGCGCGTCCCTGTTTCATGGTCGACGATACCGGCGATCATGAATAGGCTTCCTTTGAAAGTAGCATGGTTGATCAAGTGGAAAACTGCCGCAAATGCTGCATATTTCAGATAACTGTCGGCAGCGCCTTCTACGTGATATGCGGCGGCTGCGACACCTAAAAGCGACATGATCAGCCCGAGCTGGGAAACGGTCGAGAAGGCCAAGATGCCTTTCAAGTCTTTTTGCTTCAACGCAAAGAACGATGCCCATACCATCGTGAACAACCCGACGCCGGCGACGAGCCACATCCACACTTCAGACAAAGCGAAGACTGGGGTTAAACGGGCGACCAAGTAAATACCGGCTTTAACCATTGTCGCGGAGTGAAGGTAAGCACTGACAGGCGTCGGCGCTTCCATCGCGTCCGGCAGCCAGATATAGAATGGAAACTGTGCTGACTTCGTAAATGCGCCGAGCAGCACAAGAACCAATGCCCAGATGAAGAAATCATGCTGTGCGAGTTCCGGCGCCTGGGCGATCAATTCGCGGATCGAATATGTGGAGCCCATGATGCTGAGCAATACAAATCCACCAAGCATCATCAAGCCGCCGAAGACTGTGATCATCATCGACTTCAATGCGCCGAATCTGGAGCGGTCGCGCGTATACCAATAAGCGATCAACAGGAATGAGGAAATCGAAGTCAATTCCCAGAACAAGTACAGCGTAATCAGATGATCCGACTGCACGACGCCAAGCATGGCGCTCATGAAGATCAAGAGGTATACATAGAAGTTATGTAATTGTTCGCGGTGCTTGTCCAAATAGAAAATCGAATAAAGCACTACGAGTGCGCCGATTCCAGTGATCAGCAAAGTGAATAATAAACTCAATCCATCGAGATATGCGACAAAGGCGATATCGAGGGAAGGGATCCAGGAAAGTTCAGATACGTAAGTGCCGCCTTCCATCACGGAGGGAAGGCGAGTAGCGTAGTATATGAACAGCGCTGCCGGAACCAGCAAAACGAACCAGCCTGTATGAATCTGGCTAAGTCGCTTGAAAAGCAGCGGAATAAACAGCGCTGCAAGGATCGGTATGAAAATCAGAAATACGAGAGACAAGTGAATCCTCCTTCCAAAGTGGTACGTGATGAGTTTCTAATTAAAAAGTATAACGCATTCAGAGCGGTTTTGCACCGCCCACCCTCGCGTCCCATGGGGGGAGTTCAAAGAATCCAAGTGTTTTGTAATAGGAAGAAACTCCGAAATCTGACTATTGCGAATTTAAAAAAGCAATTAAAAAAAGCCTGTTGAAAGAGTGGGTTTTCCTTCAATAGGCAATTTTCACTTGGCATTAGGAATGTTTCAATTCCTGTTCCAAAAGCACATCCTCGAAATCCTGTCCAGGTTGTTTTTTTGTATACCATAGGAACAAAAAAGCCAGGACAAATAATGTGCCGGTTACGATAAAGACCGACGAAATCCCGATAAATCCGCTGACAATCCCCCCGAACATCGGGCCGACGATATTGCCGAGAAAACGGAAGCTCGTGTTATAGCCCATCACTTCCCCTTGGATATCGATCGGAGCTTCGCGGCGCATCAGTGCAGTCGTTGTCGGAATCATGCCGCCGACTGCGACCCCGAAGAACAAGCGCAGAATGATAAGTTGCCACAGTTCAGTGACAAAAGCTTGCGGTATGATAAACAGGAATGCGAGCAGCAACAATAAACCGAGAATCTTCTCATAGCCGACCGAATCCCCAAGCCGTCCCCACAGCCTGGCGAACAGCAAATTGCCGACCCCAGTCGCGCTGAACGTGACCCCTGCAAGAAAGGCCACTTGTGCAGTGCCTTCCGTCAATTCCGCCACATATAAAGACAATAAGGGCTGGATGCTGAAATTGCCGATCTGGATCAAGGCTGTGATGATCATGACATTCAGCAGCAAACGGTGGTGCAGGATACCGTGGATGACTGTGCTTCGTGCATAGACATGGGCATCTTTTCGTTTCGGCTTGCGGATTTCTTTCAGCCCGAAGACGACGAACAAGGCGGCGATGCCAATGATGGTGGCGGTGATGAGGAAGGTGTAAGTGAAACCGAACGCATCCGCCATCAGGCCACCAAGCACCGGGCCGAACAAGGTGCCCGATACACTGCCCATCTGGAGAGTCCCAAGCGTTTTGCCGGCCGTTTCCTTGGAAGTCTGGGAGCTCACGAAAGCGAGCGAAGTCGGAATGAAGCCCGTGACGATTCCCATGAACAAGCGGATCAGGAACAATCCGAGCACGGAATCGGCAGTGCCCATCAAAAAGATGCTAGTGGCGATCCCGAAACCGTTGATGATCAATATCGGCTTGAAACCATATTTGTCTGCGATGCGGCCCCAAACCGGGGACATGAACAGCGCGGCAACGAAAGTCACGCCGAATACCAGCCCCGACCAGCGCTGGACGTATTCATCTGAAAAATTACCGAGCGATTCGATGTAGAGCGATAAAAATGGCATGATCATCGTGGTGCTGCCGGCAACCAGGAAATTGGTGAACATGATGATGTAGAAATTTCTTTTTTGAGTATCCAGTTGGAACCCCTTCTTTCTGAAAACCAAAACTCTTCCTATATTATATAATAGTTCGTTACACGAAAAAAGCAGAACAAATTACCGCTGTATTCTGAATAATTCTATGCTAGAATAAAGCGGGGTGAATGGAAATGAAAAAAAGTTTATGGCTAGCGATGTTCCTACTTGCGGCACTGGCCTTGGCAGCTTGCGGAAATGCTGGAGAGCAACAGGAGACAAGCGGTAAGGAGCCTGCTGCAACAGAAGATGTGCAAGGCTATCCGCAGCTTGAACCAGGCTTAACCGAAGAAACGGTAGTCGATATGAATACATCAGAAGGTACGATCCGTATCCGCCTGTTCCCGGAAATCGCACCGAAAGCAGTGGAGAATTTCCTCGGGCATGCGGAATCCGGTTATTATGACGGCGTCACTTTCCATCGCGTTATCGAAGGTTTCATGTTGCAAGGTGGTGACCCGACAGGCACAGGAAGCGGCGGCGAAAGCATTTATGGCGAGCCGTTCGAAGATGAATTCAGTGACCGGCTATTCAACTTCCGCGGCGCCTTGTCGATGGCCAATGCAGGGCCGGGCACCAACGGCAGCCAATTCTTCATCGTACAGGCAAAAGAAATCAAGGAAGGCAGTGCCTCTGATTATCCCGAGGAAATCACTGCTGCGTACGAGGAAATGGGCGGAACGCCTTGGCTGGATGGGATGCATACCGTCTTTGGCCAAGTTGACGAAGGCATGGACGTCGTCGACCAAATCGCCGCAGTCGAAAAGGGCGCAGGAGATAAACCGTTAGAAGACATCGTCATCGAATCGATCGACATCATTGAGCAATAAGAAAAAGCTATCGCCTCGAGCGATAGCTTTTTCTCGTTTATCATTAAATATCAACGGAATGCGCTTGTGATTCGGCTGATGCCCTCTTCCAAAGTCTGCTTCGGGCATGCGATATTCATTCGGAGGAAACCGCGTCCGGCTGCTCCGTATTTCGAGCCTGGTTCAAGCGCCACTTTTCCTTTTTCAAGCAAGTGTGACATCGCTTCTTCTTCAGTTAAGCCAAGCGCCCGGTAATCGATCCATAATAGATACGTTGATTGCGGCTTGCGGATTTTCAATCCAGGGACTTCCCGTTCAAGCCGTTCCACCGCGTACTCGATATGATGAGCCAACACTTCAAGCAATTGATTGAGCCACGGTTCACCCTGCTCGTATGCGGCTTTCCATGCAACCGGCGCAAAGGCATTCAAAGAGCCGGTGCCGTGCGCTTGCATATGCCGTTCCAAACGCATGCGCTTGTCGGGATCGGCCGTTACGATCATGGCCGCCTGGATGCCGGCAAGGTTGAATGTTTTCGTCGGGGCGATGCACGTGAAGATTCGGTCCCGCTCACTGCCGGCAACCGAAAGAAGCGGGGTGTGGGTTTCACCTGCATGGATCAAGTCGCTATGGATTTCATCTGACAGGATCAAGACATCATGGCGTGCGCACAATTCGACCAATTTCTCCAGCTCCTCTGCCGCCCATAATTTGCCGCTTGGATTGTGGGGATTGCACAGGATGAATAAACGGGCTTTTTCGAGTTTGCTTTCAAAATCAGGCCAATCGATCGCGTATTCGCCATCTTGCTCTGTCAATTGTGAATACAACACGCTACGCCCCAGATTTTCGGGGATGGAAAAAAACGGCGGGTAGACAGGTGGCGTTACCAACACGTGATCGCCAGTGTCCGTAAAGACATCGATAATGCTTGCCATGGCAGGAATGACGCCTTGATGAAACAGCATCCAATCCGTTTCAACCCCTAAACCATGACGCTTTTCGAGCCAGTTCGCGGCAGCCGTTTTGCATTCTTCGCATATGTACGAATAGCCGAAAATCGGATGTTCCAATCGTTCTCGCAAAGCATCCGTCACTGGAGGCGGAGCCGGAAAGTCCATGTCGGCGACCCACATCGGCAAAATATCCGATGCATCATGGATTCCGTAGACTTTCTCCATCCGTCCCCATTTCACGGAACGGCTATTGCTGCGGTCATGCACTTGTTCGAACAAATTCAAAGCAATCTCCTCATTTCTTTTTGATTTCTATGCTATTATAGCTGGTAACGATACAGGAATGATAGGTGAAAACGAATGGATACGGTGGGCATGGATAAAAGAGCGCTGTGGATCATGGAGGGCTGGGACCCTTTCTCGGCCGGTACAGGAGGCAATTACAAGGCGGAAGCGACTGATGTAATCGGCAAGCTGCATGAAATTGATGACCCGTCAGAACTGGCGAAAGCGATTCAAGCGATCTATGAGTCAAGTTTCAAGCAATGGATCCCACTTGAGAAATGTGTGGAAGTTTCCTATAAACTATTGGCCGTAAAGTATGAAGAAAAACACATCATTTGAAAGGTAAACCAAAATAAAAAAGCTTCGGCTCATTGCCGAAGCTTTTTTATTTTGGTGTTTCCAGTCCATCAAGCAAGTTGGAAGCGGGTACTTCGAGTGCATTTGATAGCACCAGGATCGTCTGGACTGATGGTACTTCCTCGCCGCTTTCGTAGGATTCAAGGCGTGCTGTGCCGATGCGTGTCTTCAAAGACAAGTCGTCAAGCGACAGGTTGCGTTCTTCCCGCAGCATTTTCAATTGGGTGTGCAAATCTTTTTTCAAAGTCATACACTCCTTTTCTTAAAGACTTCCTTCTAGCTCCATCATACCATGTAAGAGCCTTTTCTTGCATAAAGAGTTGTGGCATTTTTCGAACAATGGCATCAAGAGAAAATATCGATGATGCCGTTGATGAACACGACGATAATCGCGATTGGCGCGACATAGCGCACAAGTACGCGCCATACTTCGACCCAGGTCTGTTGTTGCGTCAATTCGTCATGTGCATTTTTATTGGTCAACACATATCCGGCAAATAGGGAGATGAACAATGCGCCAAGCGGCAAGCCGATACGGCTCGTCAAGATGTCGACAAAGTCGAAGAACGTATAACCGAAGAATACCGGCTCACTCATAACGCCGAATGACAAAGCGCTCGGAATGCCGACCACAAAGATTGCAAGGCCAATGATGAATGCCAAACGGCGGCGGCGGTCGTATTTGTTCTTCACGGCGATCGAGACGGTGATCTCAAGCATCGAGATGGATGAAGTCAAAGTCGCGAACAATAACAGGATGAAGAAAATGATGATCAGGAATTGGCCCATGAACAATTGGTCGAAAATGGCCGGCAGGATAATGAAGACAAGGCCTGGTCCCTGATCCGGCAAGTAGTCAAGTGCAAATACCGCAGGGAAGATGATCAATCCGGCCATGATGGAAATAACGATGTTCAGAGTCACCACGCTGACAGCTGAACGCGTCAGATTCTCGGATTTCTTGAGGTAAGATGCATAAGTGATCATTCCGGCAACGCCGACACTCAAGGAGAAGAACGCTTGCCCGAGAGCGACAAGTGCCGTTTCGAAATTGAAGAACGACCAGTCGGGCACGAACATAAAGCGGACGCCTTCTATTGCCCCATCAAGTGTCAGCGAACGGATCATCAAGATAACGAAGAAAATCAGCAAGGCTGGCATCATGATTTTGCTGGCGCGTTCAATGCCGTCCTTGATGCCGCCTTGGACGATCCAAATAGTCAATGCCATGAACGCCGCTTGTGCGATCAGCACTTCCCATGGATTGCTGATGATGCCGCCGAACAACTCGGCGAAATCTGCATCGCCCAGTCCTGACAACTGCAAGGTGACTGCGCGTACCAGATACGATAGTACCCAACCGCCGACTACACTGTAGAAGGAAAGGATCAGGAAAGAAAAAATAAATCCGGACCAACCGATCAAATACCACGGTTTTCCGGGTGCTTGTTTTTTGAGTCCGCTGACGGCATCTGCTTGTCCGCGGCGCCCGATGACGAACTCAGCAAGCAAAATCGGCAAGCCGATCAAGACAGTGCTCAAGATGAACAGCAAAATAAAAACGCTGCCCCCGTTCGCTCCGGTTTCGTATGGGAACTTCCAGATCGCCCCGAGGCCGATTGCACTGCCGGCAGCTGCGAGTATGAAACCGATCTTGGACGTCCATTGTTCACGTGCTTTCATAATTGGTTCCTCCTAAATCGATTAGATTTCCCTATTTTACATGAGCCTTTCAGAAAAAAATAGAATTATTTAAAAATGGAGCGAATTTCTTTAGTATAATAGAAATAAAAGGAAATTCGTCAGAAAGAGAGTTGATGGGGAGATGGGGGAAAACAGCAATCCGGTAATCGGGAATGCCCGAGATGAAGGCCTGGAAATGGTTCATCTGGCAGAAGAGCTCAGGCGCTTCGCCTATCAAAACGGAATGGCAGCCAACCGGACGGATTCGTTCTTCCACCGGATCCAGGCCATGTCCGACCAGGAGGATGCAACCACCAATTTACAGTCGAGGCTCTACCGTGCTGCTGCATCGGAATTAGCGCGGAATCCCACTCTGCATAACGACGGCAGCTTGATTGGCTTTCAGGAAGACCGGGAAAGCCATTTGGCGCTGCAATCACTGCCGCTCAATGAACGAATGGCTGCGGTCCTGTATTTGGTCAACGGCTATGCATCATCATTTGCGGCACAGGTGCTTCAGCTCGAAGAACGGAAGCTAATGGAACTAATAGATAACGCAAATCAAAAATTAGCAGAAAGATTATCCATAGAGGACCCTCAAGAACTAACGCAGCGAATGCAATTCCTGGAGAAATCCATTAAGCGGATCAAGCTTCCAGAGAATGAAGCACCGACTGACGAAAGCCCGGCAGCTGATGAACTGCCACAAGAGCCAATTCCGAAAGTGAAAAAGCCGGCCATCTGGTTAATCGTGGCATCGATTGCCTTGCTTGCTGGAGTCGTCGGGAGTTCTTTTTTCTTCGACAGCTTCCGCCTGCCTACTGTATCGGAAGCGTCGGAAGGTCAGTTGACGCAGGAAATGGCAGATGAAATGGAGCAGCAATATGCAGAGGCGAGAGAAAACGCGAAACAACGCCTTGGCATGGAAGAGGGGGAATTTGCCGCGTTTGCCTATGTCGCAGATGCAGACGAAGAAAAAGACGAGCTATTCAACCGCAGCCAGCTGCAGCAGCACAAAGACGATGCGGAACGTTTCATGCAACAAACGGAAGAGCTCATCTGGATGATCGAGACGCCGAAAGGGATGGGGGAATCCTTGGCGAACTCTGGCCATATGCCAGTCGATGAAATGGACCGTTTCCTGGAGCTGTATTTCAAGAAAACAGATGAATTGCAGGATTATGCGGAAGGCATTCTAAAAAGCAATCAAGAACAGTTGCCCGCGGCCTCCGAGCATTACGGCGAGCCGCAGCTTTTGGCAAGCGAGATCCCGGATGCATCAGCTGAACTGGAACAATTGCTCGCTGCCTGGCCGGAATATGGGCTGCGCTTCCGCCTGGCAGACCCTGACAGGATGCATTTATTGACGAAAGATGTTAACGGGCTGCAACAGCTTCCACAATTCCAGACACACCCATTCGCCTTTGACTACCTACAGCTTTTCTGGGTGTATCCTTATTTTGATGAGCAGGGCTGGTTGGTGGAACCTTCCCATTTGGTCAATGTATTGGATACAATGCTGTCCCTGTTGGTCACGGAGCCAACCGACAGCGAGTTGAAAACCGGGATAGAAGTGATGTATGAACAAACAGTGTGGCAAATTACCAAAGGCGCAGAACATGAAATATACGAAAACGGCGCAGTCAAGCCGGAAATCCGCAAGCTCTGGAAGACGCTGGCTTCCTACGACCCGTTGGCCGCGGTTTTATTGCCCATAATCGATGAAATGGAAAGCAGCGGCTGGCGGCAATCCGCTTCTTTAGAAAATCTGGAATACGGGGACAGCCTAGATATGCTGCGGCTGGAACGACAAGGGAAGTTAAGTTCCACTTTGCCAAACGGTGATTTTCCATTGGAACCGGAGTTGGTGGACTTGGCGGATTTCAATTACGACCGTGTCAAGGAGCTGTATGGGCGTTTCAAGCAATCCCATGACATAAAATTGCTGGCCGGTGTGCAGCCTCTAGACATCTACTTCCTGTATTTCTACGCCAACCACGAAAAAGATCCTGAAACGATGTACCATCTGTTAGTAGATAGCGAACTCAAGCCAAGCCTGGAGCAGTACATGGCTGTTTGGGAACCGATTCCGGAGTTGACGGAAAAAGCACTATGGGTTGAAGTCCAGCAAGCAGCCATCCAGCGCATTTACAAGAAAGTGATGATCCAGCCGATGGTGGCATATAGAGAGCAGGATCTCGGGTTTCACAGGGCCAATCCCCTGCAGCCGGCTTTAGTAAATGAACAGGACCATACATGGCTCGTTCAATACGAGCAGCAAGAATTCTCTAAAGCGCCGGATCCGGAGTTACAGGAACAAGGCATGAAAGTTTATGAGTTGTTGGCTGATAAAGAAGAATTGCCAAAAGATACCTCGCCGCTCACCGTCACTTATGCTTTACTGCATGCGATAGATGAAGAAAACATTGAGGTCGCAAATAGTTTGCTTAGTGACGAAGCTGAGGAACAGGAAGTCGGGTTCTGGCGCAATTTTGCCAGCAGCCATCAAGTCGCCGGTTTCGAGAACTTAAACTCTATGGCGTTTATGGCAACGGATTTGAATATTCAAAATGAAATTGATGCCAGCATAGAAATTCTTTACGAAACGGACCGGATGCAAGAATGGTATGAGCATTTGCAGATGACGCTCACACCCGATGGCTGGCGGTTCATGCTATATCCTGGTTATTGATTTTACTCTTATATGCAACCTGTGCTATAATATACAGATGCCAATAGGTGTACAGTAATTAGATATAGACTAGGAGCGGTTAACTATGACAAAAACGTATCAAGCAGGAGATAAAGTCTCCGGCAAAGTAACAGGAATCCAGCCATACGGTGCATTCGTTGCACTGGACGACCAAACACAAGGGCTTGTCCACATTTCAGAAATCACGCACGGTTATGTGAAAGAAGTCAGCGAATACTTGTCTGTCGGACAGGAAGTAGACGTGAAAGTATTGGACGTCGACGATAAATCGAAAAAAATCAGCTTGTCGATCCGCGCGCTGCAAGAACAGCCGCCGGCAGCTCAAAGAAGCGAAAAGCCGCGTCAATCTCTTCAGTCACATGTAAACGAGAGCGATTCTGAAGGCTTTAACACGTTGAAAGACAAAATGCAGGAATGGATCAAACGTTCCGGTCAATAAAATCTTAAAAAACGCACAACCGACATTAAGTCGATTGTGCGTTTTTTTTGATTTTCCGCAGGCGGTATTGAAGGTTCTGGCGGCTCATGCCGAGTGCATGCGCCGCTTTTGTCACATTGCCCCCATAAAGGTCCATCGCTTTCTCCAGATAATACATTTCCGCTTCTTGCAAGTACTCCTCGAGCGGGAGCAGATCCTTATCGGAACTGATCAGGAAATCTTCAGGTTGCAGCGAGCCGCTTTGGGTTTTCAGCTTGAAATGGTGAGGGAGCATCGCGGCCGTCACGACTTCCTGCGTCGTGACGAGTGAAGTGATTTCATCCAGCAGCAATTCGAGTTCTTTCAAGTTCCCTGGCCACTCATAGTTAAGGAATAATTTTTCCACTTCGTCTGACAGGGAGCGGATGACCGACCCGACTTTCATCCGGTGCCGGGAGAAGTAATCCTCGACAAACGGCAGGATGTCCTCTTTCCTGCGGCGCAGCGGCTCGACTTTGATGGTCATTGCAGAGAAGAAATAATACAGGTCTTTCACCAGAGTATGGGATGAGATCAGCTCTACTGGATCATCGCCGACACTCGCGACAAAATAGCAATCGCCGGATGCATGGCGTTCGACCACTTCAAGCAATTGCATCTGCAAGGCACGCGGCAGCAAATCGATGCGTTCGCAATAAATTGTGCCATGCTTCATGCGCTCGATTTCCCTGTCCAACTCGTCAATTAGGCGGCTATCGGTGCCGTGGCAATACAGGATATGCATCGGCAGCTCCGAAGTGTGTGCCGAATGGATAGCCTCCGCGAGTAATTCTTTGCCGGTACCGGATTCGCCGACCAACAGTACCGGCAGTTTCGCAGTGGCGGCTTTCTCTGCTCGGGTGATGACATTTTTCATGCTCGCCGACACAGCGGTCAAGCTGGAGAACGTAATCGGCTCCTCGTATTTCTTCAAGGGTTGGTAGATGACGCGCTCCAATGTCGTCACATCCCGGGCGAGTTCAATTGCCCCGATCAACTCGCCATTTTCAAAGACCGGATAACTATCATTGATGGTCGTGATTTCTTGCCCTTTACGGTTCCAATACGTTTGCTTGACATTCAATATCGGGGTGCCACCGGTCAGCGCCTGCAGCAATGTGCTTTGCGTTTGGTCAAACCGGAACATCTCCAATAACGACCGGTCCGTCAATTCCTGGAAGTCGAATCCTTCGATTTCCTTCATTTTGCGGTTGTATAAAATGGTTTTCCCTTTGCTGTCGATGGCGTGTATCCCTACAGCCACATGGTCTCCAGCGAATTTATAGAAAGGGGCCAAGTCTATTTGCTGTTCGTTCATGGCCATCACCTCAAAATTATTTTGACTTTTTAGATTAAAATGCTTGAAAAACGCAACAATCTTTTGCATTATTATAAGTGGAAACAGATTAAGAGTGCAAATTTTTTTTGCGCTCGCTCAATTAGAAGGAGGATTCCCAATGATTCCCTACAAACATGAACCATTCACAGATTTCTCGATCGAGGAGAATCGCAAAGCATACTTGGAAGGCCTGAAGACGGTTGAAGGATACCTCGGCCAGGATTACCCGCTAATTATCGGTGGAGAACGCGTAACGACTGAAGACAAGATCGTTTCATTCAACCCGGCGGATAAAGAAGAAATTGTTGGGCGCGTCTCCAAATCAAATAAAGAGCTCGCAGAAAAAGCCATGCAAGAAGCGGACGCTGCATTCAAAACATGGAAAAAAGTTAAACCTGAAGTACGTGCGGACGTCTTGTTCAAAGCGGCAGCAATCGTGCGCCGCAGAAAACATGAATTCTCGGCCCTGCTTACGAAAGAAGCGGGCAAGCCTTGGAACGAAGCGGATGCCGATACAGCAGAAGCGATCGATTTCATGGAATACTATGCACGCCAAATGCTTCGCCTAAAAGACGGCATGCCGGTTGAAAGCCGTCCGGGCGAAGACAACCGTTACAACTACATCCCACTAGGCGTCGGCGTCGTCATCTCGCCGTGGAACTTCGCGTTCGCCATCATGGCAGGCACAACAGTCGCTGCAATGGTAGCTGGGAACACAGTCCTGTTGAAGCCGGCATCCACGACACCGGTTGTCGCTTACAAATTCATCGAAGTGTTGGAAGAAGCAGGCATGCCTAAAGGGGTCGTCAACTACATCCCAGGCCCTGGCGCTGAAGTCGGCGACTACTTGGTCGATCACCCGAATACACGCTTTATCTCATTTACAGGTTCGCGCCAAGTCGGATTGCGAATCGCTGAACGTTCGGCTAAAGTCAATGAAGGCCAAATTTGGATCAAGCGCTTGATCGCTGAAATGGGCGGCAAAGATACCATGGTCGTAGACAAAGAGGCTGACTTGGAACTTGCGGCGCAATCCATCGTCAAATCGGCGTTCGGCTTCAGCGGGCAGAAGTGTTCAGCTTGCTCTCGTGCAGTCATCGTCGAAGATGTATATGACGAAGTGCTCGAACGCGTAGTGGAATTGACAAACGAATTGACGATCGGCGATACAGTCGACCAATCGAAATTCATGGGCCCTGTCATCGATGGTGCTGCTTACAAGAAAATCATGGATTACATCGAAATCGGTAAAAAAGACGGCCGTTTGGTAGCCGGTGGGGACGGTGACGATTCGAAAGGATTCTTCGTCAACCCGACGGTTATCGCTGATTTGGATCCGACTTCCACAATCATGCAAGAAGAAATCTTCGGGCCGGTTGTCGGCTTCTCGAAAGCGAAAGACTTTGATGAAGCAATCGAAATCGCGAACAACACTGAATACGGTTTGACTGGCGCGGTTATTACTAACAACCGTGAACACCTTGAAAAAGCACGTGAAGAATTCCACGTAGGTAACTTGTATTTCAACCGCGGCTGTACTGGCGCGATTGTCGGATACCAGCCATTCGGCGGATTCAATATGTCCGGTACTGACTCAAAAGCGGGCGGGCCAGACTACTTGGTACTTCATATGCAAGCACAAACAACTTCCGAGATGTTTTAATTATTCGGTTAATGGTATAATGATGCACAAAAGGCAGACTCCGTGTCTGCCTTTTTTTAAAAAAGGCACCGTTAAGCGCATTCATCTATGACTAATACTTCACTGTCCCTAGGGCTCAGCGAGTCTTGCCTTAAATTTAAGGAGGAATTTGGAATGACACAAACACAGTCAATCATTGAAAAAACAGAACAGTACGGGGCAAAGAACTACCATCCACTGCCGATCGTCATCTCGAAAGCAGAAGGCGTTTGGGTAACTGACCCGGAAGGCAATAAATTCATGGACATGCTCTCTGCTTATTCAGCAGTGAACCAAGGCCACCGCCACCCGAAAATCATTCAAGCATTGAAAGACCAAGCGGACCGCGTAACCTTGACATCACGCGCTTTCCATAACGATCAATTGGCGCCATGGTACGAAATGATCTGCAAGATTTCTGGTAAAGAAATGGCCTTGCCGATGAACACAGGGGCGGAAGCGGTCGAAACGGCTATTAAAGCTGCCCGCCGTTGGGCATACGACGTCAAAGGTGTCGAAGATGGAAAAGCGGAAATCATTGCTTGTGAAGGTAACTTCCATGGCCGTACGATGACCGCTGTCTCGCTTTCATCAGACGCTGAATACCGCAGAGGCTTCGGTCCGATGCTACCAGGTATCAATATTGTCCCGTTTGGCGATTTGGAAGCATTGAAAAATGCGATTACACCCAATACGGCAGCCTTCCTGATCGAGCCGATCCAAGGCGAAGCAGGAATCATCATGCCGCCAAAAGGTTTCTTGAAAGCAGCACGCGAACTTTGCCGTGAAAACAACGTATTGTTCATCGCTGACGAAATCCAGTGCGGCCTTGCACGCACAGGCAAAATGTTCGCTTGCGAATGGGAAGATGTGGATCCGGATATGTACATTCTCGGAAAAGCGCTTGGGGGAGGCGTATTCCCGATTTCTTGCGTCGTTGCAGACCATGACGTACTCGGTGTCTTCAACCCGGGATCACATGGCTCCACGTTCGGCGGCAACCCGTTAGCGTGCGCCGTATCCATTGCTTCCATGCAGGTCATCCAAGACGAAAACCTCACGGAACGCTCGCAAGAACTTGGCACTTACTTCATGGATGAATTGAAGAAAATCGACCATCCTGTCATCAAAGAAGTCCGCGGACGCGGCTTGTTCATCGGAATGGAATTGACGGAAGCAGCGCGCCCTTATTGCGAACAGCTGAAAGAGCTCGGGCTTTTGTGCAAAGAAACACATGACA
This sequence comes from Planococcus plakortidis, assembly GCF_001687605.2. Lineage (NCBI taxonomy): Bacteria > Bacillati > Bacillota > Bacilli > Caryophanales > Caryophanaceae > Planococcus > Planococcus plakortidis. The sequence goes on from NZ_CP016539.2 coordinate 1,229,480, forward strand.
CAGTCATCCGTTTTGCCCCACCATTGATCATCACGAAAGAGGAGCTGGACTGGGCACTCGAACGCATTCACCAAGTGTTCACAAAATAACAATGGTTGTGGCAAATGGAAGTTTGCCATGTTACACTAGATGCGGGTAATTACTAAAATACAAAGAGGCGAAATTAAACAATGGCTGAAAACTTGAACTTGTTGACGTCAACGCAGGATGTCATTAAAACTGCATTGGATAAACTTGGATACGAAGATTCGATGTATGAACTTCTGAAAGAACCGATGCGCTTCATGGAGGTTCGCATCCCTGTCCGCATGGATGATGGGAAAACGAAAGTGTTCACGGGATTCCGTGCCCAGCACAACGATGCTGTCGGCCCTACAAAAGGGGGAGTCCGCTTCCACCCGGATGTGAACCGCGATGAAGTTATCGCGCTTTCCATGTGGATGACATTGAAATGCGGAATCGTAGACTTGCCATACGGCGGCGGTAAAGGCGGCATCATTTGCGATCCGCGCGAAATGTCCATGCACGAAATCGAAAAGCTGAGCCGCGGTTATGTCCGCGCCATCAGCCAGATTGTCGGGCCGAACAAGGACATCCCCGCGCCGGATGTATTCACTAACTCGCAAATCATGGCCTGGATGTTCGACGAATACAGCAAGATTGACGAATTCAACTCACCAGGATTCATTACAGGTAAGCCGATTGTACTCGGCGGCTCACAAGGCCGTGACAAAGCAACTGCACAAGGTGTCACGATCGTGATCAATGAAGCGGCGAAAAAGCGCGGACTTGACATGAAAGGCGCGCGTGTCGTCATTCAAGGATTCGGCAACGCAGGCAGTTTCTTGGCGAAATTCCTTCACGATGCAGGAGCCAAAGTTGTCGGTATTTCCGATGCTTACGGCGCTCTTCACGACCCGGAAGGCTTGGATATCGATTATCTCCTCGACCGCCGCGACAGCTTCGGGACCGTTACGACGCTTTTCGACAATACCATCACCAATAAAGAATTGTTCGAAATCGATTGTGATATCCTGGTCCCTGCAGCAATCGCCAACCAAATCACAGAAGAAAACGCGCACGATATCAAAGCTTCCATTGTAGTGGAAGCAGCTAACGGGCCGACAACTGCTGAAGCGACGAAAATCTTGACGGATCGCGGAATCTTGCTAGTACCTGATGTACTCGCAAGTTCAGGCGGCGTTACCTTATCGTACTTCGAATGGGTGCAAAATAACCAAGGTTATTACTGGACGCAGGAAGAAGTCGACGAGAAGTTAGAAAAGAAATTGGTAGAGGCTTTTGAGAACGTATACAATGTAGCCACTAACCGGAACATCGACATGCGCCTTGCCGCGTATATGGTCGGTGCAAGAAGAACTGCAGAAGCCTCACGCTTCCGTGGATGGGTATAAGAAAACAACCGCTCGGCTGATGCCGAGCGGTTTTCTTATGCTCAATGTTTTGCTTTTTGAGGAATAGAAATTCATAATGAAAAACGAACATATTTCGGAGGAGGAGATTACATGAACGCATTTTCATTTTACAATCCTGTCAAATTGATTTTTGGCAAAGGGCAATTAGAAGCATTAAAAAATGAAGTTCCAAATTACGGAAAAAAAGTATTGGTCGTATATGGCGGAGGCAGCATCAAGAAAAACGGCCTTTATGACGAAGTGATGGCCACGCTAAATGAAATGGGCGTGGAAATCCACGAACTTTCAGGCGTAGAACCAAACCCGCGCCTTTCAACAGCCAAACGCGGCATTGAGATCTGCAAGCAAGAAAACATCGATATGCTGCTAGCGGTAGGTGGCGGTTCTGTCATCGACTGCACGAAACTCATCGCAGCAGGAGCGAAATACGATGGCGACGCATGGGATTTTGTTACACGCAAAGCAACACCTGCAGAAGTACTACCATTCGGAACAGTCTTGACATTGGCAGCAACAGGTTCCGAGATGAACGCCGGTTCCGTTATCACGAATGAAGAAACTGAAGAGAAATACGGATGGGGCAGCCCGTTGACCTTCCCGAAATTCTCTATTTTAGATCCAAGCTACACCAAGTCGGTTCCGCGCAACCATACGGTTTACGGAATAGTAGATATGATGTCCCACATGTTTGAGCAGTATTACCACAATGCAACAAACACGCCAGTACAAGACCAGATGATTGAAGGGGTATTGCGCGCGGTCATTGATACAGCTCCAAAGCTTATGGAAGACCTTGAAAGCTATGAGCACCGTGAAACGATCCTATTCGCAGGCACGATGGGACTCAACAACTTCCTGCAGATGGGCTATAACGGAGACTGGGCATCCCATAACATCGAACATGCCGTATCAGCGATCTATGATATTCCGCACGCAGGTGGCCTAGCGATTCTATTCCCGCAATGGATGCGCCATAATGTGCCGGTCAACCCAGCACGATTTGCACAGATGGCTACACGTGTGTTTGGCGTCGATCCATCAAACAAATCTGAAGAGCAGATCGCAAACGAAGGAATCGATCGCCTCGTCGAATTCTGGACATCGATCGGAGCGCCAAGCAGCCTGAAAGATTACGACATCGATGATTCCCGCTTTTCGGACATTGTCGACAAAACACTTGTCTACGGTGAATTCGGCAACTTCAATAAATTAAACGGGGAAGATGTAGAAAAAATCCTACAAGCTTCGCTATAATACAAAAAATCCCGATGCATCATGCATCGGGATTTTTTTATTCCGGTTTCTTCAATGATTCAGGCCGTTTGCTAACATGAACCCAATGTTTCTCACCATCGTCAGCGTCCAATGAGACAACTACATCATCGACGCTCGGCTGGCTCAAGATAAGTTCAGCCAAACGATTCTGTAACTCGTCAGCTTCTTTAACTGTTAAGTTAGGGTCAACCTCCACTAGAGTTTCAACATGAAGAAATTCACCTTCTTTTACTACTTCGAGCTCACGGATGTCTTTGACAGAAGGCCGTTCAGAAAGAAGGTTTGCAATATGGTTGACCATCTGTTCATCCGTTTCACCAATGACTCCACGTGCATTATCCAAAAAGATTTTGGTAACAACGTAGAACATCATCAAACCGATGGCAATCGATGCTGCGCCTTCAATTTGAAGAAAACCAGTGTAATGGGCAATCAAGACAGCAACTAATGCGAGGATACCGCCAGAAGTGGCAACTAAGTCTTCTAAGAAAACCAGTTTGGTAGCTGGTTTTGCACGGTTTAGATGGGTGAAACTTGTAGTAAGTGGAGCAAGTGCTCCGCCTTTCACACCAGCTTCATGCAGAACTTCTTTACCAGCTTTGTAAAGTACAAACAACTCAAGTAAAATTGCGATTGATAGAACAACAACACTGATGATGAAGCCTTCCGCTTCCATCGGGTGGACCATCTGATGCCAACCTTCACGGATAGTTTCATATGCCATGATTCCGACAATCAAAACTGCCGCAAGTAAGACTAAGTTTAACAGCCGGCCAAAACCATTCGGAAAACGTTTAGTCGGAGCTTTTTTCGATAATGCAGATCCAATAAAAACAAAATATTGGTTCGCTGCATCACCGATAGAGTGCATCGTTTCCGCGAACATCGCGACATTCCCGGTAAAAGTAAAGGCAACGCCTTTCATAATAGCAATAAACGTATTAATGAGTGCAGCATAAAGAGATGGTTTATTTCCACCCTTTAACAATCCAAAGAATTCGCCCAAAAAAATTCCCCCTTTAATTAATCATTTCGATATCTACTTGATTTACGCTACTAATAGAAGAAATCTCTCGATACAGGTCGATCGTTTCTTTTTCTTGTGCGTAAGACATGCGAATCGAAAGTTTGTAGCACAAAGTTTCAGTTTGCTGTTCAGAATGAAGAATCGACAAGTCTTCAATAGTCATGCCACTGAGTTTAAGCTCTTCCAACACTTCACTGATAGCGTCCTCTCCGGCGACATAAATAGTCAGTTTCGCTTCCGTCTGTCTCAGGCGCTTAGGGCCAAAATGGAAAAGGAGGGGAGGTATCACTTCAATGCCAATAAGCACTAATAAGACAGCGCTCAATGCTTCGATGTAAAAGCCGGCAGCGACCGCAATACCGATTCCGCCAGAACCCCAAATCATCGCTGCAGTTGTTAATCCCGAAATGGAGTCATTTCCTCGCTTCAATATAACACCGGCACCTAGAAACCCAATCCCTGAAACAATTTGTGCTGCAAGCCGGAGCGGATCCATTGTAATATTTACACCTTCGTTGCTGCTCGACTCTGCAATATAAGCAGATTCAATTGAAATAATGGTCAATAGACAGCTGAAGGTGGCAATGACCATACTTGTCTTCAAACCAACAGGCTTTCTTTTTAATTCCCTTTCCAACCCTATAACTAAACTTAAAAGAGCAGCAATCGTTAATTTCATAAATGTCTCGAATGAAGAGATTTCGAGCGCGCTGAAAAATTCCAAGATTACAACCTCCATTTCACTTTGCGGTTGAATGTGGAGCCGGCAAATGGCAAACTGAAAAGTAATGTCAAAATCTAATGCAGCAAGAGGTGCCAAATGGAAAAACCAACGATTCATCCTTATATACCCATTTTGATCGGAGTTATCTCAGTTGCGATGTCTGCAATCTTTGTTAAAATGACCACAGCTGATGCGGGCGTCACTGCCTTTTATCGAATGTTATTCTCTATTCTATTAATGTCTCCTGTATTCCTCTATAGCTACCTGCCCGAAATAAAGAAGCTAAATAGAAGAGACTGGGCATTTTCAGCAATTGCCGGGATCTTTTTGGCTTTTCATTTTATTCTCTGGTTTGAGTCACTTAACTACACTTCTGTAGCCAGTTCTACAGTTCTGGTGACATTGCAGCCTCTTTTTGCATTTGCTGGCACATACTTTTTCTTTAAAGAGCGCCTCTCTGTAAAAACCTTGATATCTGGGGCGGTCGCAATCACTGGAAGTGTTGTAATTGCATATGGTGACTTTCAGGTAAGTGGAAGTGCTTTGTTTGGTGACATATTGGCACTCGTTGCATGTGCGTTGATTACTGCGTATTTATTATTCGGGCAAGATGTTCGAAAGCGTTTATCTTTAATAACATATACATTCATTGTGTATGGTTTTAGTACGATAACGCTATTTTTCTATATTATTGCTAAAGGAGAGCCGTTTGCTCCTTATCCTAAGGAAGAATGGATGTGGTTTCTTCTACTAGCTCTAATCCCCAATCTTTTTGGACATACTTTATTTAATTGGGCAGTGAAGTGGGTAAGTACAAACGTAATTTCGATCGCTATTCTTTTTGAGCCAGTAGGGGCGGCAATCTTAGCGTATTTTATACTTGGAGAACTGGTCAGCGAATCACAAATTATTGGTGGAAGCATTGTAATAGCGGGTCTGTTGTTTTTTGTGACTGATTATAAAAGAATTAGAAAAATCTTTTTTCGAAAAAGTGCTTGATTTTTTTTAGTATGCGGTTTATAGTTGTAAATGTCCTCGAAACAAGCCGATAAAAATATTTTGAAATAGCATTGACATCGACTTGTAAAAAGGATATAGTAATCAAGTCGCCGAAACAAGGCGCACAACATGAACCTTGAAAACTGAACAGCAAAACGTCAACGAATATGTTTCGAGCGCTTAGCGCGAGAAACCATATTTGCGAGGGTCGCCCTTGGGCGATCGGAGCAAAAGAACTACTGATCAGCGTATGCAGATCAAGCAAATCGCGCGTCTTTCGAGGCGGCGATGCGCCAGCAACTATTGAGCAATCAATACTACTCTATAATGGAGAGTTTGATCCTGGCTCAGGACGAACGCTGGCGGCGTGCCTAATACATGCAAGTCGAGCGGAACCATTGGAGCTTGCTCCTTTGGTTTAGCGGCGGACGGGTGAGTAACACGTGGGCAACCTGCCCTGCAGATCGGGATAACTCCGGGAAACCGGTGCTAATACCGAATAGTTTGTGGCCTCTCATGAGGCTGCACGGAAAGACGGTTTCGGCTGTCACTGCAGGATGGGCCCGCGGCGCATTAGCTAGTTGGTGGGGTAACGGCCCACCAAGGCGACGATGCGTAGCCGACCTGAGAGGGTGATCGGCCACACTGGGACTGAGACACGGCCCAGACTCCTACGGGAGGCAGCAGTAGGGAATCTTCCGCAATGGACGAAAGTCTGACGGAGCAACGCCGCGTGAGTGAAGAAGGTTTTCGGATCGTAAAACTCTGTTGTGAGGGAAGAACAAGTACCAAGTAACTACTGGTACCTTGACGGTACCTCACCAGAAAGCCACGGCTAACTACGTGCCAGCAGCCGCGGTAATACGTAGGTGGCAAGCGTTGTCCGGAATTATTGGGCGTAAAGCGCGCGCAGGCGGTCCTTTAAGTCTGATGTGAAAGCCCACGGCTCAACCGTGGAGGGTCATTGGAAACTGGGGGACTTGAGTGCAGAAGAGGAAAGTGGAATTCCACGTGTAGCGGTGAAATGCGTAGAGATGTGGAGGAACACCAGTGGCGAAGGCGACTTTCTGGTCTGTAACTGACGCTGAGGCGCGAAAGCGTGGGGAGCAAACAGGATTAGATACCCTGGTAGTCCACGCCGTAAACGATGAGTGCTAAGTGTTAGGGGGTTTCCGCCCCTTAGTGCTGCAGCTAACGCATTAAGCACTCCGCCTGGGGAGTACGGCCGCAAGGCTGAAACTCAAAGGAATTGACGGGGGCCCGCACAAGCGGTGGAGCATGTGGTTTAATTCGAAGCAACGCGAAGAACCTTACCAGGTCTTGACATCCCGCTGACCGCCTTGGAGACAAGGCTTTCCCTTCGGGGACAGCGGTGACAGGTGGTGCATGGTTGTCGTCAGCTCGTGTCGTGAGATGTTGGGTTAAGTCCCGCAACGAGCGCAACCCTTGATCTTAGTTGCCAGCATTCAGTTGGGCACTCTAAGGTGACTGCCGGTGACAAACCGGAGGAAGGTGGGGATGACGTCAAATCATCATGCCCCTTATGACCTGGGCTACACACGTGCTACAATGGACGGTACAAAGGGTCGCGAACCCGCGAGGGGGAGCCAATCCCAGAAAACCGTTCTCAGTTCGGATTGCAGGCTGCAACTCGCCTGCATGAAGCCGGAATCGCTAGTAATCGCGGATCAGCATGCCGCGGTGAATACGTTCCCGGGCCTTGTACACACCGCCCGTCACACCACGAGAGTTTGTAACACCCGAAGTCGGTGGGGTAACCCTTATGGGAGCCAGCCGCCGAAGGTGGGACAGATGATTGGGGTGAAGTCGTAACAAGGTAGCCGTATCGGAAGGTGCGGCTGGATCACCTCCTTTCTAAGGATAATATCGGAACCGAACTTCGTTCGGGTTGACGTTTTGCGTTCAGTTTTGAAGGTTCACTCCGCAAGGATTGGCTTTCAGACTTGTTCTTTGAAAACTGGATAGATCGACATTGATTAAGAAACAAGCATCAAGTAGCGTGATCGCCTCAAGCGATCAACTTATTGTTTGACCTTCAGTGGTTAAGTTAATAAGGGCGCACGGTGGATGCCTTGGCACTAGGAGCCGAAGAAGGACGGCACTAACACCGATATGCCTCGGGGAGCTGTAAGTGAGCTGTGATCCGGGGATTTCCGAATGGGGAAACCCACTGTTCGTAATGGAGCAGTATCCATGTGTGAATTCATAGCACATGAGAAGGCAGACTCAGGGAACTGAAACATCTAAGTACCTGAAGGAAGAGAAAGCAAATGCGATTCCCCAAGTAGCGGCGAGCGAAACGGGAACAGCCCAAACCAGAAGGCTTGCCTTCTGGGGTTGTAGGACACTCTATACGGAGTTACAAAGGAATGGATTAGGCGAAGCGACCTGGAACGGTCCGCGAGACAGGGTAAGAGCCCCGTAGCTGAAAGTGCATTCCCTCCAGAGTGGATCCTGAGTACGGCGGAACACGTGAAATTCCGTCGGAATCCGGGAGGACCATCTCCCAAGGCTAAATACTCCCTAGTGACCGATAGTGAACCAGTACCGTGAGGGAAAGGTGAAAAGCACCCCGGAAGGGGAGTGAAAGAGATCCTGAAACCGTGTGCCTACAAGTAGTTAGAGCCCGTTAATGGGTGATAGCGTGCCTTTTGTAGAATGAACCGGCGAGTTACGATTGCATGCAAGGTTAAGGTGAGAAGCCGGAGCCGCAGCGAAAGCGAGTCTGAACAGGGCGAATGAGTATGCAGTTGTAGACCCGAAACCAGGTGATCTACCCATGTCCAGGGTGAAGGTAAGGTAACACTTACTGGAGGCCCGAACCCACGCACGTTGAAAAGTGCGGGGATGAGGTGTGGGTAGCGGAGAAATTCCAATCGAACCTGGAGATAGCTGGTTCTCTCCGAAATAGCTTTAGGGCTAGCCTCAAGATAGAGAATCCTGGAGGTAGAGCACTGTTTGGACTAGGGGCCCATCCCGGGTTACCGAATTCAGACAAACTCCGAATGCCAGTGATTTATGCTTGGGAGTCAGACTGCGAGTGATAAGATCCGTAGTCAAGAGGGAAACAGCCCAGACCACCAGCTAAGGTCCCCAAATATCCGTTAAGTGGAAAAGGATGTGGCGTTGCTTAGACAACCAGGATGTTGGCTTAGAAGCAGCCATCATTTAAAGAGTGCGTAATAGCTCACTGGTCGAGTGACACTGCGCCGAAAATGTACCGGGGCTAAACGGATTACCGAAGCTGTGGATGGACATCTGAGATGTCCGTGGTAGGAGAGCGTTCTAAGGGCGGTGAAGTCAGACCGGAAGGACTGGTGGAGCGCTTAGAAGTGAGAATGCCGGTATGAGTAACGAAAGACGGGTGAGAATCCCGTCCACCGAATGCCTAAGGTTTCCTGAGGAAGGCTCGTCCGCTCAGGGTTAGTCGGGACCTAAGTCGAGGCCGATAGGCGTAGACGATGGACAACAGGTTGATATTCCTGTACCACCTCCCCGCCGTTTGAGTAATGGGGGGACGCAGAAGGATAGGGTGAGCGTGCCGTTGGTTGTGCACGTCCAAGTTGTGAGATGAGAAACGAGGAAAATCCCGTTTCTGTATACATCAAGCAGTGATGGCAAGAGGTTTGACCTCAGAGTCCCTGATTTCACACTGCCAAGAAAAGCCTCTAGCGAGGCGGGAGGTGCCCGTACCGCAAACCGACACAGGTAGGCGAGAAGAGAATTCTAAGGTGAGCGAGTGAACTCTCGTTAAGGAACTCGGCAAAATGACCCCGTAACTTCGGGAGAAGGGGTGCTCTGGTAGGGTGAATAGCCCGAGAGAGCCGCAGTGAATAGGCCCAGGCGACTGTTTAGCAAAAACACAGGTCTCTGCAAAACCGTAAGGTGACGTATAGGGGCTGACGCCTGCCCGGTGCTGGAAGGTTAAGGGGAGTGCTTAGCGCAAGCGAAGGTGCGAACCGAAGCCCCAGTAAACGGCGGCCGTAACTATAACGGTCCTAAGGTAGCGAAATTCCTTGTCGGGTAAGTTCCGACCCGCACGAAAGGCGTAACGATCTGGGCACTGTCTCAACGAGAGACTCGGTGAAATTATAGTACCTGTGAAGATGCAGGTTACCCGCGACAGGACGGAAAGACCCCGTGGAGCTTTACTGTAGCCTGATATTGAATTTTGGTGCAACTTGTACAGGATAGGTAGGAGCCAGAGAACCCGGAGCGCCAGCTTCGGGGGAGGCGTCGGTGGGATACTACCCTGGTTGTATTGAACTTCTAACCCACAAGCCTAAGCGGCTTGGGAGACAGTGTCAGGCGGGCAGTTTGACTGGGGCGGTCGCCTCCTAAAGAGTAACGGAGGCGCTCAAAGGTTCCCTCAGAATGGTTGGAAATCATTCGCAGAGTGTAAAGGCACAAGGGAGCTTGACTGCGAGACGGACAGGTCGAGCAGGGTCGAAAGACGGACTTAGTGATCCGGTGGTTCCGCATGGAAGGGCCATCGCTCAACGGATAAAAGCTACCCCGGGGATAACAGGCTTATCTCCCCCAAGAGTCCACATCGACGGGGAGGTTTGGCACCTCGATGTCGGCTCATCGCATCCTGGGGCTGTAGTCGGTCCCAAGGGTTGGGCTGTTCGCCCATTAAAGCGGTACGCGAGCTGGGTTCAGAACGTCGTGAGACAGTTCGGTCCCTATCCGTCGCGGGCGCAGGAAATTTGAGAGGAGCTGTCCTTAGTACGAGAGGACCGGGATGGACACACCGCTGGTGTACCAGTTGTTCTGCCAAGAGCATCGCTGGGTAGCTATGTGTGGCCGGGATAAGTGCTGAAAGCATCTAAGCACGAAGCCCCCCTCAAGATGAGATTTCCCATTGCGCAAGCAAGTAAGATCCCTCAAAGACGATGAGGTAGATAGGTTCGGGGTGGAAGCGTGGCGACACGTGCAGCTGACGAATACTAATCGATCGAGGACTTAACCAACAAACTGAAACGCACGTTTCCCACAATGTCGATTTATCCAGTTTTGAAAGAACAAGATTTTTTGCCTGTGAGCAAAAAAAGACTTGTAAAACTCACCAGAGTTGGTATAATAAAACTTGTCTTTCAAAAACCTTATAGTCCAGTGATGATGGCAAAGAGGCCACACCCGTTCCCATCCCGAACACGGAAGTTAAGCTCTTTTGCGCCGATGGTAGTTGGGGGTCTCCCCCTGTGAGAGTAGGACGTCGCTGGGCATACATATGGAGGATTAGCTCAGCTGGGAGAGCATCTGCCTTACAAGCAGAGGGTCGGCGGTTCGATCCCGTCATCCTCCACCATTTTACTCTATGCCGGAGTAGCTCAACTGGTAGAGCAACTGACTTGTAATCAGTAGGTTGAGGGTTCAAGTCCTTTCTCCGGCACCACTCATATTTGAGCCATTAGCTCAGTTGGTAGAGCATCTGACTTTTAATCAGAGGGTCGAAGGTTCGAATCCTTCATGGCTCACCATTTCAATTTTATAATTGCCACGCGGGTGTGGCGGAACTGGCAGACGCACTAGACTTAGGATCTAGCGCCTTCGGGCGTGGGGGTTCGACTCCCTTCACCCGCACCAAGCGGAAGTAGTTCAGTGGTAGAACGCCACCTTGCCAAGGTGGAGGTCGCGGGTTCGACCCCCGTCTTCCGCTCCAATTTTTTATCTGTCCATTGCCCCGCCGGGGTGGCGGAACTGGCAGACGCACAGGACTTAAAATCCTGCGGTAGGTGACTACCGTACCGGTTCGATTCCGGTCCTCGGCACCAACTGTTTTATAAAATTTTATATTATGCGCCCGTAGCTCAATTGGATAGAGTACTTGACTACGAATCAAGCGGTTAGAGGTTCGAGTCCTCTCGGGCGCGCCATATTTTTGTCATCATCCTATTTAGTCGGGAAGTAGCTCAGCTTGGTAGAGCACTTGGTTTGGGACCAAGGGGTCGCAGGTTCGAATCCTGTCTTCCCGACCACTTTATGGGGCCTTAGCTCAGCTGGGAGAGCGCCTGCCTTGCACGCAGGAGGTCAGCGGTTCGATCCCGCTAGGCTCCACCAACTTATACAACATAAAGATCCTGGCGGCGTAGCTCAGCTGGCTAGAGCGTACGGTTCATACCCGTAAGGTCGGGGGTTCGATCCCCTCTGCCGCCACTTTTTTAGGACCTTTAGCTCAGTTGGTTAGAGCAGACGGCTCATAACCGTCCGGTCGCAGGTTCGAGTCCTGCAAGGTCCACCATTTAATGTTTATCACGGAGGAATACCCAAGTTTGGCTGAAGGGATCGGTCTTTAAAACCGACAGGGGAGTCAAATCCCGCGGGGGTTCGAATCCCTCTTCCTCCTCCATTATTAAAAATGAGTGGACAATTTTTCTTCAATATTATTATCGCGGGGTGGAGCAGTTCGGTAGCTCGTTGGGCTCATAACCCAAAGGTCGCAGGTTCAAATCCTGCCCCCGCAACCAAATGGTCCCGTGGTGTAGCGGTTAACATGCCTGCCTGTCACGCAGGAGATCGCCGGTTCGATCCCGGTCGGGACCGCCATTTTATAAATAATATGGGTCAGTAGCTCAGTTGGTAGAGCATTAGATTGAAGCTCTAAGTGTCGGCGGTTCGATTCCGTCCTGACCCACCATATTGCGGGTGTAGTTTAGTGGTAAAACCTCAGCCTTCCAAGCTGATGATGAGGGTTCGATTCCCTTCACCCGCTCCAAATGGGCCTATAGCTCAGCTGGTTAGAGCGCACGCCTGATAAGCGTGAGGTCGGTGGTTCGAGTCCACTTAGGCCCACCATTTTTCCGAAGTAGCTCAGTGGTAGAGCACCGCACTGTTAATGCGATGGTCGTAGGTTCGAGTCCTACCTTCGGAGCCATACTGGGGAAGTACTCAAGTGGCTGAAGAGGCGCCCCTGCTAAGGGTGTAGGTCGGTAACACCGGCGCGAGGGTTCAAATCCCTCCTTCTCCGCCAGTATTTGGCCCCTTGGTCAAGCGGTTAAGACACCGCCCTTTCACGGCGGTAACACGGGTTCGAATCCCGTAGGGGTCATATTAGAAAAGCGTCATGCATTCATATGCATGGCGCTTTTTTCTTTCTCTATTTTTTGTTCACTATGTGACGTGAAACTATGTATTGCCATTCCTACTATTACCATGGTTAAACCAATTAATGCTATTGAAGAAGGGAATGCAATGCTTAGTAGAAAAAATTCACCAATTAATGCAAATATGACTTCCAAAGATTGTGTAGCTTCCACTGCGGCAAGTTTTGACATGTTATTTCTGACCATATCGGTTGCCATAAAAAATAGAACAGTCGCTATTACTCCTGAACTGATGGCAACAATCAAAGATTGATAAGTTTGAGCGTTAGAAGGCAATCCAGTTGTTAAAAAGCCATAAATAGAAAGAATCAACCAAAGAGGCAGACTGGCAATTGTCATTCCAAGAACCCGTTGATATGCATCTAGCCGATCTTCACAAACTTCCATCATTTTTCTATTGCCAAGTGGATAAGCGAAAGCTGCAATTAAAACGGGCACTAACCCAAGCAATAATGTGAAAGTAGTGACATTAGTAAGGTGATCAAGCTGAAGAAGTGCTATTCCTGCTAGGATGATAGTTGAAAATAACAAGGCTTTAATCGGTATGTGTTGTCTGTGCATGACAGTTTGGCCGGATATATGTATTTTGAGGAAAAAAAGAGGAGCCAGTAAAGTTCCAGCGATGATTGTAAATTGCCAAGTTCCAGCTATTAGCCATCCTGGGGAGTATGCTGCTGCAAAACACAAGGGAGCGTAAAAAAGACCGAATCCTATGAAGCTCCACAATAACCATTTCACCTTATGTTTTTTCATTTCATGGAGGAGCGGAAGTAAATTACCCCTAAGTACGACAATTAATAGGAGGAAAGGGATCATAAACAGATAGCGCAAGGACGCACTCCAAACCCAATGCCCTCCTTGAGCTTCCATTAAAGCATTAATAATAAATGTGACTGCAAAAAACATTGCTCCTGCAAGTCCAAATAAAATTGGTTTCATAAGAAAACCCCTTTAACATATATTATATACAATATATCGCAATTAAGATGTTTTCACCATTCTTATTTCAAATTAGACTTCCTATAACTATCCCTATAATAAAAAGCTGATGGCCCCAATTGCCATCAGCTTTTAGATATTAAGATAAAAAATAATCTACTAGTAGACCTATTGCCAGCAGGAAGGTGAACAATGTATTCGTGATTCCCGTGTCTTTCATAGCAGGCATTACTTGTAGTGGTTCTGTGTAGCGCTTAAAAGTCATAATTACTTTCAAGGGCTTAATAACACTCAGTAACACCAATAAAGCCCAAGGTGTAACAATACCGAGCAATACCAATGAGATAATCCAAGCATAAGATAAGATAAAGAACCACATAAAAATGGTAACTGCAGCCGGTCTGCCAGTCAATATAGCCAAAGTACGCCGTCCGCTTTTTTTATCTCCATCCATGTCTCGGATATTATTGGCCATCATAATGGCTGCTACGAGCAAAGTGCTAGGGACAGCCAACATAATAGCGGTAGAGGTAATGGTTTCTGTTTGGATATAAAAAGCGACGATTACAATAAGGAAGCCCATAAACAATCCAGAAAACAATTCACCTAATGGCGTGTAAGCAATAGGGTATGGGCCTCCGGTATAAAAGTAACCGACTAACATGCCAATGCCCCCGACTGCCAATAGCCACCAACTGGTAGAAGCTGCAATATAGAGCCCGAGTATCGCAGAGATGGCATAAAGCAGGAATGCTAGTACTAAAACGGTTTTAGGCGAAACACCATTTCGGACGATAGCGCCTCCGATGCCGACAGATTCTTTAGTATCGAGTCCTCTCGCGTAATCATAGTACTCATTAAACATATTGGTTGCTGCTTGAATCAGCAAGCTCGCAATCAGCATGGCCAGGAACAGCGCCCAGTCTAAAGCCGTATAATGGATTGCGATCATTGTCCCCAGAAATACAGGGGCAAAAGATGCCGTTAAAGTATGGGGACGTGTGAGTTGCCACCAGACGCGCCACCCACTGTCGGCTTGTATGGAATGTGTCATTTCTATCTCTCCTATTCATTTCTTTCCAACCTACATTGTACTCCAAAACGTAGAGATTTACAGCATATGTTGTGCTGAAATCCAGAGAAAGGGGTATGATAGAAGATAGAGATTAAAATGTATCGCAGCAAATTGACGCTGCAGTAAACGGAGGTAATCCGGTGAATTCACAACCGTATTCATCAACTGAACAAATGGAAGCGAACCGCTTTAGCGGGTACCGTTTCTATACAGAAACCATTGAAGTATCAACCATGTCCGCTTTGGCATTTTTTGAAGCGGGGCAGGAACAATACGAAGGCAAGAGGATGTTTTGGCAGAACCGCGAGAAATCCTTTACGATGGTCGGCCTTGGACATGCTTATGTGCTGACCGCTGATGATTATAAAGGACGTTTCAGCAGCATCCAGAAGGATTGGAAAGCTTTAAGTGCCCAATTGGTAAATGAAGAAACAGCAGTGCAACCAGTGTTATTTGGCGGTTTTTCATTTGATCCTTTGAACAATCAGCCGAGCGGGTGGCGTAATTTCCCTCAGGCTTATTTTGCTGTGCCGACGTTTCAGCTTATTATTAAAGGTGAACAAGCGTATGTCAGCGTTCATTTGATCACTAAGCAGCCAAATAGTTTTATGGATTTTGAAGCGTTACGGAAAGAACGCGACCGGCTGATTCACGGTGCGCAAGTTTCAGAACCAAAGGCGTATCAAAAACCCACAGTTTCGAACAAGAAGGAACTGAAAAAAGAAGAATATATGCGGTCCATTGAAAAGGTGACAGATGTAATCCGTGCAGGGGAAGTTGAAAAAGTGGTTATCGCAAGAGCGCTGGAGCTTGGTTTTAAAGAAGCTTTAGCACCGGCCTCAGCTCTTTACCAGGCAGCTAATGAACAACCAGAAAGCTTTTTGTTTGGCCTTGAAGCCGGCAAACAATTCTTCTTCGGGGCGACTCCAGAGCGCCTTGTGAAAGTGGAACAGCAAAAGGCATTGTCTACATGTTTAGCAGGCTCTACACCCCGCGGCCAATCGGTTGAACAGGATGAAGCATTGGGGCAAGCCTTATTGGATGATTCGAAAAACCGTTCTGAGCATCATTATGTTGTACAGATGATCGGCAATGTATTCCAGGAACATTGTTCGAGTCCGCGCATTCCGCAAAATCCTAAATTGATGAAAATTCGGGATATACAGCATTTGTATACGCCCGTTGAAGGCGAGCTGAAAAATGGGAGCTCACTATTGGATCTAGTCGAAGCGCTGCATCCGACGCCGGCACTTGGCGGTGAGCCGAAACAGCAGGCATTGAGTTTAATTCGCTCGTATGAACCATTAAATAGAGGGTATTATGCGGCGCCAATCGGTTGGATTGATGCAAAAGGCGATGGCGAATTTGCCGTAGCGATTCGTTCGGCTTTACTTGACGGGGATAAAGCCTATTTATTCGCGGGCGGCGGCATTGTGGCGGATTCTACTCCACAAGCTGAATATGATGAAACATGGGTGAAGTTCCGCCCGATGCTTCGTGTATTGGGAGGAAATTTGCATGACGAATCGTGAGTTTTTAACTGAATATGTTTCGACGTTTACCCATTCGCTGATGCACGCAGGGGTAAAAAAAGCAGTCATCAGTCCAGGTTCCCGTTCGACGCCTCTTGCTTACGCTTTTATGAAACAAGAGGGGATAAAGACGTATCGTCAAATAGACGAACGTTCGGCTGGGTTTTACGCGCTTGGCTTGGCAAAAGCTTCAAACAGCCCAGTTGTTTTGATTTGTACATCAGGGACTGCGGCAGCCAATTATTTCCCAGCGATTGTAGAAGCCTATTATGCGCGTGTGCCGCTTCTCGTAATTACAGCGGATCGCCCGCACGAGCTTCGTGAAGTTGGGGCTCCGCAAGCGATCAATCAGATCAATTTGTTCGGCTCCCATGTCAAGTGGTCAGCTGATCTGCCCTTGCCCGAACAAGGCAACCGGTTGGACTTTTTAAAGCGTCATTTGGGGCGTGCAGCAGCCATGGCTGAAAGTGCACCCAAGGGTCCAGTGCATTTGAATGTGCCGTTCCGTGAACCGTTGGGCATCGATTTCGAACAGCCTTATGAAAGCGACAGAGAACTATACCGTTTTGAAAGCGGCCAGCAGCTGACCGATGAAGCTGCGGGATTTTTGCGAGAAGTATTCAGCCATCCTCGCGGCTTGTTGATTGCTGGGGAAAATACTGCTCAGATTTCATCGGAGCAATGGGAATTTATCCGCCGTCTCGGTTGGCCGGTGCTTGCCGATCCGCTGTCGAATTTGCGGTCGAATGTACCGGATGATCTTATGGATGTTATTGTTGATTCATATGATGCTTTGTTGAAAAATGAAAAATTCGCTGACAGTGTAGCGCCGGATGTGGTCGTTCGAATCGGGCCGCAGCCGGTTTCCAAGCCGCTTAGCCAGTTTTTGGCGAAAAACAAGCCTGCGAGATACGTCGTCATCGACGAAAGCCCGTTGTTCAGGGATCCGCAATCCGCCGTTACGCACCATGTCCAACAGCATAGTTCTGTCCTATGGGAGTTGAGCTTGGAAGTGAAAGCTTCAAAGCACTACTTGGAGCAATGGATCAAAGCGGGAGAATTGGTGCGGCAGTCCATGTCCGCACATTGCCAGCAAGAGTTGGATGAAGGCGTGTTGGCAAAAGCCTTTTTCGATGAACTCGATGGTTGTGATTTAACCGTCAGCAGCAGCATGCCGATCCGGGATGCGGATACCTATTTCCAGTCGACGCAGAGGGATGTGCGGATTTATGCCAACAGGGGTGCGAATGGGATCGACGGGGTGGTATCGACGGCTTTCGGGATCCAGGCAGCGAACCAACGGCCCGGGTATTTGTTGATCGGCGATTTGGCTTTGCTGCATGATATGAATGGCTTGCTTGCGTCTAAATTACAAGCTGCAGAGCTGACGATTGTCGTCATGAATAATGATGGCGGCGGGATATTCTCCTATTTGCCGCAGTCGAAAGAAGAGCGCTATTACGAGGAACTATTTGGTACCCCGACCGGGATCCAATTCAAAGCGGCTGCTGACATGTACGATGCGGAATACTTCTCTGCAAAGACTGTGGACGAATTGCAGTCGGTGCTTAGAACACCGAAAGAAAAACCGGTACGCATCATCGAAGTGGAAACAAACCGTTCGAACAACGTAACGGTTCACCGCAAATTGTGGAGCCGCCTGGATGAGGGGCTAAACACATGGAATTGATGGCAAATGGAGTTCGCTACCATGTTAAAGTGGCGGGAGGTGAAGACCTTCCTGTCCTGGTCTTGCTCCATGGTTTTACGGGCAGCACGGCTACATGGAAAACAGTCATTGAAAACTGGCGCGACCACCGGATTGTGGCGATTGACTTGATTGGGCACGGCCAAACAGAAAGCCCGACAGATGAAAGCCGTTATACGATGGAGCGGCAACTGGATGACCTTGACTTCATTTTTGAGGAGATGAAGTTAGAGAACTTCACTTTGCTCGGTTATTCGATGGGCGGGCGTACGGCGCTTGCGTATGCTTGTGAATTTCCAGACCGTGTTGACCAGCTTATTTTGGAAAGTGCTTCCCCCGGTTTGAAAACCGAAGCTGCAAGGGAAGAGCGGCGAGAGCGGGATACCCAGTTGGCCTTTAACATTCTTGAAGGCGGCATAGAACAATTTGTTGGGAAATGGGAAAATATCCCGTTGTTCGACAGCCAGAAATCCTTGCCGGAATTTGTACGCAAGCAAGTGAAGCAAGAGCGGCTCGCACAATCTGCAGTAGGCTTGGCAAACAGCTTAAAGGGCATGGGCACAGGTTCACAGCAATCGTATTGGAATTGTCTGCCGGAATTGAAGATACCGGTTTTACTGATCACCGGTGAGTTGGATCCGAAGTTTTGCGCCATCGCGCGTGAGATGCAGGAGCTCTTGCCGAACGCAGAACACTGCATCATTTCAGCGGGACATGCGATTCATGTGGAAAAACCGGCTGAATTTGCTACAATGGTTATGGAACGAATAAATGGAATCAATGAGGAGGACTAGTATGTCAACACGTCAATGGGTTACAGAACTTACATATGAAGACATTAAATACGAAACATATAATGGGATTGCAAAAATCACCATTAACCGTCCGGAAGTGCGCAATGCGTTCCGCCCGAAAACGGTCCATGAATTGATCGACGCATTTTCACGCGCGCGCGACAATTCGGACGTCGGCGTCATCGTTTTGACAGGTGAAGGCGAAAAAGCATTCTGTTCAGGTGGAGACCAATCTGTCCGTGGACACGGCGGCTATGTCGGAGAAGATGAAATTCCACGCCTTAACGTCCTGGACTTGCAGCGCTTGATCCGCGTTATTCCGAAACCGGTTGTGGCAATGGTTGCTGGATACGCAATTGGTGGCGGACACGTCCTTCACGTTGTTTGCGATTTGACGATTGCTGCAGACAACGCGCGCTTCGGCCAAACTGGACCGCGTGTCGGTTCATTTGATGCAGGCTACGGCTCAGGCTATTTGGCACGCATTATCGGACATAAAAAAGCGCGCGAAATCTGGTACCTGTGCCGTCAATACGATGCACAGGAAGCACTTGATATGGGTCTTGTGAACACAGTTGTGCCTTACGAGCAATTGGAAGACGAAACCGTTAAATGGTGCGAAGAAATGCTTGAAATGAGCCCGACTGCACTGCGTTTTGTCAAAGCGGCAATGAATGCGGACACAGATGGCCTTGCTGGTCTTCAGCAAATGGCTGGCGACGCGACATTGCTTTATTACACAACGGATGAAGCGAAAGAAGGCCGCGATGCATTTAAAGAAAAACGCAAACCGGACTTTGGCCAATTCCCGCGTTTCCCGTGATCGTATGAATTTGAAAGAGCTGTCTTCTTCGGAGGCAGCTTTTTTTCAATCGATTAACTGTAAAAGAAAGGATTTTGAAAAATGGCTTATCCAAATTGGTTGTCGCAGCGCGCTTATTTGACGGGAAATCAATTGGCTTTATCGTTCGGCGAGAATGAATGGACTTTTGCAGAAGTGAACAAGATCGCACTCGATTATGCCGGGAAGCTGGCACATTTCGGCATCACGGAGCATTCACGTGTCGCTTTGCTCGCTAAATCGAATGCCGAAGCGGTGTTTGTTATGTACGGCTGCCTGCATATTGGCTGTGAAATGGTCATGCTGAATGAACGGCTGGCGGCGGCGGAACTGGCTTATCAGATTGAAGATGCAAAGGTGGATCGAGTATTCGTGGGTGCTGAGTTATATGAAAAAGTGGCAGCAGCACAGCCCATTTCTTTTGAGCAATTGAGACAAGCGCCAATCGCGGATTTTCATTTGCAGGCGGAATGGGCGAAAGACCGCACTATGTCCATCATGTATACATCCGGGACGACGGGCAATCCGAAAGGGGTTCGGCAGACTGCTGAAAACCATTTTTCCAGCGCTGTGTCTTCTGCGCTGAATTTGGGCGTTTCCCCCGATGATGTCTGGCTGTGCACGATGCCGTTATTCCATATAAGTGGCTTCTCGATTTTGATGCGGTCGCTCGTCTACGGGATGGGCGTCAGGCTTTACGACAAATTCGATGCTAAGGCGTGTGCGGATGAATTATGCAAAGGGCAAGTGACGCATAGTTCGGTGGTCGCTGTCACGCTTGACCAAGTATTGCGGGAGATCGAGCAGCGGCAACTGCGCGTATCCCCACGCTTCAAGCAAGTTCTTGCAGGCGGCGGCCCGGTTCCCGTTTCATATTTGCAGCGGGCGGAAGCGCATGGCATTCAAGTGCTTCAAACTTACGGCATGACCGAAACATCTTCGCAGACGACGACTTTGCAGCCGGCTGATGCGAAAACGAAAATCGGTTCTGCCGGCAAGCCGTTATTTCTATATCAAGTAAAAATTGATGGTGCAATGTCGGGGCAAGCGGGTGAGATTCTTATTAAGGGACCTCAAGTGACACCTGGATATATTGGTAAGTTCGAGGAACGCGGTGTACAAGAAGATGGCTGGCTTGCAACAGGTGATATCGGTTATTTGGATTCAGAAGGATTTTTATTTGTTGTCGACAGGCGCTCGGATCTGCTCGTTTCCGGCGGGGAGAACGTATACCCGGCAGAAATTGAGAAAGTGTTGATGGCCCATCCATCCGTTCGGGAAGCCGGGGTTTGCGCGATGGCGGACAGCATGTGGGGAGAAGTGCCAGCAGCGTTTGTCGTGCTCGATGATCCCGAAGTATTGGATGAGCTTTCGCAATTTTGCCGGGAACAGCTGGCGGGCTATAAAGTGCCAAAATTGTTCCGCATGGTGGATGCGTTGCCGCGTAATGCATCGAATAAACTGCTCAGAAGGGAATTGAAGGCATGGCTGTAATTGCCGGAATCGAATTCCACAAAGTGAAGCAGCCTTTAAAGCAGCCTTTCATTACCGTCTTGCAGAAAGTCGAGCAACGGGAAGTGACGGTGGTAATTGTTCGAGACCTTGAGGGACGAGAGGGCTACGGTGAATGTGTCGCGTTTGATACGCCTTGGTACACAGAAGAAACGGTGACGGGCAGCCGTTTTGTAATGGAGCAGGTGCTAGCCCCGCTCTTGATAGATGAGCAGTTGGAACATCCGGCTGAGGCGGCGCGGTTATTTTCAACAGTAAAAGGCAACCATATGGCAAAAGCAGCTATTGAAATGGCTGTATGGGATTTATTCGCCAAGCGACAAGGCGTACCGTTGTATGAATTTGTCGGTGGAATCTCTGGTTCGATTCCAGCAGGCGTAGTCGTTGCAGGAAAGAGCGATGATCTGTCGGAGAATGTAAGCGTGGCGATCGGCAGCGGTTATCGGCGCATCAAACTGAAGATTTCGCCTGACTCGGATGCGGCTTTATTGAAAAAGCTTGTTACGTCCAATCCAGAGATTTCGTTCTACGCTGATGCCAATGGCAGTTTTTCTGGACGAGCTTTGAAAGAGTTGCTGGCATTTGACCAGGTTGGTTTCGCGCTGATTGAACAGCCCTACGGAGAACAGCAGTGGGACGCCCATCGGATTGCCCGGTCAAACATGGCAACGCCAATCTGCCTGGATGAAAGCATCCATAGCCTCGAAGATGTAAAGCGTATGGTGAAAAAGCAAGCGGGGGACATCATTGTCTTGAAGATGGGGCGTCTTGGCGGGTGGACAGAAACCTTGAAGGTCGTTGATTTCTGCAAAAACAAACAAATGGAAATGTGGGTCGGCGGCATGATCGAGTTTGGCGTATCGAAAGCGCATAATCTCGCGCTTGCCTCGCTGCCCGAAGTGAAGCTGACTGGTGATTTTTCAGATTCAAACCATTTTTGGCGGACAGATATCGTTTCCCCAGAAATCCGTGTAGAGAACGGGGAAATTAAACTAAGCGCAAGCCCAGGCATCGGGTACGAACTGAAAGTATAAAAAAACTCGCCGATCGTTCGGCGAGTTTTTGTTATTTCAAGACCGTTTCGAGTGCTTGAAGATTTTTTTCCATTAAAGTGAAATAAGTTTCGTCGTTATCGATGTCTTCTTGTGTCAAGACCCCCAAGTTATGCATTTCAATCGCTTCGGCGCCGACTTCGTTTTGGATGACTTCCGTCAGATTCGACGAGACGTTTTGTTCGAAGACGATATATTGAATGTCTTTTTCACGTGCCATGTCGACGATTTCCGTGAGTTCCTTTTGGGACGGTTCGTCCTGGCTGTTCAGGCCTGCGACGGCCACTTGCTCAAATCCGAACGGCTCGGCAAGATAGCCGAATGCTGCGTGGGAGACGAAAAAGGTGTCGCGTTCAACTTTCTCGTCCAAGTTTTGGAATGATTCGTCAAGCGCTTCTAGTTCAGCAACAAGTTCTTCATAATTCTTTTCGAATTCCTCTGCGCCTTCCGGGTCTTTCGCTGTTAGAGCATTGCGGACAGAAGCGGCGAGTTCCTGGCTCAAGACAGGGGAGATCCAGACGTGTGGATCGGTGGAACCGTGGTCATGGCCTTCGTGGCCGCTTTCTTCCCCGTGGCTGTCATCTTCGCCTTCATGGCCGTGTGCATCTTCCTCTTCATGACCGTGCCCGTCTTCCGTGTGTGCATCGTCTTGTGCACCCGCGGCAGCTTCGAGTTGTTCATCGGTGATTGCATCTGCTGTCGCGATAAATTCAAGGTCTTCATTTTTCAGCGTTTCCTGTGCGTTGTCGATAAAGCCTTCAAGCCCCAACCCGACATAAAAGAGCAAGTCGGCATCCGCCATATTGATCATGTCTTTTTGGGTCGGCTCAAAGCTGTGTTCATTGGCGCCAGCCGGGTAAACCGATTTGACATCCACACGCTCGCCGCCAATGCGTTCAGCGAAATAGACAAGCGGGTATACTGTCGCATAAACATCGAGTTTTCCTTCTGCCGTTTCGCTTTCAGCCCCGCTATCGGTTTCTGTGTTGCTGCCGCATGCGGCTAACAATATAATAAGTGCTATACCTGCAAATAATGCTAGTTTCTTCATGAAATGTCCCTCCAAATTTGATACGCGTTCATAAAATGTAATCGTTACGTTTTGTTGACTCTTAGAATCATACAATACAATCCGATTGAACACAAGAAAAAAACCCGCCTATTTTTTAGGGGGCCATTCTTCCGGGACAAAATCCACTCCGCCTTTATGGAACGGGTGGCAGCTTAAAATACGGCGCATGGCGAGATAACCGCCTTTCAATGCACCGTGTTTTTCCACGGCTTCGATTCCGTAATGGGAACATGTCGGGTAAAATCTGCAGCTTGGCGGCGACAGGGGGGAGATGAAGCGTTGATAGAAACGGAACAGCTTCACTAACGCGGTTTTCATCGTGATTACACTTCTTTCTTTGGGTTTATTGGTGATTGTTTGCTGATGTTTATTGTAGGGCTATTTGAGGTATTTATAAAGCAGAAGAGCTTAACAATAAAAAATGGAGAGTGATAGATTGTGTCAACTGCATTAAACGAAGAATTGAACGTACAAGTCGCTACATGGTCAGTGGCGTATACGAAATTACATAATTTCCACTGGTATGTCAAAGGGCCATCATTCTTTACTTTACATGTGAAGTTTGAAGAATTATATAACGAAGCGACACTTCATATGGATGAAATCGCAGAACGTTTGCTGGCACTTGGCGGCAAGCCCGTTGCTACAATGAAAGAGCAACTGGAACTATCGGTCATCGATGAAGCGACAAGCAGCGAGAGCGCGGAAGAGATGGTCGACACACTCGTTTCCGATTACGATAAGATCATGAAATCCTTGAAAAAGGGCATGGGGCTTGCGGCTGAAGACGGTGATGACATGACAGAGGATATGTTGAATGCCATCCATCAGAACTTAGAGAAGCATTCCTGGATGCTATCTGCATTTCTCGGCGAAAAGAAGTAGAATAGAGGAAATGGGCGTACGACCGTTAGCCGGTTGTGCGCCTTTTCTGAAGCCGGGAGGATGTTGGATGGAATATAGAGACTTGAACGGATGCGTTTGCCGTTTGTTTTTTGAAAAAGGGCAATCACAATTCGAAAGCCGGCATGTGCTGGTAGTGGGAAAATACAATGGAAACTGGCTGTTGACGAGGCATTCCGTGCGCGGCATTGAATTTCCTGGGGGCAAAGCCGAGCCGGGAGAATCGCTTGAACAGGCGGCCGTACGGGAAGTATACGAAGAAACCGGAGCTATCGTGAATGACTTGGAATGGCTTGCGGAATATACGGTGTATACTGATAAGCCTTTCAGCAAAACGGTATTTACGGCAACGTTCCGGGATATGGAGCAGATGGAATGGATGGAGACGGACGGCCCGGTGCTGGTACCGAAACTTGCGATCGATGATAATTACAGTTTCCTCATGCGCGATGAGGGCATGAAGGCGATTATAGAGAAGGTGAAGACTATTGAAAAATGGCGATATTGAATCGATGAGATGGTATCCTTCGCCAAACCCGAATGTGCGCTTGCGGGAAGTGACATACTGGTCCGAAGGCTTGCGCGTAAAAGGTTTATTGGCGCAGCCGAAATCAGGTGAATCCGAAAGCGCCATGTTGTACCTGCGCGGTGGCATCCAGTCCATCGGCATGGTACGTCCGGCAAGGATAGCGCAGTTCGCGGGAATGGGCTTTACCGTTTTTGCTCCTTATTATCGCGGCAATCGGGGCGGTGAAGGAAAGGATGAGTTTGCCGGCGCTGACCGCTATGACGCTGTCAATGCAGTGGACGTGCTGAAGAAATTCAGTGACGGGCCGGTTCATTTGCTGGCCTTTTCAAGGGGAGGCATCATGGCGCTTTGGACCGCGGTATTGCGAAGCGATATTTGTTCCGTCGTGACTTGGGCCGGGGTCACGGACACTGTGCTGACGTATAAGGAGCGGTTGGATATGCGCCGTATGATGAAACGGCTTTACGGCGGGACACCGAATACCGCGCTGCCTGCATTCGAAGAGCGCAATCCTTTAATGCGCATCGGGGAGAGCGATGCGTCTTACTTGATCATCCATGGCCTGAAAGACGATAATGTTTCGCCCCAGCAGGCGTTCCTGCTCGAAGAAGCATTGCAGCTCAATCATCAGCCATGTGAAACTTGGTATTTCCCGGAATACACACATTTTTTCCCTCCCACGGCG
Source organism: Planococcus plakortidis (assembly GCF_001687605.2). Taxonomy (NCBI): domain Bacteria; kingdom Bacillati; phylum Bacillota; class Bacilli; order Caryophanales; family Caryophanaceae; genus Planococcus; species Planococcus plakortidis. The sequence continues at coordinate 1,254,710 of NZ_CP016539.2, forward strand.
AATCGCAAGACTGCAAAAGCGCTGGCGGTATGGATGAAAGAGCAGGAGAAGCGTAAAAAGAATATTACCGAAGCTGTCCGCAATAATGCATAAGCCTAACGCGGTAATGGAGAGTAAAATAAAAAAGGCCGGAGGGAAATGAGTCATTTCCCTCCGGCCTTTTATGATGTTATTGATTATGTGTAGGGCCGCCTTTTTGGCTGATGCCAGCATCGACAGTGCCGAATTTTTCAAAGTTGTCTTTGAATTTCTTCGCCAGTTCCTGTGCTTTTTGGTCATAAGCTTCTTTATCAGCCCATGCATTGCGCGGGTTCAATACTTCAGTTGGCACGCCTGGGATTTCTTTAGGCATGTTCAAGCCGAAGACGGATTCGTGTTCCATTTCCACGCCGTTCAAGTCGCCGCGGATCGCTGCGCGCACCATCGTGCGGGTGTATGACAATTTCATGCGGCTTCCGACGCCGTAGATGCCGCCAGTCCAGCCTGTGTTTACAAGGTAGACGTCTGCGCCGTGCTCATCAATTTTATCGCCGAGCATTTCAGCGTACACGGTCGCATGAAGCGGAAGGAATGGCGAACCGAAGCATGTCGAGAATGTCGCTTCCGGTGACGTGATGCCGCGTTCTGTGCCGGCAAGTTTCGATGTATAGCCGCTCAGGAAGTGGTACATCGCTTGTTCTTTCGTCAATTTGCTGATTGGAGGCAATACGCCGAATGCGTCTGCAGTCAAAAAGACGATCGTTTTCGGGTGCCCTGCAACAGAAGGGACGACAATGTTATCGATGGCATCGATCGGGTATGCTGCACGCGTGTTTTCTGTCAACGATCCGTCGTCGTAATCCGGGATGCGCGTATCTTCGTCAACGACTACGTTTTCAAGAACCGAGCCGAAACGGATGGCATCGAAGATTTGCGGCTCGTTTTCACGGGACAAGTTGATGGTCTTCGCGTAGCAGCCGCCTTCAATGTTGAAGACGCCGTTATCGGACCAGCCGTGCTCATCGTCACCGATCAATTTGCGGTCTTCGTCAGCTGATAAAGTTGTTTTCCCTGTACCGGAAAGCCCGAAGAACAAAGCGACATCGTCATTTTTCCCGACGTTCGCTGAACAGTGCATCGGCAGGATGCCTTTTTCCGGAAGGATATAGTTCATGATCGAGAAGATGGATTTCTTCATTTCGCCAGCGTATTCCGTGCCGCCGATCAAGATGATTTTCTTTTCCATCGAAACGATGATGAAGGTTTCGGAATCCGTTCCGTCCACCGCTGGGTCTGCGTGGAAAGTCGGAGCGTAAACGACAGTGAATTCAGCTTCATGCGCCTCCAGTTCTTCCGCAGTCGGGCGGATGAACAATTGATGGGCGAACAGGTTATGCCAGGCGTATTCATTGATCGTCTGAATCGCAAGACGGGACTCAGGATCTGCGCCGGCGAAGCCTTTGAAGACGTACAAAGCGTCTTTTTCTTTCAAATGATTGAGGACTTTAGCATATAGGTTCTCGAAGATTTCAGATGAAATCGGGCGGTTGACGCTGCCCCAGTCAATTTTATCTTTCGAAATTGCCTCTTCTACCATATACTTGTCTTTAGGCGAACGGCCAGTGTACTTGCCGGTTTCGGCTTTGACTGCGCCTTCACGGGTCAATACTGCCTCCCCACGGGATGTGGCTGCTTCAACCAGTTGGGGAACGGATAATTGAGTATTGACATTGGAGCCTGCCAAAAGCTCTTTCAAATCATTTGCAAAGTTCACTGAAGTCATATATATGTACCTTCCTTTTCGTTTATTCCCAAATGAATGGGGAAGATGTATATTCGAACATTAGTATAACACATTGATGCGATTAGTCTATACTAATAACTCGAAATCTGTCAATGTTCATGATTTGTGCAATTTTATAGTAGAAAAAGCTGCATGTTTAAAAGTCCGACAATTGTTTCCGGTAAAAACGTTGACAGTGCTGGCAGCATTCCGTATGATGGGAAATTGAACGGATACTCTTATTCCGAGCTGGTGGAGGGTGCAGGCCCGATGAAACCCGGCAACCTGCTGCGCTTGCAGCGATGGTGCCCAACCTGAAGCAAGGCGAATGCCTTGGACGATAAGAGTGAAAGGTGCTTATGATGATTATTCCTTTCCTCAATGTATTGAGTGAAGGGATTTTTTTATGGAATGCCCTTAATCCTCGTGTGCAGGCTGAAAAAGCTGGAAGTTCAATTCCTTAATGGAAACGGACTTGACATGGGAAAACGAGTACCGTATCAATTTCGAGAGCAATCTCGCAGGATATAAGGAGGAACTTTTTTTGACAAACCGTCGATTATTCACATCAGAATCAGTAACAGAGGGCCATCCGGATAAGATTTGCGACCAGATCTCAGACGCAATCCTGGATGCCATTTTAGCGGAAGACCCGAACGCGCGTGTCGCATGCGAAACGACTGTAACGACAGGGCTCGTTCTTGTCGCAGGCGAAATCACGACATCGACATATGTAGACATTCCGAAAGTCGTGCGCCAGACCGTCAAAGAAATCGGCTATACACGTGCGAAATACGGATTTGACTCTGAAACAAGCGCGGTGTTGACAGCGATCGACGAGCAGTCGGCAGACATCGCGGCAGGCGTCAACGTGGCACTTGAAGCGCGTGAAGGCCAGATGACCGATAAGGAATTGGATGAAATCGGAGCAGGCGACCAAGGCTTGATGTTCGGGTACGCGTCAAACGAAACAGAAGAATTGATGCCTTTGCCGATCAGCCTGGCCCACAAACTCGCACGCCGCCTGGCAGAAGTGCGCAAAGAAGAAATCTTGCCGTATCTCCGTCCAGACGGAAAAACGCAAGTGACGATTGAATACGATGAAAACAATAAACCAGTGCGTGTCGATACGATTGTCATTTCGACGCAGCACCATCCGGAAGTATCGTTGGAGCAAATCCAGCGCAATTTGAAAGAGTACGTCATCAACGAAGTCGTGCCGGCAGAACTATTGGATGCTGAAACGAAATACTTCATCAACCCGACAGGCCGCTTTGTCATCGGCGGGCCTCAAGGAGATGCTGGTCTTACTGGCCGTAAAATCATCGTTGATACGTACGGCGGCTATGCACGACACGGCGGTGGCGCATTCTCCGGTAAAGACGCGACAAAAGTCGACCGTTCCGGCGCATATGCTGCACGCTATGTAGCGAAAAATATCGTGGCATCAGGCCTTGCCGATAAATGTGAAGTGCAACTGGCCTATGCAATCGGCGTAGCACATCCGGTATCGATTGCGGTCGATACGTTCGGGACAGGAAAAGTCAGCGAGGAAAAATTGATCGAACTCGTGCGCGCGAACTTCGATTTGCGCCCGGCCGGCATCATCAAGATGCTCGATTTGCGCCGCCCGATCTACAAACAGACAGCGGCTTATGGCCATTTCGGCCGTACGGATGTCGACCTACCGTGGGAACGCACAGATAAAGCTGAGGCTTTGAAACAACAAGCGAACGCATAAGAAAAAGCAGGCGGATATTTTTCCGCCTGCTTTTTCTATTGAAGGGATTTATAATAAGCAGCTTTTTCCGCATACTCCCGGACAATGCGTTCCATATCTTGTTTGTCCGCTTCGTTCAGTTCACGCACCACTTTTGCCGGCCGCCCGAAAGCCAATGTGCCTGGCGGAATTTTCTTGCCTTGGGCGATAAGGCTGCCAGCGCCGATAAAAGCGCCTTCGCCGACTTCAGCGCCATCCAATATGATCGAGCCCATGCCGACCAATGCGCCTTTTCTGATTTTGCAGCTGTGAAGCGTGACTTGATGGCCGATCGTGACATTGTCTTCTAGGATGAGGGGATTGTCGGGACTTTGGTGAAGCATCGACAGATCCTGTATATTGGTGTTTTTCCCGATGATCGTCGGTGCCACGTCGCCGCGGATGACCGTGTTGAACCAGACCGAGGAATTCTCGCCGATCGTCACGTCGCCAGTGACGGTCGCATAATCGGCAATGAAGGCCGATTTGTCAATGTTTGGTGATTTGTCTTTATATGGATAGATCATGGCAAAGCTCCTTTATCATTGATAAGATATAATTAGTTCTAATCGTATCAAAACAACGAAAAAGGTCAATCGATCAAGCTGTAGAGGGAGGCGCAGTTTATGTGGAAATGGCAAGCGGAAGGCGAGGCAAAAGGCGTTATCGTAATAATCCATAGCGCATATGAAGAGCATCGGCGCTATGCATGGCAAATCGAGAAATGGCGCAGGAACGGTTTTCATGTCTATATGGGCGATCTGCCAGGGCATGGGACGCAGGCTGCAGGGGATGCGGTACACCGGGAACAATTTTTCGAGTACGATAAAATGGCCGCTGAACTGCTGCGTATGGCAGCGGGCAATGACTTGCCGGTGGTGCTCGCGGGACACGGGCTCGGAGCTGCAATCGCCATCCACGCCCTTGCTGGAAACCGCCATCCGATAGCAGCGTTTATCGCCACCTCTCCATGGTTTGAATTGCAGAAAGTGCCGGGCAAGCCAACACTTGCCTTGTCGGGCATCAGCAAGCTGACCGGCAAAGGGAAAATCGACCACGGCATCGACTTGCGCCATTTGACGAGACGCAAGTTCCAGGATGATTCGGCAGAGGCCGATCGGATCCTATCGCTCAGTACACCGGCGTGGTGGAAGGAATTGCAAGGCTATCTGGAACAGGCAGCACAAACAAAGCTGGCTGATTTGCCGGTCCTGCTCCATGTCGGCCAGCGAGATTTGATTACGCGAAACACTGTTGGGCGAACTTGGCTGTCCAAGCAAGCTGTGAATGAATTCCATTTCAAGGAATGGCCATTCTGCTACCACGACTTGCTGCAGGAACCTGAGCGGGAAGAAATATTCCGGTCAGTGCTGTGTTTTGCCGAATCGGCTGTGGAATCCGAGAAGATACGGCGCAGCCAGTAAAATATCATTATACCGGCAGCTATATAAAAGATTTGGAAAGGGAAGATCAAGATGCCATTTCGTTTCAGCATATTAGACCAATCCCAGATTTCTCAAGGACAGACAGCCCGCGAAGCTTTGGCCGATACGGTCCGGTTGGCGGTTCATGCGGAACAATGGGGCTATACGCGTTTTTGGGTGTCGGAGCATCACGATGCCAAAACCTTGGCTGGTTCTTCGCCGGAAATCTTGATCAGCCATATCGGAGCTAAAACTTCTTCGATCCGCTTGGGTTCGGGCGGTGTCATGCTGCCCCATTATTCGGCATTCAAAGTGGCAGAGAACTTCAATTTATTGGAGAACCTGTACCCAGGGCGCATCGATGCCGGGGTGGGACGAGCGCCAGGCGGCATGCCAAGAGCATCGTTCGCCTTGTCGAATGGCCGCTTGCGGGATGCGGGGCGCTTTCCTGAACAATTGGATGAACTGCGCATGTATTTGGAAGGCAGCATCCCCGAGTCGCATGATTATTACGGAATGAACGCAACCCCGGTACCCCGAAAGCGCCGCCGATCTGGATGCTCGGCTCAGGTCAGGGCTCCGCGCAATTGGCCGCAGAAAAAGGCTTGCCGTATATGTTTGCCCATTTCATCAACGGGGAAGGCGGGCAGGAATTTGCCGCCAACTACAGAAACAACTTCATTTCCCATAATGGCACTGAACCGTATACGGGTTTCGCGATTTTCGCCGTTTGTCAGGAAACTCTTGAAAAAGCCGAATATATCGCTTCTTCACTCGACCTATCGCTAGCAATGGGTGCACAAGGAATGCTTTCTAACGGAACGCCGCCTCCTGAACAGGCAGTGGCTTACGAGTATTCGAAGTTCGAGAAGCTACTCGTCGCAGAAAACCGCCGGCGCATGGTCGTCGGCGACCCTGTTCAAGTGGTGGATCAATTGGAAGCGCTTTGCGCAGAATATGGCGCCGATGAAGTGATGCTCGTTTCCGTGGCCTATGATTTCAATGACAAGTTAACGACGTTCCGGTTGATCGTGGAAGAAATGGCGAAAAGGACCCCATAAAAAAGCAGCAGGCTGATCGAGAGCCTGTTGCTTTTTCTTGTTTCCCCAAAAAGGTTTAGAGCTTCGCTGGAAGGAAAAAGAAGTGAAACGACTAAAAATACAGAAAGAAGGGAAGCCCATGTTTGACCGTACCGCAGGCAGCCATGTCGTCGAGCTGTTGAAGCAATGGAATATAGAACATATTTACGGGATGCCGGGGGACTCAATTAACGAACTGATGGAGGAGTTGCGAAAAGTGGACATTCGCTTTATCCAGATCCGCCACGAAGAGACAGGGGCGCTCGCCGCATCCGCTTATTCGAAATTGACCGGGCGCATCGGCGTGTGCTTGTCGATTGCCGGTCCTGGGGCGATCCACCTGCAGAATGGCTTGTACGATGCGAAAAAAGACAAAACGCCGGTGCTCGCAATCGTCGGGCAAGTGACCAGCAGTTCGGTCGGGACCGATACGTTTCAGGAGCTGCAATTGGAATCGATGTTCGAAGATGTGTCGGTTTATAACCGCCGCGCGCAAAATGCCGAGCAATTGCCGGATATGCTCAATCAGGCTGTGCGGGCAGCTTATGCTGAAAAAGGCCCGGCTGTGCTTGTGGTGTCGGACGACCTGTTCAGCACAAAAATTAAACGGGAGAAAGAGATGACTTCGCCGGAGTACTCCGTACCGCATATCCGGGCGGCGGAAGAAGATTTGAATGAAGCGCTGGAGCTATTGGAAGCTGCAGAAAAACCCGTCATCTTGGCGGGTAAAGGCGCACAGGGCGCATCCGGCGAAGTATTGGCATTCTCGGAAAAATTAAAGGCGCCCGTCATTGCATCGCTTCCGGCAAAAGGATTGATCCCCGATGACCACCCGAACAATCTCGGGCAGCTCGGGCAGCTCGGAACGGAACCTGCGGAACAGGCGATGAAGCATGCCGATCTCGTCATCCTTGCCGGTACGGCTTACCCATACCGTGAGTATTTGCCGGAGCAGGCGCAAGCGATCCAAATCGATATCGACCCGCGCGTGATCGGCAAATATTATCCGGCTACGGTAGGCGCAGTGGGGGAACTTGGGCCGGCGCTTGCCTGGTTGACAAGTAAACTCGGTGAACAAGATCCAGCATTCTTGGAGCAGTACCAAGAGAAAAGAAGCGCTTGGCACGATAAGCTGCGTGCCGATATCGACAAGCAAACGGATGTGCTGCAACCCCAGCAAGTGCTGGGGGAAGTCCAGCGCATCATGGAGCGGGACGCAGTCGTCTCCCTCGATGTCGGCAGCATCACCATCTGGACAGCGAAATACTTGCAGCTGACCGGACAAAAATTGGTGTTATCTTCCTGGCTCGGCACGATGGGGTGCGGCTTGCCGGGGGCCATCGCGGCAAAACTGGCCTATCCGGAAAGACAGGCTATCGCAATTGTCGGGGACGGCGGATTTTCCATGGGCATGCAGGATTTTGTCACCGCGGTGAAATACAAGTTGCCGATGATCATTGTGATATTCAATAACCAGAAGCTTCAATTGATTGAAGATGAACAGAAAATGGCGGGCAATAAGCCGACAAATGTCGAGCTGGCCAATATCGATTTTGCTGCGTTCGCCATCGCTTGCGGCGGGGAAGGCTACACGGTGAAAACACGCACCGACTTGCAGGAGGCTTTATCGAAAGCGAAAGCAAGCAATCAGCCTGTCGTCATCGATGCATACGTGGAAGACATCTCGGCTGTATTGTAGAACGGTTGGCTACGGCACATCCGACATGAATGAAAGGAAGGCGAAATGATTTGACTTCAAAAATGACAGCATTAGGATTCTATAAACCGGGAAATATCGAGCAGCCACCTGAATTCGAAGCGGTGGAATTGGATAGGCCTGAACCGGAAGGGCACGATTTGCTCGTTGAAGTGAAAGCGGTATCGGTGAACCCGACCGATTACAAAACGCGTGATTCGAAAAAACCGGACGATGATTCCTTAACGATTGTCGGAAGGGATGTCGCGGGTGTTGTGGTATCGACCGGAAGTGATTGTTCATTGTTCAAAGAAGGCGATGAAGTGTTTTATGCCGGAACCAATGTCCGGGCAGGCGGCCATAGCCAATTTCATTTGGTCGATGAGCGCATCGTGGGCCATAAGCCGAAAAAATTGGATTTTGCCCAAGCGGCCGCATTGCCATTGACGGGATTGACAGCAATGGAAGCCTTGTTTGTGCGTTTGGGCATTTCGAAAAACCCACAGGACAATAAAGGCAAAAATATCTTGATCATCGGCGCTGCAGGCGGTGTCGGTTCGATCGCCACGCAAATCGCCAACTTGGCCGGGCTCACTGTGATCGGGACGGCGTCTAGGCCGGAAACGGTTGAATGGGCGAAAAATCACGGTGTTCATCACACGATCAACCACCACCGGGAATTGTTGCCCCAACTGAAGGAATTGGATATCGACGGGGTAGACTATATCTTCTGCCTGACGAATGTCGATGACCATATGGAAGGCATGGCTGAAGCAATCCGGCCTCAAGGAAAAATCTGTTCGATTTTGCCGGCGTTCGAACCGTTGGAACCATCCTTGTTTGGCAAAAGCGTCACCTTTGTCTACGAATTGATGTACACGCGCTCCATGTACCGAACGGAAGATATGATCGAGCAACATCATTTATTAAATGAATTGTCGGAATGGGCAGACAGCGGCAAGGTCCAGTCGACGCTCAATGAAACGATGGCACCGGTCAATCCGGCAAACTTGAAAGAAGCATACGGAAAATTGATGTCAGGCAAAACCATCGGGAAAATCGTTCTCGAGGGTCCTGTTGAGAAATAGACAAAAGAGCAGCGCGCAAATGCACGCTGCTCTTTTCAGCTTGTCGTATCAAGGTTTCTCGAGGGAGTCGAACGAACGCTTCTCCAAATACTGAGATAATTCGTTGATTTTTAATTGTGGAATAGTGTCATACTCTTTTCATTTATAGAAGATTATAGACTTCTTCAACACTCTTTCAATTTAACGATTATTTCTTTCGGCGCTGCTGTTTTTTCTCGATTGCGACTAAAAACGGGGGGGAATGCCGTTGATTGATGAATTCATATTTCATGACATCGTAGCGGGTTTGCGGCAGTTGCTTGACGTAATCCATCACAGCGTCGCGCTCTTCACTGCCGCCGTCGTGTCCTGAATAAATGACCACCAACACCAAGCCGCCATCTTTCAAGCGCTCCAGGCATTGTTCAATCGCCTGCAAGGTGCTATTTGCTTTAGTGATGATCGCGTGGTCGCCTTTTGGCAAATAACCGAGGTTGAAAACGGCAGCCGCGATCGATTCCGTAACGTATTGATCGATTTTCGCGTGGCTGTCGCAAATCAATTCGACATGACGAAACGCTTCTGTGCGCTGTCTCGTCGCTTCGATCGCTTGTTGCTGGATATCGAATGCGTAGACTTTTCCGGAGTCACCGGTAAGCCCAGCCAGGAAATGGGTATCATGCCCATTTCCGGCAGTGGCATCTACCGCTGTATCGCCTTTTTGGACAACTTGTTCAAGCAAAGATTTAGTGAACGGCAAGACGCGCTGCAAAGTCATATAATCACGCTCCCTGCATAATGCTTGCCTTGCCAGCTGCCTCGGGTTTCGAGTTCTTTATCGATGCCATTCAGCACTTCCCATTTATTCGTGCTCCACATCGGGCCGATCATCAAATCGATCGGGCCATCGCCGGTGATGCGCTGGACGACCATGCCAGGCGGGATGATTTCAAGCTGGTCGGCGACGAGTTGGATATAGGCGTCCTTTTCCAGGAATTCAAGCATGCCTTTTTCATATTGCTTGACCATCGGCGTGCCTTGGAGCAAGTGCAGCAGATGGATCTTGATGCCTTGTACATCGAGCTTTGCGACTGCCTGTGCGGTTTCCATCATCATGTCCCGGTCTTCAAGCGGCAAGCCGTTAATGATGTGGCTGCAAATATTGATGCCATGTGCGCGGAGTTTGTCGACACCTTCTTTGTATGTGTCAAAGTCATGCGCCCGGTTGATGAGCTGCGCAGTGCGCTCATGGACAGTCTGCAGCCCGAGTTCTACCCATAAATACGTGCGTTCGTTAAGTTCGGCCAAGTATTCGACGACTTCATCCGGCAGGCAGTCAGGCCGTGTGCCGATGCTGATGCCGACGACATTGTCCTGTGCGAGTGCCGCTTCGAATTGTCTCTTGATGACCTCGATCGGCGCATGGGTATTCGTATACGCTTGGAAATAAGCAATGTATTTAGCGTCTTTCCATTTGCGGTGCATTTTCGCCTTCACTTGCTCGAACTGGACGGGGATCGGGTCCACCCGGTCTCCGGCGAAATCACCAGATCCGGCGACGGAACAAAATGTGCAGCCGCCAAAAGCGACCGTGCCATCGCGGTTCGGGCAATCGAATCCGGCATCGAGCGAGATTTTCATGATCTTTTCGCCGAACTGACCGCGTAGATGGCGGTTCCATGTATAATAGCGCTTCCCGTCACTCGGGAAAGGAAATTCGTTGTCCATCATAAAACCCTCCTCAGCTGACATTATACCACGCTGCCGCCATCGGGAAAGGCGCCTATAATCATGTCAACATTGTCCTTGTTGCGTTTACTACGGACTTTTGGTTAAATTGGTAATGGAAGCGTTTTATTGAAATAAAATTCAGTTAATGTTGCAGAGGGGGAAACGCGCGATGAAACCGATTTACAATTCTGCCAAAGAGGCAGTCGAACCGATACAAGACGGCGCCACCATCATGGTTGGGGGATTCGGGCTGGTCGGGATTCCGGAACAGCTGATCCTGGCGCTCGTCGATAAAGGGGTAAAAGACCTTACCGTCATTTCCAATAACTGCGGCGTCGATGAATGGGGCCTCGGGTTATTGCTGAAAAACAAGCAAATCAAAAAAATGATCGGCTCATATGTCGGGGAAAACAAGGAATTCGAACGTCAAGTACTGTCCGGAGAAATCGAAGTCGAATTGACACCGCAAGGAACGCTCGCTGAAAAGATGCGCGCAGGCGGGGCCGGCATTCCGGCATTCTTCACACCGGCAGGCGTCGGTACCACTGTGGCAGAGGGTAAGGAAATCCGTGAATTCGGCGGCAAAGAGCATGTGCTCGAAATGGCATTGACAGCTGATTTTTCGCTGGTGCGTGCACATACAGCCGATAAAATGGGCAATCTTGTCTACAACAAGACTGCACAGAACTTCAATCCGCTAGCGGCAGCTGCCGGTAAAGTGACGATTGCGGAAGTTGAGCATTTGGTGGAAATCGGGGATATCGACCCGAACCATGTGCAAACGCCAAGCATCTACGTGCAAGGACTGTTGCAGGCAGACCAGGAAAAACGAATCGAGCGTTTGACGACGCGTTAAGAAAGGATGGGGACAACAGTGGACAAACAGGCTATCAGAGAACGAATCGCAAAACGTGCGGAAAAGGAAATCAACGATGGAGATTACGTCAACCTTGGCATCGGCATGCCGACCTTGGTTGCAAACTTCATTTCCGATAATAAACAAGTGGTCTTGCAGTCTGAAAACGGGCTCCTCGGAATCGGACCGTATCCGACTGAAGACCAAGTCGATCCCGATTTGATCAACGCCGGGAAAGAAACCGTCACTACGATCCCGGGCTCCGCATTCTTCACGAGCGCAGAGTCATTCGCGATGATTCGCGGCGGGCATATCGATGTCGCGATCCTTGGCGGCATGGAAGTTGCAGAAAACGGAGACTTGGCTAACTGGATGATTCCAGGGAAAATGATCAAAGGCATGGGCGGCGCGATGGACCTCGTGCACGGCGCGAAAAAAGTCATCGTCATCATGGACCATGTCTCGAAGGATGGTTCAGCGAAAATCAAGAAAGCATGTGATCTGCCGTTGACCGGTAAAGCGGTAGTCAATTTGATCATCACGGAACGGGCGGTCATCGAAGTGACGGATTCCGGCCTTGTGCTGAAAGAAGTATTCGAAGGCCATACAGTAGACGAGGTCGTCGCTGCAACCGATGCCGAGTTGAATACAGACAGCGTGAAAGTACACTGAGCTATTGCATAAAGACAGGCGCTCAGCTAAAATGGAATCAATAGCAAATGGCCGTGAAGAGGAGTAGTAGAGCATTTTTGCATCAAAGAGAGCCGGCGGGTGGTGCGAGCCGGCATGCAGGATGGTTGAACTCGCCTTGGAGTCTGCGCAGTGATTGCGCCGTTTTCCGCGTTAAGGAATCAAGTTGGGCGAGCAATCGCTAATTTGGGTGGTACCGCGGGAAAAATCCCGTCCCTTAGTTTTAAGGGGCGGGATTTTTTTATTTTGCTAAAGAATATGCAGGACATGCGGGCATCCGCTTGTATTTAGAGGAGGAAAATAGGAAATGTCTTTCAACCACAAGGAAATCGAAAAGAAATGGCAAAAGCACTGGCAGGAAAACAAAACCTTCAAAACGAAAAACACGCCGGGCAAGGAAAAATTCTATGCACTCGATATGTTCCCGTATCCATCAGGTGCCGGCCTTCACGTCGGGCATCCGGAAGGCTACACAGCGACCGATATCTTGAGCCGCCAAAAACGCATGCAAGGTTACGACGTGCTCCATCCGATGGGGTGGGATGCGTTCGGTTTGCCGGCTGAGCAATACGCGCTTGATACCGGAAACGACCCAGCGGAGTTCACGGCGAAAAACATCGAGACCTTCAAGCGCCAAATCCAGGAACTTGGCTTCTCCTATGATTGGGACCGTGAAATCAACACGACCGACCCGAAGTATTATAAATGGACGCAGTGGATCTTCATCCAGCTTTACAATAAAGGCTTGGCATATGTCGATGAAGTAGCGGTCAACTGGTGCCCGGCACTTGGCACGGTGCTCGCCAATGAAGAAGTGGTCGACGGGGTTTCCGAGCGCGGCGGCCATCCGGTCGAACGCCGCCCGATGCGCCAATGGGTGTTGCGGATTACGGAATATGCAGACCGCCTGCTTGAGGACCTGGAAGAACTTGACTGGCCGGAAAGCTTGAAAGACATGCAGCGCAACTGGATCGGAAAATCCGAAGGTGCGGAGCTTGAATTCAAAATCGATGGCACTGGGCTTTCATTCCGCGCATTCACGACGCGCCCGGATACGATTTTCGGCGCAACTTACGCGGTGCTTGCCCCGGAACATAAATTGGTCGGTGAAATCACGACATCTGAACAAAGCGAAGCAGTTGCCGAATATATCGACAAAGTGAAAACGAAAAGCGATTTGGAACGTACCGATCTCGCGAAAGATAAAACGGGTGTCTTCACTGGAGCTTATGCGATCAATCCGGCAAGCGGCGAGAAAATGCCGATCTGGATCGCCGATTATGTCCTCGCGACTTATGGGACAGGCGCAATCATGGCCGTGCCGGCACACGATGAACGGGATTACGAATTCGCGAAACAATTCGGGTTGCCGATCGTTGAAGTCGTCTCTGGCGGCAATATCGACGAAGAAGCGTACGCCGGCGACGGCGAACTCGTCAATTCCGGTTTCCTTGACGGTTTGAACAAAACGGAAGCGATTGGAAAAGCGATCGACTGGCTCGAAACTGAAGGCGTCGGCGAGAAGAAAATCACGTACCGTTTGCGCGATTGGCTGTTCAGCCGCCAACGTTATTGGGGTGAGCCGATCCCAATCATCCACTGGGAAGACGGCACGATGTCGCCTGTTGACGAAGCGGACTTGCCACTCGAGCTTCCGGTCACAACGGACATCAAGCCGAGCGGGACAGGCGAATCGCCGCTTGCCAATATCGAGGAATGGGTCAATGTCACGCATCCCGAAACCGGCATGAAAGGCCGCCGCGAAACGAACACGATGCCGCAATGGGCCGGCAGCTGCTGGTATTATTTGCGCTTTATCGATCCCGTTAACGACGAAGCCATCGCGGATCCGGAACTGTTGAAACGCTGGCTTCCGGTTGATGTCTATATCGGTGGTGCGGAACACGCCGTCCTTCACTTATTGTATGCGCGTTTCTGGCATAAAGTGTTGTATGACCTTGGCGTCGTACCGACGAAAGAGCCGTTCCAGAAGTTATTCAACCAGGGGATGATCCTCGGGGAAGGCAACGAAAAAATGTCGAAATCCAAAGGCAATGTCGTCAATCCGGACCAGATCATCGAAAGCCACGGCGCGGACACGCTGCGCATGTACGAAATGTTCATGGGGCCGCTTGAAGCGTCGATCGCCTGGTCAACGAACGGGCTCGACGGATCACGCCGCTTCCTCGACCGCATCTGGCGCTTGCTGGTTGAAGACGGAACGATCTCAAGCAAAGTCGTTGAACAAAACGACGGCAAACTGGAGAAAGTGTATCATCAGACTGTCAAGAAAGTAACCGAAGACTTTGACGGCCTGCGCTTCAATACGGCGATTTCGCAAATGATGGTGTTCATCAACGAAGCCTATAAGGCGGACAATTTGCCGAAAGAATATATCGAAGGCTTCGTGAAGATGCTGTCGCCGATCGCGCCGCATTTGGCCGAAGAGCTTTGGAATAAACTCGGGCATAGCGAAACGGTAACGTATGAAGCATGGCCGACGTTTGATGAGTCGAAACTGGTTGACGATGAAATCGAGATCGTCGTCCAAGTAAACGGCAAAGTGAGAAGCAAGCTGACTGTCGCGAAAGACAGCACGAAAGAACAACTGGAAGAAGCGGCGCTCGCCGACGAGCACGTCCAAAAGGCGGCAGAAGGCAAGCAAGTGCGCAAAGTCATTGCCATTCCAGGTAAATTGGTTAATATCGTTGTAGGATAAATAATGAAAGCCGCCAGGGAGATCCCCCTGGCGGCTTTTCTATTGTGATTCGAATATGAATGTGACAAGGAAGATTAAAGAAGTGAGTGGAAAAGTGTCCGCTATTCGACTGCACTCCAATGGCTGCTTTGGGCTCGCAGGATGCGAGTCATGCAGCTGATGCGACAGGACGTCGCGTTTTCAGCTGCCCGGGGATGGGGTGGGTATTGAGCCAAGGTGGCAAAGAGCGCCACCTTTGTCTCGCCAGCCCGCGCAGTTCCCCAGGAGTCAGCCATTTCTGCTCCGTCTCTAATTTTAGAGTGGAAGGTAAATTATTTAGCTCACTCAGCAGAAGGTGTGAAGATGCATCATATTCTAAAACTTGATTCAACCAGGTTAGAGAATGAAGTGACGTCGGTCTTCAACTGTTAAATAAAATAACAATTGTATCAATTCAAGGACTGACCAGTCAGATGCTTCATCTCAGGAAGCGATTTCCCCACTAGTCGGCAACTAGATACAGAAGCAGACCTGCGTAAACAATCTTCACACAACGAAATTGCCCAGCCGCCGAGCGTTAAGGGTGAGCCGACGCAATAAGACAGGCGTTCTTCCTGGCTTATTGCCAAAGGCCAACCTAAAGCTAGGCGGCGAATACTAAGATGAAACTTAAATCAATATTTAATAACATTTCCGCAAGAAAACTCTCACTATCCTATTCCACGCTCAATTAGGGAAGCGATTTCCCCGCAAGCCGGTAACTTAATAAAGAAGCAGATTTGCTTAAACAGTCTTCACACAATAAAATTGCCCAGCCGCCGAGCGTCAAGGGTGAGCTGACGCAATAAGACAGGTGTTCTTCCTGGCTTATTGCCAAAGGCCAACCCAAAGCCGGGCGGCGAATACTAAGATGACAACCAAATCAATGCTTAGGAACACTTCCACATGAAACCTCTCTGATTTAATTCCGTTTATTTTAAAGGAGCGCAGTCGAAACACTGTTTATTCCATAAAAAAGCCCGATTGCTTATGCAATCGGACTTTCGGTTTGATAAGAAGCAGCGAATTCGGCTGCGTTTTTTCCTGCGACGTGTCCGGTAACAAGGGCGGACGTGATATTGTAGCCGCCGGTGTAGCCGTGGATATCGAGGATTTCGCCGCAGAAGAACAAGCCGGGCTTTTTCTTCGAATGCATCGTCTTCGGCTCGATTTCTTTGATCGACACGCCACCGCCTGTGACGAACGCTTTTTCGATCGGCTGAGTGCCGGAAACGGTCATCGTGAACGCCGTCATTTCGGCTGCGAGTGCACGGACTTTATCTGCCGGCAGTTCAGCGCCGGTCAGTTGCGGGTCAATGCCTGCACGACCCAATAGGAACAGCAGCCAGCGTTCTTGAGCTAAGCTTTTCCAGACATTTTTCAAGGCTTTTTTCGGTTCGTCTTTCATGAGCTTGTTAAGCAGCTGGAAAGCCGATTCCGCGTTGTCATCCGGCATGGAATTGATGCGGACGGTCACGGCTTGGCCGCCATTTTTCTTCATTTCCTTGACGACGTATTGGCTGCAGCGCAGTATCGCCGGGCCGCTCAATCCGAAATGGGTGAACAGCATATCCATCTGGTGGGTGACGAGAGCTTTGCCTTTTTTGTTGAGCACCGTGACGGCGACATCGCGCAGGGCAAGCCCTTGCAGGTCGCGTGATTTGATGAACGGTTCGTTCGACAATAACGGAACTTCCGTCGGATAGAGGTCGGTGACGGTATGTCCTGCTTTTTCTGCCCAAGGATAGCCGTCACCGGTCGAGCCGGTCTGTGGCACGGCTTTTCCGCCAACTGCGACAACCACTGCAAGCGATTGGAATTCCTCGCCTGAATGCAGGCGGATGCCCGTCACTTTATCGTCGTCCATCAGCAAACTTTTGACAGGGGAATCGAGTTTGACTTCCACACCGAGCCGGTCCATTTCACCGAACATCGCATCGGCCACATCCTGTGCCCGGTTTGACACGGGGAACATGCGGCCGTGGTCTTCTTCCTTCAAGGCGACGCCGAGGTTCTCGAAAAATTCGATGATGTCTTCATTGTTGAATACGGAGAACGGGCTGTACATGAAACGCCCGTTGCCGGGAATATGGCGGACGATTTCCTCTAACGGCAGGCGGTTGGTCACGTTGCAGCGGCCGCCGCCGGAGATGATCAATTTCTTTCCAAGCTTTTTGCCTTTTTCGACGAGCAGCACACGCTTGCCATTCGATGCGGCAGCGATGGAAGCCATCAAACCGGATGGGCCTCCGCCGATGATGATGATGTCATACATATGATAAAAACTCACTTTCGTTTTTCTTTTCAGTATACACGACGAGTCAAAACACGTTGAGTAATTTTGTCTATAGGTGTAAACTATCGTGTAGATTGCTTTTTATTTTGAACAAAGTCAGGGAGTGCAAAATGTCCTCATTAATTAAAGGAACAGCCATTTTAACTTTAGGTTTATTTCTGTCGAAAGTGCTCGGCGTCATCTATATCATCCCGTTTTACAGCATGGTCGGGGAAGACAATATCGGCCTCTACCAGTATGCTTACATACCGTATAACTTGATGCTTGCACTGGCGATATCCGGTGCGCCGATCGCGTTTTCCAAGTTCACGGCCAAGTACAATTCACTCGGTGACTATGAAACCGGCAGGCGATTATTGCGTTCGGGCTTGCTGACGATGATGGTCACGGGCTTCGTGTCATTTTTGGCGCTATACCTACTGGCCGAGCCGCTTGCCCGCATCACTATCTCGGAAGATGAAGTCATCTATTCGGTGGGCGATATTGCAGACGCAATCCGCTGGGTCAGTTTCGCCTTGATCGTCGTGCCGTTCATGAGCCTGTGGCGCGGCTTTTTCCAAGGCTATAACTATATGATGCCGACCGCTGTGTCGCAATTGATCGAACAGATCGTCCGCATCATCTTCCTGCTCGGCGGCGCGTTTGCCGTCATTTACCTGTTCGACGGCACGCCGAAAACCGCCATCCAGTTCGCCGTTTTGTCAGCGGCTGTCGGGGCGCTTGGCGGGCTCATCACCTTGTACTATTTCTGGCGCAAAAAGAAACCGGAATACAATCAGTTGCTCGCGACGTCCGTCGAGTCGTACGATGTGCGCCTGCGCGATATGTACCGCGAGATCTTGCTATATGCCGTGCCGGTTATTTTCCTTGGCATCGCCAACCCCTTGTTCCAGTTCGTCGATTTGATGACTTTCAACCGGGCGATGGCAGCCGGCAACAATATCATGGAAACGGATTTGCTGGGGATCTTGAATCTGACCGCACATAAACTGGTCATGATACCGGTCATGCTCGCAACAGGTTTCTCGATGGCGCTCATCCCGCTCATCACGAAACATTTCACGCGCAACGAACACCTGCAAGTCACGAAAACATTGGACCAGTCTTTCCAGCTGATCTTGTTCTTGACCTTGCCTGCCGTCATCGGCATGACGATGCTGTCGGATGAGTTATATCACGTCTTTTACGAAGTTAGTGAAACGGGTTCAGAAATCCTGGCTCATTATTTGCCGGTCGCGATCCTTTTCGCCGCATTCCCGGTGACAGCATCCATCCTGCAAGGGATCAATAAACAGAAATGGATCGTCATCAACTTGCTTATCGGCCTGGGGCTTAAAGCCTTGCTGAATACGCCGCTGATCATGTGGTTCAAGACCGACGGGGCGATCGCTGCGACGATCATCGGGTACGTGGTGGCGATCACCATGAACATGATCATCATATCCAGAGCGATGAACTACCGCTCCAAAATGGTGTTCCGCCGGATTTTGCTCATACTTATCTTGAATGCCATCATGGCGTTCGCTGTGTATTTTGCAATGAACGGATTGGACTATATCATCGGCATGGACAATAAATTCCTGTCGATCATCCGCATCGTCCTCATTGGCGGAGTGGGTGCGGCGGTATATGGATACCTCAGCTTGAAGACAGGGCTTGCCCAGAAGCTGCTCGGCGCGAAAATCACGCGCTTTACCAAACGCTTCGGCTTCTAGGAGGAGATACTATGAGAATCGATAAATTATTGTCGCATACGGGCTTCGGTTCACGAAAAGACGTGAAGATTTTACTGAAATCAAAAGCGGTGGAAGTGAACGGCGAAACGGTGCGCGACCCAAAGTTTCATGTCGATGAGAAAACGGATGAAGTGGCGGTCTCAGGTGAACCGGTCGTCTATCGTGATTTCATCTATCTGATGATGAACAAGCCGCAAGGCGTCATCTCGGCGACGGAAGACCGCTTCGATCAAACCGTCATCGATTTGCTGACGGAAGACGAACAGCGCTTCGAGCCGTTTCCGGTCGGGCGCCTTGATAAAGATACGGAAGGGCTGCTGCTGATCACAAACGATGGCAAATTGGCCCACGAGCTATTGTCGCCGAAAAAGCATGTCGATAAAACGTATTACGCGAGAATCGACAGACCCGTGACGGAGGAAGACATACAGGCATTCAAACAAGGTGTCACGCTTGATGATGGTTACGAGACAAAGCCCGCACAGCTGTGTATTTTGAACAGTGCGGAAGAGTCCGAAATCGAATTGACCATTACGGAAGGGAAATTTCACCAAGTCAAGCGCATGTTCGAAAGCGTGAATAAGCGAGTGGTGTTCTTGAAACGTTTGTCGATGGGCACGCTTGAGTTGGACGAAACGCTTGAGCTTGGGGAATACCGCGAATTGACGGAAGATGAATTAACTAAATTAAAACAAAGAAAATGACCGCCTTGGCGGTCATTTTCTTTGTTTTCAGGATGTCATTTTGACTTTCTTCTCCGTCGTTGTCCATTTGCCCCGGACTGGGCTTTCTACCAGTTCGTTAAAGGCCAACACATTCAAATCCCTTTGAATGGTGCGAGGAGTGATGCCGAATTCATCGACCAGATCCTGTGTGGTCACAGTCCCGTTCTCGAGAATGTACTTGTACATGTCTTTGATTCGAATGAGCATGCGGTCAGTTGTGGGTTTCATAAGTTAAGAACCACTCCTTCATCTTTAGTACCAATGGCAAAGACTAGCGGACGCGTGAGTGTGGTGTATACAGCGATTAAGGAATAATAGCGGTAGACAGCTCCTTTTTTAGAAAATCCGTCAATTTGACTTGTCTGACAATTTGATTATAGCGGAAAAACTTCTGGAGTTCCATGATTTCGGATTTTCTTTACTGGAACTTAATATGAATGAAATAGAAAATATCTGCAGAAAATAACCAGCTATTCTTTAAATTATTTGAAAAAGGTGTACAATAGCCATAACAAAAAGGAGTGTGAGGCATGGATTGGCAGCAGGAAGCAGAGCGGCGTAAAGAAGAATTGCTCAGTGAATTGCAGGAATTGATCGCAATTCCGAGCGTTTTAAGCGAAGACGGGAGTCCTGGCGCTCCTTATGGAAAAGAAGTGCGGAAAGCGCTAGATTGGTTTTTAGAGAAAGGCGAGCGTGCAGGATTCGAAGCGAAAAACATCGATAATGTGGCAGGGCATTTGGAAACCGGGGAAGGCGAAGAACTTCTTGGCATACTCGGACATGTCGATGTTGTGCCCGCAGGGGATGGATGGACAAAAGATCCGTTCGGCGGCGAGATCGCTGACGGGAAATTATTCGGACGTGGGGCTATCGACGACAAAGGGCCGACAATCGCTGCATGGATGGCGTTGAAAATGGTTAAAGATGCAGGCTGCGATTTTAAACGCCGCGTCAGGTTGATCATTGGGACCGATGAGGAAAGCGGATTCCGATGCGTGGAGCGATATTTCCAAACAGAGGAAATGCCGGATATCGGATTTGCGCCGGATGCGGATTTCCCGATCATCAATGCGGAAAAAGGCATCGCGGACATCCTCTACACTCTTGGTTCAGCAAAAACGGGCGAGTTGCTGGAATTCACTTCAGGGGCACGGACCAATATGGTGCCGGACCGTGCGGAGGCCACGGTGATACTGGAAAGTGGCGAGATTGATGCAGCATTCCGGGAATTTTGCCAAACGGAAAAGGTGTCGGGCAACTGCACGCCGAATGCTGAGGGGGCTGTGTTGACGCTGCAAGGCAAATCGGCGCACGCCATGGAGCCGGACGCAGGCGTCAATGCCGGCATTCTGCTCGCTAAATTTTTGCAGGATAAAGTTAGCGGAGATGGAGCCGGATTCGTCCGTTTTATCGCCCATTATTTCGGTGGCGATTCCAGGGGACGGAAGCTTGGGCTTGAATATGCGGATGATGAATCCGGCGATACGACATTCAATGCCGGGATTATGCGTTTCAAGGTGGGGGAACTGGCCGATGTTCGCGTCAGCATGCGCTATTCGGTCAGCTGCCCATTCGATGACATGATGGCGGGCCACCAAATAGATGGTGTGAAAGTAACGATAGCATCCAATTCTAAACCCCATCATGTCGATGCAGCGGATCCGTTCATTCAAACCTTGCAAGAAGCTTACGAGAAGCAGACTGGCGAACCGGCAGACTTATTGGCGATCGGCGGCGGCACTTATGCACGAGTACTCGATAAAGGCGTCGCGTTCGGCATGCTGTTCCCTGGCGAGCCGGATGTTGCGCATCAAGCCGATGAATTCGTCGATATCGACAATCTGGTAAAAGCGACAGCTATCTATGCAGAAGCCATCTATCAATTGGCGTGCAAATAATTACAGGAAAGAAGGAATGGCAATGGAATGGATTTTGTCTAACGGTGAGATTGTAAAAGAAAAGGATTTGGAGATTTCAAAAGAAGACCGCGGCTATCAATTCGGTGACGGCATCTACGAAGTGATTCGCGTATACGAGGGCGATTTGTTTACCGCAACGGAACATATCGACCGTTTCTATGCCAGCGCAGAGAAAATCCGCATTACGGTTCCTTACACGAAAGATGTGTTCCACAAGATGCTCCACGATTTGGTCGAGTTGAATCAAATCGACAACGGTCAAGTGTATGTGCAGATTACACGGGGAGCCGCTCCGCGCAACCATCAATTCCCAGAAAATGCCGAACCGGTTGTTGTCGGTTATACGAAATCGGTCGAGCGCCCTGTGGAACTCCTGGAGAACGGCGTGAGAGCAGTCCTGATCGAAGACGTGCGCTGGTTGCGCTGCGACATCAAGAGCTTGAACTTGCTCGGCAATGTGATGGCAAAACAGCAAGCTTACGAAGAAGGCTATTTCGAAGCGATCCTGCATCGCGGCGACACGGTGACAGAAGGCTCGTCATCGAATATGTACGGCATCAAAGACGGTGTTCTTTATACCCATCCAGCGACGAATTTGATCTTGAACGGCATCACAAGACGTGTCATCTTCGAGCTGTGCGAAGAACTGGGCATCGACGTGGTGGAAACAGCGTTCACGAAGCAACAGGCACTTGAAATGGATGAATTCTTCTTATCCTCGACGACTTCCGAAGTCATGCCCGTGGTTGAGATTTCGGGCCAGAAGATTGCGGATGGCACGCCTGGCGAATGGACGCGCAAACTGCAAAAGGCTTTCGAAGCGCGGATTAAATTGGGCGTTATTTCCTGATTCCTGCACTTATTATGGAATTCCGGGACCGGCAAACAGCCGGTCCTTTTTGAATGCCCGTCAGTTATAATGAAGTGAGGTGATGGCAATGAGCACGCATTATTTTATCGGAATCCGGATTCCCGGGCAAATAGCAGAAAAGATTGGGCAAGCGAGAGACTCCTGGGAGCTGACTACCCATAAACGTCTAACGCCTCCTGCGGATATGCATATTACATTGGTCTTTATCGGCGAAGACCGCTTCGGGGAATTGGAAGAAATCGCAAAACGGCTCGGGCAAATCGGCCAAGCGCCGTTTCACTTGCGGCTTGCCGGTGTGAAGACCTTCGGCAATGCCGAAACGCCGCGCATCGTCTATGCCGCGCTCGCTGACAGCCCTGAATTGATGGAACTTCAACAAGCTGTAGGGCAACAATTGGATTCGCTGAAGCTTTCGACCGATCCGAAACCCTTTGTGCCGCATATCACGCTTGCCAGCCGTTGGAAAGGTGGCAGCTTGCCGAAAGATTGGCCGCTGGAAAAGCTGGACTTCCGCGTCGATGCGTTCTCTTTATTCGAGATTCATCCACGGGAAACTCCGCGCTATAAAGAAATTCAAACTTATCAATTGAAAGGCCGCGCATAAGCGGCAAGGAAAATGCTATGGATATTGTCTTTATCATTAACCCAACAGCCGGCAATGGGGCGGCACTTAAAAAATGGCGCAAATTTTCGGGAACGGTCGATTTTCCCCATGAACAATTCGTCACACGATCTTCAGGGCACGCGTTCCAATTGGTTGATCAATTGAAACGAAGAGAACGGGAAACTTTGGTGGTCGGCTTTGGCGGAGACGGGACGATGCGTGAAATTGCCGCAGCTGCGGCCGGCTCACGGCAACTATTCATCGCCTCGGTCCCCGCCGGATCAGGCAATGATTTTGCGCGTACGTTCAGTTGTTTTTCCGCAGCGCAGGAAATTAGCGGTTTTTTGGCAAGCCCTAAAGGAAAGTTAACCGACATCGGGCAAGTGGGAGTTGAAATAGAGCAGCTATTTGCCAGCAGTTCCGGCATTGGCTTTGATGCCGCTGTCGCACACGCTGTCAATCGTTCGCGAGTAAAGTACTGGCTGAATAAGGTCGGGCTGGGCAAATTGGCGTATTTGATTTTTGTGGTCATCACTCTGTTTACGTTCAAAAAATTCCGCCTCACGGTCGAATTGGATGGAGCGGTCCATCATTTTGAGGATGTGTGGCTCGCGACCGTCAGCAATCAGCCTTATTTTGGCGGCGGCATGAAAATATCGCCTCATTCGTCTGTCGATGATGGACAGCTCGAAGTGACGGTCGTTCACCGCCTATCGAGATTGAAACTATTGGCTGTTTTTGGTACGGTATTTAGCGGAAGCCATACGAAATTTCCGGAAGTCGTACAGTTCAGCGGCAAGCATTTTTCGTTCGCCGTGGACCGTCCCGTGCCGCGCCATGTGGACGGGGACGAGGCAGGAATAACGGATGCGCAAAAGAAAGTAAATTTTCGTGTTTCAGCGAAACAATGGCGTCAAGCAAAATTATAATCAGAAAGAGGATGTCTATACATGAGAGCAAGATATAAACCATGGGCGGCGGATTTGATCGCCGGCCATCCGGAAATCGTCATTCCGAATCCGGAGGCGTTAAAGGGCAAATGGCACGAAGAATTCGGCAATGACCGTCCGATCCACATCGAGGCCGGAAGCGGGAAAGGGCGTTTCATTACGGGCATGGCTCAAGCCAACCCGGATATCAATTACATCGGAATTGAATTGTTCGAAAGCGTCATCGTGACGGCGCTTCAAGGGGCTTTAGAGCCAGAAGGCGGCATCCCGAACTTGCGCCTCTTGCAAGTGAACGCACAGGAACTTGAAACGTTTTTCGAAGCAGGCGAGATCGACCGCGTTTACTTGAACTTTTCGGATCCTTGGCCGAAGACGCGACACGCAAAACGCCGTTTGACACACGAAAGTTTCCTGAAGTTGTATGAGCGCGTCTTGCCCGAAGGCGGCGAAATTCATTTCAAGACCGACAACCGAGGGCTTTTTGAATATTCACTCACAAGCATTTCCGAATATGGTATGTTATTGAAGGATGTATCGCTGGATCTTCACGCCAACGAACCGGAATGGAATATCATGACGGAATATGAAGAAAAGTTTTTGAAAAAAGGGCAGCCGATCTACCGGCTGGAGGCGAAATTCCAAGCGTAACATCAACTCGACAAGGGGGAATTTGTATGCAGAAATTTCAATTTCACGACATGTCATTGACTTGGCTCGATGGGGGGACGACTTGGCTGGATGGCGGCACGATGTTCGGCGTCGTGCCGAAAGTAGTCTGGTCAAAACGCTATCCTGCTAATGGGCACAACCAAATTGAATTGCCGACCCATCCGATTTTAGTGCAATTTAAGGGGCACAACATTCTGATCGACAGCGGCCTTGGCACTGGCAAATTGACCGATCGCCAAAAGCGTAATTTAGGGGTTTCCTCGGAATCGCGTGTGGAAGAGGAGCTAGAAGAACTGGGCTTGTCTGCGGGAGATATTGACACGATCTTGATGACTCATCTTCACGGCGATCACGCGGCAGGCTTGACGAAAAAACAAGGGGAAACATATGTGCCTGCGTTCCCGAACGCGGAAATTTACGTGTCGGCTGTGGAATGGGAAGAAATGCAGAACCCGAACATCCGCTCGCGCAATACGTATTGGAAAGAAAACTGGGAACCGATCACCGGACAGGTCAAGACCTTCACCGATCAAGTGACCGTTTTCGACGCCATCACCATGATCCATACAGGCGGCCATTCGAATGGCCATAGCGTCATCAAGTTGGAGCAGAATGGGGAGACGATCCTTCATATGGGCGATATCATGCCGACCCATGCCCACCAAAACCCGCTTTGGGTATTGGCGTTCGACGATTATCCAATGGACTCGATCTATGCAAAAGACAAGCTGATGAAAGAAGCGCTTCCGGGCAACTTCTATTTCAGCTTCTATCACGATGCGTTCTACCGTCTCATCAAATGGAACGCAGATGGCAAAGAAATCGTCGATGCGCTCGAGCGCAAAGAAAAAGTGTTTGAATAGCAAATAGCAAAACGCCCTGCAGATGTATGCCGCAGGGCGTTTTATCGTGGCCTTTTATGATTTTGTGACTTCTAGGACAGCTCCCGTATATGCATCGGCTAAAAATTCGTATTGCTCGAGTTCATCGTCGCGATGCCGCGTGATACCGCCTTTATACACTTCGGTTTTGACCGCGTGCTGATTATAAGGCTCGGTTTTCATGAAGATCCACGAACCGTCGATCGGGCCTTCCTCTTTGAAAGACTGTTTGACCTTCTTCAAGACATCGTCGGCTGGGTAAAGCGTCTGTTTGTTTTCGTAAATTTCCTTTGCGATATAGGCTGCGGCTGCTCCGGCAGCAAATCCAATGAGTAAATCACGACTTTTCATGAAAACCCCTCCTTTGCATTCTGGCTAAATTGTACCATAAAGCGGAAATATGTATGCAATGAACAGCAAGTACCCAAAATATTTCGTCAATCGAACTACCTGAACTGGCATTCACAAGGAAAAAGCTCTAAACTGATAAAGGATGCATATACATATTTATCAGGGGGGAATTCACTTGAACCAAGATACAAGAACGTTGTTTAAAACCTTAACCGAGCTTCCGGGAGCACCTGGCAATGAACATGCCGTGCGCAAGTTCATGCGCAGCGAGCTCGAAAAGTATTCGGACGATATTATCTCGGATAACCTTGGAAGTATATTCGGCGTCAAAAAAGGCGCGCAGGATGGGCCGCGTGTCATGGTGGCCGGCCATATGGACGAAGTGGGCTTCATGGTGTCCCAAATCACCGATAACGGCATGCTGCGCTTTCAGCCACTCGGCGGCTGGTGGAACCAGGTCATGCTGGCGATGCGCGTGGACGTCGTTGCAGGAGACCGGATCGTTCCGGGTGTCGTCGGGTCGATCCCGCCGCATCTCCTGGATGAGGCGACGCGCCAAAAGCCGATGGACATCAAGAACATGCTGATCGATATCGGTGCGGATGATAAAGAAGATGCGCTCTCGATGGGCGTTCGCCCAGGTCAGCAAATCGTCCCATTCAGCCCGTTCACACCAATGGCCAATGATAAGAAAATCATGGCAAAAGCTTGGGACAACCGCTACGGCTGCGGATTGGCGATCGAATTGCTGAAAGAATTGCAAGGCGAATCGTTGCCGAACCAATTGTTCTCGGGCGCGACGGTCATGGAAGAAGTCGGCCTTCGCGGTGCGCAGACGGCAGCCAATTTGATCCAACCGGATATCTTCTATGCACTGGACGCAAGCCCGGCAAACGATGCCACAGGGGATAAGAACGAATTTGGCCAGTTAGGTAAAGGGGCGCTCTTGCGCATCCTCGACCGCACGATGGTCACGCACCGCGGCATGCGTGAATTTATTCTCGATACTGCTGAAACGCATAACATCCCTTATCAGTATTTCGTTTCGCAAGGCGGAACGGATGCTGGGAAAGTCCACATCGCGAACGAAGGGATCCCAAGTTCCGTCATCGGGGTCTGCTCTCGCTATATCCATACCTCCGCCTCGGTCATCCACACCGACGATTACGCAGCCGCTAAGGAACTGCTCGTAAAACTGGTGAAGGAAACAGACCAATCGACGATTGATACAATCAAACAAAACGTCTGACGAAAAGCGGCCCTCGGGCCGCTTTTCATCTGAATGAAAAAAACGCAATGAAAAGGCGGGAGAACTATGAAATTATGCGTGGCATCGACCAATCCGGCTAAAATAGGGGCAGTCACGTCAGCTCTTGAGAAATTAACCGTTCAAGCAGAGGTCAATCAACAAGAAGCACAATCAGGCGTTTCAGCACAGCCTTTTTCCATTGAAGAAACAAAAGCCGGGGCGATCAACCGTGCGCATCATGTACTGGCTGGTTTTGACGCGGCAATCGGGTTGGAAGGCGGCGTTTTTGAACTCGACGGCACATTATACTTGTGTAATTGGGGAGCGCTTGTCACATCAACCGGGGCCGTTTACGTTGCAGGCGGGGCGCAAGTGCCGTTGCCAGCGGAAATCGCTACACTGTTGCGTGCTGGCGAAGAGCTCGGCCCTGTTATGGACCGTTATGCACAGGAAACAGGCATCCGCCATCATAAAGGGGCGATCGGCATTTTAACTGCCGGCAAACTGAACCGGGTCGAGCTATTTTCCCAAATCGTCGTCTTATTGTTCGGGCAATGGCAAGCAAACAGCGATTAAGTTGCATGTGCCCATAAACATCTTTAAAATATAGCTTGAAAAGAAAAGCATAATCAATCAAGCCCATCCCGCTAGACAGCCAGTTAAGGAGATGGGGAGCAGATGGAGAAAAAAGGGGAAATGCTGTGCTTCGCAAGGGTTTACAAATGATGTTGTTCTCGTCAGTCTTTGTCCTCGCCGGCTGCGTCAGTCCTGGGGACGAACTGGCGGAAGGCGTATCGGACGCCAGGGCGGCATTTGAAGAGGAAGCGCCGGAACCGAATGAGACGGCCGGTGAAACGGAGCTTTATATTCCCGGGGGCTATGAAGTTGAAGAGCCTTCGGACGATCATAATGTCTTGATCACCCGCGGCAGCCAGGCGTTTGCGTTATTCCTTAACCCAAACGAAGCACCGGATAGCACCTTCTTCTATGATTTGCAGAAAGCGAATCCGGAAGAAACATGGCTTGCTGACGAGAAATTCAGCCAGCACGGCCGGTTCGGTTTCGTCACTGTCCGCACAATTGCTGAAGACCGCTATGAATTGGTGGTCAGTTCGGGCGGGGCGAAACTATCGACAGTAGCTGAACAATCCGCGCTCCGCAATCACATGGAGTGGATGATGAAAACCGCCCGTTCAATTGAAGCGGCGCAAGAGGAGTGAACGATATGGAGAAATTGCAATCAACGGAACAATTCATGCGGCTGGCCAACACGGAAAATGTCATTTTCATGTTTACGGCCGGATGGTGTCCCGATTGCCGGGTGATCGATCCCATCATGCCCGATATTGAAGAGAAATTCAGCGACTATACTTTCGTTTCGGTTGACCGGGACCAATTCATCGATTTATGCATCGAAAAAGACATCTATGGAATCCCAAGCTTCCTCGGATTCCGGGAAGGCGAAGAGCAAGGGCGTTTCGTCAGCCGAGACCGCAAGACGCAGGAGGAAATTGAATCGTTTATCTCCAAGCTGTCAAAATAAAAGGGAAAACGGTTCTCCTGTGTGCAGGATGAACCGTTTGTTTGTGAAAAGGAGGAAATTAGGAATGAAATCCGCCGAGTTATTTACTATACTGAAAGAGCGGGTTGCAAATGACCAGCTGAGCTGGACATTGGACCGCCAAAAAGATATTGCGAACGTAAGGCATAAAAAGCTTGGAAAAGGCATGACCATCTCCCTGCCGCAAGTGATCAATCGTTTCGAAACGAAAGGCGATGCAGCAATCGAGGAAATCGCCTATACCATTTCTGAGACTTTCCAGGCGATGGAACGCGAGTCAGCTGGAGAGTTGCCGGGCGAACAGCATATTTACCCGGTCATCCGCGCAACTTCGTTTCCGGAAGAATCGCGTGAAGGCCATCGCTTCCTGACATCGCCCCATACGGCAGAAACGCGCATTTACTACGCGCTTGATGCCGGGACGACTTATCGCTTGATTGATGAAAAGGTATTGGATAGCCTAGCGCTGACAGCCGAACAAGTGCAGGAAATCGCCAAATTCCAAGTGAAGAAATTAAAAACCGCTGTCAAGGAAGACCATGTGGCAGGCAATGTTTTCTACTTCCTGAATGAAAACGATGGATATGATGCGTCGCGCATCTTGAATGAAACCTTTTTAAAAGACATGAAAAAGAAGATACAAGGGGACATGACCGTTTCGGTACCCCATCAGGACGTCTTGATCATCGGGGATATCCGCAACGAAGCCGGATACGATGTGCTCGCCCAAATGGCGATGCATTTCTTCACGAATGGCAAAGTGCCGATTACGTCCTTGTCATTTGTCTATGAAAACGAGATGTTTGAACCGATATTCATCCTAGCGAAAAACAGACCCGAGAAGGAGAACGATAAAAAATGAATGCATTCTATAATAAACAGGGCGTCGGCGATGTGCTGCTTGTCCAATTGACATTGGAAAAACCGGATAAAATCCATACGGAACAATTTGGTGATGTGACCTTGATCAAAAACGAGCAACAGGAAATCGCAGGGTTCAATTTATTCCAGGCAAGCGATTATATAGACCTTGCGGAAGGGCAGCCTGTCGAAGTGACTGAAGCATTGGTAACAGCGCTACAAAATGCGTTGGAGAAAAACGGCGTCTCACACACCTTGGAAGTCGATTTGACGCCGAAATTCGTCGTCGGCTATGTGGAATCGAAAGACAAGCACCCGAATGCGGATAAATTGAATGTGTGCCAAGTAGCCGTCGGCGAAGAAACCCTGCAGATCGTTTGCGGCGCGCCGAATGTCGAAGCGGGCCAGAAAGTGGTCGTCGCTAAAGTGGGGGCGGTCATGCCTTCGGGTATGGTCATCCGCGATGCAGAATTGCGCGGGACCGCTTCTAGCGGCATGATTTGCTCAGCAAAAGAATTGGGCTTGCCGGATGCACCGGCGGAAAAAGGAATTTTGGTATTGCCGGAAGATGCGCAAACAGGATCTCCATTTGAAATGAAGGTGTAACGATGAGCTGGATGAAAAATATATGGAATAAAATGTTTACAGAAGAAACAGGAGCAGAAGAGAAACCGTATGACCACAGCGAGGAAACGGAGCATATCGAGCCAACGCAACAGGCGAGCAAACCGGCGCCTTTCCGGTTTCCGCTCATTTCCGATGAAGAAGCAAAAGGCCTGCCTGTTGAGACACGCACACCTGAACGGCGGGAAGAAAAACCGCGCGTTGACATGGCTCCCAAAACAACCGAAGAAAAGACTTATGAACTCGATGCCTTGGAGCCGAGCGGTAAATTGCCAAAACCGAATGCAGGGCGCACCAAGAAAAAGCGTCCCCATGTACCGAAAACAGCTGAATCGCAAGGGCTTGACCTGCCGGGCAACACGACACGGCGCTTCCAGCCGACGCGTGTCGCGTCCCCTGTACACGGGTTCACGGACCGTCCGACGCCAATCGATGAACTGTTGGAACAGGAAGCGAAAAAGAAAGCGGAGCTTGAACGCAAAAACGATTGGTCGCAGCGCAGCCTGCAAGAATTGTACAAAAAAAGCGACGACCGGTTGCCGCAGTCAAAAAAACCGCGTTCCTCCATGGAAACAACGGTATATAAGCCTGTAGAACATAATGAGCAAGCTCCAGAAACTGCATCTATCAGTGAAACAACATTTGAAAAAGCAGAAGCGGCAGAAGATCAGCAACCGGAAAAAAAGCCTGAACCCCAGTATGAATGGGCAGATCGCAGCCTCCAGGACTTATTGCCAAAAAACCAAAAAGCTGAACAAGCGCCTGAAAAAATGCCTCAACAACCTGAACAAGCGGAAGTGACCGTTTACCGCACAACTGATCAACAACAGTCATTGAAAGAGGCGGCGGACGCAGCCAGTGCTGATGTGAATGAGGAAATTCATGAGGAAGATACGGGCAAAGGCGGATCGCCGGCATTTGCTGAACAGCCTGTAGTGGAAAAAGAAATCCTTGCAGAAATGCCGCAAAGCCCACAGGCAGAAACTAAAAGTGAAGATCATGTACATAACCCGGAGCCGAAACCGGTATTGCCGCAAGCGAAAACACAGGGCATGGCCAAAAAGGAACGAACCGTGCCATTCAATGTGTTAATGCTGAAATCGGATAAAGAGCGTCTGCCGAAACAGCCGCAAACACCGACAGCGGAAAAAAAAACGGCATTAATAGAGGAAACCACAGCTAAACCAGCAGATCGTGATGAAACAAGCTATACTGGCTACCAGTTGCCAGGGCATGAGTATCTTCTTGAGCCTGAGAACGATTTAAAAGATGAAACGTGGATGCAAGAACAAGGCGAGCGCCTTGTTGAAGCTTTGTCCCATTTCCAGATCAAGGCGGAAATCATCGGGACGGTGCAAGGCCCTGCCGTCACGCGCTTTGAGCTGCGTGTCGCACAAGGGATCAAAGTGAGCAAGATCCGCAACTTGGCCGATGATCTGAAGTTAGCGCTTGCGGCGCGGGATATCCGCATTCAAGCGCCGATTCCCGGAAAAAGCTCGATTGGCATCGAAATCCCGAACCGCCAAAGCCGCGCAGTGCGCTTATCGGAAGTCATCGGAAGCCCGAACTTCAAAGCATCGGCGTCACCGCTTGAAGCAGCGCTCGGGCTCGACCTTGCCGGGAATCCGGTTACGCTCGATCTACGTAAAATGCCGCACGGCTTGATTGCCGGCGCTACAGGGTCCGGGAAAAGCGTATGCATCAATTCACTGCTCGTCAGCCTGCTCTACAAATCATCGCCACGCGATCTGAAAATGCTGTTGATCGACCCGAAAATGGTCGAGTTGGCACCATACAACCATATCCCGCATTTAGTTAGCCCGGTCATTACGGACGTCAAGGCAGCGACCGCTTCCCTGAAATGGGCAGTGGAGGAAATGGAACGCCGTTATCAACTTTTCGCCCATACAGGAGTGCGCGATCTGGAGCGCTATAACAAAATGGTCAACGACAAAGGGCATCCGGCACAACATCTGCCGTATATCCTGATCGTCATCGATGAATTGGCCGATTTGATGATGATGTCGCCTTCAGACGTGGAAGATTCCATTTGCCGCATCGCCCAAAAAGCACGTGCCTGCGGAATCCATTTAGTGATCGCTACGCAACGCCCGTCGGTGGACGTCATTACAGGGTTGATCAAATCCAATATCCCGACGCGCATCGCTTTTTCGGTCTCGTCACAAGTCGATAGCCGGACGATCCTCGATACGCAGGGAGCCGAGCGTTTGCTCGGGCGGGGGGATATGCTGTATTTGGGGAACGGCATGGCCGCGCCAAATCGCTTACAGGGAACGTTCGTGACAGATGACGAGATTGAAAACGTCATCGCCCATGTCCGTGCTCAAGGAGAACCCGACTATATTTTCAAAGAAGAGGAATTGATCCAGCGCAGCCAATCGCCTTCCGAACAGGATGATTTGTTCGAGGAAGCCTGCCGTTTCATCATGTCACAAGGAAGCGCATCGACATCCTTGTTGCAGCGAAAATTCCATATCGGCTATAACCGGGCTGCCCGCTTAATGGATTTGATCGAAGAATATGGCTTTATCTCCGAACAGAATGGCAGCAAAGCAAGAACGGTACTCATTACTGAAAGCGATATCGAAGAAGTGTTCCGTTGAACCTAGGCGCCGCCGGAATTACAGGAATTATTGATTATTTCAGTGCCTCCCGAGTTTGTGTTATAATCGGAGCATTGTGAAAAACCATCCAGCTATTGATTCCGCACAGGCGGTTTGACTAGACTAATTTTCCACTCCCACAGGAGGTTCATTTATGACAGTATTACATTTTACGGGCATTAAAGGCTCCGGCATGAGCGCGCTGGCCCAAATCATGCACGATATGGGCGAATCGGTGCAAGGCTCTGATATCGCACAGCATTTCTTTACGGAAGAGCGGCTGCGGGAAAGAGGCATTACGATTTTGCCTTTCGATCCGGAAAACATTTCGCAGGACATGACGATCGTCGCCGGAAATGCATTTAACGACGAGCATCCAGAGCTGGTCAAAGCCCGTGAAAGCGGCGCGACGATCATCCGGTATCATCAATTCCTCGGTGACTTGATGAGGCAATACGTTTCGGTCGCCATCACTGGCGCACATGGAAAAACTTCGACCACGGGCCTTATGGCGCATGTGCTGAACGGTTACAAGCCCGTCTCATACTTGATCGGTGACGGTACGGGGTCGGGACAGGAAGAATCACATTTCTTTGTAGCGGAAGCGTGTGAATACCGCCGCCACTTCTTGGCGTATCATCCCGACTATGCCATCATGACGAATATCGACTTCGATCATCCCGATTATTTCGGCAGCATCGATGATGTCTTCAAGGCGTTTCAGGAAATGGCGCAGCAAGTGAAGAAATGCATCATCGCTTGCGGAGATGATGAATACCTGCAGCAAATCCAGGCACCTGTTCCGGTCGTCTATTATGGATTTGGCGAAGAAAACGACTTCCAGGCCCGCAATATCGTCAAAACGACGGAAGGGACGACATTCGATGTCGTCATCCGCAACGAATTCTTCCATACGTTCACCATCCCGATGTATGGGGACCATGCCGTTTTGAATGCACTCGCTGTCATTTCGCTATGCCAGTACGAAAGCATCCCGGCAGAAATCATCCAACGCCAATTCGTGAGTTATGAAGGTGTCAAGCGCCGCTTTACTGAAACCGTCATCGGGGACCGGGTGCTCATCGACGATTATGCCCACCATCCGACCGAGATTCGCGCCACGTTGCAATCAGCCAGCCAAAAGTATCCGGATCGCGAACTGATCGCAATCTTCCAGCCGCACACATTCAGCCGTACCCAGACTTTCCTCCAGGAATTCGCAGATTGCCTGCAAGAGGCGGATCATGTCTATTTATGTGATATTTTCGGCTCTGCCAGAGAAGAAGCTGGAACTTTAACTATCCGGGACCTCCAGGAAAAAATCGACAGCAGCCAACTCCTGCAATTGGATGAGGTTGAAAAATTAAGAATCCATGATAATGCAGTATACCTTTTCATGGGAGCTGGGGATGTAACGAAATTCCAGCAAGCTTATGAAGATGTGCTGGCAATGCCGAAAAAAGCCTGACCATTACATATGGTCAGGCTTTTTTCTATGGCATAAAAAGAACTGGGCAGGAATCGCAAAATATTATAGGGGAGTGGCAGGCATTTAAAAGCTTTTGCCGAATAACAATAGAGGCGTGTTTAAACCCATATAGGGCAGGGTAGAAAACAGGTATACGAAATTTATCTAAAATCGAAGGAGGAAACGGAATGGATTGGTCAATCTTGCTTTACATTGCCGCGATTGTCGCCGCTATTGGATTCTTAATTCTATGCGTAGCGTTGGCGATGACTTTGAATTCACTCAAGAACACGTTAAAAGAGGTTTCCGGAACTGTCTCAGGGCTGGAAAACCAATTGCAGGGGGTTACGTTGGAGACGACGAACCTATTGCATAAAACGAACGAACTCGCTGAAGACATCACTGTCAAATCAGAGAAATTGAACGGTGTAGTCGATGCAGTCAAAGGTGTCGGGAATTCTGTGACAGACCTGAACTCTACAGTGCGCCACATCACTTCACGCGTCGGCGTGCAAGTCGAGCAGAATGAAGACAAAATCGCCCAAGTGGTCCAGTGGAGCAATGTCGCAATGGGCATCGCGGACAAATGGAAAGAACGCAAAGTCTACCAGACGCGCAACACAGAGCAATACGCGCCAGTACCTGGCCAAAAGAAATTGCCGGGCAGCAGCGACCAATATTAATACCATCAAATCACGAATATAATGGAGGAATGGACAATGGGAAAAAATAAAAATACCTATTCAAAACCTGATTATAATGAATCCCAATACAACGGCGAATACTATACGCAAGGCGGCAAGTACAACGACCAAGGCGGACAGTATGAACAAAGCCAATTTGTACCGCAATCGTACGGATCATCGAGCCGCTATGACGATTTATACGATTATGAAGAATCGAACGGCGGATCCGGCTTCTTGACAGGCATGATCGTCGGCGGCTTGGTCGGGGCAGCAGCGGCCTTGTTCTTCGCTCCTAAAGCAGGGAAAGAACTTCAGGCTGACTTGAAGACGCAAGCCACCACGTTCAAGGAAAAAGCACAGCAGTCCAAAGAATCCGGCGATTCGACGGACAACCCTGGTTTCACGCAGCAATTGAAAGAGCAATCGACGAAAGTAGTTGATAAGGTTAAGAGCATGAAAGGCAGTAGCTCACCGATGGATGATGGAACTGCTTCATCCGAAGGCGAAGAAAGCGTGGAGTTGTTGGAAACCGTCCAAAACAAAACCGCTAACGGCGACAAAGCAGGAAACGATGCATTCACATCTACAGCGAACGCCTTGAAAGAAGCGGTCGAAGAAGTGAAGGAAGAAAACAAATCAAGCCATAACGATTCGAAAACATCAGCAGGCACGAATGCTTCTGCAAGCCTGCAAAGTTCGGCTGATTCAAAATCTTCCTCTAGCGCTAAAGGTTCTTCGGCATCACAAGGATCTTCAACTTCAAAAGGGTCTTCGAATTCCCAAGGGTCTTCAAATACAAAAGGATCTTCAAATTCACAAAGCAATCAGAACAAAAAGAATTAATTTTGGGAGCGGTTGAAATGGAAAACTTTGTACATGTGAGGAACTTGGATGAGCTTAAGCAAGCGGTGGGCCGTGAACAGCATTATTGGCTGTTCAAGCATAGCAGCACTTGTCCGGTCTCAGCAGGCGCATGGAAAGAGTATTCAGAGTATGCATCATTGCATCCCCATCAATTATTCCTTTATCTTGTCGTCCAGGAAGACAGAGAGCTTTCGGCGTCAATCGAGGAAATAACAGGGATTCGCCATGAATCCCCTCAACTCTTCCATTTTGCCAGCGAGCAAGTCGACTGGCATGCGAGCCATAACAAGATCAAAAGCAAAGCGATGAAGGAATTCATTGCTTAGCTTCCAATGCCTGACCAACGAAAACGGATGGAATGATTCCATCCGTTTTTCTATGGAAAAAGAATTAATTCTGCAACAATATCCCGTGCTACTAGTGGCTTTGCGATGGGATCTTCACAATGAAAACGCTTTAGCGCGTTGAATCGCTAAACATAATTCGTGACTTTCCTGAATAGTTTGCTTATAATGGTCATATCGTGTTAATATGACACCTATTAAAAGCGTCACTCTTGAAAGGGGAAGTGGAGAATGAGTCATACAGAATTGGAACAGCTTAGAGAACAAGTGGATGCAGTGAACCTGCAAATTCTTTCTCTTATCAACGAGAGAGCTTCCGTGATCCAGGAGATCGGGAAAATCAAGGAAAAGCAAGGCGCTACAAAGTACGATCCATTACGCGAGCGCCATATGCTGAACCTATTGAAAGAAAATAACAATGGTCCGCTCGACCAAAAGACAGTCGACCATATTTTCAAGGAAATCTTCAAATCCGCACTTGATATGCAAGAAGAGGATAGCCGGAAAGCACTTCTTGTTTCCCGCAAGAAAAAGGCGGAAGACACAATCGTTTCCGTCAATGGCGAGAACATTGGCGAAGGCGCACCATCATTCATCTTCGGCCCGTGTGCTGTTGAGTCTCAAGAGCAAGTCGATCAAGTAGCACAAGCCATCAGCGACAAAGGGTTAAAATTGATCCGGGGCGGGGCATACAAGCCGCGTACATCGCCATATGATTTCCAGGGCCTAGGATTAGAAGGCTTGAAGATGCTGAAAAAAGCAGCTGATCAATACAGACTTGGTGTCGTGACGGAAATCGTGACGCCACATCACTTGGAAGAAGCATTGGATTACCTGGATGTCGTTCAAGTAGGCGCACGCAATATGCAGAACTTCGAGCTATTAAAAGCTGTTGGGCAGATCAACAAACCGGTGCTATTGAAGCGCGGCATGTCTGCGACGGTCGATGAGTTCATCAAGGCAGCTGAGTACATCATCGCTAACGGAAATGACCAGATCATCCTTTGCGAGCGTGGAATCCGCACATACGAAAAAGCGACGCGCAACACACTTGATATTTCCGCAGTGCCGATCTTGAAACAGGAAACGCATTTGCCGGTATTCGTAGATGTAACACATTCTACTGGCCGCCGCGACTTGTTATTGCCTGCTGCCAAAGCGGC
Organism: Planococcus plakortidis; assembly: GCF_001687605.2. NCBI lineage: Bacteria > Bacillati > Bacillota > Bacilli > Caryophanales > Caryophanaceae > Planococcus > Planococcus plakortidis. Next base: position 1,291,957 of record NZ_CP016539.2, read on the forward strand.
AATCGCTATCGGAGCTGATGGGGTGATGGCTGAGGTCCACCCGGATCCTGCAGTCGCACTTTCTGACGCACAGCAGCAAATGAGCTTGCCGCAATTCGATGAATACTACGATTCATTGATGAAGTTCATGAAGCAGTATGAATTGAAAGTATAAGCAAGAGCCGGACTCGTTCCGGCTTTTTTATTTTTTATAGAGGAGTAGCAGCGGGGAAAGAATGTGGAATCAGGCCCAAAAGATGGACAGTTTCATGAACTTTCCCCATAAGCGTTACTGCAATACATAATAAGAGTTGATATTCATAAAGCGGTTATCGTATCATTGAATGAAAGAATGGAACAGGAGGGCGCAAAATGACCGTTACGATTTATGATGTGGCACGCGAGGCAAATGTTTCCATGGCTACCGTCTCCCGGGTAGTGAATGGCAACCAAAATGTAAAACCGGCCACAAGAAAAAAAGTACTGAAAGTGATCGAAGAACTCGGCTATCGTCCGAATGCCGTAGCTCGTGGGTTGGCGAGCAAGAAAACAACAACGGTCGGCG